>CAVOVT010000007.1:0-774331 GCA_963699925.1 uncultured Gammaproteobacteria bacterium | reverse complement strand
GCGGGGGTCGGGCTCGCGCTGATCGAGACGGTGTCCGCGAAGCTGCGCGTGTTTCGCGCGCCGGAGTTCCTCGCAACCGCATTCCTGCTCGCGGTGCTCGGCCTGCTCGTGAACCTGCTGCTGCGAGCCTGACGATGAGCGAGCTGCCGTTCGACCTGCAGATCTTGAACGCGCTCGCGGCGCTGTTCCTGCTGCTCGCGTTCGCGATGCTCGCGCAACGCCGCGTCGTCGCGCTCGTGAACCTGCTCGCGTTCCAGGGCGCGCTGCTCTGCGCGGCGACGCTGCTGCTCGCGTACCGGACCGGTCAAACGCACCTCTACTTCTCGGCGCTGCTCACGCTCGCGCTGAAAGTGATCTTCCTGCCGTGGCTGCTGCACCGGCTGATCCGGCGGCTCGGCGTTTACTGGGACAGCGAGCCCGCTGATCAACATCGACGGGCACGATGCTGCTCGGCCTGCTGATCGTGATCTTCTCGTTCGGCCTCGCGCAGCCGATCGCGGCGCTCGCGAGCACGGCGACGCGCAACGCGATCGGCATCGCGGTCGCCGTCGTGCTGCTCGCGTTCCTCACGATGATCACGCGCCGCAAGGCGATGTCGCAGGTCGTCGGGTTCCTGTCGATGGAGAACGGGCTCTTCTTCGGCGCGATGAGCGCGACCTACGGCATGCCGATGATCGTCGAGCTCGGCGTCGCGCTCGACGTCCTCGTCGCGATGCTCGTGCTCGGCGTGTTCTTCTTCCAGATCCGCGAGCAGTTCGACAGCCTCGATCTGCATCATCTCGAGTCTCTGAAGGAGGAGCAGTAGCGTGGAGCTCGTCGTGCTGCTCGCGATTCCGCTCGCCGGCGCGGCGTGGGCTCGCGGTGCTCGGCGAGCGGCCCTACGCGCCCGAGGCGAACGCGGCCTTCAGCCTCGCGACGCTGATCGCGGCGGCGGCGCTCGCGATGCGCGTGATCGGCGAGGGCAGCTTCAGCGCGGCCGACGAGCAGTTCTTCATCGACCCGTTCAACGTGTTCCTCGTCGCGCTGACCGCGTTCGTCGGCTTCACGACGTCGCTGTTCTCGCGGCCGTACATGCGGATCGAGCTCGAGCACGGCCGGGTGAAGCCGCGCCAGCTGCGGCTCTACCACAGCATGTATCAGCTGTTCATCGCCGCGATGCTGATCGCGCTCACGAGCAACAACATGGGGCTCGTCTGGGTCGCGATGGAGGCCGCGACGCTCTCGACCGTGCTGCTCGTGACGCTCTATCGCACGCCCGCGAGCCTCGAGGCCGGCTGGAAGTACTTCATCCTCTGCGGCGTCGGCATCGCGCAGGCGCTGTTCGGCACGATCCTGCTCTACTTCGCGGCCGAGAAGGTGCTCGGCGGCAGAGGGCATGACCGCGCTCTTGTGGACGCACCTCAACGCCGTGAAGGGCAGCCTCGAGCCCGCCGTGCTCTCGCCTCGCGTTCGTGTTCCTGCTCGTCGGCTACGGCACGAAGGTCGGCTTGGTGCCGCTGCACAACTGGCTGCCCGACGCGCACGCCGAGGGCCCGACGCCGATCTCGGCGGTGCTCTCGGGCCTGCTGCTCAACGTGGCGCTCTACGCGGTCGTGCGCTGCAAGGTGCTCGTCGAGGGCTCGCTCGGCTCGCCGCTGCCGGGGCGCATGCTGATGGCGTTCGGGCTCTTCTCGGTCGTGCTCGCGGCGTTCTTCCTCTGGCGGCAGCGCGACATCAAGCGGCTGTTCGCGTACTCCTCGATCGAGCACATGGGGATCATCACGTTCGCGTTCGGCATGGGCGGGCCGGTCGCGAACTTCGCCGCGCTGCTGCACATGACGGTGCACTCGCTCACGAAGTCCGCGATCTTCTTCGCCGTCGGCCACGCCGCGCAGAAGGCGGGCTCGCAGGTCATGGACGAGATCCGCGGGCTCATCACGCTCTCGCCGACCGTCGGCTGGGGCCTGATGCTCGGCGCGCTCGCGATCCTGGGGCTGCCGCCGTTCGGCGTGTTCGCGAGCGAGTTCCTGATTCTCACGACCGCGATGCGCGACCATCCGTGGGCGACGCCGATCCTGCTGCTCGCGCTCGGCGTCGCGTTCGCCGCGATCTTCGGCCGCGTGCAGCCGATGGTGTTCGGCGAGACTACGCGCGAAGCGGCTGCCGCACTCGCCCGCGCTGCTGCCGGTGTTCGCGCATCTCGGCATCGTGCTGATGCTCGGCGTGTTCATCCCGCCGTCGCTCGCCGAGTGGTTCAGGCTGGCGGCGCAGCCTGATCGCGGGGTCATAGGCGAATGCTGCGCGCGTTGCTCGCGAGATCCACCGAGCTGCCCGGCGCACCGGACGTGCGGCGCCTCGCGGCGACGCTCGACGATTGGCAATCGATCTCGAGCGACGTCGCGGCGACCGGCGCGCGGCTGCTGTCGCTTTGGACCGAGCGCGCGCCCGCGGCCGTGCACGCGGCGTTTCTTTGCGACGGCGCGGCGCTCGTCGTCGATCTCGAGCTCGACTACGGCGAGATGGCCTACCCCGGTCTCGCCGACTTCTTTCCCGCGGCGACGCGGATGCAGCGCGCGGCCGCGGATCTCACCGGCGTTGCGGCCATCGACCCGGACTCGCGCCCGTGGCTCCGGCACGCGGCGTGGCCGCGCGAATACAAGCCGCTCGCGCCGCGCTCGATCGACTACGTGGGCGACGGCACGCCGCCGCCGGACGACTATCCGTTCGTGCGAGTGTCCGGCGACGGCGTGCACGAGATCCCGGTCGGGCCCGTGCACGCCGGGCATCATCGAGCCGGGCCACTTCCGCTTCTCGATCGTCGGCGAGAAGGTGCTGAAGCTCGAGGAGCGCCTGGGCTACGCGCACAAGGGCATCGAGCGGCTGTTCGCGCGCACGAAGCTCGACGAGGGCCATCGGCTCGCGGCGCGCGTGTCGGGCGATTCGGCCGTCGCGTTCTCGTGGGCGTATTGCCAGGCGCTCGAGGGTCTGGCGCGCTGCGCGGTGCCCGCAGCGCGCGGTTTGGCTGCGCGCGCTCGCGCTCGAAGCCGAGCGCATCGCGAATCACCTCGGCGATCTCGGCGCGCTCGGCAACGACGCGGGGTTCGCGTTCGGTCTCGCGCAGTTCTCGCGCCTCAAGGAGCTCTGGCTCCGCGCGCTCGACGCGGCGCTCGGCGCAGCGCTATCTCAACGACTTCATCGTGCCCGGCGGCGTCGCGCGCGACGCTCGCGACGACCTGCTCACGCGGCTCGCCGATTGCGCGCGCGCTCTCGGGGCCGAGGCCGCGGCGCTGCGCTCCATCTACGACGAGCACGCCGGCGTGCGCGACCGTTTCGTCGGCGCCGGAATCGTGGCGCCGGAGCTCGCGGCGCGGCTCGGTCTGATCGGGCTCGCGGGCCGCGCGAGCGGGCAGGCGCTCGACTTGCGCGTCGACCTGCCGTGCGCGCCGTACGCGGAGCTCGAGCCCGCGAAGAGCGGCCGTGACGAGGGCGACGTCGCGGCGCGCGTCGCCGTGCGCTTCGACGAGCTCGCGGAGTCCCTGCGCCTCGTGCGCGAGATCGTCGACGCGCTGCCGCGCGGCGAGGTGTGGGGCGACGTACCGCCGGCCGCGAGGGCGCGCGCGGCATCGGGCTCGTCGAAGGCTGGCGCGGTCCCGTGCTGGTCGCGCTGACGGTCGGCGCCGACGGCTACGTGCGCCGCTGCCATCCGCACGATCCGTCGTGGCAGAACTGGCCCGTGCTCGAGCACGCGATCATCGGCAACATCGTTCCGGACTTTCCGCTGATCAACAAGTCGTTCAACCTGTCGTACAGCGGGCACGACCTCTAGCCATGCTGAAGACGCTCGCCAAGATCGGCTCGATCGGCGTGATCAGCGAGCCCGCGCCCGAGGCCGACGACGCGCTGCGCGTCGCGCGAGCACCTGCAGGCGCGAGATTCGCGCGCTGCTCGGCCGCGCGCTCTGCATTCGCCAAGTCGACGCGGGCTCGTGCAACGGCTGCGAGCTCGAGATCCACGCGCTCAACAACCCGTTCTACAACCTCGAAGGGCTACGGCATCAAATTCGTCGCGAGCCCGCGGCACGCCGACCTGCTGCTCGTGACGGGGCCGGTCGCGCGCAACATGGAGCTCGCGCTCAGGCGCACGTACGACGCGACGCCGGATCCGAAGCTCGTCGTCGCGATCGGCGACTGCGGCTGCACGGGCGGCATCTTCGGCGAAAGCTACGCGAGCGCCGGCCGCGTCGCGAACGTGCATTCCGGTCGACGTCGCCGTGCCGGGCTGCCCGCCGCACCCAAATCGAATTCTCGCCGGTATCCTGACCGCGTGCGCGCGGGCCCGCTGAGGCGGCGCGCGATCGTTCCTAGGTGCGTCGCCGGTCCACCGTGAAACGCGATAGAACGTCCTCTAATCGCCACCCTCGGCAAGCGCTCCATCATTCATGCTCACACGAAGCTGTGGAAATTCCTGTGCGTCGAAACGGGTTTCGGGCCAGCGCGCAGATAAGCGTCGAAAAAACCGCAGAGACACAGCGTTGACTATGTCGACCGCTCGCTGCGGCGCGATCGTGCCGTTGGCGCCGAGCCACTTCATGAACGGCATGAGAAACGTCATGTCGAAGAAGTCTCCGTGCCGGGCGCCTTCGACCAAGACCTCGTAGTAGTCGCTCTCGCTGCTCGTGAGTGCGTACTCGTCGAATCTCCTCCTGGTGCGCTGACGACGCTAAGGAACGGAGTCTGCAATGGCTGGCCTTGATGCTGTCCGAACAATCCGCCATCGAGATTTTAGGCCGGCATGTCGCCTTGGCCGAACCGCGCCGAGTTTGGAGGAGCAGCGCCGGCCATGGACACGCCCGCCGTGGAGAACCGGTAACCGTTGCCGCCGGTGTCCTTCACTTGATACATCGCCGCGTCGGCGGACTTGAGCAGAGCTTCGGCACTGGCACCGTCGATCGGGTAGACCGCGACGCCCACGCTCGCCGTCACGCGCAACTTGCGACCGAAGACTTCGTGTGGTGCCGCGACCGCGGCAATGATCTTCTCCGCGCTGAGCGCCGCATGCTCCGCATGCGTCGATTTCCGAGAGCAGCACCACGAACTCGTCGCCGCCGTTGCGACTCGACGGTATCGGAGTCGCGGACAGCGGCCTTCAGCCGCAGCGCGACGCTCCGAATCAGCTCGTCGCCGACAGCGTGCCCCAGCAAGTCGTTGACGGGCTTGAAGCCGTCGAGATCGATGAAGAGTACCGCGACCTGCTTGTGACTGCGATGAGCCAAAGCGATCGCCTGGGTGATTCGGTCGCGTAGAAGAACGCGGTTCGGTAAGTCCGTGAGAAAGTCGTGGCACGCGAGATGCGACATCCTGAGCGCGGTCGCCCGCACTTCGCTCACGTCATGAAAAACGATGACCGCGCCGATGACGCGCCCGTCTCGGTCGTGGATCGGAGCCGTAGAGTCCTCGATGGCGAATTCGAAGCCGTCGCGCCGAATGAGAACGCTGTTCGCCGCCAAGGCGACGGGCTCGTTCCGTTCGATCGCGAGCCGCAGGGGATTGCGCGTCAGCGGTTCTCGCGTCGAGCCGTCCACGATTTGAAGCACTTCGCCGACCGGCCGACCCTTCGCTTCGGCGCGCGACCAGCCCGTCAGCGCTTCCGCGGCCGAGTTGAGATACGTCACGTTGCCCGCGTTGTCGGAGCTCAGGATTGCGTCGGCGATGGAGTCGAGCGTGACTTGGGCCTGGTCCGCGTCGCGGCCGTTGCTGGGAGTGGGGTTGCGTGCCATAAGACCGTCCGGGACATCCATGCGAAGACATCGATCGCTACGGTGACGCCGATGACACGCGCGGTCTGTGCGGCACCGAACATATTCGTGCACGGCGAGCGCTCGCAAAATAGGTGGCGCGATCTTCCGATCGCGGCCAGGGTTTTGCTGCTAAGGACGCTGGATTAGTCGCTGACCGGTACCACGGCGCAACGCCTTGGATTCCGAACGGGCGAGACGAATGAGGACGGTTACGTGATGACCTCGCGCGCCGTGGGTTCGGCGAATGGCGACGGCCGGTTACGAAGTGGACGGCACTTTGCGGGTTCGGCGCCGCACTTCGACGAGCCTTTCACGCGCTTGATCTTCGATCAATAACGCGGCCGTCATGGTGTCCTTGTTGTGTGACGGCCTAGCGACCGCCGCCCTAGCGAGTTGATAGACCACGCGGGCGAGGGCGTACTCGGCCAGGAGAGGCTGCAATTCATTCTGATGGCGCGTCATACGCAATAACCTACGCCGGTTCCTGGCGGCCGTTTGTTCGATGACGAACATAACGGTCGAGAGGCGGGCGGGGCCGAAATGTTCAGACCCTCCTCACGCCATCCGCGCACCGGGCTCTCTAGCTATGCAGCCAAAGGCGTCAACGGGCGATCTGTTTCCCTCTTGACTACGGCACAGCATTCGCACGACAGCTTCTCGAGCTAGGGCCGGTCGAGAAGGGCGATATGCCCGCGGCTGTAGCAAATCACCCCCGCGCGGTACTTGCGTGTAACGCAGGAACGGGCCGTCGCGCGAGCGGCGGTGGCTAGATCTTCTTGCCAGCCGGGAAGAACAGCAATCCGCCGCCGACCAAGACGGCCACGATGCCGGCCCAGACGGGGACGTTGATCGTTTCTTTGTCCTTCACCGAGAGATTGATCGGTCCCACGTTGGCCGAATGGGTCTCTTTGGTATAGGTGAAACTGCCATACGCCAAACCCAACACGCCGGCGACGATCAGCCCTAGCGCCAAAATCTTCATTGCGTTCATCACGTCTTCTCCTCGTGCGCGGCGATGCGCGCCCTTATTCGCACCGATCAACAACCTCGGGTCAGACGCGGCCCGCCAGAAACATTACGACCACCACGACCAGAACCACGCCGACGATCCCGCTCGGCGCGTAACCCCAGTCCCTACTGTGTCGCCAAGTCGGAAGGGCACCCAGCAGAGCCAGCACGACGATGATCAGCAGTATTGCGCCCAAGCTCATGTTCAACTCCGCGGAAAAATCTTTCGAGTGTCAAACTTACTGCGAGCGTCATTCGGCGTCTGTACTGCAACGCACGTAGTTCGTACGCGACTACTTGATCGCGCACGGCGCTCCGACCTCGAGCATCGATGTTGCGGCCGCGGCCGCTTGCCGACGCGAGCGCAAGATCGCGCCGTAACGGCGGTATGCGTCCCAGAGTACAGACCCCGCGGTGGCCGATGTGGCAAGCTCGGCCGGGCGGTAGGGATCGAATGTTCGAACAGCGTGCTCAGGAGACGACCATGAACAAGGATCAAATGAAAGGGCGCATCAAAGAAGCGAAAGGCGAGGCAAAGATCGCCACGGGGAAAGTCACGGGCAATGAGGCGCTGACAGAGGAAGGTAAAATCGACCGCGCCGCCGGCAAGATTCAAACGATGTACGGCGATCTCAAGCAGGATCTCGACGACGCCCAGTAATCGCCGCCGCTCGCGCCGCTAGCGCCGTCGAGCCACGAACGTGGAAGCACACGCTTTCGCCGCTGTTGTCGAACCCGCCTCGCGCAGCTCAAAGCGTAATTCGCCGACGCCGACGCCGACTTGCTCGGTCCAGGCTTGGGTGTAGCTCGCGAAGCGGCGTTGGCAACATGCCCGCTACCTAGAACCGCCGCAGCGAGTACGGACGCCTGTGGTCGCTCGCTAACTGGAAAGAGGTTGCGCGTCGCTTCGCGCGTTCCGGTCATGCAGCGGACGACGCCTTCGCAATCTCTGTGGTGTGAGCCATGCGTCAGTCGACCGTGCTCTTCCGACCTTCCTCGATCAAGCCAGGCTCGAGCCGGTCGAACAGGTGGCCGAGATCGACGGACTTGCGGTAGAGCCGCAGCGCATCGAGGCGTCCGCTCGCGAGCTTCGCGACGAAGTCGGGGTTCGCGATCTGCATGCGGCCTACGCCGACGAGGTCGAACTCGCCGGCCACGAAGCGGCGCTTGAGCTCCGCGAGGTCGGCGGTGAGACGCAGCGCGGGATCGGCGCCGTCGAAGAGATCCAGGAACATGTCCTTGTCGAGTCCGACGCTCCCGGTCGTCATGACCGGCAGCCCGCCGAGGAGCCGCGTCCAGCCCGCGATGCCGCGCGTCGGGTGAAGCTCCGGCCACTCGGGTTTGGCGAAGCGGCGCGAGGAAACATTGAGCATGTCGACCCCGGCGGCGCGTGCGAGCGCCGTGAAGTCGGCGAGCTCTTCTGGCGTCGCGAACACGCGCGCACCGTAGTCCGCCTCCTTGAACTGCGAGAATCGAAGCGAGATCGGGAAGGCGGGCCCGGTCGCGGCGCGCATCGCGGCGACCACCTCGAGCGGGAACCGCGCGCGGTCGGCCAGCGCCGCGCCGCCGTAGCGGTCGTCGCGCACGTTGGTCTCGGCCCAAAGGAACTGGTCCATGAGATACCCGTGCGCCGAATGGAGCTCGACGCCGTCCGCGCCGAGCCGTTTCGCCGTCTCGGCGGCACGCACGTACGACGCCTTGATGTCGTCGAGCTCGCTCGCGGTCATCGCGCGGCCGTTGCCGCGTCCTTCTTGAACCAGGCCGGAAGGGCTCAAGCTGGGGTAGTCGGCGTGCGTGAAGCCGGGCGAGGGCACTCGCTGCGCGCCCGGGTGCCAGAGCTGCAAGAAGAAGGCAGCGCCGGCGCCTTTGACGGCCTCGACGACGCGGGCCCAGCCGCCTTCGCTGTCCTTGCTCAGTACGCAGAAGACGGGCTGCCAATAGGAAGACGGATGGTCGGGCGCGCACGACTCGCTGTAGATCAGCGCGGTGCCGCCCTCGGCTCGCGCGCGCAGGTAGTCGATCATCCGCTGCGACGGGCCGCACCGTTCGACGAAGCCAACCTGCATCGCGGGCAGCACGAAGCGGTTGCGCAGGCGCAGGCCGCCGATCTGGAAAGGCTCGAACAGCGGGGCGACGTCGACGACAGCCATGTTTCCATCGTGCGTGGGCACGCGGCTTCCGGACAACCGCTCCGACGCGGACCTCAGAACACTCGTCAAAGCTCCGCGAGGCGAATGCGCGCCCGCGAGCGGCCTAGTCCGCGAGCGGCGCCGGCTCTTCCGCGGTGGCGGCGGGGTCGGGACGCGGAACGGAGTCCACCGCAGCTTGGTCGAGGACCACGATGCCGCTGCCGTCCGGCGCGGCTCGGCTCGCTGCCGCATGCGACGCGTGCAGGCTCGAGCCCACCGTGAGCAGCACGCCGGCGAGCGCGCCGACGAATATCGAGATCAGCGTCCCTTTCATCGCTTCGCCTCGAATACGACCTCGCCGCCCTTGATCGTCGTCACGACGTGCTGAAGCGCGCTGCTGTCACGCAGCGGATCGCCGTCCACGATCACGATGTCAGCGAGCTTGCCGGGCTCGAGTGTGCCGATCTCGGTGCCATGCATCGTGGCCGTCGCGGCATTCTTCGTGATGATCTGGACGACTTGCTGCGGGGAGAACACGAGCCGCAGCGCGCGCAGCTCGTCGCCGAGTGTCTCCTTCGGCGGCCATTGCGTGTCCGTGCCGTAGCCGTAGCTCACGAGCCCCGCGTTCCAGAGCAGCCGCGCGTTGACAGGGCCCTGGCCCGCGCTCGAGAGCGTCTGCCAGGGGAACGGCTTGCGGTCGCGGAAGAGGGCCGTGCCTTGCTCGTCGAAGTGCGGCACGAACACGGACAGCGTCGAGGTCATCGGGATCTTCGCGTCGACGATCTTCTTGAGCGCGTCCGGGTCGTCGGCAAGGCTGCCGATGTGCGGCGTGTGCACGAGCAGGTCCGGCTTCGCCTGGATCGCGACGAGCGTGTCGCGCACGCTCACCGCGTGCACGATCGTCGGCAGGTTGTGCTTTTTGCCTTCGGAGACGATCAGCTTCAGCGTATCGAGCTCGGGGCCGTTCTTCGTGGCGTTCAGCACGACCTTCAGGTAGTCGTAGCCCGCCTTCGCGGCGTCCTCGACGCCCTTGATCGTGACCTCGCGCGGAACTGCGGCCGCGGGCTGATCGGACAACGGCAAGCGCGCGGGATCGGTGCGCGCGGGATCCTCGGCCGGAGGCGGGCCCGGCGGGCCGCCTTGAACCGGTTGGAATGCCGCGACGTAGAGCCGGGGTCCCTTGAGCTGGCCCTTGTTGATGCGGTTGCGCGCTTCGACCGCCGGCAGCGGCTCGAGCGCGCAAAGCAGCGTCGTGAACCCCGCGTCGAGAAATTCCTGCATCTCCCGCGGCGCGGTCTTGTCGAGCCACTCGGCCGGATTGCCCGATCACGATGTGGCGATGCGCGTCGATCAGGCCCGGCATCACGGTCTTGCCGCCCGCGTCGATCGTGCGTCCGCTGGCCGCGGCCGGCGCAGCCGCGGACACCGATGCGATCTTGCCCTCCTTCACTACGACGGAACCGCGGCTGATCACCTGGCCGGTGCCGTCGATGATCCGCGCGTTCGTAATCGTGAGGTTCTGGGCGTTCGCGCCGGTTGCGATCAGCAACGCAACGGCCGCCGCGACGCCGTGAAGGCGTAGGGTCTTGTTCATTCTCGCTGCCCCCGGAAAAACGACGCGTAGTTTAGCAGCGCGCTATTGATCCGCCTGGGAAATCGTAAGGGTGACGGGCGCTGCGGCTACCCGTTTCGCGAGCGTGAGCTCGGATCTACGGCGCGCAGAGTCGAGAATTCACTCCAGCGTGCACGCCTAACACACTGGTGCACGGAGGATCGTCATCGCGGTCCTCGACGCACGGTCGACGACGCGGAGCGCACGACGAGGGCGGCGCTCGACGCCGCCCTCCCGGGCACGAGCCAGAAAGGAACCGAGGGCTACTGTTTCTGGGCGATGTCCCAGTGCTCGACGATCTTGCCGTTCGCGACGCGGAACATGTCGAACGAGGTCGTCGTGTACGGCTTGCCTTCCTTGTCCTTCCCCGCGCGGACGAAGCTCATGACGACGAGGTCGCGCTCGGCGACGATCGAGACGAGGCCCGGGATCTCGGCGGGAACCGGCGTCGGCTCCAACTTCAACGCGGTGAAGTAAGCCTTCACTCCCGCGAGCCCGGTTTCCGCGTTCGGATTGTGCTGGTGGTACTCGGGCGCGAGGAACTTGTCGGCCTGGTCGACATGGTGCGCGGTCAGGAACGTCCGCCACATGTCGAACACGAGCTTCTTGTTCGCGGCGAGCTGCGGATCGCTGCTCTTGAGCAACGCTTGCTGATCCTTCGCGGGCACGACGGGTTCTGCCGCGTGCGCGGCGACGGCGACGAACGAGAACGCGATGGCACTGGCCAAGAGCTTCATACGAGGTCCCCCATGTTGATTGGTTCTTCTCTTTGCGCTCCGGCGCTCCCGCCGGAGAGCGCGGGACTATAGCATCGGCGACGCGAACCTCGGGCGGGCCGCGAACAAGTGGGGTTCGTCTGCGGCTATCGCCTGCTCGTGGCGCGACGGCTCGTAGTCGAGCAGAGCGAGCATCGATCCGAAGCGCTCGGCGCAGAAAGCGGACTGCTCGGGGCTCAACCGCTCGACCCACTCGCCGGATCGGCCCTCGCGGAGGAACCGCGCGTGCCGCACTTTGCCCGCACTGAGAGATCGCTGCTTCACCGCAACGAAGCTCTGCGTAGCGATCGCGTCGCGGATCTGAGTGGCGGAGCGCTCGACGCCGAGGTGACGCAGCAGCCTCGAGCACTCGCGCTCGGGCGCCGCCAGCAGATCTTCGTAGCGCAGGACGAATGCGCGTGCACGAAGATAATCCGCGACGTGCCGGTCCCACGGCCGCGCACACCACGGGCTCGGCCAAACATCGCCTTCCGAGAGCACGCGCAGCATCTCGCGCACCTTACGCGCGTTCTCGCGAGTTTTGCCCGCGGCGCCCGTCAGCCGTTTGCGCAACGAGCAAGCGAGCCTCGCGAGCGGCTCGCGCGGCCGAAGCGCGAAGTAGCATGCGCCGGAGACGGCGACGTCGCGCACGTCGCGCACGACGTAAACGACGTCACGAAGGTTCACGTCGGCGCCGATGCCGGCATAGGGATGGTGGCTTTTGAAGACCGCGAAGCGAGAGATACGAGTGACGCCCTCGCTTGCAAGCTCTACCGTGTCGGGCTCGCCCCAGAACCCTGTGACGGGTGCACCGAGCAACTGTGCGGTCAGCCGCGTGACCCATGTGCTACCGCTTTTCGGGTAGCCGATCACAACAATCCGTCGCCTCTGCACGGCGTCCCCCTCCATGGACTTGGTGATATGCCCGGATCATGGCGCGGGGGATGTCAGGATGTTGAAAGCAATTGTTACGAACCTTTACGGCGCCGCGGGATCGCGTATTGCCGCGTCACGATTCGTTACATCGTTTCGCTCCGAGGCCGAGCCGATCGGTTCGGATTGGTGGCTCGGCGGCGCCGGCCGGGTTCGGTCAGCCGCCGCCCTTCGTCGCGGCGCGCAGCAGTTCGGCGATCTCCGGCGACGGCGTGTTGTCGCGGCCTCCGGTCTGGCCGAGCGCTGCGTTGAGCGGCGTCTTGCCGAGCGCGTCGACGACGTCGGCCTTCGCGCCGTGCGCGAGCAGATACTCGACGACCCGCTTCCAACCGAACTTCACGGCGCCGTAGAGCGCGGTTTGGCCGTTGCGTTCCGTCATCGTGCTGACCCGCGCGATCCGCGCCGTGCGGCTGTCGATGTCCGTGATGCGCGCATTCACGTCGGCGCCGGCCTCGATCAGCACGTCGAGCGTGGCGATCACGCGGGTCTGGATGTCGCCATCGAGCCCGATACGCCGATCGCGGCCCGACACGCCGACGCCTGCGGCGCCCATCAGCGGCGTTACGCCCATCACGTTGGGTAGGTCGACGATCGCACCGTGTGCGAGCAGCGCGCGCACCGCCTCGACGTCGTGGCCGATCGCGGCGCGCAGCAGCGGCGTTACGCCGGTCGTGAGCAAATCGTCGACGAAGCGGCCGCTGTTGCCGCCGCGGCCTGGCCGATGCATGTCGAGCTGCGGGTTCGGGTTCACGCCGGCGTCGAGCAGGCGCTTGATCACGTCGAGCGCGGTCGTCTCGCTCGCGGCCGGGGGCGCTGCGCCGAGGCGGAAGCTGAAGCTACTCATGTCGGCCGCGATGTATAGCGCGGTGCGCCCCCACCAATCGGACACGTGCGGATTCGCGCCCGAGTCGAGCAGCAGGCGCGCGGTGTCGTAGTGGAAGTTGTCGATCGCGATCATCAGCGGCGTGATGCCGTCGGGGTTCGGGCGATCGACGTCGGCGCCAGCCTCGAGGATCGATCGCACACACCGCGAGCAACCCGAGCGCGCTGCGTAGAGCAGCGCGGTGAGCCCGCCGGTCGGGCGGTACTGGCCGCGCGGCTCCGACGTGATCTGCGCGTCCCAGTCGTTAGCCATGGCACGCACGTTGACGTCCGCGCCCTTCGAGATCAAAAGCTGCTCGATCTCGGCTTGGTTCGCGTCCGCGGCCCACATGAGCGCCGTCTGGCCCCGCCACGCCTCTTTCGCGTTCACGTTCGCGCCGTGCGCGACGAGCTCCTTCGCGACCTCGAGCGCGCCGGTGCGTGCCGCAAGCATCAGCGCCGTCTGGCCGTCCCCGTTCGGCGATTCGACCTCGGCGCCAGCGTCGAGCAATTGCTTCGTGATGCCGGCGTCCGCGATCTTCACGGCTTCAGCGAGCGGGCTCGAGCCATACTTGTTCGCGACGTTCGGTTTCGCGCCGTGCGCGAGTAGTGTCGCGACGAGGCCCGCGTCGACCTTGTACACGGCCCAGATCAGCGGGGTCGTGCCGTCACCTTGGCCCGCGTTTACGTCCGCTCCGGCTGCGATCTCTTTGAGCGCCGCGGCGCGGTCGCCCGATTGGATCAGCGTCGCGAGCGAGCTTGCCGGCGCCGGCTGCGAGTAGCCGAAGGCCAAGCACAGCGTGAGGGCCGCTCGCCCGAAGAGCGATGTCGAACTGCTCGCCATTCTCGATGCTCGCCCCGGACCCATGCTTCGTTCGGCGGCTCCAGCCGAATTCTGCGTCCGGGGGCTGCCGGTGTACAGCGCGCTCGTCGGCTACGACGGCACGGCCGGCTTCGGCGCGATGGCTTCGCGGCTGCGCTGAACCCAGCGTAGAGACGTGCGGCGCGACATCAAGCGGAAGGGCTCCTCGATCCACTGATACGTGAAATGGGATAGCACGAGCACCGCGGTCACGTAGATGGCGACAGCGATCAGGCCGGTCGAGCCGGACGTCGCGACGACATGGCCATCCGGCACTTCGATCTTTGGGAACTTGAGCACCACGGTCAGCACTTGCGCGATGGCCCACCCGACCGCCGCGTGGACCATGTAAATGGAGTAAGACACCTTCCCGAGCCAACTGAAGCCTCGTGACGACAGAACGGTCTGCACGAGACTCTGCGGACAGATGACGAGCGTCAGGATCAGCAGCGCCGCCAAGAACGGCAACAAGTACGTCAGCGAGCCCTCGGGATCGATCACGCACAGATACGCGATCGTCCCAAGCAGAGTCAGTGCCGCAAGCAAGATCAGGGCACCGTGGGGCAGATCCTTCAGTCTGCCGCGCCATGCATCGTAGGCGAGATAGGTCAACGTCCCCAGGAAGAAGCCGGCCGCGCAGCGGATGAAGCCGTAGTCATAGCCGGCGGTGGTCAGCGGCACGACATCGAGCCACCACAACGCACCGAACCCCGCCGCAACGAAGGCGATCGCAGCGACGGTGAAGCGCCGGTTATCCGCAAACACCAGCCGGATGCCCGCAAACAGGACGTAGGCATAGAACTCCGTGCTGATGCTCCAACTCGGGTGATTGAAGGTCAGGTGCCGAGGGTCGAGCACACCGAGCGAATGGATCAGGAACAGATTCGTCAGGAGCGCGAAACCGTCGTTCGTCGTGAACGCCGGCTTGTCGGCCACGATGCCGAATTGCCTGTCGGCCAGGAGCTTCGCGACCTCGAATCCAAGGAACACCAGCAAGAAGGTGAGGTGCAGAGGGTAGAGCCGCCCTAGGCGCAACCATAGAAAGCGGCGGACGTCGGCGCCGTCGGCGAGCTTCTTCCCGTAGCTGTGAAAAATGACGAAGCCGGACAGAACGAAGAAAAAGTCCACCATCAACGCACCGTTCTGCACGAAATGCAGGGAGGTGATCCAGTTCGTCCACGCCGCGTGGTACAGGACGACGAGCAGTGCGGCGATACCTCTGAGGGATTCGAGAGGCGCAAAAAAAACTGGCGCCTCGGTCCGGGACGATTCGCTCATTCTGTTGTTGTTGTTATCGAAAGTGGTTGCCGGATCACAACCGAAGCGGCCGGCGAATGCAAGATCTCACGCGCGCAGACTTACTGGCGGCAAGCGGCCGGAGCATTGGGGTGCCTCGATTATGTCGCACGGCTCGTTTCGACTGCCTCGCGGGGAAAACGGCGGCAGCTGCGGCCCCATTTGCGTCCCCTGGGTCGAGCGTCGAATAATGCAAGCGGTCCAACCAGCGGGGGAAAGCTCATGGGTTACCGAATGAGGGACGTCGGCGCTGCCGCGTTGTTGTGCGCGCTCAGCGTCGCCGCGAGCGCCGAAGTGACGACCGCACGCGTGAGTGGCGGGCAAGTCGAAGGCACGGCCGCGAACGGCGTCGCGTCGTTCAAGGGCGTTCCGTTCGCCGCCGCGCCGGTCGGCGACCTTCGCTGGAAGAAGCCGCAGCCGGTCGTCGCGTGGAGCGGCGTGAAAAAAGCGAACGCTTATGCGCCCGCGTGCATGCAAGACCCGAACATGCTCAAGTTCATCGGCGCCCCAGAAGGCGTGAGCGAGGACTGCCTGTACTTGAACGTCTGGACGCCGGCGAAGGCCGCGGGCGATCGGCTGCCGGTCATGGTCTGGATCTACGGCGGCGGCTTCGCGGCCGGCGCAACGAGCTCGGCGACCTACGACGGCACGCGCCTCGCGCAAAAGGGCGTCGTTCTCGTGAGCGTCTCGTACCGTGTCGGCCTCTTCGGATTCCTCGCGCATCCGGACCTGAGCCGCGAGAGCGGCAAGGGGTCCGGCAACTACGGGCTCGAAGACATGATCGCGGGCCTCGAATGGGTCAAAGCGAATATCGCCGCGTTCGGCGGCGACCCGCGCAACGTGACGATTTTCGGCGAGTCGGCCGGCGGCATCGCGGTCAGCATGCTCGGCGCATCGCCGGCCGCGAAGGGCTTGTTCGCGAAAGCGATCTCGGAGAGCGGCGGCAACTTCGCGCCGCCACGGCACGCCGCGGAGGGCGGCCAACAGACGCCGACGCTTGCGGTGGCCGAGAAATCGGGCGCGAGTCTGTTCGGGAAGCTCGGTGTGAAGTCGCTCGCCGAGGCACGCAAGCTCCCAGCCGAGCAGATTCAGAAGGCGCAGCCGCCGGGTTTAAGCGGCGGATTCTGGCCGAACTTCGACGGCGACGTGCTGCCGACCGACCAGTACATGCTGTACAGCGCGGGCAAGTTCAACGACACGCCCGTATTGATCGGCACGAACTCCGACGAAGGCGCGCTGTTCGTTCAAGGTGGCAACGGCGTGACGCCGGCCGGATTCGAGAAGCAGATCCGCGACGGTTTCGGCGAGCGCGCGGACGGGATTCTCGCGGCCAATCCGCACGCGACGAACGCCGAGGCGCTGACCGCAACGAGGAACATCCTGCGCGACAGCCTCTTCGGTTGGTCGACGTGGACGTGGGCGCGGTTGCAGTCGTCGAAGGGCAAGGGTCCCGCGTACGTGTACTACTACGATCACCGGACGCCGCAATCGCCGAACGGCGCGACGCATGCGGCGGAGCTCGGCTACGTGTTCCGCAATCTAGGCGGTCCCGCCGGCGCGCCGCGTCCGGAGGACGTCGCAATGTCGGAGCTCGTGAGCAGCTACTGGACGAACTTCGCGAAGACGGGTGATCCGAACGGCGCCGGCCTACCGAAGTGGCCCGCGTTCAGCGAGGGTGCGCAGCAGGCGATGGTGTTCGACGCGATGTCGAGCGCGCGGCCGATGCCGAACTTGCCGCAGCTTCAGGCGCTCGACGGCTACTACGCGTGGCGGCGGTCGCAGTCGCCGCATCACCACTGAGCTCATGCGTCGACCCGGCGGAACGTGGGCGCGGCGCGCCGCGCCGTCGGTGAGCTAGCCTCGCGATTGCTTCTTGAACGTCACCGTCGTGCCGCCCTGGATGCTGAAGACGATGCCGGTGATCGTGCCGTCGTCGCCGAGTTTGCCCGAGACACTCCATGGGTCGACGTTGGGGAACGTGAAGTCGATCTGGCGTCCGTCGACTTTGAAGTTTCGGAGCGGCTTGTCGATCTTGCCGAAGTTCGTGCCGATCAACTTGCCGTTCACGGTGCCGTCCTTGTTCTTCGTGAACTCGAGCTCGATGCTGTCATCGACGGTCGGGATCTTCGGTGTGCCGACCCATTTGCCAGCCAACAGGTTCGCGACGTCCGCCGATACCTCGACCGGCGGCTGCGCCGGCTCCGGTTTAGGGTGCGCGCGCTCGTAGCGGTTCGTCGTTACGTAGTTGTGCACGATCTGGTTGTCTTCGTGGCACGCGTACTCCGGCATGATGTACTTCGGATTGTTGCGCATCGGGTAGCGCACGGTGAACGGCGCCGTGAGGATGTCGGGGTCTTCCGTCTTGATCTCGTAGAGCCAAGTGTTGTCGTTCAGACGCACGATCCGCTCGGTCGTCTTGAGCTTGTCGCTGATCGGAAACCGGTTACCGGCCGGTGACCCGACGACGGCGAGGTTGATCAGCGGTTGGTTGATCGACGGCTCCGTACGGAAATTCGTCGTCTCCACGACGAGCGTCGTCCCTTCCCAGTGGCCGCGCGACTCACCGAGATACTGCCTGATGTTGGAATCGAGCGGCTTGCGACCGTCGGTCGGGATCACGCGCGCCTCGTGGATCATCTCGATGTTGAAGACGACGTACCCGGGCCCCTGGTCGATCCTAAACCCGCCGTTGTAGCGATACGGCATCATCATCGACGGCAACCCGCGCGTGACGCAGCGGTCCCAGCTGTCGAAATCCTTGGCCGACTGGAAGTTGATGTTCTCGCCCGGTAGAGCCCAGTCGCTGCCCACCTTGAGCGCGAGGCTCTTCTCGAGCGGCGTCACGGGCGGCAGCATTCCGTTCGGCGGATCGACGATCAGGGTGGTTTGTCGTTGCGGGATGTTCGGATCCAATTGACCCGCTAGGATCGCGCCACCGAAGTTGCCTTGCTTTGCCAGTTGGGTGCTTCGGTCTCCGCGCGCCGCCGCGGCATCGACTCGTTGCTTGTATTCCTCTTCGGTGAGCCATTTCTTGTTCATGTCGCACGCCGGGGCGCGGGGCCGGTAGCTGCTCGCGCACCGTTCGAGCGGCACGCCCGATGCCTGCATCATGTCCAACTTGGCGCGAATGTCGGGCTCGCCCCAGGGCGTCATCGGCTGCTTCCAACCCTTCGGTGTCTCCACGAAGTGATTGGCCTCGCTCGGTGCGCCGCGAACGGAATCGTTGACCTGCGCGAATGCGGCGGTGGCCAGTGCCAACGTCGTCGCCGCGAACGTGAATCTGAGCGTCGATTTGATCGGATACATAGTCACGCCTGTGCCCGGTTGAGTTCTGGTGGAACTAGGGTACGCCTACGCGTGGCCTAACGAAATGCTATAGGGAATGCAAAGGCGTTAGGGATTCGACGACTTCGCCTTGAAGAACGACCAGGCTTCCTCGGCGGCCTCGAAATCCCGATTCTGTACGCCGACGATGCGCGTGTAGAGCGCCGGGTTGTGGAAGCGTTTGCTCGGCTCGACGTGGCCGCCGTTGTCGATCGTGATCACGACGACCTCCGGCCCGGCGTCCGCCGCCCCGTAGGTGGCTTTGCGCGCGCGCGTCGCGTCGTCGCCGTCGTGCGGGAAAAAGGCTTCGACCGGCTGAGCGCCCTCCAGCCCGTCGGCGTGTAGCCAAAAGTCGCGCGTCGCGGCGACGCTCATGACGCTACCGCGGTCGCGACGTTCGCCGAAACCGACGCCGCCGCCGGCGTAGGGCACCAGCGGGTCCTGCGTGCCGTGGATCAGCAGCACGGACACCGGCCGCGGCGCGCCCGTGCACCCCGACTTCGCGGCCATGGTGCCCGCGACGGCGGCGACCGCGGCTGGTGCAGGCTGCATCTCGAGCGCGAGGCGCAGCGTCATGATCGCGCCGTTCGACATGCCCATCACGTAGATTCGCTTCGCGTCGGCTCGGCCGTCGTCGACGAGCTTCTTCGCGACGCGCGAAGCGAACGCGACGTCATCAGTTTGCGGATTGTTGTCGGCGTCGCTGCGGCAGTCGTGCCAACCGGTGCGATTGTCGGAGCCCTTGAGTCCCTGGAGCGCCGCGACGAGCACGTTCTCTCGCTCGGCGACGTCGAGCCACGCCGAGAGCGGCGACGGCACGCGGCCGCCGCCGAGCGCGTTCGCGGCCGTGCCGAGGTGGCCGTGCAGCACGAGCACGAGCGGACGAGCGCCGAGCCCCGAGATCTCCCGCGCGACGAGCAAGTATTCGCGCCGCACGCCGCCCGCCTCGATATGCTCGAGCTCTGGCGTCGCGCCGCTACAGGGCAACGCTGCGAGCAACGCGAGCAACGGGACGACGAACCAGCGACGCGAGCTCATACCGGTTTCTGCGCCAACGCCAACGTGCGCGGCAGTCTACTACGCGAAGCGATTCCCTCGCCGCGGGCGCGTGCTCGATCGGAGCGTGCCGAACCGTTCGGTCATGGCGATCGCGGACGCCGGCACCTAGAATTCCGCCCTTGCGACGTCTCGTCACTTCGGAGAACGACATGCGATTCCTTCCGCTCCTGCTCGTCGCTTCGATCACTCTGATCGTTCCGACGGCTCCGCGCGCTCAAAAGCCCGACAGCACGGCTTCGCCGGCCGTCACGCAGCTCACGGCGCTCGACTACATCGAGATCGAGCAGCTCAACCGCAAGTACGCGTGGGCGCTCGACTACTGCGGCAACGACGGCTACGAATACGCCGACCTCTACACGCCGGACGGAGTCTTCATCAGCGGCGACAGCGGGCAGCGATGGCAAGGCCGCAATCAACTCGCGGAGGCCGCAGGCGGACACGGGAAGGGATGTCCGTTCCCGAAAATGCCGCTCGAGCACGTGGTCACGAACCTCGTGATCGAGCCGATCGCGGGTGGCGCAAAGGGCAAGTCGTATCTGATCTATCCGGGCAGGAACGGTAAGTACGTCGACGATCAGCACCACGGCCAGGATGGCGGCTACGAGGACATCTACGTGAAGACCGCGCAGGGTTGGCGCTACAAGCAGCGCATACACGTCTATCCGCCGCAGATGCCGGGCTCGTATTCGGGCAAGCCGAATGCGGAGCTCGCGCCGAAGACCGACAAGCCAGCCACCCAGCAGTGAGACAACGTGCGCGTGGCTAGCGACCCGAGCTGAACACCGTCCTGCCGCCGACCATCGTCAGCGTCGGCCTGATGCGCTTGATCTCGGCGGCCGGCACGGTCATGTAATCGCGGTCGAGCACGACGAGGTCGGCCTGCTTGCCGACTTCGAGCGAGCCGAGCGCGTTCTCCTGAAAGAACAGATACGCGTTCGAGCGCGTGTGCGCGATGAGCGCTTCCTCGCGCGTCAGCGTCTCGTCGAGCACGCGGTTGCCGCCGACGTCGAGCCCGCTGACCACCCAGCCGAGCGTCACGAACGGGCTGTAGTGCGAGACGATCGTGGCGTCGGTGCCGAGGCCGAACACGATGCCGCTGTCGGCGATCTTTCGCAGCGGCATGTGCGCGCCGGCCTGCATCGCGGCGCCGTGCACGCCGAGCGTCATGCCCAGCGCTTTCGCGCGCGCGATGTTTTCGCGGCGAGATGTCGTAGACGTGGCCGAGCGTCCAGCGCAGACCGTTCGATGCGCTGGGTCTTGTTCACCGTTCTCCAGCGTGTCGAGCAGATCGGTCACGGCCGAGTTGTTGATCACGTGCTGGTGGACGTGCCAGCCGGCGCGCGCGGCCGCGGTCGCGAGCTTGCCGTACTCGCTCATGATCTCGGCGGGCCACGGATCCTTGCGCGGCGCGAGATCGAAGAACGGCCCGTAGAGCACCTCGCCGAGACCGAAGATGCCGAACTGGCCGTCGAACTGATTCGGGCGGCTGCGCTCGATGAGCGCCGCGGCCTTGGCCGCCGAGGCCGGGTCGTGCGCGTTGAACGGCAAGCGTCTCCCAGAGCCGAACCGGCAGCGGCCCCTTCGCGGCGCGAGCGGCCAGGAACGCCGACTGGCCGAGGCTGTAGACGCCCGTGAGCCCGACCGCATTGAGCTCGTGCATGAAATCCGTGAGGTTCTGCTCGAGCTGCGCGGGCGACGTCGGCGGCATCGCGTCGTACAGCGCGTAGGGCGGCTGGAACGACACGAGGCCCGTCGCGTTGCGGCGCGCGCCGTCGGCCGGGTTCGAGCCCGACGGCTTTGAGCGCGAGGCTGTTCGCGTAGACGACGCTATAGCCTTCCTGCACGAACAGCGGATTCTTCGGCGCGACGCCGTCGAGCTCCGCGAGCGTGAATCCGCCCGGCGCGTCGGCGAACTGCCGCGGCGTCCAGCCGCCCTGCACCATGATCCACTCGCCGGGCGTTCAGGCTCGCGGCCTTCGCCGCGAGAAGTCGCGAGCGCTTCGCGGCGCGAGTCGACGCCTTCGAATCGCGCCTGCTGGTGCCAGGTCTCGCACGCGCGCGCGTGAAGTGGAAATGGTTGTCGATGAGGCCCGGGATCACGGTCGCGCCCGCGACGTCGATGATCTGCGTGCCTGGGCCCGCGTAGCGCGCGATCTCGGCGCTCGTGCCGCGCGCGACGATTCGGCCGTCGTTGATCGCGAGCGCCTCGACGATGCGGAAGGCCGCATCGACGGTGAGAATCTTGCCGTTGGTGACGACTGTGTCGCGTTCTGCTGCGCGAGGGCGGTGCCCGCTGCAGCGAGCACGGCCGTTGCGCCGAGACCAGAAACCCAACGACTGAGCCTCGCTCGCGACCTTTGCGTGCCGCCGTTTGTCCTCATCGTCACGCGTCCCCGCTCCCTTACGAAGGCCGGCATCATGCTCTGCCGAGCGAACCTGTAGCAAACGGCCGCCCGGTGGGGCCGCGGGGAAAGACAAGCGCGCGCGGCGCCAAGTCCACCGGCGCTATACTCGTCCGCAATCGCGGCCGAAGGAGCTCCCATGCACGTCAGCGTTGCCGTCGGATGTGTCGTTGCGGTTCTCGGCTCCGTCGTCTCTTTCGCGTCGCAGGCGCAAGCGCCGCAGCGCGCCGGCGCAACAACCGCTGCTCGCGCCGCGTCGGCGGAGCCCGCATCGCCCGCTGGCGAGCGTCCGCGCGCGACGCGGCCGCCGCTGTTCATCAACGAGGACTGGAAGCAGATCTCTGGCGGCGGCGAGCACCCCGTGACGCCCGCGAGCGTCACGGCGGCGAACGTCGAGCTCAAGCTCTACGGCGCGTCGAGCCAGTCGATTCAGCTCACCGGCGTCGACGGCGACGACAACAACCCGACGCACGTTTGGACAGGGCTCTGCACCACGCCGTGCGGGCTCGCGCTACGCGACAAGGCGCGTTACGTCGATCTCACCGGCCTCGCGCGGATTCGCTGGAACGTGAAGACCTCCGGCTTCCACGAGGTCCGTCCGATCGTGAAGCTCGCGGACGGCACGTGGCTCGTCGGCGACCACACCGACGCGTCGCCGCTCGATTGGCTCGTCGGCGAGCTGTCGATCGCGAGCACGCGTTGGCTCAAGCTCGATTCGGAGCGGCTCGTGACGACCGGTAACTTCGTCGACAAGCCCGACTTGAGCAAGGTCGACGAGGTCGGCTTCGTCGATCTGATGCCTGCGAGCGGTCACGGTCCCGGCGGCTGGTCCGACGTCGCGCAGATCGAAATCTACGGCAAGCCCGTGCCGCGCTGACGCGCCGTTCGCGCTCCATCGCAGCCGAGCGCTCTAGCGTGCAGTTCACCAAGCGCCTGCGCGAGCCGATCAAGCGCGGCGAGATCACGTGCAGTGTGCGGATCTGGCAGAAGCCGCACGTAGGGGTCGGCCATCGCTATGCGCTGCCTCCGGGCAGCATCGTCGTCGACGCGCTTCACCCTATCGAGCTCGACGACATCACGCCGGCGCTCGCGCGCCGTTCTGGGTTCGCGGGCGTCGTCGATCTGCTCAAGGTCGCGAAGCACGGGCCGGGTCGCAACGTCTATCTCGTCGAATTCCACTACGAGCCGGGTTCCGACGCCGCATCGCGGCGAAAACGGAGTTAGCCGTCGACACCCGACCCTGGGGCTTGCGCACGGCGGCGCGGCACCGTCAGCGCGTGCTCGACGGGGCTGGCTCGACGTGCCCGGGATACTTCTTCTCGCCGGCCAGAACCCTGGCGTGCAATCGGTTCTGCTGGAGCGGAATGGGGCAGGTCGTGAACGGATTGAAGGCACAGGGCGGGTTGTACGCCTCGTTGAAGTCGAGGATCGTCGTGCCGTCGTCGCGCAGCTCCGCGGTCAGGAAGCGCGCGGCCTCGTATGTCTCGTTGCCGCTCGTGTCGTCGCTGAACACGATGTAGAGATGCTTCGGCCGAGTCGTGAACGGGCGCAGCCGCAGAATTTGGTTGTTTAGCGTGAACTCGACGACGCCTTCGCTGACATAGCTGTCGATGTCGCCGAACGTGTTCACGACGCGCTCCTCGTGCGACACCGAATCGCGAATGAAGCGGCCGCTGACTCGATAGTCGCGGCTGATCGGGAACCAGTCGAAGCCGCGAAACGCCTTCGCGCGCCCGCCGTTCGGGTCGCGGACGCGCAGTGCGATGCGCTCGCCGCTCTTGTGCACGACGACGCTGACGCCGTTCGCCAGGATCTCGTCGGTGTCGTCCTGGCCGTCGTCGCGCAGCTTCATGGCCGGCGCCGGCGGCTTGCCGTTGACCGTCAACCCG
Source organism: uncultured Gammaproteobacteria bacterium (assembly GCA_963699925.1). Lineage (GTDB taxonomy): Bacteria > Pseudomonadota > Gammaproteobacteria > Steroidobacterales > Rariloculaceae > FEN-1219. Next base: position 750,425 of record CAVOVT010000007.1, on the reverse strand, counting down.
ACGAAGGGCTCCGGGTCGAAGCGTCACGTCGTCGGGGCCGACCGTGAACTGCCCGATCCGTGCGGGCAGCGACGCGGTCAAGATGACGTCGTTGTTCGCCGCGCTGCCCGCGGTGTGAACGCCCGGCGCGAGGAAATGCAACCCTTCGATCGTCGCCCAGTCGCGCTTGTAGTCCGCCTCGTGCTTCGCGCGCCAGGTCTCGATCTCCTTGACGACGCCGTCGTTCCACTCGACTCCCGCGGCGCCTTGCCGGCAGCCGAGCGTCGCGACGCTCGCGACGACGACGAGGCCGGCGAGCGCCGCCGCGGCTCGCTTGCGCTTGCGATGGGTTCGCGGCGAAGGGGCGATCATCGTCAGACGATGTCCGGCATCAGCGTGTTGTGATGCGCCCACATGCCCTTGTACGCGTCGTACGCGAACTTCTGCGGATCTTGCCAGGTGCGCCCCGTATCGGCGATCACGCCCGCGGCAAGAATGTCCTCGGCGCTGTCGCCCTTGCGCACGAGCTCGACGAAGCGCTCGAACAGCTTGAGCATCATGTCGTGCTCTTTCTGCACGTCGGCGCGGCCGATCACGGGTCCGTAGCTCGGCACGATCTTCGTGCGCGCGTCGCCGAGCTTGAGCAGCAGCGCGAGCGAGTCGACGCGGCCGCCGAGCCAGCCGCCGCCGAACCAGTCGAGCTCGGGATCGCGCAGAGGCGACACCGCGTCGCCGACCGCGAGCACGTTCGAGTCGCGGAAGTAGACATAGATGTCGCCGTCGGTATGCGCCTCGAGCAGGTAACCGTACTCGATCCGTTCGCCGGCGACCTTCGTCTCGCCGGTCGTATAGAAGCTCTCCGCGGGCTGGGCTTCCTTCGGCACCGGCTTCTGGTAGCGGTCTTCCTTCGGCAGGTAGTAGCCGTACGCGAGCCGCTGCCGCGTCTTCTCGTGCGCGACGATGTGCGCGCCCGCTCGTCCCAAGGCCTCGTTGGAGCCGATCTGCTCCAAGTGCCAGTGCGTGTTGAAGAGCGTATGCACGCGCGCGCCGTCCGGCAGCGCCGCGAGCGCGGCGACCAGCGGCGCGCCCGACGCGGCCGCGCCGCTGTCGACGACCACGAGGCCGTCGCCGGTCGAAAGCGCGAGCACGTTGCCGCCCGCGCCCGAGAGCACGACGAGCTTGTCCGTTACGCGCGTCGTTTGAATGGCGTCCGCCGCGTAGCGCGCGGCGTGCGATCGACGCGACCGCGAGGCCCGCGCACGCGCCGAGCGCTCCCTTGAGCAGGGCCCGCCGTCGAATCGTCGCAAATGGGGACATTCCGGATTTAGCGCGCGCGAGCATCGGTTGGAAACGGGGACATTCCGCATGTCTGCCGAGACATCGGGCGCCCCAACTCAGACGCCGGCGATCTCGCCGGTGCTGTCCGAGAAGCTCTTGAGCTCGAGCCCGGCCTTGTTGAGCACCGTGAGATGCAGGTTCGTGAGCGTCGTGTGCTCGGGCAGCTCGACGTGCTGGCCGCCCTTGAGCGCGCCGCACGCGCCGCCGACGAGGATGTTCGGCAGCGGATAGTTGTTGTGCCGGTCGCTGTTGCTCATGTTCGAGCCGTACATGAACAAGGAGTGGTCGAGCAGCGAGCCGTCGCCGTCCGGGATCGCGGCGATCTTCGCGACGAAGTCGGCGAAGCGCTGCACGTGGTACGTCTGGATCTTCACGAGCTTCAGCAGCCGCTCCTTGTCGTTCGCGTGATGCGAGAGCGGGTGGAACGCGTCGGAGATGCCGATGTGGTTGTACGTGCGGTTCGTGCCTTCGGCCACCATGATGTACGACGCGACGCGCGTGAGGTTCGCCTGGTACGCGAGCGCCACGAGGTCGAACATGAGCTTCACCTGCTCGTCGAACTTGTCGAGCTCGCCGATCGGCGCTTCGGGCAGCGTGAGCCCGGTGAGGTCGCGTTGCTCGGCTTTCGCGACGCGCCGCTCGATCTCGCGCACCGTGTCGAGATACTCGTCGAGCACGCGCCGGTCGCTCGGGCCGAGCGACTTCTGCAGCGCGGCCGTGCGGTCGGAGATCAGGTCGAGCAGGCTCTTCGTCTCGGCCGCGATCGCGTCGCGCTCCTCGGGCGTGTCGCCCTCGCCGAACAGCTGCGTGAACACCTTGCGCGGGTTGAACTCCATCGGCAGCGGCGACGTCGCGTTGCGGAACGACAGCGTCGTGCTGTAGTAGCAGCCGGCCCCCGATGGGCACGCCGCGACTTGCGTCGTCGTCTCGGACGCGACCTCGAGCGAGGGCAGCGCGGTTTCCTGGCCGATCTTGCCCGCGATGATCTGATCGATCGTCGTCGCCATGCTCGCGCCGGTCGCGGCTGGGTCGGGCCGCACGCCGCTGAGCCAGGTCGCGGGCACGATCGCGTGCACCGAGTTCTGATTCGCCTTGTTCTCGAGGTTCGAGAACGAGGTGACGTAGCGCTTGAACTTCTCGAGCGGCGCAAGGATCGGGCTCAGCTTGAAGTCGGTGCCCGAGCCGCTCGGCGTCCAGTGATCCATCTCCTTGCCGAACGCCGTGTTCCACAGGATCGCGCCGTGCGGGATGTAGAAGAATCCCGCGCGCAGCTTCGGCGCGGCCGCGGTGTTCGCCAGCGCCGTCGCGGCCGGGATCATCGCGTCGAGCAGCGGTAGGCCGACGGCCACCCCGAGACCGCGCAGCACGGCTCTGCGAGACAGGTGTTTCTTCGTCAGGTACGCCACGCTCGACTCCGGGCCGGCAGGGCTCTCCAATCTCGAGCTTCTATATATAGCAGAACCGGCGCGGCTTCGACCCTACCGATGTCTTGATCTGCGGCAGTGTGCGCCACGGCGTGTCAGTCCTCGGGGTCACGGGCGGGACTTCTCGCGTCGTCCCGGGGGAGGGAGGAAGCGCCGCCGCTCTTCCCGTCGGGCTCACCGACGACGGTGTAATCACCCTCGATCACTCGTGGCGCAGATCCATCCGAGGCCTCGCCGGTGGCCGCACCGCGAATTTTTCGCTGCAACCACCAAACACGCGCGGCGAGAGCGAGCGCGGCGACGGCTGCGACCGCGAGCAGCACGCCGATCACGACCGCGCCGATCAGGAATGCGAGCCCGAGGAAGGTGGCCGCGACGATGAGCGACAGCGCCTGGATCAGCGGATTGGCTCGGCTCAAAGTGGTTCCGTGGCGGTGGTCGCGTGCTCAGCCCGGCTCGTGTGCGTTGTCGGGCCCTTGCGGTAACGATGGCGTCGGCTACTTCGCCTCGACGCGCGCGACCGTCTGCGCACCTTCGTGCGTGTCTCGCGGCAGCGCCTGCTCGCGGAACGCGTCGCTGCGCACGACGCCGTGCACGATCTCGGCGAACTTGTAGTCGCGGCTTGCGGCGTCGCGCACGATCGCGCGCACCTGCGTCATGTCGTGGTACGCGAGCTTGCGCCCGATCGCGTACATCATGAGCTTCTCGGTCACGGCTTGCGGGAACTGATCGGGCCGCGCGAGCAGCGCGTTGCGCAGCGCGACCGGGCCGTTCACGGCCGTGCCCGTCACGAGCGTCGAGCCGGCGTCGATCGGCTCGTGCGCCTCGCGGTCGACGGTGCGCCACTGGCCCGTCACGGTGAAGTTCTCGAGCGCGAGCCCGTACGGGTCGATCACGCTGTGGCAGCCGCTACACACCGCATCGGTGCGATGCCGCTCGAGCCGCGCGCGCAGCGTCTTCGGTTTCTCGCCGGCCTTCTGCGTGAGGTCGACGACGACGTTCGGCGGCGGCGGCGTCGGCGGCGTGCCCATGAGCTTGTCGAGCACCCAGGCGCCGCGCAGCACGGGCGACGTGCGATCGCCGTACGAAGTGCGCAGCAGCACGGCCCCTTTGCCGAGCAGGCCGAAGCGCGCCGGATCCTCGAGCTTCACGCGCCGGAACTGCGGCCCGTGGACGCCCGTGATGCCGTAATGGCGTGCGAGCCGCTCGTTCAAGAACGTCTGATCCGACGTCAGCAGCTCGCGCACGTCGTGGTTGTCGAGCAGCACGCTCTTCAGGAACAGCTCGATCTCGGTCGCGAAGTCCGTGCGCAGCGCGTCGCTGAACTCGGGAAAGATCCGCGCGTCGGGCACGACCGCGGTGAGGTCGTCGACGTTGAGCCACTTGAGCGCGAAGCTCGTGACGAGCGTCTCCGCGCGCGGGTCGGCGAGCATCCGGTCCACCTGCGCGTCGAGCGCGCGCGGCTCGTGCAGCGCGCCGCGCTCGGCGAGGGCGAGCAGCTCGTCGTCGGGGCCTTGGTTCCAGAGGAAGAAGGAGAGGCGTGACGCGAGCGAGAGGTCGTCGAGCGCGAACGCGGCGGGCGTCGACGTCGTCGACGCGGACGCGACCCCGGCGCCGGATTTCGCGCCGCTCGGCGAGCCAACGGCTGCGCCGGCCTTCGCAGTCAGCGCGCCCGCGGGCGGCTCGATCGCGCGATAGAGGAAGTCGGGGCTCGCGAGCATCGCGGTGACGAGCTGCTCGACGCCCGTATCGAAGCTGCCCGACTTGCGGCCCGCGTCGTAGAACGGCATGAGCCGCGCGACGTCGTCCGCGCCGACGGGGCGGCGGAACGCGCGCCGTGCGAGCGTCGCGGCGATCTTCTCGGCGCACGCGCGCTCGTCGCTCGCGGCGGCAGGGCGTGCAGACGAAGATCTTGGCGCGGCTCGCAGTCTGCGACACGCCGGTCGGAGAGTACGGGCCCTTGAGCTCGACGCCGCCGATCAGGCGCGGCACGCGCATCTGGCCCTGATAGCTGAAGCCGCCGTACGGCGTGAAGCCGAAGATCGCTTCGTCGGTCGCGGCACGCGAGCGCTCGAGGAACGTTACGACGATCTCGTGCACGCCGGCCGTCACGTGCAGCGGGATCGCGGCGAAGCGCTTCATGATCTCGGCGCGCGCGGGCGCGCCGCCGTGATCGACGAGCGCGAGATCCTCGCGGCCGCCGAGCTTCGCGCGAAACACTTCTTCGCGGTCGAGCAGCACGAGCACGGTCTGCTCCGTCTCGAGCGAGCGCGGGTAGAGGCCGACGTCGAGGTCGGTGATCGTGAGCCGGTACTCGCCGTCGGCCGGAAACGGATGCGTGAAGCGCGCTGCCGCCGCGCGTGCCGGGCGGCAGGCCGTCGGTGTAGCCGTCCTGGTCGCCGGTCGGCGGAGGGAAGTAGACGCTCGCAAGCTTCGGTGTCGGCTCGCCGATCGCGAGCCGCGCGACCTTGCGCGCGACGCCGAGGTACTGCTCGAGGAACGCGGGCGAAACGCTGAGCGCCGCGGCGATGTTGTCGAAGCCGTCGACTTCTATTTCGTTCGGCAGGTATTGCTTCGCGTCGATCTCGACGCCGAGCAGATCCTTTACCGTCGCGGCGTACTCGGTGCGGTTCAGGCGCTGCATCGACGTATAACCGGCGCGGGGCTCGTGCGCCGCATGGTCGATCGAATTCTCGGCCCAACGCACGAACTGCTCGATGTGCTGCTGATCCGGTCGCGGATTGCCGGGCGGTGGCATCAGCCCGCCGCGCAGCTTGCGGATCGCGGCCTCGAAGACCTGCGGCTTCGCAGCGACGGCGTCGGCGCCGACGCCTTCGAACACGACGTTACCGGCCGCTTCGGCCTCGTTATGACAGTCGGTGCAGTACGTCTTGAGCGCCTGCCATTCCGCGGCGCCGCGCTGTGCCTCGAGGCGAGAGTGCAGCACGGAGAGCGCGACGGCGCCGACAGCCGAGGCCGCGAGAGCTGCAACGAGGATGCCGATGCGTTTCATGACGATTGCGAGGATAGATAGAGGGTGCCAGCCAGTCCAGCCGCGGCGCGCCATGCAGCGCCCTCGACATTGTTGGCGAGAGATAGGCGACGCGACCGAGTAGCGGATTGCGCCGCCGCTCGCCGCTCGCCACGCCTGAGCGTGAGCGAGTTAGCGTCAATCGCCATTTCGTTCCGTTTCCGACCAAAAGTGTCCCAAACGCGATACCGCTCGGCCACACGCACGCCGGCCTAATCCTTTGAATCAGAAGATTTTCGTAACGCGGCACGGATATTGCTCTAGCTGTCCGACGGCGGATGGGGAGCGCCCGAAACCACTCATCAAAGGAGACTACGTCATGGCTATGGGACGAACGAACGGGATGCGGGCCGGGGTTGCTGCTCTGATCGCCGGAGTTGTCGTGTCGCAGGGAGCGCTCGCGGATGTGCGGGTCAATCCCGAACAGGTGCACCGGACGATCGACGTGCGGGCCTTCAACCTCGCCACACAAGCCGGCGCGCAACAGGCGTACAAGCTGATCGCCGAGGCGGCGCAGAGCATCTGCTCGTCGACGCTGAGCGGCGAGAAGGGCGTGGCGCGCGTCAAGGACGAGCGTGAGCGTGCTCGGCCATGCTTCGACGCGGCAGTCAACGACGCGCTCGAGCAGGTCGCCAAGGCGACCGGGATCGATCTCAAGCGCGTCGCGGGGCTCGATCTGACCATCCGCGACAATCTATTCGCGGGACGTTAACGGCGATTCGGTGCACTCCGTCGGGGCGGTTTTTCCGGCCGCCCCGACGGATGCCGCTTGGACGACGAGCCGTCGATCGACGTGGCAACGCTTTCGCCCGTCAGGCTTCGTGTTCGGCGGTACCCCGAGCCTGACGCGTCCGACACGGACCCGTACTTGGTCGGGTCGATCCTTATTGCGGCACTGCCAGCTGCGAAGACGGCACTGCACCATCCTGTTCCGGTGTGCGACTGCCCAAATGTTCACCAGTGAACAGCCGCTCGCGCCATTGCAAGAAAGGCGATTCGATCAATAGGAACGTCACACCTGCGATCCCGACTGAGAGCGCGATCATTCCGGCGTACCCAATAAAGAACGTTGCGTAGCCTCCGCTGCGGGCGGCAAGCAACCCTTGCGCGGCATCCTCGACCAGCAAGAAATGGTTGAGGTACATCGCGTATGACAGACGGGATATGACATAGAAGGGACGCCACCGGGCGAATCGCGAAATTATCGACGCGTCTCGCAGGGCGAATAAAACCAGGGCTCCGTAGATCAATGCGAGGCCGGAGAACGAGAACACATCCCGGCTCAGGGAGTGCAACACCATTGCGATCGCAATGATCGGCGCGGAAAAAACTAGGTTCCGAGCGAGTGGTAACGGAGCCGTCAGCTTGGGTACGGCGACGGTGGCCCACGCGATGAGCAAACCGATCGCCAACCCGTCTGCGTGGGTGTGAAACGGCGCGTAGATGACGAACGGTTCATCGGCGCTGGGGCTACGCCCAAAATGTCTGACTTCGAGATAGCGAAACACCGGCAACAAGCACAACGCCAGCGTTGGCACGACCCATTGCCAACGCAATGGCCAGCGGCGTATCAACAGCAGCGCGAGGGGGACGGCGATGTAGAACTGCTCCTCGGTGGACAAGGACCAACCGCCGGAGACGCCACCCTGTGTGTAGTTGGAAATGAAGAACAAATCGGGCAGAAATTGCCGCCAGCCATGCGTAGGCAGACTATTCCGCCAGCCGACGTCGGTCATGAACGCCAGCATGAAGGCGAGGAAGGCACAGTAGTATGGCCAGATGCGCATGCCGCGACGAAGCAGAAATCGCGGAAGGTTGACGGTGCCGGTGCGCGACAGCTCTCGCCAGAGTTGGCCGCCAATCAGATAGCCGCTGAGAACGAAGAACAGATCGACCCCCGTCCAGCCGAAATGGAACAGGGGCAGCTTCAGGATGGCTGCCTGTTCTCCTATGGATTTGCCGCAGAGGTCGCCCCAATGACCCGACATCACCAACAGCACGGCCATGGAACGCAAAAGGTCGAGACCCGGCACCGTTTTCGGCGACGGATGGAGCAAGTCATTTAAGCTTGCGCGAAGACTGGCAGCCTTGGACACCCCTGTTGCCTTTAACCGTATTGTTCGATGTGGCGCCCCGACGAGGCGCCTCTTTTGGGCGGCACGCGCGTTGCGCGATCATACGCGCCGAATTCGTCTCTTGCCTCGCCCACTCGACATAAGCATGAACTGCGACGTCCGACGGGATCAGTGAGTCGTCACACGGTGCGCGCCTCGTCATCCAACGTGTCAGTCTCTTCGGCGCTAGCCGGCGTCGACGCGCCCGATCTGCGCGTGTTCGTGTTCGCGCTGTTCTTCGTGTTCGGCGGCATCACGAGCTTGAACGACGTGATCATACCGAAGCTCAAAGAGATCTTCGTGCTGACGTACGCCGAGGCGATGCTCGTGCAGTCGGCGTTCTTCATGGCGTACTTCGTGTTCTCGATTCCCGCCGCGCGCGTCGTGCTACGGGTCGGCTACATGCGCACCGCGGCGCTCGGGCTCGCGACGATGTGCGCCGGCTGCTTGCTGTTCATGCCGGCGTCCTCGGTCGCGTCGTTCCCGGTGTTCCTCACGGCGCTGTTCGTGCTGGCGGCCGGGATCACCGTCGTGCAGGTTGTCGCGAATCCGCTGATCGTGCTGCTCGGCAAGCCCGCGACCGCGCACAGCCGGCTCACGTTCGCGCAGGCGTTCAACTCGCTCGGGACGACGATCTTTCCGTACGTCGGCTCGGCGTTGATTCTGGGCTCGCTCGCGACGGTGGACATGAGCGCGCTCACGGGCGCGGCGCTCGACGCGTATCGCGCGCAGGAGACCCATCGGATCTTCGCGACCTACCTCGGCCTCGCGATCGCGCTGCTCGTCGCGGCTGCGCTCGTGTGGCGAAGGCGCAATCGGCTCCCTCATGCGCGGCCTCACTACGGCGCCGCTTGGAAGGAGGGCTTCGAGCTACTGCGCCAGCGGCGTTTCGCGTTCGGCGCGGCGTGCATCTTTCTCTACGTGGGCGGGGAGGTCGCGATCGGCTCGATCATCGTGAGCTATCTGATGCAGCCCGACGTGATGGGGCTAGGGCAGCGCGCAGCGGGCGACCACGTCTCGTTCTACTGGGGCGGGGCGATGGTCGGTCGCTTCGCGGGGTCGTTCGTGCTGCGGATTTTTTCGCCGGGCAAGGTGCTCGCCTGCGTCGCGGCGGCCGTGCTCGCGTTGCTCGCGGTCTCGGCGTCTTCCACCGGCCCGCTTTCGGGCTGGTCGTTGCTCGCGATCGGGCTCTGCAACTCGATCATGTTCCCGACCATCTTCTCGCTCGCGAGCGAAGGCCTCGGCGCGCGCGCGGCCGAAGGCTCGGGCATCATCGCGACGGCGATCGTCGGCGGTGCCATCGTGCCGCTCTTGCTCGGCCGCACCGCGGATCTCACGGGGAGCTTAAAGATCGCGCTCGTCGTGCCAGCCCTCTGCTACGCGGTGATCTGCGCGTTCGGCGTCTTCGCGCGCCGGCCGCATCCCGCGCTCGCGGCACAGGCCGCATGGCAACCATCGCGGTGATACTCCCCGGCGAGCGCCGTATATTGCCTCGATGACGCTCGAAACCGATCTTCCGGCCGAGTTACTCTCGCAATCCGCGACCGCCGCGCCCGACTGGGACGCGGTCTACGCCGAGCAGTTGCCGAGGGTCTACAACTTCTTCCGCTACCGGCTCAGGGACGGGGCGCTCGCCGAGGATCTGACGGCGGCGACGTTCGAGAAGGCCTGGCGCTCGCGGGAAAGCTATCGTCGCGACCTCGCCGGCTTCGCGACCTGGTTGCTCGCGATCGCGCGCAACGTCGCGACGGATCACTTACGCGGGCGACGCGTGTACGCGCCGCTCGAGGAAGCGGAAGACGTCAGAGCGTCGGGCACGCCGGAGGAGGACAACGCGCGCGAGTCCGACGGCGAGCGCCTGCGCGCGCTGCTCGCGCGGCTTCCGGACCGCGAGCGCGAGCTGATCTCGTTGAAATACGGAGCGGGCGCGACGAATCGCGCGATCGCGAAGCTCACGGGCTTGAGCGAATCGAACGTCGGTACGATCGTGCACCGCGTCGTCGAAGCGCTGCGTCGCGACTGGTGACGCGAGGAGATTCTATGAACGACCAATTTCTGAACAGTCTGAGACGAGGACCCGGCCCCCGCGTTCGCGCGGCAGTTGAAGTCGCGGCTGCGGGCGCTCGATGCGCCGGCCGTCGCCGAGCCGCGCTCGCCGATGTGGCGCTGGCTCGCGACCGCTGCGTCGGTCGTCGCGCTCGCGTTCGCGTTTACGTTCCCGGCGGTGCGCAGCGCGGCGGAGGCGTTCCTCGACTACTTCCGCGTCGTGAATTTCGCGGGCGTCGCATTCGATCCGCAGCGCATGGCGCAGCTGTGGTCGAGCGCTTCGGTCGACTTGTCGACGTTGATCGGCCAGCAGGTGACGCCCGCGGCTCCGCCTCCGCTGCCCGTCGCGTACTCGACGCTCGAAGAGGCCGGTGCCGCCGCCGGGATGCGCTTGCACACGCCGACTTGGCTGCCGCCGGGGTTTCACGCTCACCTCGATCGAAGTCGGCGGTGAGCGTGAGTTCAGTATCCAGGGCGACACCGAGAAGCTGCAGGCCGTGCTCGACGCGCTCGCGATCACCGACGTGTCCGTACCGACCGCGCTCGACGGTCAGACCGTCTCGATTCAAATTCCGCCGGTCGCGAGGCTCGTGTACGCCGACGGTCAGCATCAGATCACGCTCACGCAGTCGCGGAGTCCGGTCGTCGCGCTGCCCGCGGGCGTCGACATCGCTTCGCTTGCGGAGATCGGGCTGCGGCTGCTCGGTCTCGACCGCGCCGAGGCCTATCGTTTCGCGCAGAGCGTCGACTGGCGGAGCACCCTGCTCGTGCCGGTGCCGGCCGCCACGGCGACCTTCCATCAGGTCGAGGTGCAGAGCGGGGCCGGGCTCGTGATCGAGGCTGGCCAGGCTCGCGAAGGGCTTGGAGGCCGTGGCGGGAGCCTCGTGCTCTGGTCCAACGCCGACACGGTGTACGCGCTGGCGGGTCCCGTGCTGCACCACCGACACGCTGCAGATGGCGCAGAGCGTGCAGTAAAGTTCGAGGATGCCCGATCTCGCGATCGAGACCGAGTCGCTGCGCAAGCATTTCGACCGCACGGTAGCGGTTGCGGACCTGTCGCTCGCGATTCGGCGCGGCGAGGTGTTCGGTTTCCTCGGGCCGAACGGCGCGGGCAAGACGACGTCGCTCAAGCTGCTGCTCGGCCTGATCGAGCCGACCGGCGGCGCGGGCACGCGTGCTCGGCGCGCCGCTCGGCACGCGTGCCGCGCGCGCTCGGATCGGCTTCCTTCCCGAGCACTTTCGCTTTCACGACTGCCTCACGGGCCGCGAGCTGCTGCGGATCCACGGCCGGCTGTTCGGTTTGCGCGGCGCGCCGCTCGAGGCGCGCATCGACGCGCTGCTCGCGCGCGTCGCGCTCACGGACGCCGCGGACAGGCGGCTGCAGACCTATAGCAAAGGAATGATGCAGCGCGCGGGTCTCGCGCAGGCGCTCGTGAACTCGCCGGAGCTCGTGTTCCTCGACGAGCCGACGTCGGGCCTCGACCCGCTCGGCCGCGTGCTCGTGCGCAGCATCATCGAGGAGCTGCGCGCGGCCGGCACGACGGTGTTCCTGAACTCGCACCTGCTCGGCGAGGTCGAGGCGACCTGCGACCGAGTCGCGTTCGTGAAGAAGGGCCGCGTCGTCGACGAGCTCTCGCTCGGCGAAGCGCCGCAGGGCCTCGACGTCGAGCTCCGGCTCGGCGCCGCGGACCGTGCGGTGCTCGAAGGACTCGGCGCGTTCGGCGATCTCGGCGACTCGACGCCACGCCGAGCCTGCCGAGCTGTGACGAGGAGGCGAGCGCGGCGCAGGCGCGCAGTGCGTCGTGCGTCTCCGGCTCGCGAACGAGGGCGCTCTGCCCGAGCTCGCGCCGTGGCTCGTCGCGCGCGGCATCGCGCTCTACGAGCTGCGCGTGCGGCGCAAGTCGCTCGAGGAGTCGTTCATCGAGATCATGGGCGAGGACCAGACGCCGGGTGATATGAGCCGCATCCTCACGATTGCGCACCTGACGTTCATCGAGGCGTGCCGGCGGAAGATCGTGCCGGCCGCGCTGCTGTGCAGCTCGCTGTTCCTGCTCGTCTACGGCACCGCGCTCTATTTCATCAACCGGAACATCCCGGCGAGCCCGCAGCGTCAGTTCCAGCTCCAGTTCTTCACGCTCGCCGGGCTCTACGTCGCGAACTTCCTCGCGATCGCTGCGGCCGTGCTGCTGCCCGTCGACACGCTGTCGGGCGAGATCGACTCCGGCGTCATGCAGACGCTCGCGTCGAAGCCGATCCGGCGCGCCGAGATCGTGCTCGGCAAGTGGCTCACGTACTGGCTGATGATCGCTGGCTATCTCGCGATCATCGCGGGCGGGGTCGTCGTCGTCGCGTGGCTGACGATGGGCTTCGTGCAGCAGCACTTAGGTCTGGCGTTGCCGCTCATGCTGCTCGGCGCGACGTTCATGCTCACGATCTCGATCGCGGGCAGCGCGCGGCTGAAGACCGTCACGAACGGCATCGTCGCGTTCGGGTTCTACGGCATCGCGTTCATCGGCGGCTGGATCGAGCAGATCGGCGCGTTCACGAGGAACGACGCGTCGCGCTACGTCGGCACGGCGCTCTCGCTCGTGAGCCCGAGCGACGCGCTTTGGCGCCGTGCCGCCTACGAGCTCCAGCCCCCGGTGATGCGCGGCCTTCAGCTCACGCCGTTCGGAGCGGGCAGGCTGCCGAGCGACGCGATGATCTGGTGGGCGGCGGCGCTGACGGCGCTGGCGCTGCTGTTTGCGATTCGAGTGCTCAAGCGCCGGCCGCTGTAGGTTCCGTGCTCGACGGCCGCAACTTGTCGGCGATGGACGCGACGCGTCCATCGGCGTAGCGTCCAGCGTCGCCTACTCACCAGGGGGAGAACCATGCAAGACACCGCCCATCTTGGCAGGGCACTGCTGCGCGCGACGATCGTCGCTTCGATCATGCTGGCGTTTACCTCGGCCGCGCGAGCGGACGAGGTCAATGCGAAGACGCTGGTCGACCGGCTCCAGATCCAGGATCTGATAACGCGTTACTACGACAACTTCGGCCGGGAGAACGCGGAGAACTTCGCGGACTTCTATGCCAACGACGCCGAGCTGATTCTCGGTGATCGACACTTCAAAGGGCGCGACGGCATCATGCAGGCCTACGGGCGCGCGCCGGGGCAAGCGCCGCGTCCGCCGCCGGCGCGCTATTCGTTCATCGTGACGATCGGCAATCCGCTGATCGTCGTACACGGCGAGACGGCGACCGCGCAGCTCGTCTACACCGAGTACGAGATCGAGAAGCAGGGCGACGCGCCGAAGGTCACGAGGCAGGGCAGAGAGTACGGCACCTTCGTCAAAGCGAACGGCCACTGGCGATACAAGACTCGCGAGATCAAGGGCGGGCCGGAGCCGCCGGCAGGCTGGAAGGAATAGGCGCGGCTCGCGCTTTCGGGCGCACGACTGCGCCCATGAGCTGACCAGCCACCGGCTCCGAGTGGGCCGAACATCCAACGCGAGAAATGAGAGGCCGGCGTCGGCGAGCGCGCTACGATAGCGCGCATGTTGCCGAAGCCGTTCAGCTGGGAAAGAGCCGACGCGCGCGCGGGCCGTTTCGACGGCCGGTTCATCGTCGGCGTGCTCACGACGGGCATCTACTGCCTGCCGTCGTGTAGCGCCCGCCAGCCCAAGGCTGAGAACGTGCGCCTATTCGTGACGGAGGCCGAGGCGCAGACGGCCGGCCTCCGGCCCTGCAAGCGCTGCCGGCCGGATCTCTACTACCGGGGCGAGAGCTCGGACGCGGCGCTCTTCGCCGCGCTCGCGCAGCGCGTGCGGGCGGAGCCCGCGGCATGCGCCGATGCAGGCGCGCTCGCGCGCGCGTGCGGCGTGAGCCTCACGAAGCTAGGCGATCTCTTGCGCACGCACGCGCATCTCACGCCGGCCGCGTGGCTGAAGCGCGAGCAGGTGCGCGCGGCGGCCGGGGCTTTGCTCGAGACCGATCGGCGCGTCGTCGACGTCGGCCTCGCGGCCGGCTTCGAGAGCGAGGCCGCGTTCCATCGACAATTCCTCGCGCTCACGCGGATGACGCCCGGGGCGTATCGGGGGCTCAGGGGCGCGTCGGTGTTCATGCTGCAGCTGCCGGCCGGCTATCGCGCCGCGGACGTGCTCGCGTATCACGCGCGCGATCCTAAGAGCCCGGCGGAGCAGGTTCGCGGCACGACGCTCGTGAAGGCGCTGACCCTCGGCGACGACGCTGCCGTGCTCGAGATCGAGCTCGAGCCGCAGGTCGCTTGGTGCCGCGTGCGCGCTCAGCCCCGAGTGATCGAGCGTCACGTCGCGGAAGTGCACGCGGTCGCGCTGCGGCTGCTCGGCCTCACGATGGATGTCGCGGGGTTCGAGACGCGCGCCGCGCGTGACCCGCGCATGGCGGCGCTGACGGCACGCCGGCGCGGGCTGAGGTTGCCGCTCGCGGCGAGCGGTTTCGACGCGCTGTGTTGGGCGATTATCGGCCAGCAGATCAACGTGACGTTCGCGAGCGCATTGCGCCGCGAGCTGCTCGACATCGCGGGCATCGAGGTCGGCAGCATGCGCGCGCACCCGGGCGCGGAGCGAGTCGCCGAGATTCCGGTCGACGAGCTGCGCCGCCGGCGGTTCTCGCGCACAAAGGCCGAATATCTCGTCGGCGCCGCGCAGGCCGTTGCGGCGGGCCGGCTCGACGCCGATGCGCTTGCCGACGGCTCGGCGGTCGCGGCCGAGCGCGACCTCACGCGGCTGCGCGGCATCGGCACTTGGACCGCACGTTACGTGCTGATGCGCGGCGCGGGCTTTGCCGACTGCGCGCCGGTGGGCGACGTCGCGCTCGCTGCCGCGTTGCAGAAGCTCACGTCCGCGGTCGAGCGCCCGCGGCCCGAGCAAGTCGAGGAGCTGATGCGGCCGTTCGCCCCGCACCGGAGCCTCGCGACGTTTCATCTTTGGGCGAGCCTGAGGGACGCAGCATGAATTACTCGATGAACAACCGAGCCATCACGGACGATCGCGCCGCTCCGAACCGCGGTGTGACGACGCAGGATCGGGCCAAGGCGCACCGCTGGGGCAAGATCGAGACGCCGTTCGCGACGTTCGCCGCGTGGATCGACGCGCGCGGCCGGCTCGTGCGCTTCAATCTGAGCGCCAAAGGCGCGCGGCACGTGGATCGCGGCGCGGTTCACGACGAGCGCGCGATCGCGCTCGTGCGCAAGCAAGTCGAGGAGTATTGCGCGGGCACGCGCACGGAGTTCGACCTCGAGCTCGCACCGGCCGGCACGGAGTTTCAACGCTCCGTCTGGAACGCGCTGCTCGAGATCCCGTACGGCGAGACGCGCAGCTACGGCGAGATCGCGCGTGCGATCGGTCAGCCCAAGGCGGCGCGCGGCGTGGGCTCCGCGAACCACGCGAATCCGATCGGCCTCATCGTGCCGTGCCATCGCGTGATCGGCGCGGACGGCAGCCTCACGGGCTACGGCGGCGGCCTGCCGCTCAAGCAAGCGCTGCTTGCGCACGAGGCGGCGCACCGGCCGGACACCGGGCGGAGCGGCGCGCTGTTCTGAGCATGGCAATCAAACGACTCCGCGTGGGGCTCGCGCTCGCGACCGGTTGCGTCGGCTTGGCCCACGCACAGCCGGCGCCGCAGAGCGACAGCGAGTTCCACGTCACTGCCTGGGCGCCGAAGCCCGTCGAGCTGCCGCCGTACGTCGGCGTGAATCGCCCGCACTGGAAGCTCGCCGAGCTGCTCGAGGCTCATCGTAACGACAAGGATTGGAGCCAAACGCTCGTCGAGGATCGACACCTCGTCGCGAGCTACGTGTCGATGGCCGCCGGTGGCCGGACGCCGCGGCGCTTCCATCCGGACACGCCGATCTTTTGGGTCGTCGAGCGCGGCCGGATCCGGTTCACGATCGAAGGCCAATCGCCGTTCGTTGCGTCGAAAGGCTTTCTCGTGCAAGTGCCGTATCGCACGCCGTACCAGCTCGAGACCGTGGGCGCCGAGCCGTCGCTGCGGCTCGAGGTCGCGGTGGCGGGCGCGAGCACGCTGTATCCGCTCGACGTGAAGCCCGTGCCGGTGCCGGGCAAGAAGTTCGTCGAGGTCACGATGCCGGGACGAGGGAGATACGACGAGATCAATCGCCCGTACCTCGATTTCCCGACCGACGTCGTGAGCGGCGCCCGCCGTTCGGGTTTCTTCGTCCGCGACGATCACGTGATGGCCGTGCTGATCCGGGGCAAGGGCGCTCCGCCGCCGCCCGAGAGCGACCGGGGCCACATGCATCTCGACTACGGCGAGCTCTGGCTGATGCTGGAGGGCAAAACGGATTACCTGATCGAAGGCGTGCCGTTCTTCACGGCGGACGAGGGCGACGTCGTCTACGCGCCGGCCGGACGGTTTCATCGCCCGACGTTCGGCGGCAGCGGAATGTCGACGCGGCTCGGCATCAACGCGTTCTACGCGGGCGTGCACGTGGAGCCCGTGACGGCGCACTAGCGCTGCGCCGCAGGCCAGCGTCGTTCGCGAGTCGATTGCGGCGCGTCGCCGATCAGTCGCGGCGCGTCAGAGCAGCGAGTGATAGACGTTCTGGACGTCGTCGTCCTGCTCGAGCTTGTCGATCATCGCGAGCGCTTCGTTCGCTTGCGCCTCGGGCAGCTCGACCGGCGCCGTGCAGACGTACTCGTGCTCGGCCTTGACGGGCGTGATGCCCCGTTTCTCGAGCGCCTCCTGCATCCGGCCGAAGTCCGCGAATAGGCAGCGCGCGACGATCTGCGGCTCGCCCTTGTCGCCCGTGCTTTCGCCCATCTCGTCGAGACCGTAATCGATCAGATCGAGTTCGAGGTCGTCGAGATCCTCGATGTCGTCCGGCTTCAAGCGGAACACGCCCATCTTGCGGAACTGGAACGCGACGCTGCCTGTCGCGCCGAAGTTGCCGCCGTTCTTCGAGAAGATGGCGCGCACCGACGCGACGGTGCGGGTCGGATTGTCGGTCGCGCACTCGACGAGCACCGCGACGCCGTGCGGCGCGTAGCCCTCGTAGATGATCTGGTCGTAGCTCGTCGCGTCCTTGCCGGCGGCGCGCTTGATCGCGGCCTCGACCTTGTCCTTCGGCATGTTCACCGCGCGCGCGTTCTGGATCACGCGGCGCAGCGCCGGATTGGAGTGCGGATCGCTGCCGCCGGCCTTTACCGCGACGTTGATCTCTTTGTTGATGCGCGAGAACGCCTTGGACATGCGGTCCCAGCGCGCGAACATCGTGTGCTTGCGGACTTCGAATATGCGGCCCATGAGCCGCGAATTCTCGCACGCCGCCGGCGGCGGCGTCTCAGCGGAAAAGGCCGGTGGAAATGGGGACATTCCGCATTTCAGTAGCCCGAAATCAGGAATGTCCCCATTGTCGCGGCGCTAGAACAGGTCGGCCTGGCGCGCGTCGCCGATCACGCGCTCGAAGTCGAGGTGCAGCGCGTCGAGCACGGGCTCCGCGACGGGCCGCACCTGCTTGTCGACGTAGTGCTCGCGGTCGAGCGGGTGCTTGCGATTGTCGAGCGGCTCGGGGCCCGCCGTCGTCATCACGTAGCTGATCAGACGGCCCGTGGGCTGCGTTGACTTGCGCGCGGCCTGAACGTGCGGCGGCGTGCTCGCGGTGTAGTCGTCCGTCGACTTGCGCAGATTCTTGCGGTAGACGAGCCCGTCGTCGAGCTCGCCCGCGCGCAGACGCCGCACGATGTCCGCGAGATACGCGTCGACGCGCTCGTCGGTGAAGAGCCGCCGGTACAGCTCGCGCTGCACGCGCTTCGCGAGCGCCGTCCAGTCGCGGCGCACGACCTCGAGCCCGACGAATTCCAGATCTTCCGCGGCGAGCTCGCCGTCGCGTGGCGCGTGCACGAGCCCCGCGTAGCGCTTGCTCGCGCCCCGCGCGCTGTCCGCGCGCATGCGGCAAGAAGAGCTTCAGGTACAGCTTCTCGAACTCGAGCTCGAGCCGGCTCGTCCACTCGCCATTGCGCCGCGATGTGCGCCGCAAGCTCGGCGTTGAGCTCGGCGACGAGCCGTCGCGCCTCCGCGCGCGCGACGTCCGGGTCGTCGAGACCCGAGCGCACGAACAGGCTGTCCGTGTCGCCGTAGAGCACCTCGTGCCCCGCCGCTTCGAACCATGCCTTCGACCAGAGCAGCATCTCGCGGCCGAGCCCCGTGATCGCGTTCGCGAGCGCCGGGTTGAAGAACCGGCACGCGGGCGTGCCGAGCACGCCGTAGAACGAGTTCATCAGGATCTTGATCGCTTGCGACGCGACGTCGTCGCCGCTCTTCTTCGCGGCCTCGCGGCGCGGGAAGAGCTCGTCGAGCATGCGCGGCAGGATCGCCGGGCCGCGGCGGAACGCCGCGCCCGCGGCTTCGATCAAGTCGTCTCCGGGCGCCGGGCTCGGCACGTAGCCGAGCGGGTCGATGTTGAACGTGCGGATGAGGCTCGGATACAGGCTCTTGAAGTCGAACACCCAGACGTTCGCGTGCAGTCCGGGCTCGGGCGCGAGCACGTGGCCGCCTTGCTGCGCCGCGTACACGCGCGAGTCGTCGTTGCGCACGGTCGGCGCCACGACGCGGCGCCGCTCGAGCTCCGAGAGATACAGGAAGTCGAACGACGCGATGCTCGCCGCGACGCGGTCGGGCGTCATGCCGGTCAAGCGGCTGCGCGCGAACGCGAGCGGCACGAGGTTGAGCTTCTCGACGATCTGATACGCGAGCCGCGCGTCGGTGCGCGCGTACTCCGCGAACGCCGCGAGGTCGTGCGCGTAGTTGTGCTGGATCTCGGCGATCCGGTCGCTGGCGTCGCCCGCGAGCGCCTTGCCCTCGCCGAGCACCTCGCGCGCGACGGCGTCGAGCGAGTAGTCGTCCATGCGCACGAACGCGCCGCGCAGGAGGTCGATGCCGTCGAGCACGACGCGACCCGGGATCGTCGCCTGGCCGCTGCCGAAGTAGCCCTCGGCCTTGCGCAGTCGCAGCGTGCCGTCGTCGCGGCCGAGCCGCAGCGGGTGCCCGAGCCGCGCCGCGATCCGCTGCAGCACGGTGAGATCGAAGTCGATCGTGTTCCAGCCGGTGAGCACGTCGGGATCGTCGGCACGCACGCGCTCGCAGAACGCGTCGAGCGCGGCCCGCTCGTCGTCGCAGCGCACAGCCCGCTCGGGCATCGCGCGCGCGTCGGCGTCGACGATCAGCACCTCGTCGATGCCGGGCGAAAAGAGCGAGATCGCGAGCAGCCGAGTCGCTTCCGGATCCGTCTCGATGTCGAACGACAGCACGCGCGGCGCGATCTCGACTGGCGCCGGGCGCATCTCGGGATCGTCGAAGACGACCATGCCGTCGGCGTTCGTGCGCGGCTCGCCGGCGATCTCGCAGCCGCCCTTGATGCCGCGCTCGATGAGGTAGCGCGACGCGAAGCGCACGTCGGCCTCGAACGTGTCGATGCCGTTCGAGTGCAAGCGGTCGCGCAGGCCCGGCACGTCGGGCGGCACTTCGACCTCGACGCGCGCTACTGGCGCACCGTCGAAGGTGTGCTCTGTCCGAGCGCTCGATCCGCGCGGCGCCGAGCGAACGCGCGCGCTGCGCGTCGACTTCCCGAACATAGAAATGGGGCCGCCGCCGATCGTCGCGCACGAGGAACGTGCGGCCGGCCTCGAGCCGGCCGTAGAGGTGCACGACCGGGCGGCGCTCGCCGTTCTCGCCGGTCTCGACGCGATAGCTCGCCTGCAGAATGAAGCCGCGGTATGAGCCCACAGACCTAGTTTGCCCGATCCCGTGCGGACGCCGGCTTCTTGCGGCCATGGCCCGCTTCTCGAGCGTCGCTGGCTGCATTGCTGTACACTCCACGCAGTCGGATTCGCCGGCGCCTCCCCCATCAAAGGAACACACGTGAGCACATCGCTTTACGTGAGCCGTTTCCCATTGTCGACTGCGGATAGGGCTCACATCGGCAACCACCGGAACAGCGTGCGGCGCGTGCTCGCCGCCGCTCGGTCCGGCGGCTAGCCGCCGATTCGTATGCGCCTCGGAAACACTACCGGAGACGGATCAGCCGCGGTCGTGCTCGATGCCTATCGACTCGTGTCGATCGAGAGCACGATCGCCCCCGCGCCCGCCGTCGGCGACGATTGGCTCGTGTACCGAATTGCGCACGGCACGAACGTCGTCACGGGTTATCGGCGCGGCACTCGCGCGAGCGTCACTTACGAGGTCGAGAGGATCGTAGAGGCGTTCAACGATCGCCTGATGGTGCGACCGCGAGTCAACAGCTGGACCGGCAAGGCGTCGCACCCAACCCGCGGGGGTTAGTGCCGAACACGCGCTAAACCCAGCGTCGAACTCGGTTCTTGTACGCGTCGAACGTCGCGCCGAACGTGTGTTCCATGCTCCGCTCTTCGAACGGAATGATCACGAAGTGGTCGAGCACGAACAGTGCCGCTGGAACGGCCCACATGAGCCACGTGCCCGCGACGAGCGCCGCGCCGATCCCGGCCACGAGTGTCCCGAGATACATCGGGTTGCGCGAAACTAGAAACGGGCCGCTCGCGACGAGCGTGCTGTGCGCGTCCGACGTAGGCTTGATCTGCGCGCGATGCATCCTGAACGTCACCGCCGCCCAGAGGCTGAACACGACGCCGACGACGATCAGGACTGCCCCCATTGGTCGATGCTGAACGACGGCCGACGTGCGGAGCAGCACGTTGACGCCGAGCGCGAGGATGATCAGCCCGATCAGCCAGAGCGGCGTCGGTACCTGCACGATCCACGACGGCTTGCTTGTGGCGGCGCTCGTTTCGATCTTTGCCATGTCCGCAGCATAGCGGATCTCTGCGATGGCGGGCCTGAATCGCTCGACCTAGGCGGCGCGAGCGCGGAGCGGCTAGGCAACGCCG
Source organism: uncultured Gammaproteobacteria bacterium (assembly GCA_963699925.1). Lineage (GTDB taxonomy): Bacteria > Pseudomonadota > Gammaproteobacteria > Steroidobacterales > Rariloculaceae > FEN-1219. The sequence goes on along the minus strand of CAVOVT010000007.1, from coordinate 729,592 downwards.
AGCAGCGCACGAACCGCGGGCCACGAGCGCTCGCCGTTTGCGCGCATCTCGCTCGCAAGCTCGGTCGGCAGCCAGTCGACGAACGCCGGTCGAAACGTCGGCCGCGCGCTCACCCGCGCGAACCAACGCTCGACGCGCGGCAGGCGGCCGTCTTGCCAGAGTCTTTCCATCGCGAGGGCTGCAAGCCGATTGACGTACGGCGCCATCGAGATGTCGGCCATCGTGAAGCGCTCGCCGACGAGCCAGTCGGAGCTCTCGAGCGCCTGCTCCATCTTGTGCAGATACGCGTCATAGAGCCGTATCTTGTCGGCCGCGCCCGGCGCGTCGAGACCCTGCTGGATCCACTGCCACTTCAGCGCACGCGCCGCAGTCCCTTCGTTGGCACCGCGCGCGAGGAAGTCCTCGAAGCTGCCGGCGCCGTTGCGCAGGATCGTGTGGCGGTGAGAGACGACGTACGTGATCGTAGAGCACGCGGGATGCAGTTCTTCGTCGACCGCTTTCGTCCAGACGCGCACGCGGGCGCGCTCGATGGGCTTGGAAGGGTAGATGGGGTGCTGCGGAAACACCTCCTCGATGTATTCGCAGATCACAGTGGACTCGACGATCACGGCTCCGTCGTCGACGAGCACCGGCACCACGGCTTTGGGGTTGACTGCGAGGAACTCCGGCGCGAACTGCTCGCCCTTCAAGATATCGACGTAGCGGCTCGTCCACGGCAGATCCTTTTCCGCGAGCGCGAAACGCACTTTCGCCGCGCACGCGGACGAGCCGTGGTGATAGAGCTCGAGAGTCACCGGATGACGCGCGCCGCTACGGCTTCCTAGTGAACGTGTCCCAGGTGCGCAGCAGCTGTCCCGCAAGCTTGTTCGGGTCCGCGCCCTCGATCGGCTCGAACTTCTGCACGCGGCCCGCGAAGCAGTCCGCAACGTAGAGGTTGCCGAGCTGATCGGTCGTGAGCCCGTGCAGGCAGCTCAGGCGTCCGGGCTGCGGCCCGGGCGCGCCCCAGCTGTACAAGAAGTTGCCGTCGAGGTCGAACTTGAGTATCCGGTTCGTGCCGCCGTCGCCGGCCCAAATGAACCCCTTGTCGTCGATGAAGTGATTCGTCACGAGCGTGCGCTGGCTCGCGGGCCAGTGCGGCGAGCGCAGCGACCACATCGTGATGAAGTTGCCGTCCGCGTCGAACACCTGCATGCGCTCGTGGCCGCGGTCGACGACGAAGAGCCGCCCGTCCTTGCTGATCGCGATGCTGTGGACCGTGTTGAACTCGTTCGGTCCGGGATGTTGCGGATCCTTCGGCGCCTCGCCCCAGTCCTTCACGAAGTTGTCGTTCTTGTCGAACTTCGCGACGCGCGTGCCGCCGTAGCCGTCGGTGATGAAGTACGTGCCGTCGGGCAGCCAAGCGATGTCGGTCGGGCGGTTGAAGTTGTTCGGGCCGCGTCCCGCGACGCCGAGCTCGCCCTTCTTCATGTCGAGCTTACCGTCGTGGGTGAAGCGATAGATCATGTGCAGCTGGTCGTCGATGATCCAGACGTGCTTCTCTGGGTCGTACGGGCTGATCTTGATCTGGTGCGGGCCGCGGCCGCACGGCGTCGCGCTGAACAGCTTGTCGAGCTCCGGCCATTCGTCGACGAGCTCGCCGGCGCGATTGACCACGAAGATCGTGTGCTCGAAGCGCCGCTCCCAGCCGCGCTTCGGCTCTTCGCCGCACGTCGCGGTCATGCCGTCGCTGTTGCCGTTCGCGGTGCGCGGGGGATTCAGCGCGACGTACGGAGTCCACGGCGCGGCGCCTGCGGGCAGCGGCAGCTCGCCGCGCATCGCGATCCAGATCCGGTCGGGCGACTCGGCGTACACGCTGCCGAACGAGCCCCAGGTCCAGCCGTCGTGCGAGTGACGCGTGTCGGGCAACGGCTTCGGCCAGTTCTCGACGACCTTGTACGGGCCGGTCGGCCAGTCTTGATAGCTCCACGGCTCCCGACCGCCGCCGCCGTGCGCGTTCGCGTCGGGCGCGCCGTAGCGGGCGCCGGCTTGCGCGGGTGCGGCAGACTGCGCTCCTGGCGACTGGGATCGCTCGCACCCGACGAGCTGAAGGCCGAGTAGCAACGACAGCGTCGCCGTCAACGACGTGAACGAAGTGGCGCCGCGCATGATGTTCCCCCCGTAGCCGGGATCGCAGTCTAGTTGTTTGCGCTCGAGGTCAGCAGATCGCGCAGCATCGCGACCTCCGCGTTGATCGCGGTATGCAGCGCCGGGTCGACATCCGGCGCGAACAGAGGAGAGTGGTTCGACGGCAAGCTCGTCCCGCGCGCACGGGCCTCTGCGAGTCGCTGTGGGTCGGCGCCGCCAAGCGTCAGATAGAAGCCCGGAACTCCCTGTGCGACGAACACCGAGAAGTCTTCCGACGCGGTGATCGGCTGCTGCTTGACCACGTTGTCGCTTCCGAGAGCCGCGGCGAGCGCGGTTTGTAAGCGCTGCGCCAGCGCGGGATCGTTGTACACGGCATCCGTCGACTCGTAGCGCTCGATCAGCGGAGCGCGCGGAGCGTTTCCGGCTTCCGCCTCCGCGTTCACGATCCGGGTGATCGCGCCGAGCATCTGCGTGCGCACTTCGGCCTTTTGGCTGCGCACGGTGAGTCCGAGCTCGGCCGAGTCGGGGATGATGTTGTTCTTGGTGCCGGCGGTCACATACCCGACCGTTACCACCGCGAACTCGCCCGGTTTCACCTCGCGCGCAACGATCGTCTGGAGCGCTAGGATCGTGCGCGCGGCGATCACGATCGGGTCGACGGTCGTATGCGGCGCCGATCCGTGGCCGCCTTTGCCGAAAATGGTGATTCGTAGCGAATCGGCGCTCGACGAATAGCCGCCTTCGACCACGCCGACCTTGCCGGCGGGAAGCTCGTTCGTGACGTGAAGTGCCAACACGGCGTCCGGGCGCGGGAAGCGAGTGAAGAGCCCGTCCTGAACCATCTTCGCCGCCCCGCTGATCGTCTCCTCCGCCGGCTGACCGATCACGATCAACGTCCCGTGCCACGCGTCGCGTCGTTGCGCCATGATCGTGGCCGTCGCGACCAGCGCGCTCATGTGCAGATCGTGGCCGCACATGTGGCCGACGGGGACCTCGCGGCCTGAGCTGTCCTTGGCTCGCACCTTGCTCGCGAACGGCAGGCCCGTAGCCTCTTCGACGGGTAGCGCGTCGAGCTCCGTCCTCAGCATGACCGTCTTGCCGGGACCGTTGCGAAGCGCTGCCACGACGCCGGTGCCGCCGACGTGCTCGGTCACGGTGTAGCCGACCGCGCGCAACTGTGCGGCTACCTTGGCTGCGGTCGCCGTCTCGGCGCCCGAAAGCTCGGGATGCTGATGCAGGTCGACGTACAGCGCATAGGCCTTCGCGTAAGCGGCGTCGACTTCGGCTGCGGCAGACTCGGCCGCGACGGCATGTCGGACGGAGCCGCATGCGAATGACAACCCGGCGATGATTCCAAGAGCTCTGCAATACGTCGTCATGCGGGTCTGCTTCTCCGCGCGGGCGTGACAGCGACGCGTCATGGTGCGCGAAGCGCGTGACGGAGTCGAGGTGCCGAAGGGCGTCCCGCCAAGCGCGGCGGGCTGCGCTGGGACGTCGAAGAATGGTGGCGTCGAACGGCGGCCGAAGCTCGATCTACCAATACGCGATCAACCGACCGCACGCGACTGCCGTGAGCCACGACGCGAGCGACACTCCGCCGAACCACTTGAGTTGCCGCCGCTCGCCGGGCGTGAGCTCGCGTGCGCTGCGCTCGCGCCAGGCGGGTACGAAGCCGAGCGCGAGCGCGTTCAAGAGCCCGAGCAAGATCGCAGGAAACTTGATGAGCAGCAGCGGGTTGCCGATGTACTCCGTCGCGTTCGTGACGATCAGACACGAGCCGCTCAGCGCCGCGATCACGAAGCCCGTGGTCGCGAGCGGCACCGTCGGAGCGGCAACGGCCGCGAGCGGTGCGCGCGCGAACGCGCCGAGCAGCCGCAGATCGAGCACGAGCACGCTGCCGAATAGCGTCGCGACGCCGAGGATGTGGATCAGGTTCGCGATGCCGTACGTCCACACCCCGGCACCGCGCATCGCGACGCCGAGGCCCGAGCCCTCGAGCCACGTTAGGAGCTCGCGCAAGTTCGACGCCCTCGAGCGATGACGCGCGCGAGCCGGTCTATTGCGACGGCACGCGGTCGGGGTACACGTCGTAGTTCTTACCGTTCCAGGTCACGCGCTCGGTCTTCACCTCGAACTTGCTCGGGTCGAGGTTGCGCTTGCCGAGGATCGTGACCTCGGCTCCGACCGGGATCACGCCTTCCTCGAGTCCGGCGGCCTTCGTGCGCGGCGGCGGAGCGAGCGTGAGGTCCCAAACCTGGCCTTTCTCGTCCTTGATCTGCATCGTCGCGTGCGGACCGGAGAGGCTCACGCCCTTCGCGACCGTGCCCTTGAGCGTGAAGTTTTCGGTGCCCTGCCCGGACCACCCGTGGTGGGCGAGCGCGCTCCCGGCGATCGTGAGGCCGGCGAGTGCAGCGCAGAAACCACTGACAATCTTGCTTTGCATGGAAGCCTCCTTCGACGGCAACGTTTGTCTTGAGAGCTGCATCCGACGATACCACAGGCCGGCCCGCACAGAGTGACGCGCTGCTCGCCGCTCAGAGCCCGAGCAGCTCGCGGCCGTAGTTCCAGAGCCCGCGGCCCGCGAAGATGTAGAGCGCGCAGATCGCGCCCTCGCCGACGAGCACACCGACCAGGAAACGGCGAAACGAAATTCGCATCGCGCCGCAGACGTAGCAGATGAGATCGGTTGGCGCGAGAGGGAAGAAGCTCCATACCATCACGATCGTCGTCGGGTTGCGCGCGAGCGCGGCGCGCACGCGTGCGACGGCGGCGGCGTGCTTCGTCTCGAAGTACTCGGCGAGACGCAGGGATCCGGCGAAGGCATAGATGCTCGCGGAGGAGACCAGGATCCCGACGAGCGTGAGCACGAGCAGCGGGACCGCCGGAAAGATCGGAATCGCGAGCAGCACGAGATTCGCGGCCGGAATCAGCGTGAACCCGCGGACGCAGCCGAGCGCGAGATAGAGCGCGTAGCCGAGCACCAGCGACGACTCGGCTACGCCGCGAAACTCCGATCCCCAGGTCGCCGCGCGCGTCCAGTAGAGCAGCACGAACGCCGCGACGAATAGCAACCAGAGGCAGAGGCGGATGCGCATGGCAGTCGTCGGCATCACGGCGTGGCGACGCGAGCTCAAGCAAAACCCCGGAGCTCGATCTTGAGCAACATCGCCGGCACGCGTGGATCGTCCGGGTCCGTCAGCAGCCAGCCGCCGCGGACGTCCCGATCGATCGCAATGCCTTCGACCTTGTAGGGGCTCGGCCGCCCGTCGCTGCCGAGGAGTCGCGTCCAGCGCGCGTCGACGCCGCTCGCGCTCGGCTCGAGCACGCCGACGACGGAGCCCGCCACCGGCCCGTCCGCGATCGCATCGGGCGCGTCTTCGGCTGCCGCGAGAAACGCGCCGCGTCCGTCGCGCAGGGCCGTGACGTCGGTGAACCCGAGCGGCACCCCGTCGAGCGTGCCGAGCTCGAACGTTTGGAGATCGAGCACGCGCGGCTCGCCGCCGTGCAGCGCCGCGAGCGGCAAGTCGATGCTCGCGTTCGGCGTACGGCCCGCGGCGCGGTTGAAGAGCCGCAGCCGCTCGCGTACGACGATCGCGCCTTCGATGTTCGGGCGCTCGCCTGACGCGAGCGCGTCTCGTGCCGAGGCGTAGAGCGCCGATCGATGCCGTAACGTGACCGCGTTGGCCGCGTCGATCCGCGCGACGATGCAGCGCTTCTCCGTCGCGCCCGATCCGAGCACGTACACGTCGCCGTCCGGCGTCCGGAGCGCCGATTCGAAGTCCGGCTTGTCCGTCTTCGTGAGCACGGCGCCGTCGCCCGCGAGCAGCAGCGGCGTGACGGCGAGCGAAGCAGGGTCGATCCACGACACACGGAACGCGTCGTCGTGAATCGCGAGCAGCCGGCCGCCGACGTCGAGCAGCGCGGAGCCGCCGGTCACGCCGGGCAGCGGATGCGACGCGACCACGAGCGCCGCGAGCGAGGGGTCCTCGAGCGCGCGGACCGGCGCAGACACGGAAGCGCGGCGTCGCGACATTACGGTCCCATGCGTTATGGCCGAGCAACGATTGTAGTCGCGATCGTCGTGACGTCGTCGAGCACGACGCCGTGCGGTGAAATCATTAGAATGGCGCTCCGAACCCGCATCCGCCCCGAATCCCATGAGCTCCATCGAGCGGCGGGCCGACGAGGCCCGCGCCGCGCAGGCCGTCGCTTCTCCAGCGCGCTGGCTCGTGCTGAGCGCATTCGCGATCGTCTATCTAGTCTGGGGCTCGACGTACCTCGCGATCCTGTTCGCGATCGAGACACTGCCGCCGTTCTCGATGGCCGCGGCGCGCTTCCTCGTCGCGGGCGGCGCGATGTACGCGTTCGCGCGCGTTTTCGGCGGCGCCGCAGCGCCGACGCGCGCCGAGTGGCGCTCGACCGCGATCGTCGGCGTGCTGCTGCTCGTGTTCGGCAACGGCTTGGTCGTCTGGTCCGAGCTGCGCGTCGCTTCGGGCGTCGCGGCGCTGATCGTCGGCGTCGTGCCGTGCTGCATGGTGCTCGTCGACTGGTTGCGGCCGAATGGCACGCGTCCCGGTGCGCAGGTCGTGATGGGGCTCGTGCTCGGGCTAGCCGGATTGTTCGTGCTGGTCGGTCCCGACGCCTTGATGGGCGGCGGCCGCGCCGACTACGTCGGCGTCGCGGCTCTCGTGGTCGCTTCGTTCACGTGGGCCGTCGGCTCGATCTACTCGCGGCACGCGCCGATGCCGCGCTCGCCCGTGCTCGCGACCGCGATGGAGATGCTCGCCGCGAGCGTCGGCCTCGCGATGCTCGCGCTGCTGCACGGGGACTTCGCGGCGCGCGCCGGCGCGGCGCCGATCGCGCTGCTCTCGATCGCCGGGTGGCTCTATCTCGTCGTGTTCGGCTCGATCGTCGCGTTCACCGCGTACGTCTGGCTGCTGCGCGTGAGCACGCCCGCGCGTGTGAGCACGTACGCGTACGTGAACCCGGTCGTTGCCGTGCTGCTCGGGTACGCGATCGCGGGCGAGCCGCTCACGACGCGGATGATGGTCGCAGCGTCGGTGATCGTGGGCGGCGTCGTGCTGATCACGCTCGCGCCGAAGGCGACCGTTCGCTGAGCGCCGTGTGCGCTCGTCGCGCGGCGGCGTCGTGCTCGTGGCCGGCTAGGTCAGGTGAACGACGACCGAGCCCTCGGTGACCGTCGGCTTGGTCGCGACGCTCGGCAGGTTCTGCTTGATCCACTCGGCGGCGATCCGGACGCTGTCGTCGATGCCTTTCTGATCCTGGCAGACCGTCACGGACATTCCGCCGTCGCCGGTGCTCACGAGCGAGTAGCTCACGAGCCCCTTGACGGGCTTGATGAGCGCTTCGATCTTCGCCTTGTTCTTCTCGAGCTCCGCGAAGAGCTTCTTCGCCCCGGGGCCGCTGTACGTTCTGATCACCGCGCGCATGACGTTCTCCTTCGCTTGCTTGTTCGAGAGTGATGCTCGCTAGAACGCGAACGCTCCGGTGAGCCCTGCCGCCCACGTCCGCCCCGGCGCCGGCTCGAAGAACCGGCTGTTGCCCTCGTTGACGATCACGGAGCCCGCGTATTGCTTGTCGAACAGGTTGTCGACGCGCATGAACGCCGTGAGGCGCCAAGAGCCGACCTTGGTCTCGTATTGGCCGGCGAGGCTTGCGATCGAATACGCGGCGGCCGAATCGGAGTTCAGGTCGTTGACGAACACTTTGGTCAGATAGCGAGCTTCCGCGTCGGCGCGCCAGTGTTGAAAGTGCGTCCAACTGAAAAGGCCGTAGAACGTCTCCTGCGGAATCCCGGGGATCTTGTTACCGGCGGCGATCAGCAAGTTCGGCGCCGCGCACGGTGTGCCGGTGCAGGTCAAAAAGCCGTCTTGGTAAATCGCGTCGAGCCAGGTGTAGCTGACTTGCGAGTGCCAATCCGAGCTGCCCGAGGTCGTCCAGCTGATCTCGGTGCCGCGCCGCCGAGTTGCGCCCGCGTTCTGATAGGTCGAGCGGCCGCCCACGTTCGTCTGGGTCACGATCTCGTTCTTCGTGTCCGTCTCGAAGAGCGCCGCCGTGACTTGGCTCGACGCGTTGAGACGCAGCTTGGCGCCGAGCTCGTAGTTGTCGCTCTTGGCCGCTTGCAGCGCGAGGTTCAACCCGGGTTGGCCGTCGGGCCGGTAGGCGAGCTCGTTCAACGTCGGCGTCTCGAAGCCGCGGCCTGCCGTGACGTACAGGTGTACGCGCTCGTTCGCAGCGTAGAGCAGGCCGAACGCGGGAAGGGTTGCGGAGAAATCGGTCGCGCCACTGTCGTCGCCATTCGCGCCGACGATGTAATGGTCGTGCGAGACGAACTCGAAGTCGACGCTGCGCACTCCGGCGTCCAGCGTGAGCTTCGGTGCGAGGTGCCACGACGCTTGCAAGTACGCGTCGTGAGTGTCGGCGTTGTTGTTCTCGTTGCGACGCAGTGCGCCCTGCACGCCGAGCGTCGTGCCGACGAAATTCTGATATCCCTTGCGCAGCTCGTCGAGGCTGTCGTAGGTCAAGCCCGCGACGAGAGTCAGCGGCCGCGTGAGCATGTCGAAGTTCGAGGTCCAGTGCACGTCGAGCCCGTCGTAGTCGCGCGACAAGTCGATCACGCCGCCGGGATGCTGCGGATTCGCCTGCGCCGCGACCGGAATCGCCTGATATTGGACCGCGCCGCGAGTGCCCGAATAGACCAGCACTTGCAGGCTGTTCCGGTCGTTGAACGAGTGGGTCCAGGTCACGCCCTCTTGCGTCTGATCGACGGTCTTGCGCGTGTTGAATTGCGTCGCGGTGGGATCGACGCCGCGCGGATTCGCGTCGTACTCCGCCCGCGTGAGCCCGAGCGGATCCTGCGCCTTCGGCAGATCGAGGGTGTTCACCACGAACGACAGCTTGTCGGCTTCGCCGACATTCCAGTCGAGCTTGAGGTTGCCGATGTCGCGCTCCGCTGCGCTGTGGTCGCGGTAGCCGTCGGTCTCGAACTGACTGTAGCTCGCGACGTAGCCGAGGGAGTCGGTGCCGCCGTCGATCTTGATCGACGGCTTCTGCAAGCCGTAGCTGCCGGCGGTCGCGCCGACGGTGAGCGTGGGCTCGCCGCTGCCGGTCTTCGGTGAACACCTGGATCACGCCGCCCGAGGAATTGCCGTAGAGCGCCGAGAACGGTCCGCGCAGCACCTCGATGCGATCCGTCGAGTTCAAGTCGATGTTCGTGAGCTGGCCCTGGCCGTCCGGGAGCGTGGCCGGAATGCCGTCCACATAGACGCGCACGCCGCGAATCCCGAACGTCGAGCGCGCCCCGAAGCCGCGGACCGACACTTGGACGTCTTGCGCGTAATTTTGCCGGTCGCGAGCAACCAGGCCCGGAACGCCGCCGACGCTTTCCGAAAAGTTCACCTGCTGGCGGCCGGCCGCGATCGAGTCCCGGTCGACGCGGTCGACGGACGCCGGAACCTCGAAGGTGTCGCTCGCGACGCGCCTCGCCGTCACGACGATCTCGGCGATCGGCGGCGATTGCGCCGCTGCGAGGCCGGACCATCCAACGGCGGCGCCGACGGCCGCCGCTAGCGAAAAAGCAACCGAGTGCGTACGCGCAGCGCCGGGCGCCGTCGTAGCGAGTACCGAGTTCAGGCGATGGGCTTTCATGCGTTCGTCCGGGCGCTGTTGCAAAGATGACGCATGATACTCGACAGCTTCCTCCGGCCGGTAACCCAAGCGTCTGCGCGGCGTGGCGTTCGTGTCGCCGCCTCGCTATTCTTGCCGGCTCACGAGCGAGCACGGACATGAGCAAAGCCAAGACCGCGATCACGCCGACGCGCGCAGAAAACTACGCCGAGTGGTACCAGCAGGTGATCGCCGGCGCGGATCTCGCGGAGAACGTCGCCCGTGCGCGGCTGCATGATCATCCGGCCCTGGGGCTACGCGCTCTGGGAGAACATGCAGCGCGCGCTCGACGACATGTTCAAGGCGACGGGCCACGTGAACGCGTATTTCCCGCTGTTCATCCCGCTGTCGTTCTTTCAGAAGGAGGCCGCGCACGTCGAGGGCTTCGCGAAGGAGTGCGCCGTCGTCACGCATCACCGCCTCGAGGCGGGTCCCGACGGCAAGCTCGTGCCGACCGGCGAGCTCGAGGAACCGCTCGTCGTTCGGCCGACGTCCGAGACGATCATCGGCGACGCTTTCTCGCGTTGGGTGCAGAGCTATCGCGACCTGCCGCTGCTGATCAATCAATGGGCGAACGTCGTGCGCTGGGAAATGCGCACGCGGCTGTTCCTGCGCACGACCGAGTTTCTCTGGCAGGAAGGCCACACCGCGCACGCGACGCGCGAGGAGGCCGTCGAGGAGACGATGCGAATGCTCGACGTCTACGCGACGTTTGCGGAAGCTGCGATGGCGGTGCCCGTGATCAAGGGCGAGAAGACCGCGGGTGAGCGCTTCCCGGGCGCGGAGCGCACGTTCAGCATCGAGGCGATGATGCAGGACCGAAAGGCGCTGCAGGCCGGCACGAGTCACTTCCTCGGACAGAACTTCGCGCGCGCGAGCGGCATCCAGTTCCTCGACCAAAGCGGCGGCCACCAACACGCGTGGACGACGAGCTGGGGCGTGTCGACGCGGTTGATCGGCGGGCTCTTGATGACTCACTCGGACGACGACGGGTTCGTGCTGCCGCCGAAGCTCGCGCCGCAGCAGGTCGTGATCGTGCCGATTTTCCGCTCCGACGATGAGAAGCCGCGCGTGCTCGACTACTGCCGCGAGCTTGCGGCCGAGCTGCGCGCGCAGCGCTTCGCGGACGCGCCCGTGCGCGTGCTCGTCGACGAGCGCGAGGAGCGCGGCGGCGAGAAGGTGTGGGGCTGGGTACGCAAGGGCGTGCCGATCAGGCTCGAGATCGGGCCGCGCGACATCGACAAGCACTCCGTGTTCGCGGCGCGCCGCGACCGCGCGCCGAAGGACAAGGAGAGCGTGCCGCGCGTCGAGTTCGTCGCAACGATCGAGAGCCGCCTGACCGCGATCCAGGATGGCCTTTTCGACCGCGCGAAGGCGTATCGCGAGCAGCACACGCGCAAGATCGACACGCGCGAGGAGTTCTACGAGTTTTTCAAGAGCGAACGCGAAGAGGAGGGCAAGCCCACGCCGATACACGGCGGGTTCGCGCTCGCGCATTTCGGCGGCGATGTCGCGCTCGAGCAGAAGATCAAGGACGAGCTCGGCGTGACCGTGCGCTGCCTGCCGCTCGAGAAGAGCGAGCCGGGCACCTGCCCGTTCACCGGCAAGCCGAGCCCGCAGCGGGCCGTCTGGGCGAAGGCGTACTGAGGAGCCCGTGCTGTCGCGCGGAACAGTCGCGTTGCTCTCCGCCGGCCTCGTCGCCGCCGCCGCAGCGGGCGCAGTGCTCTGGCTCCGCGGCGGTCTCGGCGGTGGCGCGGATCGCTACGGCGGGGACGATGCGGCGGCCCGGGACGATGCGCCGCTGCGCTACGACACCGAGTATCCGACGATGCACTACGCGACCGCGCCTCGCAGCGACGCGATCGCGACGCTCGAGGCGCGCCTCGCGAGCGGCGCGGTGAAGCTCGAGCTGGGGCCGCACGGCTATCTCGACTCGCTGCTCGCGGCGCTCGGCGTCGACGCGTCGTCGCAGACGCTCGTGTTCTCGCAGACCAGCCTGCAGAGCAGGCGGATCAACTCGCGCACGCCGCGCGCGATCTATTTCAACGACGAGGTCTATGTCGCTTGGGTGCAGAACGGGCCGCTCGAGATCGCGTCGCTCGACCCGAACCTCGGGCCCGTGTTCTATACCCTCGACAACGGCCCAGCGCCGGGTGAGAAGGTGCAGAAGCGGCCGGCTTTCGCGCGGCAGGTCGGCCGCTGCTTGAGCTGCCATGACTCGTACTCGCTCTCCGGCGGCGGCGTGCCGCGCTTCATCGTCGGCTCGGGCTACACGGGGCCGTCCGGCAATCTCGTGTCGCATGAGGGCTGGATCCTCGTCGACGACAGCACGCCGCTCGAGGACCGCTGGGGCGGCTGGTACGTGACCGGCCACAGCGGCGACCAGAAGCACTTGGGCAACGTGATCATCCGCAACCAGCAGGACTTCGATCGGCTCGACGAGCTACGGCGCGGGAATCTCGACACTCTCGAGGGCTTGTTCGACACGAAGCCCTATTTGACGACAAGAGCGACATCGTCGCGCTGATGATTCTCGAGCACCAAGTCAACGCGCAGAACGCGATCACGCGCGTGAACTTCGACGTGCGCACGGCGATCGACCGCGAGCGCGGCGGGAGCCACGCGAGCGACGGCTACGAGCTCGCCGCGGAGCAGCTCTCACCGGAAACTCGCAAGACGATCGACGACGCGGTCGAGCCGCTCGTGCGGACGCTGCTGTTCGCGGACGAAACGCCGCTCACGGCGCCGGTCAGCGGCGACCCGCGCTTCGTCGAGCAGTTCATGAGCCGTGCAATCGAGGACCCGAGCGGCCGCTCGCTGCGCGATCTCGACCGGCGGAGTCGGTTGTTCCGCTACCCGCTGAGCTACGTCGTCTACTCGCCCGCATTCGACGCGATGCCGCGTGCCGCGCGGGAGGCCGTCTACCGGCGCATCGCCGCGCTGCTGCGCGGCGCGCCGAACGATTCGGTCGTCGCGCGGCTCCGCCCCGACGAGCGCGCGGCGATCGTCGAGATTTTCGCCGCCACGAAGAAGGAGTTCGCCGCCGCTCTCGGGCAGTGAGCCGCTCGAGCGCGACCCGAGAACGCCATGCGAATCGACACGCTGAAGGAGCAGCTGCGCGCGGCCGGCGCGAAGCCGCGCCACGAGACCCTCGTGCTGCGAGCTTGGTCGCGCGGCCTCGCGCTCGACGCGTTCGCTTACCTCGCCGACTTTCCCGCGCGGCTGCGGGTCGCGCTGCCGGACGTCTCCGCTGCATGGCGTTCGCTCGTCGCCGTGCGCTCCGAGCATCCGAGCACCGACGGCTCGGCGCGGCTGCTGCTCGCGCTGCGCGACGGCCGGACGATCGAGAGCGTGCTCTTGCCCGGCGACGGTGTCTGCGTATCGACGCAGGTCGGTTGCGCCGTCGGTTGTCTCTTCTGCATGACCGGTCGCGACGGGCTCGAGCGTCATCTCGGTGGCGCCGAGATCGTCGCTCAGGTCGCGCTCGCGCGCTCGCGACGAGCGGTCCGCCGCGTCGTGCTGATGGGCATGGGCGAGCCCGCGCACAACCTCGACGAAGTGCTCGAAGCGCTCGAGCTGCTCGGCACCGAAGGCGGTCTCGACTCGAAGAACCTCGTCTTCTCGACGGTCGGCGACCGGCGCGCTTTCGAGCGGCTGCCGCTCGGTCGAGTGAAGCCGGCGCTCGCGCTGTCGCTGCACACGACCGATCCCGAGCTGCGCGCGCGCGCTGCTGCCGCGCGCGCCGCGAATCGAGCCCGGGAGCTCGTCGAGCTCGCGGATCGCTACGCGCGCGCGACGGGCTATCCGATCCAGTACCAATGGACGCTGCTCGAGGGCGTGAACGACGGCGACGACGAGGTCGAGCGCGATCGCGGCGTTGCTCGCGGGCAAGTACGCGGTGCTGAACTTCATCCCGTTCAACTCGGTGGACGGAGCGGTCTACGCGGGGGTCGACTTCCGCCGGCCTGCGCGCGAGCGCGCGGAAGCCATCACGCGGTACGCTGCACCGGCGCGGCGTGCTCGCGAAGCTGCGCCGCTCGGCCGGTCAAGACGTCGAGGCGGGCTGCGGCCAGCTTCGCGCTCGAGCCGTGACGGCTTCCACGCAGGAACTGCGCGGCCTGTGACTCATTTCAGCGCCGCCGCGGCCTGCGCCGGCATACGCTTTCGTCGAAATTTAGCGCCTGCACTATGTTTAAACGCAAAGAGCCATCGCCCGGCAAGGCCGGCCGCGAACCCGCAGCGGCCGCGGCTACAGCCCCGGCGGCGCCAGATGAGCGCGATCTGAAGATCGAGCGGCTCGAGCGCGCGCTTGCCGAGGAGAAGGCGCACGCGGTCACGTTGCGAGAGGCGGCGGACGCTCAAAAGTTCAAGCTCGAGACGCTCGAGAAGAGCTACTCGAAGCAACTCGTCGACGCGCGTCAACGCGCCGACGCAGCGACGAAAGAGCTCACGGATCTCAAGGCTAAGCTGGCTCAGTACGGCACGGGCGGCGAAGAGACGCTGAAGAAGATCGAGGACATCCATTCCGAGCTGCTCAACATGACGGCGGAGCGCAACAAGCTCCGCGAGCAGCTCGCGAAGCCCGATACGCGCCCCAGCGGCGGCTACGGCAACAAGACGGAGCCGCGCCGGCCGCTCGACCGGTCGTCCGACACGATCAACTCGCTGATCACGAATGCGGGCCTCGACCCCGGTTCGGGGAAACCGCGCGCGGGCGACTCGAACACGAATCAGCGCGTAAAGCTCGAGCAGGGGCCCGCGGAGATCATGGTCTCGCCCGACCTGATCTTCACGGACAAGGACAAAGACAAGGACGATAAAGAGAACGCGGCGTAGCTGCCGAGCCCCATGGGCTCAACGCGCGTTGACGGGCACGCGACAGCTCGAGATCTCGACCGGCAGCGCCCCGCGCAGCAGCGCCGTGGACTTCTATTCTCGTCGCTGAGCCCATTTACGGGCCGGCAGATTCTAGCAAAGCCGCGTGGTGCGTGGCGCTCTCGCCTCGCGCGCCCGAAATCTCGCGCTGAGCGCGCTACACTTGGCCGCCGCCAAGCATCGAGGAGCGTGACATGCGAGCATCAGCAACGTTGATCGTCGTTCTCGCGACTCAAATCGCGGGCTGCGGCTATAACACGTTTCAGACCCAGGACGAGCAAGTGAAGGCCGCGTGGTCCGAGGTCGTGAACCAATATCAGCGCCGCGCGGACCTGATCCCGAATCTCGTCGAGACCGTGAAGGGATTCGCGCAGCAGGAGCGCGACGTGCTGCTCGGCGTGACGGAGGCGCGCTCGAAAGTCGGCAGCATCCAGGCGACGCCCGAGCTCATCAACGACCCGCAGGCGTTCCAGAAATTCCAGGCGGCGCAGGGCGAGCTCACGAGCGCGCTGTCGCGGCTCATGGTCGTCGTCGAGATGTACCCCGAGCTGAAATCCGATCAGAACTTCCGCGACCTGCAGGCGCAGCTCGAGGGCACGGAGAACCGGATCACGGTCGCGCGCAACCGCTACATCGCGACCGTGCAGGACTACAACGTGACGGTGCGCAGCTTCCCGATCGAACCTGACCGCGATGATGTTCGGCTACAAGACGAAGCCGAACTTCACGGTCGAGAACGAGGTCGGCGATCTCGAAGCCGCCGCCGGTGAGCTTCGAGCGCAAGCCGTAGCCGCAAGGCTCGCCCGCCGCACGAGAATCGGGACATTCCGGATTTTGCGTTCGAGGTCGGAAGTTTCGCGCGTCTCGCGCGCGAAATCCGGAATGTCCCGCATTTCGGGTCGCGATGGCTGCTTGCCGCGGTGCTCGTGCTCGGCGCGTTGCCGCTTGCGGCCCAGCAGGCCGTGCCGCGGCTCACGGGGCGCGTCGTCGATCTCACCTCGACGCTCAGCGCTAACGAGCGCGCGTCGCTCGAGCAGAAGCTCGCCGCGCTCGAGCAGCGCAAAGGCAGCCAGATCGTCGTGCTGATGGTGAAGAGCACGCAACCCGAGGCGATCGAGCAGTTTTCGCTGCGCGTCGCGGAGGCGTGGCAGATCGGCCGCGGCAAGACCGACGACGGCATCGTCGTCTTAGTCGCGAAGGACGATCGCCGCGTGCGGATCGAGGTCGGCTACGGGCTCGAGGGCGCGGTGCCCGACGCGCTAGCGAAGCGGATCGTTGCCGAGCAGATCACGCCGCACTTTCGCGACGCCGACTACGCCGGCGGCTTGAACGCAGGCGTCGATGCGCTGACCAAGCTGATCGACGGAGAACCGCTGCCGCCGCCGGCAGCCCAGGCCGCCCGCCGGTCCGGCGATCGCGGTAACGGTGGCAACAACTTCGGTCGTTCTTCGGGTTGCTGTTCATTTTGGCCGTGTTCGTCGCGCCCGTGTTGCGGCGCATGTTCGGCGCTCTGTTCGGCGGGGTGATGATCGGTGGCGTGGCGGCGTTCATCGTTTGGTTGGTGACGGGCGTGCTATTGCTCGCAGTCGGGCTCGGCTTCGTCGCGTTCATGCTCGCCGCCGCGGGCATCATCGGCGGGCCGGGCCGCTGGTCGTCGGGCGGCGGATATTGGGGCGGTCGCGGAGGTTTCGGCGGGGGCTTCGGCGGCGGCGGCGGCGGCTTCAGCGGCGGCGGCGGGCGTTTCGGCGGCGGCGGCGCGTCGGGAGGCTGGTGATGCGCTGGGCACACCATCTCGCCGCGACCCGCTGGACGCTCTCGCGGCGTTTCCCGAGCGCGACGCTCGATGCGATCGAGCGTGCGGTCGTCGCCTCCGAGGCGCGGCACCGCGGCGAGATCCGGTTCGCGGTCGAGGCGGCGCTCGACGTTCGCGCGCTGCGCCGTCACGAGACGCCGCGCAGCCGCGCGCACGAGGTGTTCGCCGAGCTGCGAGTGTGGGATACGCGCGAGCGCAACGGTGTGCTGATCTACGTCTGCTCGCCGAGCGCGTCGTCGAGATCGTCGCCGACCGCGGCTTCGAAGGACGCGTGACCGCCGACGAGTGGCGGCGGTCTGCGCCGCGATCGAGGGCGCGTTTCGCGAAGGGCGTTGGCAGGACGGAGCGTTGCTCGGCATCGACGCGGTCACGCACCTCCTGGTCCGCGAGTTCCCGCGCACCGGAGCGCCCGACGTCGACGAGCAGCCGAATCGGCCGCAGCTCCTCTGAGGCGCGCTTCGCGCTCGGTGTGCTAGCGTACGTCGCCGCGCGGCGATTTGACGCCGCGAGCGGGTGCGTGGGACGACAGTACAACTGCCAGGGGGACAGCCGAATGTTCGGATTCAGCAGGTCGGAGTCGAGCGTGCATTTTTGCCGCGCAGCGTATCGGCTGCTCGCCGTCGCGCTCGCGTGCGGCGCCGCAGCGCTCGGCGCGCAAGAGTCGCGCGCGCCCGCGCCGCCGGGCGACGTGATCGGCGTCGGCAACTTCGCGCACATCGTCGCGAACGTGGACGAGTCGCTGAAGTTCTACCACGACGTGCTCGGGCTCGAGGTCAGGGTCACGCAGGGCTTCGCGCCGAACCCCGCGATCGAGAAGCTCGGCCACACCGAGGGCGGGCAGTCGCGGATCGCGGTCGTGAAGGTTCCGGGCATCGCGCTCGGCATCGAGCTCATCGAGTACAAGGACATTGCGCGCGAGCCGCAGCGGCCGCGATTCTTCGATCCGGGCGCGGCGAACTTCGCGATGCGCGTCCGCGACCTCGACGCGCTGTTCCCGAAGGTCGCGGCCTTCCCCGGCGTGAAGATCATCACGGCCGGCGGCAAGCCGAGTGACGCTCAAGACGCCGAACGGCACGCTGCACGCCGTGTTCGTGCAAGACCCGGACGGCTTCGTCGTCGAGATGCTCGACGCGCCGAATCCGCCGGCGGGCGACGGGCACGTGGTGAGCGGCTCCGCATTCGAGGCGACGGTCGCGAACAGCGAGCAGAGCGTGAAGTTCTACAAGGAGCTGCTCGGCTTCGACATGAAGCTCGGCGCGCCATTCAACGACAACCAGCAGATGGCGTCGACGGCGGGCGCGCCGGGCGCGAGCTTCAAGCAGAGCACCGCGACGATCCCGGGCACGTCGGTGCCGTTCACGCTGATCGAGTTCAAGAACATCGAGCGCAAGAAGTTGAGCGGCCGTACGCAGGATCCGGGCACGACGGTGCTCCAGCTGCGTCGTGAAGGACGTCGCCGCGCTCACCGCGAAGCTCAAGGCGGCGGGCGTGCCCGTGGTCACGACCGGCGGCGGGCCGGT
Source organism: uncultured Gammaproteobacteria bacterium (assembly GCA_963699925.1). Lineage (GTDB taxonomy): Bacteria > Pseudomonadota > Gammaproteobacteria > Steroidobacterales > Rariloculaceae > FEN-1219. The sequence goes on along the minus strand of CAVOVT010000007.1, from coordinate 711,574 downwards.
GCAGATCGTGCCGGGCCTCGACATCGCGATCGTGCGCGACCCGAACAACCTGCTGCTCGAGCTCGTGCAGCGGGCGCCGCGCTGAGGGGCGCGTCGGCGTGGGCGCGCAGACGCTGAGCCGCGACCTGCCGACTCCGCGCGCGAGCACGTCGCCGCCGTTCCGGCGCCGGACGTACTCGGCCTGGCGAGGGCTCGCGATGACGCCGCTGTTCTGGATCGTCGTCTGGCCGCTGTCGAAGGTACTTGCGCGCCGCTGGCCGCTCATGATGAGCCGCGGGATCACGCGCGCGCTCGGCACGTTCCCGAAGTACGAGCCTTCCGCGGCCGACGTGTTCGTGTGCTCGTATTTCAAGAGCGGGACGAACTGGACGATGCACATCGCGCTGCAGATCGCATTCCGCGGCAGCGCGCGCTTCGAGCACGTGCACGACCTCGTCGCGTGGCCCGAGATCCCTCCGCGGATGCGGATGGCGGTGCCAGTCGGCGACGGCAGGCCGCGCGCGGCGAGCCCGACAGGCTTGCGCGTGATCAAGACACATCTCGCGCTCTGCTGCCGTGCCGTATTCGCCCGCGGCGCGCTACATCGCCGTGGTTCGCGACCCGAAGGACGTGTTCGTGTCGAGCTATCACTTCTTGCGCGCGGTCGGGCTCGGTCGCGCGATGCCGACCGTGCGCCGCTGGCTCGACGTTTACTTGTCGCCCGACACGGCGCTCGGCTCGTGGGCCGCTCATCTGCAGAGTTACTGGAGCGTTCGCGCCCGGCCGAACGTCTTGTTCCTCACCTACGAGCAGATGCGCGTGGATTTGCCCGGCAACCGTCGATCGGATCGCGAACCTCATGGGCGTCGACCTCGCGGCCGACGAGCGCGCGGCGGTGATCGAGCAGTGCACGTTCGAGCACATGAAGAGGATCGGCGCGAAGTTCGATCCCGCGGGACCGCCGTGGGCCTCGCCGCAGGGCGCGATGATCCGGCGCGGCGAGCGCGGCAAGTCCGACGAGCTGCTCTCGTCCGCGGATCAGAAACGCATCGACGACTACTGGCGGGCGCAGCTCGAGAAGCTCGGCAGCGACTTCGCGTACGATCAGGCGTTTTCGAAGGGCGATTGATCGCCGCCTCGACGCAACGCCGGCGCGATCTCCGAGTCGAATTGCTCGATGCCGCTCACTTTTGAATCCTCGCGACGCGCCTCCGCGGCAATAGCGCTCGCGATCTGTGTCTGCAGTTCGCGAGCCTCGCTCGCGCAGAGCCTGCGGACCGAATGCGCGAGCGCGACGGTGGTGGGACTGCGTTGGGACGCCCCGCGGGGCGCGGCGCGATTCGCGGCCTACGAGGTGCGGCGAGACGGCGCAGTGCTCGACACGACTCGCGACACCGCGTTCGTCGACACGGCGGTCGCTCCGTCCACCACTTACGGCTATTCCGTCGCGATGGGCCCGGGGCGCGGTGACGCGGACGCCGCGCCGCCGACCGAAACGATCCAAGTCTCCACGCCCGCCGCGTCGGTGGCGGGCGACGCGCCGTATTGTCCGAGCCGAGCCGTCCGGTCGATCGAGTTCGACTGGCACGGCTATACCGAGCCCAACGGCAGCGACCTGTGGCCCGTCACCTGGGGCCGCGACGGCAAGGTCTATGCGTTCTTCGGGGACGGAGGCGGATTCGGAGGCGACAACGATCGCGGACGTACGAGCTTCGGCATCGCCTCGATGGCGGGCACGGCGCCGTCCGATCCCCGCGGCTCGAGCCCGACCGCGCCTCTGGCTCGTCGCAACGTCTACGGAGGATTCGAAGCCGAGCATCCATCGACGCTGAGCGGCAAGGCCGGCGCCATCATCGCCGTGGGGCGCGACTTCTATGCGCGTGCCGGCATCTGGAACGCAGCGGAGCTTGGCGCGGAGCTCGCGCCGAAGTGGGGCAGCCCCGACCGTGAGCAGCTCGCCTACTCGCGCGGGAACGCACACTCGTGGAAAGTCGCCGACTGGACGTTCTGCTCGGAAGAGGACCGCGGTGCGGTCGACGACGGCGCGCACTTTTGTCCGGTGGCGTTCGTCGACTACGGTCGCGGCAACGCCGGCGCGCCCGGCGGCCGCGTCTATCTCGTCGGGGTTTCGCTCGCAAGCTGGCTCGGGTCGGATCGGACCGACGCGGCGAACACGTTCCTCGCGCGCGTGCGGCCGCGCGAGATGCTCGACGCGAGCGCGTATGAATACTTCGCGGGCCTGGACGCGCGCGGCAAGCCGATCTGGGAGCGCGACCGCGCGCACATGCGGCCGATATTCGCCGACCGCAGCCCGAGCTTGCACGGCTGCACCGGCGTCTGCCCGCCGATGCGCATCACGCTCGGCGAGATCGTTTACGACCGAGCGATCCGTCGCTACATCGGCGTCGCGCAGGGTCGGTTCGTCGGGCAGACCTCCTTCTACGATGCACCGCAGCCGTGGGGTCCTTGGACCGTCATCTCCTACAACAACGTCGATCCCGCCAGCGGGTCCGGCGGCTGGGCGAACCTCGGTACCGAGGGCGGCGCGTCGCTCGGCGTTCACATCGTCAACGCGTGGACGAGCTCGGACGGGCTCGCGCTGTGGATCGTCTACTCGTCGGACGGAAGGGCGCCGCACGGCGCGCGTTTTCCGCCGGAGGGTACCGCGCTCGACTCCTTCAACCTCGTCCGTGCGCGGCTGGTCCCGAGCACGCAAGCCGATCGAGCCCCGTAGAGCGGCGCTCCGCGCGCGATCACTCTCGGGTGCCCGGTATCCGGATCGGCGCCGCCGCAGGCAGCGTGTAGCGGCTCTCGATCGCGGTGCGCAGCAGCGGCAGGCTCTGCGCCTTCGCCGCGTTGCCCGTGCGCTCGACGCGCTCGGCCTCGGCAGCGAGCTCCTCGTCGTTGATCGCGTCGCGAAACCAACGAGAGTAGTCCCCGAGCCGGAAGTGATGAGCCCACGTTTCCTCGTCCACGCCGTCGGCCAGCTCCAAGAACTGGACCAAGTTCTTCGCCCGCAGGTTGAGCTTTCCTTGCTCGCCGCGGAAATAGAAGCTGCGCTTCGGCGAGAGATTCCCCTCGGCGTACTTGCGGGAATGACGGCGGTGCTCCTCCGCGGGCTCGAGTGTCTCGATCAGCCGCACGCTACCGTCTTGCTCGGACCAGAGCAGGGCCGTTCCTTGCTTGTCGGGAACGGCAACTCCGGTCGCGATCTCGATGCCACGCACCTCGGCGATGCGCGCGAGGGTGTCGCGCGCGGTAGCCCCTACGGCGATCACGTGCGTCACGCGCTTGAGGATCTCGAGGGACAAGAGCTCCGGGTGCACGGTGATCAGCAGCGCGCTCTCGAGCTTCTCGGGCAGCACATTGTTCGGCGGCTGCCAGTCGGCGGGCATCACGTGATGCACCTCGTCGATCACGAGCCAGTGCGGCCGCCCGTAGCGGGTGCGCATCTGCAAGAGTTTCGCCAAGAGCTCGACGAAGAACGACGGCCTGTCCGACAAAGCCGTAGCGGTGAGACTCACGACGCCGTTGACGCCGACGTCTTCGAGAAGCTGCATCGCTTCGTCGATCGTCGGCGCCGCGTCGGCTTTGCCGATGATGACGGCGCCGCTCAACGCCTCGTAGTCGCCCTCGGGGTCCACGAGACAGAACTGGTAGCCGCCGTCGCGGATGGACTCGACGATCCGCTTCGCGACCGTCGATTTGCCGCTCGCCGACGGCCCGCAAATGAGCACGCAGCCGCCGAATGCCGGCAGCGAGATCGGTTGCCCGTCGCTCGCACCGAACTCGAGGCTCCGGCGCTCGGGTCGCTCGCGCGGCCCCGCGAGATCGTTTTCCATCAGGCCCGCCGCGAGCTCCGCGACGCCCGCGCCGTGATCGCCCCGAGTGACGATGTCCACGGTTTCTTTCACGGCGGGCAGCGCGTTCGCGACCGCGGCGGAGAGCTCGCAGAGCTTCAGGAACGAATGATCGTTCTCCGCGTCGCCGACGGCGACCACGTTGCGCGGGGACAGACGCAGCTCGCGAAGCGCCTCGGTAAGGCCCGTCGCTTTGTTCACGCCCGCCGGCAGCACCATCACGGCGCCTTTGTTGAAGATCACCTGGAGCTCGAGGCCGAGATCGCGGATCGTGTCGAGCACCGTCTGCGAGTGCGGCTCCCATGTGGCGACGATCGAGGCGCCCGTCGTCAGCGGCACGACCTCGCCGCTCGAGCTCGGCAACGAAGGTCGGTGGAGGAGCGTCGGCGAGCACGGTCTGCGTCTTGTTCGAAGGCCGGTAGAGCAGCGCACCGTTCTCGGCGACTACGAGCTGAAAGAGCTCGAGGTACGGGCACGTCCGCTTGAGGTCCGAGAGCTCGCGGCCCGTGACGAGCACGAGCTTGCGGCCGGTCCCGAGCAGCTTGCGCAATGCGTCGACGGTCGGCGCGTCGAGCACGCCGTCTTTGGCGATGGTTCCGTCGTAGTCCGTCGCAAGGACGTGATAGCGCATCGCTGCCTCGCTTCGCCGCGTTTCCTAGCCACCGAGGGTGCAAGAAGCGTTCCTCGGAACCGAGGGGGCACGCCTGCGGTTCGACGCGTGTCCGATCTCGCGCACTCGGCCTAGGGCGAACGAATCGTTGCAAACCTTGCAAGCGCTCGCAGGAAGGCGACGGCTCGTGGCGAGACTGAAGGCGGCCGGTATGATGTCGCACTCACGGCGCGTCCAGACGACCGCGTTTCGTGCACGCGGAGGCTGCGAACCGCGCGCACGCCGCGACGACAACGCCGCGTCGTATGCACAAGGAATCGTACGTGGAATGGCTTTCTCCCGGTGCGCTCCTCGAGTTGTCTCGAGGTGGTGCTAGTCAATCTCGTGCTGTCCGCGGACAACGCGATCATGATCGGAATCGCGGTCGCCGGCCTTCCGCAGGCCCGCCGTTGGCAAGTCATGGTGCTCGGCATCGGCGCGGCGACGGTGCTGAGAATCGTGTTCGCGGCCTTTACGGTTCAATTGCTCGCGGTGATCGGCCTGCTGCTCGCCGGAGGGCTGCTCCTGCTCTGGATCTGCTGGAAGCTCTGGCGGGAGCTGCGCGGTGGCGGGCTATCGCTCGACGCCTCGAGGAGCGATGTGCCGAAGTCGATGTTCGACGCGATCGTGCAGATCGTCGTCGCGGACGTGTCGATGTCGCTCGACAACGTGCTCGCCGTCGCAGGGGTCGCGCGCTCGGACCTGTGGGTGCTCGTGGTCGGGCTCGTCCTCTCGATCGCGTTCATGGGGCTCGCGGCCGCGTTGATCGCGCGCCTGCTGAACCGTCATACCTGGATCGCGTACGTCGGCCTCGCGGTGATCGTCTACGTCGCCGCGCGCATGATTTGGGACGGCGCCGTCGAGTTGCTCGCGGCGGCGACGTAGCGGTCGCCGCGCTTGCCTCGCAGCCGCGCCGCGCGGAGCGATCATCGCTCGTCGTCACCGCGTGGCGAAGCGGAAAGAGACTCCCACCGTTCGCGGCTCGCCGGCTTGCCCCAGGATGAGGCCGGAATTGCCGGTCTGGATCGTGAGCGCCGTGATGTACTCCTCGTCGAACAAGTTGCGTGCGAAGGCTTCGACTTGCCAGCCGCGCGCGAACCGATAGCCGACGTTCGAGATTCGTGACGCTGAAGCCGTCGATGACGCGTGTACTTCGACCCGGAGGTGTCGCTGTTATAGCCGTCGCGGTAGTTCGTGTCGGCGCGGATCGTGAAGTCTCCGCGTCCCATCTGCCTTCCGGTAATCCAAACCGAGCGATCCGGACCACTTGGACAGGCCCGGCAGCGGCACGCCGGTGAGGTTGCAAGCGACGGTCGCGGCGGTCTGCACCTCGAGCGGGCACGGCCCGGCGGGATAGTCGGTGTTCTCGCCGTCCGCATAGGCGAGCGAGAAGCGCACCGTGAAGCCCTCGGTGACGAGCGTCGTGAAATCGGCCTCCAGGCCCTGCACGCGGACTTCCGGGATGTTCGCGGGATAGGAGCGGATCGCCGCCGTCTCGAGGCTCGAGACGACGTTCGACTGGTAGTCCTCGACGACCGTGTGGTAGGCGGCGAGATTCAGCGTCGCTTTGCCATCGCGCAGCGTCGACTTGAAGCCGAGCTCGTAGGTGGAGTTCTGCTCGTCCTTGATCACGGCCGTGGCGAGCGCCGGCTGATTCTGCGCGTCCAGCGGCAGGCCCGACATGTTGAGGCCGCCCGACTTGTAGCCTCGGGCGTAGCTCACGTAGCCCATCAGATCGTCCGTGAACTGGTAGGCGACGTTGGCGCGGCCGGACCAGCTGCCGCCATCGTCGTGTGCGGTGTAGCTCTGCGGGCGGAAGATCGAGAGCTTCGCGCGCAGTGCAGCTCGGCGGCGGTCGCGGGCGGTAGTCCCGTGAGATCGGCTCCGCCGGAAACCTGCGTCGCGTAGACGCCGTCCTTGTTCTCGTGCGTGTAGCGAAGCCCCAGCGTGCCCGTCAACTTGTCCGTGAACGCGTAATTGACCTCGCCGAACGGCGCGTAGCTGTCCATCTTGAAGTCCGAGCTGCCGGTCTGGCTGTAACCGTCGAGCAGGTTGCTCGGGATCGGCACCGTGAAGTTCGCCGGGCTCAGCAGCCAGTACGCGGCCGCGGGCCCGTAGGTGCTGATCGGAGTGCCCGAGATCTCCTGCGAGAACCAGTAGAGCGCCGGCGACGTAGTTGAAGGGCCCCGTGCCCTTCGAGTTGAGACGCAGCTCCTGGCTGTATTGGTCCTGCCGCGAAGGGATGCGCTGCACGAGCTGAATCGGGATGCCGGTGTAGTCGCGATCGTTCGCGACGTCCCAATCCCAATAGCGCCAGGCCGAAACCGAAGTCAGAGTCGTCGCTTTGAGGTCCCACTCGGCGAGGACCGAGAAGCCGCCGTCTTGCGTGTTCACGTGCAGGGGCGCGTCGATGTCGCTCAACCGGTCGTAGACGTTCGTGCTCGGCGGCGCATAGCCGAGCCCCGCGGCGAGCGCGGGATATTGACGCGAGGCACTGCGCAGGCTCGTCCCGACGCGCAGATATGTCTGCGTGCAGCACGCCGAATCGAGATCCGTGACGTCGTAGATCATTCGAATCTTGAGGCGATCGTTCGGCACGACCAGGAGCTGGCCGCGCACCGCGTAGTTGTCGAGCTCGTTGAGCTTCTCGCCCGTCTTGACGTTGGTGAGCAACCCGTCGCGCTGCGTGTCCTGCGCCGAGAACCGGCCGGCGATCTTGTCGCCGAGCGGGCCGGAGACCGTGCCCTTCGCCTGCACTGTAGTCGTAGTCGCCGACGGAGAGCTCGGCGTTCGACTCGAGCTGGAACGTGGGCTCGCGGCTGATGACGTGGATGGCGCCGTCGGTCGTGTTCTTGCCGAACAGCGTGCCCTGGGGTCCGCGCAGCACCTCCACTCGCTCGATGTCGGTGAAGTCGAACGCGGCCGTGGCGGGACGACCGTGATAAACCTGATCGACGTAAAAGCCGACTCCCGGCTCTATCCCGTCGTTCGCAGCGCTAATCGAGAGCGTGTTCGAGCCGAGGCCGCGGATGGTGTAAGCGGTGTTTCGCGGGTTTGCCGAGTTGTAGTAAAGCGACGGCACGAACTGGGTGATCTGCTGCGTGTTGACGGTGTGCGAGCGATCGAGCGTCTCGCCATCCACGACCGACAGCGGCGACCGGAATCGTCTGAAGATTTTCTGAGCGATAACGGGCATGTTACGATGATCTCTTCGAGCCCTTGCTTGGAACCTGATCCGGCGGAGTCTTGGGCGTCCAGCGGCACCACGACGGAACACGCGATCGCAGCTGCGATCGCCAGAGGGATACGCATGGAGACTCCTTGGGCTGTAGTTGCGTGGTCGCCACGCCGTTATATTTGGTTAAATATAACGATCACCGAAGCACAAGGTCAATTCCTATCCGGCGTGCGACTCCCTCATCAGATGCACGACGTACTCACCCTCGAACGCGACGGCGCGCTTCCCGTCCTGATCGATCGTGCACGCGAGCGGCAAGGTCGCGCGGCCCGATTGCGCGAAACCCGCGAGCCGTTGCTCGACGAGCTCGAGGTCCGGGCGGCAACGACAGACGAGGTCGCCGGTCACCGCCTTGCGGTACTGGATCCGGCTGTCGGACACGACGATCACGCCTTCGATGCCGCGCTGCTCGAGCGCGAGCCAGGCCGCGCCCCAGCCCGTCAGCACGCAGACGGAGAACAGGCTGCCCGCGAACGCGGTCCCGTGGAGGTTGCGGTTCGGCGCGAGCGGCGCGTGAACGGCGAGCTCCTCGCGCGAGCACGCCGCGACTTCGATCGCGAGCGAGGCAGCGAGCGGGATCTCCCGGAGCCAGGTCGATTGGAGCTCGCGGCCGAGGGCGTCGAAAGTCGTCACGGCACGAGTATCGCACGCGGCCGCGCGCGGCCAGCCGTGCCGCCGCTGGAGCGACGCAGAGAGCGAACGCGCCGAAGGCCGCCTCTTCGGCTTCGCTTCGCGCTGCCCGAACTTGGGGCGGCGAGCACGGTGCGCGCCCTTCCGCTGGGCGGACGGGCGCGTGCCACGCGGCGGTAGCACGTCCGCCGAGCCGCACGCCGGCTCGGTCGGGCGCGTCTGGACACCACGGGCATGCTTCTTGCTCCGATCGCTCGCGAAAGACGTTCGCGAAGCGCGCGGGGGGCTGCGCGCGCGACGAGCGGCTCGTAAAAAAGGAAATTCATGTCGAATCTCGGCGCCGGCGCGACACCGCTTCGCTCTCCGCAACCCGAGGGCGTGATCGACAAAGAGGCGCTGAAGCGCGCGTTCCTCGACAACCTGTTCTACGATCCAGGGCAAGTTCCCGACGCTGGCGACGCAGCACGACTACTACCTGGCGCTCGCGTACACGGTGCGCGACCGATGCTGCAGCGCTGGGTCAGCACCGCGGCGGCCTACACGACGCAGCGCTCGCGCACGGTCGCCTATCTCTCGGCCGAGTTCCTGATCGGCCCGCATCTCGGCAACAACCTGATCAACCTCGGCATCTACGAGCGAGGTCGCGCAGGCGCGATCGCCGAGCTCGGCCTCGACTTCGACGACGCTGCTCGCGCAGGAGGACGAGCCCGGGCTCGGCAACGGCGGCCTCGGGCGGCTCGCCGCGTGCTTCCTCGATTCGCTCGCGACGCTGAGATCCCGACGCTCGGCTACGGCATCCGCTACGAGTTCGGCATCTTCCAGCAGGAGATCGTCGACGGCTGGCAGGTCGAGAAGACCGACAAGTGGCTGCGCTTCGGCAACCCGTGGGAGATCGCGCGGCCCGAGTGGGCCGTCGAGGTCAAGCTCGGCGGCCACACCGAGCGCTACATCGACGACCACGGGCGCCTGCGCGTGCGCTGGGTGCCGAGCAAGCGTCGTGAACGGCGTGCCCTACGACACGCCGATCCTCGGCTACCGCATCAACACCGCGAACACGCTGCGCCTGTGGCGCGCCGAGGCGCCCGAGTCGTTCGACTTCGCGGTCTTCAACCGCGGCGACTACTACGGCGCGGTCAACCAGAAGATCGTCTCGGAGAACCTCACCAAGGTCCTCTACCCGAACGACGAGGCAGATGCAGGGCAAGGAGCTGCGGCTCGAGCAGCAGTACTTCTTCGTGTCCTGCTCGCTGCAGGACATGCTGCGGATCCTGCGCGTGCAGCAGATTCCGCTCGAGCGCTTGCACGAGAAGTTCGCCGTGCAGCTCAACGACACGCATCCCGCGATCGCGGTCGCCGAGCTCATGCGGCTGCTGGTCGACGAGCACGCGATGGACTGGGAGACGGCCTGGGACATCACGTGCCGCACGTTCGGCTACACCAACCACACGCTGCTGCCCGAGGCGCTGGAGCGCTGGCCGCTCGCGCTGTTCGGCCGCGTGCTGCCGCGCCACCTCGAGATCGTCTACGAGATCAACGCGCGCTTCCTCGACGAGGTGCGCCTGCGCTTCTTGGGCGACGAGCGCGCATCGTCGCGGCGCTGTCGCTGATCGACGAGAACGGCGAGCGCTACGTGCGCATGGCGCACCTCGCGTGCGTCGGCAGCCACGCGATCAACGGCGTCGCCGCGCTGCACTCGGAGCTGCTGAAGCAGCGATGTGCTGAACGGACTTCCACGAGCTGTGGCCGCGAGAAGTTCTGCAACAAGACCAACGGCGTCACGCCGCGGCGCTGGATCGTGCTCGCGAACCCGCGGCTCGCGCAGCCTGCTCAACGAGGCGATCGGCGACGGCTGGATCCGCGACCTCGATCGAGCTGCGCGCGCTCGAGCGCTACGCCGACGACCCGGCTTCCGCGAGCGCTGGCGCGCATCAAGCGCGCCAACAAGGCAGAGTCTCGCCGCGGTCGTCATGCAGCGCACCGGCACGTGCCGTCGACCCGGACTCGATGTTCGACGTGCAGGTCAAGCGCATCCACGAGTACAAGCGCCAGCACCTGAACATCCTGCACGTGATCGCGCTCTATCACCGGCTCAAGAACGGTCGCGACGGACATCGCAGCCGCGCACGTTCATCTTCGGCGGCAAGGCGGCGCCCGGCTATCGCACTGGCGAAGCTCATCATCAAGCTGATCAACTCGGTCGGCGAGGTGCTCAACCGCGACCCGCAGACGCGCGACGTGCTGCGCGTCGTGTTCCTGCCGAACTTCAACGTGACGAACGGCCAGCGGATCTATCCCGCCGCCGATCTGTCCGAGCAGATCTCCACCGCCGGCAAGGAGGCGTCGGGCACCGGCAACATGAAGTTCTCGATGAACGGCGCGCTCACCATCGGCACGCTGGACGGCGCCAACATCGAGATCCGCGAGGAGGTCGGCGCGGAGAACTTCTTCCTGTTCGGGCTCACGGCCGGCGAGGTCGACGAGCTGCGCAGGCTCGGGCTACCGTCCCGCGGCGCCTACTATCGCGAGCGATCCCGAGCTGCGCGAGGTGATCGACCTGATCCGCGGCGGCTTCTTCTCGCGCGGCGACCCGGAGCTGTTCCGAGCCGCTGGTCGACGGCCTGCTGAGCTACGACCCGTACCTCGTGCTCGCCGACTTCGCGGCGTACGTGCGAGTGCCAGCGCCGGTCGGCGCGACGTATCCGCGATCGCGCGAGTCTGGACGCGCATGTCGATCCTGAACGCGGCGCGGTCCGGCAAGTTCTCCTCCGACCGCACGATCCGCGAGTACTGCCGCGACATCTGGCGCGTCCGGGCCGTGCCGATCGAGCGCCTGCAGACCGACTCGCATCACGACTTCGACGAGCTGACACCGATCCGCGCGATCGCGGCGCTCTGACGCGGCGAATCTCGTCACGTACGGGGCCCGTGGACCGCCGAGCAGCTCCGTGGCCAGGTCCGCTCCGTGTTACGCCTGCCGCTCGCGCCTCCACGTCGCGGGCGGACTGCCCGTGAGGCGCTTGAACGCGCGCGAGAACGCGGCCTCGGAGTCGTAGCCGACGTCGAGAGCGATCGACGCAATCGGCGAGCGGGACTCGCGCAGCAAGCGCGCGGCGAGCTGCATGCGCCACTGTGTAAGGTAGTGCATCGGCGGCTGGCCGACGAGATCGACGAACCGGTCGTAGAAGGCCGAGCGCGAGAGCGCGACCTCGCGTGCGAGGCCCTCGATCGACCAGTCGCGCGCGGGCTCGCCGTGCAAGAGTGCAAGTGCGCGCCCGACGTGCCGATCGCGGAGCCCGGCGAGCCAGCCGCGCGAGTCTTCGGGCAGCCGCTCGAGATAGCGGCGCACGGCGTCGACGAACATCATCTCGCTCATTCGCTCGAGCACGGCTTCGGCCCCGGGGCTCCGGCTCTCCGACGCGCGCACGGCTTGCTGCATGACCTCCGCCACCCAGTGCCCGTCGTCCGCGCCCGGAATGTGCAGCAGGCGCGGTAGCGTCGCGACGAGCGGGTTGAACGGCTTCAGATCGCAGCCGAGGAAACCGCACACGAGGTTCGCTTCGGCCTCCGGAACGGGCGAGCCGGGCGCGAGCACGGCGCCCGTAATGACGAAACCGGGATCGGCTTCGGGTCGTTACGCGTTGCGAAGAACCATTCGCGATCCGGTGCGTCCGGGCGCAGGCCGGGCGCGCTCGACACCACGTGTGCGTCGCCGTGCGGAAAGACGACGATGTCGCCCGCCGCGAGCCGCACGGGCTGCTCGCCGGCGACGGCGGCCCAGCCGTTGCCCTTCGTCATCACGTGATACTCCATCACGTGCTCGACTCCCGGCATCACGGCCGGCGCGACTTCGGGGGCCGCTGGGGCAGCGGCCGCCCATTCCTTGCCGCCGCAGGTGACGTAGTAGAAGACCGCGCCGCGCAAGCGGACGGAGCGCAGGACGTCGGACAGCGTGTCACGCGTCACTGGGTTCTTCTTCGCGAAGTAGTTGCCGCGGAGTGCAGCCCGAGCCGCGGGCCAAAAAAAGGACGTGCGGACAAATCTGCACGACGCACGGTGGAGCGTCAAGCCACGCGGACGCGAACAATCTAGTCCGGCGCTCGTCGCGGAAGCCGCGGGCGCCACGGCACTTCAATCGTCCACAGAGGAGACACGCAAATGACCGCCACGACTACAGCTCGACTCGATACACCCGCTGCGCCGCCCGCCGCCGTGGAAGCGCCGGACCTCGAAGCGATCAAGAAACGCCAGCAAGCGACTTGGGCGAGCGGCGACTACGCCGTGATCGGCACCACTCTCCAGATCGTCGGCGAGACGCTCGCCGAATTCGCGGACGTGCGCGCGGGGGAGAAGGTGCTCGACGTCGCAGCGGGGAACGGCAATGCGACGCTCGCGGCGGCGCGTCGGTTCGCGGCGGTCACCTCGACCGACTACGTGCCGGAGCTTCTCGAACGCGGACGCGCACGCGCGGCGGCCGAGGGTTTGCAGGCAGCCTTCCAAACGGCCGACGTGGAGAACCTTCCATACGCCGACTCGACGTTCGACGTCGTTCTCTCGACGTTCGGCGTGATGTTCACCCCGGACCACGAGCGCGCCGCGCGCGAGATGCTGCGCGTCGTGAGCAGCGGCGGCAGGATCGGCCTCGCGAACTGGACGCCGAGCGGCTTTCTCGGCGAGCTGTTCCGGCCGATCGGCCGATACGCCCCGCCGCCCGCCGGATTCCGCTCGCCGATGCTGTGGGGAAACGAGCCGCATATCGTGGCGCTGTTCGGCACGCAGGCGGCCGACATCCGGATCGCGCGCCGAATATTCAACTTCCGGTACCGCTCCGCGCAGCATTGGGTCGACGTGTTCCGCGAGTTCTATGGCCCGACGTACAAGGCATTCCTGTCGCTGGAGCAGGCGCGCCAGCGCGCGCTCGAGCAGGATCTGTGCGCGCTTCTCGAGCGCCACAACGTTGCGGGCTCCGGGTCGCTCGTGGTGCCCGGCGAGTATCTCGACGTCGTGATCGTCAAGGAGTGATTCATAATCTCGCATAGCGCTTGCAACGGAGGGCCTGTGCGAGTCGGAATCAATGGAATCGGAGTCGCCGGCCCGACGCTGGCCTATTGGCTTCGGGCGTTCGGGCACGAGCCCGTGCTGTTCGAGAAAGCACCGGCATTGCGGAGCGGCGGGTACGTCGTCGATTTCTGGGGTCTCGGCTACGACATCGCCGAACGGATGGGCGTGTTGGACGACCTACGCCGAGACGGCTACCTGATGCGGCGCCTCCGGATGGTGGACGCGCACGGGCGCAACGAGGCGAGCCTCGACCTCGAGCCCGTGCGCGACATGCTGCACGGACGCTTTTTGAGTCTCGCGCGCGCAGATCTCGCGGCCGCGCTTTTCGGGGCATGTGAAGGCGTTCGGGCGAGCTTCGGGCTCTCGATCGAGGCGCTCGAGCAGCGAGCGGATGAAGTCGTCGCGACGCTCTCGGACGGCCGGCGCGAGAGCTTCGATCTCGTCGTCGGCGCCGACGGTCTCCACTCGCGCGTGCGGAAGCTCGAGTTCGGCGCGCAGGCGGCGTTCGAAACCGCACTCGGCGGGTACGTGGCCGCGTTCCATACGCGCGCGTATCCGCGTCGTGAGGAGCTCGCTTACGTTTCGCACGCCGTTACGGGGCGGCACGTCGCGCGTGTCTCGCTGCGCGACGACGAGACGCTCGTGTTGCTGATCTGCACGGCGGAGATGCTCGGCGACGAGCCGCCGTCCGGCCAGAGGCGTGCGGCGCTGCGGCGGGCCTTCGGCGACCTGGGCTGGGAGGTTCCGGAGATCCTCGACCGGATGGACGAGGCGACCGACTTGTACTTCGACCGCGTGAGCCAGATCCATCTGCCGAGGTGGTGGTCGCGTCGCGTCGCGTTGATCGGGGACGCGGCCGCGTGCCCGTCGTTGCTCGCGGGCGAGGGCACCGGCCTCGCGATGGTCGAGGCCTACGTGCTCGCGGGCGAGATCCACCGAGCGCAGGGCGACTTCGAGCGCGGCTTCACCGAGTACGACGCTCGTCTGCGCAAGTTCGTAACCGCGAAGCAGAGGTCGGCGCGCGGCTTCCTCGGCTTCTTCGCGCCGCGCACGAAGCTCGGCCTCGCCGTCCGAACGCTCGGGGTGAAGACGCTATCGGTTCCGTTCCTCGCGCGCTGGATCATTGCGCGCGCGATCCAGGACAACCTCCAGCTGCCTCGCTACGCGCGAAGCTGATCGCGTGCGAGCTCCTTCGATCCGAGTGTCGACCGCCGTTGCGTTGTCCGCGCTGCTTGCGGCCGGCGCCGTCTGCGCGCAGCAGCCGTATCGCGAGTACCCGAGCATCGAGCACGGCTGGTCCCCGCCGTTCGAATGGAATCACCAAGAACGCGCGGAATTCGTCGTGGGCCGGCTCATGTATCCGCAATCGCGCAGCCGCTACGTGCTCGGCGCGGGCCACGGCGATTGGCTGCGCGGCGGCACCGCGTGGACGGTCGACTATCCCGAGGCCGATCGCACGCTTGCGCGTCTGCTGTCGCGGCTCACCCGAATGGACGTGCGGGCGGTCGAGCAGCCCGTGAACCTCGACGACGGCATCGACCCGTACTATTGGCCGTTCTTGATTTCGGGCCTCGTCGGCGCGTGGGACCTCACGGATGCGCAAGCCGCGAAACTGCGCGAGTACCTGCTGCGAGGCGGCTTCCTGCTCTGCGACAGCTTTTACGGCACGCCCGAGTGGCAAGGATTCGTCGAAGGCTTGGAACGCGTGTTCCCGGATCGGCCGATCGTCGACCTGCCCGACGACCATCCGATCTTCCACCTCGTCTACGATTTGACCGACCGGCCGCAGATTCCGACGCTGCAGCACTTGCCGCGCGGCTACCGCAACGACGGCGCGCAGCCGCATTGGCGCGCGATCCTCGACGACGACGATCGAGTGATGGTGATGATCAGCTACAACAACGACATCGGCGACGGCTGGCAGTGGCAGGACGAGCCGCGCTACCCGGCCGATGCCGCGCGCCTCGCCGTCGAGCTCGGCGTGAACTTCGCGATCTACGCGCTCACCCATTGACGGATTGGCCGAGGCCAACGTCCAAAGGAACCAGTCCGCGAGACATTCCACCACTCGATTTCGGTGGTATAAGGCTGCAGCGACACGAGTCGCAATAGAAGCAACAATCGATGCGGCAAAGACTGTTGCAGCAGCGGCCGCTGCTGGAAGGCACGTTCGTGCCGGTTGTCGCGATTCTATGCATTGCGGCGGTGCTCATCATCGCGCTGCGCGGCGGTCAAGAATGGGACGGCGATTTCGCGCTGTACATCATGAACGCCCGCAATATCGTTCTCTGGTTGCCCTACGGCAAGACGCCGTATCTCTTCGATGCGGCAAACGCCGTCCATCCGGCGGCATATCCTCCGGGCCTGCCTCTCTTGATTGCGCCTATATATGCCGCCTTGGGTATCAATCTGGCAGCGATAAAGATCGCTTGTGTCGCAACGTTCGTGCTCTTCCTCTTTGTGTTCCATCGAATTTCTCTGAGCGTCGTGTCGCCGCCGAGCGCGCTGGCGGTCACCGCGGCTTTTGGGCTGCATCCGTACATTCTCGATTTCGAAAACTCGCCGTCGTCCGAATTTCCGTTCATGTTCTTCTGCTACGGGGCCCTATACCTGCTGAGCCGGTTGAGCGCAGAAACAGGCCGCCCACCTCGAAGTCTGGCGCCATCGGTCGCCGTGACCGCTCTGGCGGTGGCGGCCGCTTGTCTCACACGACCCATCGGTGGGTTGCTATTCCCCGCCGCCTTCGCCGTGTCCGTGCTCCAGCACCGGCGTCTCGTTACACCGGAGAACGTTGCCCTGTGCCTTGGCGCCGCGATCCTGTTGCTGGCACAGCTTGCGTTTCCTGCGGATATCGGAACCTATGTCGGCTTTTTCGCTCGCCTCTCGGTTCACGAGTTTCTCGAATCGATCCAACAGTACTTTCGTGTAGCTGCGGCTTTGCTCGGCAAAGCGGCAGTCGTCCATCGTGGAATCGGCATCGCTTTGCTCATGGGCGTGGCATCGCTGATGTTGGTAGGCTTTGTCGTACAAACGCGCCGGCGCTTCTCGGTATTGGAGGTTTTCTCGATTGCCTATATCGGTTTCCTGTTGGTCTACCCCCTCGCTGACCCTTCCCGCTATTCGCTGCCCATCTGGCCGCTTCTATTTCTATATTTTGCAGAGGGGGTCGAGACATTCGGGAAGGCCTTTGAGACCCCTTTCAGCAGGAGGGTGCTCAAACTAGCCGTCTGCGGTACGGTTGCTGCCGTCTACGCGATTCAGTACGCGTCTATGACATTCGGCGAGATCCCGTTCTCGGTCGAAGCGCGACAGAGTCGAGAGCTGTTTGCGGATATCGAAAGGGATCTTCCAGAACGTGCTCGGCTGTTGACGCGGAAGCCCGCGATCATCGCGTTGTACACCGGTCGTGAAGCGGTCACCTGGCCCGAGACGTTCAGTGATAGTGAGCTATGGACTTACCTTGCGCGCATGCACGTCAACTATATCGTGCAAGATCTCTACCATTTGGGTGTGAACGCAAGATCGAAAGATCTTCTCGATCCATTCGTTCAGCGTAACGCGGCGCGACTCAAACTCGTGTTCAGCAACGAGTGGTTCAAGGTGTATCGCGCCGATTGATGTGCGCCGGCGTGAGCTTCCCGCTCTACGCGCTCACGCGTTGATACGTCCGACATCGAGTATCAATCTACGACACCAGTAGAGCGTGGTCGCGAACGCGAGGACGCACGAGAGCGTCCATATGCCCATCGACAGACGCGGAAAGGCGGCCATGTACGCGGGATGATATGGAAAGAACGCCGGCCGCCTAAAACGCTGGAGTGTGGCGATAGCCGGCGCGCACGACGGTTTTGCTTCCGCTTCTTTGATGACCGGAGGATCTTCACACAGCCCGGTGCGAGTCGATTCGGATAGGCAGTATAGGTTGACGAGCCGATCCTTTAGCCGAAACCCGCGATCGAGATCAAAGTTGTCCTGATCACAATTCGGATGCGTCTTGATGTCGTCCGCGGCGACCTCGGCGCCATAAGGGATTGCCACCGCCAATGCTTGCATGACCACGGCGACGACGAGGCACATCCGGACGAGCGAGGCCGTTTTGGCTCCTCGCGCCGTCGCTCGCTGAACGAGCTGAGGCAATACCGGCAACAGCAACAGTTGCACGGAAGTTACGTGGTATCGCGCTGCCCAAGACCAATCGCCGTGCCAAAAATCCAAACGACTCGTGAGGCCGATGTACAGCAGTAGATCGAGCACGGCCAGTGCGATATACCAGCGGACGAAGACCGCAAAGTGCTTCCAGGCAAAGACGATCGCCAAGAGACACGGAAGCAGCAAAGGATCGTAGAGAAAAATGCTCTTTGCCGGTGAAAACAGAACTCCCAGGATCCCGTCGGACGCCGGGTTGGTGAACGGGAAACCCGGCGGAACCTGAGGCAACCCGGCGAAGAGAGGATCGCTGTTGACGTTTCTGGACCATAGGGATTGGCCGGTGATAAGGAGACCGCCATACCGAAAATGGTCGAACGCACGGTCCACTATCGCTAACGGAAGAAACCCCAGTGTCCAGAATCCGAGGGCCCTCATCCGATCGGTGTTTGCGAGAAGAGTTGCGGATACGACCACGATTACGAATAGACCAATCGTGACGACGTGTATCGCCGCGGTCGTGCGAATCAGGAGCGAGGCGGCCGTGAAAACGCCGCTGATGATCAAGAGAGATGCGCGTCGCTTGGTCGTCCACTGAAGGACGGCGGCGTGGGCGAGCAGGACGCACAACAGAACCTGATTGTTCTGAAGCGGAACTTGTGCGTACGGCAGGACGGTCGTGCCCAGCAGCCAAAGGACGCTGCACAGAGCGGCGAGCCGCGGTTCGATCCGCAATCCGACCAGCAACCAAAAGGCCGAAAGCACGACCGCGATGTTGAGGGGCAAGAACAGCGTCCAAACGAGAGCGACTTCGCTCAACTCTTTCGGGTCAAAGCTTTGGATGTAGATGGATAGCTGCGTTGCCAGCCAGTCCCAGGGGACCATCAGAAGGGATTGTCCCGGATCGTAGAAGATCAGCCGCTTCCCCGTAGCCCCTACGACCCCGTATTCGATTTCATAGCGAGACGCCGGCGCGGATAGGTTGGGATCGACCTCGGGTTCGCCGCTCCACCACGAGTGGGCCATCCGGAGGCGAAGCTCCGTATCGAAATTTCCCAAGGTGCCGAAGTTGATCGCGACGAGCCATAGGGCCGTGATGCAACTAAGGGCTATGCAAATCGCCTTGATTTCGGACCGAGAGTGTTGCGGCGGCGTCATCGACAAACGGCTATTGTTGTTAAACGAATGTTCCCACGCGATTATCCAAGAGTCATGTCGAGCCGGAGCGTGCTTCGAGGTCTCGCTACGCTGAACCTTTTGGAGGGTTCGCCGGGCGAGATCGCCACAAGTTCCCCTAGCGTCTCGAGTGGAGAGTCAAGGGGAACGGCTCGGTCCAGTTGCAGTAACCTTATGCCGTTCTTGGCCCGTTCGTGGAGATAGCATGATTACCGTTGCACGAGCCTGCTTCCTGAGCCTCGCTGTGATAACGGCCGGCGTCGCGTCGGGGCAGCCGCCGCCACGGGGTGAGATGACCGAGCAGCAGCGGCTCCGTGCGGCGAGCCCCGGGGGACCGATTACTCCGGGCGTAGCGCTGCCGAAGTGGCCGGCGGCCGCGAATCCGCTCGACTCGTACGCGCCGGTCACCGACGCTTTGCTCGCGAACCCTTCGCCGAACGATTGGCTCACTTGGCGCCGCACGCAGGACGGACTCGGGTTTTCGCCGCTGAAGTCGATCGACAAGGACAACGTGAGCCGGCTCAGGCTCGCGTGGTCGCTTGCGTTGCCTGCAGGACCGAACGCCGCGACGCCGCTCGTGCACGACGGAGTCATTTACGTGCACTCGTTCGGCGACAACGTGCAGGCGCTCGACGCGGCGACGGGCGACGAGCTGTGGCACTACGCGCGCAAGCTGCCGAGCAGCTCTCGACCGACCGTGAAGCGCAACTTGGCGCTCTACGGCAACAAGATCTATTTCGGCACGTCGGACGTTCACGAAGTCGCGCTCGACGTGAACACGGGCGAGGTGGTCTGGGACACGCCTATTGCCGGGGAGGGGAGCGGGTTCGGCTTGAGCGGCGGGCCGCTCGTCGCGCACGGCAAGGTGTTGCAGGGCATCAACGGCCAAGCGCCCGGTGGCGACTACATCGTCGGGCTCGATCCGCAGTCCGGTAAGGAGCTCTGGCGGTTCTACACGATCGCGCGGCCCGGCGAGCCGCACGGCGAGTCGTGGAACGGCCTGCCGCTCGACAAGCGCTCGGGCGGCTCGGTCTGGACCGCCGGCAGCTACGACCCGCAGACGAACCTCGCGTTCTTCGGACCGGCGCCGACGTACGACACCGGTCCGTTGCGCGACCCAGTGGCTAAGCCCGGCATCACGAATGAAGCGCTCTACACGAACGCGACGATCGCGCTCGATCCCGACACCGGCAAGCTCGTCTGGTACTACCAGCACGTGCCGAACGACCAGTGGGATTTCGACTGGGCGTTCGAGCGGCAACTGGTGACGCTATCCGTCAACGGCCGCGATCGGCGCGTGCTGCTCACGTCGGGCAAGGAGGCGCTTTACGACGCGCTCGCGCTCGACGAGCGCGGCAAGTATCTGTTCTCGATCGACATGGGGTTGCAGAACATCATCACCGGCATCGACCCGAAAACCGGCGCGAAACACATCGATCCCCATTTGATTCCGTCGCGCGAGAAGGCGATCACGGTTTGCCCGCACGCGGGCGCCGCGAAGAGCTGGATCCCGGGCTCGATCAATCCGAGCACCAAGGTGTTGTACGTGCCGCTCGTCGAGTCGTGCATGGATCTCATCCCGGTGCCACCGGGTCAGCGAGGCGCGCTGTCCACGGGAGTCAACTTCACCATCCGGCCGCGGCTCGACAGCGATGGACGCCTCGGACGGATCGCGGCGGTGAACCTCGAGACGAAGAAACCGCTCTGGACGGAACGCCAGCGTGCACCGCAGACCACCGGCGTGCTCGATACCGCGGGCGGCGTGCTGTTCGCGGGCGCGCTCGATCGCTGGCTCACTGCTTACGACGACGTGACCGGCAAGACGCTCTGGCGCGAGCAGCTCACCGACGTGCCGAGCTCGGCGCCGATCACCTATGCGGTGAACGGCAAGCAGTACGTAGCGATGGTGGTCGGCTTCGGCTCGCCGCAATCGATCACGTTTGCGATGTTGACGCCGGAGATCGATCTGCCGGTCACGCGCAGCTCCGCGATATTCGTGTTCGCGCTGCCCGATCGCTGAGCGCCGAACATCGGTGCCTCGATCGTTGCGCGCGGACGGCCCGCTACGTCGTTGGCCGCGCGCGGCGACGTGGAGTGCTCATTTGGCGGGCTTCGGCGGATACTCGTAGATGAAGCCGTTCACGTTCGGCATCCGCACACGCGGCAGCGTGCGCGCGTTCATCTCGTCGTTCTCGCGAATGATCCCGTTCTTGTAGAGCAGATACGCCGTGAGCGCATACGCCTCGTCGTTCGTGAGAGTCTCCGGCGTGTTGAAAGGCATTGCGCGGCGCACGTAGTCGAAGATCGTCGTGGCGTATGGCCAGTAGCTGCCGACCGTGCGGACTTGGTCGAGCTTGGCGAGCGTACCCTCGCCGCCGACGAGCTGATCGGCCGGTTGACCCTTGCCGTCCGCGCCGTGGCATACCTGGCACTTCGCTGCATAGATCGTCGCTCCGGCTTTCGCCTTGCCTGCGCCCGGCGGCAGCCCCTTACCGTCGGTCCCGACGTCGATGTTCCACGGCGCAAGATCGGCAGCGGAGATCGGTTGGCCGAGTCCCGGACCGTCCTGCCCGAATGCTGCGGGCGTCGGGGACGCGACGCCGATGAGGGTTGCGGCTGCGATGCCGATGAGCGATGCGCGGGACGCGTGCGGCGCGCTCGAGATGCCGTTACGCGTAGACATTGCTGACCTCGCCCGATGCCGCGATCGCCCAGATCTGCATGCCGTTCATGTGGTAGTTGCGGCGCTCACCGAACCGCGCGACCAAGCTTTCGCGCGTCGGCTGGACGGCGCCGGTCTCGTCAAGCGCACGGCTCTTCAGCACGGCTGGCCCGCCGTCCCAGTGCCAGGCCATCCTGAAGCGGGTGAACGCCTTCGGGAGCACGGGTTCCGTCAGTGCCGCGTCGCCCCACGTCTTGCCGCCGTCGGCCGACACTTCGACGCGCGCGATCTTGCCGGCGCCCGACCAGGCGAGTCCGGTGATCTCGTAGAATCCCGCGCCCTGCATCTTCAGACCGGTCGACGGATTCGTGATCACCGACTTCACGCCCATCGGGTACGTGAATGCGAGCGCCTTGCCGCCGAGCAGCACGTCGGTGTAGTGCGATGTCTCGTCGCGCGTCATCGTCGGCTCCGTGCCGATCTTGAGCCGCCGCAGCCACTTCACCGACATGTTGCCCTCCCAGCCCGGCAGAAATAGTCGCATCGGATAGCCGTTCTCGGGACGCAGCCGCTCGCCGTTTTGGTAGAGCGCAATGATCGCGTCGTCGCGGAGCTTCTCGAGCGGAATGCTGCGGCTCATCGCGGCCGCGTCCGCGCCTTCCGCGAGCGCCCACCTCGCGCTCGGGTCGACGCCCGCTTCGTCGAGCAGGAGCGAGACAGGAACGCCCGTCCACTCGCTGCACGACATCAGGCCGTGCAGCACGCCGACGGGCGCTTGCGTCGGCATCGGTGAGAAGTTGTTGCCGCTGTTGCCGGCGCACTCGAGAAATTGAATTCGCGTCACGGTCGGATAACGCGCCAGAGCCTCCATTGTGAACACGAGCGGTCTTTTCACGAGACCGTGGAGCAAAAAGCGGTGGCTCGCGGGATCGATGTCGGGCACGCCGCTGTGATGTCGCTCGAAGTGCAGGCTGTTCGGCGTGATCGTGCCGTGCAAGCTCTGATGGGGCGTGAGCGAGACGCCGTTCCCGACAACGCCCGGTGCGCCACCGACGACGCGCGAGACCTTGTCCTCGTAGTGCGAGCGCTGGCCATACGGGCTCATGTTCGTTCCGGGCGCTCTCATCCAAGTCGGGATCGGGAGCGGATCGGCGTTACCTGGGCGCGCGGTGAGCAACGCGAGCCCTCCGAGCGTCGTGGCGCTTTGCGCGAGGAACAGTCGCCGATGGAGCAGCCCGTTTCCTGCGATAGGCTCACCGAGCGCGGCGTCGGCGCGCGTCTTCCTGGTCATCGATTTCCCCCTGAAGGTATCGTCGTTCTTGGCCGGCGATTGCACCCGGCGCGGCGCGAGCAAGTGTAGCGCTTCGCACGCGGTCACGCGCGTCTCGCCGGAAAGCCGATGGCTAGAGACGCACACGTGCTCGTCGGAGCGGCCGTTTCAGCGCCGCGGAAACGATTCGATTCCGGTGCCGCGTGCGTACTATGCTGCCGTTGGAGCTCTAGGACGGAACCGCCGATTGGGAAAAGAAACAACTCACGTCGCGGCTCGAGTGCCGATTTTTCCTCCGCGTCCGCTCGGGATGAAGGGGCGTAACGCCGAGTTGCAGACGCTTGCGCGCACGATCGCCGCCGCGCGACCGACGCGCATCGCGCTCGTCGGTCCCGGCGGCAGCGGCAAGTCGATGTTGGCCGCAGCACTCGGTCATCGGCTGCGCGCGGTATTCGGCGGCCGAATCGACTGGTTCCGCACCGCGGCTTGGGGGTTCTATACGTTGAGCGAGATGCTCGCGCTGCGCTTCGGCACCGGGCTCGGCGAGGGCCGCGTCAAGCGACTTCGGCAATTCCTGACGCGCGGTCCGCAGCGGCTGATCGTGCTCGACAACCATGAAGACGACGAGGCCGTGGTGCGCCTGTTCGATGCGTTCGAAGGCTCCAAAGCGACGTTCGTGATCACCGCGCGCCGCTGTCTGCTCGCGGGCGTGTTCATATTTCCGGTCGTTGCGCCGCTCGTCACATCGGGCCGGACACCGTTTCCGAGGGTCGCGGCGCTCACGCGTCTTTTGCGCTGGAACCCGCTCGCGCTCGACATCGCCGACAGCATCGTTGCTTCACGTGCAGCGAGCGTGAAGGCGCTCGGCGGGTTCTTGGAGGACGCCGGCGTCGGAGCGGTTCGCACGCTCGCACACGAGGACGACTTGCCGGAGATCGCGGTGCTGATCGATTGGGCATGGCCGCGCTTGA
This sequence comes from uncultured Gammaproteobacteria bacterium, assembly GCA_963699925.1. GTDB lineage: Bacteria > Pseudomonadota > Gammaproteobacteria > Steroidobacterales > Rariloculaceae > FEN-1219. The sequence goes on along the minus strand of CAVOVT010000007.1, from coordinate 687,935 downwards.
GCGTCGCGGCCCGTCGCGCGCTGGCCGTGCTGGCCCACGTGGAAGGCGATCACGTCGACGCGGTTTCGCTCGCCAAGCTTGCACGGGTTGCGCGGCTCGCGCCTGGGCTCGTCGAGCTCGAGCGCTGGCACCTCGTCCAGCAGCCGTTGCGCGGCCGCTATGCGCTGCATGCGGTGGTTCGCTACGCCGTCGCTCGGCGTACGAGGCCGGCGGCCGAGCGAGTCTTCGAACACTATGTGGCACTGCTCGAGCGGCACCCGGAGCGCCTCGAGCTCGAGCAAACCCATCTGTTCGCGGCGATGGAGCATGCCTACCGCAAGAGCGACATGAACGCCCTCTTGCGCGTGAACGCGCTGGCCGAGAGGCTCGAGCGCGCGCAGGGGTGAACGTCTACCGGTTCGCGGCGGTCCGATCGTCACGCGGCGGCCCGACCGCGCGGAGCTCGACGAGCTTCTTGGTCACGCGATTGACGATCGACTCGGTGGTCGCGTTGAACTCGGCGTCGTCCATCGTCTCGGTCTTCGCGGTCCACACCAGCTGATCCTTGTCCGCGTCGTAGAACGAGCTCTCGACGACCACGAAGCTGTGCGAGTCCCAGTAGCCGGGCGAGTGAGTGACGTCCCAGGTCGAGCGCCAATACGAGTAGTAGTCCGAGCGCGGATAGTAGTACCAGTAGAACGGATCGCCATGGATGACGCCGCCAGGCATGTGTAAGAAGGGCGTCGGCGGCCGATAGGACTGCCGCTCGTCGACCGCGATTAGGCGATAGATCAAGATCGCATCGACGTTCGCATCAGCGAGCTTCGCGCGCACCTCGTTCTGTTCGAGCATGCGCTCGTCTCCGATCAGCGTGTATGCCTCGACTGCGTCGGCGCCCTTTGCCTCGAGCGCGCGCGTCGCCCGCTGCTCGAAGGAGCGACTCTCGGCATCCGTGTCGAACAGCGCGACGACCGCAACGCGCTGGAAGGGGGCGCGAGCAAAGGTAGGATCGACCCAACTGGACCGGATCGTCGTCGGAGTCGTGCAGCCGCACAGCGCACCGAAAAGAATTCCCGGCAGAGCTCTATAGCCGATCGTTCTCATGGCTCTGACGCAGCAACATCCGTGCCGCTACGAGCGTCGGTCGGCGCGGGGCGCGGCGCGCCAGCCGCAGCTCTTTCGTTTTTGTGCCGTTTCTCGAAAATGCGAGGCTTCCCGCCGAACCGCACGCCACAAGGGCGTACGGTCGGCGTCCCCATGGTCGACTTAGTGGTGCTCCGATCGGTCCCCGTATTCGGCGCGCCAGTCGATGTCGTCGAAGCGCGCTGCGCGCTTCAGCGAATCCCAGTGCCCTGCCATGAACGCGCGTGCGTCGCGGTCGCCCGGCGCGTCCTTGAGGCCCACCGACTTCCAGTTGATGTCGGAGTACGAATTCGCCTCGCGGATCTTCGGCCACACCTCGCTGAGCTCGCGAGCCTCCTGCTTCGTGAACGGCCCCGTGTCGTCGTCGTAGTCCTTCGCCGCCGTCCTGGCGTCCGCGCGGGTCGCACCCCAGTCGATAGTGCTGCTGCCGCGCGCGTCCGAGCTGGCGCTGCCCAGGAGCTGCGCGCCCTGCGGCGAGGTCGGGCTCGTGGACGAGCTCGCCTGGGCTGTACCCAATGCGAACGCGAGAAACGAGAATGTCGCGAGAGAGACTTTCATAAACACCTCCGTGCGTGTTTCCGAGAGCGAGCAAGTTGCGTGCCACGCACCCGCGGCGCGGCTCGCGCGCGCAGCGCGCAGCGATTGTCTGGCGGCGCGCTTTGGGCGCGACATAGAATTCGCCCACCGCAACAGCCGCGAGACCGGACCGATGCCTGCCGATCCGCCCGCCGCCGACCAGTACCTGACCACGACCGAGCTCGTTGCGGCCGCGCGCGCTCGGCTATCCGGCGAGGTGTGGGATTACATCTGCGGCGGCGCCGAGACGGAGACGACGCTACTGCGCAATCGATACGCACTCGACGCAATCGCGTTTCGTCCGCGCGTGCTGCGCAACGTCGACAAGGCCGATGCCGCGACGACGGCGTTCGGCGCACGGCGCCGCTTGCCCGTGCTGCTCGCGCCGCTGGGCGGCATGACGGTGTTCCACGATGCCGGCGCACTTCCGAGTGCCGCGGCCGCGCGCGAATTCGGTTGCCTCATGATGCTGAGCAGCGTGACGGAGCCGGGTCTCGCGCAAGTCGCGCCCGAGGCAGGCAACCAGCTGATCTACCAACTCTACGTGCACGGCGACGACCGTTGGGTGGGCGAGCGCGTCGAGAAGGCGGTCGCGGCCGGCGTGCAAGCGTTCTGCTTGACCGTGGACGTGCCTCACTACGGCCGCCGCGAGCGCAGCTTGCTGCGCCGTTACCAACTGCCGGGGCGGCCGTTCGCGGGCCTGCGCACGGGCGAGGAATACGCAATGCGGCTCGACTGGAGCGTCGTCGCGAGCCTCAAGCTCCGGCTCGGCAAGGTGCCGCTGATCGTAAAAGGCATCGCGACCGCTGACGACGCGGCGCTCGCACTCGAGCATGGCGTCGACGCGATTTACGTATCGAATCACGGCGGTCGTCAGCTCGATCACGGCCGGGGCGCGATGGACATTCTGCCGGAGGTGGTCGCCGCCGTGCGCGGCAAGGCGACGATCATCGTCGACGGCGGATTCATGCGCGGCACGGACGTGCTCAAGGCGATCGCGATGGGCGCCGACCTCGTCGGGCTTGGCCGGCTGCAGGCGCTCGCCGTCGCGGCCGGCGGCCGTGACGGTGTGCTGCGGATGCTCGAGCTCGTCGAAGCCGAGATCGAGGTCACGATGAAGCTGCTCGGCGTCGCCAAGCTCGCCGATCTCGACGGCAGCTTCCTGCATCCCACGATCCCAACAGCGCCGCCGCGCGCTCTCGGCGGGCTGCCGCAGCTCGACGAGACCCCTTAGCCCGACCGGTCGGCTCGCCATGCCTCTCGCGCGACCCCGCGTCCTGATCTATCGGCGATCGACGAGACCGGCGCGTCGCACGCCGAGCTCACGGCGGCGGGCTGCGACGTGATCGTCGCGGCTGCGGGCGCCGAGCGCGCCGAGATCGCGAAGCTCGCGCGCGACGCGGACGCGCTGCTCGGCGCGACGTTCCGCGGCGTGATCGATCGCGAGTTGCTCACGATCTCGCCGAGCTTGAGGATCGTCTCGAAGTACACGATCGGCGTCGACGACGTCGACATCGACGCCGCGACCGCGCTCGGCGTGCTCGTGACGCATTGCCCGACCGAGGCGAACTGGGGCGGCGTGGCCGAGGGCGCAATCGCGATGATGCTCACGATGCTCAAACGGATCCGCGAGCGCGACTCGCAGGTCAAAGCCGGCGGCTGGCGCGAGCCGCCGTTCTACGGCACGTACCTCGGCCGGCGCGCGGACGGCTATCGTGGCATCACGATCGGCATCGTCGGGCTCGGTCGCGCGGGGTCGCGCGTTGCGGAGCTGCTCGCGCCCTGGCGGGTGCGCGTGCTTGCGGCGGATCCTTACGTCGAGGCGGCGAAATTCGCGCGGCTCGGCGTCGAGCGCGTCGAGTCTCGGACTCGCTGCTGCGCGAGGCCGACGTCGTGACGCTACACTGCAACCTCACGGCCGAGACGCGCGGGCTCATCGACCGGCGCCGGCTCGCGCTCCTGAAGCGCTCGGCCGTGCTGATCAATACCGCGCGCGGCCGCGTCGTCGACCTCGACGCGCTATGCGACGCGCTCGCCGCCGGCGCGCTCGCGGGCGCCGCGCTCGACGTGCTGCCGGAGGAGCCGCCGCCGCGGCGACGCGCGGATCTCTGACCTTCGGCGATCGCGTGCTGCTTTCGCCGCACATGGTCGCGGCTAATCAGGGCGGTACGCTCGGCGCCGCGATTCCGTGGGCGACGGCCGCGACGCTCGCCGCTTTGCGCGGCGAAATGCCCGATAACGTTTACAATGCCGACGCCGTCGCCGAAGTGGCGCGCGCGCTTCGGCGGCAAGTCCCTGCTGGCAGCGATGAGCCGGAGCAGCGCTCCGCGCGGGAGAGCTACGCGTAATGATCAAGGTTCAGAACCTCAGCAAGACGTTCGGCGAGGTCAAGGCCGTCGACGACGTCACGTTCGAAGTGCAGCCCGGCGAGATCTTCGCGTTCCTCGGCCCGAACGGCGCGGGCAAGACGACGACGATCCAGATGCTCACGACGCTGCTGCGGCCGACGAGCGGCACGATCGCGATCGACGGGCTCGATCCGGTCGCGAAGCCGCTCGAGGTGCGCCAGCGCTTCGGCATCGTGTTCCAGGACCCGAGCCTCGACCAGGAGCTCACGGCGTACGAGAACATGGACCTGCACGGCGTGCTCTATCACGTGCCGCGCAAGATTCGCGCACGAGCGCATCGAGACGCTGCTCAAGCTCTTCGAGCTCTGGGACCGGCGCACGTCGCTCGTGAAGACGTTCTCGGGCGGCATGCGGCGCCGGCTCGAGATCGCGCGCGGCCTGCTGCACACGCCGAAGATCCTGTTTCTCGACGAGCCGACGCTCGGCCTCGATCCGCAGAGCCGCAATCAGCTCTGGACGCACGTGAAGCACCTGAACGAGACCGAGGGCGTCACGGTGTTCCTGACGACGCACTACATGGACGAGGCGGACCGCGTCGCGCACCGCATCGCGATCATCGATCACGGCAAGATCGTCGCGCAGCGGCTCGAGCGCCGAGCTCAAGGCGCAGACCGGCGCCGATTCGCTCGAGGCCGCGTTCCTGAAGCTCACGGGCACGACGATCCGCGACGAGGCGGCGGGCAGCGCCGATCAGATGCGGCAGATGGCGCGGATGTGGAGCAGGGAGCAACGGCGATGAACGTGATCTTCGTCTTGTGGCTGCGCGAGGTGAAGCGCTATCTGCGCTCGCGGCCGCAGATCATCGCGTCGCTCGGCCAGCCGCTGCTGTATCTGCTCGTGCTCGGCTTCGGGCTCGGCCCCGTGTTCCAGCAGGCCGGGCAACGGCAGCTACCTGCAGTTCGTCGCGCCCGGCGTGATCGGCATGGGCATCCTGTTCACGTCGATCTTCTCCGGGATCGGGCTGCTGTGGGACCGGCAGTTCGGCTTCCTCAAGGAGACGCTCGTCGCGCCCGTGCCGCGCCTGCAGATCATGGTCGGCCGCACGCTCGGCGGCGCGACGATCGCGATGATTCAGGGCACGCTCGTGCTCGTCGTCTGCCTGATCGCCGGCTTCCGGCCGCAGGGCTTCGCCGCGATGCCGCTGGCGTTCCTGTTCATGGCGCTGATCGCGATCGTGTTCGCGGCGCTCGGCACCGCGATCGGCTCGACGCTGCAGGACATGCAGGGATTCCAGCTGATCATGAACTTCCTGGTCATGCCGATCTTCTTCCTGTCGGGCGCGCTGTTTCCGCTCGCGAACCTGCCGACGCCGCTCGCGGTCGCCACGCGGCTCGACCCGCTGTCGTACGGCAGTCGACGGGCTGCGCGGCGCGTTCATCGGCCTCGCGCACTTCGGCGTCGCGCTCGACGTCGTCGGTGCTCGGCGTGCTCGCGACCGCGTTCGTGATACTCGGCGCCTGGGCGTTCTCGAGGATCCAGGTGTAGCTCATGCGCATGCGCGGCGATGGATAGGTCCGAACGCGGTCTGCGGACGCCGCGCGGTGAGCGGGCTGCGGGGAGTAGCGGTCGTGCTCGCATTCGCGCTCGCAGGGTCCGCCGCGGCGCATCACTCGTTCGCGGTGCACTTCGTCGCGGACAAGATCGTCACGGTCAAAGGCACGGTGGAGGAGTTCAGCTTCCGCAATCCGCACGGCCTGCTGATGCTGACCGCGAAGGACGCGAGCGGCGTCGAGCAGCACTGGCGCATCGAGACGAACTCGCCGAACATCCTGCGCCGGCGCGGCTGGTCGGAGGACTCGATCAAGCCCGGCGATCAGGTGACGGTCGAGGGCTATCCCGCGCGCGACGGCTCGACCTCGATGCGCGTCTACCGCGTGACGTTCCCGGACGGGCACGAGCTCGTCGGCCAGCGTCCGGATCCCGACCGTCGTGCCGGGCCAGGACTGATGCGGCGCCGACGCATTGCCGCTCGTGCGTCGCCGCGCTCGCGTTTGCCGACCTGCGACGCAGCGCGTCGGCCGCGCCGAACCTCGACGGCTTCTGGACGGTGAAGTTCGAGCGCAAGCCGTCGGGCCAGGCGCTGATCGACGCGCTGCCGAAGGGCGGCCGTGCTGATCAACGACACGGGCGCCGGCGAGCTCGCCGCGGGAGACTTCGCGGGCCTGAAGCTCAAGCCGGCCGCGATCGAGCAGGTCAAGAAGTACGACTACTCGCAGGAGCTCAAGCGCGAGAACACGTGCGTGCCGCCGTCCGTCGTGTTCTACATGCAGGCGCCGTTTCCGATGGAGATCTATCAGGGCCGCGACCTGATCGTGTTCAAAATGGAATACTTCGACATGGTACCGCGTCGTGTTCCTCGACGGCCGCCCGCATCCGCCCGAGAGCGCGCCGCACTCGAAGTCGGGGTTCTCGACGGGCCGATGGGACGGGCGACACGCTCGTCGTCGAGACGTCGCACATCGAGCCGGGCACGTTCATGAACAACGGCTTCAGCCACAGCGCGCACATCAAGCTCAGCGAGCGCTTTCGGCTGAGCCCGGACGGCAACACGCTTTGGCTCACGCAGGTGTACGAGGATCCCGGAGACGTTCGACGGCGTCGCGGCGCGCTACATGGCCTGGACGCGCAAGCCCGGCGAATTCGTGTTCCCGTACGAATGCGATCCGAGCTACGGCGAGTAGCGATGCCGATGCCGAGCTCGAGAACACCGCCCGGCGCGGCGCGGCCGGAGTCGCGAAGATGACCGCCGCCGCGACCGGGAAAGGCGCCGGCACGCGCGCGATCGTCTCCGTGGGCGCTGTTCGACTTCGCCGGACGCGCCGTTCACGACGCTGGTCGTGACGTTCATCTACGCGACGTACTTCACGCAAGCGATCGCGGCCGATGCGATCCACGGCACGGTGCTGTGGTCGCGCGCGGTCTCGGTCACGGCGCTCATCGTGGCGCTGTGCGCGCCGCTGCTCGGCGCGTTCGCGGATCGAGGCGGCTATCGCAAGCGGATCCTCGCCGTCACGACGCTCGTCTGCGCCGCGGGATCGGCCGCGCTCTACTGGGTCCTGCCGGGCCAAGTGCTGCTCGCGCTCGCATGCGTCGTCGTCGCGAACGTCGCGTTCGAGTTCGCGGCCGTGTTCAACAACGCGTTCCTTCCGGACATCGCGCCGCGCGATCGTGTCGGCAGGTTGTCGGGCATCGGTTGGGCGTGCGGCTACGTCGGCGGGCTGCTCGCGCTCGTGGTCGCGCTCGTGATGTTCGTGCAGCCTGCCACGCCGTGGTTCGGCTTCTCGAAGGCGGCGTGGCGAGAACATTCGCGCGACGAACTTGCTCGTCGCGGTCTGGTACGTCGTGTTCAGCATTCCGCTGTTCCTCTGGGTGCCCGAAGACCGATCGCGCGTTTCGCGTGCCGGGCGCGTCGTCGCGGACACCTTCGCGCAGCTCGGGCGCACGTTCAGCGAGATCCGCAAGTATCGCCAGATCGTCCGCTTCCTGTTCGCGCGGCTGATCTACAACGACGGCCTCGTCACGGTGTTCGCGTTTGGCGGCATCTATGCGGCGAATACCTTCGGCTTCACGTCTCCAGCAGGTGCTCGAGTTCGGCATCGTGATCAACGTGGCGGCGGTGTTCGGCGCCGTCTCGCTCGGGTTCCTCGACGACAAGATCGGCGGCAAGCGCGACGATCGCGATCTCGCTGGTCGGCCTCATCGGCGCAACCGTGCTCGCGATGCTCGCGCACTCCGCGACGATGTTCTGGGTCGCCGGGATCGCGATCGGGATTTTCGCGGGCCCGAATCAGGCCGCGAGCCGCTCGCTGATGGCGCGCTTCGTGCCGCCCGACGTCGAGAACGAGTTCTTCGGCTTCTTCGCGTTCTCGGGCAAGCTCACGGCGTTCATCGGCCCGTTCCTGCTCGGCCTGTTGACCGACCTGTCCGGCTCGCAGCGCGTCGGTGTGAGCGTCGTGGTGTGTTGTTCATCGTCGGACTGATTGCGCTCGCGTTCGTCGACGAGCGCGAGGGCAGCGGTGTGCGCGCTCACGGCTGAGCAGTGCGCTTCGAAGTCGAAGCGCAATAGTTAGCCGGCATATCGATCGGCGGTGTGAGAATAAGGCCACCCTTGGCTTGGGCGCGGGGTTCGGGCATCGTATGCGCCCCGATTCGGCAGGTGGACCTCGCAACGACGTGGCCGGCAAGAAGATCCTGTACGTTTTCCCGGGGCAAGGCTCGCAGTATCGCGGCATGGGCTCGGACCTCGGCGCGGAGTTCCCCGCCGCCCGCGCTCTCTACGATCGCGCCGAGCGCGGTGCTCGGCTACGACCTCGCGGAGCTGTCGTTCCGCGATCCGCGCGACGAGCTCAAGCTCACGCGCTTCACGCAGCCGGCGCTGCTGACCCATCAAGTCGCCTGCCTCGAAGTCGTTTCGCGAGCCTCGCGGGCGACGCGGTGCGGCCCGCGCTCGCGGCCGGGCACAGCGTCGGCGAGTACGCGGCGCTCGTCGCGGCTGGCGCCCTGACCTTCGAGCACGCGCTGCAAGCTCGTCGCGCGGCGCGGCGAGCTCATGAGCGAGCTCGGCCGCGGCGGCATGCTCGCGACGACGCTCGATCTGGCCGTCCGCCGCGGCGCTCGCCGACAAGCACTACTGCGGAATCGGCGCGAGCAATCTGCAGGACCAGACCGTGATCGCGGGCGAGTCGGCCGATCTGGACAGGCTCGCCGCCGAGCTCGAGACTGCATTCCCGAACAAGCGCGGCGTGCGGTTGAACACCGAGGGCGCGTTTCACACCTACTTGATGGTCACGGCCGCGCAGCGAGTTCAGGAAGGTGCTCGATCAGACCGAGTTCGCGAGCTTGACGCGTCGACGCGCTCTCGAACTACACCGGCAAGCTGCACGAGAACTCGCGCGGACGCGATTCGCTCGCGCCTGTTTTTCCAGCTGTTCAATCCGGTCCGCTGGGTGGACTGCATGAACGCCGCGATCGACGCGGGCGTCGACACGATCGTCGAGTTCGGCGGCGGCATCGGCAAGGGCGACGGGCCGGAAGGCAAACGTCCGAACCTCGAGTCGATCGTCAAGAAATCGTTGAAAGCACGCGAGCACCAAGCACAGTACCTGCCCGCCATCAACGCGGCGAGCCTGCGCGACGACCGCGCAGCAGTTGCGTAACCTAGGAGTGATGCATCATGGGAGCTTTGACGGAACCCCACGGAGGGGAGCTTAAGAATTTGTACCTCGACGAGGCGGGCGCGCGCGCCGAGAAGACGCGCAGCCGCGACCTGCCGTCGTGGGACCTGACGCTGCGCCAGACTCTGCGACCTCGAGATGCTGCTGAACGGCGCGTTCTCGCCGCTCGCCGGCTTCCTCGGCGAGAAGGACTACGCTCCGTGCTGCGCGAAGATGCGCCTCGCGTCCGGCACGCTCTGGCCGATGCCGATCACGCTCGACGTGACGCCGGAGTTCGCCGACAAGCTCAAGGAGGGCGACACGATCGCGCTGCGCGACGCCGAAGGCGTGATGCTCGCGACGATGCACGTCCGAGCATCTACCGGCCCGACAAGGCAGCCGAGGCCAAGGCCGTCTTCGGCACGACCGACGAGAAGCACCCGGGCGTGAGCTATCTCGTGCAGCGCAGCAACGGGTCTACCTCGGCGGCAAGCTCGCGCGGCGTCGAGCCGCCGCGTCACTACGACTTCAAGCACTTGCGCGACACGCCGCGCGAGCTGCGCGACCGATTTCAGAAGCTCGGCTGGCGCCGCATCGTCGCGTTCCAGACGCGCAACCCGATGCACCGCGCGCACCAGGAGCTCACGCTCCGCGCCGCCAAGGAAGTCGAGGCGAACCTGCTGATCCACCCGGTCGTCGGCATGACCAAGCCGGGCGACGTCGACCACTACACGCGCGTGCGCTGCTACCAGGCACCTGCTGACGCGCTATCCGCGAGCAGACGACCGCGCTCTCGCTGCTGCCGCTCGCGATGCGGATGGGCGGCCCGCGCGAGGCGCGTCTGGCACGCGATCATCCGCAAGAACTACGGCTGCACGCACTTCATCGTCGGCCGCGACCACGCCGGCCCGGGCAAGGACAGCGAGCGGCAAGCCGTTCTACGGCCCGTACGACGCCCAGGAGCTCTTGCAGGAGCACGAGAAGGAGCTCGGCATCACGATGGTGCCGTTCAAGCAGATGGTCTACGTCGAGGAGCAGGCACAGTACTTCCCGGAGGACGAGGTCGAGCCGGGCATGCGCACGCTCGACATCTCCGGCACCGAGCTGCGCCGCCGCCTGCAGCGAGGGCGCGGAGATCCCGGAGTGGTTCTCGTTCCCGGCGGTCGTCGCGGAGCTGCGCCGCAGCCATCCGCCGCGCGCACGCGCAGGGCTTCACGGTGTTCTTCACCGGCCTCTCGGGCTCGGGCAAGTCCACGATCGCCAACGCGCTGCTGGTCGAAGCTGCTGGAGATGGGCGGCCGGCCGGTCACGCTGCTCGACGGCGACATCGTGCGCAAGCACCTCTCGAGCGAGCTCGGCTTCTCGAAGGAGCACCGCGACCTCAACATCCAGCGCATCGGCTACGTCGCGTCCGAGATCACGAAGAACGGCGGCATCGCGATCTGCGCGCCGATCGCGCCGTACGACGCGACGCGCAAGGATCGTGCGCGAGATGATCGAGCCGCTCGGCGGCTTCATCGTGGTCCACGTCGCGACGCCGATCGAGGTGTGCGAGGAGCGCGACCGCAAGGGCCTCTACGCCAAGGCGCGCGCCGGCATCATCAAGGAGTTCACGGGCATCGGCGATCCGTACGAGGTGCCGGCGAGCCCGGAGCTCAGGCTCGACACGGCCGAGCTCACGCCGGACCTTGCGGCTCACCGCATCATCGTCAAGCTCGAGTCGCTCGGCTTCATCCGCTAACGCCGCGGTCGCGGCAGCGCCGCGCCGGCTGTCGTTCTTGCGCGGCCGCCGGCGGGCCGCGGCCGCACGGACTCGCTCCCGAGACACGCCAAGACGCCATCCCTGGGGCTCTGTTCGCACATCCCTGTGCTCACAAGGTCTCGGGAACGAGTCCGTGCGGCCACGGCCCGCCGGCTTCGTGCCAACCGAGTCCGTGCGGCCACGGCCCGCCGGCGGCGTCGTAAAAGCGATCGTGGCGCGTGACGACGCCGGCAGCGCGGCCGTCAGGCAGAGGCGGGGAAGTACGCGCCGAAGTACTGGTTGAGCATGCGATCGTGCGGGTCGAGCTCGCGGCGCACCTTGTTGAAGAACGCGAGCCGGCTGCCGTAACGCTGCGTCACGAGGTCCGGCGCCGCGTTGCGGGTTTGGTTGAAGAACGGCATGCCGCGATGGCTCGCGGCGAACTCCGCGAAGTCGAACACGAAGTCGTCCCAGCCCTCGGTTTGCGTCGACAGCGGGCTGATCGTGAACATCGCCGAGTCGAACGACGGCGACAGCAGTGCGCTGCGATCGCGATTGATCCTGAAGCTCACGCTCGGCATGTCGCAGCGAAAGCCGGTGCGACGCGTAGTACTCCTTGCAGAACAACTTGTAGGCGAGCACGGTGGTCGCGAACTCCGCCGCGGGGAAAGCCCACGTCGTGTACGAGAAGCGCTGCTTGGCGCCCATGCGCCAGCGGCCGCTCTGCTCGACGGAGTTGCTGCCGGTCTTGACGAGCGCGCCGCGTGATGAACCTTTGCGCCACCTCGCTCAAGCTGTCGATCAACGGATAGCGCAGCTGGCGGATCGGCATTGCGAGGCCGAGCGAGCGCGCGGCTTCAGGCACGCCGAGTTGACGGCCCAGTCCTTCATGCGCCACGCGAAGCGCTTGCCCGGGTCGCCTTCGGCCGCGGGCCGGCGCAGCTCGAGATAGATGCGGTCGCGAAACGGCAGCAGATACAGCTTCACGCCGGCCGACGCGGACAAGCAGCTTCGGGCCGAGCTTGCCGAAGTCCTTGAACGACACCTTCGCGGTCTGCACGGCGAATCCTTGGATCGGTCGAACGCGCAGCGTGATCTCGTAGACGACGCCGAGCAGCCCGTAGCTGAGCCGCATGAGCGCGAGAAGGCTCTTCGTCTTGTCGCTCACGACGAACCGCTTGCCGCTCGGGCTCAAGACCTTGAGCTGGACGGCGTGCGCCGCGAACTGGCCCACGTCGCCGGCCATCGACGCCTCGAGGCCCGCGGCGCAGACCGCGCCGCCGACCGTGCGGCTCGCGAGATCGAAGCCGCCGATGAGCTCGAGCCCTTCGTCCGCGAGCACGTCCGCGAGATCGGGCAGCGAGATTCCGGGTTGCACCGTGACCGTGTCGCGCTCGATCTTGAGCACTCGGTTCATCGACGACAGATCGAGCTGCGTGCCGCCGTTCGCGGTGATGCAGCGCGTCATCGAGCTGCCCGAGCCGATCGGGCGAACGGGCGACGGGCAGCGCTTCCAGTCGTTCAGGACTTGGAGGATCTCGGTCGGCGTGGTCGCTTGAATCGTGACGGCCGGGCCGCTCGAAGCCGCGGCGGCGGTGGCTACGCTGCGCTTGCGCGCGACGGCGGTGCTCATGGACGCTCCCTCTCCCAATCGTTCTTTCGTCGCCGGCTCGTATCCGAGCGCCGACAAACGGGAGAAGTACGCAGTGCCCGCGCACCGCGTGCCGGCAACCCCGCTGTCGTAGGACGAATCCCTTAGACCGGAAGCTTTGCGTCCCCGGCTTTCGCCGGGTTTACCCTGATCAGCCGAGCGACTATCTCTCAGAAGCGCGTCGCCGGCAAGCGTCGCGGGTCACTCGATGCGAGCGATTGCGACGCACGTCACGTTATGTCAATCGCGGCGGCTCGAAGTCGGTGCCGGTCTCGAGCGCGTTGTCGAGAAAGTGATAGATCTTGCGGCGCGTGAAGTTCAGGCCGAGCGGCGTCAGCGAGTAGAACGCGCGTGCGGTGGTGGTAGAGCAGAGTGATGCGCTCGGGCCGGCCGGTGACCTCCCATAGCGCCGCGCGCGCCGACTCCGGCATGCAGTCGTCGAACATCGTGTCGATCATCAGGATCTTGTCGGGGTCGTAGTGGCCGGCGTACATCGTCGGATCGGCGGGGTCGAACAGACCCGCGAAGAAATTGCGGTACTGATCGAGCGTCCAGCCGAAAGTCTTGCATCGTATGGTCGCGGACCTCGCGCGACCCGGTCGCCGCAGCTCGCGAACACGTCCGCGTAGTGCGCGGCGCCCATCATGAACACCGCGGCGTCGATGCGCGAGTCGTTGCCGAGCAGCGTCGCGGTGACGAGCGCGCTCATGCTGAAGCCGACGAACGCGATGCGCGTCGGCGTCGATCTCGGGCTGCGTCGCGGCCCAGTCGATGAGCCGGCGCATGTCGACGACGGCCGAGCGATAGCGCTCGGCGCTGTCGCGCGCCATCGCCATGAACTCGGCCTCGGTCTTCGCGCCGCGCAGCGTGGCCCACGGGAACAGCGGCGCGGTGCCGTAGATCCAGATCACGTTGCGCGTCCTTGCCGGCGTGGCGCGCGTAGCCGTGCGAGATCTTGTCGGGCGGATAGGTGCTCGTGCCCCAGATCGGCATCACGACGACGAGCTTCTTCGGCCCGGGTCGCGGCTGCGCAGGTACAGTCCCTCGACGAGGTTCTGCGGATGGCCGTTGTGCCCGCTCGAGTCGTACTCGAGGCGCACGATGTCGTGCGTGCGCGTCGGTCCATCGGCGCGGAGAGCGTGACCTCGGGTGGATCGCGCCGTGCGGGTGTCGGCGAACTCGGGATCGCCGGGCGTGCGTTCGGCGTGTACGTGAACCCGGCCGGCGGCGCGAGATCGCGATTCACGTGCAGAACGCAGCCGGCGCTCGCGATCACGATCGACTAGACCGAAGATGCGGAGAAAACGAGTCGAGGGCAAAACTTTCGTTTCCGTGAGTCCGACGACAGCGTCACGCCCCGGCGCAATGCACGAGGCGCGCATTCTACCCGAGCGCGTTTCGGCGCCGTGCGAACGATCGAGGTCGCGACGCCTGCGCCGCTATTCGTAGCGCAAGCGCCTCGATCGGGTCGAGACGCGCCGCGCGGCGCGCCGGCCAGATGCCGAAGAAGAGCCCGACGCCGACGCTGAACGCGAACGCGAGCCCCACCGATAGCGGCGACACGAAGACTTGCCAGCCCGCGAAGCGCGACAGCGTCGTCGCGGCGCCGGAGCCGAGGCCGATGCCCGAGCAGGCCGCCGAACAGGCACAACGTGACCGACTCGACGAGGAACTGCAGCAGGATGCTGAACCGCGTCGCGCCGAGCGCCATGCGGATGCCGATCTCGCGCGTTCGCTCGGTCACGCTCACGAGCATGATGTTCATGATGCCGATGCCGCCGACGAGCAGGCTCACGCCCGCGATGCTCGCGAGCAGGATCGTGAACGTTTGCTGCGCCTGCTGCTGCGTCGTCAGGAACTCGCGCCGGTCGACGATCGCGAAGTCGTTCGCGCGGCCGGGCATGATCTTGTGATCGCGGCGCAGCACGCGCTCGATGTCGACCATCGCGCGCTCGAGCGAGGCGTCGGCCTTCACGCGCACGCTGATGTTGTCGACGTTCTTCTTGCCGAGCACGCGTTGCTCGGCGGTGCGCAGCGGAATGAACGCCGACGAGTCCGGGTTGTTGTTGCCGAAGCCGCCGCCGATGCTCTCGAAGACGCCGATGACCTCGAACGGCTGGCCGTTGACGGCGAGCATCTTGCCGACCAGGTCCTGAGGCTTCTTGTCGAGCCGCTCGCGGAATGTCGCGGCCGAGCACGACGACGCGCTTGCGGTCCGCGTCGTCCTCGGCGTTGAAGAACCGGCCTAGCGCGAGCTTGTAGTTGAAGATGCCCGGATACTCGTGCGTGGTGCCGGACAGCCGCGCGATCGTGTTCACGTTGTCGAGCTTGAACTGACCGCGGCTCTGCATCTCCGGCACCACGGCGTCGAGATAGGTGGCTGTCGGCTGCGCAGCGCGTTGGCGTCGTCGATCACGAGGCTCTGGCTGTCGCGCGAGACGCCGCCGGCGAAGAAGTTCGACGTGTTGATCGTGAGGATGTTCGCGCCGAGCGACGGCGATCTGCTCGTCGATGCGCTTCTGCGCGCCGGCGCCGGCCGCGAGCATCGTGATCACGGCGCCGACGCCGATGATGATGCCGAGCATCGTGAGCGCCGCGCGAAACAGATTCGCGCGTATCGACTGGAGAGCGACGATGACGATTTCGAGGAACAGCATCGAATGCACCGGCGCCGAAAAACGGACCGCTACGCTAGCAGCGTCGCCGCGCGCGGGTCGAGATGTTTCTAGCTTTCTCCAGGTTAGGACTGTTTCGTTGCGGGTGCGAGCCGGCTCGTATAGATTCGGGGCCCTATGCGCGGCGTCCGCAAGATCGACTCCGCGAGCGTTGCGCGAGCAAGTCGAGCAGCTGCTGCCGAGCTGGATGCAGTGGTATCCGAGCCTGTTCGACGCCGCGTCGGATCTGGGCTTGATCCGCGCGCGCGTCTGCCCGCCGGGCAGCCTGCTGCTTGAGCCGCCGCCATGCCGACGTGCGGCGCGCGGCCGAGGAAGCGCATCGCGAGCAGTGGGGCGTCGCGCCGGAAGAGCCGCGCGAGGAATGAGCGCGCGCGCAGGGCCGGCCGCCGTTGCCGCCGTTCACCGGCCGAGACGGCGCAGATCAAGGTCAAGGCCGCCGAGGACGCGTGGAACACGCGCGACCCCGCGCGCGTGGCGGGCGCCTACACCGAGGACTCGGAGTGGCGCAACCGCGACGAGTTCATCCGCGGCCGCGCCGAGATCCAGCGCTTTCTCGAGCGCAAGTGGGCTGCGCGAGCTCGACTACCGGCTGCGCAAGGCGCTGTGGGCGTTCACGGACCGCCGAATCGCAGTCCGCTTCCAATACGAGTGGCACGATCGATCCGGAGCGCTGGTTCCGGTCCTACGGCAACGAGCTCTGGGAGTTCGCGGACAACGGCCTGATGCGCCGGCGCGAAGCGAGCATCAACGACGTCGCGATCGGCGCCGACGAGCGGCGCTTCGCGAGCCCGACCTGGCTTACGGACGAGATCCCGCTTCGCTAGCGCTCGCTCGCGAGCGTCGCGGCGCAGGTGCTCGTCGAGGAACGCCGCGACGATCTCCGTGCGCTCCGCGTCGAAGAACGCTCCGCCGCCGTGTCCCGCGCCGTGCACGACGATCAACTTCGCGTCGAGGCCGGCGCGCTCGTAGGCGCCCTCGAGCTCGTGCGACTGGTTGATCGGCATCTGCGGGTCCTGATCGCCGTGCAGCAGCAGCAGCGGCGGATCGTGCGCGTCGACCTGGAACACCGGGCTCGCGAGCCGCGCGAGCGCCTCGTTCTCGCTCGGGCAGGCGCGCCGAGCAGCGTCTTGAGCGCGGGCTCGCGGATGCCGAGGCCGTAAGGGCGTCGATTGCGCGAGGATCGTCGAGCAGGTCGGACGCGCCGAAGTACGACACGATCGCGTGCACTTCGGACGACACGTCGAGGTGGTCGCCGAGCGCGCCCTCGAGCTCCGGCATCGCCGTTGGTCGTGCCGACGAGCGCGGCGAGGTGGCCGCCCGAGGACTCGCCGAGGATGCCGATTCGCGTCGCGTCGTAGCCATAGCTCCGACGCCTGCGCGCGCAAGAAGCGCACGCGCCGCTTTGATCTCGTGCACCTGCCCCGGGAAGCGCGCGCGCGACGCGGGTCGAAAATCGACGCTCGCGATCGCGTAGCCGCGCTCGACGAGCCCGCCGAGCGGCATCCGCTCCTTCGAGCCGACCTCCCAACGGCCGCCGTGCAGCCAGACGAGCAGCGGCGCATGGGGCGCCGACGGCTGGTAGAGATCGAGCTTGAGCGCTTGTCCGCCGACCTCGCGCATACTCGAGTCGGCGAGCTTGTGCACCGTCTTGCGCGACCGCCGGCAGCGCTCCACGCGGCGCACGCGGCCAGCGCCGCGGCCGCTCTAGGGCCGTCGAACGAGCTGGTCATGGCGCCAAATTCCCCCCGGAGTCCGGGCGGATCAACTATAGCGGCGTCGCTCGCCGTCCGCTAACCGCGCGCCGAGTCCTGTCCACAGTCGCGGTGCGCGACCCGTCGGCTGCCTCGCGCGGCCTACGGTTGAATCGCAAGGCTCGCTCGCGCGGTGCGCCTAAACTCGGGCAGAGCCTTGGTGGCCGCGCGCTCCGAGCGATTTTGACGCTTTTTTGACCAACTCAACGCGGCACGAGAGCGCTGCCGGGCGCGCGACTGCTTTCAAGCCGTTTTCCACAGTGTTATCCACAGATTCTGTGGATGGGTTGCGTCGCGGCGAGGCGGATCGTTGCGAGCCGCGTCAGCGCGGGTTGCGCCGAGGCGGAAGGTCATTTCGAGCCGGATCTCGGTCTCGGTCGCTTGGCTGCGGCGCGCCGTAGGAGGCATAGAAAAGCGCCCAGTTGTCGCGCGCCGAGTCGATCTGCAGCCACTCGATGCCGCCGCTCCAGCGGGCCGAGTGCTCGTAGCGGTAAGCGAGCGTCCAGGCGTGGCCGTCGTCGGACTGCAGAGCCGGCGGGCGTGCCCTCGGCTGCGGTGCATGTCGAAGGCGTCGTAGCGCAAGGACACGCGGTGTGCGCCGCGGACGAGCCGCGTGAGCATCAGGAACTTCGCGTCGAAGTCGTCGCAAACGAGGCTCGGCGAATGAGGGCAACGTGCCGTCGGCGCGGGCGCCTTGAACCCAGTACGTCTCGCCTTGGAGCCACTGCGCGACGAGCCCGAGCTCCCACGGCAAGCTGGCCTGAAGGCCGAGGTGATTGAACGACGTGCCCCAAGCCCATTGGCCGCCCGAGTACGCATAGGGGTCGGCGCGGTTGTCGTAGCGCGCGAGCTGCACGAGCACGCGCCGCGCATAGCTCCACTCGACTCCCGCGTAGGCGCCGGGCCGGTGATCGATCTCGTCGATCGGCTCGACGGACTGAGCGGCGTGGTCGACCACCGAGCCCGTGAAATCGAAGACCGGACGCGGCGGCATCGGCAGCGTGTCGCCGAGACGCGTTTGGCGGTCGTGCAGCGACCAGCCGCGCCAAAAGAGCAGCGTGCCGGCGGGATCGTTGCCATAGAACGCCGAGGCGAACGCGCGCAGCTCGTGCGGCGAGCCCGCGAAGCCGAGCCGCCGATGCAGCGACCACTCGACGCCGATCGGTCGCACTTCCTCGCCGAGCCAGGTGTTGATGGCCGAGTACGAATACGTGAACGGGCTCTGCCAGCCGAGGTCGGCGTTCTCGAGCGACAGCGGCGGATAGAACGCGCCGAAGCGGATCTGCTGCTGATTTTCCGACTTCGGGATCGGGCCGCCAGTCCATGTAGGCCTCGGTGACGTCGAGGCCCGACGGACGCGTCGGACTGGTAGTCCGCGATCACGGTGGCGGACAGCGTGTCCGCGATGCGGCCGCGATATTGCGCGAACACCCGCGTCGACTCGAGCCCGTCGTTCGTCTCCGCGTAGCGCAGCTTGCTCGAGCCGCCTTCGGTCCAGGCGGCGGCGAACGGACTGTCGGCGTGCACGTAGCTCGCGTCGATCTCGAATTGGAAACGGTGGCGGTCGCCGCCCGAGTCGTCCGCGAGCGCGGCGCCCGCGAGCGCGGCCGCGGCAGCTGCGATGCAGGCGTGCCTCAGTACCGTTCCCATGGCAGCGAGCTCACGCGCCCGCCTTCGTAGAAATCGGGCGCGAGCTTCCCTTCGAGCTTGATCGACACGGTTTGCGTGCCGTCCGCGCGCGACTGTGATCGTCCGCGGCGCGGGCACATCGTTCGGCCGCAGTCGCGGCGTCCAGACGTGCAAGGAGTAATCGTCGGCCGGCAGGCTCGTCGAGCGACAGCGCGCCTGCGGCGTCGGTCGACGCGAAGTGCGGCGTGTCGACCACGAGAATGTAGCCGAGCATGCTGTCGTGGATGTTGCAGCCGAGCACGACGACGCCGGGGCGGTCGAACACGAGCGGCGGATGCGCGTTGCCCTTGTAGAGCGCGAGCTCGAACGTCTTCGCCTCGGAGAACGAGTAGACGTGATGGCTCACGACGTCGTTGTTCGGGAAACAGCACCGACGTGCCGGTCTGCACGATCAGAACGTGCGGCACGAACGCGTTGTGAGCCTGGTCCATGACCGCGTTCGGCGCGCTCGCGGCGATCGCGGCCCGGCTTGCTCGGCAGCGCGTAGACGGCGACATGCGGCGACGGGCTGGCCGTGCTCGTCGACGACCGTAACGCGCAGCGTGCCGGCCTGCGCGCGGCGCGCCGACGCAGAGCGCCAGTACACCATAGCGCGCTGTGCGACTTGCTCGACCGGAATAGCGGCGCTCGCCATCGCTGGGCTCGCGATTCAGGTAAGCGTCGGAATATGTTAGAAGGCCGCGGACCGCCCTATCCGTGAACGATCGCACACTCCGCGCGGCGCTCAGGTCGGTAGCATCGCTAACTACGTTGCAGTTTCGGCCGATCGGCCGCGCGAGCGAAGCGCGGGCGCGGGGTCCGATGAGGCAGTTCAGCTTCCGCCGCAAAGTGCTGTTGCTCGCCGTCGCGCTCGTGATGGCGATACAGCTCGTGACGCTGTTCCCCGTCCTGAATGCGATCCGCAGCGACGTCGACGAGCGCACGCGAGCAGACCGTCGGCCTCGCCGGCGTGCTGTTCGACGAGTACATGCACAATCGCGACGAGCAGCTGCTCACGACGGTCAACGCGCTCGTCGCCGACTATGGCTTCAAGCAGGCCGTCGCGAGCGGCGACCATCCGACGATCCGCTCGGCGCTGATCAACCAGCAGAACCGCGTGAAGGCGACGGTCGCGGTGCTGCTCGATCTCGACGGCCGCGTCGAGGTGAGCTCGACGGACGACGCGCAGTCCGCGACGGCCGGGCTTCACGCCGCTGCCCGAGGGCGTGGCGCTCGAGACCGTGAGCCACCGCGTCGTCTACCTCGGCGGCGTCCCGTACCAGACGGTGACCGTCCCGCTGCGCGCGCCGGTCACGGTCGCCTGGGTCATGCTCGGCTTCCCGATCGACGAGGCGCTCGCGGCTCACCTTCAGAGCCTGACGGGTCTCGCGGTCTCGTTCGTGCGCTTCACCGGCACCGTGCCGCACGTGCTCGCGTCGACGTTGCCGCGCGATGCCGTCGGCACCGCGCTGTCGGGCCTCGATCCGACGCGCTACGACGCGCAGCGAACGGGCACCGAGCGCGCGGGCTATCTGTCGCTGTTGCGGCCGTTCCTGAACGACGCGAGCGACGTGCACGTCGCGCTGCAGCGCTCGATGGAAGAAGCGACGGAGTCGTACCGCGCGATCCGCAACATCCTGCTGCTCATCACGGGCCTCTCGCTTGCACTCGCGATCGGCGGCTCGTTCTGGCTCGCGAACACCGTCACGCGGCCCGTGCAATTCCTGGTCGCGGCCGCGCGGCGCATGCGCGAGGGCGTATACACCGAGGACATCGCGGTGCGCTCGTCGGACGAGCTCGGCGAGCTCGCGGGCAGCTTCAACGCGATGCAGCATGCGATCGCGGATCGCGAGCGGCACATCTACCATCAGGCGCATCACGACGGCCTCATCCGGCCTTCCGAACCGCGAGCTGCTGATGAATCAGCTGCGCGCGGCGATCGAGCGCGAGCGCTGCATGAGCGTCGTGAGCCTCGCGCTCGATCGCTTCGACGGCATCGTGTCCTCGCTCGGCCATCACGCGGGCGAGCAGACCGTGAAGCTCGCCGCGGCGCTGCTGCGCGAGCGCGTGTCGGACGGGCAGATCCTCGGCCACCTGAGCGGGCAGGAGTTCATCATCGGCCTGCCCGGCTTCGACGCGCAGCAGGCGAGCCAGTGGATCGACTACCAGGCCAACCTGCTCCGCGCCGGCGTGACGGTCGACGGCGCGAACATCTCGCTGGCCACGACCGGCGGCATCGCGTGCTATCCGGAGCACAGCCGCGATCCGGCCGAGCTCTGCTGGCGCGCGTCGAGCGCGCGCGCCGACGCGCTCGCGCGCCACGAGAAGAGCGCGATCTATCGCCTCGGCCAGGAGGACAAGCTCGCGACGGCAGATTCGAATCCTCGGCGACTTCCCGCTCGCGGTGGAGCGCAACGAGCTGCGGCTCGCGTTCCAGCCGAAGATCGACTGCCGGACGCGCGAGGCTTACGGCGTCGAGGCGCTCGTGCGCTGGCAGCACCCGGAGCTCGGCTTTCTGATGCCGGATTCGTTCGTCGGCGCGGTCGAGCAGGCTGGCGCGATCGCGCATCTCACGCGCTGGGTGCTGCGCGAGTCGGTCGCGCAGCTGCGCGGCGTGGCGCGCCCAGGGCATTCACCTCGACGGTCGCGGCCAACATCTCGGTCGACGACCTCGTCGACGAATACTTGCCGTACTACCTGCTCGACCTCGTGAAGCGCCACGGCGTGCCGCCGAACCAGGTCACGCTCGAGGTCACCGAGAGCGCGATGATGCACAACGTCCACAAGTCGCTCGCCGTCGTGTCGTGCATCCACGAGCTCGGCTTCAGGATCTCGATCGACGACTTCGGCACGGGCCAGTCCGCGTTGACCCAGCTCAAGCGGTTGCCGGTCGACGAGCTCAAGATCGATCGCTCGTTCGTGAGCGCGATCAACGACCGCAAGGAGGAGGCGATCGTGCGCGCGACGATCGGCCTCGCGCACGAGCTCGGGTTGAGCGTGGTCGCCGAGGGCGTCGAGACGGCCGAGACGCTTGACGCGGCTCGCGTCGCTCGGTTGCGAGTACGCGCAGGGCTTCTTCATCGGCAAGCCGCTGCCGCCGCACGAGCTGCCTGCGTGGTCGGCCCAGTGGCGCGCGCAAGCCGCACGCCGTCGTGCCGTTCACGGGTCGAGGCATCGCCGTTCCGGTCTGAGCCGCCAGCCTGCGCGGTGCTCTCCGCACGCGAGCGCGGAATATCCAACGTCGCGTTTCTTATAACCTCGGGCGCCTGCGGCGCGGACCAGGCGTGTAGAATGGCCGCTTTCGAGACCCGGTCCAGACCACCCCGATGGCGCAGATGATCATTGCGAACCGGCTCGTGGACGGTGCCGTCGTCTTCTTGGCGCGGGGCGAAGGCTGGACCACTGCGATCGCAGACGGCGTCCTGATCGAGGACGAGACAGAGGCGCAGCGACTGCTCGGAGCTGTGAAGCAACTCGAGGCACGTTCGCCCGTCATCGATCCTCAGCTGATTCAGGTGGAGGCGGAAGGCGGCGCGGTCCGTCCCACCGAGATCCGCGAGCTGATTCGCGCGTTCGGGCCGACCGTGCGCACCGATCCCGGAGACACCGACTGGGTGGCGACGGCCGGCATTGCGCCCGCCGCAAACGACCGGCGCGCGCCCGGCACGGCGCGGGTCAACAAGAATTCCAAGGAATAGAGGAATGTACCGATACGACGAGTTCGACCAGCAGTTCGTCGCGCAGCGCGCGGCGCAGTTTCGCCGCCAGGTGAAGCGCCGGCTCGCGGGCGAGCTCACCGAGGACCAGTTTCGGCCGCTGCGGCTCATGAATGGCCTCTATCTGCAGCTGCATGCGTACATGCTGCGCGTGAATACGCCGTACGGCACCATGTCGTCGCGCCAAATGCGCCAGCTCGCGCACGTCGCGCGTAAGTACGACCGCGGCTTCGGCCACTTCACCACGCGCCAGAACATCCAATACAACTGGATCAAGCTCGCGGACGCTCCGGACGCGATCGCGGATCTCGGTGAGGTCGCGATTACCTCGATCCAGTCCTCGGGCAATTGCGTGCGCAACATCACGTCGGACCAATACGCGGGTTGCGCGAAGGACGAGCTCGCGGACCCGCGAGTCTATTGCGAGCTATTGCGCCAGTATTCGTTCCTGCATCCCGAGTTCTGCTACTTGCCGCGCAAGTTCAAGATCGCGATCACGGGCTCGCCGAACGACCGGGCCGCGGTCGCGATCCACGACATCGGCCTAAGGATGCACAACAACGAGCGCGGCGAGATGGGTTTCGAAGTGCTCGTCGGCGGCGGCTTGGGACGCACGCCGTACATCGGCCAGACGATCCGCAAGTGGCTCGCGCCTGAGCATTTGCTCTCGTACGTCGAGGCGATCTTGCGCGTGTACAACATGCACGGCCGCCGCGACAACATTCACAAGGCGCGGATCAAGATCATCGTGAACCAGATGGGCATCGACAAGTACCGCGAGCTCGTCGACAAGGAGTGGGAGCTCACGAAGAATGGGCGCGCTCAAGGTCGCCGAGGACGAGGTCGCGCGGATCAACGCGTACTTCGCGCCGCCGCCGTACGAGAAGCTCGAGGACCGCGCCGCCGAGCTCGCCGCTCTGCGCAAGGCCGACCGTAACTTCGATCGCTGGGTCCGCGGCAACGTGGTCGCGCACAAGGTGCCGGGCTACGCGATCGTGAACGTGTCGCTCAAGGCGCCGGGCCGCGTGCCGGGCGACATCATGGCCGAGACGATGGACGCGGTCGCGGATCTCGCGGACCGCTATAGTTTCGGCGAGATTCGCGTGAATCACCGCCAGAACCTCGTGCTCGTCGACGTGAAGCAGAGCGAGCTGCACGAGCTGTGGCAGAAGCTCGTGGCGCTCGAGCTCGCGACGCCGAACCTAGGCCTCCTCACCGACATCATCTGCTGCCCGGGCCTCGACTATTGCGCGTTGGCCAACGCGCGCGCGATCCCGATCGCGCAGGACATCGCGCACGCGTTCTCGGACATCGACGAGATCCAGCGCATCGGCCATTTCACGATCAACATCTCGGGCTGCATGAATGCGTGCGGACACCACCATGTGGGCCACATCGGCATCTTGGGTGTCGACAAGCGCGGCGAGGAGTTCTTCCAGCTCACGCTCGGCGGCTCGTCGGACCAGCACGCGTCGCTCGGCGATCGGCTCGGACCGGGTTTGCCGCAGGCCGAGGTGCCCGGTGCGATCCGCAAGATCGTCGACACGTATTTCACGATGCGCGCGCACGACGAGCGCTTCATCGACACGTATCGGCGCGTCGGTATCGAGCCGTTCAAGACTTCCGTCTACGGCGCCGAACCGGCGCGCACGCACTGATGTCGCTGATCAAGGGCGGCAAGCTCGTCGCGGACACGTTCATCGACGCTAGCGCCGCCGAGTCGATCCCGCCAGTCGGGTCCCGTGATCGTGAGCCTCGCGCAGTGGCAGTCGCAGCGCGACGCGTTGCTCGCGCGCGGCACGCCGCTCGGGCTGCGCTTGCACAGCGACCAGTCGCCCGAGGCGATCGCGGACGACGTCGGGCGCTTCGCAATGATCGCGCTCGAGTTCCCGAAGTTCCGCGACGGCCGCGCGTATTCGTACGCGCGGCTCCTGCGCGAGCGCTACGGCTTCAGGGGCGAGCTGCGCGCCGTCGGCGACGTGCTGATGGAGCAGGTGTTCTTCATGGTCCGCACGGGCTTCGACGCGTTCGATCTCCAGCAGAGCCCGGATCCCGTCGCGGCGTTCCAGACGGCGCTCGAGGATTTCAGCGTCTGGTATCAGCCGACCGGCGACGGCCGGCCGACCGCGATGCAGTTGCGGCATCGGAACCAGTAAGCACCCGCTCTCGAAGGTTGCGTCGGTAACTAACATCGAAGCGCCGCACCGTCGATTCGCGTCACGTTAGCTCTCCGTCATCAGGTCGCCGTCGATGCCGGCGCGCCGGGCGGCTTCGGCGAGCTCGTGAAACTTCTTGCGAAACCGCTCGAGGTGCTCCTCCTCGAGCTCCTCGAGATCGAGCAGCGCGTTGTGCGCGCCTTTGGTCGCGCGAATCAGCTCGTCGAGCTTCAACTGCATCGCTTCAGTGTCGCGGTTCTGGGTATTTTGGATCAGGAACACCATCAGAAAAGTCACGATGGTCGTGCCCGTATTGATCACGAGCTGCCACGTATCGCTAAATCCGAACAGCGGGCCCGTGATGGCCCAGAGGATGATCACGCCGACCGCGGATACGAAGATCCGCGGACGACCGCAGAACCGCGAAGCCTTCTTAGCGAATTGCGAGTACCAAGACATATCGTGCATCGTGCTCTCCCAAGCCGTGAGACGGCGATTATGCGCTCCGACGCGTCGCGCCATTCGACCGCACGGTAGTCACTCGCGGCGCCAGCGCCACCGGCGGTGTTAAGATTCGCGCCGAGCGAGCACAGGGCGCCCGCGGAGCACCGAGCCCTCACATGACACGCATTGCGATCTACGACACGACGCTGCGCGACGGCACGCAGGCCGAGGACGTCAGCGTTCACGCTCGACGACAAGCTGCGCATCGCGGAGCGAGCTCGACGACTTCGGCGTCAGCTACGTCGAGGGCGGTTGGCCGGGCTCGAATCCGCGCGACGAGGAGTTCTTCGCGCGCGTCCGCACGCTCAAGCTCAAGCAGGCGCGCGTCGCGGCGTTCGGCTCGACGCGCCGCGCGAACGTCGCGGCCGCAGACGACCTGCAACCTGCGGCAGCTGCTGAAGGCCGAGACGCCGGTCGTCACGATCGTCGGCAAGACGTGGGATCCTGCACGTGCGCGACGACCTGCGGATCTCGCAAGGACGCGAACCTCGAGGTGCATCGGCGACTCGGTCGCCTATCTCAAGCAGCGCGTCGACGAGGTGATCTTCGACGCCGAGCACTTCTTCGACGGCTTCCGCAGCGATCCCGAGTACGCGCTCGCGTGCTCTGCGCGCCGCCGCCGAAGCGGGCGCCGACGTCGTCGTGCTCTGCGACACGCGCGGCGGCAGCTGCCGCACGAGATCGCGCGCCGGCGTCGAGGCCGCGCAGGGCCGCGGGTGCGACGCCGCTCGGCATCCACTGCCACAACGACTGCGAGCTCGCGGTCGCGAACTCGCTCGCCGCCGTCGCGAGCACGGCTGCGGCGCAGGTGCAGGGCACGATCAACGGCTTCGGCGAGCGCTGCGGGAACGCGAATCTCGTGCTCGGTGATCCCGAACCTGCAGCTCAAGCTCGGCTACGAGTGCGTTAGCGCGGCGCAGCTCGAAGGGCTCGCGACGCTGTCGCGCACTGGTCTACGAGCTCGCCAACCTCGAGCCGTACAAGCGCCAGCCGTACGTCGGCGCAGAGCGCGTTCGCGCACAAGGGCGGCTTGCACGTCGCGGCGGTGCAGAAGAACGCGCGAGACCTACGAGCACATCGACCCGAGCTCGTCGGCAACCGCCAGCGCGTGCTGGTGTCGGACCTCTCGGGCCGCAGCAGCGTCGTCTACAAGGCGAAGCAGTTCGGCCTCGACGTCGACACGGCGAACCCGGCCGTCAAGGCGGTGCTCGACCGAGTGAAGCAGCTCGAGAGCTCGGGCTTCCAGTTCGAGGGCGCGGAGGCGTCGTTCGAGCTGCTGATGCAGGAGGCGCTGCGACGGCAACGGTGCAGCACTTCAAGCTGATCGGCGTTCCGCGTGATCGACGAGAAGATCAGGGAGAACGAGCCGCCGCTATCGCGAGGCGTCGATCATGATCGAGGGCCCGGACGGGAGCTCGAGCACACCGCCGCGCGGGGCAACGGCCCGGTGAACGCGCTCGACCTCGCGCTGCGCAAGGCGCTGCTGCCGTTCTATCCCGCAGCTCAGGAGCCTCGAGCTGCACGACTACAAGGTGCGCGTGCTCGGCGGCGGCGAGGGCACCGAGGCGACCGTGCGCGTGCTGATCGAGTCCGGCGACGAGCACGGACGTCTGGGGCACGGTCGGCGTCTCGCCGAACGTGATCGAGGCGAGCTGGCAGGCGCTGGTCGACAGCTTCGAGTACAAGCTCTACAAGGACGAGAAAGAGAAGGCCAGACCCAAGCGGACGGAAGATGCGCCCGCACGGACGACGAAGGGCTAGAGCGTCGCCGGCGGAGCTGCCTGATCGTGCTTGCTCGTGGAACGATTCCGCGGAATCATTGGAATGAGTCCAACCGTGAATCCCTCTCGCATTGATTGCGTCAGGTTTCTGCGAATCAGCCACTGAAGCTCAAGCCGCTCCGAGCAGCTCGCAGAGCGCAGTGACGAGCGGCTTCATCGAATAGCCCTCTTCGGGCATGGCGTCGACGCGAATCCCGGCCGCCTCGAGCTCCGCTGCCACGATCGGCCCGATCGCCCCGACGCGCGTGGCCGAGAGTCCCTTCTTGAGCTCCGCTTCGAGGTCCTTGTCACGCGCGAGCTTCTTCAACCGCTGCACCTGCGCCTTGCTCGTGAACGCGATCGCATCGACCTCGCCGCGCGCGAGCTTGCCGATCAGCTCGACGACCTGCGCGTCCTCGGCCGCCGACGCGTACACGTACGGCGCGACGCAATCGGGCTCCACGCTGCGCCGGCGCAAGTAGTCGACGAGCCGCATGTCCTGATCGCGCGTCGTAGAGCTGCACGGCGACGCGGCGGTGCGGCAGCTCGATGTTCATCAGCGTCTCGATCAAGCCCGTGCCGTCGTCGGCTCGGCGGCCTCGAGGTCGGCTCGAGACCGAGCTTGCGCAGCGCGCGCTTCGGCTTCGGGCCGCGCGTGAGCTTGCGCGTGCGTGCGCAGCGCCGCGACGAAGTCGCCCTCGATGCCCGCGCGGCGCGCGCAACCGCGGAGCCGCTCGACGCCTTCGCCCGTGTAGAACACGATCAGATCGTCCGACGGCGTCGCGAGCCGCCGCTTGAGCCACGCGATCACGGGCTGCTGCTCCGGCGCGTCACGGATTCCGACGAGCGGGCAGCGGAGCACCGCCGCGCCGCGGCGCTCGAGCAGGCCCGCGAGCACGTCGAGCTGGCGCGTCTCGGGGACCGCGATCGTGCGGCCCGCGAGCGCTCGTCGATCGTCGCGTGCTGCCGGGGCGGGCTCATTGCAGCGAACCTTACGCCCGCGTGGCGCCTCGTTCGTCAGTTCTGCGCGGTCGGCGATGGTCTGTGCGGTCGCCGGCGCGGGCTGCGCGGCAGCGTCCGAATCGACCATGCGGAGCTTCGGGAATTTCACGACGATGCCCGGAGTCACGCGGTCGAGATTGAGGTCGGGGTTGTACTGGCGCAGCAGCCAGACCGGCACCTTGTACGTGCGCTCCGCGAGCACCCAGAGCGACTCGCCGGGCTTGATCACGTGGCTCGCGACGTCCTCGATCTGGTACGCCGCGAAGAATTCGTCCTGACGCTGTTGCTGATACATCCGCCGGCGCTCCTCGAACGTCGCGGCGTCGACCTTGCGAAGGTCGAGCTTCAACGTTTGACCGATCACGACGGCTTCGCGAGCCTTGATCTGGTTCAGGTCGCGGAGGCTTCTGCGTCGGCAGGTCGAGCCAATCGGCGTAGTGACCGAGCGTCTCGAGCGCCTGCACCGTGATCTGGTTGGACGCGGAAACGGAGTAGTCGCTCGGGTCGGCCGCGAGCTCGGCCTGCGTGCTCGCGAGCGCGTTGTCGTCCGTCGCTTCCTCGGTCTCGCCTTGGCCCGCGTTGTCCGGGGCGCTCGGCTTGCCGTCGTCGAGAGCGGCCGGCGTCAGCGCGGCCTCGAGCTCTTCCTCTTGCACCGGGCCTTCGAACGGCGACGTCGGCGGCGCCACGACGGCGGCGGCCGGTATGAGCTCGGGCGCCGAGGGTGGCGGCGTGTTCGCCGCGACCAGCGCCGGCCGTCGCGGACTCGGCGCTGCCCGGCACACGTAGAGTCTGGCCGGCGAAGATCTTGTCCGTGCTCGACATCGAGTTCGCGGCGAGCAATGCCGGCTCGCTCATCTTCAGCCGCTTCGCGATCTTCGCGACACTGTCGCCCGGCCGCACCGTGTAGGTTCCGGGCGCGCCGGCGGGCAGGACCGCGGACGCGGGTGGCTTCGCCTCGGGCTCGTTGCCTGCGAGCAGCGTCGGCACCGGCGCGCCGCCTTGCCCGCCGCTCGGCAGATTGACGATCTGCCCGACTCGGATCGTCTCGCGGCCGCTCAGGTTGTTCGCGCGCATCAGAGTCGCGAGGCTCACGTGGTACTGCGTTGCGATCTCGGAGAGCGTGTCGCCGCCGCGGACGCGGTACTGGTTATCGAGGACCTGCGACGCGTAACGCTCGCCCTTGTCGAGCGCGGCGAGCAGCTCGTCAGCGACCGCGGCCGTCGCGCGCGGCACGCGCAGCGGAAAGCCCTTCGGCACGTACTTGTTGCCGGCCCAGACGGCGTCCATGAGCGCGGGGTTCAGGTCTTGCAGGACGCCTTGGCGCAGGTTCAACACGTCGGCGAGCTTGCGCGACTTCACGAAGTCGGGGACGGTCACGACGGCGGTATCCGAGGGCGCCCGTAGGTTGATGCCGGGGAAGTACTTCTCCGCGTGCGTATCGATGTCGAGCGCCGCGAGAAACGCCGTGTAGAAATTGCGCGACGCGAACTGGAACGAGCGGCTCTGATACTTCTTGACGATTGTCGCAATGTCCGTGGTGCCTTGCTGCACGACCGCGCGCCGCATGCCCTCGAGCCCGTGGTTGTAGGCGGTCAATGCGAGCGGCCACGTTTGCACGACGCTGAAGTTGTCGGCGAGGAGCCTGGCGGCGGCGTCGGTCGCGAGGAACGGGTCGCGGCGCTCGTCGACGACGTGGTCGATCTGCATGTAGCGCGCGCCGGTCGAGCGCGTGAACTGCCACATGCCGGCGGCGCCCACCTTCGAATAGGCGGTCGGGTCGAACGACGACTCGACGTGCGGCAGCGCCGCGAGCTCGCGCGGCAGTCCGTGCCTGTCGAGCACGTCGTAGATGTACGGCTTCCACGTGCCGGAGCGCGCAAGGCCCGCGCGGAACCGGTCCGATTGACCGAGCTGGAAGCGTACGCGGTCCGCAGCGGCCTTGAACTCCGCGTTCGGAGTCCCCGCGGGGAACAACGCGAGCACCCGCTGCTCCTCGTCGCTCAAGCGCTCGCGCGCGCCGGAGCCGAGCTTGTTGAGGATCGCCGTATAGCCGTCGATCGCGTGCTCGATGTGCCGCCTTCGCTCGCGCGAGCTCAGGTCCTCCGGCACCTTGATCGTCTCGTAGACGATATCGAGCCGTAGGTCGTCGTGGATGAAACCCGAGTGCGTGTCGACCTCGGTGTAAACGCGCGTCCAGAATTGGACGGCGGGCTCGAGCTCCGCCGGACGCGGGAACAGGCTCTCTTGTGCCAGCGCTCCGACCGTCCAGACGACCGCCGCGACGGTCAAAACTAGGGCGGTGGCGCGACGCGCTCTACTCATGGCTCGTTGTCATCCCCGGATGCCGGCTCGCGCTCGCGCGCTGAAATTGTCGAAGGAGCGGATTATGTCCATCGCCCGGATCGAAAGTCCCGGACTCAGTTCACGCCCGAGGATCGCCGGTCCGCGCTTCGGCTGAGCCTCGGGGCCGACGGGTCTTTCCCTAGTGTTTCTATCGGCTTGCGCAGCGAAAGTACAGGACTGCTCGAAGCTCGTCAAAGCTTACAGGCACTCAAGAGAGCGGCAGCATCACATGGGCTCGAAAGCCGTGGCGTTCGCCGAGACGCGCGTGCCAGGCCTCGAGTGCCGGGAACGCCGGCCGCTCGATGCCGCGCAGCGCGAGCCAGCGGTGGACCGTGGCCCCGACCGGAATGTCGCCCAGCGAGAAGCGCGGCCCCGCGACGTACTCGTGAGCCGCCAAATGCGCGTCGAGGATCGCGCAGGCGCGGTTCGCTTCTTGGGTCGACTTCTCGATCGCCGCGCGGTCCGGCCCGCTCGCGGGCGTGCGGATCAGGTTCCAGAAGACGATCGACACCGGTTGCACGAGCACCGACAGCTGCCAGTCCATCCAGCGCTCGGCGTGTGCACGCGTTTCGAGCGGCTTGGGGCAGAGCGAGCCCGAGCCCATGCTTCGAGGCGAGGTAACGCACGATCGTATTGGACTCCCAGAGACTGAAGTCGCCGTCCTGCAGGAGCGGCACGCGGCCGTTCGGGTTCAGCGCGAGGTACCACGGCTCGTCGTTCTTGCCGAAATCGAGCCCCGCGTCGACGCGCTCGTACGGCACGTCGAGCTCGGCGAGGCACCAGAGCACCTTCTGAACGTTGACCGAGTTCGTGCGGCCCCAGATCTTGAGCATCGCCTAAGGCCTCGTGAGCTCGCGGATCACACGCTCGTGCGCCGGGAAGTCGGCGAGTAGCTCGGCGACCGGCGGCATCTCGAAGTCCGTAAACTCGAAGCCTGGCGCGACGGTGCAGCCGCAGAGTGCCCAGGGAGTGCCGGGGGCGAGCCGCGCAGCCTGCCAGCAGTCGGCGGGCACCACGACCGCCGGCGTGCCGCGCTGGAGGTCGTTCGTGAGCAAGTGGCGTTCGTGCCGTCCGGCAAACGCGTCGATCGTGTGCAGCTCGAGCGGTCCGCCGGCGTAGAGGTGCCAAATCTCGTCGGCGCCGCGAATGCGATGAAACGCGGAGAACTCTCGCTCCGCGAGCAGGAAGTAGATCAACGTGCCGCCGCTGCGCGGAAGTCCGCGCGCGTGGCCCGGCCCGGCCCGTTCGACGCTGAGCTTCGAGCGGAATACCTCGCGAAAGTGGCCGCCTTCCGGATGGGGAACGAGGCCGAGTCGCTCGACGATTTTGCGAACGTCTTCTCGCACGCTGCTATGCCTAAAGGGCTCGAGAGGGGCGTGATATTCTCGCATGACGCGTGCGGCGCTTCGAGGAGCTGCCTCGATCGAGCGGCTCGCCTCGCTACGGATAGAGTCGCACCGCATGCGCAAGCTCGTCGGATGGTCCCTCGTCCTGATCGTCGTGCTCGGCGCGCTCGCCGTCGTGCTGCTGTCGGCGTCCGTCTATACCTATCACCGGCTGAGCGGCGAGACGCTGATCGCCGAGCTGCGCTTCGATCAGGCCGGAGATCGCGAGTATCAGGCGCATTTGCGCACCGGCGATCGCTGCGACGAGCGCGTATTGACCGTGTACGGCGATCAATGGCGCGTCGACGCCGAATTCCTGAAGTGGAAGTATTGGGCAGTGGTGCTCGGTCTCGACTCGCAGTACCGCCTCGAACGGCTCGAAGGTCGTTACCGCTCGGTCGTAGATCAGAACTCGCAGCCGAAGCTCGCGCATGACCTGCGTGACGAGACGGCCGTCGACCTCGTGGGCCTCGCCGAGCGGCTCGGCCGCTGGAACTTCCTGATCGACGCCTCGTATGGCAGCTCGACGTATCAGGATATCGACCCGGCCAATGTCTATTACGTTTACCGCACTCAGACCGCGATCATCACGCGCTCGCAGCCTCAGCCCGCGCCCGAGCAGGGCGCGCCGCTGGCGGTTGACGTCGATCGCGCGTGTGGCGCGCCGGAGCCGGTCTGGCATAGGGTGACGACCTGGACCGACGAGCACGCGAAAGAAGTGCTCGCGTACGTGCAAACCAAGTGAAGCTAGAGTCAGGGGGAATCATGACCAAGAAGACATTCGGCGCGCTCGGCGTCGCGGCCGCGCTCGCGCTCGGCTTCGTCGCGGGGCGTGTCGAGCTACAAGGCGCGTCCGCCGCAGACAGCGGCAAGCTCACCGCGCTCGACTACGCCGAGATCACTCAGCTGATCAACCGCTATGCGTACGGAATCGATACGTGCGGCGGCAACGGCTACGACTACGCGAACGTCTTCACGACGGACGGCGTGTTCATCGACAAGAACTCCGACGCCGGCTTCGCCGCGGGCGGCCGCGTGCTTGCCAAGGGCCGCGACGCGCTCGCGGCGCTCGTCGGTGGCGGTTCGAAGGGCTGCAAGACGACGCTGCCGTGGACGGGCTGGAGCCACTTGATGCTGAACCACGAGATCACGGCGACGCCCGAGGGTGCGAAGGGCCGAATCTACCTCGTGCAGCTCGGGATGCGCGGGCCCGGCAGCGTCGATCGCCACGGTGGTTACGAGGACGTCTACGTACGCACGCCCGAGGGCTGGCGTATCAAGTCGCGCACGCACGTGCGCGAGCGGGCTTGGTACGCGCCGGATTGGCAGACGCCGGACCTGAACTGAGCGCGCCTAGAAATCGAGCTCGCCGCGCGCGCGTCGTTCGAGCGGCAACAGCGCAGAGTATAAGAAGGAGTGGGTCGGCGTCGGCACGCCAAGCTTCGCGCCGAGCCGCACGACCGCGCCCGTCCACGCGTCGAGCTCAGAACGCTTGCCCGCCGCGATGTCCCGCTGCAGGGACGAGGTGCCCGTCGGCGTCGTGCGGTCGAGCAGCGCGCGCGTGCGCTCGACCGCGTCGGACGAGAGCCGCACGCCCTGCGCGAGCGCGACGGCCGCGATCTCGCGCATGCCGGCCTCGATCAACGCGCGCGTTTCGGGCGTCTTCATGATCACGCCGATCGGCGCGCGCGATACCGCGCCGACGCCGCCGAACGGCACGACGAGCATCAGCTTCTCCCAGAGCGCGACGCGAATGTCGTCGGGCACGGCGGCGTCGACCTTCGCCGCCGAGAACTCGGCGCGCAGACGCTCGACGCGCTCGGATTTCTTGCCATCGAGCTCGCCGAATTTGATGAACGTGATGCCGCCGATGTGCTTCACGTGTCCCGGCGCGACGATGAAGCAGAAGCCTCCACAAACGCCGCCGACCACGTGCTCGGGGCCGAGCGCCGCGGCTAGCAGATCCGGCGTCTCGACGCCGTTCTGAAGCGGCACGACGAAGGAGTCGCGGCCGAGAAGCGGCCTTAGAGCCGGCGCGACGTCTGCGACTTGCCAGGTTTTCACGCCGAGCAGCACCGCGTCGACCGGCCCGATGTCCTTCGGCGAGGCGCTCGCGACCTTCGGCCGCACGAGCATGTCGCCGAACACGCTGTCGACGCGCAGGCCGTTAGTGCGGATCGCCTCGAGTTGCGCGCCGCGCGCGACGATCGAGACCTCGTTGCCGACCTCGGCGAGCCGAGCGCCGAAGTAAGCGCCCACGCCGCCCGCACCGAATATCGCGATACGCAGTTACGATCTCCTCGTGGCTGTCTGCCCGACCAGGACCGCGAAAGTCTACTCAAAGGGGCTTGAAAGGGGCAGCGCCGACCCTACAACTGGGTCCATCGTTTTGGTCAGTACGAAAGAGGAGGCCACCATGGTCCTGAGAATCAGAGATCCGTTCGCGACGCTCTTGGCTGTGCAGCGCGCGATGGACAATGCGATGCAACGCGATGGGTTCGGGCCGCTCACGAGCGGGCGCGGCGCGTATCCGCCCGTCAACGTATTCGAGCGCGGCGAGGACTTCGAGATCGTCGCCGAGCTGCCTGGCGTCAAGAAGGAAGATCTCGATATCCAGGTGAAGGGCGCGACCGTCCGGATCCACGGCAAGAAGACCGTCGAATACTCGGATGAGGCGAGCGCGCATCGGCGCGAGCGCGTCGGCGGAGAGTTCGATCGGACCCTTACGATGCCGGCGCAGATCGACGCGGCGAAGGTCACGGCCGATTACCGCGACGGCGTGCTCACGCTCAAGCTGCCGCGCGCAGAGAGCGACCGTCCGCGCTCGGTCACGATCAACTGATTTGCTGGAACAGCGGAGGCGAAACATGGCTACGCAAGAAGTTGCGCTGCAGGGCAAGAAAGAGCTCGCGCCGGCTGAAGAGCGAACTGAAGCCGGCAAGTTCTACAGCCCGTATACGGATATCTATGAGACGAACGACGCGGTCGTCGTCGCGATGGAGGTTCCGGGCGTCGAGCGGTCGGCGATCGACATCCGGCTCGACAAGGGCGTGCTGACTGTCACCGGCAACGTGGATCCGAAGCGGTACGAGGATGTCGCGCCGATCTACTCGGAGTACAACGTCGGCAACTTCGTCCGCAGCTTCACGCTGTCGACGAAGATTGCGAGCGACGAGATCTCGGCGAGCGTCGCCGACGGCGTGCTGACCGTGCGCCTGCCGAAGGCGAAGGAAGCGCTGGCGCGCCGGATCGAGATCCAGTAACTGACGTCTCGCGGGTCCGTCGCCGCTCGCGCAAGGCATGCCTCCCGGGGGACGCCAAGACGCCATCCCTGGGGCTCGGCGGCGCACATCCGTGTGCGCCGACGCCCCCGGGAGGCATGCCTCGCGCGAGCGGCGTCGGACGTCGAGCCGCAGCGCAGGATAGCCATCACTCGAGGCCGAACGCGAGCAGCACGTTGCCCGGCGTGCCGACGAAGCCGGCGTTGCCCGCGGTCACGTACAACATGCCGTCCGCGACGACGGGGCCCGGCCCGTCGATCGAGCCGCCGTTCGCTTTGACGCTGTTGACCGTCGCGAAGTCGCGGTTCGTGTCGTACGTCCAGAGGATCTTGCCCGTGTCGCTCGCGTAGGCGCGCACCGCGCCGTCGGCCGAGCCCGAGAACACGACGCCCGGGATCGACGTGAGCGCCGCCGATTGCGCCGCGCTGCAGCCGGGTCCGCTGCGCGCAGACGGGCGGCTCCGGCGGCGCGTACCAAACGCGCTGGCCGGTCGCGAGATCCACCGCGTGCACGCCGCCGGGCGCGGGCGTGAGCTGATCCGCGACGTCGAAGTACGCGCGCTCGCCGTCGCTCGTCGCACCCCAGACGCCGCCGACCGGGCTGCCTTTGCCCCAGCGGTACTGCCAGAGCATCTTGCCGCGCCGGTCGGGATCGAGCGCGTAGCCGACGCCGGATTTCTGCGTCACGACGAGCACGTCGCGTGCCGTCCGCTTTCGTCACGAGCGCGGGCGACGCGGAGAAGTCGAAGTCGGGCCCGACGTCCTTCGGGCAGTTCGGATTGTCGCCGAACTTCGCGTTGCCGGCGGCGGGCCCGGGGGCGCGCCCGGCGGCGGCGGCGCGCAGCCCAGGATCCACGACGTCGGGCATGATCTGGTTCACCCAGCGGATCTTGCCGGTCGTCAAGTCGAACGCGACGATCGCGTCGCTCGTGCGCGGCGCGGGGTCGGCGTACGCGTTGCCGGTCGCCGCGTAGATCAAGCCGCGCTTCGCGTCGATCGTCGGCGCGCTCCAGATCGGCGCGCCGGCCGGTCCCCAGAGCTGCTTGCCGCGTCGTGCTCTTGCCGCGCGGCTTCGGCTCGTCGACCGTGTAGGTCTTCCAGACCACGGCGCCGGTCGTCGCGTCGAGCGCCGTGAGGCTGCCGCGGAACTTGCAGCACTCGTAGTCCGGCATCGCGGCCGCGGTCTCCTCCGACACGCCCGAGAGCGACGACGTAGAGCCGGCCGTCGTAGTAGCGTCGGCGCGCCGGTCGCGCGCGCGGCCGGGTGATCGTCGATCTTCGTGACCCAGAGCTGCTGGCCGGTCCTGGCGTCGACCGCGTACGCGCGCGCCTGCGCGTCGGCGAAGATAGACCGCGGTGCCGCCGCGGCGTTGCCGTTCGGGCCGACGGGCCGACCGAGATCGCGGTGCGCACGCCCGACTTGGGCCTTGAACGTCCAATACGTGCAGCCCTTCTCCGGGTCGAGCGCGTAGACCATTCCGCTCTGGCTCGCCATGAACAGGCGTGCCGCCGACGATCGGCGGGCTGCGAGCGCGACTGCGTGGCGTTCGGGACGCCGAACGCCCACTTGAGCTTGAGGCTCGCGACGTTCGCCGCGGTGATGCCCCGCGGCGTCGGGCTGGAAGCGCGTGTTGCGCACGTCGGGGCCCCAGCCGTTCCATACCGAGGTCGCGTCGCGCAGGTCGAGCGGCGCGCGCGCGGTGCACTGCCCGGTCGGGCGCTCGCGGCGCCGTCGGTCGCGGCCGTGAGCGGCCGGCCCGCGACGCGCTCCGCGACCGCTATGCGCTCGGCGGGCGTGAGCGGCTGCCCCTGGATCCGCATGTTGCCTTCGGTCAGCGAAGCGAAGATCGCGTCGGGCCCGAGCGTCGCGAGCGCGTCGCGCGGCGGCGCCTTGTTCTCGGGCGTCGGGTGCTCGTGGCAGATCGCGCAGTGCTGCGCGAACACGGTGTCGCCGTCCGGCGTCTGGGCGCGCATGGACGATGCTGATGCGGTGATTGCCGCGGCCACGGCGAGCGGTAATACGAAGCGCATGTGTTCTCCGGCAAGTCGAAAGTGTTTCGAACTGCGCCGCGCCCCGCGCGCGGCGATCTTCGATCGCGCGCCAGAATAGCAAGGCGACTCCGATTCTCGCTATGACCCCGCCGTCTGGCTGCCGGGCGGGCTCGCGCGGCCTAGCCGCACAGTTCGGCGGCGGACAAGGGAACGTCACTTGGTTTTGGAAGGACGGCGCGCCGTGGCCAGAGTTGGTATCGTGGCGCCCTCGTCCGGCAGTGCAGGCCCGCTCTTGTCATCGGCTCACCGCGCATCGGCATCGCCCCGTTCTCGGCGTGTTTCTCAAGCTCACGTCCGTCGTCCTGCTGTCGAGCATGGCGGCGTGCGTGAAGTATCTCGGCAGCGCGATACCGAGCGGCGAGACGATCTTCGTGCGCGGCGTGATCTCCGTCGTCGTGCTCGCGATGATCGCGTGGCGTGTCGAAGGGCTCGGGCTGCTGAAGACGAGCAATCTGCGCTCGCACGCGCTGCGCTCGCTGTGCGGCACCGCGAGCATGTTCTGCTGGTTCTACGCGCTCACGCTGATTCCGCTCGCGGAGTTCTGGGCGATCGCGTTCACGTCGCCGCTGTTCCTTACGCTGCTCGCGATGCTGTTCCTCGGCGAGCGAATCCATCGCTACCGCTGGACCGCGCTCGCGATCGGCTTCGTCGGCGTGCTGATCATCGTGGGACCGCATTTGAGCTTCGGCGCGGGCTCGGTCGGAGTAGGGATGGCGCTCACCGCGGCCGTGTTCTCGGCGTTCGCGGTGATGTTCTTGCGCAGCATGAGCGGCAGCGGCGGCGAGCACCCGATCACGATCACGTTCTATTTCTCGTTGACCACGATCGTCTGCGCCGCATTCACGGTCGTTCTGGGCTGGCCGATGCCCACGCCGGAGCAATGGTTGTTCATCGCGCTCGCAGGTCTATTCGGCGTGTTCGGCCAGCTGTTCATGACCTACTCGTACCGGTTCGCCGAGGCGTCGACGATCGCGCCGATCGACTACGTGAACCTGCTGATTGCGATCGTGTACGGCTGGTTCTTCTTCGACGAGCTGCCGGATCGCGCGACCTGGATCGGCGCGCCGCTCGTGATCGCGGCCGGCGCGATCATCCTCTGGCGCGAGTACCGGCTCATGTTGCCGCGCGAGCCCGCTGTCGCGCCGAACGTCTGAGCGCGGCGAGCGCGTCCGCCCTGGCCGCCATGCTCGAGCGACCGACTATGTTGTGCTGCACGCGGGCAGCGCGATGTGGCGCCCAGCTCGTGGGTGTTAAGCTCCCGCGGCTCCTCCAGCAAACCACAAAGGAGTCCCCATGCTGCACCACGTCTCGATCGGCGTCGCCGACGTCACGCGCGCCGCGCAATTCTATGATCCCGTCCTGCAAGAGCTCGGCTTCAGGCGAGTCTTCGAGGTTCTGCCGTACGGCATCGCCTATGGCGACAAGCAACCGGCGTTCTGGATTGGGATGCCGCACGATCAGCGGACGGCGTCGACGGGCAACGGCGTGCACGTCGCCTTCAACGCGACGAGCGAAGAGATGATCCGCGCGTTCCATCGCGCGGCGCTCGAGGCCGGCGGCACCGACGACGGCGCGCCGGGCCCGCGACCCGATTATGGTCCCGACTATTTCGGCGCGTTCGTGCGCGACCTCGACGGCAACAAGATCGAAGCCGTGCTCGTGCGGCTGCCCGCCGCGGCCAAGAAAAAGACCGCGAAGAAGGCGAGCAAGAAGGCCCGCGCCAAAAAGGCGAGAAAGGCGAAGAGGGCGGGCGGCGCGAAGAAGAAGTCGGCTCGCGGCAAGAAGCGCGGTAAGCGCGCTTGACTCGATGAAGGCGACGGCGGACTGGGGCACTCGCCCCGGTCCGACGAATCGTGTCCGCTATTTCTTGCCGATTCGCGAGCCGATGGTCGCGCCTCACGCACCGCGGTTTCGGTAGCGCCAGAAGGCCGTCTGCCGGTATCCTGTGACGCTGCTCGACGGCTTATCGCGGGGGCGTTTCCGATGAACTCGACGATGTGGAAGATCGCGCTGCGAACGCTCGCGCGCGACAAGAGCTACGCGCTCCTCAACGTCGTCGGTCTCGCACTCGCCGTTGCCTGTTGCCTGATCCTCGGCGTGTATCTGCGCAGCGAGCTCACCTACGACCAGAGCCACGTCAACTATCGGCGCATCTTCCGCATAGCGAACGAGTTCGAAATCAACGGCAAGCTCGACCGGTTCGTCGTGACGTCGACGATGCTCGGCCCGATGTTGAAAGAGGAGAACGCGGACGTGCAGGCGTTCGTGCGCTTCCAGGGCGGGGGGACGCAGAAGCGATTCATCCAGCACGGCGCCGACGGCTTCTACTGGAGCAGCGTGTACGTAGCCGATCCGAACGTGTTCGAAGTGTTCACCCACAAGATCCTGTACGGAGACCCGAAGACCGCGCTCGACGCGCCGACCTCCATCGCGGTGAGCCGCACGTTCGCGCAGCGCTATTTCGGCGACAAGAACCCGCTCGGCGAGACTGTCGCGATCGACGGCAACGACGCGCAGATCACGCTCGTTTTCGACGACCTGCCCGAGAACACGCATCTCAAATACGACGTGTTGCAGAGCACGAACCAGCCCCAATTTGCGACACCGGACGATGTCAACCAGCGGCGCAACCGCCTGTTCAACATCGGTGTGTATACCTATCTGCTGATGCGGCCCGGTTACGATCCCGCGAAATGGGGCGAAGTATCGAAGGCGTTCTTCGCGCGCAACATGACGGAGATCGGCAGTCGGATCAACGCGCAGTGGCGCAGCTGGCTGCAGCCGCTCGCCGACATTCATTTGCATTCCGACGTCCCCGGCGACTTGCCGACCGGAAATCTCTACTACCTCTATGGCTTCGTGGCCGTCGCGCTCTTCACGTTGGTGGTCGCGTGCATCAATTATATGAACCTCGCGACGGCGCGCGCCGCGAAGCGCACGAAGGAGGTGGGGATGCGCAAGATCCTCGGCTCGAGCCGGCGCGCGCTGATCTTGCAGTTCCTCGCCGAATCGACGTTGCTTGCAGCCGTGGCGGTCGCGCTCGGCACACTGCTCGTGCAGCTCTTGGTCGCGTTCACGCCGATCAACGACCTGCTCGGCAAGCCCGTGACGCTGAGCCTCACTCGGCTCGACACGATCGGGTGGATCGTCGGGCTCGCGCTGCTCGTCGGCATCGGCGCCGGGCTGTATCCCGCGTTCTATCTCTCGGCCGTCGTTCCGGTCTCGGCGCTCGTGAGCGGTGCGAAGAGCGGCGGCGCGCGAAGCACGGGGTTGCGCGAGAGCTTGGTGTTTCTGCAATTCATGATCTCGGTGGCCGTGATCGCCTGCACGCTGGTCATGGCCGCGCAGATGCGCTACGTCTCGCACATGTCGCTCGGCTTCGAGCGCGAGAACCGGATCAACGTCACGCTGCGCGGGGTCGACACGATCGTCGCGAGCGACGCGATCAAGACCGAGCTGCTGCGCAATCCGAACGTGCTGGGCGTGTCGTGGGCGGCCTCGACGATGGGCGGCGACTTTCCGATCAACGTGATCGGACTCGAGAACAACGACGGCACCATCGAGCAGACATCGATTTGGCACATGGGCGTCGGCCCGGAGTTCGTGCCGGTCATGGGGCTCACGATCTTGGCCGGCCACGGGCCGGTCGACGAGGTCCCGAGCGCGACCGCCGGTGCTGCGACTCCCGGTCCGGGCGGACCGCCGCGGATCACCGAGATCGTCGTCAACGAAACGCTGGTGCGCTTGCTGCATTGGAAGGAGCCGCTCGGCAAGCGTTTCGAGCTCGGCCAAGGGCCGGGTGCGCAAACCGGTACGGTCGTTGGCGTGGTGAAGGACTTCAACTTCCGCTCGGTGCACGACGCGGTCGCGCCGTTCGCGATCTACAGGCAGGTCGATAACTTCGCGCAGTTGCCGCCGGTGCTACGGCAACGCGTCACTCGCCCGCTCGTCGTGAACATCTCGGGCAAGGACGTTCAGGGCACGATCGATTTCCTGCGCCAGACGATACGCAAATTCGATCCCACGCATCCGCTCGAGTTCGAGTTCCTCGACGACGCGCTCGACCGGCTCTACGTCGCGGATCAGCGCCTCACGCGTTTGATCGGCATCTTCGCGGGTCTGTGCATCTTCATCGCGTGCCTCGGGCTTTTCGGTCTTGCCGCATTCACGGCCGCGCAGCGCACGCGCGAAATCGGCGTCCGCAAGGTGTTCGGCGCGCGCTCGGGTCAAATCGTTTCTCTACTCGCGCGCCGGATCGTCTCTCTCGTCGTCGCGGCCGCCGTGGTCGCGAGCGTGCTCGCGTACGTCGTCATGTCCGCATGGTTGCGGAGCTTCGCCTTCCACACGAGCATCAACCCGGCCATATTCCTGATCGCTGCGCTTGCTGGGCTCGGCATCGCGTATCTCACGGTCGCCCTGCAGTCGTTCAAGGCCGCGCGCGCGCACCCCGTTCGCGCGCTGCGCTACGAATAGGCAGGACCTTCCTTGAGCACGCGCGCCAGGATGGCGACTCGTCGATTTCGCGAACGCGGCGGGTCCGTGCTCCGAAAGGTCGCGCCGGCGCTCGCCATCGTGCTGCTCTCGATCGGCGCGAGCGCTCGGGCCGCGAACCAACCGCTGCCGATCGTGAAGGTAGCCGCGCCGAGCGGCTCGCAAGGCCCATTGTTGCTCGTGCTGAGCGGCGATGGAGACTGGACCGGATTCATGCGCGAGCTCTCCGAGATGGCGGCCGCGCACGGGTCGCCGGTTTTCGGGCTCAAGATGCGGACATATCTATCGACGCCGCACAAGCCGGACCAAGTGGCGGCCGACCTCGAGCCCGCCGTGCGCGCAGCAGCTGAAGGAGTGGGATCGACACGACATCGTGATCATCGGCTACTCGCGCGGCGCCGACACGGCGCCGTTCGTCGTCAATCGCTGGCCCGATGGACTTGCGCGCGCGCGTGCGATCGCATCGGCCTGATCGGCTTGAGCGACAACGCGAGCTTCGAGTTCCATTGGGAGGACCTCGCGATCGACGTCTCGAGGCCCACGGACATCCCGACGCGCCCCGAGCTCGAGAAGCTCACGGGCTTGTCGATACTTTGCTTTCGCGGCGAGGACGAGCAGAAATCGGCGTGCGACCCCCCGGTCGCCGGCATGCGCACGATCGTGCACGACGGGAAGCATCGCGCGAAGGCCGGCGACGGCACGAGCGCAGCTCGTGCTGCGCGCGCTCGGCCTCGTCCCCTGACCCGATGACGTCGACGTCCG
This sequence comes from uncultured Gammaproteobacteria bacterium, assembly GCA_963699925.1. GTDB lineage: Bacteria > Pseudomonadota > Gammaproteobacteria > Steroidobacterales > Rariloculaceae > FEN-1219. The sequence continues at coordinate 645,739 of CAVOVT010000007.1, read as the reverse complement.
GCGAAAGGTTCGCGTGGCTAAGGCCGCTGCTCGCGCTCGTCGTCTTCGGCGGCGCGGCGTTCGTCGTCTATCGCGTCGTCGGGCACGTGCGGGTACGCGAGGTCGTTGCGAGCTTCCGCGCGATCCCGGCACGCTCGGATCAGCTTCGCGCTGCTGTTGACGTGCGTGAACTATTGGCTGCTCGGGTTCTACGACGTGCTGGCGTTGCGCTACGCGCGCAAGCAGGTCGCCGTACGCGCGCGCGCTATTCACGGCGTTCATCGCCTACGCGTTCGGTCACAACCTCACGCTCGCAGGGTTCACCGGCGCGGCCGTGCGGCTGCGTCTGTACGCCGCACGCGGCCTCACGGCGATCGACGTCGCGACGGTGTCGGGATTCTGCTCGCTCACCTCGATGCTCGGGCTCGCCGCGCTCGCGGGCGTGTCGCTGCTGCATCGAGCCGAACGCGACCGCCGTCGCGCTTGCACTTCCGGCACATCGAAGTCGCTGCTGATCGGCGCGGTGCTGTTGCTCGGCGTGCTGAGCTACCTCTACTGGGCGTCGTTCGTGCGGACGCCGCTCGAGATCCGCGGCTGGGCGCTGCGCCAGCCCGGGCGCGCTGATCGGCCTCGCACAGCCGCTTCTCGGCGCCGCGGACTTCGCGCTGGCGGCGGCGGTGCGTCTGGGTGCTCTTGCCGCCCTCGGCGCACATCGGCTACTTCGCGTTCGCGGGTCTCTACGCCGCGGCCGTCGCGGTCGGCCTGCTGAGCCACGTGCCGGGCGGCCTCGGCGTGTTCGAGGCGATGCTCCTCCTGATGCTGCCGCAGCGTGCCGACCGAGGAGCTGCTCGGCTCGCTGCTCGCGTTCCGCGCCGTCTACTACCTCGCGCCGCTCGTCGTCGGCGCGCTCGCTGTTCCTCGTCGAGGAGCTGCGCGCGCAGAGCTCGCGCTGGGCGCGTGCGCAGGCGGTCGCGTCGGCGTACATCGCGCCCGCCGTGCCGCAGGTCGCCGCGACGCTCACGTTCATCGCAGGCGCGCGTGCTGCTGCTCGTCCGGCGCGACGCCGAGCAGTCGACGCGCGCATCGACGTGCTGCAAGCGGACTGCTGCCGCTCGCGATCGTCGAGCTGTCGCACCTCGATCGGCAGCCTCGTCGGGCTCGGCCTCATCGTGCTCGCGTCGTCGCTGCGCCGACGCGTGAGCGCCGCCTATCACATCGCGCTCGCGCTGATCGCCGCCGGTATCGCGGCCTCGCTGCTGAAGGGCATCGACTTCGAGGAGGCGGCGCTGCTCGCGATCGTCGGGCGCGGTGCTCGTGCTCGGCCGCGCGTCGTTCTATCGGCCCGTCGTCGATCCTCGCCGAGCGCTACACGCCGGTTTGGGTCGTGAGCATCGTCGGAGTGATCGCGGCGACGGTTTGGGTGGGCCTGTTCGCGTATCGCAACGTCGAGTACTCGAGCGACCTGTGGTGGACGTTCGCGTTCAACGCGCGACGCGCCGCGCATGCTGCGCGCCGCGCTCGTCGTCAGCGTCGGCGGCGCCGCGTTGCTGCTCCTGAATCTGCTGCGTCCCGCGCGTCCCGAGCCCGTGATCGCGAGCGCCGGATGATCTCGCCAAGGCGCGCGCGCGCGATCGAGCGCTCCGAGCAGATCGCTCGCCAACGCCGCGCTGATGGGCGACAAGCGCCTCCTGTTCAGCGACGACGCGAGCGCGTTCGTGATGTATCAGGTCTCGGGGCGCAGCTGGATCGCGCTCGGCGACCCGGTCGGCGAGCGTACGCTACAGCGAAGAGCTCGTCTGGCGGTTCCGCGAGCTGTCCGACCGGCACGGCGGGCTGGACGGTGTTCTATCAGGCGAGCCGCGCGCGCTTGCCGCAGTACATCGACCTCGGGCTCGCCGCGTTCAAGCTCGGCGAGGAGGCGCACGTTGCCGCTCGCAGGACTTCTCGCTCGACGGCAGCGCGCGCTCGGAGCTGCGCCAAGATCACCGCCGCGCGGTTCGCGACGGCGCGACTTTCGAGATCGTGCCGGCGGCAGCGCGTGCCGCGAGCTGCTCCCCGAGCTGCGCGAGATCTCCGACGCGTGGCTCTCGGACAAGGCGACCGCGGAGAAGCACTTCTCGGTCGGCTCGTTCGATCCCGCGTATCTCGGTCAATTCGACTTCGCGCTCGTGCGTCGAATGGGAGTGCTCGTCGCGTTCGCAAATCTCTGGGAGACGCGGACGAAGCGCGAGCTGTCGGTCGACCTGATGCGGTTCGGTCCGGACGCGCCGCGCAGCGCGATGGACTTCCTGTTCGTGGAGCTCATGCTCTGGGGCCGCGCGCAAGGCTACGAGTGGTTCAACCTCGGCATGGCGCCGCTCGCGGGCCTCGAGCAGCATCCGCTCGCGCCGGCGTGGCACCGCGTCGGCAACTTCGTGTTCCGCTACGGCGAGCACTTCTACAACTTCGAGGGTTTGCGCCGCTACAAGACGAAGTTCCGGCCGGTCTGGGAGCCGCGCTACCTCGTCGGGCCCGGGCGGCATCGCGCTGCCGCGGATCCTGCTCGACGTGTCGGCGCTGATCTCGGGCGGCATCAAGGAGCTGTTCGCGAAGTAGCGAGCCGCGTTCCTGGGTAGCCCGCCAAGACGCGACCAGGCTCTGCTGCGCTTGCGAACGAGGGCCGCGGCCGGCGTCGTCGTCGGCCGCGGCCTCGAAGGTCAGCCGTTACTGGCCAAGTCGGTGGTCAAATCCTGCCCGAAGTCGCCGGCTAGGTCACGAACGATCGCGTCGCCGGGGCGCTCGATCGCGAGGCCCTCGAACGGCGCGCGTTGGTTGCGGTTCGGAGCGATCGGCGAGCCTCTCGCACGACGGTCGGGCAAAACCATGGGGTTGCCGAGGTAGCGGACTCCGCGCTCACGCATCCATTTCAGCTGCGCCTCGCGCTTCGCACGCAACGTATCGGGTTCGCCACCCGGCACGCAGACGGCCGGTAGCTTCAGCATGGCAGTGTCGAAGTTACGCCAGAGGTGGAACAGCGAGCTCATGTTGTTGTTGTCCTCGGAATGCGATGTACGGCGAACATTCAAGGGCGAAAGTACATGAGGGTCTAGTACCGTGCGCAAGACCGGCGGTTCTCGTCGCGTTTCGGCGAAATCAAGAGGCTTATGGAAAACATTGGGCGCGTGTGATGTGACGCGCCGCGCGGTGTCGGCATCCGCACGCCAGCGCGGCGCGGCCGCCGTGCGTGCGATGGCTCGATTGGCGCGCGAATGCGAGCGCATCACGCGTCGTCGCATCAACTCGTGCGCGGCTCCAAGTCCACGCGAGCGATCCAGCCGGCGGTCTCGCTTCGACGCGGCGGGGTAGCGCGCAAGCACGAGCGGGTCGTGGCCCGGGATCACGTGCGCTTTCGAGCTCGCGAGCCGCTCGAGCGTGTTGTAGCCCTCGACCATGTCGGCGAGGTTGTAGAGCACGCGGAACACGCGGCGCGTTTCGATGTGCTGATAGAAATGCGTCGCGTCGGACGCGAGCACGACGTGGCCGCGTGCCGTCGGAACCCGCACGCACTGTAGCCCCTTCGTGTGGCCGCCGATCTTGTGCACCGTGATGCCCGGTGCGATCTCGTCGACGCCGTCGTGGAACTGCACGTGGCCCGCGAATACGCGATGGACCATCCGCGACACGTCTTCGGGCTCGAACGCGTGGTTGATCTGGTGGTGGCACATGCAGCGGCCCGTGACGTACTCCATCTCGGTGTCCTGCATGTGGAACCGCGCGTTCGGGAACAAAGCGCGCCGTTGCCGCAATGGTCGTAATGCATGTGCGTGATGATCACGTCCTTCACGCTCGCGTGGGCGATGCCGGCCGCCTCGAGCCCTTCCTCGACCGGATGCACGATCTTGCGCTGGCGCTTCTTCGCCATCGTGCGCGTCGAAGCCCGTGTCGACGACGATCGTGCGGCCGTCGCCGACGATCGCCCAGACGAAGTAGTCGAGCGGCATGTCGGAGTCTTCGTGCGGGTCGCCGTCGACGAAATTGCCCCAGGCTTTGCGGCCGACCTCGGCGTATTTGATCGCGAAAATCTCGTAGTGCGGCGTGCTCACGATGCTCCCCCGGTCGAGCGTGCGGCGCTGCGCCGCGCGGTCGGCAGATGGTAGCAGATCGGTCGCGCGCTCCTCGCCGGCCGCGACCGCTCGTTCCAGGCGCGTGACGCCCGGCCGCAGGCGATGCCCCGATGACGCATCCGCGACGCCGGGATGCTACGATCAATGACGACCACGGGAGACGTGCATGAGCGCGCGAGTGTCGACGCTGACGTTGGTTGTCGTTGCGGCCGCCGGTGCTGTCGCGATGGTCGGGCTCGGGCGGATTCCGGGCGCGGTCGCGGCGGACAAGCCGTCGTTCAAGGTGCCCCGAACCTCTTGGGGCGACCCCGATCTGCAGGGGATTTGGGACTACCGCACGATCACGCCGCTCGAGCGCCGCCCGGAGCTCGGTGACCGCGAGTACTACACCGACGAGGAGATCGCGCAGCTCGAAGGCCGCGCAGCGAAGCGCCTCGACGAGGCGCCGGACACGACGGTGCAGTCCGGCCTCGTGCACGCCGACTATCTCACCGATCCCGGCCGCCACGTCGACGAGTCGCGGCGCACGTCGCTGATCGTCGATCCGAAGACCGGCAAGATCCCGCCGCTCACGCCGGAGGCGAAGGAGCGGCAGGACAAGGCCACGGCGGTGCGCACGGCGGCAGGCGGCGCCGTCGCGGGCGGGCGCGTCGACTCGTACCACGACCGGCCGCTCTACGAGCGCTGCATCACGCGCGGTCTGCCGGCGACGATTTTGCCGACGCTCTACAACAACAACATTCGGATCGCGCAGTCGCCGGGCTTCGTCGCGATCGTGCACGAGATGATTCACGAGACGCGCGTCGTGCCGCTCGGCGGCTCGTTCGGTCACGTGCGCAGCTACCTCGGCGAGTCGCGCGGCCACTGGGAGGGCGACACGCTCGTGATCGAGACGCGCAACTTCAACGGCAAGGCCGGCTTTCGCGGATCGGGCGAGAACCTCGTGTTGACCGAGCGCTACACGAAGGTCGCCCCCGACAAGATCGACTTCCGGCTGACGTTCAACGACGCGTCGCAGTGGACGCAGCCGTGGACGGTTGCTTACTTCATGCGTCCCTCGGAGGGCGAGATGTACGAGTACGCGTGCCACGAAGGCAACTACGGGTTGCGCAACATCCTGCAGGAGGCCCGCGACGCCGACGCCGCCGCGGCTGCGAAGAAGTGAGGAGTCGCGCGATGATTCGCCAGGTTGTGGCGGCACTGGCAGGAAGCGCATTGCTCGTCGCGATCACGGAGCCCGCCGCGGCTCACCATTCGTTCGCGGCGGAATTCGACGCGAACAAGCCTGTCACGCTGCACGGCACGATCACGAAGCTCGAGTGGATCAACCCGCATTCCTGGTTGCACGTGGACGTGAAGAACGACGACGGTACGACCACCGAATGGATGGTCGAGGCGCGCGACGCCGAATACGTTGCTGCGCCGCGGCTTCACGCGCGACACCGTCAAGGCCGGCACAGAGATCACGGTCGTCGGCTACCAGGCGAAGAGCGGCGCGCATCGCGCGAACGGCCGCGATCTGATCCTCGCGGGCGGCGCGCGATTGTTCATGGGCTCCTCGGAAAGCGGAGCCTCCGGCGACGCTGCTAAGCCGGAACCGGCTCAGCAGTAGATCAACGGATCACGAACGGGTTCGGCGTGTCGGCGCCCGACGTCTCGATCCAGACGCTCTTTTCCTGCACGAACTCGCGGATCGCGAGCAGGCCGCTCTCGCGGCCGAAGCCCGAGCGCTTGTAGCCGCCGAACGGTGACAGCGGGCTCGAGACGCGGTAGGTGTTCGTCCAAACCGTGCCGGCTTCGAGCTCGTGCGCCATCTTGAGCGCGCGGCCGATGCTCGACGTCCAGACGCCAGCCGCGAGCCCGTAGATCGAGTCGTTCGCGATGCCCGAGCGCTTCCTCGTCGCTGTCGAACGGGATGATCGACAGCACGGGGCCGAACACTTCTTCCTGCGCGATCCGCATCTGCGGGCGTCACGCCGGTGAACACCGTCGGCTCGACGAACCAGCCGTCGCCGAGCTCCGGTCGCCGCGCGGGTCCGCCGCCGAGCACGCAGGTCGCGCCCTGTTGCTTCGCGATGTCGATGTAGCCGAGCACCTTCTCGTACTGCGGCCTCGTCGTGATCGGGCCGACCTGCGTCGTCTCCTCGAGCGGATTGCCCATGCGCGCCGTGCGTGCGAGCTTCGAGGAATCGCTCGACGAACTCGTCGTGGATCGAGCGATGAATCAGCGCGCGCGAGCCCGCGACGCAGGTCTGACCGGTCGCCGCGAAGATCCCCGAGACGACGCCCTTGACCGCGTTGTCGAGGTTCGCGTCCGCGAACACGATGTTCGCGGACTTGCCGCCGAGCTCCATCGTGACCGGCTTGAGGTGTTTCGCCGCCGCTTGATAGACGAGCGCGCCCGTCGCGTCGCCGCCGGTGAATGCGATCTTCGCGACGTCCTTGTGCGTCACGAGCGCGTCGCCGATCTCGTTGCCGAAGCCCGTCACGATGTTCACGACGCCGGGCGGTAGCCCCGCTTCGGCGAAGAGATCCGCCATCTCGAGCGCCGATACCGACGAGTGCTCCGACGGCTTCCAGACGAACGTGTTGCCGGCCGCGAGCGCCGGCGCCATCTTCCAGCCCGCGAGCATCAGCGGCGAGTTCCACGGCACGATCGCGGCGATCACACCGAGCGGCTCCTCGAGCGTGAAGTTGAAGAACCCGGGCCGGTCGATCGGGATCACGCGTCCCTCGAGCTTGTCCGCGAGGCCCGCGAAATAGCGGAACCACTCGGGCAGATAGCGCGTCTGCGCGCGCATCTCGAGGATCAGCTTGCCGTTGTCGGTGGTCTCGATGCGGCCGAGCTCGTCGGCGCGCGCCGCGATCAGGTCGGCGATCTTGAGCAGCAGCTTGCCGCGCGCCGTCGCGGTCAGCCCGCGCCACGGCTTGGCTCTTGAACGCGGAGCGCGCGGCCGCGACGGCCGCGTTCACGTCCTCGGGCGATGCGCGCGGGATCAGCGCCCAGGGCTTGCCCGTGTACGGATTGAACGACTCGAACCACTGACCCGAGGTCGCGTCGACACGCCGGCCTCCGATCAACATCTGATACTTGCGCAAGGGACGATCTCCATGGATTGACGCACGCGTCGGCTGCGAGCGGAGGCGAGCTCCGGCGGCACGGCGCTTTGCGGCGCATCGTCACACATTTGGCCGAGCCTAGACAGCGCGGCGCGTGTCGGCGACGAGCGATGCCCGCGCGCCGCGGCGCCGCGCGCGGGTCAGTCCGCTTCGCGATTCGCCGGCCGCCAGAGCGCCGTGCCGAGGAGCGTGAGCGGCCAAGCGCCGAGCAACGTGCCGAGCAGCAGCATCGTCTGAGCGTCGCTTGCGTTCGCTTGCCAGCTCGCGAATCGCCACGGCGCGCCGCCGAGCGCGACGAGCCCCGCCGCGAGAGCCGCGACGAGCCCCGCCGCGATCGCCGCCGCCGCGCCGGTCCGCGCGCGAGCCGCGAGACCGAGCGCGAGCAGCGGAGGGCCGCCGTAGACCACGAACGCGATCGGTGCGGTGAGCACGTCGACGAGCGTGAGGCCGTGCGCTTTCGCGATTCCGATCGCGCCGACCGCGAACAACACCGCGGCGGACGTCGCGAGCGCGATGCCGGCCGTCACGAGCCTTGCGAGCAAGAGCGTGCCGTTCATCGGCGTCTGGGTCATTTCGGCATCCGCGTCATTCGAACCGCGCGAGAGGCGCGCGGCGGCCGCCATCGTACTCGAACCGCGCGGCGGCGCAGCCGTGGCACACACATTGCATTTGCTCGCCCAGGTGCGGTTGTTAAAGGCGGGGGAACCATGAGCACAACGATGATGGATCCGGTCACGAGAATGGATATCGCGGCGGCGAGGCCGCCGAGCGCGGTGTCGTGGGGCGCGATCTTGGCCGGCGGCGCGGCCGCGGCCGCATTGTCCCTCGTGCTGCTGATCCTCGGAACCGGCCTGGGATTTGCGATCGTTTCACCGTGGAGCTCGCAAGGCGTGAGCGCTACGACTTTTGGGGTGTCGACGATAATTTGGATTACGGTGACGCAGCTCGCGGCCTCGGCCGTCGGCGGCTACCTGGCCGGTCGGCTGCGCTCGAAGTGGGCCGATACACCTCGCGACGAGGTGTACTTTCGCGACACGGCCCACGGCTTCCTCGCGTGGTGCGTCGCGTCGCTCGGCACGGCGGCCGTGCTCACGTCCGTGATCGGTGCGATCGCGAGCGGGGGAGTGCAGGCGGGCGCCACGGCTGCCGGCGCGGCCGCTTCATCGGCAGCGGGCGCCGGCTCGACCGCACTCATCGCCTCGAGCCAGAACCAGGGCGCGAACGGCGTACAGGGCCAGAACGCGGGCGCGCAGGGCGGCGGCGCGACTCCTCTCGGCTACTTCGTCGACTCGCTGTTCCGTTCCAACGTCGCGAGCGCGGGTGCCCCGGGTCCGGCGGGCCAGGCGCAACCGAACAGTAGCAACCCCGAGGGCCCCACCTCGCGAGCCCAGCGCAACGCCGCGGATTCGGCCGAGGTCGTGCGGATCTTCGCCAATGCGCTGCGCACCGGCTCGCTGCCCGACGACGATGCTCGCTACGTGGGTCGGTTGGTCGCGCAGCGAACGGATCTGAGTGAGAACGACGCCACGCAGCGCGTGCGGGACACGTTCGCGCGCGTACAGGGAACCTTCCACGATGCGGAGGACGCGGCTCGGAAGACGGCGGACGACGCGCGGAAAGCGGGAGCGTACGCGTCGCTCTGGCTCGTCGTGTCGATGCTCGTCGGCGCGTTCGTCGCGAGCCTGATGGCGACGTACGGCGGGCGGCTCCGCGATCTGTGAGCGTCGGGGGCGAGATTCGGTGGAACATTCGCAAGAGGTGACAGCATGCGTTCGATACTGTTGTGGCTGCTCGGCGTGCCCATTCCGATCATTATCTTGATCGCGCTACTGCGGTAGGCCGTACGCGGCGAGTGCGCGACAGCGTATGGTCGGCGCTCGCGCTCGAGGTTTGCGCTTGAAGAAGACGTCGGCCCGGTCGTGGCCGGTCGTGGCGGCCAAGGTGATCGTTCTGGTGGCGGTCGCCGCCGTGCTGTATCTCGCGCACGCCGCGTTCATACCGGTGTTCTTGGCGCTGCTGCTGAGCCTCATTCTTTCCGGTCCCGTCGAGGCGCTGCACAAACGCGGCGTGCCGCGAGGCCTGAGCGCGGCGGCCATCGTGCTGATCGCGCTGTCGCTTGCCGCCGGCGCCGCGGCGTCGTTCTGGGCGCCCGCGCAGGATTGGTACGTGAAGGCGCCGAAGACAATGGCGATCATCAGGGCCAAGGTCAAGCCGATCGCGACGATCATGAACCGCTTCGACGAGCTGCGGCAGAACGCGACGGCGCTCGTTTCGCCGCCGAGCGAGCCGTCGAAATCGGCGCCACCACCGAGCGTCGCAACGAAGAGCGCGCCGCTGCTCCTCTGGGACGCCGGAATACCGTCCGTCGTGGCGCTGGTCACGTTCGTCATCTTGACGATGTTTCTCTTGACCGGCGGCGCCCCGATGCTCGCGCGCATGACTACCGCTTTCGTTGACGATCTCAACGCTTCGCATGCGCTCAAACTGATCGAGAAGGTGCGTGTCGAGGTCGGGCATTTCTACTTGACGACGACGCTGATCAACGTTGGCCTGGGCGTGGTCACAGGGCTCTCGATGTGGGCATGGGGAATGCCGAGCCCATATCTTTGGGGCTTGGTCGCGGCCCTCTTGAACTACATCCCGTACTTGGGCGCCGCATCGACGCTGATCACGGTGACGCTCGTCGCGGCAACGTCGTTCGACACTTTGGGACAAGTGGCCGGCGTCGCGGCGACTTATCTGTGCATTGCGACGATCGAAGGGCAGATCGTGCAGCCGCTGCTCGTTGGCCGGCGGCTCGAGGTGAATCCGCTGTTGATCTTCCTCGGACTCTGGTTCGGCGGGCTCTTCTGGGGGATTGCCGGCATCATCCTCGCGACCCCGGCGCTGGTCGCGCTCAAGGTCGTGGCCGAGCACTCCGAATCGGGCAAGCCCTTACTGGAGTTCTTGGGCCCGAACGATCAAGACTCCGGGCGAGGTAAGCCCCTGTACAGGCTGGTTCGCAACTCGAGGCGGTTCGCTCGCGAGCGTGGCGGATAGGCCGCGTTCCCGGCAGCGCTCGGTCCGCGGCGTTTCGATGGCATAATCCGCTCGTCTCAGATTGCGCGATCGCGCGGGAAGCGGCGGGTGAGTTCACGAAGTTCGACTGTGCTGCACGTCGTCGCGGCGGCGGGCGCGGTACTCCTCGGCTCGTCGAGTCTGGCGCAGCCGCCCAAGTACCTCACGACCAGGAAGATCGAACAGGTGGACGACTACCACGGCACGAAAGTCGCGGATCCCTATCGCTGGCTCGAGGACGACACCTCGCCCGAGACCGCGGCGTGGGTCGAGGCGCAGAACGAGATCACGTTCCCGTATCTCGAGCGCATCCCGTATCGCGCTGCGCTGCTCAAGCGCGTGCATGGAGCTCAACGACTACGAGCGCTACTCGGCGCCGTCGCGCAAGGGTCCGTACTTCTTCTTCAGCAAGAATTCGGGCCTCCAGAACCAGAGCGTGCTCTACATCCAGAAGGGCCTCGACGGCGCGCCGGAAGTGCTGCTCGATCCGAACGCGTGGTCGACGGACGGCACCGTGCAGCTCAGCGCGTTCGCGCCGTCGAAGGACGCCGACGTACGCGGTCTACGGGATTTCGCAGCAGCGGCTCCGACTGGCAGCAGTACAAGGTCATGGAGCTCGCGACGCAAGCGCACGCTCGACGACACGATCGATTGGGTCAAGGTCTCGGACGTCGCCTGGCAGGGCGACGGCTTCTACTACAGCCGCTATCCCGAGCCGGCCGCGGGGCACGAGAAGGCGTCGATCAACGAGAACCACCAGGTTTTCTTCCACGCGCTCGGCACGAAGCAGTCCGACGACGAGCTCGTCTACGAGGACGCGAGCGAACCCGCAGCGCTTCCACATCGTCGACACGACCGAGGACGAGCGCTTCGCGATCCTCGACGTCTCCGAGCGCGGCAAAGGCAAGGACGGCAACGCGCTCTACGTGCGCGACCTCACGAAGCCGCAGCAGCCAGTTCGCGCCGCTGATCCCGGACGATCACGAACGACACGTTCAACGTCGTCGACAACGTCGGCGACAAGCTGCTCGTCGCGACGAACCACGGCGCGCCGAACTGGCGCGTCGTGCTGATCGATCCCGCGCAGCCCGACGGAGGCGAACTGGCAGACCGTGCTTGCCGAGCGCGCCGGAGCCGATCGAGAGCGTGCCAGACGGCGGGCGGCAAGCTGTTCGCGACGTATCTGAAGGACGTCGACGACGCGCGCGTACGTCTACGCGCTCGACGGCAAGCTCGAGAACGAGATCGCGCTGCCGGGCCCGGGCTCGGCGGCGGGCTTCGACGGCCAGCACGACGACGACGTTCGTGTTCTACACGTTCAACTCGCTCAACGTGCCGCCGACGATCTACCGCTACGACATCGCGAGCCGCACGAGCACGCGTGTTCCGCGCGCCGAAGGTGCCGGGCTACGACGCGTCCGCGTTCGAGACGAAGCAGGTGTTCTACACGAGCAAGGACGGCACGCGCGATCCCGATGTTCCTCGTCTACCGCAAGGGCCTGAAGCTCGACGGCAACAACCCGACGCTGCTCTACGGCTACGGCGGCTTCAACATCGTCGCTGACGCCGACGTTCAGCGCCGCGCGGCTCGCGCTGCTCGAGCAGGGCGTCGTCTACGCGTCGGCGAACCTGCGCGGCGGCGGCGAGTACGGCGAGAGCGTGGCACCAGGCAGGGCATGAAGCTCAAGAAGCAGAACGTGTTCGACGACTTCATCGCCGCGGCCGAGTGGCTGATCGCGAACAAGTACACGTCGTCCGCGAAGCTCGCGATCCAGGGCGGCTCGAACGGCGGCCTGCTCGTCGGCGCCGTGATGAACCAGCGGCCCGATCTGTTCCGCGTCGCGATCCCGCAGGTCGGCGTGATGGACATGCTGCGCTTCCACAAGTTCACGATCGGCTGGAACTGGATCGCCGACTACGGCTCGAGCGACGATCCCGGCGGAGTTCAAGGCGCTGTACGCGTACTCGCCGCTGCACAACATCAAGGCCGGCGCGAAGTATCCGGCGACGCTGATCACGACCGCCGACCACGACGACCGCGTCGTGCCCGGCGCACTCGTTCAAGTACGCCGCGACGCTGCAGGCGCTCGCGAGCCGCGAGAATCCGGTGCTGATCCGGATCGAGACGAAGTCGGGCCACGGCGCGAGCAGCCTCACGAAGGCGCTCGAGACCGTCGCCGACATCTACGCGTTCACGATGTACAACCTCGGCGTGACGCCGACGGCGCCGATCGAGTGACGAGCGAGACGCATGAACCCGCGTCGTCGCTTGCTTCCGCGAGGCCTAGGGACTGCGAGTTACGTCGGTGTCGAGCTCGACGTCGATCTGCTGGTCGGGGACGTTCCTGTACTTGCCATCGGGCACGGCTTCCCACTGCCAGATGTAGCGCAGTCGCCCATCCTCGAAGTGGAGCTTGGTGAAGCACTCCCCCGACATCGGGCAGTCCACTGGCGTCCGAACGACCTGCTCACGCCTAGTCGAGACGTTCGTCACGATGATCGTGTTAGTGCCGCCGTACGACGCGAGCAAATTACGCTCCGCGTCGAATGCGGACGGGCGATCCACGGACACGGGTTTGCGATCCTGAATAACGGGTAACGCCTCGCCCCACCAGCAGAACGTTCCACAGCCCGCCGTCAACACCACGAACTCTTCGCTTTCCCACTCGATTTTCGCCGCGAAGCAACCGCCCGTCGTGAGGTGATATGGCCCGCGTGTCACGCCGTCGCCGCCACCGCGCGTCACGACGATGACATAGCTCTCGTTGGGCCAATCGTAGCGGTAAGAAATGTGGTTGCCTTTGGGCGTATCGACCTCGTGCGGAAGCTCCGCGGCCCATTCTGGATGCTCTGCGCAGTCCGCTTTGGCACGAGCGAACGGAAGCACGATCGCCGCCGTGCCGAGCAAAACGACGTGCTTCCAGCTCACGGTTCGCTACTTCTTGTCGAGCTCGGCGAGCGCTTCTTTGGCCAAGCGGAACGAGTCGACGGCGGCCGGCACTCCGGCGTAGATCGCGACTTGCATCAGCGTCTCGCGAATCTCCTCCTTCGTCGCGCCGTTGCGGATTGCGCCCTTCGTGTGGACCTTGAGCTCGTTCGGGCGGTTCAGCGTCGCCAGCATCGCGATGTTCAAGAGGCTCCGCATCTTCTTCGAGAGGCCTTCGCGGCCCCAGACTGCGCCCCAGCAGTACTCGGTTACGAGCTCTTGCAGCGGCATGTTGAAATCGTCGGCCGTCGCGAGCGCCTTGTCGACGAACTCCGCGCCGATCACCGATTTACGAATCGCCAAACCCTTGTCGAACATTTCTTTGTTCATCACACGTCCTCTTTGATGACAATCGATATCGCGACGCGCGTCGCGGCCGCCATGGTACTCCGGCGAAAGGCAGGTCTCGTTGACGATCGATGCGTTGAACGACGCGAACGTGCCTCAGGACGACGTCCTGCCACACGCTGGCGAGAGGCGAGCCGCCGCGCCGCGAATCCGGGCCTATTTAGGCGTCGTTGTCGCCGCGGGCTCGGCCGCGGGCACCCCGCCGGCTGGCGGGAAGTCGATCACGATCGAGCGTTTCGTGAAATACCACGCGCCGTTCACCTTGCGCAGCGAATCGTCGTAATGGCCCGCGACGACGACGCCGGGCGCGCCGTTGACGTTGCCGATGTCCTGCCAGTACGCGCCGCCGATCGCGGTGTCGCCGGTGATCTTGTACGACAGATTGCTGATCACGTGGATTACGCGCGCTCCGGCAGGCTGCGATGCGAGGAACGATTTGATCGCGTCACGGCCCTTCGACGACTTGCCGAGCAACACGAGCTCGCCGTCTTCGGTGTAGGTTGCGGCGTACGCGTCCCAGTTGCCCGCGTCGAGCGCGCGCGGATAGTCCCCCGCTACGAGCTGGTCGATCGCCTCGCGCTCGGCGAGCGCGGCGACGCGAGGATCGGGTGGCTGTTGTTGTTGACAGGCGGCTGCGAGGACAGCCACGGCAATCGACATCATGAGGTGCTTGCTCTTCATCGGCGCGCTCCGTTTCTGAGTTACAAAGGCCAAGCCTAGCCGAGACGTGCGCCGTATGCGCGTCGCGCCGTGCCAGGTGCAGTCATCTAGGCAGTGCGGAACGTGAGCCACTCTATTTTCCAGTGGCCGTCGTTCCTCACATAGGCGCCCTCGAGCACTCCGCGCTCCGTGCGACGCACGAGGCCGCCGCCTTGAGCGCGCGCCATCTCGACGAGCGGTGTCATGGGCCCGATCGGTGTCTCGCTCTCGGCCGTGCAGGGCAGCCGCGCGGTTGCGGTCGCGCCGCTCGCAGCGATCTCGATTGTGTCCTCGGCGCCGAGCGGGTCGGCCGCGACCCTATAGGCGGAGAGCGTCTCGGCGTGCGCGGGCTTGGTGAACAACGCCGCGGCGTCGTCGAGCGACCCCGCGTTCATGTGCCGCACACAGCGTCGCGTGAGCTCGCGGATCGCGTTCACGTCCTCGAGCTGCGCGAGGCGCGCTAACGATGAGTCGCGATCGCCGGGTGCGCGTGCGCTCGCGGCGCCGACGGCCAGCGGCGCGGCGAGCGCCGCGCTTGCCTTGCATAGGAAGCCGCGGCGCGACGAATTCACGGTGGTCTTCATGGTCGGTGCCTCCGCGATCTCAAGTCGAAAAATACTTCAGCACGTCGAAGCGGCCCGCGTGGCGCGCGTGCGCGCCGACGGTGCTCAAGCTCAAGCCGTTTGGGCCGCCGTGATAGCCGACGCCGCAGTCGTGCATCGTGCGCAGGTTGATCAGGATCGTGCCGAGCGTGCCGTTGCACGCCTCTTCGAGCCAATACGCGAAGTAGAGCTCGTCGCGGATCTTCACGTACGACGCCGGGCCGCTCCATTCGAGCCCGCCCGAGCCGTTCTCGAGGAAGATGATCCACGACAGCGAGTGCGGCGTTGAGTAGAGGTGCATCGACGTGAGGCCCGGCGAGTAGTTCCAAGTGATCGCGCGGCCGACGAGCTCGTCGGTGAACTGATGACGCCGATATTTCGGCGGCGTGAGTCCTTCCATCTCGATGACGCCGAAGCGCGTCTTCACCGCCGCCTCGTTCGCCATGTACGGCGTGCCCATCGTGCCGTGCAGGCAGGTGACGAGCGCGTGGTCGAAATCCATCACGATCGAGCACGCGTCGTGGTCCGGAGCGCCGCTCATGAGATGCCCGAACATGATCGACGCCGGGCGCAGCCTCCCACGACTCGTAGCGCTCCTCGTGCCACGCGGTCTCGCCTTCGCGGCGCCAGCGAAGCTTCTGCGACGTCGTCGAAGCGATAGTCGAGCGCGAGCCAGCCGTCGTAGCGCAGCGTGAGCTCCTTGCCCTTGAGGAACTCGCTGACGGGCAGCTTGTTGCCGGCCATCGGGTTCTTCTCGGCGAACACGCTCGTCGTCTTCGCGATCGCGGCCTCGAGGTCCGGTTTGTTCATCGCTGGGTTCGTCTTCATCGGCCGGTAGACGGGTCGGCCGCCCTTCGCCTGCGGCACCTGGCGGTTGCCGAGCGCAATCGTCGTGCCGACGTCGCCGAACGGCTCGAACTGCGCGATCTGCCCGACCCACTCGCCATGGCCGCGGAACACGTAGTACTCGAGCGCGTCGCTCGCGTCGAAGCCGAGACGCACGCCGACTTGCTCGGCGCGATTCGCGTCGAGCACGTAGAGCGTCATCGTGCCGGACATCTCGCACTCGACGCGCGAGTAGATGTAGAGGTCGTCGTCGATCTTGATGTAGTCCGACGGCCCGCAGAACGAGAGCTCGCCGCCGAGCCGCGTGAGCTCGACGAAGTTCGAGTAGAGCACCGTCGGGTAGTACTCGAGCGTCTCGATGCCGTTGTCCTGCTTCCAGTAGAAGCCCTTGCCCTCGATCCGATTCGTGATGCCGTGGCGCGCGCTCGGCGCTTGCTTGCCCGCTTGCTCGACATAGCCGTAGTAGATCTGGCGCTGCACCTCGCGCTTGTCGTCGTAGCCGCTGAACCAAACTTCGAACACGGTCGCGAGATTCGTGTCGCGGTCGACGATCACGTGATAGCCGCGCTGCGTGCCGGGCACGAGGTGCGAGAACAGCGCGACTTTGTCGAGCGTAAGCGCGCCGTAGCCGGCCTGCACGGCTTTGCCGTCGCCGTAGGCGACGGCGAGCTTGCTCGCGCTCGCGAACCGATAGCTCAACGTGAGCCCGTCGTCGGTGACGATCTTGAGCGCTTTGCCCGCGAGTACGTCGGAGAGTGGCGACGCGCTCGTCGGTCCCGCGACGGACCCGAGCTTCGCGAAGATCTGCGCCTCCGTGAGCTTCGTGTACTTGATGCGATGCATCTGCTCTTGCGGATACATAGTTTTCGGCATCGGAGTCTCCCGGCGTCTTTCGCGACGGTAGCGTAGCGCGAGCTTCCGAAGCAACAAGCGCCTGGAGCCATCCTAAGGCATCGCGCTAGCTCGACGGCGGTTTTCGCTGGGCGGCGCCGGGTTGAAGTCGCGCGCGCGCGAGGCCGATGTGGCTGCGCATGTTGTAAAGGATTTGCACGAACGCGAGTGGTACTTGCAAATGATCGGCGCGCTCGTCTAGACGGTCGAGCCGCTGCAGCAGCGCTGCCGGTTCGCCGCGGTGCGCGTCGACGTCGGCTTCGATGAGCTTCAGCTCGCCGTACAATCTGTAGACTCGCCGACGCATGCTCCAGCCGTACAACATGGGCGCGAAACGGACGACTGGATAGACCACACCGAGCAACGGAACGAGCACGACGAGCAGCTTGCGAGCAAGCATCGCGAGCCCGAACGGCAAATACCGCAGCAAGAACGGCCTTCCCGACTTGTAGAATTCGTAGGCGTCCTCCGACACGGGAAAGTCGCCTGCTTCCGGTGCGGGGAACTGCCCTGCGTGCTGGAAGATGTCCGCGCCCGAGTGAACTTGCGTGGCCGCATCGAGCAGCACGCTCTGGAGAGCCGTATCCATGTCTCTGCGCACGATCAGGCTCGCTTTGACCGCGAGCAGGCTGACGTCGGTGCGCGGGAGGTTGTCCGCGAGGCTGCCGACGCCCGCGGGCACGAGCAATTTGCTCAGGTAGGGATAGAGCGCTACGTAGGCGTTGGCGCGCGCGAAGCTGATCAGCTCGATATCCGCCGCCGCGAGCAGTTTGCGCACCGCGGGCGTGTCCCACGACGCCGCCATTGCCGCGGCGTCGATGTCTCCGCGCATGAGCGCCTCGGCCGACTCGGCCGCATTCAACGATCGGATGTCCGCCGTGCTCGGGTCGAGTCCGTTGAGAGCGAACAAACGCATGCACAGCACTCTCGTGCCGCTACCTTCCGGTCCAAACGAGATCTTCCCGCTACGCAGCGTCTCGGGCCGGCTGCCGCAGCCCGTGCCGCGGCAGAAGAACCAGAACGGCTCGTAAAACACCGTGCCGAGCGAGACGAGGTCGGCCGATTGCTTAGCGTCCGTCAAGCCTCCCTGCGAGAAGCCGACCGCGACCCCCGACTGCGGGTCGTTCAAGCGCCGCAGGTTTTCGACCGAGCCGGCCGACGGCATGAGCCGCAGGTCGACGCCCGCGCGCGCCAAGATGTCCTGGTAGCGGTGCGCAAACACGTCGTAGGCGCTGTCGCGGGTGCCGGTGGTCATTACGACGGCCGTGACGTGCGGGTAGGCGATCCACCAGGCTACAACGGCGCCGATCGCCAGCACGCCGAACGCGCCATAGAGCCAGCGGGGTTGCATAGGGCTTACAGGCGGAAGACGACAAGTACGACGAGTCGACTCGAACCATTGCTAGATGGCATGAAACTTCCAAGGCACGGAAGGGTGCGTGCGAATGCTAGTGCCCGCCGCGCTTGTCCGCAAACCCCGATGCAACGTATAGGATTCGCTCGCGCGGCGTGAGGTGCTCGAACGTCGCCCACGCGCGCGGTCGGCCTTGAGCGCGTTCTCGATGTACGCAGGCACCGCGGACGTTCGCTTGGGTCGCCGCGGATACCGGTTCGCTTCGGTCGGCGCGCACTCGCGGCCAGCGGACGCGAGCAATCCGAGCGCGTCGACCTTCGCGTAGCGTTTGCGGTTGAGGTCAGACCAGAAGCTGTTCGACTTCCGCGGCATGAACTTGCGCGCATAGCGGTCGTCGTCGAGCCGACGGATCAGGCTGTCGACCCAGCCGAGGCAGATTGCCTCTTCGACCGAGTCCTCGTAGCCGATCGACGCCTTGCCCGTGTGCGGTTTGTGAAACACGAGCAGATCTCGGTCGCGGAAGCGTGATTCGCCTCGAGCCACGCGCGCCAACGCGCTCGGCCGCGAACGTCGAGTGTCTTTGGCTTGTTCGACATGACGCGCTAAAGGACTCTGCCCTGAATATACCTGCGCGGCAGCGTTGCGCTAAGCTTTGCTCATGTCCAACCCAATCCTCGGCATCGCGCCGCTCGAGTTTCCGTGGCAGACGAAGGATCCGTTCCTCGTCTGCGTGCACCATGTCGACAACTATCCGCGCGGCAACGACCGGCTCGGCCCCGACGCGTCGCTCGCCGGCCGCAACATCGGTCAGGACTTCGCCGGCAAGGACGGCTGGCGGATGTATCACGGCCAAGCGGTGCCCGGATTCCCGCAGCACCCGCATCGCGGCTTCGAGACCGTGACGTTCGTGCGCGAGGGCTACATCGATCACTCCGACTCCCTCGGCGCGGTCGCGCGCTTCGGTCGCGGCGACGTGCAGTGGCTCACGGCGGGCGCGGGCATCGTGCACTCGGAGATGTTCCCGTTGCTCGAGCGCGAGCAGCCGAATCGCCTCGAGCTGTTTCAGATCTGGCTGAACCTGCCCGCCCAATCGAAGTTCGCGCCGCCGTACTTCACGATGTTCTGGGATGGCGACATGCCGCGCTACCGCGAGACGGACGCGAACGGCCGCCACGTCGAAGTCGCGCTCATCGCGGGCTCGCTCGGCGGCCTCGAGCCGCCCGCGCCGCCGCCCGATTCGTGGGCCGCGCGCTCGGACGCCGACGTCGCGATCTGGTCGATCAAGCTCGAGCCGGACGCCGCGTGGACTCTTCCGCCGGCGCGCGACGCGGCCGTCGGCCGCAGGCTCTATTTCTTCGCCGGACAAAGGGTCGACATTGCGGGCCGCGTCGTCGCGCAGCCTTCGGCGATCGACGTTGCGAGCGACGAGCCGGTGCGGATCGCCGCACTCGACGGGCCGGTCGAGATCCTCGTGCTCCAGGGCCGGCCGATCGCCGAGCCCATCGCGCAGTACGGGCCGTTCGTGATGAATTCGCGCGCGGAGCTCGAGCAGGCGTTCAACGACTATCGCCGAACGCAGTTCGGCGGCTGGCCGTTTCGCGAGAACGAGCCGGTGCATCCGCGCGAGCGCGGCCGATTCGCGCGCCACGCGGACGGTCGAGTGGAGGAAGCTCCCGTCTGAAACGGGCGTCCGACGCCGCCAACGATTGCTCCTAGCATCTGCCCGCGCGCTCCTGCGGCTGCGTCTGCGCGAGCGGGCGCACGAGCAGTATGCAGACGAAGCCGATCAGCCCGCCGCCCGCGATCAACGCGGCGATTGGCCAGTAGGCGCCGCCGGCGGCGGCCACGAGGGACGCGGCGGTCAGCGGGACGAACCCGGCGATCGCGCCGCCGAGCTGGTAGCCGAGCGAGGCGCCGCTGTAGCGGACGTGCGCGGGAAACATTTCCGAGTACAGCGCGGCAGTCGGCGAGTACACCGCGTTGTGGCCGACGCAGATCCCGATGACCACCGCGAGCCAGATCAGCACGGGGACCGCGGACGTGATCATGAAGTTGAGCGGGATCGCGAACGCGACGACGAATAGCGTGCCGAAGATGATCACCGGGCGCCGACCGATCTTGTCGGAGAGCGCGCCGTACATCGGGATCGTGATGCACTGAATCGCGCCCGCGAGGGTCAGTCCGACCAGGTACGTGTTCTGTGCCATGCCGTACGCGGTGTTCGTGTAATTCAACGTGTAGACGGTCATCGCGTAGAACAGCACGCCGTGCCCCAAGTACAGCCCGGCGGCCAGCAGCACGTTGCGGGAATCGAAGCGCAGCAGCTCGACGGCCGGCACCTTCACGAGCCGTCGCGTCTCCTTGATCTGCGCAAAGACCGGGGACTCCATGATTCGCAGCCGGATGAACACGCCGACGAACACCAGCACGATGCTGACCAAGAACGGCACGCGCCAGCCCCAAGCCAGGAAGTCGTCCTCGGCGAGGAGCTGATGCATCGCCAAGAAGATGCCGTTGGACATCAATCCGCCGACCGCGCTGCCGATCTGGGCAAAGCTGCCGAAGAAGCCTCGCCGCTCGCCGCGCGAGTGCTCGGTGGCCATCAGCACCGCGCCGCCCCACTCGCCGCCGACGGCGAGGCCCTGCACGAAGCGGAGCGCGACCATCAGAATCGGCGCCCAGACGCCGATCGCTGCGTAGCGTCGGCATCAACCCCATCAGGAACGTCGCGACGCCCATCATCGTCAACGTCAGCACGA
The DNA here is from genome assembly GCA_963699925.1 of uncultured Gammaproteobacteria bacterium. GTDB lineage: Bacteria > Pseudomonadota > Gammaproteobacteria > Steroidobacterales > Rariloculaceae > FEN-1219. The sequence continues at coordinate 624,995 of CAVOVT010000007.1, read as the reverse complement.
GCGTGGTCTTGCGCCCGATCCGGTCGCCGATGTGGCCGAACACGAGGCCGCCGACCGGCCGCGCGACGAACCCGACCGCGAACGTGGCGAACGCCAGCGAGCGTGCCGGCCAGCTGGGAGAATGTGGGGAAGAAGAGGAGGCCGAACACCTGCGCCGCCGCGGTCCCGAAGACGAAGAAGTCGTACCACTCGATCGAGGTACCGACCATGCTCGCGAGCGCGACGCGCCGCACGGACTCCCGCGGTGCCGAGCCGCCGTGTGCCATCTGCGCCGCGGTCACGTCGACGCCTTGCGCGTCGCTCGACGCGCGCGGTTGGCGGCGGGCGAGGGGTTCGCGCGCTGCGCGCGCTTCGGCTTCGCCGCGCGCTTCTGCGCTGCCGTTCGCTTAGCGGCCGTCACGGGCTTCGCGCGGGCTGCGCGCCTTGTCGTCGCGTGGGTCTCACCGGGCGCAGACGGTCTCGTCGCGCGGCTGAGTGTCGCCGCGTCCGCGAGGGACTCGAGCCCGTCGACGAGCTCGCGCGAGCTGCGCCGCTTGGCGTTCGCCGAGCACGGCCGCCGCAGCCGCGGCGAAGCGTGCCCGCACTTGCCGCCGAGTCGCTCGGCACGACGTCCTCGACGCGCTCGCGCAGCTCGTCGCCCGCGCGCGTCTGCACGATGACTTCCGCGCCTTGCTTGGCGGGAAACGCCTTCGTGAGCTCGTCGTCGATCTCGAGGCGAGTCTTCGTCGCGATCGTGAGCACGTCGGAGTTGCGCTGCGGCACGTAGTTGCTTTCGTCGAAGTCGCCGTGGCGCAGCGCGGCGGCGACGTTGTAGTGGATGCTCATCTTCGCCTGGAGCACGTGCTCGAACGGCCCGCTCACGTCGCAGCCCGGGTAGAGCGCCGCGGCGCGCGTCACGCGCACGGTCACGCGCTCGATGTCGTTCGCGCGCAGCTTCTTGCGCTGCGCGATGGTCGAGCGCGGCTTGCGCCGCGGACTGCGCGAAGTTGCACGCGGGCACCGGGCTTGAAGAACACGGCGAGGATCTCGGCTCGATCCGCGAAGAGCTCGGGAATCTGCGGCGCGAGGTCGCGATGAAACGCCGCGAGCAACCCGGCTTCGCCGTCGATCGCGGTCGCGCGACGCGTACGCGCCGCCCGCCGCGAGCTGCGCCGCCGCGACACCGCTGCGCGCCGCGAAGCCGGTGTGGAAGAACATTTCGCTGCCGCCGGTCGCGGCCCACTCGTTGTAGCCCGCGGCGGCGTTCGCGCCGAGCGCGAGCGCGGTGACGGTCTGCTCCGAGTCGAGGCCGAGCAGCTTCGCGCCGGCGGCGGCCGCCGCGACCGGACCGACCGTGCCCGTCGGCCGGAAGATCTTCGTCACGTCGGAGTCCATGACCATCCTGCCGACCTTGCCGCCGACCTCGTAGCCTGCGACGAGCGCGGCCAAGAAATCGGCGCCGCTCGCACGCGAGGCTTCGGCGAGCGCGAGCAGCGCGGGCACGAGCACGGTACCGAGATGGCTCACGCTGCCGACATGCATGTCGTCACGCACGAGGCCGTGGCCGAGCACGCCGTTCGCGAATGCGGCGTCCTGGATCGAAACCACGTCGCTCGAGCCGATGATCCCGGCGCCGCTTCGCGACGCCGCCCGAGCTCTGGCGCGCGAGCGTGGCGGCCTGCGCTCGACCACGGGAGGTCGCTCGCCGAGAACGCGGACGAGAGCAGGTCGAGAACGCAGAGCTTCGCCTTGGCGACGACCTCCGGCGCGAGGTCGCGCGGCGAGTACGCGGCGAGCGCTTGCGCCATCCGCACGCCGAGCGGCTGGCGCGTCGTGGGCGTATGAGCCTCGCTCGTCAACCGCGGATCTCGACGCCGGCCCACTCCTCGTAGACGCGCGCGATCGACGTGAAGTCGGAGTCGGCGCCGAAGCGCGCCTTCGTGACGCCGAGCATCTGGAACACCGCGGCGCCCGCGATCATCGGCACGCCTTGCGCGTCCGCTTCTTCGAGGCAGAGACGGACGTCCTTATACGAGAGGCCGGTCGCGAAGCCGAAGTCGAACGTGCCGGGCAGCACCGAGCGCGGGAACTTGTCCTGCGTCGCGCTGTTGCGGCCGCTGCCCGCGTTGATGATGTCGCACATCTGGCGCGGGTTGAGGCCCGCCTTCACGCCCATCGCGATCGCCTCGGACGAGAGCACGATCACGGCGGCCGCGAGCAGGTTGTTCGCGAGCTTCATGACCTGCGCGAGGCCCGCGCCTTCGCCGCAGTAGAACAGCTTGCCGAAGTTCTTGATCGCGGGCTCGAGCTTCGTCGTACGCCGCCTTCGGGCCCGACACCATCACGGCGAGCGTGCCGTCCTTCGCGCCGGCCATGCCGCCGCTCACGGGCACGTCCACGTAAACGATGCCGGCCTTCGCGAGCTCGGCTTGCGCGATGCGCGCGACCTTCGGGCCCGGTCGTCGAGCAGTCCGCGACGACCTTGCGCTTCTTCGCGCCGGTGAGGCCCGAGCAGACCTTTTGCACGATGTCGGGCGTCGGCAGGCTCAAGAACGCGATCTCGGTGGCGTTCGCGACCTCGAGCGCCGAGCTCGCGACTTGCGCGCCGCTCTTCGCGAGCTCGTCCATGGCGTCCTTCGACGTGTCGAACACCGTGAAGCTGTGGCCGGCCTTGAGCAGACGCCGCGCCATGTGCGCGCCCATTCGGCCGACGCCGATGAATCCGTAGTCCGTGGTCTTCACTCCGTTCCTCCAGTCAGTTGCTTGGCGCCGATCACGAGCGGAAGTTCAGCTCGATCGGGACGCCGTTCGGGTCATGTATGAAGAGTTGCCGCAGGCCGATCTCGTCGAGCAGGTTTTCGCTGATCTCGATGCCGCGGCTCTGCGAGCCGCGCGCGGACCTCGTCGAAGCCGCTCGCGTTGAACGCGATGTGGTCGACCGCGCCCGTGCTCGCGGCGCGCGACGAGACCGGGATGCCGACTTCCTTCGTCCAGACTGCGTACGACTTCCATTCGGCGATGTGGATGCGACGGCACGTCGCCGACGTACAGCCAGTAGCCGGGGAAGCCGAGCTTCGGCCGGAAGCCTTCGCGCATTCCGAGCACGTCGCAGTAGAAATCCCGGGTGTCGCTCGATGTCGTCGGACAGCACGAGATAGTGCTCGAGTCTGAGCAGCGGCATCGCGATTTCCCGGCGTTCTCTTATCGTTGTAGTCGCAGAAAACGCGAGTCTACATGATCGGGCGCGCGCTCCGCGCCAGCGTAGCCCAAGAGGGCCCCTCGCGCCGCAACGCGAGCAGCACCGCGACGCCGAGCACGCCGTAGCCGATCGTCGGCAGCAGCCCGGTCTCGCCGAGCAGCAGGCTGTCGCCGCCCGCAAAGAACTTCGGGAGCAACCACTGCGAGATCGTGTTGTGGAAGCTGTGGAAGAACACGGCGGGCCAGAGCGTGCGTGCGCGATACGCGAGGCAAGCGGCCAGAAAGGATACCGGCAAATCCGCGGCCGCGAAGAGCACGGTCGTCGCCGGCAGATTGCCGCCGCCGAGATAGCCCGCGCCGATCATCAGCGGCAGGTGGTAGGCAAGTTGCACGAGCCAGACGACGACGACGCTGAGACGGACGCCGGCTGCGTCGAGCCGCGGCTGCAAATACCCGCGCCAGCCGAGCTCTTCGCCGAGCGCCGTGAAGGTGCCGAACGGGACGAGGATCGCGAGGTTCGCGCCGACGTTCGTCGCGATCCGCGCGCCGCTCGTCCACTTGCCGTCGCCGGGGCTGAACTGGACGAGGCCGCTGCTCCAGGCGACGAAGTACGCAGCGGAGTAGACCATGAGCGGCAGCGCGAGCGGCTCGAGGATCACGCGCGCGCCGGTGATGCCCCAGCGGCGCAGCGTGAGCGTGCCGGCGAATCCGCGGTCGACGGTCGCGCGCGTGACGAGCCGCGCGAGCGCGGGCGCCCACATCGCGAGCGGGGAGAGGATCGCCCATGCGGGCGACGTGACGGTCCAGCCGTTCGCGTGGCACAGTACCGCAATCGCCGTCGTCGCGCCGACGGCGATCACGCTGAAAAGGACCAGTGCGCGCCAGGGCAGCATCAACGTCGCGCTTCGCTTCGCATCAGCGCCGCGCTTCGACCGATGGCGACACGTCGGCGTAGTACGCCGCCGCGACGTCGGGATGGGAGCGAAGCCGGATCTTCAGATAGTTGTCGCCGAAGCGCGTGAGCACCGGATCGTTCGGGTCGGCGTTCTCGCCGCCGCGCGCTTCGGCAGCGAGCTCGGGCGGCAGCTCTACGGCCTCGAACACGCAGTCGAGCCGCGGATGGAAGAAGTACGCGACCGAGATCCGCTCGTTGCCGGGCGGCGGGCTCAGCACGCGATGCTTCGTCGCGCGCAGATAGCCGGAGGTGGCGGCCTGCAGCATCTCGCCGAGGTTCATCACGTACGTGCCGGGCCGCGGCGTCGCTTCGACGAGCGAGCCGTCGATCTCGACTTGCAGGCCGCCGACGTCGTCTTGGAGCACGAACGAGACGAGCCCCGAGTCGTGGTGCATGCCGACGCCTTGGCCCGTGTCGTGCGGCGCGTCCTGCGCGGGATAGCGAATGATCTTCAGATGCGGGTCGCCGCGCGGCAGCACCGCCGAGTCGAAGTGGTCGATGCGCTGGCCGAGCCCGAGCGCGAGCGCGCGCAAGGTCGCGAGGCCGACGGCGTCCATCGCGCGCATCCAGGCGAGCACGGCGTCGCGCATTTGCGGTAAACGCGCGGGCCACTGATTCGGCCCGCGCAGGCGCAGCCACGGAGGATCACCGGGGCGAACGCGGCGCCGCGGGCTCCTCGGCGCCGGCGTCGAGCTGCTCGCGCCAGTCGCGCTTGCCCTTCGTGATCTCGTCGCCGAGCACCGTGTAGCCGCGAAAGTGCGGCGACTTCGCGATCGCGAGCTCGCGCCGCTCGCGCTCCGGCAGCGCGAAGAACGCGCGCGCGGTGCTCATCACGGCGTGGTCGAGAGCCGCCGGCACGCCGTGACCGGCGAGGTAGCAGAAACCCGGACCGTGACACGCGTCGCGCAATGCGGCGACGAAAGCGCGGCCTGCGGCGCCGTCGGGCGCGGCAAGGAAGCCGCTCATGTCGAGCTCGGGAAGCGATGTCATTCGTGTGACCGGTGTCCGAGGCGAGGCGCCGAAGCACTCCTATACTGCGGCCGCGATTCTAGCCCGGGGGTACAGATTATGTTTCGTGCAGACACCGTCCGCGCGGTCTCGGTCCCCGCCTTGCTGCTCGTGCTCGCGGGCTGCGCCGGCATGAGCCAGCAGGCCTGCCTGAGCTCCGATTGGCGTACCGTCGGCTTCGAGGACGGCTCGCTCGGCCGCTCCGAGGCGACGATCGCGAACTACCAGCGGCAATGCGCCGAGCACGGCGTGCAGCCGAACCTCGACGCGTATCGCGATGGCCACGCGCAGGGCGTCGAGGTGTATTGCCGCGCCGGCAACGGCTTCGAGGTCGGCCACAGCGGCGCCCTATATCAAGGTGTCTGCCCGAAGAATCTCGAGTCCGAGTTCCTCGCGAACTACAACTCGGGCCACAGGCTCTACGAGCTCGAGGCGGCGGTCCGCAACATCGACGCGCAGATCGCGAGCAACAACTACGAGCAGGAGCGGATTCGCGGCGAGCTGACCTCGATCGCGGCGGCGATGATCGCGAGCGACACGAAGCCCGAAGATCGCGTCGTGATGGTGTCGCGCTCCGCAGAGCTCGGGCGCCGTTACGGCGAGCTCACGAACGCGACGCAGTCGCTGACCGCGGATCGCGCCGTCAAGGATCGCGAGCTGCGCGACTATCAGCAGACCCTGTCCGCGCGGCTGTAGCTTCCCCGCGTCGCGGCGCTCGTGGCGCGAGTCGTACGCGACGCGCGCCGGCTCAGCGCGGCACGTATTTCTGCAGACGCAAGCCGAACACCTCGGCTCCGTAGATGTTCCCCGCCGTGTCGGCACTCAGTCCGTGCGCGCCGGTCTCTTGCGCGCGCTTCGGATCGAACTCGGGATCGGGGATGAACGCGGTCACCTTGCCGTCGCGCGCGCTGCCGACGCGGATGCCGCGGGTCCAGCCCGGATGGCGCTCCGCGTTCGACTGATTGTCCGAAACGTAGAGCGTGTCGTCCGGCGCGATGTAGAGGCCGCTCGGCCTTCCGAACTGCGTCCACTCCGCGAGGAAGCGGCCGTCCTGATCGAAGATCTGGATCCGGTTGTTGTCGCGGTCGGCGACGAAGAGCCGCCCCTGCGAGTCGAACGCGAGCTGATGCGGGACGAGGAACTCGCCCGGCTTCGAGCCCGTGCCGCCCCATTGCTTGATGAACTTCCCGTCGCGCGTGAACTTCAGCACTCGGTTGTTCGAGGCGTCCTCGTGGCCGTCGCTGACGAACACGTCACCGTTGCGCGCGATCGCGACGTCCGTCGGGCCGTTGAAATGACTCGTGTCGCTGCCCGCGACGCCGGCTTCGCCGAGCGCGAGCAGGACCGCGCCCGACGTGCTGAGCTTCGACACTTGCTGGCCGCGGCCGTTGCCGCCGCGCGCGTCGGCGACCCAGACGTTGCCTTCCTTGTCGACGCGGATACCGTGCGGCCACGCGAAGCGCTTCGCGCCGAAGCTGCCGATCACGTTGCCGTTGGCGTCCGCGTGCAGAATCGGCGCGAGGTCGCTCGTCGAGCAGTCGTTCGCCGCCGCAGCGCTCCGCGATCCAAACCGTTCCGTCGCGCGCGGCCGCGACGCTGCTCACCGAGCCGAGCGTGCGCCCCGCGGGCGCGTGCAGCCACGCGTCGATCGTGCGGTAGGGGTTCGGTTGAGCGCCGCCCGTCGCGGCAAGCGTCGCGACGACGCCGAGCGCTGTCGGAGCGAGGAGTCTGGCGCGGCGCAACATCGCGCGGCAGTCTGCGCTTGCGAAGTACGCGGTTCAAGGCATCCGGTGAGGGCGTGGGGCGAGACGCACGCGACGAGAGTGTGCGCGGGCGATCGACAAGTGTCGGAACGATTTCGAGGCGATCGGCAACGACATTGTCGATCCAATAGACAACCGTGTTGTCGATCGGCGCAGGATCGTTCCGTGCGTTGTCGATCGGCGGGGACTACTCGGTCGATGCTCGGGGATCTTAATCGCGCCGAATTCGGCCGCCGCCGTTCCGCCGGCCATCGGAGCGCTAGCGCGCCGCGTAGATCACCGCGCGACCTCGGCGCCGCAAAGCCGCGCCGTTGCTGAGCGGGCGCCTAACAATTCGTTACACCGCGTCCGCCTCATGAGCCGTATAGTTGCACATGCGGGGGAAGCCGCTGCGCGACCGGGGGGTCACCGCGCAGGATGAACGCCGCACACATTCGCATGACCGACACTGCACACATTCTCGTCGTCGATGACGATCGCGAGATCCGCACTCTGCTGCGCGACTATCTCGAGAAGAACGGCTTCAAGGCCACCGCGGTTGCCGACGGTCAAGAGACGCGCCGCGCGCTCGAGCGCACGCGCTTCGACCTGATCGTGCTCGACCTCATGCTGCCGCACGAGAGCGGGCTCGAGATCTGCCGCGAGCTGCGCACGCGCTCGGACGTGCCCGTGGTGATGCTCACGGCGCTCGGCGAGGAGGTCGACCGCATCGTCGGTCTCGAAGTCGGCGCAGACGACTACCTCGCGAAACCCTTCAGCCCGCGCGAGCTGCTCGGCCGGATACGCGCCGTGTTGCGACGCACGCTCGCGCCGCGGCTCGTCGAGCCCAACGGCGTGCGCACGTATACGTTCTCGGGCTGGAAGCTCGATACGACCGCGCGCTCGCTCACGACGCCGAAAGGCGAGACCGTCTCGCTCGGCGGCGCCGATTTCCGTCTGCTCGCGATCATGCTCGCGCACGCGCCGCGCGTGCTCGCGCGCACGGAGCTCATGGAGCTCATGCGCGGCCGGGACCTCGATCCGTTCGACCGCAGCGTCGACGTGCGCGTGAGTCGGTTGCGGCAGACGCTCGGCGAAGACGCGCGCGCGCCGCAAATCATCAGGACCGTCTACGGCGAGGGCTACGTGATCGGCGTGCCGGTCGAGAAGAATCAATGAAGCGCCGGTTCATTCCCGATACGCTGTTCGGCCGGCTGATCAGCGCATTGCTCGCCGTCGTCGCGATCACGATGCTGATATTCGTGGCGTTGATCGTGCGCGAGCGGCGCGCGTTTCTGTTCACCGGCGGTGAAGCGGGTGCGGTCGCGAACGCGGTCGCGGAGACCAGCGTCGCGCTCGCGGCGCTCTCCCGCGAGGCGCGCGCCGCGGAGATCGCTCGGCTCGCCGCGGAGCCGATCACGATCGCGCGCAGCGGCGACTTCCGCCAGCCGCTGGGTCCGAGCGACTACGACTCGGCGCTGAACTCTCTGCGTTCGCGCCTGGAACGGGAGCTGCCCACGGGGTTCGGTTTCGGGCTGCGGCCCGCGCGCTCGGGTCTGCGCGCGTCGAACGAGATCCGGATTCGCAGACAGCCGAGACGCGGCGAGGGGTTCATCGGGCGCGAGGGCGAGCCGACGCGCGAGCCCCCGCCGACGCGCGAGCTCCCGCCGTTCGCTGTGGAAGGGGGCGAGCCCGGCGGCAACGGCGCCGGCCCGGGCGGACGATTTTTCGCGCGCGGGCCCGGCGGCTTTCCGGAGATCGAGGTCGCGGTCACGTTGCCCGACGGCGACGAGGTGCGCTTCCGCTCGGACGTGCCGCGCGCGGGCCCGCCGCTGTCGATCGAGATCTTCTTCGAGCTCGGCGCGCTCACGCTCGTGCTCGGTGTCGTTCTCTATTTCATGACGCGCACGATCACGCTGCCGCTCACCGGTCTCGCGCGCGCGGCCGATGCGGTCGGGCGCGGCGAGCGCCAGGCGCCGCTGCCCGAGAGCGGTGCTCGCGAGTTGCGCGAGGCGACGCACGCGTTCAACGTCATGCAGGAGCGGCTGCACCGCTATCTCGACAGCCGGACGCAAGTGCTCGCGGCGCTGTCGCACGATCTACGCACTCCGCTCACGCGGCTCAAGCTGCGCGTCGAATCTCTCGACGACGACTCGTTGCGCGAACGTTTCGGCGCAGACCTCGACGAGATGATCGCGATGGTCGCGAACTGCCTGAACCTCTTCAAAGGCCTCGACGACGAGCCTCCGCAGCCGACCGACGTCGGCGCGCTGCTCGCGGATCTACGCCGCGAGTTCGCCGAGCTCGGCGGGTCGGTCGAGATCGAGGGCGCCGCCAAGGCGCGCGTGGTCGTGAAGCCGCAAGCGCTGAAGCGCTGTCTCACGAATCTGTTGTCGAACGCGATCAAGTACGGCGAGCGCGCGACCGTGATCGTGGAGGACGGCGAAGACCTCGTGCTGCGCGTGCTCGACGAGGGCCCGGGCATTCCGGTCGAGTCGATCGAGCAGGTGTTCGAGCCGTTCTTCCGGCTCGAAAGCTCGCGCAACTCGACGACGGGCGGCGTCGGCCTCGGGCTCGGCATCGCGCGCGACATCGCGCAGGCTCACGGCGGCTCGCTCGTGCTGCGCAACCGTTCGCCGAGCGGGCTCGAGGCCGTACTGACTCTGCCGAAGGCCCAAGTGCGCAGCCGCGTAGCGCGCGCGCGGATCCGCTCGTCGCCGTGCGCTGCAGCTCGGGCGTTCATCGCCGGTTCAGCTCGGCACTGCGACATTCACACTTCGTCACAATTGCTTACAGCCCATAGGGAGCCCGGCCGTTAGCGTGTGATTGGGTCGAGGAAGGGGACACGCACGGTCATGGAGTCGCAGGGGTCGGCGCTTGCACGGACGATTGGACGCGTGCTGGTTTTGGCGGTCGCCGTCGAGCTCGCTCGTCGTGCTACTCGACGCCGGCGCCAAGTACCCGGGCGCTACGTGGCCTACCGTGTCGTCATATGTGCGCGCGCCTTCGGCGCTAGAGCTCGAAGTCTCGCGGCCCGGCTTCACGCCGCTCGAATTTCGTCTCAGCGGGAACTTGCCGGTCGAGCGCGGTCAGAAGGGGTGCGCCGTCGCGCCGAGCGCTGAATCGGCGTCGCCGGGCGGCGACGAACCATTCGACATTAATTGCGCCGGCGGCCCGACTGTGAAGGCCGTCGGCGATTTGCCGCACGCAGAGTTGCTAAGTTGGCCTGGCGATTCAAGGTATCATCGCGCGTTGCGCTTCTAGAGTGGGGCAGGGATGGCGGGGCAGGGACCGACTCGCGGCGGTAGACGGGCGCGCACGGTGCTCACGCTGGCCCTCGGTTGCGCGGCCGGCGCCTGCGTTCAACCCCGCTCGGACGTCGCCCAGGCGGCGCCCTCGACCTGCATGCTGCGTGTGATCGTCGCGCTCGATGCGGCGCCCGACGCGGCACTGCTCGCGGATCTGTCGCGAGTCAGCGGCGCACACCTCGAATTGATTCGTACGATGACAACGAACCTGCACCTCCTTGCACTCGAGGCGCCGGGCGACGATTCGGAGTGCAAAGCGGCGATGGAACGTTTGCGCGGCGACCCGCGGGTTCGCTCGGTCGACGTCGACGCGCGCCGCAAGATTCAGTAGCCGAGCGGGTGCACGGCGAACGGAGAGTGAACATGCGCGCGAGCTCTTTGCTGTTGGGCCTCGTGTCGGCATTGGCCGCCGCGAGCGCGTTTGCGCAAGCGCGCCTCGGCCCGCCCGGCGAGGTGAACCCCGTCGTGCATCAGCCGACGGATCCGGCCGCACGGCTCGGCGATACGCCGCGGATGATCGTGAAGTTCCGCTCGACGGGCTCGTCCGATCGCGCCCAGATCCAGGCCGCGGAGAACGAGACGCCGGCGCAGGGCGCCGCCGCTGCGCCGAGCTCAGTGGTCGCGAAGTTCGCCGGTCGGTCCGGTCTTGCGATCCAAGAAGTGCGCGGCCTGCTCGGCGGCCTGCACCTGCTGCACGTCGATCCGAGCGCCGGCGAGTCCTTCGAGCAGCAGCTCGAGCGGGTGCGCTCGGATCCCGATGTCGAGTTCGCGGTCGCGGACGAGCGCCGCTTCCCGCACGCGGTGCCGAACGACCCGCACTATGCGACCGACCAGTGGTACCTGCAGAACGGCGCTTACACAGGAGCGGGCACGGATCCGACGGTGGCGACTCAGCCGAGCGCGATCCACGCTGAAGCCGCGTGGGATCTCGGCGTGGGCACGAGCAACGTCGTCATCGCGGTGATCGACACGGGCGTGCTGTACAGCCACCCGGACTTGGGCAGCCGTCTATTGCCGGGCTACGACTTCATCACCGATGTCCCCACGGCGAACGATGGTAGCGGACGCGACGCCGACGCGACTGACGCTGGTGATTGGATCACCTCTGGCGAGAACGCAAGCGGCCAGTTCAGGAATTGCGGTGTGTCGAACAGCTCCTGGCATGGCACACGCGTATCGGGGATCATCGGCGCGCTCTCGAACAACGGCGTGGGCGTCACGGGCATCACGTGGAACACGCGCATCCTGCCGGCTCGCGCGCTCGGCAAGTGCGGCGGCTTCGACTCGGACATCATCGACGCGATGGCGTGGGCAGCGGGCCTGCACGTCGCGAACGTGCCGGACAATCCCGCCGCGAATTGGGCGAAGATCGAAAACCTGAGCCTCGGCTCCACCGAGGCGTGCCCCGCGGACTATCAATCCGTCGTCGCGACGCTCGCGACGATGGGCGTCGTGGTAGTCGCGTCGGCCGGCAACGAGACCGGCCCGGTCGATGCCCCGGCGAACTGTCCAGGCGTCGTCGCCGTGGCCGGCTTGCGGCACACGGGGACGAAAGTCGGCTTCAGCAGCCTCGGCGCGGAAGTCGCCGTCGGCGCGCCCGGCGGCAATTGCGTCAACACCGCCGTCGGCAGCCCGTGCCTGTTCTCGATCGGTACGCTGACGAACGACGGGCCGACGACTGCGGGCAACAACACCTACACGGACCAGGTCACGAACATCAACGTTGGCACGAGCTTCTCCGCGCCGATCGTGTCGGGCATCTTGGGATTGATGGCGTCCGCGAACAGCCACCTGACGCCGGCTCAATTGATTGCGCGGCTCAAAGAAAGCGCGACGCCCTATCCTGTGTCGAGCGACCCGACCGCGCCGCCGACTTGCCCGGCGACGGACCCCACGAGCGGCGAGTGCAGCTGCACGACGAGCACGTGCGGCGCGGGCATGGCGAATGCCGAGAGCGCGCTCAAGGACGCGTTGCGGCCGATCGCCGTGCTGACGGCGCCATCGCCGGTGTCGTCCGGTCAGAACGTGACCTTGTCGGGCGTCGGCAGCACGGTGGCCGACGGCCACACCGTGGCGAGCTATCTCTGGGAGGTCGTGACCGGAAGCGCGAGCCTCACGAGCACGGACCAGACCACGACGAGCCTCGTCGCGCCCGACAGCGGCACGATCGACGTGCGCTTCACGATCACGGATGACGCGGGACGACACGACTCGGCCGATTGGACCTTCCAGGCGATCACCGTGACGATCTCGCCGACTTCGGCGAGCGTCCAGGCCGGCGGCACGCAGACGTTCACCGGCGCTGCGCAAAACGCGACGAACTCCGGGGTCACCTATGCGGTGAACGGCGTGACGGGTGGCAACGCGACCGTCGGGACGATCTCGGCGTTCGGCGTCTACACCGCACCCGCGACCGTGCCGTCGCCGGCCACCGTCATGGTCACCGCGGCGTCGGTCCAAGACCCGTCGCGGACGGCTCCCCCTGCGCAAGTGACGATCACGGCGCCTCCGGCCACGACGACGACGCCGGCCGCGGCAGGCGGCGGCGGCGGTGGCGGCGGCGGCGGAGCGCTCGATCTCCTCGGCCTGCTCGCGCTCGTCACGCTCGGGCGCCGCTTCGCGCCGAAGTGGCTGCGCGCGCAACGCGCTTCTTAGTTCGACTTCCGACCGCAATTCGCGCGACCGGCTGAATTGCCGGCCGCGCCCGCGCGCGCTCCCACTCCTCGCGTCCGTGCGCCATGCCTCGCCGCGCACAGTTCGTCACAATTGCTTACAGCGCACGCCTGGCGCGCTCGCTAGAGTGCTCTCCATCGAAATCGACATCACCTTGGAGGGCACGTCGATGAAACCGATTCGCACGACACTCTTCGCGCTCTGCCTTGCTGCCGTAGGCTCTGCGTCGCAAGCGCAAACGACGTCCGACCAACCCACGCCGCCGCCGCCGCCGAATGGCTGGCATGGGCCGCACGGTCCGCCCGGCCTCGACATCGATCGGCTCACGGTGCTGCTCGATCTCGATCCCTATCAGGCACAGCAGGTGCAGCAGGCGCTGACGGATCAACGCAACGCGATGCGCGCCGAGCGGCAGAACGAGCGGGCGGCCGGCACGCGGCCGTCGTTCCAAGAGATGCAGGCTCGCCGCGCGCAAGCGGAGCAAGACCTGATCGGCAAGCTCGGCACCGTGTTGAGCGATGCGCAGATCACGAAGCTCAAGGTGCTGCTCGAGCCGCCGCACGGTCGCGGCGGTCCCCCGGGCGGCGCCACGGGCGCCGGCACGACCAATACCACGACCAACGGCACGACGGCGAAGTAGCACGGCTCGAGACGGCGCGGCGCAGACCGCGCCGTCGTCTTCCCGATCACTCAAGGAGGCGCAGTGAACGACCGAGCGCACAAGGACCATCGAGCAGCGCGCCAGTTGCTCGCGGAGCGCGCATGGACGCGGCGCTCCGTGCTCGGCGTATCGGTCTGCGATCGGAGTTTGATCGCTACGTAACAGTCCCCCCGGAGCGCGGCTGGACGACCCGGCGTCTTTCCCCCCCTGACGCTGCCAGCCGCCGCTCCCTCTCTTTTCCACCGGCGCGCAAGACGCGACGAACACTGGACCTGAGTCCGGCCGATGCCCCGATCACGACAGACGTTGGCTATACTCTTGCTCGATGCGTATGCGCCGGAACGAGTCCGGGGGGAAGCATGGCGTTCGATCTCACGGTCAACGGCGCGTCGCACTCCGTCGACGCGGACCCGCAGACGCCGCTGCTCTGGGTGATCCGCGACTACCTCGGCCTCACCGGCACGAAGTTCAGCTGCGGGATCGCGCAGTGCGGCGCGTGCACCGTGCACGTCGACGGCCAGCCGGTCCGCTCGTGCAGCTTCCCCGCGTCGCTCGCGATCGGCAAAGCCGTCAAGACGATCGAGGGCGTCTCGCGCGACGGCAATCATCCGATCCAGCTCGCGTGGAAGGAGCTCGACGCGCCGCAGTGCGGCTACTGCCAGTCCGGCATGATCATGAGCGCGCTCGCGCTGCTCGCGAAGATTCCGCACCCGACCGACGCCGACATCGACGCGAACGTCACGAACGCGTGCCGCTGCAGCAGCTATCACCGCGTGCGCAAGGCGATCCATCGCGCGGCCGAGCTCATGAAGGCGTGACGCGATGACGCAGAGCCGCCGCGATTTCCTCGCCTCGTCCGCCGCCGGCGCGTTCGTGCTCGGCTTCTGGCTGCCGCCGCGCGCGGCGCGCGCGGGCGAGAACGTCGCGCCGCCGCACGGCGCCGCGTGGTACGAGGATCCGGCGGCGCCCGAGATCAACGCGTGGATCGTGATCGCGCCCGACGACACCGTCACGATCCGCATCGCGCAGACCGAGCTCGGCCAAGGCGTCTGGACGTCGAACGCGATGATCGTCTGCGAGGAGCTGCAGTGCGACTGGAGCAAGGTGCGCTCGCAGTACGCGTCCGCGAATCGCGACGCGCGCGAGATGGCGCCCGATTGGACGCTGAACGTGCCCGGCAACGGCGGCACGGACCCGAAAGGCGGCGGCGAGCCGGGGTTCGGCAATCGCGCGCGCACGGGCGTGGCCGGGATCCCCGACAGCGTCTATCGCAGGATGCGGACGAACGCCGCGTCGTCGGTCAAGGACGGCCGCTACTACTTGCAGCTCGCCGGCGCCGAGGCGCGCGAGCGTCTGCTGCTCGCGGCGGCCGCGCGTCTGGAGCGTGCCGGTGAACGAGCTCACCGCGAAGGACGGCGTGATCACGCACCCGCCGAGCGGCCGCACGACGACGTACGGCAAGGTCGCGGCGCTCGCCTCGCGCACGCCGCATCCGAACCCGAGGCGATCGCGATCAAGTCGCCCGATCAGTGGACGCTCATGGGCACCGAGCAGAAGAACCGCGACGTGCCGATGAAGGTGACCGGCGAGACGGTCTACTCGATCGACGTGCGCGTGCCCGGCATGAAGTGGGCGGCCGTGAAGTCGTGCCCCGTCTATGGCGGCGACGTGAAGAGCTACGACTTCGACGCGGTGCGCAACCTGCCCGGGCGTTCGCTCCGCGGTCCGTTTCCCGATCCCCGATCCGAAGCTCACGCGCGGCCGCGTTTTCAGCGGCGGCGTCGCGGTGATCGCGGATCATTGGCACCAGGCGAAGGCCGCGGTCGAACAGATGCCGATCGAGTGGAGCGTGCCCGCGCGCAATGCCGCGTTCAACACGGCGAACATGCACGCGGCGCTCCTCGCGGCGCTCGACGAGCCCGGCACGGTGCGCGTCAACGTCGGCGACGTCGACGCCGCGTTCGCGCGCGCCAAGAAGATCGTCGAAGCGACCTACTCGACGCCGTATCTGCCGCGCGCGCGGATGGAGCCCGGCAACGCGACGGTGCTCGTGACCGACGACCGCGTCGACATCTGGATCGGCGACCAGAGCCCGCAGGAGACGCGCTTCAGCGCGGCGCAGATCACGGGCATCCCGGAAGCCGACGTCTATCTGCACATGTGCCATCTCGGCGGCGGCTTCGGGCGCAACGGCAACGGGCCGCAAGCAGAGCAGGCGATCATGATCGCGAACGCGAATCGCGGCACGCCGATCCATCTGCTCTGGACGCGCGAGGAGGACTTCATCGGCACGACCTATCGCGCGATGGGCGTCGCGCGCCTGCGTGCGGCGCTCGACGCGGACGGCTGGCCGATCGCGCTCGAGGTGCGCACCGGCATGCAGAAGGACGGCTTCGGTCCCGACGCGTCGTTCGACGTCGCGTCGCGCTACTTCGTGCCGAACTATCGGTTCTCGAACCACACGACGGACTTCCACGTGCCGGTCGGCACGCGGCGCGGAGTGGGGCAGGCCGCGCACGAGTTCTACCGCGAGAGCTTCATGAACGAGCTCGCGCACGCCGCCGGCAAGGATCCGTACCGCTATCGGCGCGAGCTCATCGCGCGCACGAGCTTGGCCGTGAAGAACGACATGATCAAAGCGCTCGACATCGCGGCCGAGATGTCGGGCTGGGGCAAGCCGCTGCCGAAGGGCACCGCGCGCGCGATCGCGCTCGAGGAGCGCGGCGCCGAGACCGGCGGCTCGGCGACGATCAGCGCGATGGTGCACACGGTGTCCGTGAGCCGCGACGGCAAGGTGCGGCTCGAGCGCGTCGACGTCGCGCACGATCAAGGCTTCGGTCTCGTGAATCCGCTATCCGTGAAGAAGCAGATCGAAGGCCAGATCACGTGGTTCTACAACGACGCGATGCATCAGGCCGTGCACATCGTCGACGGCCGCGTCGACGAGAACAACTTCCACCGCTTCCCGCTGTCGCGCATCGACGAGGATCCGCCCGAGATCACCATCCGCTTCTTCGCGACGGGCCACTGGCTGCTCGGCATGGGGCACGACCGCGGCACGTCGGTGCAGTCCGCGATCGGCGACGCGGTGTTCCAGATCACGGGCAAGCGCTATCGCGATCTGCCGTACCGGCAGCACGATCTCAGCTGGAGCTGAGCCCTAGTCGAAGCTCGTGGACGCCGCCGTCTAGTTCTGCGCCGCGCTCTGGCCGTCGCTCGAGGTGCTCGGCGACTGGCTTTGGCCGTTGCTCGACGGGTGCGGGTTGCTGGTGTGGTAGTTGCCGTTGCCGGCGTCCTTGTTGCTCGCTCCGCCGTGGGCCATCGCGGCGTACTCGTCCGGCGAGAGCGTGCCATCGTGATTCGTGTCCAGGTTCTCGAACATCTGGTCGGGATTCGTGCGATCGCGGTTGCCGCCGTGATGACCGCCGGCACCACCGCCGGTGGGGTGCTGACCGCCGAAGCCGCCGCCCGTCGAGCTCCCTCCGAACCCGCCGCCCGGTGATCCGCCGCCGAAGCCTCCGCCGCCACCGGGTCCGCCGAACCCGCCATGATGCCCGCCGCCGTGACCCGTCTGCCGCTGGTGCTCTGCTGCGAGACCCCGGCTTTGAACTCGTCCTTCGACAGGACGCCGTCGTGATTGGTGTCGAGGCTGTCGAACGACGGTATGGACGACGTCGACGATGGCAACGATGTCGAAGGCGCCGGCGTAGTCGAAGGCGCCGGTGGAGTCGAAGTCGAAGGCGTCGACGACTGTTGTGCGATCGCCGCCGCCGGAAGTGCCAACAAGAAGAGGAGAGGTGCCCGCCGCGTTGATTTCATCGCCATCCTCCTGACGAGATCGCGCGACCGAGAGTCGCCTGAAGTACTTCGCACTATGACACCGCCGGCGGAGCCGAGTTCGCCGAACCATCGGCGCGACCGTCAGCGTTCCGTCAGTGTTCGCGGGCGATTGTTGGCCGCCGAAACTGGATCGCAGCGCACCGAGGTGTAAGCGGTTGACAGCCCCTGTTGCAAAACATGCGGCGGTGCTACGGTTCGCGCCCGGAATCGACCACGGGATGAGCCATGAGCTCCGCCGCCGCGCGCGCCTCGTCCAACACCTCGAACGACATCGTCACGCGCCGTGGCGCCGTCGCGCTGCTGGCACTGTTCGTGCTCGTTTATCTGCTGCCGCTCGGCGTGCGGCCGCTATCGTCCCCGGACGAGGTCCGCTACGGCGAGATAGCGCGCGAGATGATCTCGTCCGGCGACTGGGTCTCGCCGCACTTCAACGGCGTGCGCTACTTCGAGAAGCCAGTTCTCGGCCACTGGCTCAACGCGCTGTCGATCACGGCGCTTGGCGAGAGCCCGTATGCCGTGAGGTTGCCGGTCGCGCTCGCGACGGGCCTGAGCGCGCTGATCGTTTTCCTTCTCGCGCGCCGTTTCCTCTCGCGTTCGACCGCGGTGCTCTCGAGCTCGATCTTCCTCACGACGCTGACTCGTCGCGGGTTGCGGCTCGGTCGCCGTGCTCGATGCGTTCCTCGCGCTGTTCGTGACGGCGGCAGTCGCCGCGTACTACGTCGCGGTCACGGCGGAGACTCGCCGCCGGCGATACGCGTTATCTCGCGCTCTGCGGCGTCGCGTGCGGCGCGGCGTTTCTCACGAAGGGCTTCATCGCGTGGGCGATTCCGGCCGTCGTCGCCGCGCCATACCTCATCGCGCGCCGCGACTGGCGCACGCTGCTTGACTTCGCCGTGGTTGCCGCTCGTGCGTCGCGATCCTCGTTTCGTTGCCGTGGGCCGTGCTCGTGCAGCAGCGCGAGCCCGATTTCTGGCGATACTTCGTCGTCGTCGAGCATCTGCAGCGCTTCGCGGGCGACAACGCGCAGCACACGCAGCCGCCGTGGTTCTTCCTCGCGCTATTTGCCGCGCGACGGGTTGGCCGTGGGTTTGGCTGCTGCCGGCCGCGGCGATCGGGCTTCGCGGCGACGGCCGGCACAAGGACTTCCTGTTCTACACGGCGCTCTGGGCGGTGATGCCGTTGCTGTTCTTCTCGGCGTCGAAAGGCAAGCTGCTCACCTACGTGCTGCCGTGCTTCGCACCGCTGTCGATCCTGCTCGCGGCGGGGCTCGAACGCTACTTCGCGTCGGGTCGCACGCGAGCGTTCCGCATCGCGGCGGGCTTTGCCGCGGCAGCTGCTCGCGCTATTGCTCGCCCTGCTCGCGGCGTCGCAGGCGGGCGCATTCGGCGTGCCGGCTTACGGACCCGGCGAGCATGCGAAGCTAATCACGATGGCGGCGCTGCTCGCCGCCGCGTTCGTGTGCGCGATGATCGCGGTCCGCGGCGCCGGTGCGCGCGCCGGACTGGTCGCGTTCACGGGCGCGGCGGTCGCGTTCTTCTTGCCGCTCGACGTCGCGCTGCCGCAGCGCGCGATCGACGGATTCGCACCGTCGACGGCCATCGCGCACTACGCCTCGACGCCGGCGGATACGGTGCTCGTCTCCGACGCGTCGCTCGCCGGCGCCGTCGCGTGGCAGCTCGATCGCCAGGACGTCTACGTCTTGAATCCCGGCGAGATGAGCTACGGGCTGTCGTATCCCGAAGCCCGTCATCGCAAGCTCGACGCCGCGACATTCGCCGATCTGATCGCCGAGAACCGCGGCGTCCACGACGTGCTCGTGCTCTGCGAGCCCGACACAGAGAAGGAGATCGATCCCCGATTGCCGCCGAGCACGCAGCGCTCGCAGGATGGCCGCGTCCGCGTCTTGCTCATTCCTCGCTAACAACCCGTACCTCGACGGATCGCCGCGCTTGGCGTGGCACAACCGGCCCCTCTCGGAGCGCGGAAGGAGCGGGCGCGTGACCGTCGAGCTGCGCGTCATTCGGAACGACGTCTCGATCCGTGCCCGCCGCCGGGCCCAGGAGCGCGCCGAGCGTGGGTTCCTCACGGTCGTCGAGCCGATCGTGGAGCCCGTCGAGACCATCGTCGCGCATTCGATCGAGGAGTTCGGCCGCCGCGAATGGGACTCGCTCTTCCACGGTGAGCCCGAAGACTGGCATTACCTCCGAGCGCTCGAACGTGCTCAGATCGAGCGCTGCGAGCCGATCTACTTCGCGGTCCGCAGCCGCGGCCGGCTCGTCGCCGCCGCGCCGGCGTTCGTCGGCAGCCCTGCGCTTGCAGAGCCGCCCGGCTTGCGCGGGAGCGACCACAAGCGACGTTCGCGCGCGCTCGTGCTCGGCTCCCCGTTCGCCGCGGCCTGCCCGATCGGTGTGGCGCCGGCGACCGCGGCGGAGCGGGAGTTGCTCGTCGATCGACTGTTGCGGGCGGCGCGCGACGAATGGGTGCTGCGCGATCTCGATGAGATTCTCGTTAGCGCCGCCGACCCGACGCTGGCGGATGCCTGCCGGCGCGCCGCGTCGTTGCTGCTCGCGCCGCGCGGTGCGTCGGCAGCGCGCATCTCGTTGCCGCGCTGGTCACTTGCGGACTACTTGAGCTGCCTCGACGACGGTTTGCGGGAACAGCTGTTGCGGATCTGCGCGCGGGCGACGCGGTACGAACGCGAATGGTGCGTCGATCTCGACCGCAACCTCGAGCCGATGCTCGCGCTCTGCGGCGATGCCGGGCTCGACGAGATCGGCGAAAAGTTCTTCAGAGAGCTGCTCGGCTCGAACACGGTGTCCGCGGACTGCTTGCTCGTGCGAAGCGGCGACGGCGGCCTCGCGGGCTTCAGCATCGTGCTCCACGGCCGGCGCGCGTTGCACGAGAAGGTCACGGTGGTGAGCCGGCGCGAGAGTGGCGCGCTCGTGCGCGGCATCGTCTGGCTCGAGACGTTGCGCTTTTGTCTCGAGCGCGGCATCGGCGTGTACGAGAGCGCGAGCGAGCTGTCGATCTCGGCCGCGCGCCCGAACGAGCTCGTCCAAAGGTCAGGTTGGGTCGCAGCTCACGTGGGCGTCGCGGTGCCTTAGAGCCGCTCGCAGCCTGCGAGCACCCAAGCGTCAGAATCCCGTTTCGTCGCCGCCCATCGGGCCGAGCGCATTCAGGTTAAATAGCCAAAATAGCTGAAATGGCTATAATGGGCTCGATGTGTGAATCGGGGGCTGTATGATGGCCGCGGTGAAAATGCTCGCCCCGTCGGGGCAGATCGAGGACGTCGAGGCCGTGTCCGCCACGACGGTCAAGAACTCGTTCGGCGACGTGCTCGAGAAGACGCTCGCGCGCGGCGTCGTCGCAGTCACTCGACATGACAAGGCGCGCGTCGTGATGCTGTCGGTGCCCGAATACGAGGCGCTCGTGAGGCGCGCGGGCGATCCGCTCGAGCGACTGCGCGGCCACTTCGACGGGCTCGTCGCGAAGATGCAGGGCCGCGGCACGGACAAGGCCGTGAAGGAGCTGTTCGGCGTCGCCCCGAAGGCGGCGAGCGCCGCGAAGGCGCCGAGGGCGAGGCACGCCGCGAAGGCGCCGAGGGCGAGGCACGCCGCGAAGGCGCGGCCACGTAGAGCCGCTCGACGCTAGAGGCGGCGCCGCGCGCCGTCGACGTGGGCATGGCCGCTCATCCGGGAATCTACGTGCTCGCCGGCACGAACGGCGCCGGGAAGAGCAGCATCGCGGGCGAAGTGTTCGCGCGCAGCGGCGGCGTGTTCTTCAACGCCGACGAGATCGCGAAGGCGATCGTCCACGAGAATCCCGGCATGCCGATCGAGGAGGCGAACGGCCTCGCGTGGCAGCGCGGCTTCCAGTTGCTGCGCGCCTCGATCGAGCAGGGCTACCGCTACGCGTTCGAGACGACGCTCGGTGGCCGCACGATCGCCGCGACGTTGCTCGCCGCCGCCGAGCACGGAATCAAGGTCCATGTTTGGTACTGCGCGCTCGCGACGCCCGAGCTGCACGTCGCGCGCGTCGCCGCACGCGTGCGGCGCGGCGGTCACGACATACCGGAGCGCAAGATTCGCGAGCGCTACGACGAGAGCCGCCGCAACCTCGTGCGGCTCATGCCGCACCTCGAGGTGCTGCGGATGTACGACAACAGCGAGGAGTCGGCGAAGCCGCAGCCGCGGCTGATCCTCGGGACGAATCGCCGGCGCATCGTGAACGCGGATCTCGATGCGACGCCGGAGTGGGCGAAGCCGGTCGTCGCGGCCGCGCTCGCGCTCGATCCGAAGCTCGGAGGGCGCGTCGGCGGTTGATGCTACGGCAGCGCGAACGCGAACAGCGAGCTGCCCGCCGCGACCGTGACGTACTGCTTGCCGCCGACCGAGTAGCTCATCGGCCCGCTGTTGATCTGGCCGCCGACCGCAAGCCGCCAGAGCTCCTTGCCCGTGCGCGCGTCGAGCGCGAAGAAGTAGCCTTCCTTGCCGCCGCCGAACACGACGTCGCCCGCGGTCGACAGCACGCCGCCCCAGGTGATGTCGGCCATCCGGTATTCCCACTTCGCGTCGAGCGTCTGCGGGTCGTACGCGCGGATCACGCCGTACGCTTCCTCGTCGTCGTTGAAGAACGGCAGCAGGTTCGTCTGGCCCATCTGCGTCTGCGCGGTGTTCACGCCGACGCCGCGCGGGAACTCGCCCTGGATCGCGATGATTCCCGAGTTCTCCCAGTGCGCGACGTAGAAGAGGCCGGTCCTCGGGCTGAACGACGGCGGCGCCCAATTCGTCGCGCCGTGCACGTGCGGCCGCATCAGCGTGCCTCCTTCGGGCTCGGCTGCGCAGCCGGTCTTGCTGCGGACGGCCGTTCGCGTCGAAGCCGTCCATCCAGTTCACCTTGACGTACGGCTTGCCGAGCAGGAACTTGCCCGTGACGCGATCGAGCACGTACATCAGGCCGTTGCGATTCGCCCAGAGCATCACCTTGCGCGGCTCGCCGTGCCACTCGATGTCGGCGAGCACCGGCACCTGCGTCGAGTCGTAGTCGATCTCGTCGTGCGGCGTGAACTGGTAGTGCCACTTCGAGCTTGCCCGTGTCGGCGTCGAGCGCGACCACGCTGTCGCTGTAGAGATTGTCGCCGAGCGCGGCCGCGGCCGTCCCAGTCGGGCGCCGGATTGCCGGTGCCGAAGAACACGAGGTTCGTCTCGCGGGTCGTACGCGCCCGCGTTCCAGACCGCCGCGCCGCCTGTCCTTCCACGAGTCGCCGGCCCAGGTCTCGTTGCCGGGCTCGCCCGGCGCCGGGGATCGTGTGGAAGCGCCAGACTTCCTTGCCGGTCTTCGCGTCGAACGCCGCGATGAAGCCGCGGATGCCGACGTCGCCGCCGGCCGTGCCGATCGATCACCTTGTCCTTCACGACGACGGGCGACATCGTGATCGAGTAGTGCTGCGCCGAGCTCGCGACCGTCGCGTTCCAGACGAGCTTGCCGCTCTTCGCGTCGATCGCGAGCAGGTGCGCGTCGATCGTGCCCATGTACAGCGTGTCGCCGAGGATCGCGAGCCCGCGGTTCACGCGGCCGCAGCACGTGCGCGCGTCCGGCGACGGCTCGTAGTCGAACGTCCAGAAGATGCGGCCGGTCGCGGCGTCGAGCGCGACGACGTCGTTCGGCGCCTGGACGGTGTAGAGCACGCCGTCGACGACGAGCGCGGTCGCCTCGAACTTCTCGAGCGAGCGCGCCTGCCAGACCCACTGCAGCTTCAGGTCCTTCACGTTCGCGGCCGTGATCTGATCGAGCCGGCTGTAGCGCTGGTTCGATGACCGTGCCGGAGTAGCTCAGCCAGTTTGCGGCTCGCGCTCGGCGTTCAGGATGCGCTCGAACGTGACCTGCGCGTGCAACGGCGCG
Organism: uncultured Gammaproteobacteria bacterium; assembly: GCA_963699925.1. Lineage (GTDB taxonomy): Bacteria > Pseudomonadota > Gammaproteobacteria > Steroidobacterales > Rariloculaceae > FEN-1219. Next base: position 601,730 of record CAVOVT010000007.1, on the reverse strand, counting down.
GCGCCGAGCAACGTGACCGCGAGCATCGCCCATCGCGATTTCATTTCGGCTACGGCCCCCGCAGCGACGAGAGGTAAGCGACCAGGTCCGCGATCTGCTGCGCGCTGAGCTTCTTCTTGAACGACGGCATCGGCGTGTTTTCGAAGCGAAGCTCGCGCAGATCCGCCTTGTTGAACGAGCGCAGGTTCTCGTCCCAGTCGATGAGCTGGACGGTGTACGTGTCGTGGTTGAGCAGTCGTCCCTTGACCTCTTTGCCGTCGGCCGTGACGAGCCGCACGAAGCGATTGCTCGCCTGGATCTCCGCCCCCGGGTCGAGCAGCGATTGCTCGATTTCCACCGCGCGTCGCTGCAGCCCGATCCGCGTGAGGTCCGGCCCGGTGCGCGAGCCGAGCGTGCCGATCCGGTGGCAGTCCGTGCACTCGCCTTTGCCTTCGAACAGCGCCTTGCCGCGTGCCGTGTCGCCGCTCTTGCCCGTCGCGGGCTTCTGCTCGGCGTTGCCGCGGAGAAACACGATGAGGCGCTGAACCTGTTCCTCGCCGAGACGGGGCGAGGGAGGCATCGCGGTGTTTGGAATGCCGTTTTCGATGATGCTCTCGAGCTCGGGGTCGGTGAGCGCCCGGCGGAACTGACCGTGGCCGAGGTCGATCCCCGGGATCAGGTTGCCGTCGGGCCCGTGGCAGTTCGCGCAGGTCGACGCGAACGTCCGCGCGCCGTCTTCGACGTCGTAGGCGGTTGCATGCTGTGCCGACGCCGCGCGAGCTCCCGCGAGCGAGGCGAGAGCGCAGAAGGCGAGGGCCGTGGCGTGACGCTGCAAGCTGCGGGCTCGGCGAACGCGAACGCGCGTTCGAACGAGTGCGGATGGTGGCGATTCCCGAGTCGGCAGGCAAGAGCGCATCCGCTCGCGCGACTCTACGTCTCGCCGCGTTGGCGTCGCCTCACCAGCCGCCGCCGCCCCCACCGCCCGAGCTGCCGCCGCCGCCGCCTCCTGAGCTCGACGATGCGACCGCCACGCCGGACGCCATCGCCCCCGCTGCCGCGGTCCATGCGCCCGACGCGCCGCCGCCGCCGAACGCGCCGCCGCCGCCGCTCCAGGTCGGCGCCGCGGAGCCGGCGGAGTGCGACGACGAGCCGTGGCCGAAAGCACCTTCGGTCGACCCGGCGATACCGTTCTGCGGACCGTGTCGCTTGAACCAGTGGTCCATCTCTCGGTCGAGCCCGAACGCGATCAGGTACGGGTACCACGCGTCCTCGAGCCGGGGGTCGGGTCGCTCGAGCTGCGCCGCGAAATACTCGCGCGCCGCGGTCAGGCGCTTGCGTAAAGCGACGTGATCCGGGCCCACGCGAGTGAGCGCGCGGTTCAGCGCGAGGTTGAGCGCGAGTGCGCCGAGCGCCGCGACAGCGAAGAAGCCCGCCGATCCGAGATAGCCGCTGCCCAGCCAGGCGCCGATCATCAGCGCGCCGGCGTAGATCGAATACACCACGAGCAGCCCGCTCAAGCGGCGGCGCGGATTCACGACGTCGTACCGGAGCGCGGCGCCGGTCACGAGCAGCACGACGATGAACACACCCGAGCCGACCACGAGCGCCGCAGCCGAGAGCACGAACCCGGGGCTGATGCCGCCGCGAGCTTCGGCGTAGACGCTCGCGCCGAAGGCGACGAGCGCGGCGAGCGCGAGCGCCGCGCTGAGCTTCCAGCCGCCCACGATCGCCCCGCGGTTCTCCGCGGTCGCGCGCTCGTCGGTGCGCAAGTAGCGGCGCAGTATCGCGGCCGGATCGAATGCCTTGCTGCGCTTCTGGTAGTACTTGCGGAGTCGATCCGTGTCGATCGTGTCGCCGTCGACGAACATCGCTTTGGTCAACGCGTCTTCGTAGGCGTTGAGCATCGGGCGCGGCGTCGGCATCTCGAGATGCAGAACGTCGCTCTTGAACAGCAAGCGGCGCTTTTCGATTCGGCTCTTGAGCTTGCCCTCCTGCACGAGCCGCGCGAGCACGGCCGCGACCTCCGCCTCGCCGACGGTGTTGTCCCACAGGCTGCCGACTCTCTCGGGCGGGTACTTGAAGACGTGCTCGGCGAGCCACGCATCGTCGATCGTGGAGACGCCCGGCAGCGGCGCGAAGCGGCCGTTGCGCGTCTCGTGCGCCTCGTAGCGGCGCAGCCGAGCGAGAGCGAACGCGACGAGAACGAGCGCGACCGGCATGAGCCAGAGCGCCGACAGCCGCTCGCGCACGCGCGGCGGCGCAGCGACCGAAGTCGGCGCGCCCGCGCCGCGGTAAGCGAGCTCGAGCGTCACGACGGCGCCCGCGCCGGGCGGCATGCTCGCCTTGGTCAGCCGCAACGGCGAGCTCACGTCGGCCGGCGCCGCCCACGCGGGATCGAGCGTGAGCACGAGCGAGAACGAATCGATTGCGCCGCCGCGATCAGGGAATGCGAAGTCGTTGTCGAGCACATAAGAGTCGCCGTCGCGCCGAAGCACGTTGGCGAGCCGGTACTCGATCTCGTAGACGAGCGTCGTATTCGCGAACGGCGGATCGCTCGGCCGGCGGCTGCGCCAACGTAGCGTCGTGCGATTTGCGAACGCGTAATCGTCGACAGCGTCGAGCTTTCCGCGCCGCAGCGGAACCGCGGCGCCGGTCGCTGCGTCGATCTTGCGTACCGCGACGAGCTCGAGGCGCTGAGGGCCGAGCAGCCGAAACGTCCGTTCGCCGCCGTTCCAGTCGCCGTCGAACACGATCGCCTGCCGCTCGGTGACGTGCAGCCGGCCGTCGGCCTCGAGGTTTGCGGACACGTCGACCGACGACCAGTGGAGCGTGCGCGCATACAGTCCCGGCGCGTAGAGCGCCGCGGCGAAGAAGCTCCAGACGAGCGCGCGGGCTCGAGCATTACGGGCGCGGCTTGCGCAAGTCGATGCGACGGTGCGAGCGATGCGCGCGCGGCTCGTCATTGTCAGCCGCTCTTGACTCGCCTCACTCCGAGCCAGCCGAACACGATGAACAGCGCGAGCACCGCGAGCTGCGCGATCAGGAACGGCGGCTCTTGCTGAGTCGGCGCGAGCGCGTTGAAGAAATCGATCTTCATGAACGTCTGCGCCACGCCGACGAAGCAGTCGAGCCAGCATGCGGCGGTCGCCGTGACGACATAGATCACCCGCCATGGGCCGGCGAGGCGAAACAAGTAGAGTCCCGCGATCGCGAGCGCGAGCAGGACGAGCGAGACGATGCCGACGATCCGCGGCGGATCGAGGCCGAACGGCGGCAACGGGAATCCGGTCGCGCTCGTGAGCACGAGCGAGCCGAGGAAGATCGCCGTCAACGCGCCCGGCAGCTTCCCTCGGCTCATTGCGATCATCGCGGCGAGGCCGGCGACGATGCCGAGCAGGCTCAGCGCGACGTGGATCTGGAGCAACGTCATTTGGATTCTCCGAATGTTGTCGGGGGGCGGGTGCTCTGCAGCGATGGCGAGAGAGTGGCTAATCATGCGGCTGCGGCCGGAGGCAGACGAGGCCACGCGCGATCATGTACCGTGGCCTCACGCGCCGTCCAGGCCTGACCGGATAGCCCTTCGATGCTCGACCTCGAGACCTGGGAATTGCTGAGCTACATCGTGACCACGATCGGCTTTCCGGCCGCGATCGTTGCGTTTCTGTACGAGCAGAAGAAGGAGCGGGACAGCGACGAGGAGGAGGTCTACCAGCTCCTGTCCGACAACTATCAGGACTTTCTGAAGATCTTGCTCGACAATCCGGACCTGCGCTTGTTCTCGTCCGGGCAGACGCGGGATCTCAGCGTCGAGCAGCGCGAGCGGATGCTGATCATCTTCAATATGCTGATCTCGCTGTTCGAGCGCGCGTTCCTTCTGCTGTACGAGCCGCGGATGTCGTCGAAGCAGGCGCGGCGCTGGTCGTCGTGGGAGGACTACATGCGCGAGTGGTGCCGCCGTGAGGATTTCTGCACGCAGTTGCCGACGTTGCTGCAGGGCGAGGACCCCGAGTTCGTCGAGTACATTCGCGCTCTCATGTTGACCGAGGCGCGGCGCGGCGCGCCCGGCGCGCCCGGCGCGTAGGCGCGCAAGGCCCGGAGCCCGGCGCCTCAGTCCGTGCCCTTGAGGTTCGCGACCGGATAGAGCCGGTGCGCGACTCGCGCGATCCCTTCGCGCTCGAGCACGCCGAGCACGGCGTCGAGGTCCTTGTAGACGTGCGCGCATTCGTCGAGCGGCGTGCGCCGCGTGTTGCCGACGATGCCGCGGATCTCGACGCCGCCGAGCGTGCGCACGACGCCGCGCATCTCGGCGTCGATCCGGTCTTGCAGCGGCGCGAGGTCGCGCTTCGCCGCGCCGCGCGCGAGCAGCCGGCCCGCGCCGTGGTTCACCGAGCAGCCCGAGCCGTAGGCGCCGTCGAGCGGGTAGAGGATCGCGGCGCCGTCGTACATCGAGCCCGGCACGAGGCACGGATGGCCCGTCGTCTCCCACACCGAGCCCACGAGATCGGGATGGCCCGGCGGAAACGCGCGCGTCGCGCCTTTGCGGTGGACGAAGCCGCGCTTCGTCGTGCCGTCCGGCAGCACGAGCGTCTCCTGCTGCACGAGATTGTGCGAGATCTCGTAGAACACCTCGCCGGTTGCGAAGAACACGTCCTCGAGCGCCTGCTGCACGCCGCGCACGATCACGTGGCGGTTTGCGACGGCGTAGTTCGCCGCCGAGTTGTGATGCGCCCAGTATTCGCGGCCGAGCGGCTCGTCCGCGCGCAGCCACGACTCCTCGCGCCGGTTCTTCGGCAGGCCGCGCAGCTCGGCGCCTGCGAAGAAGTAGTGGTTCGCGGTTTGCCAGCCGTAGCCGCGGCTGCCGCAGTGGATCATCACCCAGACCGAGCCGTCGTCGCGATCGACCTGCATCTCGACGAAGTGGTTGCCGCCGCCGACCGAGCCGAGCTGCGGCTGCGCTTTGTCGCGTGCCCGCGCGATCCGGTCGGTGTCGAGAAAGGCTTCGTCGATCGCGATGTACTGGCGCTCGCAGAGATCGCCGTCGACGCCGAGCGGTTTAGCGCCGTAGCGCAGGATCTCCTCGACCTCCTGCTCGCTGAAGCGCGGCATCTGCCGCGGCCGATGGCTGCCGACGCCGGTCGCGATCCGCGACTCGACCGCCCGGATCCAGCGCCTTCGTTTTCTCCTCGTCCGCGACGTCTTCGGCGTGCAGCTCGGGCGCCTGTAGATAGATCACGCCGCACGAGATGTCGTAGCCGCTGCCGGCCTGGATGATGACGTCCTCCGTCACCGCGACGCCGCCGACCGGGATGCCGTAGCCGAGATGCGTGTCCGGCATCAGATAGAGCCCGACGATGCCGGGATAGCTCGCGGCCTGCGCGGCCTGCTGCCAAAGCGCCTCGTCCGTCTGCGCGAGCAGCGCCGGCGACAGGAACGCGTGCACGTCTGCACGCATGGCGCCGGCGCGCGGCAGCAGATAGTGGTCGTCCGTTAGGCGCTCGAGGCGTTGCGTGTTCGCGACAGAATTCATGGCGACCCGGCGGCCCAATCGTTCTCTCGTTGTGAATATCGCACGCTGAGGATAGGATGGCTCGGCTGTCGATATTTGCAGGGGGTATTCATGGACACACGCCGTTGCTCGCGCAGGGTCGTACGCATTCCGCTGTTCCTGTCACCGCTCATCGCGTTTCCCGCGCTCGCTCAACAAGAGCTCGAAGAGATCGTGGTCACCGCGCGGCTCCGAACCGAAAACTACGCGACCACTCCGGCTGCGATCAAGGCGTTCACGGCCGGCGAGATCCAGGCCGCGGGCATCGACCGAGTGCACGACTTCGTGCAGCTCACTCCGAACATGACGGTCGTGCAGACCCAGAACCCCGGCAACACGTTCATCACGATCCGCGGCATCTCGCAGGCGCGCAATAGCGACATGCCCGTCGCGGTCGTCGTCGACGGCGTGCTGATGACGAACCCGGCCGAGTTCAACCAAGAGCTCAACGACATCCAACAGATCGAGGTCCTCAAGGGCCCGCAGGGCGCGCTCTACGGCCGCAACGCGATCGGCGGCGCGATCAACATCGTGACGAAGCCCGCGACCGACAAGTTCGAGGCGAAGATTCGCGCGGGCTTCGACGACGGCCCGGGCTGGCTCGCGCAGGGCAACGTGAGCGGACCGATCAGCGACAAGCTGAAATATCGCGCCGCGCTGTCGTACAGCGACACGGACGGCTTCCTCGACAACACGTATCTGAACCAGAAGGCCGATCCGTACAAGGACTTCTCGGGCCGTCTGCGCTTCACGTGGGATCCGACCGACAAGATCAGCGGCGACTTCCGTTACTCCGCCTCGCACATCGAGACGACCGCGCTCGACTTCGTGATCAACAACGATTACGGTTTGGGCTCCGGGCTCACGGGCGTGAACGTGAGCGGAAACCAATACAACAACCCGAACTACACGGGCGTGCCGATCCGCGTGAACAACCCCGGCGAGGGCATCAAGAACGCGGACCAGCTCTCGATGAAGTGGGACATCAAGGCCGCCCGCGGCACGTTCACGTCGATCACGTCCTACGACGCGCTCGACGAGATCCTGACCGGCGACGCGTTCGACTTCCGCCCGCCGCCGCAGTCGTTCAACGTGCTGATCGGGCCTTTCATCCAGCCGACCTCGTGCGCCGTGGCGTTCTATTCGTGCGCGACGGTGCCGCTCGCGGACCAGCAGCGCGCGACCGTCACCGACTGGAATCAGAGCCAGTACCTCAACGTTCGCACGACGAGCCAGGAGTTCCGCTACGCGTCCGAGACGAGCGGCAAGTTCAATTGGCTCGCGGGCATCTACCTGCTCGACACGACGCGTTACATCAGCACGGGCAACATGGTCGACACGGGCACCGGCGTGAGCCGTGTCTATCGCGCCCCGCGGACCTCGGACGGCAATCCCGGGCGACTTCACGATCGCGAATCCGCAGTGGACGTATCTCGCCGACGGCCAAGAGAACTTCGCGTGGGCGGTATTCGGCTCGCTGAGCTGGAACTTCTCGGAGCAATGGGACGCGACGTTCTCGGCGCGCTACGACGAGGACACGCGCGAGCAGACGACGCTCACGCCGCCGAGCTTCATCCCGGCGTCGCTCTCGAGCGATCTCGTCAGCGGGCAGAAGCGCAAGAAGACTTGGGACGCGACGCAGCCGAAGCTTACCGTGCGCTGGCGGCCGACGGACAAGGTCACGCTCTACGGCGACGTGAGCCGCGGCTTCCGCAGCGGCGGCTTCAATCAATCGGGCGTCGCGCTCGCGGGCGTCGCGGGCGTCAAGGACACGTTCGACGAGCAGATCGCCGACACGGTCGAGGTCGGCATCAAGACGCAGATGAACAACAACCGGATCAGCCTGAACGCCGCGGTGTTCGACACCGACCTAACGGGCGCGTACTACTTCATCTTCCTGGTCGCAGTCGAGCACGCAGAACCTGGGCAGCATCGACAAGTCGCACTACAAAGGCGTCGAGGTCGACTTCAACGCGCTCTTGACCGATAACTGGAGCGTGTACGCCTCGTATGCGACGACGGACAGCACGATCAAGGCGGACGCCGAGGTGCCGAACATCGTCGGCACGAAGGTCCCGCTCGTGCCGGAATACACGATGAACATCGGCACGTCGTGGACCAAGCCGCTGAACCGCAAGAGCGGCGCGAGCTTCGTGATCCGCGGCGACTGGCGGCGGGTCGGCAAGACGTTTTGGGGCCCGGGCGACGTCACGGTCACGCCGCTGCCGTGGGACGAGATCCCGCGCGATCCGTACGACGTGCTCGACATGCGCGTCGGGCTCCAGGGCAAGGACTGGGAATTCACGGTCTGGGGCAAGAACGTGCAGGACGAGAAGTACAACGACGAGTTCTCGTATCCGTTCGTGTGGAAGGCGCAGCCGGCTCGCTGGGGTGTCCAGTACACGAAGAGCTTCTGATTCGGGGGGGTAGCCGGGGAGGTCCGCGGCGCCGTGGTGCGGCGCCGCGGACTCATTGACCGACCCCGCAAGCCTCGACAACCTCGCGCGCCGGATCGCCGCCGCGCCGCTCGGCTCGTCCCGCTAGCGCCTCAGGCGGCCATCACCATCCCGAAGCCGTCGATCTTCGTCTTGACGCCGAGCATCCGCGCACAATGCCAGAGGCCGTGCGGCGTCGACGACACGACCGGTACGCCGATCGATTTCTCGAGCGGCACGATCACGTCGAGCGTGCGCAGCCCGCCGCACGACATCACGAGCGCGTCCGCTTTGCCCGCGAGCTTGTAAGAAGTCGACGCCGAGCTCGTGCAGCACGTCTTCGTTGGCGGCGCCCTCCGGAATTCGCTCGTAGCCGAGCCCTTCGTCGACGCGACCTCGAACCCGTGCTCGCCGAGGAAAATCTTGAGCCGCTCGGTGACGACGTCCGTGTAAGCCGTCGCAACCGCGACGCGCCGCGCGTTGACGTGCTTGAGGCCGTCGATGAGGCCGTTGCTCTGCGTCGTCGCGGGCAAGCCGGTGAGCGCCGTGACCTTGTCGCAGAGCTCCTTGATTGAACTTCGCGCCCTTATAGAAGGTGATCGAGGAGCCGAACACCGAGATGAGGTTCGCGCCTTGACTCGCGAGCTCTTGAGCGCGCGGCAGCGCGCGCGGAATCGCCTCGTCGTAGCTCTCGATCGTCATGCCGTTGAAGCCGAGGCCGGTGCCGATGAATTTGACCCCGTTCGGGTAAAGGCGCCGTGCGTCGGGCGGCATCGGGTAATTCGCCGGTGGGAAGATCAGACCGGCGACCGGCTCGGCGGCGTGCGCGGACAAGCCTGCCGCCGCCAGCGCGGAGGCGAGCGCGGCGAGCTCGAGAATTCGCGACGTTGCATCGTCATAGGGTCATGCTTCGAAGGCGACGAACGATCGACGCTACGCGTCCGCGGCGCGGCGCGTCAAGCGCGGCGCGACGAACGAACTACGCAGACGCCGATAACGACGCTCCTGATCGGCGTAGACTCGACTGTGACGTACCGGGAGCAGGGAATGCGCTACGCATCGATCGCAACCGAGCCTGCCTAGGATTCCGATGCCGCTGCGCACGGAGAAACGTCGAGACAGCGGTATTCGCCCGAGCGCGATCGGTGCGATCGGCGCATTGGCGCTCGTAGCCCTGGTAGCGACGACTCTTTTCCTGAGCCGGCAACCTGCGCCGGGCCCCGACCTCGAGACCGAATTGGCTCCGCTCGAAGGCGGCGACGGCTCGGGGCCAAGCCCTCGTCCGCTCGATGCGCTGGCGGGCGGCAACCCTGCCGCAACCGCCGCCGAGGCAGCACCGTCGTCATCGGCAGCTCTCGAGCGACCGGTCACCAAGTTCATGTTCAAGGTTGCGGTCTCGCCGCTCGTGCTTGCGACGACCGATCCGAAGGCCAGGGGCGAATTCCAGTCGATTCACGCGGCATTCCTCGCCGAGCTTCGCTCGATCCCGAGTCTCGAACTGGTCGAGCTCGCGGCAAGGAATGCGCACGCGCCCGATGATGTCGATTTCGACGTGACGGCCAAAGGGGAATCGCGCAACGGCCCAGGACCGCTCTCGCTCTTTCGCGTGTATTGGTCGGCGAGGCGCGGAGGAGCGGGCGACTGGAGCGCGTCGATCGATTCGTCGATTCCGTGGACGCCCGACACCATTGCGCGCGCCGCGGCGGAGGAGCTGCGTCGCTTCCCGTTTCCGCCCGACGTAAGCCGTCCGGTCGAGTTGGAGGCCGCCGTTCTGGACACCAATCGCTCGAACGACGACCGCTTCGCGGCGCTCGCGGAGCTCAAGACGATCCCGCAGCGATTCGCTTTCGTGGGCCGTGACGAAAGGCGCATCGTTTCCGTCGCGGCGGCCGATATCGTCGCCAACTCGACGGATCCGGACATCCGCAGCCGCGTGTGGCGGGCAATGAGAAAGCAGGACGATCCGTACCTCATCGGGCCGCTCGTCGACTCCGTGCTGAACGACGACAGCGAGGCCGTTCGGCTCGAAGCGGTCAGAACGCTCGGCAACAACTTCGGCCACGACGCGAAGGCCGTTGCGGGTCTCGAATACGCGCTCGTTCACGACTTGTCGCCCGACGTGAGAACCAACGCGCGCTGGGAGTCGCTCGACGAGGCCAGCCGGCGTGGATACGTCGCCGGGACTCTGCTCAGAGACGACCTCACCGATGCCGAGCGACTCGAGTTGCTCAAGGCGGACGTGAGCGGATTCCGGGGCTACATCGACCGCCAGGCGGTTCAGGCGCTCGTCGATATCGCGGCTCGCGCCCGCCCGTCGACGGACGAGGCTACGGCCGAAGCGGGTCCGGGCCGGGTGAACGCCGCGGAGCTAGTCCCACTGTTGACCGAGTTGCTCACGGACGACGACAGCGAGGAGATCCGCGGGGCTGCGGCGACGGCTCTGCTCCGCCATCGCGATGAGGCCGGGGTGCGCGAGACGCTCGAGCTGGTCCAGTGCGACGACCCCTCGCCGAAGGTGCGCAGTCAAATCGCGCGTGCGCTTCGCCGTTACACGGTCAACTGCGAGCGCACCGGCGGTGCGGGCGCGACGAGCGATCGGCGCGTGGGGGGAGCTCAATGATCTCGGGACGCTGCCGGGACGATCGTCGCGGCGTCCTGAGTCGCGCGCGCGTCAGACCTTCGGCACGACGTTCGCGTTGAGCCGGAACAGGTTCGTCGGGTCGTACTTGTTCTTCAGCGAGAGCAGTCGCGGGTAGTTGCCGAGGTAGTTCTCGTCGATCTGCTTCTGCGTCTCGTCGACGACGTCGTTCGTATAGAAGCCGTCGGTGTGCGGCAGAATCGCGTCCCAGTACTTCTTGAGCCACGCGATGTGCTGCGTCGGATCGATTTGCGCGGGCCAGTCGACGAGCAGCAACGAGGTCGCGTGGATGTCGCGATGCGGGAACGCCGTTGCGTCGGGCGCGACGCGCGCGATCGCGCCGCCGCAGTGTTGGAAGCCGACCGTCGTCGAGCGCTCCGGGTGCGGCTCGAGGCCCGTCACCATCACGTCGATGAGATCCGGCTTGATCTTCTTCACGTAGCCCGTCTTCGTGTACGAGCCGATCGCGCGCGGGTCTTCAATGTCTCCGGAGCGCTGCAGCGCGACGTAGTCGATCGGCTGCACGGCGTCCAGGATGGGCTTGCTGCCGGCGCCGCGGATCTTCTTCAGGACTTCGTCGGCCTTGCTCATCGGGCCGCTGTAGCAAACGGCGAAGCCGACGCCTTCGAGCTTGGGGTTGCTCACGATCACGCCGCTCAGGTAAAGATCGTCGGGCGCGATGCCTTCGTAGTCCGAGTAGAAGCTCAGCACGCGCCGTGCTTCGCTCCTCGGGAACATGATCGTGCCGCCGACGACTTGACGCTGCATCGGATGCAGGTCGAACTCGAACGACGTCACCACGCCGAAGTTGCCGCCGCCGCCGCGCGTGCCCCAGAAGAGCTCCGGGTTCTCGTCAGCGCTCGCGTGGACGATGTCGCCGCTCGCGGTGACCATGTCGACGCTGCGCACGTTGTCGAGCGCGAGGCCGAAGCGGCGCGCGACGCGGCCGAAGCCGCCGCCGAGCGTGAGACCGCCGACGCCCGTGTGCGAGACGGTGCCCGCGGTGGTCACGAGGCCGTAGGCCATCGTCTCGTTGTCCATGTCGCCGAGCAGGCTCCCGCCCGCGACGCGCGCGATCTTCGTCTTCGGGTCGACGCGCACGCTGCGCATCAGCGACAGGTCGATCATCATTCCTTTGTCGCAGGTCGATTTGCCCGACGGGCTGTGGCCGCCGCATTTCACGGCGACGAGCAGACTGTTCGCGCGCGCGAAGTCCACGGCTTGCTTCACGTCCGCCGCGCCGCGCGGCTGAACGATCAGCGCCGGGTGCTTGTTCATCTGCGCGTTGATCACGCGGCGTGCCTCCTCGTATGCCGGGTGCCCCGGGAGGAGCAGGTTGCCGCGCAGGCTGTCGCCGAGCTCTTGAACCATCGCGCGGGTGAGCGTGACGGGCTTGCCCGCGCCGGTGATCGCGTCGAAGTCGCGGTCGACCTTCGGCGTCGGGCCGAGAATCGCGCCGAACGAGCGGTGCAGAGGCAGCGAGGAGGCGACGGCGGCTGCGAGCGAGCCGCGGACGAACGTGCGACGACTGAGCATGACTCTCCCCGAGTGTGGACGGCCGGCGCTTCGGAGCGGCGGTTGTTTTTGGCGCTCGTCGAACCTACGGCAAGTCGCCGCCGTTGTCACTAGCGTGGCGGCTGAGCAAGTACCCCGAGACCGGCAGGACTTACGAGCGCAACCCTTGACTCTGGACCACAGTCCAGGGTTTATGGTCCCTGTCGGCCGAAGCGGAGAACGCGGTTGCAAACCATGACCATCGGCCGGTTCGCGAAGGCGGCCGGCGTCAACATCGACACGATCCGGTACTACGAGCGTCACGGGCTGTTGCCGCGTGCGGCACGCCGCGAATCGGGTTACCGCGAGTACGCGCCCGACGACGTTGCGCGCCTATCGTTCATCCGCCGAGCGAAGGAGCTCGGATTCTCCTTGGCCGACATCGGCGAGCTCCTGTCGCTCTCGAAGGATCGTCGCAGCGACATGCGCCGCGTCAAACGAAAAGCCGAAGAGCGGCTCGCGGACGTCGAACGCAAGATCGAGGAGCTCAGGCGTGTGCGCCGCGGGCTGAAGACACTGATCGATGCGTGCCCCGGTCACGGCGAGCTCGCGACGTGCCCGATCGTCGCGGCGTTGAGCGCGGACGCGGCAGAGGCGCGCAAGTAGCGTGCGCGGGACGGTCGACCATGCAGCGGTCGTGGTGGATCCCGTCTGCGGCATGACGGTCGATCCGAGCGCGGCCGTCTCGTTCGAGCACGCCGGGGAGAAGCGTTACTTCTGCTGCGAAGGCTGCCACGACGCATTCGCCGCGAGCCCCGACCGGTACGTCCGCGCTGCAGCCGCGCCGCCGGCGCAGGGTGGGCATCACTCAGCGACGCATCGTGGGCCCGCTCCCGATCGCGCCCACCGCACGGACGCGAGAGGGGAAGCTCGCACTGGACCGAGCGCTCGCTCGACGGCGAGCAGTGCGTGGACGTGCCCCATGCATCCCGAGATTCGCCGCGACTCGCCGGACGCGTGCCCCATCTGTGGAATGGCGCTCGAGTCGCTCACGCCGACGGCCGAGGAGGGCGACAACGACGAGCTCGACGACATGACGCGGCGGTTCTGGATCGGCGTCGCGCTCACGGCGCCGCTGCTGCTTGCGATGCTCGCCGAACACGTGCCTGGCGATCGATCCGATGCGCGTGCTCGGTCACGCAGCCGTCGCGTGGGCGCAGCTCGCGCTCGCGACTCCGGTCGTGCTCTGGTGCGGCTGGCCGTTCTTCGTCCGCGGCTGGCGGTCGATCGTCAACCGCAGCCTCAACATGTTCACGCTGATCGCGCTCGGTACCGGCTCGGCGTTGCGTCTATTCGGTATTCGCGACCGTGCTTCCGAGCGCGCTGCCGGCCTCTTTCCGCGGCGCCGGCGGAGCGCCGCCGCTGTATTTCGAGGCCTCGGCCGTGATCGTGACGCTCGTGCTGCTCGGCCAAGTGCTCGAGCTGCGTGCGCGCGCGCAGACCTCGGGCGCGATCCGCGCGCTGCTCAAGCTCGCGCCAAAGATCGCGCATCGATTCGACGACGACGGCGGCGAGAGCGACGTCGGCCTCGAGGACGTCGCGGTAGGCGATCGCCTGCGCGTGCGCCCGGGCGAGAACGTGCCCGTCGACGGCGTCGTGCTCGACGGCATCGAGCCACGTCGACGAGTCGCTGCTGACCGGGCGAGCCGGATCCCGTGCGCAAGACCGCAGGCGCGCCGACTTTCCGCCGGCACGACGAACGGCACCGGCGCCCTCACGATGCGCGCGGAGCGCGTCGGCGCCGAAACGCTGCTCGCGCAGATCGTGCAACTCGTCGCGCGACGCGCAGCGCTCGCGCGCCCCCGTGCAGCGGCTCGCCGATCGCGTCTCCGCGTGGTTCGTGCCGACGGTCGTCGGCGTCGCGCTCGTGGCCGCCGCCGTCTGGGCGCTCTTTGGGCCGCCGCCGCAAGCGGCAAACGCGCTGCTCGCGGCCGTGTCGGTGCTGATCATCGCGTGCCCGTGCGCGCTCGGCCTCGCAACGCCGATGTCGATCATGGTGGGTGTCGGGCGCGGCGCGCTCGAAGGCGTGCTGATCAAGGACGCTGCCGCGCTCGAGCGGCTCGAGAGGGTGACGACGCTCGTCGTCGACAAGACCGGGACGCTGACCGAGGGCAAGCCGAGCTTGCGTCGAGTGATCGCCGCCAAGGGATTCGATGAAGCCGCGGTGTTGCGGTTTGCGGCGGCGGCCGAGGACGCGAGTGAGCACCCGCTCGCGCGCGCGATCGTAGCCGGCTCGCCTCCCCGCGCGGAGGTCGTGGCGCCCGTGGTGGGTGCGCTCGTTGCCGCGGCTCGTGAAAGCGCGCGCGTCGGCGACTTCGTGTCGGCCGCTGGGCTCGGCGTGACCGCGCGCGTCGGCGCGCGTCGCGTCGCGGTCGGCAACGAGCAACTGATGAGCGCGGAGCGTGTCGACATTGCAGCGCTCGCGCCGCTCGCCGAGGAGGCGCGCGCGCAAGGCGCCACCGCGGTATTCGTGGGCGTGGACGGCCGACGCGGCCGGCGTTCTGGTCGTCGCGGACGCGATCAAGCCGACGACGGCGGCCGCGATCGCCGCGCTGCGCCGCGCGCGCGTGCACGTCATCATGCTGACCGGCGATGACGAGCGAACCGCGCGTGCGGTCGCCGCCGAGCTTCGATATCGACGAGGTGATCGCGGGCGTGCTGCCGAACGACAAAGCGGCTGCGATCGAACGGCTGCAGCGTGCGGGCCAAGTCGTCGCGATGGCCGGCGACGGCGTGAACGACGCGCCCGCGCTCGCGCAAGCCGACGTCGGGATCGCGATGGGCACGGGCAGCGACGTCGCGATCGAGTCCGCGCCGATCACGCTCGTGAAGGGCGACCTGCGCGGCATCGCGCGCGCGTTGCTGCTGTCGCGCGCGACGATGCGCAACATCCGCCAGAACCTCGCGTTCGCGTTCGGCTACAACGCGCTTGGTGTGCCGATCGCGGCCGGCGTGCTGTATCCCGCGGTCGGTCTGTTACTCTCGCCTGCGATCGCGAGCCTCGCGATGAGCCTGTCATCGGTCTCGCGTGATCGGCAACGCGCTGCGGTTGCGAAAGGTGAAGTTGTGACGGCGGGCGAGCGCGCGACGACGCGCCGTCGGTTCGTGCGGGGCCTCGCGGCCGGCGGCGTGCTTGCCGGCGCCGGCGCATGGTTGCCTCGGCGTGCGGCGCTCGCCGCGTCCACTGCCGACGCCGCGACGCTGCGTGGACCCGTGATCGATCTCACGATCGCCGCGCACGAGGTGAGCTTCACGGGCGCCACGCGCGCCGCGACGCTCGTAAACGGCACGCTGCCGGGCCCGATCCTGCGCTGGCGCGAGGGCGATGCTGTCACGCTGCGCGTGCGCAACGCGCTTCGCGTCGACACCGCGATCCACTGGCATGGCGTGCTGACGCCGGCGAACATGGACGGCGTTCCGGGCATGAGCTTCCTCGGAATCGCCCCTGGGGATACGTACGACTATCGCTTCCGCGTGCGCCAGAGCGGCACGTACTGGTATCACGCGCACGCGGATTTCCAGGAACAGACCGGCGTGTACGGCGCGATCGTGATCGAGCCGCGTGAGCCCGAGCCGTTCAAGTACGATCGCGAGCACGTCGTGCTGCTCTCCGATTGGACCGACCGCGACCCGCTCGATCTCTATCGCCTCCTCAAGCGCCACTCGGACTACTTCAACTACAACCAGCGCACCGCTCGGCGACTTCGTGCGCGACTGCAAACGCGACGGCTTCGGCAACGCGCTCGAGGATCGTTTCGCGTGGGCGCGGATGCGGATGAGTCCGGCGGACCTCGCCGACGTGGGCGGTCACGCCTATACGTATCTCGTGAACGGCATGACGCCGTCCGGGAACTGGACGGGCCTGTTCTCGCCCGGTGAGCGCGTGCGCTTGAGGATCATCAACGGCTCTTCGATGACGACGTTCGACGTGCGGATCCCGGGCCTCGCGATGACGGTTGTCGCGGCGGACGGCCAACACGTGCGCCCGGTCGAGGTCGAGGAGTTTCGGATCGACGCTGCCGAGGTGCTCGATGTGCTCGTCGAGCCGCGCGGCGCGGATGCGTTCACGGTGTTCGCGCAAGCGCTCGACAGGAGCGGTTATGCACGCGCGACGCTCGCGGTGCGCGACGGCCTCGAGGCCGCCGTACCGACCCTCGATCCGCCGATCTACCTGCCGATGGCGGACATGGGTCATCAGCATGCCGCTGCCGCACCGCCCGCCGCGGGCGAGCACGACCACGCCGACCACGCTGGCAATGCCGATCACGCCGATCACGCAGCGCATGCCGGCCATCCACTCCAGACGCACCCCGCAACGGAGACGCACAACCCCGCCGTCGACATGCAAGCCACGATGCCGGCGCCGCGGCTCGCCGACCCCGGCGTCGGACTGCGCGACAACGGTCGCCGCGTGCTCGCATATGCGGACCTGCGCTCCGCGTTCGCCGATCCCGACGGCCGTGCGCCGAGCCGCACGATCGAGCTGCACCTCACGGGCCACATGGAACGGTTCCTCTGGTCGTTCGACGGCGTGCCGTTCTCGGGTGCCGAGCCGCTCGTGCTCGCCTACGGCGAGCGCGTGCGCTTCGTGCTCGTGAACGACACGATGATGGAGCACCCGATTCACTTGCACGGCATGTGGAGCGACCTCGAGGACGAGCAGGGTCGATTTCTCGTCCGCAAGCACACGATCAGTGTTCCGCCCGGCACGAAGCGCTCGTTCCGCGTGACGGCGGACGCGCTCGGCCGCTGGGCGTTCCATTGCCACTTGCTCTATCACATGACGGCGGGGATGTTTCGCGAGGTGCGCGTCGAGGAGGGCGCGGTGCCGTCGCCCGCAGAGCATCGGCATGAGCACGTGCATGACACGGGCGTTCCGCCCGCAGTGGCAGAACCGGCGCACGATCATTCGCAGCATGCCCACGAATAGACCGACGTTGCGCGTTGCGCGAGGAGTGCTCGCAACGGTCGTGCTCGCCGGCATCGCGGCGCGCGTCGCGGCGCAGCCCGAGTTGCCGCCGATCACCGACGCCGATCGTGCCGCCGCGTTCCCCGACCTCGGCGGGCACTCGCACGGGATGCTCGAGGATCCGTTCGATCGTTCGTTGCGGATCGACGAGCTCGAGTCGCAACAGGCCGACGGCGACGATGTTCTCGCGTGGAAAGCGCACGCGTGGGTCGGGCATTCGGCCGACAAGCTCGCGATGCGGACCGAGGGCGAGCAGCGCGGCGGCGACACGTCGCACGCCGAGCTCCAGCTGCTGTGGTCGCACACGATGACTCGGTGGTGGAACCTCGTGGCCGGCGCACGCACGGACTTTCAGCCGACGCCGTCGCGCACCTGGGCCGCGTTCGGCGTCGACGGTATCGCGCCGTACCGATTCGACATCGAGGCGACCGCGTTCGTCGCCGATGGTGGGGGCAGCGCGGCACGCCTCGAGGCGACGTACGAGCTGCTGATCACGCAACGCTGGATCCTCGAGCCGCGGCTCGAACTCGAATGGTTTGGGCAGGACGAGGCCGCGCTCGGTCTCGCGTCGGGGCTCGCGCGCTCGGAGGGCGGGCTGCGCCTGCGCTACGAGATTCGGCGTGAGGTCGCTCCGTATGTCGGTCTAGTTCAGGAGCGCAGAATCGGCGGGAGCGCGGATCTTGCGCGCGCGGCCGGCGGCGATCCGACCGATACGCGCTTCGTGGCGGGTGTGTGGCTGCGGTTCTAGATGGCCGTTTCGATCACGGCGTGGGCGCAGCGGAACTGTTGGGCGCGATTCGTGTACGCAAAACGCGTGAGCGGCTGTGCCAACCCAATGCGACCGTAAGCAACACCGACGATAACCAGTCTATTGCACCGCCTCCGCCGCCGCTGTTCCCACCGGATGGGGCGGGCGGTGTCGCGGTTGGCGGGGCGGACGTCGGCGGCGGGCTTGCTTGGTGGACGCTGATGAACACGACCTGCCGGTCATTCGTCGGATCCATGTCGTAGGTATCGCTCAGCACTTTCGCGGTGATGTTGCCGCCGGAGAGCTTGGGCGCCGTCCCCGAGAACGTGACCGAGAAATCGTTGCCGGCGGGCAAGGCGGCGACACTGCAGGCAATGGTGCTCGAGTCGGACGAGATCGGCACGCAAGAGGCGCCGTCGGTGTTGCCGACGCTGTCGAGCAGCATCGCACCGTCGAGATTCACGAACTGAAGCACCACATTTTGGGCGGGTTCCGGGCCCGCGTTATGGCCGCGGAGCGTGAGCGAAAATCGATCGCCCAACTGAACTCCCTGCGACGCCGCCGGACCCTCGATCGATGCCGAGAGGTCGGCATACCCCGACGCAATACGGAAGTCAGCCGAGGGGTACAGATTGTTGAGATTGGGTTCCGCAGCTACGAGCGACGCGTCTATGTACCGCAGTCCGACCGCACCGGTCGTGTCCTGAATCGTACCCGTCACGTGTTGGGTGGCGCCGGCGGCAAGCGTCCCAAGCGGGCAAGTCCACGTCGTCGAAGGAAACTGCGACTGCGTCGTGCAGGAACCGTCCGCGCCCGCGAAACTCGACAGCGTTAGTCCATAGTCGGCGCGAAAGACCACCGCCACTTGAGTCGCCGGTATGGAGCTGTGGCTGGAAATATCGAGCCCGAAGCTCACGGTGTCGTATGGGCGCGCGAAGGTCGGATTCACATCGAACCGGTCGATCCGCAGATTTGCGCTAGGCAATACGTCGACATCGACATGCGCAGTGTTGTCGAACGGGTTCGAGTCGTTGATGGATTGAACCGAGACGTCGACCGAGGTGGGGCCGACACGAGCCGCAAATGCCGACACCTCGACCGGCATGGTATCGCCGTCGCTCAGCATCGGTATCCGACAACCGACCGGATCGCTGTACCCGCACCGCGAGTACGTCAGGGTCGAGACGTCGATCCCGTCCCCGGCGCCTGTGACGGCGACGGCGAAGGCGTCGGCGCCGTGGTTGTCGACGGCCGCGTTGATTTGGAAATCCGTGCCGAGCAGCACTTGGGCCGGCGAAGAGACGGTACGCGCCGAGACGTCGCTCGCCGGTAACGCGTATAGACAACTCGCGCCTGCGATCACCGGCTGCATCTGTTGGAGACTGCACGTGGAGAATTCATCGGAGCCGTTGAGGACGGGGCTCATCAGATAGTTGAACGACGTCGACTCGCACGGGCCTCCTGGCGCTCCGTCGTGCGGCGCGCCGAAGTTGTGGCCGATCTCGTGCGCCGTGACGACGCCGGTGGCGATGCCGGCAATGGCCCTGGTAAGGCTCACGGAGTGCGTCGCTTCACATATCGAACCCAAATAGGCGATGCCGAGCACACCCGAGTCGCCGAATGATCGTGGCGTGAACAAATGCACGATTCCTTCGGCAGTCAACGCGGGCGTGCCGGCCTTGTGGCTCGAGAGCTCGGAAAGCAGCGTCGACGGATCATCAGTGGCATCGAACGGCGTGGTCTCGTCCGTGAGCAACTCGAGCTGCGTGACATTCAAATGCACGCCGACTTGCGTCACGAAGATGCCGTCCGCGACGTTGACCATGCTGATCATCGCTGCCTCGGGCACTTGCGTGCCGACCTGCTCGGCGAGCTGCGTGTCCCCGACCAAGCCTATGTCGATTTCCTCGCCTGGCGAACGCGGAGATGGCGCGGAGTTCGCAAGCGGAGACGACTTGAGCGAGACGCGGCCGGCAGGCTGAGCGATCACCGATCCAACCTCGTCGACGAGCCGACCTTCGACATCCTTCCAACGGTAGATGACCGGGTCGTCGTCCGCTGTGCTGCTGGGCGTAACCAGGTAAGGAGCGGCGCTCGAGTAAGAGTCAACGAGGTAGAGGTCGGCGCCGTCGTAAAGTGCGCCACTCCACAGACCGCGAGAACGCGTGAGCCGCACCCAAGAGCGCGGCGTATTGCGCAGTTCGCCCTCATAGATCTCGACTCCGCTCAGCTTCGCGAGCGCTGGCGGAGGAAGGCGGCTCGTGAGGCGATCGTTACGACGCAAGTCGATGTCGAACCGGCGCCCGAACGCGACGAACGACAGAGAAGGACCGGATGTGGACCCGCGGCCTAAAGTCTGCGGCCGCGCCCGGCCGTCGGAGACGGCAAGATCGACCAGTCGCTCGTGATAGCGGATCGCAAAGTCCGTACCTTGTGCCTGCAGAGATGCGCCTACGGTCAGCGCAAGTAGTGCCAAGGCGATGCGTGACAGGCAGACGATCGACCGAAGCGGCGATTGAGACATAAGATTCCGATAGAATCTCGCGGGCGGGAAAATAGCAGATACACATTTACTTTTGAAGGACGTTAAGGAAACTGCTCAATGTCACGGCCGTACTTTTGACTTACGGCGAGCGCCATTTGCCGAACGTTTCTCTGCGGCACGCGACTACGTGAATCTGTTCCTCGCAAGCATGCGGATCACGCCTCTGCCGTTTGTCGCGACGCTGCGGCGACACAATTTGGGTTCGCCGAGCGTCGAGCCATTCGCTGCGCCAACGATTCCGCGGAATCGTGCGCGATCGTCGTGCACGATCCCTCCGTGGAGGGGTCGCCGACCCCGCGCAGCCTTTGGTTCGTTCTCTGGTCGCTCGCGCGCTCGGGGGTGAGCTGCGCCTCCGCTACGATTCGGCGCGACGTCGCACCGTACGTCGGCATCGTTCAGGGGCGCAGGATCGTCGTCAGCGCCGATTGGGTGCACGAGGCCGGCGGCGATCCGACCGCTACCCGCTTCGTCGCGGATGTTGGCTGCGGTTCTAAATCGCTGCTTCGATCACGGCGTGGGCGCGGCGGAAAACATCGTGTAGGACATCATGCGCCCCGCGAGCATCACCGCGACCCAGAGCGCGATCGATAGAGTCCCGCGGCGCGAGCGCCGATGGGCGGCCGCGCCGCGTCGTCCCATGCCGCCGACGTGCGCTGCGTCGCGAAGTGAAGCACGGCCGCGTTCGCCCCAGCCAGAGCGATCGCGGCCATCTTGACGCGGAAGAAGGCGTTTCCATACGCCAAGGTCGCGTACGCCGTGGCCGTCCCCGACATAGATCTCGATCGCGTCCGGGTCTGCGAACATCTTCGCGGCGCGCCACAGATTCGCCGTGTCGTTGCTTCCGTGGTGTTGGCCGTGCTTGCCGATCTGGAGCAGGAACTTGCCTTCCTTCGTGAACTTCAAGATCTGCGTATCGTTGTCGCCGTTGCCGCCGAGCCAGACGTTGCCCTTGTGGTCGACCGTGATCCCGTGATTGCTGTCCGGCCACTCGTAGCCCTGGCCCAGTCCGCCCCACGACCCCACGAAGTTGCCGTCGGGATCGAGCTCGAACGACGGCACCGTCGTCTCGGGCGCGGCTGCGAAGTGGGCGCAGAGCAGCGCCGCGACGCCCCCGAAAGCGATCCGAAAGAAAGCGTGTCGTCGCGGCATGCATTCTCTTTCGGGGCGCAATCTTTGCGCGGTCCAGCCCGAGCGGCAATAAGCGGATAGCTACCGGCTGCGTATGTGGTCGTCGCGGCCTTTTTGGGCGGAGGCAGGGATATTTCCGGTGCGAAGCCGCCAAGCGAGGTACGCAGCCGCAACGCCATCGTACGTCAAACAGAACGCGGGCCACCACGATGGCACACCGGGGTCGACGATCAAATGCCCGTGGAACCAGTCGAAAACGCCGTGACCCAACAATGCTGCAACGATCCACCAAAGGCTACTTCTGAAGCCCACGATGGCTGCGAGCGTGAAAGCGGTCATCGCGATCGATTCCAGCAACAGCGCGCGGGTCGACATGCCCACCACAGCGAACAAGCAGTAGTAGGAGGCGATGACGATCACGATCATGGGATAGAACACCCGATCGCGGTCGAATCCCGCACGCCCGGCGAACATGCACGTGGCGACTGCGAGGATGACGCCGACGAGGTAAGCCATGCTTGCGCGCGTCAGCCGGGGTGCACAGCTAGCGGTCTTGGGCCGACAGAGCCGCGAGTTGGGCGCGCAGATTGCCGAGCTCGGGCATGATCGAGCTGTGCAATTCGCCGAGATCTTCTCGCTGCTTGGCCGTGAGGCGATCCGCGATCGCGTACAGCAATACAGTGACGGCTTCCGCATGCTCGGTGCCTACCGCAGCTAGCACCGCCGGATAGGCGGCGCTGGTTCGCACTGCGGCGCGCGCCGCACTCAAGGCCTCGCGATGCGCAGTCTCGCTCGCGGCGCGCACTTCCAGATGCGCGGCGAGTGGCAGCACGTCGCGGGCTAGCACCCCCGTGTTCGAAGCCGTGGCGACCTTCTTGATGACCGCCTTCAGCGAGCGCGCCAAACCGGGCCAGCTCGCGCCCACGCAGCTCACGTTGAATCCCAACGCCCCCGCGCCGCTGCGCCGCCGCATCTCCATCCAGCCTCGTGCGCGCCCAGTCAGCGGGTCAACGGACTGCATGGCGCGCCAGAGCCGCTCCGCCGATACCCAGTGCGGCGGATATTTGAAACGCGCCACGTCGAGGACCAGGGCGAGATCCCGACGCGCGTGATAGCCACCGATGGGCGAAAAATGCCCGGTACCGGTTTGCTCCATCGCGCGGCGATCGTATGAGGCGACGATTATGGCCTCTCCACTCGCGGCCGTCGCGAGCACCGCCCGCCAGCTCGCGAGCGTCGCGGCGTCGGCTCGAAACGCTTCGACATCGGCGCCGTTGCAACGAGCGAGGCAAGCGAGCTCGTCTATGTCGAGGCCTCGCTCGCGCACGTCCCTGAGCGGAACGCAGCAATCGAGCAGGTCTTCTGAGAACCAGCGCCACGGCCCCTTCCAGAGCCTTTCCGGATCGATCGCCAGCGCGTTGAGCGCGACGACGAGCGAACCCAGGCCGCAAAAGGCCGGTTCGGACTGCGTATGGAACTGTTCGGCGAGCGGAAAGTCGCCATTGAGACCCCCGGCCGCCAGCGCCTCCGCAAAAATTTTCCGGCCTGCGAGCGACGAGAACGCGATGGCGTCAGCCGGCAGCGGCCGCCGGTACAACGTCTCATTCATGGGGCTTCGTAGTCATGACGCTTCGACCTGCGCCGATGTTACTCTCCACGCGATGCCGAACCTAAGACTCGTAAGGAAAGCGAACGTGTCGCCCTTCCGACGCGTCGCGATCGGCACGTGGCGCACGGCTTACGATCCAACTGTCTATGGAACGCTCCTCTTGCGCGCTGAGCCGATGCTCGCCTACATGGACGCGTTTCGAACGCGTACTCGACGGCGCGTAACGCTGTCGCACGTGATGATCAAGGCCATCTCCATTGCGCTCGCCGAAGTTCCCGACGCGAACGCGATCCTGCGTTGGAATCGAATCTACCTTCGCCAGACGATCGGCGTCTTCTCCAGGTCGCGATGTTCGAACCTGGCACGCGCGACGTGGATCTTTCGGGCGCGGCGATCTTCGGCGCGCACCGCAAGTCGCTCGTCGACATTGTCGACGAGTTCGACATGAAGGTGGCGATGATTCGCAAGCGGAAGGATCCTGAGTTGGAGGGTTCGCGGCGCCTATTCAGACGCATTCCGTTCGCGCTGCTGAACGTGGCTTTGGGGCTCATCGGCTGGCTGTCGTTCACGTTGAATCTTGACCTGCGCTGGGCCGGGATTCCGCAGGATCCGTTCGGGTCTGCGCTCGTGACCAATATCGGTTCGCTCGGTCTCGAGGGGGCCTACGTGCCATTGGTGCCTTACAACCGCGTGCCGTTGTTGGTCGCCGTCGGCGCAGTGACCGATGAATCAGTCGTGGACGACGGGCGCATAGTCGTGGGCAAGACATTGCGCGTGTTCGCAACCTTCGATCATCGCGTGCTTGACGGCGTGCACATGGCGCGCATGAGTAAGACGTTGCGCCGAGTGTTCGCGGATCCGCAAGGCGAGCTCGGGGCTATCGCTGAGGCCGGCAACCCACCTTAGCCGCGATCAGCGCGGTCCGCCTCCTTCTAGAACGAGCGCGCTGTACGTGCTCCGCCGCTCGTAGCTCTTCCAGTCGCGATACTTCTCGAGCTTCACGCTCTGCTGAAGCTGCTCGAGCGACTGACCGGCCGCCATGCCCGCCGACACCGCAGCGTCGAGATCCTCGACGAGTTGATCCATTTGGCGAGCGGGTTGCCGTTGAACGGCCCGCACGCGCTCGGCAGCGAATGGCGGTCTCGCCGCGGGGCTCGCGCGCTCGGAGGGCGGGTTGCGGCTGCGCTACGAGATTCGCCGCGAGGTCGCGCCGTACATAGGGCTCGTCAGCGAGCGCCGCTACGGCGGCAGCACGGATCTTGCGCATGCGGCCGGCGGCATCCGGACGACACGCGCTTCGTCGCGGGCCTGCGGCTCCGATTCTGAAGCGCGCGTTCGCTGCTATTCTTCGCGCCTAGCGCTTCACGGGATCGACATGACGAGACTCTCGTTCGCAACGGCGGCCGCGGCGCTCGCACTGGCGATTACGCCTCAGCTCTTGCGAGCGCAACCGACCGCTCAGCTGCCGCTGCCGACGTTCCCGCAGGTCTACGAGACCGCAGACCAGAAGATCTGCGTCGTGAAGCTCGCGGACGGCCTGTCGAACCCTTGGAGCATGGCGTGGTTGCCGAACGGCGACCTGCTGCTCACGGAGCGCGTGCGGGGCGGTTGCGTGTCTTTCACGACGGCAAGCTCGATCCGACGCCGATCGCGGGCGTGCCCGAGGTGCGGATCACCGCGCTCGGCGGACTGCTCGAGGTGTTGCCGCATCCGAAGTTCGCGCAGAACGCGCTCGTCTATTTCAGCTACTCGAAGGGTGGTGAGAGCAATCTGTCGACGACCGCGGTCGCGCGCGGCAAGCTCGTCGGTCACGAGATCCAAGGCATCAAGGACGTGTTCGTCGCGAAGAACTGGAGCAACTCGGCGACGAACTTCGGCGGCCGAATGGTGTTCGGCAGGACGGGATGCTGTATCTCACCGTCGGCGAGCGCCAAGAGCAGGAACGCGCGCAGAACACGCAAGAAGATCAGCAACGTCGCGACGCGCCCCGATCTCGAGCCGCCGTTCATGTACTTCGTGCCTTCGATAGCGATCTCCGGCATGACGTTCTACACGGGCGACAAGCTCAAGGCGTGGAAGGGCAACGCGTTCGTCGGCTCGATGATGGAAGGCCGTACGAAGTGGACGGGTCACATCCGGCGCATCACGTTCAGCGATGACGGCCTGCCGATTCAGCGCGAGCCGATCCTGCGCGAGCTTCGCCAGCGCATCCGCGACGTGCGGATGGGACCGGACGAGTTGCTTTACGTGCTGACAGACGAGAATCCGGGCGTGCAACTGCGCATCGAGCCCGCGGAGTAAGCGCGTCACGCGGCAGCGACGCGGCTCGGTCGTGACATACCGCGAGCACTTCGTTGCGACTCTGCAACGCGCGCAGGTGCCCCTGATCGCCGGTGCGGTCCTACCGAAAGTCGGATCCTTCATGCTCTTGCTCGTGATGTTCGGGATCGGTGCATCTCGGGCGGCGAGCCCGGAGCTCGTGCACGCAGGCGTACGAGAGATCGGCCGTGAGCTCGTTCAAACCTTCCCAACCGTCGCGCTCCTCACGGCACGAACCTATCTCGTCGCGCTGGGCGCGGTTGCAGTCTACGGCGCTCCCGCGTATGCGCTGCTGGCTCGGCTCGGCCGTGCGAACTGGCTCACCGCCGCCCTGGTCGGCATCGCCCCGGGAATCGCGGCGTTCCTCGTCGGCATCTATCCGAGCGGTCGCCTGGCCAACGCGAATTACACCGTGGGCCCCATGGTGATGCTCTGCGGCGTGTTCGTCGCGCTCGTGACTCACGCGCTGATGCTCGAGGCCGCCTCTGAATCGACGACGCGTGCCGCAGCGCGAAGCTCGATGTTCCGCAGGCTGTCTCACGTTTTCGTCGTGGCGGCCGTTCTCGGGCAGACGTGGACCTTCTTCGTAAGACACACACCGCCCGGACGGGACTTCGCCGCGCTTCAGAATGTGGGAGATCTCGCCGCCTACGTCGCGCCCTTTCTGCTGACGGCGTTCGGCTGTGCGCTCTATTCCTATCACTTCGCGCCTCGGCCGCGCGGCGCCGCGCCGGTCGTCGAAATGATCGTGCTGCTCGGAGTCGCGGTCCTGCTTCTCAGCCCGGCCGTGTACATACTCAGGATCTAGAACCATCAGCGGCGCTCGGCCACGGGACGCCCGGGTACCTTCTTGACCGGCGTCTGGCGCGCCGCACTCCGCCCGCGCCGTTGTTCCGTTATTTTTGCCGGGGAATTCTGCTAGGGTTCCGCGTCCACCCGGCTTAGGCGATCGCTTTGAGCGTCCGCGATCAGCAAGCGGCATAACGTGCGACAGCTCGCATTGTGACGCTCGTGCAGGCGCCGAGCCGCGTCGC
Organism: uncultured Gammaproteobacteria bacterium; assembly: GCA_963699925.1. Lineage (GTDB taxonomy): Bacteria > Pseudomonadota > Gammaproteobacteria > Steroidobacterales > Rariloculaceae > FEN-1219. The sequence continues at coordinate 575,227 of CAVOVT010000007.1, read as the reverse complement.
GTGCTCAGATCGACGCCGGCAAGTCGAGGGGCGCACGATGTTCGCCGCAGGCCGAATGTTTTTGTCCGTGCTCGTCGGAATCGCGACGTTCTACTTCGTGTTCTGGGTGCCGTTCTCGCTGATCGCTTTTCCGGGATCTTGGCTAATCGCGATACCGGCCTCGATTGCGTGTGGGATCGCCACTGGCAACCGCGTTTGGCGAGCAACCGAGCGCGCGAACGCCGGGGGGCTGCTGTTCTCGACCCTCGGAGGTGCGCTTATCGTGGGCGGCGTCGCGTTCGCGGCCGGCTTCTTCGGCCCGATGATCTTTACGCCCGAGGCGAATCAGGGGCCGTTGCTCGGCTTGCTCATTACCGGGCCGCTCGGGTTCGTGGTCGGTGGCGTCGGTGGATTCGTTTGGGGGCTTACGCACCGTCGAGCTGCTTAACGGATCCGCGTTTGCGATCGGCATCAGGCCTTTGGAGACTCGCTCGTAAACGATTCCGCGGAATCGTGCGCGATCTTGGTGCAAGGTCCCTCCGCGGAGGGATCGCCGTTCGCCGCCCTGCGGGTCACTTCTTGAGCTCGATCAGGATCACGTCGAGAGGATCCAGCGCCTCGTCAGCGTGTGTCACCGGCGGACGCATTAGCGCCGCGCCCGTTTTGAGCTCTACCACGCTGACACTTCCGTCCGGCATGGTGTACCGGACTCTCCCACCCTCGATGACGTAGACGACCGTAGCGGGATGCGAATGCATCGGGGTCTTGTCGCCGATGCCTGGGGAGTACTCCAACACGCGCACCTTGTCGTCTTCGTTCAGAACCTTCAGATGCTTGAGCCCGAATCCCATTGCGTCCTGAGCGAGCGTAGTTCCAGACCAGAGCAGTAGCGCACCGCCCAGAAAGAAGATTCGCACCTTCATTTGGAGATCCTTTGCAGCTATTTTTCAGCGGTAGAGAAACACGGCCCGCCGCGAGACTCGCCAGTATGGCCACTGCGCCGTCAGAGCTACCACGACGCGACGTATACGAATGCGCTCGACGGTTGATCGAGCCAGCGCACGAGCCGCATCGCGAGCCGCATCCCGATCGCAAAGTGCACATTCCGCAGGCCCGTGAGTTGACTGGGGGTACAGCGGAGCTCGGCGGCCAACGCGCCCCAGCTGAGCCCGCGCAGCGAGCGCTGCGCGTTCACGGCCGCGTACAGCTCTTTCAAATCCCAACGGAGTCGTCGTTCCGGTCCGGGCTCGGGGAGCGGGGACGATCGCTGAGCGCTCGGCGGTCCCAGCACGAACGTCTCGGGAGGCACCTTCAGCCAGCGCAGGATGAAAAGCGCGTGCTGGCACGTGCAGTCGCGCCGCTCGAGGATGTTGGTGAGCGTGGCTGCGCTGATCGGGTGGTCTTGGCGGCGTGCGTTGAGCACGGCCGACTGGTCCCAGATCTCTCGTGCGACCTGTCGCCATGTGAGCCCCTTTCGCGTGCGCGCCGCGTCCATCGCGCGATACATGCCCGCCGCGTCGAAATCGCCCGCAACGGGCTGACCGGTGCGGCTGGAGTTGAGCGCGGGCCGAGGCACGGCGGGCCGTCAGTGGTAGAGCTGCAGGTTCCGGTACGCCGCCTCGACGTTGTACGTGCGCAGCCGGTCGTAGAACTTCCAGCCGCTGTACTTCTCGAGCTTCACGCTCTCCTTGAGCTGCTCGAGCGACTGCCCGGCTGCCATGCCCACCGACACGGCCGCGACGAGATCCTCGAAGTACTCGCGCGTCTCGGTGACGCCGGACTTCGGAAACACGGCGCCATGGCCCGGCGCGACGACGTCGAAGTCGAGCGCCTCGACCGTGCGGTACGACTTGATCCATTCGGCGAGCGGGCTGCCGTCGAACGCGCCGCACGCGCTCGGCAGCGAATGGATGTCGGTGGTCACGAGCGCGTCGGCGAGGAACTCGGTCGCGAACAGCACGCGCTGCGCGGGGAACAGCATCACGGTCGCGTCGTCGGAGTGATTCAAGCCCGGATGCACGAGCTCGACGACCTTGCCGCCGAGCTCGATCCGCATCCGCTCCGAGTACACGACGCTCGGCCGCACGATGTCGCGCTGCAACTCTTGCGGCGGGATCTTGCCGTCGCCGTCGTAGTCGCGCGTGGCGAACCAGTTGTTGCTCATGCCGCAAACGCCGGGCCGTGCGTTCGTCGGGATCGCGATTTCCTCGGGATCGATCACGCCGTTCGCGTTCCGATCGATCATGTCGCCCGGCATCTGCGGATAGCGGCCGTCCATGTTGCGCAGCATGTTCTCGTGCGCGACGAACGTCGCCGTCGCCGCGAACGCGCGGCCTCCCTCCGCGTGATCGAAGTGGCTGTGGCTGTAGACGACGTAGCGCACCGGCTTGCCCTTGAAGCGCGTGTCGAGCTCGCCCTTGAGCCACGCGGCGAAATCGACGCTGATCGGGTCTCCGAGCAGGATCCCGGCATCGGTGACGAGAAAGATCGTGTACCAGTTGCCGTTGTTCGCGCGGTAGAGGTCGGGCGCGATCTGCGTGATCCCGCGCGGCGGAGTGCGCGGCGGGCCGCCGGCTCCGGCCGGCGGGCGTGGCTGCGCGATCGCGTGCGCGGCCACGAAAGTGGACAGGAACAGCAGCGCGGATAGACGAACGCCCGGTCGCAAGTCACGTCTCCCCAAAAACTCGGGCGGGAGTATAGAGGGGTCGCCGGCCGGCACCTACGGCGCGGACCGAACGAATCACTTGCTCTTGTTTTCGGGCGTGCCTTGGAATTGCGAGGCGGGTACGACGTTGGCGGTGAGGCCGATGTTGGCGTCGAACAGCTTCTTCACCGCATCCGCTTCCGCGACGGCCACGTTGTTGCGGCCGATCAACACCGTCTTCGTCAGAATGGGGGCCTTGTCGCCGCCGGCCGCTACGAGCTCGGCCTGGACGCATTCGGTGTAGACCTTCATCTGATCGAAGTAGGTCTTGGTCGCCTCACGGATGGCCGTGGCTTGATCGCCGACCTTGTCCTTCGGCGGAATCGCGACCAGCGGCGGCAGGTCGCACGCGAAGCTCGTCGACGCGAGCGCGCCGAGCCATAGGCCGGCAACGATGTGGATGGGTCTCATCTCGTTCTCCTCGGAGCGTTCTCGAAAAAGCGTTAGGTTAGTCTACACGGGATGGCGGCTCGTGCCGCAAGCGGCGCGCGGCGAGTGCTCGAGCGTCATCCGAATTGCCGCTGCTCGCGCGGCTTGCCACAATCGCGCGCGTCCCGTCTTCGGTGTGACGACCGCCGCGGAGAATCGAACGTGCTCTACCTCATCGCCGGCCTCGTGCTGTTTCTCGGCGTGCATTCGGTCTCGATCGTGAGCTATCGCTGGCGCGACGCGATGGCCGAAAAGGTCGGCGCGGGCGCATGGCGCGCGTTGCACTCGCTCGTCTCGATCGCGGGTCTCGCGTTGATCGTGTACGGGTTTGGCCGCGCGCGTGAAAACCCGGTCATTCTCTATATCGCGCCGATCTGGGTCCGCGACACGATGATCATGGTGATGCCGTTCGTGTTCCCGATGGCGTTCGCCGCGTATCTCCCGGGACTGATCAGCGCCGTGCTCAAGCATCCGCTGCTCGTCGCCGTGAAGCTGTGGGCGACGCTGCATCTGCTCGTGAACGGATCGCTCGCCGACGTCGTGTTGTTCGGCTCGGTGCTCGCATGGGCGGTCGTGGATCGGATCTCGCTCAAACGGCGGCCGGTGCGTCCGATCCGGACCGCGCCGCCGTGGAAGTGGAACGATGCGCTCGCGATCCTGCTCGGCTTCGCCGTCTACGTCCTGCTCGTCGCGGGCGGCCACCAGTGGATCACGGGGCTGCCGATCCCGTTCCCGCACGGGCGGGGTGGCTGAGGTTGCCGCGCGCGAACGGCGACGATGCGCGCGCCCGCCTATTCAAGCCTCGATCTAGCGCGAAGAAGAGTGGCTAACCATATGATCCATAAGTGGCACCGAGAGGCTCAAAGAGCGCGCTCCATCCGGACATGCTCGATGCCGGCCTCCTCGAACGGGTCGCTCGTGATTCGGTAGCCCAAGCGCGCGTAGAACGGCGCGGCGGAGGACTGTGCGTGACACCAGACGCTCCCGGCGCCCTGCGTGCGCGCGTGCTCGTGTACACGCTCCATCAGCGCGCGTCCGAGCCCTCGGCCTCTCTCGCGCTCGAGCACCGCGAGCCGGCCGACTTTTGCGGCCGCGTCGAGGTCGAGTCGCACGGTGCCGATCGCACGGCCACTCTCGTCGAGCGCGAGCCAATGCACGCAGACGATGTCGCGGTCATCCATCTCGAGCTCGCGCGGAATCTGCTGCTCGTCGACGAATACTGCGAAGCGAACGCCGCGAATCGCGGCGTAGTCACGCTCGAAGTCCGCGACGATGATGTTCATGACGGGGGGGCGCTCTCGGGCGCCGTGAGCGCCAAGACTCGGCGCGTGACGGCGCTCAGCAGCAGGAGCAGCCGTGCTTCGGCCCGTGGCCTTCGGCAAGTACGCGGCCGCCGGAATCCGTGAGCGTGAGGTTCAGCGAGCGCCCGTCCTCGAGCTCGAGCGTGAACGGAGTGCCGATGAGGCTCGCGGCGTCCTCGACCTCGTCGAGGTCGATCGAGCCTTCGATCCGGTGCAGCCCCGGCACCGGCAGCCCGGAGCTCGCCAGCCCCTGGAAGCGACTGATCCGATAGGGCACGCGCGGAAAGCTCCGGTCTCGCCAGCGCAGCGTGCCGACTCCGGCATATTGTTCGACGAGCTTCAAACTGCGCTCCTGGTTTTCCTCGTACCGGCCGTAGGCAGCCGTACGCGACAAAGTCATTGTAGCCGCGAGCCTCCGCCGTTCAATGCGTGCCTGCGTTCCGTTAAGCTGCCGGCATCGGGTCCGCGGAGAGCACGATGCGTTGGAAGGACTTGAGACGCAGCGATAACGTCCGCGACGTCCGGGGCGAAGAGGGCGGCGGCGGGGCGCGAGCCGGGATGCCGATCTCGCTGGGCCGCGGCGGCGGCCTCGCCGCGGTGGCGGTCCTCGTTGTCGTCTATCTGATCGGGGGCCCCGAGGCGCTGCAGACGCTCCTCGATGGCGGCGGCGCCGGCGCGCCGACCGCGGAGCAAGGCTCCCCGCTCACGGCCAACGACGAGACGAGCCAGTTCGTGGCCGCGATCCTCGGCAGCACCGAGGACGTCTGGAGCGAAATCTTCGTGTCATCCGGCCGCCGTTACGAGCCGCCCGAGCTCACGCTGTTCGACGGTGCGGTGCAATCGGCATGCGGCTACGCGACCGCCGCGGTCGGACCTTTCTACTGCCCGTCCGATCGGCGCGTGTATCTCGACACGGCGTTCTTCGCCGACCTCGCGCGTCTCGGCGGCCCGGGGGACTTTGCGCGGGCCTACGTGATCGGCCACGAGGTCGGGCATCACGTGCAGAACCTGCTCGGCACGGCCGAGAAGGTGCGCTCGCTGCAAGCGACCGCGGGTGAGGCGGGGGACAACCGGTTGCAAGTCGCGATGGAGCTGCAAGCCGATTGCTTCGCGGGCGTCTGGGCGTATCACGCGAACCAGCGCGATCACGTGCTCGAGCCCGGCGACGTCGAGCAGGGGCTCGCGGCCGCCGAAGCCATTGGCGACGACCGCTTGCAGCGCAACGCGGGGCGGCGCGTCACGCCGGATTCGTTCACGCACGGCTCGTCGGAGGAGCGCGCGCAGTGGCTCGGCGCCGGCCTCGACGCCGGCGATCCCAAGGCGTGCGATACTTTCCGCGGAGCTCGTTAACCCTCCTCAGGCATGAAAGACAATCGACTGCTCGATGGTCGCGCCGTGCGCGACCGCATTCTGGCGAGCGTCGCCGACCGCGTCGCAGCAGCGTCGGCCAAGCATCCCGTGGGCCGCTTGCTGTCCGTCAGCATTGGCGAGAACAAGGCCGCGGCCGTCTACGTGCGCGGCCAGGCGAGCGCGGCGAAGCGGGTCGGCATCCGCTTCGACGAAGAGATCTGGCCGAGCTCGCTGACGCAAGACGAGTGCAAAGCACCGCCTCGTCGCGATGAACGACGACGCCGACGTGCTCGGCGTGATCTTGCAGCGGCCCGTGCCGCGGCACATTCAACGTGCGCTCGCTCGCGTCCGCGATTCACCCGTTCAAGGACATCGAGGGCATGAACCCGGCATCGATCGGCGACATCGTCTACAACGATCTCGCGCTCGCGCCGTGCACGGCAGCCGCGTCCGTCGAGCTGATCAAGGAGACGGGCCTGAACCTGCACGGCCTCGAGGTCGTGATGATCGGCCACTCGGAGATCGTCGGTAAGCCGGCCGCGTTCATGCTGATGGCCGAGGGCGCGACCGTGACCGTGTGCCACCACCTCACGCGCTCGGTCGCCGCGCACTCGCGGCGCGCCGACGCCGTGCTCGTCGCGGTCGGCAAGCCGAAGTTCCTGCGCGCCGACATGGTGAAGCCGGGCGCCGCCGTGATCGACATCGGCATCAATCAGGTCACGGGACCCGACGGCAAGCCGATGATCGTCGGCGACGTCGATACGGACGGCGTGAAAGAGGTCGCGAGCTGGGTCACGCCGGTGCCGGGCGGCGTGGGGCCGGTGACCGTCGCGATGTTCATGCGCAACGCGATCACCGCGCACGAGAAGCAGCTCGCCGCCGGCTGGCTCGGTTGAGCGCTGGCACCCTGGAGGACAGATGCGATGAATGACACGACGCTCCATACAAAGGCCCGCCATTCGGCCGCCGAGTGCGCCGATCGGTCGCGAACCCTGCGTCTAGCGACGTGGCTCGCGACGGCGCTCGCCGCCCACGCCGCCGTTCACGCGCAAGCCGCGGCTCAGAACGCGCGTGACGCCGTCCCGTTCAAGTCGTGCTCTTCCGTGCAGGGCGCCGGCTGCGTTCCGGAGCCGGGACCGGACACGCCGGTCGCGGCCGAGTACAGCGGGTCCTACGCTGCGTACGCCGAAATGAAGACTAAAGCGCACGGCGGCACGGTCTACACGCGAGCCGACTACGCGAAGATGCCGGACTGGTCGGGCGCCTGGACTCGCGCGGGCGGCGGGCTCAAGTTCGATCCGGCGCAGCCCGGTAACCTGTCCGCGGGTCGCACGACCGCGGTCCTCACGCCGAAGTACGAAGCGGCGTATCGCGAGAAGCTGCGCGAGGTCGCGAACCAGAACGAGTGGGATCAGCTCAGCGACTGCTTGCCGTCAGGCTACCCGCGCTGGCTCACGGAGCCCTTCCTGCGCGAGTACATCGTGACTCCGCAGGAGACCTGGATGGTCAACGAGCAGCAAAGCGAGGCGCGCCGAGTTTACACGGACGGGCGCGGCCATCTCCCCGAGAGCGAGGCGAAGCCGCTGTGGACCGGCGACTCGATCGGCTTCTGGGACGGTGACACGCTCGTCGTGCACACGATCAGCGTCACTCACGGCCAATACCAGCGCCAGAATCCCGATTACAGCCAAGCGACCAGCACGCTCGAGCGGATCCGAATGACGGGCCCGAACATGATCGAAGACGACGTGACCGTTTGGGACCCGAAGGGGCTCAAGCAGCCCTGGCATGTCGTGGACCACTACGCGCGAGTGACGACGGCGAACGCGCGCATCGACATGTGGTCGTGCGAGGACAACAACAACGTGGTTCGGACGCCGGATGGCTCGACGCAGTTCGTGTTGCCGGGGGAAACCGTGAACCTCAAGCGCACGTACCGGGAACCCGACTCGTTCTATCTTACGGAAGCTCAACGGAAGCTGTTCGAGGACGAGATCGGCGGGGGACCATGACTCGATCCGACGCGCCGAGCGGTCGCTAGCTCGGCGACCGTCGATCGGGCTCGCAACGTCTACTTCTTTCGATCCAAATCGAACAAGTCCTCGCCCTTCGGCCTTTGCATGCCCTGCTCGAAGTACTGTTCCCAAACAGCGGCCCAGGGCCTGCCGTAGAGATCTTCGACCGTGTACTGGATCACGGCACCCGGAGCCAACGGCGTCGCGCGCCCATCTACTAGAAAAAGAGTCTGATTGCAGTGCGTCGGGTTGTTGGGCGGCACGTCGTTCAGATCGCCCTGTCGCGGCAAGAATCGAATGGCGCGAATCGGCTGAACCAAGCCTTCGCGGTCGTAGAAGACCGTTTCGTGCTCGAGCCCGAGGAGCTTGCCGCGCGGGTCGGAACGCGGCGTCCAGATCTCGATGGCCTGCAGCTTGCTCGAATACTCCCAGCTGGAATGCGTGAACCAGCCCTGGATGTTCGACGTCCACGTGATCAGCGCGTCGCGGTCCCAGAAGCCTATTGTCTCGCCCATCCATTGCGGTACGTCGGCGCCGAGACGCGGCACGGCGCCCGACAGATCGAAGCCGCGACCCACGTGCACGTTGCGGATCGCGTTGCCGGAGCCGCCGAGGAACTGCACGCGCGTCGGCGTCACCATCACGTCGAGCGAGCCGGGCCCGCCCGGACCGGACCACCAACGCATGAAGCCCTCGGGCCGACAAAAGGTGAGCGACCACTGCGCCGCGTGATCGTGGGCCTGGTGATAGAGCTGCTGAACCAGGCGCTGCTGATACTCCGGCGTGAGCAGAGAAAGAATGGTCGGAACCTGATTGTAGTAGCCGATGATCCACTGCGGCGGCTCGCTGAGCTCGTCCTGGACGACGGGCTTCTTCCCGGCTCGCATTAGTGCGAACACGAGGCTCACGTTGTTCGTGTAACGACCGTCCCAGCTCGGCGGCATGCGCTTCCGACTGTATTGCGTCGGGCCGCCCTTGGCGCGGGTCTCCGCGAACAGTGCTTCGTAGTGCGCTTGCGCCGTCGAGAACCTGTAGGGACTCACGACGTGCTGACGACCGTAGTCCACATCGCAATGCCCCCACGCTCCGGTCGCGGGATCGTCCTTGATGTATTTCGGCGCGCTCGAATAGTCGCCCCATTGGGAGTCCAGCGCGAGAGTGCTGTTGCAACGGAAGTAGCGCGGATCGCGCCATAGGTCGCGATCGACGTAGAAATCGTCGCTCGTGAAGATGTCGCGCGCGAGCGGCGTGACGCCTTCGGGAGCAGCACCGCCCTTCGCCGCCGCGGCGTCGACGTTGTAAAAAGGCACTCCGGCGCCGACCCACTGGGCTTTTCCCTCCATGGGCCAACCCCGGCCGACGCTGTCCTGCGCCGGGGCGGGCAGCGCCGAGCAAGTCATCAGCCCGACGAGTAGAGCCGTCACTCCGCGCAACGTCGACGCCGAGCCGGACGAACGCATGCTGCCGGCCTTGCCCGGCTCGGTCACTTCGGGGCGAGCTTCGGCCGGTTCGCGGTCAGGAAGTCGCGCACGGACAGCGGAGCGCGGCCCGTGAGCTCGGCGACCGCCGGCGTATTGATGGCGTGGAAGCCTTGCGACGCGGCGATCTGAAAGCGCTGGAGGGCGTCGATCAGGAAGGGCGGTAGGCCCGCGGAGGCCATGCCGGAGCGTTGCGCGTCGAGCGTGAGGTTCACGTGCTTGATCGGGCGGCCCGTGAGCTCGGAGGCGATCGCGGCCACCTCGTCTTGCGTGACGGGCTTCGGGCCCGTGATGTCGAGGATCCGGCGGCCGCTGAAGTCGGATGCGAGCGCGGCCGCGTCGGCGCGCGCGCAGTCCTCGCGGGTCACGTAGTTCGACGCGCCGCTGCCCATCGACGAGTGCAGCTGACGCGACGCGGCGGCCTGCGGCACGGACATCAGCAGCGTGTCCATGTAGATCTGGTGCCGCAGGATCGTCCACTCGAGCGGGCTCGCGAAGATCGCCTGCTCGGTCCAAAAGTGATCGTCGATGAGGCCGCCGCCCGCGATCGGGTAGGGCGCAGGTCCCGACGTGTACAGGATGTGCTTGACGCCCGCGTCAACGGCCGCCGCGACGGCCGCGCGATGCTGGCCGAGGCGCAATCCAAGCGGGGAAAGGTCGCCAGTGCTGATCAGCAGCATCCGGTCGGCGCCCGCGAAAGCCGCGCGCAGCGACGCGGCATCCTTGAAATCCGCCTTGCGGACCTCGGCGCCGCGCGCTGCGAGAGTCGCGAGCTTCTCGGGCGTGCGCGTGGCCGCGATTACGCGGCCGGCTTTCGCGTCGAGAAGGAGCTCGACTACGCGTTTGCCGAGCTGCCCCGACGCGCCCGTCACGAGCAGAGTTTGTTTGGAGTTCGCCATGATTTTGTGCCTCGCTAAAAAGGAAGGCGCACGGCGTCGCCGCCGCGCGCCCCCCCTCTGATCGAAAAAAGACTAGTGCCCCGCGTGCTGCAAGTGCTCCACGGTCTCGAGCGACTTCGTCACGTTGTCGGCCGGGCTCATGCCGCCGACGGTCGCCGCGACCTTGCCGTCCGGCGTCACGATGAACGTCGTGCGCTCCGCGAAACCGTGGCCGATTTCCTGCCCGCGCGAATCCTTCGCGCCCTCACGCGCGGCGCCCACCATGAGGTCGAACGATTTCGCGATCGAGCCGCTCGGATCCGATGCCACCGCCACTTTGCCGGCGCAGTACTGCGGGTCCTTCGAGAAGTCGTTCAGCCGCTCGATGCTGTCGAGCGACACGCCGATCACGCTCGCGCCGGCGGCTTTGAACTTGTCCATGTTCTCCGAGAACGTGTGCGCCTGGATGTTGCACCCTGCGTGAACGCCGACGGGTAGAAGTACACGACGACCGGTCCCTTCTTCAGCGAATTGGCGAGCGAGTAGTCGAACGCTTTGCCCGCGAGCGACGCTTTCGCCGTGAAGGTCGGAGCCTTGTCGCCTTCCTTGAGCGCCGCAAACGCGGGCACGGCGACGGCAGTGGAGAGCAAGCAACCGAGCAGAATGTTTTTCATGGTGGTCCCCATCGATTGTTAGTTGGATGTTGCCGATGCACACGGCTGGTTGCGCATCCTGACAACTAGCCCGAATCCGCACAAGTCCTCCCGAGCATTCTTTGTACCCGGCTCATGTGAGCGCATCGTCGCCGTCCACGGTCGCGTGTAAATGGCCGGGTCCTCGATCGTCGCGACGTAGTGATGGCGCTTGTCGTCCCGCCGAAAGATGCAGTGCTCCGTGACGAGCGTGTTGCCTTCCGATGGCCGCGAGAATTCGCGTTCCAGCTCGTGGCGGACAGCGCTTCGCGGTCGGGGTAGGATGGCCGCGCTCGGTCACCATCAAGAACGGGGGAATTCGACGTGCGCATTGCAATGTCCCGTGCGGCGGTCGCCGCTCTATCGACGTTCGCGCTCGCGGCCGCGGCCCAGCAGACCGTGCCGATGAGAAACGGCATACCCGTCGCGCCGAATGGCATCGCGGCGGTGCCGCCGCTGCCGGACAAGCCGGTCGTGTATCACACGGCGGAAGGAATGGACATTCGCGCGACGGTGTTCACGCGGGGCCTCAAGCAGCCGTGGAGCATCGCGTTCCTGCCGAGCGGCGACATGCTCGTGACCGAGCGCGGCGGACAGCTGCGGCTCGTGCACAAGGACGGCACGCTGGATCCGCAGCCCGTCGCGGGCGTGCCGGAGGTCAAAACGCAGGGGCTTTCCGGCTTGCACGACGTCGCATTGCATCCGCAGTTCGCGACGAATCACTTCGTGTACCTGACATACATGAAGCCGGCGGCCTCGGGGCCTTCGCCGCTCGGCGTCGCGCGCGGCGTATGGGACGGCCACGCGCTCAAGAACATCCGCGACGTGTTCGTCGCACCGGAGGCGGGCGGCGTCTCGCGCCTCGCGTTCGGCCGCGACGGCAAGCTCTACGTGTCGACGTTCGGCGGCCAAGCCGACGCGGCGCAGAAGCCGGACAGCTATCTCGGCAAGGTGCTGCGCTTGAACGACGACGGTTCGCTGCCGAAGGACAACCCGTTCGTCGGCAAGGAAGGCTACAAACCCGAGATCTATACGCTCGGCCATCGCAGCACGCTCGGGCTCGCGATGCATCCGGGCACCGGCGCGATCTGGCAGAACGAGAACGGGCCGAACGGCGGCGACGAGATCAACGTGCTGAAGCCCGGCGCGAACTACGGCTGGCCGCTCGTGAGCTTGGGGCGCACGTACCCCGGGCCATGGCAGTCGAAGGGCTTCTCGAAGCGAAGGCTTCGAAGACCCGATCGTCTACTGGACGCCGTCAATCGCGGTCTCGGGCATCGCGTTCTACACGGGCAGCAAGCTCTCGAAATGGAAGGGCGACGTGTTCGTCGGCGCGATGCGCATCGGCGAGATCCCGGGCACGGGCCACTTCGAGCGGATCCTGTTCAACGAGAACATGGAAGAGTTGCGCCGCGAGTCGCTGCTCGTCGACTGGCACCAACGAATTCGCGACGTGCGTCAGGGGCCGGACGAGCTGCTCTATCTGCTCACCGCCGAGGACAATGGCGTCATCATCCGAATCGAGCCCGCGAACTGACGCCGGGCTCGTCGTCGGGCCGGTCACGATCCCGGAAAGCGAGATCGAGCTCACCGCCACGCGCGCGCAGGGCGCGGGCGGCCAGAACGTCAACAAGGTGTCGAGCGCCGTGCATCTGCGCTTCGACGTACGCGCGTCGCGGGCGCTGCCGGAGGATTGCAAGGAGCGGCTGCTCGCCCAGCGCGATCACCGGATCTCGGCCGACGGCGTGATCGTGATCAAGGCGCAGCAGCACCGGAGCCAGGAGCAGAACCGAGCCGACGCCCTCGAGCGGCTCCGTGTTCTCGTGCAGAAAGCTCTGATCGTGCCGAAGCGCCGGCGGCCGACGAAGCCTACTCGCGCATCGAAGCTGCGGCGGCTCGACGAGAAGACGCGCCGCGGTGCGCTCAAGCGCGCTCGCGGGCGAATCGAGGAGTAGGCGAGCAGCGTGCGGGGTGGCCGCCTCGCACGCGACGACGTCGGACGCCGGCTAGGTCGCGATCGCGACGATCTTGTCGCGCTGCGCGACGAGCATTGCATTCGTGAACTTCGGGACGTCCGCTCTCAGCGCCGCTTGATGCTTCGCCGCGGCGTCGTCGAACGCCTTCGGATCCGCGATCCAGATCGTGATCGTCGCGACGTAAGTCGGCGGCGCGCCGTCGGCGGCGGGCTGGCCGCGACGCAGCTCGAAACGGCTGATCGACTTGCCGTACGCGTTCATGATGTTGTGGATGTGCGTGCGCTCGTAGTAGTCGAAGTCGAAATGCACGTTCGCGCCGTTCGGGTAAAGGATCGTCATGCACTCTTGACCCTTCGTGCTCTCGGCGCGCGCGGCCGAGGGTGCTGCCGCGGCCACTGCCGCGATGCCGGCCACCGCCGCCTGGCCAGCGCCGAGGATCACGGTGCGCCGGTCGCAATGAAGATCGGCCGCCGAGTCAGCAGGTTGTTCGCTCATCGTCTCATCCCTCGCAGTTCGCTCACGTCTCAACGACGCCCCAACATACTAGACCAGGCCGCGCTGCAACAAGTCGTCCAGCCAGCGCTGCAACAGGTCGTTGCCGAATACCCAATAGTGCAGCACCGAGCCGAGTAGGGCGTGCGAGGCCGCGAGCGGCAACAGCGCGCGCGTGCGCCAATAGATCGTCGACCAGGCCGAGCAGGCGATCAGGACGAGCGCCATCACCGGCCAGCGCGGGAAATGCACGCTCGAGAACGCGATCGCGGTGACTGCGATAGCGGCCGCCGTCGGTAAGAGCTGAAGCAGCCGCCCGAGCAGGAAGCGTTGAAAAATGTATTGCTGGAGCAATGCCCAAGGGAAGTAGAACGCGATCGCAAGCGCCAGGTGCCAGTTCGCTGCGCGTGCCGCGAGCGCGGCGCCACTGCCGGCGCTCCAGCCGGCGAGCGCGACGAGCACGAGCAGGGCCACGCCCGTGAACGTGCCGCTCTCGATCCACGCGCGCCGACTCGCGCTGCCGCCGGGCACGAGCGGAGCGGCATCCCAGAACCGGCGGCTCCGTCGAGCGCTTGCGGCGATCAGCGCGACCGCCATGCCTGCGAGCGCGAAGTCGACGTACGCGGGGCGCACACGGAAGGTCCCGACGAAGATCGCGGCCGCCACGCCGATCGCGATGAGCTCGAGTGCGACGGAGCGGCGCGCGTTCATCACTCGAGATGATAGCGCGGCCGGCGTTCGGCGGCCGCCTGGCGCGGGAACTTGCGCCGCCGATGCGCTAATCTGCGCACCCCTTTCCCCCGGACGAATCGCGATGGCCGCGCAGCCAAGCGAGCATGGGCCGACGCGCGCGGACCTCGACGCGCTGTTGCGGCTCGCGGCGCCGTTCGTGTTGATCCAGGTCGGCGCGATGCTGATGGGAGTCGTCGACACGATCATGGTCGGCCGTGTGTCGGCGCAGGCGCTCGCGGCCGTCGCGCTGGGTAATCTTTATTACTTCGTGCTCTCGATCTTCGGCATGGGCGTGCTGATGGCGCTCGATCCGATCATCGCCCAAGCGCTCGGTGCGCGCGACGAGCTCGCCGTCGCGCGCGGGTTGCAGCGCGGGCTCGTGCTGACGGTCGCGCTCGCAATCCCGATCTCGCTCGCTGATGCTCACCGCGCGGCCCGTGCTAACGTGGGTCGGCCAGCCCGACGCCGTGATTCCGCAAGCGGTCGGCTATATCGATCGGCTGATTCCGTCGGTGTGGCCGTTCTACGCATTCATCGTGTTGCGCCAGACGCTCCAGGCGCACCGGCGCACTGCGCCGATCGTCCTCACGATCGTAGGCGCGAACCTGCTGAATGCGGGGCTCAACTATCTCTGGGTCTACGGCGAGCTCGGCTTCGCTCCGCTCGGCGCGCTCGGCTCCGCGTGGGCGACGACGACGAGCCGCTGGTTCATGGCCGTGGTGCTGCTCGCCGTAGGTTGGCGCGACGTGCGGCCGTATCTTTCCCGCCCGGCGCCGAATCTGTTCGACCCGCGTGCGCTCGCTCGGATGCTCATGCTCGGTTCGCCGATCGGCGCACAGATGGTGCTCGAAGTCGGCGCGTTCGGCACCGTCGCATTGCTGATGGGCTGGCTCGGCGTCGTGCAGGTCGCCGCGCACCAGGTTGCGCTGAACCTCGCGTCGCTCACGTTCATGGTGCCGCTGGGGGTGTCGTCGGCGGCCGCGGTAATCGTCGGACACGCGGTCGGCCGAGGCGATGCAGCCGGCGTTCGCCGCTCCACGGCCGCCGCGCTGATCGTCGGCGCGGGCTTCATGTTGTGCGCGGGCGCATTGCTCGTCGGTGCCCCGGGCGCGCTCGCGCGTCTCTACACCGACGACGCGGCCGTCATTGCGCTCACGGTTCAGTTGCTGCCGATCGCGGGCGTGTTCCAGGTGTTCGACGGCCTACAGGTCGTGTCGATCGGGTTGTTGCGTGGGCTCGGCGATACGCGGGTTCCGGTCGTCACGAACATCGTCGGCTTCTGGTGCCTCGGGATGCCCGTGAGCCTGTGGCTCGGCTTCCGCGCGGGCTACGGGGCCGTCGGCCTCTGGTGGGGCCTCGTCGTCGGCCTCGTGATGGTCGCGCTGTTCCTGATCTTGCGCGTGCGCCAGCGCCAGTCCCGCGAGCTCGCGCGCGTGGTCATCGACGACCGCGCGCGAGTCGGCGCCGCGACGGACTGACGACGGGTGTCGCCGCGCGACGACGTCTTGCCGCGTCGAGCGCCCGGCGCTAGGATGCGCGCCCCAATGAACTGCAAACGCGTCGCCAGCATGCAACACGTACTTCACTCGAGGTGGGCTGCCTGACCCTGCGCGTTGCGCCGAGAGGACAGTCACCAGCAAACGCGACTGCCCAACCCGACAACCCTGGAAGGCAGCCGCTAACCGGGGTTTTTCGTTTATGAGCCAGGAAAAAATCGACAACTTGGTGATCCGGCGAGCGGAGCCGGAGGACTTTCAGGAGCTGCAGCGCATCCACGAGCAGCCGCGCGCGATCTGGGGCACGCTCCAGTTGCCCTATCCGTCTGCCCAGAACTGGCGCAAGCGGCTCGAGAAGCAGGTCGGCGACCATTACGCGCTCGTCGCGTGCGCTCGCGACCTGATCGTTGGCAGCCTGGGGCTCGTGGTGCCGGAGAGATCGCCGCGCCGCGCCCACGTCGGGTCGATCGGTATGGTCGTGCACGACCAGTGGCAGGGGCAGGGGATCGGCACGGCGCTGTTGAAGGCCGCCGTCGAGCTCGCGGACCGCTGGCTGAACCTGCGGCGGCTCGAGCTCACCGCGTTCGTCGACAACGACGTCGCGCTGCGCCTCTACAAGAAGTTCGGCTTCGAGGTCGAGGGGCTGCTCCGTCGCTACGCCTTTCGCGACGGCGCGTACGTCGACGCGTACACCCTCGCGCGCTTGCGCTGATCAGGCGATACTCGCGCCCGAGGAGGGCGCTAGGATGGATCACAACTGGGTTTGGGTCGCGATTCCGATCACGGGAATCTTGGCCGGCGTGGTGACGACTTGGATCCGTGCGAAGCACGGTTATCCGCTGGATCGGCACGGGCGACGCGGCGCAATTGCCGCAAGGCGGCGAGATCGCGGACCTCAAGGCCGCGGTCGCCTCGCGCGACGCGATGATCGCGAAGCTCGAGGAGCGCGTCCGCGTGCTCGAGCGGATCGCGACGGACAAGCCGGCGTCTCTGCGCGACGAGATCGATCGGCTGCGGACTTGAGCGGCGTGCGGGCCGTTCGCGTGCCCTTCACGCGCGTTTAGGACGGCAGCAGCACGCCCGAGCCGCCGGCGGCCCTCGCAACGTCCTTGTTCTTCGGCAGCGAGTCGACGATCCGCAGCACGGCCTCTTGATAGTGGAAGTGCTCGCGCGGTTTGAACTCGAGACCCGGCAGCACCGCGGCGTAGACGTCGA
Source organism: uncultured Gammaproteobacteria bacterium (assembly GCA_963699925.1). Classification (GTDB taxonomy): domain Bacteria; phylum Pseudomonadota; class Gammaproteobacteria; order Steroidobacterales; family Rariloculaceae; genus FEN-1219. Next base: position 558,490 of record CAVOVT010000007.1, on the reverse strand, counting down.
CCAGCGCGGTGCCCGCATGCTCCATCAGCAGATGCCCGCCGCATTGCGAGCACCATTTGCGAGCGGCTTTCGGCGTTTTCTTGAACGTTCCAACGTGCTCCGCGCCCGCCGTGATCTTGACCGCATCCGCTTTCCAGCGCGCGAACGCGCTCACCGGGCTCGCCGCCCAACGACGGCACGAGTCGCAGTGACAGTACGCCATGAGCAGCGGAGCACCGGTTGCGGTGATCTCGACGGCTCCGCAGGAGCACTTGCCCTTGTAGATCCTTCCGGACATTGCGCGATTGGCGGCTCGGGGGGAACTGCGCGCTACTATAGCCGCGGGCCGGCGGGCAGACCACGTTTGACCGGCTCCGCTGCGCGGGCGAGACTCGACGCGCTGTCGCGAGAGCTTCGAGCATGCAAATTCCGCGCATCGTCCATCAGCTCTGGAAAGACGACAACGTGCCCGCTCGCTGGCGCGAAGCTGTCGCATCGGTGCGGCGTTACCACAAGGGTTGGGAATACCGGCTCTGGACCGATGCGCTCGTCGACGACTACGTGCGCACGAAGCATCCGCGTTTCTATCCCGTGTTCGCGGGCATGAATCGGCACATCATGCGCATCGACGTATTCCGCTACGTGCTGATGCACGACATCGGCGGGCTCTACTGCGACCTCGACTACGAGTTCGTGCGGCCCTACGACTACGGCGACGCGAGCATCGTGCTCTCGCTCGAATACGACGTCGCGTTCGGCGACCCAGTCGATCAGGTCGCGAACTATATGTTCGCTTCAGTGCCCGGCCACCCGTTTTGGCGCGACGTGCTCGACAACCTCCAGCAGCACCCGCCGCACGCGGCGGAGTCGACCGACGTCTGTCTCGTGACCGGCCCGTGGTACTTGACCGGGATGTTCTTCAAGAACCGCGCGCGCTACCAGAACGTGCTGCTCACGCCGAAACCCGTGTTCAGCCCGCGCCGCGTCCACGGGCGGCGCGAGCGCAAGTTCTATGTGAACAGCGGAATCACGCACGGGTTCCATCACGGCTGGGGCTCGTGGCGCGACCGCCTGAGCTTCGCTTATCTAAAGGAGAAGGTCGCGAAGCGCTTCGGCCGCAAGCCCGCGCGGCCGATTCCGCGCATCGACGCGTCGTGACGACGCGCGAGCATTCGCGCGGCGCGCTGCGCTAGAACCTGATCTTCGCGCCGACGCGCAGCGTGCGCGGCTCCTCCGCGCGGCTCATTCGGCAGTTGATCGCGCCGGAGTCGCAGTCGATGTCGCTCGACGTCAGGCCCGGGGGATCGAGCCCCGCGACGTAGGCCGGATACCAATAAACGACGTCCTTGCCGCGATCGTCGAGCACATTCAGAAGCTCGCCGTAGATTTGAACTTTGCCGATCGTATAAGCGCCGCGAAGGTTCCACATCTTGTCGGCGCTCGCGCGCTCGCTGTTGTCGGCGACCAGCGGATACGGTCCCATATAGCGAAACCGCAAGCTCGCTTCCATCTTGTTCTTCGTCATCGCGATTCCGACTTCGCCCGCGGCCTCGAGGGACTGCTCGATGTACGGCCCGTCCGGGCTGTCGAGCGCGCGGGTTTGGTTGTGGGTGTAGACGGCATCGATGCCGAGCCAGTTGAGCGGCTTGTAGAACAGCGTGAGCTCGTACCCCTTGCGCCGGGACGCGGGCCCCGGCTCGACGGCGTTGGAGTCGCCGTCGAACTCGAGCTCGCTATCGAGGTTCAGCCAGTAGTACGTCGCGGTGAGCTTCATCGCGCCGACGTCGAAGCGGGCGCCGCCTTCATAGCCCGTGCCCGGCGAAAGTCCCGGCACCGGCGAGTCCGTGCTCACGACGCCTCTGGCGTCGTTCGAGTGGAAGCCCTTGCCCCAGTTGGCATAGAGCTCGATCGATTTCGTGGCCTCGTAGGCGACACCCACCTTCGGCGACGCGAGGCTGTCATTTTTGTTGCCCGCGACGCTGTAGTCGTTCTTGGCGGTGACGTCGAAGTCGTAGAAGTCGCCGCGCAGCCCGGCGAGCACCCTGAGCCGGTCGGTCGGCGACCAGATCGCCTCGGCGTAGACGCCGAGCGAGGATTCCTTGATCGCGTTGTGGCTGATGTTCTCGACGAATGCGCCCTGGTTCCAGTGATCGAGGCCGATGTTGCCGATGTCGTCGTAACGGAAGTCTCCGCCGACGTTGAGCTCGAGCGACTTCGTCTGGACGACTGTATTGTTGTAGCGGCCGCCGACCGTCCAGCGCCGGTCGAACTGATTCAGCTGAAAGTCGTACGTCGGGTCGGACTGCATTTGCCAGTCGTAATACTGGGCGTAACCCGACGCGCGCCACTTGTCGCCGTCGAGCGTAGCCGTGGTGATCCAGCGCGACGTGTCGGCCGGTCGACGTCGGGTCGAGCGCGCAGAACTCGTTCGCGCACACCGGCGTGCCGATCGCGCGCTCGGGGATCTGCTCCGTCGGGCGCCAGTCCGCGTCGTAGCCCCAGGCGTCACGGCGAGGCGGCCGAACTCCGTCGGCTGCGAATATTTTCCCCAGAGCGCCGTGTGATCGAGGTGCTCCGCGAGCTCCCACGGCCCGTCATAGACGTTGTGCTCGGCCATGCCCGTGACCGCGCCGCCGCCGTCGAGCGCGATCGAGCCGCCGCCCGCGAGCCGGCCCCAGCCGTACTGCCCGCCCTCGACCGACGACGAACGGTTGGTCGAGTCGATCGATCGTCGTGATCAGGGCGGTGCCGGCCATCGAGAAGTCGCCGACGTCGGCGCGGTAGGTGCCCTTGCGATAGTCGATGCGGTCGACGATCTCCGGCATCATCCCGTTCATGTCGAGATAGCCCTGGCCGTGGCCGTGCGAGCGAAAGTTCCACGGCATGCCGTCGATGATGGCCGTGAAGTCCGTGCCATGGTCGAGATTGAAGCCGCGCAGGAAGTACTGATTCGCTTTGCCGCTTCCCGAGTGCTGGACCGCGATGAGACCCGGCACCGCCTCGAGCAGCTCCGCGACCTTGAGCATCGGCCGCACGAGCAGGTCCGCACCGCCGACCTCGCCTTCGCTCGACGCCTCGGCGTTGCCGATGAGCTCGATGCCGCGGCCGAAGACGACTATCTCTTCGGGTTGCTCGCCGCTCGGGGCCTGCCCCCTGCGACGACGCCGCCCCGCCGGCGGCGGGCGCAGCGGGCGCAGCGGGCGCAGCGGGCGCGCCATTGGGATCGGATTGTTGCGCCTGGGTTACGGTTGTGCCGAGCGCTGCGATCGCAAGTGCGGCCAGACGGTGGCGAGGGTATGCGGTTGCACCGAGAGCGCTCCTGTCCTCTTTCTTTCGGGAGTTGGTCGCTTGGCGGTGCGCGCGCGCGCATCCAAGCCGACGTGGCGAAACCGCCCATGCTGCCCGCGGCCGGGCCGTCATGTCAGGCTAATAACGGTTCTTTAACGGCTAACTGGGCCGGTCGGCCCACGCGCGCGAGGCGATCGGAAAGGCCCGCGTTGCCGAAAAGCACCGGGCGCACCAGGTGTAGCGTGAATGAAACGCGCGTGCTAAGACGCGCAGCGCATGACTAGAGGAATTAGTTCGCCGGCGGAGCCGCGCCACCTTGCGGCCCTTCGGTCTCGGACGACGAGCCCGCGAAGAGCTTCTTGCCGCTGGCGAGCGTAACCGTGCTCGCGTTGCCGACGTGCGGGGCGTTCTTCGCGCGGAAGCCCTCGACCGTCACGACGTCGCCGATCTTCATCGAGTTGCGCGTCCAGCCGCGGCGCATCAAGCCGTTCGGGCTCGCGAGCTCGAAGTCCCAGTTCACGATCTCGCCGGACCTCTTCGTCCTTCGCGTCGACGTAGAAGCGCGCGTGCGGGTTCTCCCACTCGACCTTCGTGACGCTGCCCGTGATCGGTGATCTTCTGGTTGCGGTCGAACTCGGCCGCGAACGAGTGATGCGCCGAAACGGTGCCCTGCACGAGCAAAGCGCCGAAGGCCGCAGCCGCGAATGCCCAATACGCTTTCATCTCGATGCTCCTGACAGTTCCTTTCAGTCTATTCTGCCACGTCTCGGCCGATTGCAACGGCCGGCGCGTCGCAGTTCTCACTTGTCGTAGTGCTCGGAAGACTTCTCGTTCTCGTTGCAGACGAACTCGATCAGCTCCTGATCGAGCGTGAGCTGATGGCTCACGCGGACCGTGAACGGCTTCGTGTACGCCGTCGGGTCGTCGATCGTGACGTCGATCTCGAGATGACCGAAGTCCGTTCGACGCCAGCGCTCCGTCATCTTGCCCTTCGAGGTCAGCGGGCTGCCTTGCACGTCGAGCCAAACGTCGTCGCGGAAGCCGACGGTCTCGACGACGAGCGTGTCGCCTTCCCAATGGCCGACCGAATAGCCGTACCACCACGGCTGCAAGTCGTCGTCGAGCTTCGGCAGCGGCCGACCGTCCGTGAAGATTTGCCGCAGGCCCTGGTTGCCTTCGTACATGATCACGATCAAGCGCGGCGTCTGCACGATCTTGCGCGGCTGCGGATGGCCATGCAGCTGCATGAGGCCCATCGGCAGGCAGTGCGCGTCGGGATTGTCCTTGTTGTTGGCGGCCATCCGCTTCGCGCGCAGCTCTTTCGCCCAAGGCTGATACGGAGCGCCGCCCGGGATGTTCGCGCCGATATCGAAGAACGTCGCGCGCGGCGGCGCGTTCGGGTCCGTGCGGCGGCGTCGACGGCGTGAGGCCGAGCTGCCCGCCGTCGCCCGGACTCTGCTGCGAGCGCGACGGGCCGGGCTGACCGGGCGGCGGCGCGGCCGCGATCGATTGAAAGTAGATTTCCCAGAGACCCGTGAGGTCGGGATGCCCGTCCGCCGCGCGCGGCGTCGGCGCGTTCATGTCCGGCGAGCCGTCCGCTTTGCGCGGAACGTTCGGCGACGGATACGCGCGGCCATTGCGCCGCGGCCGGCAATCCGATAGCCGCGAGCACGGCAGCGAGCAAGAGGGTCTTGAGAAGCGTGATCATTATGTTCCGTACCCGGCACGTCGAGGGCCGAGAAAATACCGTATTCGAAGCTCGGTAGCAAAGCAACGTTGGGTTTCTTGAGAATCGTGCTAGCGCGCGACTGCCGGCGGAAAATGCTACGCTCACGCAGCCACTAAGCCGCGCTAGACGGCGTTTCTTTCGGGGGAAGGACAACGGTGAGCAGCAACGATCCGCGCGACATCATTGCCAAGGAGCCGATGGCCGCGCTGCAAGTGGTCATCATAGCGATCACCATCGGACTCAACGCGCTCGACGGCTTCGACGTCCTGTCCATCAGTTTCGCGTCCCCCGGCATCGCGGACGAGTGGGCATATCGACCGAGCGCTGCTCGGCTTCGTGCTGTCCGCGGAGCTCTTGGGCATGGCGCTCGGCTCTGTGTTCCTCGGCGGTCTCGCCGACAAGATCGGCCGCCGGCCGACGATCCTGGGCTGCCTCGTCGTCATGGCGCTCGGCATGTTCATGGTCACGCAGTCGACCGGGGTGCTCGGTTGGCTCGTGACGCCGATCGCGGCATTGTTCGGCTACCCGCTCGACAACCGGCTCGGCGACCTCGCCGTCTGGCGCGTGATCACGGGGCTCGGCATCGGCGGCATGCTCGCCGCGATCAACGCGGTGGCCGCGGAGTTCTCGAACACGAAGCGGCGCGACTTGAGCGTCGCGATCATGTCGATCGGCTATCCGGTCGGCGCGGCGCTCGGCGGCTTCATCACGTCGGCATCGCTCACGCTCGCGGACTGGCGCTACGTGTTCGAGTTCGGCTCCGATGGTCACGCTCGTGTTCATCCCGCTCGTGTTCTTCTTCGTGCCCGAGTCGGTGCATTGGCTCGCGCGCAAGCAGCCGCCGGGCGCGCTCGCAGAAGATCAACAGCACGCTCAAGCGGCTCGGCCACTCGACCGTCGCGGCGCTGCCGGCCGTGTCGGACGCGGTGCGCAAGCGCTCGATCTCCGACATCTTCAGCCCGGCGTTCCTCGCCATCACGGTGCTCGTCACCGCCGCGTACTTCTTCCACATCACGACGTTCTATTTCATCGTGAAGTGGGTGCCGAAGATCGTCGTCGACCTCGGCTTCGCGCCGTCCTCGGCCGGCAACGTGCTGAGCTGGACCAACGTCGGCGGCGCGACGGGCGGCACGCTCGTCGGCCTGCTCGCGCTGCGCTTCAGCGTCAAGCGCATCACGATCGCCGTGATGCTCGTGTCGACGATCATGGTCACGCTGTTCGGCCGCACGCCGCCCGATCTCGTGAAGCTGTCGATGATCTGCGCGGCCGCGGGCTTCTTCACGAACGGCGCGATCACCGGCATGTACGCGATTTTCGCCAAGGCGTTCCCGACGCACGTGCGCGCGTCGGGCACGGGCTTCGCGGTCGGTGTCGGCCGCGGCGGCTCCGTGCTCGCGCCGATCATCGCGGGCTTCCTGTTCCAGGCCAATCTGCAGCTGCCAACCGTCGCGATGATCATGTCGCTCGGCTCGCTGCTCGCGGCGGGCGTGCTCTCGATGCTGAAGCTCAGCCCCGAGACGCCCGACGCTTCGGCGGCCGACGAGGATGCGCGCGGCGAGCGCGCGCGAACCGAGCTCAAGGGCGCCGTCGCTCACGGCCGATAAGAACAAGGTCCAGCGGAAGGATATCGTTCCGTGATCGACGCGATTCAGAACAGCGCGTACGCGGTCTGGGTGCGCGAGTCGCCCTCGATTTGGGCCTACACGACGATCCTGTCGTTGCACGCGATGGGCCTCGCGATCATCGTCGGCATCAACACGATCGTCGCGTTGCGGCTGCTCGGGTTCGTGCCCGACATCCCGATCGACAAGCTCCGCCAGCTCTATCCGTGGATGTACGTGGGCTTCACGATCAACGCGTTCTCGGGGTTGTCGCTGCTCGCCGCGAATCTCACGAACGACATCCACAATTGGATGTTCTTCGTGAAGCTCACGATGATTCTGTGCGCGATGATCAACCTGGAGCTCACGAAAGTCCGCGTGTTCGACACGCCCGCCGTGATCAACGGCACCGGCGTTCCGGCCGAGGCGCACCGATTCGCGATCGCGTCGATGGTCTTCTGGTACCTCGCGATCTGCGCGGGCCGTCTCGTCGAGTACCCGAACTTCGTCGAGAAGTGGGTCGGGGTGCTGTTCGGTTGGTCGAGTTGAGCTGCGCTGCTGACGGACGAACGCCATGGTAGAGACAATCGCGCATCTGATGCTGAAGACCGGTCTCGACAACTACGTTGCGACCCATGATTGGGTGTGGCCGGTCTGCGAGATCCTGCATTTCTTCGGCATGGCCGCGATCATCGGCACGGTCGGGCTCGTCGACGCGCGGATGCTCGGCATCGGCAAGGGCATCCCGATCGCGTCGCTCGAGCGCTTCGTGCCGATCGGCGTGCTCGGTCTGGTCCTCAACATGACTACCGGCTTCATCTTCGTCGCAGGCAATCCGGTCGGAGGACCCCAGGAATACCTCACGAACCTCGCGTTCCTGATCAAGATGTCGTTGATCGTGATCGCGGGCGTGAACCTCCTCATCTTCTACGCGTTCGGCATCGCGCGCGCCGCGAACGCAACCGCGCCCGACGGTTCCGCGCCGCTCAGCGCGAAGATGGTCGCAGCGGTCTCGCTGATCCTCTGGTTCGGCGTGATCTTCTTCGGCCGGTTCATCATGTACAACGACACGCTGCTGAACGCTCTGGGACTCTAGCCCGACGCGATACGCCGCTCGGCTCGGCTGGGGGCGGGCGCTATTTCTCGGCCGTCGCCGCTTGCCCCGCGGCGATCGCGCGGACCGTCTCGATCGTGTCCGCCTCGCTCGCCGTCTTGTCGTCGCGATAGCGGATCACGCGCGCGAAGCGCAGCGCGAGCCCGCCCGGATAGCGCCGGCTCACCTGCAGCTCGTTGAACGCGATCTCGACGACGAGCTCGGGCCGCACGTTCACGACGTAGTTTCCGGCGTCGAGGTCGATCGCGAGCGCCTTGAGCCGCTCGGTCTGCCACGCGAGCAGCTCGTCGGTCAGGCCCTTGAACGTCTTGCCGAGCATCACGAAGCCGTCGTCGCTGCGCGCGCCGAGATGCAGGTTGCTGAGCCAGCCGCGACGCCGGCCGTTGCCCCATTCGGCGGCGAGCACGACGAGGTCGAGCGTGTGCGCGACCTTGATCTTGAGCCACGCTGCGCCGCGGCTGCCGGCCTCGTACGGCGCCGTGAGCGACTTCGCCATCAAGCCCTCGTGCCCGCGATCGAGCGCGTCGCGCAGGAAGCGCTCCGCCGTCTCGAGATCCGCGGTGACGATCCGCGGCACGACGAGGCTTGGCCGGCACGTGCCGCACGAGCGCGGCGATGCGCTCCTCGGTCGGGCGGTCGATCAGATCCGCGCCGTCCGCGTGCAGACAGTCGAAGCGAACAGCGAGAGCGGGATCTCGGCGCGCGTGCCTTCGACCTCGAGCTTGCGTCCGAAGCGGCGCATGGTCTCCTGGAACGGGCGCGGCCGGCGCGCCGCATCGAGTGCGATCACCTCGCCGTCGAGGATCAAGCTCTGCGCGTCGAGCGCGGCGATCGTCGCCTCGATCTCGGGAAGGCTGAACGTGACGTCGCGGCCGGTGCGCGAGTAGACCTTCACGGCGCGGCCGCGCTTGTGCACTTGGACGCGCGCGCCGTCGAGCTTGTACTCGAACGCCGCGAGCTCGAGGCTCGGCGAGCGCGCTCTCGACGTCCTGCGTCGGGCTCGCGAGCATCGGGCTCACGGGCTCGAACAGCGTCGAGCTTGAAGCGCGCGAGACCGGCGGAGCCTTCCGCGAGCGCCGCGACGGCGACCGGCGCGATCGCGCCCGCGAGCATGATCGCGCGGCGCACGTCGGCAGCCGGGAGCCCGGCGGCCGCCGCGATCGCGTCCGCCATCACGCCTTCGAGCGCGCCTTGGCGGAGCTCGCCGACGAGCAAGCGCGCGAGGAAGCTCTGCTCGCGCTCGGTCGCCTCGGCGAACAAGGCTCGTCGAGGATCTCGCGCCGGCGGCTCGCGCTGCCCGCGCCCGCGCACGCTCGCGATGCTCTCGAGCCGTGCGCGCGCCGCCGAGATCGTGAGCGTCGCGGCGGCGGCCGGCGGGACGCCGCGCAAGTCGTGAACCGTCGCGGGGCCGAGCCCGAGCCGGCCGCCCGGCAGCGTGCCCGGCGAGCCACGCGACCGCGGTCTCGCGCTCGTCGGCGTCGAGCGCACGCAAGCACGCGACGAGCAGCTCGACCTTCGCGAGGCGGCTGCGGGTTGCCGCGACGGCGTCGGAGGTCTCGGCGAGCGCGGCGAGGAGCACTCCGCCTTTAGGGCCCGATGCTTTGGAACCGCGTGCCGTCCTTGAGCACGATCGCCTTCAAGAAATACTGGTTCGGATCGTCTTTGCGCGGCGCTCCGATCGCGGTGATCTCCTGACCCGGCGCGATCACGGCGGGGTCGAGACCCATGCGCACGAGCATGTTCGCAGGCGCGCCTTCCGCGAAGTTGATCGTCTCCTTCGTGCCGTCCGGCTTCGTCAGCATGAGCGTCATCGCCATGTGCGGGTTGCGGAACTTCAGCGTCTCCACGACGCCCTTGAACTCGATGCTCTGCGTCATGTCCCAGACCGCGAACGAGTGGTGCGCCGCGGCGGGCAACGCAAGTGCCGCGAATGCGGCGCCGAGCAGGGGAGCGATGATCCGATTCATAGGCTTACTCCTTGGCTCCGCCCGGCAACTCGTCGAGGTCGGGCAGCGTCAGCCCGCGCTGCGTGAGGTAGTCGTCCCAGAGCGTGTCCGTGCAGGTGTATTCGATCAGCGAAAGGTCGGGACGCAGCTGCAGCGTGGCTTTGATCTTGATGGGCTCGGTATAGACCTTGGGGTCTGTGACCACGAGCTCGTCGACGAGGAACTTCGCGGGCTGGCCGTTCGCCGCCGCGTGCTCCTCGAGATGCAGACGCTCGAGGACGTGCGCCGCGGACGACGTCGCCATCCGCGTCATGTACGGGTACGGCTTCAGGTTGTCCGTCTGGACCACGAGCGTGTCGCCTTCCCAGTGCGCGACCGAATGGCCCATCGCGGACGGCACGAGCTGCTTCGGCGGGTTGTGGTCGGCCATGTAGATCTTGCGGTACATGCCGTAGCCTTCCCAATAGATCGAGAGATCCTGGGGCCGTTGCTGGATCTCGACCGTGAACGGCGCGCCCCAGACGGCGCGCGGCATACCCGGCCAGATGCAATAGCGTCCCGGGTCGTCGTCGAGCGTGAAGCTCTTTTGGTAGTCCGCGAGCAGCTTCTTGGCCGCGTCGTTGTACGGGAGCTGGCGCGGCGTCTGCGTCCTCATCCCGGGGCCGAGGGCCGGAAAGTAGAGTCCGCTGAAGTCGGGGTGCGCGCCTTGCGCGCCGCGCACGGGTTGCGCCAGAGCAAACCCGGGCAAGCCAATCGCAAGCGTGAGCGCACCGAACCGCAAAAAGCCGATCGCCATTCAGAATCCCCTTCGAGCCAATACCGCAGCCGGGACGATGGCCAAAGCGCCCCGCGACGGCCTTTAGTGCCTGACCGCCGCAGTTCCGTCAAGTATCGCCGAGGATTCTCGATGCCCGTGAATGGGGACATTCCGCATTTCGCTCCGCCGACGCCGCGAATCTGAAGATCCGCACCTGCGAAATGCGGAATGTCCCCATTTTCGCGTCGGCGCCGACGATCAGCGCGGCGCGATGTTCTGGTTGGTCCGGAACAGATTCACGGGGTCGAAGCGCCGCTTGATCGCCGCGAGCCGCTCGAAGTTGCGGCCGTACGCATCGTTCACGCGCGTCTCGTCGTCCGGGATGAAGTTCACGTACACGCTGCCCATCGCATGCGCCGCGAGCCGCTCGTGCAAGCTACGAGCCCACGCGCGGCAGCGCTCGTCGTCCTTCGCGTCGCGCCAACGCGTGTGGACGTTCACGACGAAGTGCGGCGCCCGGTTCGGCCACGCGGTGGCTGCGGCCGGCACGCGCGTCATCGCGCCGCCGACGTGCGCGACGAACACCTCGCACTCCTCGGTCGGCAGCGTCGCGATCCCGTCGCGCAGGATCTCGATAGCCTCGTCGCCGAACGCCGCGACGTCGTGGCTCTTCCAGTAGTTGCGCGCGCCCGGCGTCAGCAGCGGATCGAACGCCGACTGCCAGCCGACGAACGGCATCGGTCCGACGATGTCCGCGATCGGCTTGCCGATCTTGCGCAGCTCCGCGGTTGCGGCGTCGGCCTCGGCGCGCGGACCGACGTGGCACATCGCGAGCACGACGATCTCGCGGCCGTGCCACTCGCTCGGCAGGAACGGCAGCGGCGGCGCTTTGCGCATCACGGCCCAGCAGGTGAGATCGTCGGACGCGCGCGCGAGCGCGGCCTGGTACTGTTCGAGCACCGGCACGAAGTCGGCGAACGGATGCACGACCATGCCCGCGACGACCTCGGGCCCGAGCGGATGCAGCGCGAACTCGAACTCGGTCGCGACGCCGAAGTTGCCGCCGCCACCGCGGATCGCCCAGTAGAGGTCGGGGTGCCGCTCGCGGTCGACGCGCGTGATCTCGCCGTCCGCGGTCACGACGCGCGCGGACTTGAGGTTATCGATCGTGAGACCGAGCTTGCGAGTCGTCCAGCCGAAGCCGCCGCCGAGCGTGAGGCCGGCGATGCCGGTGGTCGAGTTGATGCCGGTCGGCACGATCAAGCCATGTTGCTGCGTCGCGCGATCGACATCTGCGAGTGTCGCGCCGGGCTCGACGCGAGCGATGCGCGCGGCGGCGTCGACTGCGATCTTCCGCATCGGGCTCATGTCGATCACGAGCCCGCCTTCGACGAGCGCGCTGCCCGCGATGTTGTGGCCGCCACCCTTCACGGCGAGCATCAGGTGCCTCGCGCGGGCGAAAACGACCGCCTTGATCACGTCGGACTCGTTCGCAGCGCGCACGATCGCGGCCGGCTGCCGCTCGATCATCGCGTTCCAGATCGCGCGCGCATCGGCATAGCCGCCCGAGTCCGGGAACAAAACGTTGGCGCCGAGCGCGGCGCCGATCTCGGCGCGGTCGAGATCGACGGTCGAGCCGTCGAGTGTTCGAAAGGTTTGGGTCCGCGGGGCCAGGGTCCGCGAAGCGACAGTGCTCATGGCGTGCTCTCCGAGTGTGGTTGCAGAGGGCGCGTAGGGTCGGCCCGCGGCCGTTGTCAGGGAATACCGGATCGTCTCTAATTCATGCTCGCTCGTCCGCCGCCCTTAGCGCGAGGCGGGTTTCACGAGGGGTCTTTGAGATGGGCCGGAGCGGTTAGCGATGGACGTCTTGTCCGATGTCTTGCGTGCGGTGCGCCTCTCGAGCGCGCTGTACTTCGAGATCAGCGCCGCACGGCCGTGGATCGCGGCGACACCGTCGATGAAGGACATCGGCGCAACCATGATGCCGGACGCGGGCCACGTGATCCCGTTCCACGTCATGGTGTCTGCCGAGGGCTGGGCGAAGCCGGACGACGCCTCGCTGCCGGCGGCTGAGTTCGGCCCCGGCGACATCGTAATGTTCCCGCATGGCGAGGGGCACTTGCTCACGTCCGACAGCGATCGCTGGGAGGCGACGCCCGCGGATCCGGGTTTCTACGCCGCGGCAGCGGCGAGCGACGCACCGTTCACGGTTTGCTCGATCGGCGGCGAGGGCGCGCGCGCGGAGTTCGTCTGCGGCTATCTCGGCAGCGACGCGTCGCCGTTCAATCCGCTGCTTGGCGCGCTGCCGCCGATGCTGATCGTGAAGCCGCGCCAAGGCAGCGATGCGCTGATGAGGGAGCTGCTCCGCGCAGCGCTCGAGCAGAAGGCGAGCGGCAGAGCCGGCGCGGCGACCGTCGTCGCGCGCGCGGCCGAGCTCATGTTCCTGCAGGCGATCCGCCAGCATATGGACTCGATGCCCGACGCCGCGTCGAGCTGGCTCGCGGGCTTGCGGGACGAGCAGGTCGGCCGCGCGCTGCGGCTCATTCACACACAGCCCGCGGCCGATTGGTCGCTCGCGAGCCTCGCGAAGAAGAGCGGCGTGTCGCGGTCGGTCCTCTCCGAGCGCTTCGCGCGTTTCACGGGCGAGCCGCCGATGCGCTACGTGGGGCGTTGGCGGATGCAGCTCGCGTCGGGCTTGCTCACGGCGGGCTCGAGCATCGGCCGCGTGGCCGATGACGTTGGCTATCGGTCGGAGGCCGCGTTCCAGCGCGCGTTCAAGAAGTACGTTGGCGTGACCTGCGGCGAGTGGCGCAAGCGCGCGCAGCCCGCGCGTGCCTAAGGCTCGGGGAGGGGTATGAACTCGACGATGTGGAAGATCGCTTTGCGCACGCTCGCGCGCGACAAGTCCTACGCTCTGATCAATGTTGTGGGCCTCGCGATCGCGATCGCTTGCTGCCTGCTGCTCGGCGAGTATCTGCGCAGCGAGCTCACCTACGACCAGAGCCACGAGAACTACAAGCGCATTTTCCGCATCGCGAACGAGTTCGAGATCAACGGCAAGCGCGACAGCTTCGCGCGCACTTCGGTCGTGCTCGGCCCGATGCTCAAGGAAGAGAACGCGGACGTGCAGGCGTACGTTCGTTTCCTCGGCGGCGGCGCGAGCCGCAACTTCCTCCAGCACGGCAGCGACGGTTACTACTGGCGGGACACGTACGTCGTCGACACGAACGTGTTCGACGTGTTCACCCACAAGATCCTCTACGGCGATCCGAAGCACGCGCTCGACTCGCCGACGTCGATCGCGATCAGCCACTCGGTCGCGCGGCACTACTTCGGCGAGCGCAACCCGATCGGCGAAACTCTGACGTCGGACGGCAACGACGCGCAGGTCACGCTCGTGTTCGAGGACCTGCCCGAGAACACGCACTTGAAGTACGACGCGCTGTTCTCGGCGAACCTCGGAATGATGTCGGCTCCGAACGACGAGAACATCCGCCGGCAGCTGCTCTTCGGCGTAACGTCTACACGTATCTCTTGATGCGCCCCGGATACGATCCCGCGCACGTGGGCCGAAGTATCGAACTCGTTCTTCGAGCGCAACATGAAGGCGACCGGCGACCGCATCAACGCGCAGTGGCGCAGCTGGCTGCAGCCGCTCGCGGACATCCACTTGTACTCCGACGTGTCCAACGACCTGCCCACGGGCAATCGCTATTACCTGTACGGCTTCGTCGCGGTCGCCGTGTTCACGCTGCTCGTGGCGTGCATCAACTACATGAACCTCGCGACGGCCCGCGCCGCGAAGCGCGCTAAAGAGGTCGGGATGCGCAAGATCCTCGGCTCGAGCCGACGCGCGCTGATCGTGCAGTTCCTCGCCGAATCGATGCTGCTCGCGGTCGTGGCCGTGCTGCTCGGCCTGCTGCTCGCGAAGCTCGCGATCGCATTCACGCCGATCAGCCAGCTGTTCGGCAGGACGCTGTCGCTGAGCTTCACGCAGATGCCGCAGCTATACCTCTGGCTCGTGGGACTTGCGCTGCTCGTCGGCATCGGCGCTGGGCTGTACCCCGCTTTCTATCTCTCGGCGGCTGTGCCGGTTACCGCGCTCGTCGGCGGCGCGAAGGGCGGCGGCCGAAGCTCGGGGCTGCGCGAAGGCCTCGTGTTCGTGCAGTTCTTGATCTCCGTGACGGTAATCGCGTGCACGCTCGTGATGGGCGCGCAGATGCGCTACATCTCGAGCATGTCGCTCGGCTTCGAGCGCGAGAACCGCGTGAACGTCACGCTGCGGGGCTCCGACACGATCTTGAGCCGCCGACGCGATCAAGACGCAGCTCATGACGAACCCGAACGTGCTCGGCGTGTCGTGGGCGACGTCTCCGATGGGCGGTCGTTTCGCGATCAACCCGATGGGCCTCGAGACGAACCAAGGCACGATCGAGCCGACCACCGTGACGCACATGGGAGTGGGACCCGACTTCATCAAGGTGATGGGCCTCCAGCTCGTCGCGGGCCGTGCTCCCGCGGACGACGTCGCGAGCGCTGCCGCCGCAGGATCCGCCGGTGCACCGGCTTCGCCGATCCGAGAGATCGTCGTTAACGAGGCGCTCGTGCGCGCGCTGCACTGGGAGGAGGCGATCGGCAAGCACTTCGAGCTCGGACAGGCGCAGAAGGGCACCGTCGTCGGCGTCGTGAAAGACTTCAACTTCAGCTCGGTGCACGAGGGCGTGGCGCCGTTCGTCATCTATCGCCAGGTAGAAGACTTCTCTCGGGTCGCCGCCAGTCCTGCGCCTGCACGAGGAGCGCACGATGGTGCTGAACATCGCGGGCCGGGACGTGCCGGCCACGCTCCGATTCGTGGGCGACACGCTGCGCAAGTTCGATCGGATGCATCCGTTCGAGTTCGAGTTCGTCGACGACTCGCTCGACAGACTGTACGTCGCGGATCAGCGGCTCACGCGCCTGATCGCGATCTTCGCCGGGCTCTGCATCTCATCGCGTGCCTCGGGCTGTTCGGGCTCGCGTCCTTCACTCGCCGCGCAGCGCACGCGCGAGATCGGCGTCCGGAAAGTATTCGGCGCGCGCACGGGCGCAGATCATCTCGCTGCTCGCGCACCGGATCGTGTACCTCGTGCTCGGCGCGGCCGCGGTCGCGAGCGTGCTCTCCTATCTCGTGATGAAGGCGTGGCTCCAGAACTTCGCGTTCCGCGCCGGCATCAATCCGCTGATCTTCGTCGCGGCGGCGCTCGCGGGGCTCGGGATCGCGTACCTCACGGTCGCGCTGCAGTCGCTGAAGGCCGCGCGTGCCCACCCCGTGACCTCGCTGCGTTACGAATGAACGCGGCCAGATCCCGGCACAGCGCGCGCCGGCGCGGCTCATCACCGCATGACGCTTTTGGCTCAGATCATCGTCCGCGGCCATGCGCTGCCGCACGTCTCTTCGCCTGTTAAGCTCGCGTACACGATCTACCGTCCTCGGCGGGGCCGATGTCATGATTGCTCGCCTGCTCACGGAGCGCGACATCTATCATTTCCGCGAAGGCACGCATTTTCGCGCCTACGAGAAGCTCGGCGCGCATCCGGTCGGCTCGGATGGGCGCGACGCGGCGGCAAATGTGGGCACTTACTTCGGAGTCTGGGCGCCGAACGCCGCGCGCGTCTCCGTCATGGGCGATTTCAACGGCTGGAATCCGCGCCCGCACCCGCTCGATGCCGCGACGGACGAGTCCGGCATCTGGGAGGGCTTCGTGCCGGACTCGGCGCCGGCGCGCGCTACAAGTACCACATCGTTTCGCGCCACGACGGCTACACCGTCGAGAAGAGCGATCCGTTCGCCTTCCGCTGCGAAGAGCCGCCGCGCACCGCGTCGATCGTCGCGCGACCTCGAGTACGAATGGGGCGACGGCGAGTGGATGAGCGAGCGCGCGCCGGCGCAATGCGCTCGATGCGCCGATGTCGATCTACGAGGTGCACCTGGGCTCGTGGCGGCGCGTGCCCGAAGAGGGCAACCGTTCGCTCACCTACCGCGAGCTCGCGCACGCGCTCGGCGACTACGTGATGCGATCTGGGCTTCACCCACGTCGAGCTGATGCCCGTGATGGAGCATCCGTTCTACGGCTCCTGGGGCTATCAGGTCACCGGCTACTTCGCGCCGACCGCGCGCTACGGCACGCCGCAGGACTTCATGTACCTCGTCGACCACCTGCACCAGCGCGGCATCGGCGTGATCCTCGATTGGGTGCCGTCGCATTTTCCCGCCGACGAGCACGGCCTCGCCTACTTCGACGGCACGCATCTGTACGAGCACGCCGACCCGCGCAAGGGTTTTCACCCGGAGTGGAACAGCTCGATCTTCAACTACGGCCGCGCCGAGGTGCGCAACTTCCTCGGCAGCAGCGCGCTGTTCTGGCTCGACAAGTACCACGCCGACGGGCTGCGCGTGGATGCCGTCGCCTCGATGCTGTATCTCGACTACGCGCGCAAGCCGGGCGAATGGATCCCGAATCAGCTACGGCGGCAACGAGAACCTCGAAGCGGTCGCCTTCCTGCGCAGCTGCAACGAAGCCGTGTACCGCGACTATCCCGGACACGCAGACGATCGCCGAGGAGTCGACCGCCTGGCCGATGGTGTCGCGGCCGACTGTACCTCGGCGGCCTCGGCTTCGGCCTGAAATGGAACATGGGCTGGATGCACGACACGCTGAAGTACTTCCAGCAGGACCCGATCTATCCGCAAGTATCACCACGACCAGCTCACCTTCAGCATCTGGTACGCCTTCACGGAGAACTTCGTGCTGCCGCTCTCGCACGACGAGGTCGTGCACGGCAAGGGCTCGCTGATCGGCAAGATGCCCGGCGACGAGTGGCAGCAGTTCGCCAACCTGCGCCTGCTGTACGGCTACATGTGGGGCCATCCGGGCAAGAAGCTGCTGTTCATGGGCGGCGAGTTCGGCCAGAGGCGCGAGTGGACAGCACGACGAGAGCCTCGAGTGGCACGTGCTGCAGTACCCGCTGCACGCCGGCGTGCAGCGCTGGGTGCGCGACCTCAACCGCTTCTACCGCGACGAGCCCGCGCTGTACGAGCTCGACTTCTCGCCCGAGGGCTTCGAGTGGATCGACTGCAACGACGGCGACGCGAGCGTGCATGTCGTTCCTGCGCAAGGGCCGCGACCCGACGACCTCGTGCTCGTGGTCTGCAACTTCACGCCGGTGCCGCGCGAGCAACTACCGCGTCGGCGTGCCGCGCGGCGGACGCTGGCGCGAGCGCCTCAACAGCGACGCGCCGCTTACGGCGGCAGCGGCCAGGGCAATCTCGGCGGCGTCGACGCCGCGCCGGTCGGCGCGCACGGCCGGCTCCATTCGTTGACCCTGCGGTTGCCGCCGCTTGCGGCGTTGTATTTCACGCCGGAAGGCCGCGGATGACGCGCGCCCGCGTCGTCATCGAGAGCATCACGCCCCAAGTCGACGGCGGCCGCTTCGCGGCCAAGCGGGTCGCGGGGACACGGTGAGCGTGTCGGCGGACGTGTTCGCGGACGGCCACGACCTCGTGGCGTGCGTCATCCTGTTCCGCCGCCGCGGCGAGTCCGAATGGCAGCGCGTCGCGATGAGCGGCGCGGGCAACGACCGCTTCGCTGCGGAGTTCACGGTGGGCGAGCTCGGCCGCTACGACTTCACCGTCGAGGCGTGGGTCGATCACCTCGCGACTTGGCAGCGCGACATCGCCAAGAAGCGCGCCGCCGGCCAAGACACGCGCGTCGACGAGATGCGCGGCGCGCTGCTCGAGCGAGCGGGCGTGGATCCGGAGCTCGTCGTGCGCCACGAGCCGCCGCTGGTCGTCGAGGTGGAACGTGAGCGCGCGCGCTTCTCGAGCTGGTACGAGCTGTTTCCGCGCTCCATGCGCGGCCAGCCCGGCAAGCACGGCAGCTTTGCCGACTGCGCGGCGCGCCTGCCCTACGTCGCGGCGATGGGCTTCGACGTGCTGTATCTGCCGCCGATCCATCCGATCGGCCACCGAGCGCAAGGGACCCAATAACAAAGCGGGTGCTACGCAAGGCGACGTCGGCAGCCCGTGGGCGATCGGCGCCGCGACGGCGGCCACAAGGCCATGATCACCGAGCTCGGCATCGCTCGAGGATTTCGAGCGGCTGCGCCGTCAGGCGGCCGATCTCGGGCTCGAGATCGCGCTCGACATCGCCTTTCAATGCAGCCCCGATCACCCGTACGTGCGCGAGCACCCGGAGTGGTTCCTGAAGCGCCCCGACGGCACGGTCCAGTACGCCGAGAACCCG
The DNA here is from genome assembly GCA_963699925.1 of uncultured Gammaproteobacteria bacterium. Taxonomy (GTDB): domain Bacteria; phylum Pseudomonadota; class Gammaproteobacteria; order Steroidobacterales; family Rariloculaceae; genus FEN-1219. Next base: position 539,794 of record CAVOVT010000007.1, on the reverse strand, counting down.
CCCAAGAAATACCAGGACATCTATCCGTTCGACTTCGAGTCGACGGCTTGGCGCGCGCTGTGGGAGGAGCTGAAGAGCGTGTTCGACTTCTGGATCGCGGCAGGGCGTGCGCATCTTCCGCGTCGACAACCCGCACACCAAGCCGTTCCCGTTCTGGGAGTGGGTGATCGGCGAGGTGCGCAGCGCGCATCCGGACGTGATCTTTCTCGCCGAGGCGTTCACGCGGCCCAAGGTGATGTACCGCCTCGCCAAGCTCGGCTTCACGCAGTCGTACACCTACTTCACCTGGCGCAACACGCAGCCAGGAGATCGAGCAATACTTCACCGAGCTCACGCGCCCGCCGGTGTCGCGACTACTTCCGCCCCAACCTCTGGCCCAACACGCCGGACATCCTGCCGGAGTACCTGCAGTTCGGCGGCCGGCCCGCGTTCATGGCGCGCCTCGTGCTCGCCGCGACGCTCGGCGCCAGCTACGGCATCTACGGCCCGGCGTTCGAGCTGCTCGAGCACGAGCCGCGCGAGCCGGGCAGCGAGGAGTACCTCGACTCGGAGAAGTACCAGCTCCGCCACTGGGATCTCGATCGCCCGGACAGCCTGCGCGAGTTCGATCGCGCGGGTGAACCGCATCCGCCGCGAGAATCGCTGCGCTGCAGTCCGACTGAGAGCCTGCGCTTCCATCCCGTCGACAACGACTCGATCATCGCCTACAGCAAGTCCACCGACGACGGCGAGATCATCCTCGTCGCGGTGAACCTCGACCCGCACCACGCCAGTCCGGCTGGGTCGATCTCGACCTCGGCGCGCTTCGGGCTCGCCGCGGAGCAGTCGTTCCAGGTGCACGATCTGCTGACCGGCGCGCGCTTCCTGTGGCACGGCGCGCGCAACTACGTCGAGCTCGATCCCGCAGCGGTGCCGGCGCACATCTTCCGCCTCCGGCGCCAGGTGCGCACGCGAGCACGACTTCGACTACTTCCTCTAAGCGACGCGCGATGAGCACGCCCGCTCCCGTCTCGGCGCCGGATCCGCTTTGGTACAAGGACGCCGTCATCTACGAACTGCACGTGCGCGCGTTCTTCGACAGCAACGACGACGGCATCGGCGACTTTCGCGGGCTGACTCGCAAGCTCGACTACATCCAGGATCTCGGCGTCAACACCATCTGGCTGCTGCCGTTCTACCCGTCGCCGCGCCGCGACGACGGCTACGACATCGCCGACTACCACAACGTCCATCCGCAGTACGGCACGCGCGACGACTTCCAGCAGTTCGTGCGCGAAGCGCACCGGCGCGGACTTGCGCGTGATCACCGAGCTGGTCATCAACCACACCTCCGATCAGCATCCGTGGTTCCAGGCGGCGCGCCGCGCGCCGCCCGGGTCGGCCAAGCGCAACTACTACGTGTGGAGCGACGATCCGAAGAAGTACTCCGGCACGCGCATCATCTTCACCGACACCGAGAGCTCGAACTGGACCTGGGACCCGGTCGCGAAGGCATACTACTGGCACCGCTTCTTCAGCCACCAGCCCGACCTCAACTTCGACAACCCGCAGGTGCGAGCGCGCGGTGCTCCGCACCATGCGCTTCTGGCTCGACATGGGCGTCGACGGTTTGCGGCTCGACGCCATTCCGTACCTCGTGGAGCGCGAGGGCACGAGCAACGAGAACCTGCCCGAGACGCACGCGGTCGTGAAGCGCATCCGCAAGGTGATCGATCGACGCACTACGCCGATCGCATGCTGCTCGCCGAGGCGAACATGTGGCCGGAGGACGTGCGCGACTACTTCGGCGACGGCGACGAATGCCACATGGCGTACCACTTCCCGCTGATGCCGCGCATGTACATGGCGATCGCGCAGGAGGATCGCCATCCGATCGTCGAGATCATGCGACCAGACGCCCGACATCCCCGACAACTGCCAGTGGGCGATCTTCCTGCGCAACCACGACGAGCTCACGCTCGAGATGGTGACCAGCCGCGAGCGCGACTACATGTACCAGATGTACGCGGCCGATCCGCGCGCGCGCCTCAACCTCGGCATCCGCCGGCGGCTCGCGCCGCTGATGGAGAACGATCTCGAGCGCATCAAGCTGATGAACAGCCTGCTGCTGTCGATGCCGGGCTCGCCGATCATCTACTACGGCGACGAGATCGGCATGGGCGACAACATCTACCTCGGCGACCGCAACGGCGTGCGCACGCCGATGCAGTGGAGCCCGGACCGCAACGCCGGCTTCTCGCGCGCCGACCCGCAGCGGCTCTACCTGCCGCCGATCATGGATCCGATCTACGGCTACGAGGCGGTGAACGTCGAGGCGCAGCTCGCGCGACCGCTCCTCGCTGCTCAACTGGATGAAGCGCATGCTCGCAGGTGCGCAAGACGACGCAGGCGTTCGGCCGCGGCACGCTGCGCTTCCTCCGGCCCGGCAACCGCAAGATCTTCGTCGCGCTGCGCGAGTACGGCGACGACGCGATGCTGTGCGTCGCCAACCTCGTCGCGCTCGGCGCAGCCGGTGGAGCTCGACCTTGCGCAGTTCAAGGGACGCGTGCCGGTCGAGCTGCTCGGGCGCACGTCCTTTCCGCCGATCGGCGAGCTGCCGTACCTGCTGACGCTGCCCGGCTATGGCTTCTACTGGTTCAAGCTGAGCCGCGACACGCCGCCGCCCGACTGGCACGAGAACCTGCTGCGCGACGAAGCTGCCGGTGCTGGTGCTGTTCGACGGTCTGAACAGCTTCTTGCGCGACGAGTGCGGCCGCGTGGCGCGGCGCGGCCGCGACCAAGCTGCGCCGCCAGCTCGAGCACGACGTGCTGCCGCGCTACATCGCGGCGCAGCGCTGGTACGCCGGCAAGGGCGAGCGCGTCGAGAGCGCGACGCTCGCCGACGGCGTCGAATGGCGGACGCCCGTCGGCAGCTGGATGCTCGGACTGTTCGACGTGGTCACGTCGAGCGGCACCGAGCGCTATTTCATACCGCTGATCCTTGCGTTCGAGACCGAGGAGGCGCGGCTCGACCGGCTCCAGACCGCGGTGATCGCTCGCGTGCGCCAGCAGGACGTCGTCGGCGTGCTCGCCGAGGCGACCGCCGACGAGCACTTCTGCCACGCGGTGGTCGACGCCGTCGCGGCCGGCACGCGCATCCGGGCGCGCAACGGCAGCTTCGTGTTCATGGCGACGCGTTCTTTCGCCGCGCTGCGCGGCGAGAGCGAAGGCACGAGCGCCCGGTGCTCAAGCTGCAGGGCAGCAACACCGCGCTGCGCATCGGCGAGCGCCTGTTCCTCAAGGTCTACCGCGTTCTGCAAGCCGGCGTGAGCGTGGAGCTCGAGGTCGGCCGCTTCCTCACGGACGTGGCGCGGTTCGAGCACATCGTGCCGGTCGCGGGCGCCGCGGAATTTCATGCCGACGACGGCGCCGCGTATACCGTCGCCCTGCTCCAGGCCTTCGTCGCGAACCAGGGGGACGGCTGGGATTACACGCTCAACTACCTCGGGCGCTTTCTCGAGGACCGTCAGAGCGGCGAAGCGCCGGCCGAGGACGCGCACGGCGCCTACCTCTCGCTCATGGGCGTGCTCGCGACCCGCGTCGCGCAGCTGCACGCCGCGCTGCTCACGCCGACGGACGACCCGGCCTTCCAGGCCGAGCCGATCCTCGCGGCGGACGTGCTCGCCTGGCGTGCACGCGTGCGTCGCGAGGCGGAAGAGACCCTGCGGTTGCTCGCCGCGAGCGAGATCGCCGACGAAGCCGTGAGCGCGGCGCGCGACGCGCTGCTTGCGCGTGGCGAGGCGCTCGGCGCACGGATCGACGAGCTCGCCGACCTCGACCCCGAGGCACTCGGCGTCAAGCAGCGTCACCACGGCGACTTTCACCTCGGCCAGGTGCTCGTGCGGCGCAACGACTTCCTGATCGTCGACTTCGAGGGCGAGCCGGCGCGCCCGCTGTCGGAGCGGCGGGAGAAGTATTCCGCGCTGCGCGACGTGGCGGGCCTGCTGCGCTCGTTCTCCTACGCACGTGGCGCGGCGCTGCAGAACGGCACGGCCGCGACCGCGGAGGCGCGTGCCGCGCGAGTCGCGAGGCTCGCACGCTGGGAAGCGGCCACTCGCGCGGCGTTCCTGGCTGCCTATGAGACGGCGGCGCGCGAGGCGGGCCTCTGGATGCGCTCGCTCCGCGGCTGCGGCTGCTCGGCTGTTCGAGATCGAGAAGGCGCTCTATGAGCTGCGCTACGAGCTGCGCAGCCGGCCCGAGTGGGTTGCGCTGCCGCTCAACGATCTGCTCGCGACCCTGACGTGAGTCGCCGCGCTTGATGAGCGGAGAAGGCGTGTGAGTGGCGCAGGCACGGCGACGCTGCCCTTCGGCGCCGAAATCGGCGCGGATGGACGCGGGCACTTCCGCCTTTGGGCGCCAAGCGCGGGCAGCGTCACCCTGGTGCTGCCGCCCGCGGGCGAGGGCGGCGCGGTGCGCGACGTCCCGATGCAGCGCGCGCAACACGGCTGGTTCAGCGCGCATGCATCGGCGCCGGTCGGTGCCCGGTACTTTTTTCGTATCGATGGGCGCATCGAGGCGCCCGACCCGGCGGCGCGCGCAAACGACGACGTGCATGGCCCGAGCCGGCTCGTTCGACCCGCGCGCCTATGCGTGGCGCGATCGCGGTTGGCGGGGCCGGCCGTGGCACGAGGCGGTGATCTACGAGCTGCACGTCGGCACGTTCACGCCCGGAGGAACGTTTCTCGCCGCGCTCGACAGGCTCGATCACCTCGCGGCGCTCGGCGTGACTTTCGTCGAGCTGATGCCGATCGCCGAGTTCGCCGGCACGCGCGGCTGGGGCTACGACGGCGTGCTGTGGTTCGCGCCCGAATCCTCGTACGGCACGCCGGATGAGCTCAAGGCGTTCGTCGACGCAGCGCACGCGCGCGGTCTCGGCGTGCTGCTCGACGTCGTCTACAGCCACTTCGGCCCCGAGGGCAACTGGCTGCACGTCTACGCGCCGGAGTTCTTCAATCCCGACCATCACACGCCATGGGGCGCGGCGATCAACTACGACGGCGACGCTAGTCGTATCGTGCGTGAATTCGCGATACGCAATGCGCTTTACTGGCTCGACGAATTCCACTTGGACGGCCTGCGGCTCGATGCGGTGCACACGCTGCGCGACGAATCCTCGCCGCACATCCTCGTCGAGCTCGCCCGGCGCGTGCGCGCCGGCCCCGGGCGCGAGCGCCATGTTCACCTGGTGCTCGAGAATGTTCTCAACCAAGCAACGTTGCTTGGCGCTCCGGGCGATCCCGAGCGCTACGACGCGCAGTGGAACGACGACTTCCACCATGGCCTGCACGCGGTGCTGACGGGCGAAGACGACGGTTACTACGTCGACTTCCTCGGGCGAGCGCACGAGCTGCTGCGCCGCTGCCTTGCGGAGGGTTTCTCGTTCCAGGGCGAGCGCTCGCGCTACCGCGGCGGCCGCGCGCGCGGCGAGCCGAGCGGCCACCTGCCGCCCACGGCATTCGTCTGCTACCTCCAGAATCACGACGTGATCGGCAACCGAGCCCAGGGCGACCGCCTGGCGAGCGTCGTCCGCGACGTTCCGGCTCTGCGCGCCGCCGTCGCGATCCTGCTGCTCGCGCCCGCGCCGCCGCTGCTGTTCATGGGCGAAGAATGGGCCGCGCCCGAGCCGTTTCCGTTTTTCTGCGACTTCGGGCCGGAGCTCGCGGGCCGGGTGCGCGCCGGCCGCCTGCGCGAGTTCGAACGCTTCACGCGCTACGCCCGCGCCGCCGCGTTGCCCGATGCGAACGATCCGGCGACGTTTCGGACGGCCACTCTCGATTGGACCCGGCTGTGTCGGGCGCCGCACTCGGAATGGCTCGAGTACTACCGCGGGCTGCTCGGAATTCGCGCGCGCGAGATTGTGCCGCGCGTGCCGCGTATCACGAGCGCCTCAGCCGGCGGCTCCGGCCCGTTGCTGCTCGTGCGCTGGGGCCTGTCCGATGGCGCGACCCTCGCGCTCGAAGCGAACCTCTCTGCCGCTCCGCTGCGTGGGGTCGGCGGCACCGGCCGCGTGCTGTTCGCGACGCCCCGCGCCGCCGTTGCGTGCGATTCCGACGACGCGCTTCCGCCGTGGGGTGTCACGTGGCGGCTGGAGCCAGGCTAAGCCCGCCACGCGCCGCTGACTCGCGATTGCGCGCTGGGCGACAGCCGAATCCGCCGCCGCGTTCTTGGCACCGGCGCGCGCGTTGTTGGCAACCGGCCACAATAGCGGTATAAGTACCCGGGTTCGTTTCGTCATCAGGGGGGACCGGTGCGAAATGCAACTCTGAGCACGTCGGCGCTTATTGCGGTGATGTGCGGGATTCCCGCGCCCGCGTTTGCGCAACTCGAAGAGATCGTCGTCACGGCCACGCGCCGCGAGACGAACCTGCAAGACACGCCGCTGTCGATTCAAGCGTTCACCTCCGAGCAGCTCGAGCTCGGCGGCATCACGAACGGTCGCGACCTCGGCATCATGGTGCCGAACGTCGTGCTGAACCCGAACACCGGCGGCGGCCCAGTCGAACTTCTACGTGCGCGGCCTGCCGGGCGTAGGCCTATACGTCGACGGCGTGTGGCAGGACGGGTTCGGATTCCAGCAAATGGACTTCACCGAGATGGAGCGCGTCGAGGTGCTCCGCGGTCCGCAGGGCACGCTGTTCGGCCGCAACACCAACGGCGGCGCGGTCAACATGACGACGAAGAAGCCGGCCGACGAGTTCGGCGCGCGCGTGAAGCTCAGCATCGGCGACTTCGACCGCCGCGACGCGCAGATCGCCGTGGATCTGCCGATCACCGACAAGCTCAAGTCGAAGTTCATCGGCGCGACGTATCAGAACGACGGCTTCCTCAAGGGGCTCACGACGCCCTGGGATTTCGGCGCGCAGGACGACACGATCCTGCGCGCGGACTTCCTCTGGAAGCCGACGGACAATTTCTCGCTGCGCTTCACCTACAACGACGAGAAGAAGCGCGGCACCGACCCGCGCATCCATCGGATGACGCGCTACGACAACTCGAAGATCTACGCGTACAACATCATGCTCGGCGCCTATCAGGCCCAGGCCGCCGCGGCCTGCCAGGCGGACCTCGTGCGGTGCGCGGCGATCGGCGCGGGCAGCGCGGGCCGCCCGCGGGCCTGCCGAACTACTTCAACGCGGTCGCCAACAGCTGGGCGCCGCCGCCGAGCGTAGGTTTCGGCACCCGTTACACGGGCGCCGCGAGCCCCGCGTTCAACCCCGTGACGCATACGACGGACTACCAGGGCGGGCTGAAGAGCGCGTTCGGCGACATCGTGAACGGCGTGTACGTCCCGAATCCGCGAATGGCCGACATCGCGTTCAACGGCCCGGCCCAGGTCGGCAAGTGGGAGACGAAGTCCGATTCGATGGAAAACGGCATCACCGCCGACTTGAACTACGCGACGATCACGGCCGACTGGGACATCAACGACACGCTGCATTTCCAGGCGATCCTCGCAAGCTGGGATCAGTATCAACGCCAGGTCATCGACTTCGACGGCACGGAGTTCCTGATCACGACGGACGACCTCAAGCAGCAGCGGCAGAACGACTCCATCGAGCTGCATCTAACGGGTCAGACGAAGAACGGCCGTCTCAACTGGATCGCGGGCTACTACCGGCTCGATCAGAGCCTCGACTTCCGCAATACCCGCTGGGGCATGTGGGAGTTCGTCGTGCCGAACTACGGACCCGCCGTCCCGGCGGTCAATACGACGACGAGCGAGTACGTGCGTCAGACTGCGACGCTGCTAGGGCTCAACGGCCTCACGGGCGGCAATATGCTGACGGCCGACACGGCGGCCGTCGGCTATGGCCCCACGAACCGCTATCCGTGGAACTTCGGCAATATCGCGACGGACCTGCTCACGAATCGCTGGGACAAGGACCATGCGTTCTTCGGCGAGGCGACGTTCAGCGTCACGAAGAAGCTCGACCTCACGTTCGGCGCACGGGTCAGCGACAAGACCGGCGGCGACAAGAGCTACACGCCGACCGACGCGTTCCGGACTCCCGATCCGGCCGTGCCGCCGCAAGGCGACCCGTTCGCGTACAGCTTGACCACACTGGATCATCCCGACCCGTCGTACCCAAGCAACGACACGTACAAGTTCTCGGCCGCGTATCACGTGCGCGACTCGTTGATGATCTACGGGACGTATTCAGAGGGGTTCACGTCGCAGAGCACGCCGCTCACGACGATCGGGCCCACGGCCGTGCCGCCGTCGGGCTGCACCGATCGCATCGCCGGCTCTGCGACGCAAGTGTTCTGCACGCTGCCGGTGGAGAGCGTCGAGAACAAGGAAGTCGGACTGCGATCCGACTGGCTGAGCGGCAAGCTGCGCTTCAACGCGACGTACTTCGACTCGCTCTGGACAGGTATGCGCGTGACGCTGCTGCCGACGGACGCGGGCGGCAACACGCAGCCGTTCCCGTATCAGTCCGGCGAAGGCAAAGGCACGGCGTCGGGTTGGGAATTCGAGGTCGTCTGGGTGCCGACGAATCGGCTGCGCCTGAACTTCGGCCTCGGCCTCATCGACACGAACTACATCCAAGCGGGCGTGTTCGACGGCACGACCGGCAACTATCCGGGCTCGCCGTTCGCCTATGCGCCGGACCAGAGCGCCACGATCGGCGCGAACTACGAGATTCCGCTCAGCACCGGCGGCCACATCGTGCTCGTCGGCGACTACGGCTACATGGGTCGCCTACGCGCGTGACGCGGCGTATCAACGAACGTTGATCGACGCGAACGGAAAGCCCGTGCTCGAGCCCTCCTACGGCATATTGAACACGCGCTTCGTCTACGAGCCCGCGAACCGCAAATACAGCCTCGAGGTCTGGGGCAAGAACTTGACCGACGAGCTCTATGTCAACGGCGGCTTCGATACGCGCGACACCTGGGGCTACGATTTCGCGATCGTCGGCCGTTCGCGCGAGATCGGAGTGACGCTGGGCTTTTCGTTCTAGAAGCAACCCGTAGGCGAGAAGCGGTATGCGTCGCAATGCAGCGGGACTGCCTTTCCCTTTTCTTGCGCATCGGCGCTGATGGTCGGCCGGTCCCGCGTGTGGGCGACGCGCGTACCTGGCTCGCGCGGTTCCAGGCGTATATCACGCAAAAATTTGGTCAGGCGAGCGGCGGACGGGATGCGAACGACGACTCGGGCTAGTTCCGGAGGACCGGACGAAAGGGTAGAGCAGCCGGGCTAAGCCAAGGACTAATCTTTGGCTGGGAACCGGAGGCCCTTGACGATGTAATTGATGAGCAGGGCGACGCCGAGGTAGCCGGCCACGAACAGGAGGGACTGGCCGAGCGAGATGCCGTCGAACGCGCCTTGGACGCCGAGCGAGTAGGTCATGCCGACGCAAAACCCGCCGAAAATTGCCCAGAAGGCTTTGGTTGGGGAGTTCACGGCGGCGCACTTCACCATCTACCGGCCACCGCGTCAAACGATGGCGTCTCACTTTGGCGACGAACGGCCGCCACGCCACGAAAATCGCCCGGCGCTCGATCCCGCTCCGACCCTCGGCCCCTCACGATCCCGCTGCAGTCGATGAAGCTCGCGCGAGCCCAGCCCGGCCCGTGCTCGCCCGCAATGCGCATGCGTATTCCGACGAAGAACGCGGCGCGCGGGCCCCGGAGATCGTCGTCGCATCGCGCATTGACGCCCGCGGCGTGCAGACGTAGCGTTTCAGCATTCGCATCGAGGAGATCGCCATGGCCTCCGGGACCCGATGCCTGCGGACCGCCGTCTCGCTAGCGGCATGTTTCGCTCTCTCGGCGCTCGCGCAAGCGCCGAGGCCGGCCGGCGCTCCCGCCAAGCCTTGGGTAGCGCCCCGAACGGCCGACGGAGCGCCCGACCTCCAAGGATCCTGGACCGACGACACCTACACGCCGCTCGAGCGGCCCGGCGAGCTCGCGGGCAAGGAGTACTTCACGCCCGAGGAAGCCGCGGCGTTCTTCAAGTCGCGCGACGACCGGCTGCGCGGGCAGTCGAAGACCGACATCCACTACGACGACGCGATCTGGCAGGCCGAGAGCTACGGCAAGGTCGAGAACCTGCGCACGTCGTTGATCGTCGAGCCGCGCGACGGCAAGCTGCCGCCGCTGACCCCGGAGGGCCAGGCGCGGTTCGCGCATCAGAAGGCGACGCAACGGGCCGCGCCCGAAACGATCAGCGCGCAGAGCCGTTCGCTCGGCGAGCGCTGCATCTCGTGGGGCAATGTCGGTCCGCCGATGATGCCGCCCACGTACGCGGCGAACATGCAGATCGTGCAGACACGTGGCCTCGTCGTAATCCGTCACGAGCTCATGCACGACACGCGTTTGATTTACACGGACGGCCGCCCTCACCCGGGCGCCAACGTGCAATGGCTGGCGGGACACTCGGTCGGGCACTGGGAAGGCGCGACGCTCGTGGTCGACACCACCAATTTCACGGAACGCACGAACTTCCGCGGCTCGCCGCTGAACACGCGTCAAGACATCTTCGCGACCGAGCACCTGCACGTCGTCGAGCGCTTCACGCGTTCAGGACCCGACACGATCGACTACGCGTTCACGGTCGAGGATCCGCACACGTGGACCGCGCCGTGGTCGGGCGAGATGGCGATCCGCCGCACCGACGGCGAGATCTTCGAGTACGCGTGCCACGAGGGAAACTACGGGCTCGCGAACATCCTGCGCGCCGCGCGCGCGGCCGACCGTTCGGCTCTCGGCGCCGAGACGAGCTCGAATCGGTAGGCGGTTGCGGCTTCCCGCGCTATTCGTTCCCTAATTCGGCAGCGCGAACACCCAGACCGCCGCGCCGCGATCCGGCGGGCTCTTCAGATCCGGCACGAGCGGCGCGAAGCTGCCCGCGTGGAAGCCGCCCTGGCCCGTCACGATCGCGACGTACTGCTTGCCGTCCAAGCTGAACGTGATCGGGCTCGAGCTCGACACGTCGTTCAGGCGCTGCTCCCAGAGCTTCGCGCCGTCGGCGGCGTTGTAAGCGCGAAAGTACCGATCGAACGACGCCGCGAACACGACGCCGCCCGCGGTCGCGAGCACGCCGGAGGTCTGCGGCGCGCGCTGGCGCACCGTCCAGACGGCTTTGCGCTTGCCGAGGTCGATCGCCTCGAGCCGCCCGACCTTGCCGTCGCCGCCGGGCACGGGCCGGATGCCCCAGTTCACGCCCGACGACAGCGCGCCGCGCTGCTCGCCGCCGCCGGGGATCGGGAACACGTCCATGCACGCCTCGGCGAGCGGCACGATCAGGATCTGCGTCGCCGCGTTGTACGAGGCCGGCAGGAAGCTCTTCACGCCGGCGCCGTGCGGGCAGACGAGCCGGACCTTGCCGTCGCGCTGCGGGATCAATTCCTGGTTGATCGTCTTCGCGCCGGTCTCCGGGTCGATCGCGGTCACGATGTTCTGCAGGCCCGACGTCGAACGCGAACACGAACTCGCCGGTCTCGGCGTCGACGCCCTCGTAGATGCCGAGCTTGCCCGCGGTGACCGCGACCGTGCGCTGCGCGCCGAACACGGGCAGGCGGATCAGCTGGCGCTCGAACGCGTAGTCGAGGTCCCACTGATCGTTCGGAAAGTGCTGGAACGCCCACTTGAGCTCGCCGGTGTCGGGATCGATCGCGAGCGTCGAGTCGGTGTAGAGCGCGGCGTTCGTGACGCCGGGCTGCGTCGATGGCCGGCAGCAGCGGGCCCGTGTCGTAGGTGTTGCCCGTGCCGAAGTAGGCGAGGCCGAGCGCGGGATCGTAGCTGCCGGTGTTCCAGACCGACGCGCCGCTGCGCTTCTCGACCGGTACGCCGTTCCAGCTGTCGCCGCCCGGCGTGCCGGGCTGCGCGATCGTGTGCACGCGCCACTCGATCGCGCGCCGTGTTCGCGTCGAGCCCGACGATCTGCGGGCCGCCGAGCGCCGCGCCGACGCCGGTGCCGGTCGTGCCGATCATCACGACGCCGCGCGCGATCAGCGGTCCCGCCGACACGCTCTCGCGGCGCGTGAAGTCCGCGATCTCGGTGTCCCAGACGAGCTTGCCGGTCTTCGCGTCGACCGCGATCACGTGCGCGTCGGACGTGCCCATGTAGACGTTGTCGCCGTAGAGCGCGATGCCGCGCTTGTGATTCGGCGCGGCGCCCTGCGCGAGGCTGTGCGAGTACTGCCAGAGCAGGTCGCCCGTGCGCGCGTCGAGCGCCTGGAGCTTGTCGCCGAACGCGAACGTGAACAGGATCCCGTCGTGCTCGAGCGGCACCGATTCGTTGGAGCCCGGCGGCAGCGACCACGTCCACGCGACGCGCAGCTGCGCGACGTTGCGCGGCGTGATCTGCGTGAGCGGGCTGAAGCCGTGCGCGTCGTACGTGCGCCGCCACGCGAGCCAGTCGCCGGGCGGCGGATCGCTCGAGCAGCGCCTCCGATCACCGGCGTGTAGCGCGCGAACGGATCGGGCTTGTCGACGGCCGGCTTCGCGACGTACGGCGAGAACGCCATGAAGCTGAAGCCGCCGGCCGGGATCAGCATCTTGCCGAGCTGCGTCGGGTTCGGCGGCAGCTCGACGTCGCCCGCGACGATGTCGTTCGACTGCAAGCATGTACGCGAGCAGGTCGGCGTACGTCTGCCGGTCGAGCGAGCCCGGCGCGCTCGACGGCATCGTCGTGCTCGCGATGAGCCACAAGAGATCGGCCGTCTTGCCGCCGTACTTCTGGATGAACACCGGGCCCTTGAGCGGCGGGCCGAGCGCGCCGTCGTCGAGATTCGGGCCGTGGCACGCGACGCAGACCTGGTCGTACGTCGTCTTGCCGCGCGCGGCCTGCGCGTCGGTGTAGGTCAGCGCGACTTCTTGCGCCGCGATCGTCGTCGTGGGCGCGGCGCGAGATCGCGAGCGCGATCTAGTCGCGCAGGTCGTCGGCCGCCGGGAGAGCCATACCGCGCCTCGACGACGAGACCGGTTTCGAGCAATGTCGCGGCGGAGATGAGACGCGTAGGGTCGTGCTCGATTGCAGCGGCGATCCGCGCGGCTTCAGGTTCCATGCCGAGCAGCGCAACGAGCGCGGACGTGTCGACGACCATGCGAGTCTCAGTGCGGTATGCCGTGCTCGTCGTAGCCGATCACCTCGTCGGCCGGACGGCGATCCCGAATCGGCAGGCGGGAGCAGCGGCCGCCGATCTTGAGGAGCTCCTCGCTGAGGGGCCGCCCGCGCGGGCGGCGAAGCCGCATGAGACGCTCCCGCAAAGACTGCACGACGGCGGCCGTGAGGCTCTCCCCCGTGACCTTTGCGACCTCGCGAGCCAGGCGGTCGGCTTCCGGGTCTTTGATGCTGAGCGCCATATCCATGTATAGAAAGGTAGAAACGTTTCTATAATAGCAATTCTGCTCGGGCCGGTGAAGCCCCTCTCGGCCGCTCGGCTACTTCTTCAACCGATAGCCGGTCGTGAGTATCCACCAAGCCGTCGCGAGGCAGATCAGCATGAACGCGGCCGTCATGCCGACGCTGATCTCGACGCGCACGTCGGCGAGCTCGTAGAAGCTCCAGCGGAAGCCGCTCACGAGATAGACCACGGGGTTGAACAGCGTGATCTTCTGCCACACCGGCGGCAGCATGCTGATCGAGTAGAAGCTGCCGCCGAGAAACGTGAGCGGCGTGACGATCAGCATCGGAACGATCTGCAGCTTCTCGAAGCTGTCGGCCCAGACGCCGATGATGAAGCCGAACAGGCTGAACGTGACCGCCGTGAGCACGAGGAACAGCAGCATCCAGATCGGGTGCGCGATGTGCAGCGGCACGAACACGGCGCGCGGTCGCGAGGATGATGAAGCCCGAGGATCACCGACTTGGTCGCGGCCGCGCCGACGTAGCCGAGCACGATCTCGGCGGCGGAGACGGGCGCCGACAGCACCTCGTAGATCGTGCCGACGAAGCGCGGCATGTAGATGCCGAACGACGCGTTGGAGATGCTCTCGGTCAGCAGCGACAGCATCATCAGCCCCGGCACGATGAACGCGCCGTAGCTCGTGCCGTTCGACCTGCTGGATCCGCGAGCCGATCGCCGAGCCGAACACGACGAAGTAGAGCGACGTCGAGAGCACGGGCGCGACGATGCTCTGCACGAGCGTGCGCCAGGTGCGCGCCATCTCGAACGCGTAGATCGCGCGGATCGCGTGCCAGTTCATGCTGCCGTCCTCTTCGAGACGAGGCTCACGAAGATCTCCTCGAGCGAGCTCTGCGTCGTGCTGCAGATCCTTGAAGCCGATCCCGGCCTCGCGCGAGCGCCGCGAGCAGCGCCGTGATGCCCGTGCGCTCGCCCTTCGTGTCGTAGGTGTAGACGAGCTCCGTGCCGCTCGCGTGCAGCTCGAGCGCGTGGCTCGGCGAGCGACGCGGGCAGCGCCGCGAGCGGCGCTTGCAGCTGCAGCGTGAGCTGCTTCTTGCCGAGCTTGCGCATGAGCTCGGTCTTCTCCTCGACGAGGATGATCTCGCCCTTGTTGATCACGCCGATCGCGGTCCGCCATCTCCTCGGCCTCTTCGATGTAGTGCGTCGTGAGGATGATCGTGACGCCGGAGTCGCGCAGCCCGCGCACCATGTTCCACATGTCCTGGCGCAGCTCGACGTCGACGCCCGCGGTCGGCTCGTCGAGGAACAGGATCTGCGGCTCGTGCGCGAGCGCCTTCGCGATCATCACGCGCCGCTTCATGCCGCCCGAGAGCGTCATGATCTTGTCGTCCTTCTTGTCCCAGAGCGACAGCGACTTGAGCACCCCCTCGACGTGCGCGGGATCGCGCGGCTTGCCGAACAGGCCGCGGCTGAACGTCGTCGTGTCCCAGACCGTCTCGAACGCGTCGGTCGTGAGCTCTTGCGGCACGAGGCCGATCAGCGAGCGCGCGGCGCGCGCGTCCCTGACGATGTCGTGGCCGTCGACGGTGACCTGCCCCGACGTCGCGTTGACGATGCCGCAGACGATGTTGATCAGCGTCGTCTTGCCCGCGCCGTTCGGGCCGAGCATCGCGAAGATCTCGCCGCGGCGGATCTCGAGGTTCGTGCTCTTCAGCGCGACGAACCCGTTCGCGTACGTCTTCGCGAGGTTCTTGATCGAGATGATGGAATCCATGAACCCGGCAGGTGCTCCGTCGAGGAGCGCATATCATAGGCGCCGACCGCCGCGTGACAAGGCGTGGCTTGCGGGCGCGCCGGCGCAGCGAGCGAGGCTCGAACGTGCCGGTGGGGCAGGGCCGTGCTACCGTTCGATGATTCGGCTCGGCCGGTCAAACTTCGAGCGCGACGCATGAGCGAATCCATCGGCGTCATCAACCCGGGCGACATGGGCGTGTCCATCGCCGCCTCGGCCATTCACAACGGCCACCACGTCTATTGGGCGTCGCAAGGGCGAAGCGCGGAGACGCGCAAGCGCGCCGAGGAGCACCAACTCATCGACCTGGGCTCGTTGGAAGAGCTGTGCAAGCAGTGTCCAATCATTTTGAGCGTCGTGCCGCCGAGCGCCGCGGAAGAAGTCGCGGAGCAAGTCATTGCGCAGAAGTTCAAGGGTACGTTCGCCGACCTGAACGCGATCTCGCCGCAGCGCGCGCAGCGGATCGGCGAGCGCCTCGAGGCAAGCGGCATCAAGTTCGTCGACGGCGGCATCATCGGGCCGCCTGCTTGGGCTACCAACACGACTTGGCTGAGCTTGTCGGGGCAGCACTCGAGCACGATCGCGTCGTGCTTCACGAACGGCCCCTTGCGGACGGAGATCCTCGGCGATCGCGTGGGCGACGCATCGGCTCTGAAGATGTGCTACGGCGCGTACACGAAGGGGCTCACGGCGCTGATTGCGGGCGTACTCGGCACGGCCGAGAACTCGGGCGTGCGCGAGAGCTTGATGCGCCGCTGGGCCGCGGACGGCTCGGGCCTCGACAAGAGCGCGGCGCCGAGAGTCGCGCGCATCACCGACCGCGCGTGGCGCTGGGTCGGCGAGATGGACGAGATCGCCTCGACGTTCGAGCACGCGAACATGCCGCGCGGATTTCATGACGCTGCCGGCGACATCTATCAGCGCTTGGCTCGGTTCAAGGACCAGCCGGCGCCGAGCACCGACACGCTGCTCGAAGCGCTCAAGAAGCCGGCGCGGCCCGCCTAGTGGCTTCCCAGCCGCTCGCGCTCGAGCCGATCGGCTACGTTCGAACGGCGCTCAAGTTCAAGGACGAGGCTCCTCGCCAACCGCGCGCGAGCGGCGGCGCGCCGGGACGAATCGAGCTCTTGAGCGGCCGCAACTACGAGCACGCGTTGCTCGACATCGAAGGCTGGGACCACCTCTGGGTGTTGTTCTGGTTTCACCACAATGCGGGTTGGCGCCCGAAGGTGCTGCCGCCGCGAAGCACGTCCGGACGCAAAGGCGTATTCGCGACGCGCTCGCCGCATCGTCCGAACCCGATCGGGCTGTCGGCCGTGCGGCTCGAGCGCGTGGAGGGGCTCACGCTGCACGTGCAAGACATCGACATGCTCGACGGCACGCCGGTGCTCGATCTCAAGCCCTACGTCGCCTATACGGACGCGATCGTCTCTGCGCGCAACGGCTGGTTGGACCGCGCGACCGATCCGATCGCGGCATTCGACGTGCAGTGGGACGACGCGGCGGCGGAGCAGGCCGCCTGGATCGAGGCTCGCACGAGCCTTCCGTTGCGTGCGCGTGTGACGTCGACGCTCGCGCTCGGCCCCGAGCCGCAGCCGTACCGCCGCATCCGGCGAGACGGCGACGGATTCGTTCTCGCGGTGAAGGACTGGCGCGCGCGGTTCAGCGTCGAAGGCCGGCGCGTGAGCGTGCAGGAGATTCGTTCGGGTTATCGCGATGCACAGCTGTCGGGCGCGAGCCGCTGCGACGCGGATCTGAGCGCCCATCGCGAATTTAGGGGCATGCAGAGTGCGCGTATGGTCGCCGCGCCTGCTCGGAGATGGAGGGCGAATCGGTGAGACGAGTCTTGGGTGAGATTGCTTTGATCGCGCTTTGCTGCGCGCCTGCGTTCTCGCAGCCGCGGATCGATTACTCGAAGCTCGAGATCAAGACCACGGACTTCGGCCACGGCGTCTATCTGCTCGGCTGGCAGGGCGGCGACTCCCTGATCCTCGTCGGCGACGAGGGCGTGCTGCTCGTCGACACGTCCGTCGCGCAGATGGGCGACAAGATCAAGGCCGCGATCGCGAAGGTCAGCAGCAAGCCGATCAAGTGGGTCGTGCAACACGCACGCGCACGCGGATCATTTCGGCGCTAACGAGGCGATGGCGAAGGGCGGCGCGCTGATCGTCGCGCAGGAGCGCTTGCGCGAGCGGATGGCGAAGGGCCAATACCTCGCGGCGTTCAACCAGACGATTCCGCCGTCGCCGCCGGCTGCACTGCCGAAGGTCACTTACGTCGATGCAATGACCTTGCACTTCGACGGCGAGACGGTCGAGCTCGTGCACGTGCCGAACGCGCACACCGACAACGACACGCTCGTGCACTTCAAGCGCGCGAACGTCATCCATGCGAGCGGCACGTTCGGCGGCGACGGCGGCTATCCCTTCTTCGACATGTCCTCGGGCGGCTCGCTCGCCGGGATGATCGGCGCGGAGGAGAAGATGCTCTCGCTCGCCGACGCCAAGACGAAGATCATGGCGGACGAGGGCGAGCCGGCGAGCACCGAGGCGCTGAAGGCTACGCACGACATGCTCGTCGCGCTGCGTGCGCGGGTCCAGAAGCTCATCGACGAGGGCAAGAGCGAGGACGAGGTCGTCGCCGCCAAGCCGACCCAAGGACTCGACGCGAGATTCGCACGGGCGGGTGGCTTCCTCACCGGCGATGCCTTTACACGGATGGCCTATCAGTCGCTGAAAAGCATCCGGCCGCCGGCCACGCACTAGCCGCGTATGTCGATAGCGCCGTTCTTCGCGATGGCTGGCCCTTCGTCGAGGCGCTCGACGGCGAAGGTTACTTCGCCGGCAGCACCCTCACGAGCGAGTCGCCCGCGAGCACGTACAGCGCGCCGTCGGGCCCCTGGCGGACTTCGCGGATCCGCGAGTCGAGCTCGGTGAGCAGTGGCTCCTCGGCGACGACTTTCTCGCCGTTCAGCACGAGACGCACGAGCCGTTTGCCGGCCATCGCGCCGACGAAGAGGTTGCCCTTCCACTCGGGGAACAGGTTGCCGGTGTAGAACGCCATGCCGGACGGCGCGATCGACGGCACCCAGAAGTAGATCGGCTCGTCGACGCCGGGCTCCGACGTCTTGCCGCTGCCGACGGGGACGTTCTTGCGGCCGTCGGGCTGGCGCGCGTCGTACTGCACGCCGTACGACACCTCGGGCCAGCCGTAGTCGTGTCCGGCTCGCACGATATCGATCTCGTCGCCGCCTTGCGGGCCGTGGTCCGTGACCCAGAGCTCGCCGGTCCCGGGATTGATCGCGGCGCCTTCGGGATCCTTGAAGCCGTGCGCGTACGTCTCGCGCGCGACGGTCGCGCGGCCGAGCCACGGGTTGTCTTTCGGGATCGTGCCGTCGGGGTTGATCCGGATCACGCGGCCCGTGAAGTTGCGGCGCACGTCGGGGTTGTCCGTGAACACGCGGCCTTCGATGCTGTCGAGATCCGAGTCGTAGAAGCGGAACGCGTCGGCGCCCGTGACGAACAACGTGCCGTCGGGCGCGAACGCGATGCGCCGCTCGACGTGCGCCTGGATCAAGATGTCGAAGTCCTCGAGCTTGCGCTCGTCGGCCGAGAGCTTCGCGCGCGCGACGGTCTCCTCGCCGATGTTGAGCACGCGCCGCTCGGCGAGCGACTTGTTCCAGACGTCGTTGTAGAAATGCTCGATCGGCCACTGCTTCGGCGCTTCGCCCTTCGGCGGCGCGAAGTACGTGAAATAGATATAGCGGTTCTCGGCGAACTTCGGATCGGTGACGACGTCGTGAAAGCTCTGCGCCGCGACCACTTTCACCGGCGGCACGCCCTCGATCGGCTCCGACACGTTGCCGTCGGGCGTAACGGTGCGCAGCTTGCCGCGCAGCTCGCTGATCAAGAACTTGCCGTCGGGCAGGAACGCGATCGCCCAGGGACCGGTGAGCTTGTCGGTGATCGTCTCGGTGCGGTACTTCGATTTCTGCTTCGGCGGCGGCGCCTGCGTTTGCCCGGGAAACGCCGGCTTCGGCTGCGGCTGGTCGGCGAGCGTTGTCGACGCGGTCCCGAGCGAGGAGATCACGAGCAGCGAGGCCGCGAGCTGGGTCGTGCGCACTATCGGGCGTTGCATGAGTTCGAGCCCCCTTGAAGGTGCCCTAGACTAGCATCGGTTCACAACCGCTCGCGCGGCCACTAAATGAAAGTTCACTTGATCGACGGCACGTTCGAGCTCTTCCGCGCCTACTACGGCGCGCCGTCGAGCGAGACGGACGAGGGTTTCGAGGTCGGCGCGGTGCGCGGCTTGCTGCGTTCGCTGCTCGCGCTGCTCGGCGAGCGCGACGTCACGCATGTCGCCATCGCGTTCGATCACGTGATCGAGTCGTTCCGCAACGATCTGTATCCCGGCTACAAGACCGGCGACGGCATCGACCCGAAGCTCTACGCGCAGTTCGGCCCGGCCGAGGACGCGTGCCGCGCGCTCGGCATCGTCGCCTGGCCGATGGTCGAGTTCGAGTGCGACGACGCGCTCGCGACGGCCGCGGCGCGCTTCGCGGCAGAGCGCGCCGTCGAGCAGGTCGTGATCTGCTCGCCCGACAAGGACCTCGCGCAGTGCGTGCGCGGCACGCGCGTCGTGTGCCTCGACCGGATGCGGCGCACGACGCTCGACGAGGACGGCGTGCGCGCGAAGTTCGGCGTCGGCCCGCGCTCGATCCCGGACTGGCTCGCGCTCGTCGGCGACAGCGCCGACGGCTTCCCGGGCGTGCCGCGCTGGGGCGCGAAGTCGGCCGTCGGCCGTGCTCGGCGCGTACGGGCACCTCGAGGCGATCCCCGACGACGCCGCGCGAGTGGTCGGTCAAGGTGCGCGGCGCGGACGCGCTCGCGGCGAGCTTGCGCGAGCAGCGCGACGACGCGCTGCTGTATCCGCCGCCTCGCGACGCTGCGCGAGGACGTGCCGCTCGCGCGAGTCGCTCGACGACTTGCGCTGGCGCGGTTCGAGCGCCGGCGCGCTTCGCGGCGTCGCGGCAGACGATCGTCGACGAGCCTTTGCGCCGGCGCGCGGCGGCTCTCGCGGCCGCGCGAGCCCCTCGGCCGTAGCGCGTGGTGGTGGTTGCGACGCGCGATTCCTCCGCGGAGGGTCGACGCTTCAGCGGAAGCGTCGGAAGGGTTTGGGTTGCGAAAAGGTGGCTTCAGCGAAGCGGCGGATGTTACGAAGCGATGGGCTGCGACGAGCAGCGTGCGTCCACGCAGATGGCTCGATAGTGCTCAGTTCGTAAGGCGCAAGTCTTCCGACGCTCGCCGATGTGCTCGAGGGCGAGCCGATGCTCGAACGCAGCCGCATGGCGACGGTTGACCGGAATCAACACACAACTGCCGAAGTCCGGCGCGAGTACGCACGCGCGATCAGCGCTACAGGCGAACCAAGTCTCGTCGATCACCGCACTCGGAGCGGCGCATCCAGCTAACCACGCGGCGACGAGTGCGATGATTGGAAGCTTCAACGCAGGACGTCGAAACGCGCGCTACAACGTCTCTTCGGTCACGCCCAGCGCGCGCAGTTTTTCGATCATGGCGAGCGCCTCGCTGTCCATCCGATTGGATGTTCGCTGCCTGTAGGCGAGTAGCGTCTTGAGCGCTCGGTCGTATTGGTGGCGCGCGAAGTAGAGGCTCGCGAGCGACGTCCATTGACCCGGCCAAACGTTGATCGGAAGCGCGACGGCTTTCTCGTACGCTTCGATCGCGCGCCCGTAGTCGCCGTACTGCGTGTAGATGTAGCCGTAGAAGCCCCAGACTTGGTTGCTCTGCTGGTCATTGAGATCGTACGTCGCGCGTAGCTCGTCGAGCTCGAGCTCGGCGCCTCGCAAGTCGTCGGTGATGGTCCGCTGCCACACGATCGCGGTGCTGCGATCGAAAGCCTCATAATCCAGTGGATGCGCCGGCTTCGGCTCGGCGGGTGGCGCGTCTGCGGCACTCCTCGCGGGCGCGGCGGGTCCCGGCGTCCGAGCCTCGGCGCCTTTCGGGACAGCCTTTGGCGGAGGCGGCGGCTCGATCATGAAGCGGATCACGGTCTGCACGCCATCGACGGCAACACGCTTCCCGGCTACGACGCGCGGCAGGTACTTCCATTGCGAAATGGCGGCGAGCGCCGGCGCCTCGAACATCGCGTCGCTCGAGCGGACCGCCCGGGCATTCTTGACGGTGCCGAGGTCATCGATCGTGAACGAGACCGTCACGTCGCCGTCGAGCCTCCGTGCGAGCCCCTCGCGTGGGTAGACCGGTGGCCTCCGGATCATCATGGCGTATTCGATCTGCACGTCCTCGACCGATACAGTCGGGGTGTCCGCCGTGCTCGCGCGCGTCGCTGGAGCGCTCGTTTGCGAAGAGGGCGTCTGCGCGGCCTCGCGCTCACGGACGTCTCCGCGCTGGACGCTCACGGCCACGGGCTGATCTCCGGCGCGATCGGGCAGCAGCCTGACGACCGTCGTGGCCGCGAGCACGGCGCCGCCCGCGACGAGCACGCCGATCCATACGACGCGCGATCGGGCGCGACGCGACGCCCGGGCCGGCTGCGAGCTCACCGCGCGCAGCACACGATCGAGGAGATCGGTTGGAGCCGCGGGGACTGGCAGCGCGAGCAGCGCCCTCTGCGCTTGCCAGGCGAGCGCGCACGGCTCGCAGCCCGTCACGTGCTCGTCGAGCGCGCAGCGGTCCGCCGTGGAAAGCCGGCTGAGCGCGTGGTCGTCGAGAATTGCGGCAACGTCTGTGCAGTTCATGCTTTGCTCTCCATGAGCGTCGCGGCGGCGCGCTCGGTCGCGAGCAACTTGCCGAGGCGGACGCGGGCGCGATAAAGGCGTGCTTTGAGCACGTCCGTCGAAACATCGGTGATCGAGTGCAGCTCGGCGAGCGTGTAGCCCTCGACGTGCAGCGCGAGCAGCGCGCGCTGCTCCTTGTCGAGCCGCGCCCAGGCGTCGAGGATGCGGCGCTCCGCGAGCGAGCCTTCCGTGATGTCTTCGAGGCTCGGGTCCGCGCTCGCGTAGGTCGCGTCGAGGTCGTCCGCCGTCGCTCGCAGCGGCGAGCGGCCGCGGCGCCGCGCGCGGTCGACGAACAAGCGGTACTGGATTTTCATGAGCCAGCTCTTCGGCCGTTCGAGCGCCTCGAGCGAGCGGACGTTCGCGTAAGCGCGCACGCAGACGTCCTGCACGAGGTCCTCGGCGTCTGCGCGGTTGCCGGTTAGCCGGTACGCCGCCCGAAACAGCGCGTCGAGGTGCGGCGCGATCAGGCGGGCGAATTCGGCGTGCTCTGCTTGGCTCATCGGTGTCAGCGTGCCGTTCCTAACGACCTAACACGCTCGAGACGCGAATCGGTAACGCGTTATGCAATGCGAGGCCCATGCGAGCCATGCCGCGCGTGTATCGTCTCGCTACGGCCATCGAAAAAGAACAAGAAGATGACGCGCGCGCCGCGGGTCCGCGAATCCAGCATTCTCCCGTTCTACGCGATCGGCTGCCTCTGGGTTGGGGCGGCGCTCTTTATCGCGGCGGGCCTGCGCGACGCGTCGGTCGGCGCGGTGATCGCAGGTCTAGGCTTCGCCGTTTACGGCTTCTCCACGTATCGAGATCCCGTCGTGTTCCGCACGCCATTGCTCGCAGTGCTGAAACATCCGCCCGCGAAGGGTCCGGTCGAACGGGGGCTCGATGTCATTGCGATCGTCGCGATCGCGTGCGGACTGATCGTGCTGGGGTGGAGCTAGCGGCAGCGCGCCAGCGCTGAGCCACGCCTTTTTCGGGGAGGAGCCGGCGCGCGCTCGACTGGAGCGCGCGCCGGTGTTTGCGCGTCAGCGCGGAGCGGTAGGCGCGATGACGGCCTCGTCCCAGTGCTCCTTGATGAGCCCGTTCTCGACCCGGATCACGTCGAAGTGCGTCCAGGCGTATTCCTTCGAGAGATCGTTCGGATCCTTGTCCATGCGCTCGAACAGGAACACGACGTACGGCCCGCTCACGAGCGTGAGCAGCGGCGGCCGCACCCACTCGGGCTTGATCTCCTGAGGCGTGCGGCCCGGCGTGCGGCTCATGAATTGCTTGAAGCCGTCGCGGCCCTGCGGGACGTTCGGGTTGTGCTGGATGTAGCCGGGGTCCATGACCTTGTCCGCGAGCTCGAGGTGGCCGTACTGGAGCATGTCCTTGAGCTCCATCGTGCCGATCTCGAGGTTCTTCTTCTCCTCGGCCGACAGCGAGCCCAAGTTGCCGCGCTCGGGATGCGACTTCGGCTGCTCGAAGCTCGGCGCCGGTGCGCCGGCGGGCAGCTTCATGCGCTTCGCGCTGTCCCAGTGCTCCTGCACCTTGCCGTTCTCGAGCCTCAGGACGTCGAAGGAGTTCGAGTGGTAGGTCTGCGACGCATCGTTCGGGTTCTTCTGCTCGGACTCGAAAACCAGGAACACGAAGTCGCCCTTCGCGCCGCTGACGACCGGTGCTCGTTGGAGCTTGTCCGGAATTGGGTTTTTCGGCTTGACGCCGACGACGTTCTGAAAGAAGTTCACGAACGCTGCGCGGCCGGTCGGCAAGTTAGGATTGTGCTGGATGTAGTCGTCGTGCTGATACTTCGACGAGAGCTCCATGTGACCGCCCTCGATCACCTCGCGCCACCAGTCGAGCACGAACTTCAGGTTTGCCTTCTCCTTGTCGTTCATCGCCGGGCTCGTCTGCGGCGTCGTGGGCGGATTGATCGACGCCGCGAGTGCGACGGTCGAGACGGCGAGAACGCAGAGCAGCGTCGCGAGGACGCGCTTCGAAACAATCGTGTTCACTGAATCTCCCAGGTCGTTGTGACGTTCTAGTTCTTGTGCGCTCGGCGGTCGTCGCACGGTCGAACGAAGCTCGGCGCGCGTAGCGGATACTACCGCGAACGCGCCGATCGCGGTGCTATGCTCGCGCGACCGTGTGCTTCGGGGGGTTGCACGTGTCGACACGGAAAGACGATCGATCCGACGGCGTCAGCCGGCGCGCGTTCTTGGCAGGTGCGTCCGCTGCGGGTGTTGCGCTCGCGCGCACGGGCGTGGCCGACGCGCAGACCGCCGCCGAGCCGGCGGCGGCGCCGCCGAGCGGCGACCAGCTCGCGCACGAGCACGGTGCGATCGAGTACACCGCGCAGGAGCGCGAGCGCTACTTCGTCGACGATCCGGGCTCGGACCTCATGGTCGATCTGCTCAAGAGCCTCGACATCGACTACGTGACGATGAACGCGGGCTCGAGCTTCCGCGGCCTACACGAGTCGATCCTGAACCACGGCGGCAACAAGAAGCCCGAGATCATCACGTGCGTGCACGAGGAGCAGGCGGTTGCGATGGCGCATGGGTACGCGAAGGTCGCCGGCAAGCCGATCGTCGTCGCGTGCCACGGCACCGTCGGCATCCAGCACGCGGCGATGGCGGTGTACAACGCGTGGGTCGACCGCGTGCCGATGGTGATCGTCGCGGGTAACTACCTCGACGGCGACGAGCGCCGAGTGCTCGAGTGGATTCATGCGGCGCAGGACTGCATCGCGCCGATCCGCGACTACATCAAGTGGGACGACGCGCCGACTTCGCTGCAATCGTTCAACGAGTCGCTCTTGCGCGCGCACAAGATCGCGACGACGGTGCCGATGGGTCCGGTCGCGATCGTCGCGGACAGCACGGTGCAGGAAGCGCCGGCCGGCGCCGCGCACAAGGCCGTGCCGCGGCCGAGCCGCACGCGCCCGCCGCGCGGCGACGACGCGGCGCTGGCAGAGGCGGCACGTTTACTCATCGACGCCGAGTCGCCGGTGATCGTCGCGGATCGAGTCGCGCACGACCAAGCGGGCGTCGACCTGCTCGTCGAGCTTGCCGAGACGCTCCAGGCGCCGGTCGCGACCCGGCGCGGGCGCATGAACTTCCCGAACACTCACTATCTGAATGGCGGCGCGACGAGCCAGGCCGACGTGATCCTGGGGCTCGAGCTCAGCGACACCTGGGGGCTCGTGAGCACGGTGCCGGACCGCGTGACCCGCGAGGCGGTTCGCGTCGCGAAGCCCGGCGTGAAGCTCGTGACGATCGGCACGGGCGATCTGTTCCTGAAATCGAACTACCAGAACTTTCAGCGCTACTACGGCGTCGATCTCGCGATCGCGGGCGACGCGCAGGCGAGCTTGCCGGCGCTGATCGACGCGGTCCGCAAGGCGCAGCCGCGCGCGAGCAAGGCGGCGCTGCAGGCGCGCGGCGAGCGGTTGCGCAAGGCGCACGCGCAGAGGCGCGACGACGCGCGGCGTGCGATGCGTTATGGCTGGGACGCCTCTCCGATCAGCACCGCACGGTTGAGCGCCGAGATCTGGAACGCGGTGCGCGGGCACGACTGGGCGCTCGTCTCGGAGCCGCTGTTCCCGTCGCTGCACGAGATCTGGGCGATCGAGAAGCACTACCAGTACATCGGCGGCTCGGGTGGCGCAGGCATGGGCTACGGCGCACCCGCGGCCGTCGGCGCCGCGCTCGCGCACCGCGGCGCGCACCGGCTCGTCGTGAACGTGCAGAAGGACGGCGACTTGATGTACTGCCCCGGCGCGCTTTGGACCGCGGTGCACCACGACATCCCGCTGCTCTCCGTCATGCACAACAACCGCGCGTATCACCAAGAGCTCATGCACGTGCAGCGCATGGCCGCGCGCCGCCGGCGCGGCGTCGACGGCAAGGCGAAGATCGGCACGACGCTCGAGGATCCCAACATCGACTATGCGACGCTCGCGAAGGGCATGGGCATGTGGTCGGCGGGGCCGATCGAGGATCCCGCGAAGCTCGCGCCCGTGTTGCGCGAGGCCGTTGCGGTGGTCGCGAGCGGCAAGCCCGCGTTCGTCGACGTCGTCTGCCAGCCGCGCTGAGAGGCTCGAATGGATCTGTCTCGAAAAGATCGACTGCCACATTGCGCACGGCTACGAGTCGGCGCGCGGGCTCTCGTCGCGGCGGCGTCGCTCGCCGCGGTCACGCTCGCGAGCGCGGCGCCGGCCGCCGCCGATCGCGAGCTCTTCGTCCGCTACGGCTGCTATCAATGTCACGGCTATGAAGGGCAGGGCGGCGAGGCGCTGCGGATCGCACCGAGCCCGTATCCGTTCGAGGCGTTCGCGGCCAAAGTCCGCAAGCCGGCGAACGAGATGCCCGCGTATGCGCCCGAGGTGCTCAGCGACGCCGACCTGCAGGCGCTCTATCGCTACGTGCGCGCGATCCCCGAGCCATCGGGCCGATCTGCCGCCGCGCTAGCTGCGCGCTCCGTGAGCCCGGTCCGGCGCGTGCGCGGCGTGCGCGGTCTGCGCGCGGCGGCAACCGACTGAACGTAGGGTCGTAGCCTTGGCGCCGCGGCGAACGCGTCTTGCTCGCGGCGCAGCGCCTGCTCTAGAAGCGCGCCGACGCGCCGATCATCGAGCGCGTCCGCACTCGCGAGCCGAATGCTTCGCACGCGACTTCCCTTCCCTTGAAGGAGTCCGTGCGGGTCGTCGAGCGTCGCGCCATATAGGAAAAACAGAGTGACCCAACGTGGGTAGGCGAGCAGCGAGACGACGGGCGCCGAATATTTCTGAAGCGCGCCGTAGCCGATACCGACGCCGTTGTACGAGTCGTAGATCAGCTCGAAACCGCGCGGAATTCGCGCGCGCAGCTTGCGCCGCGTGTCCCACATCAAGCGTGCGATCTCGGGATCGTATTCCGCGAGCAACCGGCGGAGCTCCGCCTCGGCCGCGCGCGGCGAGGATCTCGCGTTCGTCGCCTGCTTGCGCCGGCCTTTCGTCATTGCGCATCGTGCGCGAAGCTTGTCGAGCCGCCGCTAGGCGGCCGCTCGCTTCGGCGGCGGGCGAATCAGCAGCAACAGCGGCACCGCGAGCAGCGTCAGGTACATCATCAGCCGGAAGTCGTTGATGTACGCGATCGTGGCGGCCTGCTTCGTAACCGTCGCGTTCATCGCCGCGAGGCCTAGGTTCGTCGACAAGTTCCAGATCTGCGGGATGGCGGGCCCGTGCAGCGCGTGATTGAAGTGCGTGATGTTCTCGGCGAGCGCCGCATGGCTCACCTGCGTCTCGTGACCGAGGATCGTCACGACGATCGAGATGCCGATGCTGCTGCCGATGTTGCGCACGAGGCTGAACATCGCCGTGCCCTCGTTGCGGTAGCGCTGCGGCAGCGTTGCGAACGCGGCCGCGCTCAGCGGCACGAAGATGAAGCCGAGCCCCACGCCCTGGAACAAGCCCGTGTAGACGATCTCGTAGATGCCGATCTGGTCCGTGAACTGCGCCATCTCCCAGAGCGAGTAGGCCATCAGCGCGAGGCCGAACAACACGAGCGCGCGCGTGTCGACTTTGCCGACGAGGCGGCCGACCACGAACATCGCGAACATGGTGCCGAGGCCGCGCGGCGCGAGCAGCAGGCCCGTCGTGATCACGGGAAAGCCGAGCAGGCCCTGGAGGAACGGCGGCAGCAGCGCCATCGTGGAGAACAGCATCACGCCGACGGAGAAGATCAGCAGCACGCCGGCGGTGAAATTGCGGTCCTTGAACAGTCCGGGCTCGATGAACGGCTTCTCGGCCGTGAACATCTGCACGAGGAAGAGATACGCGGCGAGCCCCGCGATCACCGTTTCGATGATGATCTCGCGAGATGAGAACCAGTCGGCCGCGTCGCCGCGGTCGAGCATGAGCTGCAGGGTGCCGACCGCGATGCTGAGCAATGCGAAGCCGAAAAAGTCGAAGCCTCGCCGCGAGCTGCGCTCGGTCTGGGGCATGAACGCGAGCATGCCGAGCAGCGCGAGGATGCCGACGGGCACGTTGATGTAGAACGCCCAGCGCCACGACTCGTACTCGGTGAGGTAGCCGCCGATCGTCGGGCCCGAGAATGGGGCCGACCATCACGCCGATGCCCCAGAGCGCCATCGCGGAGCCGTGCTTCTCGCGCGGATTGATGTCGAGGATCACGGCCTGGGACAGCGGCACGAGCGGCGCGCCGAACGCGCCCTGGAGGATCCGGAACGCGACGATCTGCTCGAGCGAGGTCGCCATGCCGCAGAGCATCGACGCGATCGTGAAGCCGATCACCGCGCCGATGAACAGGGACTTGCGTCCAAAGCGATCCGCGAGCGGGCCCGTGAGCGGCGTCATGATCGCCGCGGACACGATGTACGACGTGAGCACCCACGAAATCTGATCCTGCGTGGCCGACATGCTGCCCTGCATGTGCGGCAGCGCGACGTTCACGATCGTCATGTCGACGACCTGCATGATCGTCGCGAGCATGATCGAGATGGTGATCATGCCGCGATTGAGCGGCGGATTCGTGCCGCTCGCGGCGTTCATCGCGGCTCGCTCGCCTGCGCGGCCTCCGCGACGCGCGCGGGCCGCAGCATCGTCAGGAACCCGGGCGCCGGGCGCTCGTAGCCCGTGTCGATCGAGACGTCGGCGCTCATGCCGACGCGCAGATCGGGATCGCCCGCGTGCATGTCGATCGAGATCCGAAGCGGGATGCGCTGCGTGACCTTGACCCAGTTGCCCGTCGCGTTCTGCGCCGGGATCACCGAGAACTCGGCGCCGGTCGCCTGGCTGATGCTCTGCACGCGGCCGTGCCAGGTGCGATCGGGATACGTGTCGAGCTTGACCGTGACGGGTTGGCCGACGACCACGTGCGTGAGGTCCGTTTCCTTGAAGTTCGCCTCGACCCACTTCTCCTGGTTCGAGACGACGCTCATGATCACGGCGCCCGGCGCGACATACTGGCCGACGACCGGCACCTTGCTCGCGACGCCGTCGAGCTTCGCGCGCACGGCCGTGCGCTCGAGATCGAGCACGGCCGTGTCACGCATCGCCTTGAGCGCGAGGTAGGCCGCCTGCTCCGTCAGGGGCTTGTCGGGATCGCCGCCGAGCTGCGCGCGGATCTGGTCCAGCGCACGCTCGCTCACGACGACCGTCTGGTTAGCCACGTCGCTCTTCTGGCGCGCGTCGTCGACCGCCTGCTGCGACGCAAGCTGCTTGGCCGCGAGTGCTTGGAGCCGCTCGAAGTCGCGTTTCTGGTAAACCGCGTTGGTCTTGTCGAGCTCGAGCTGCGAGAGCTTCTGCCGGTAAGACGCGCGAATCCCCTCGACGTAGTCGCGCACCGCGCCCATCTCGGCGTCGACTTGCTGGAGCTTCACACGAAACGGCTCGTCGTCGACCTTGAACAGCAGATCGCCTTGCGCGACGGGTTGGTTCTCTCGCACCGCGACCTCGACGATCGGACCCGAGATCAGGGCGCTCACCATGCCGACGTCGGACTTCACGTACGCGTTGTCCGTGCTCACGAAGCGGCCCGTCGTGAGATAGAAGTAGACGGCGCCCACGATCACGACCAGCGGGCCGAGCACGAGCAGCGTGCCGCGCACGAGCCGGCGGCGCGATCGCGGCGCGGGCGAGGCGGTGCCGCCGGCGGGCGGCGCGGCCGTCGCGGCGGGTTGCGCACCGATCGGGGCGGCGCTCGCATTCTGCGCGGCCGGTTCGGCGCCGCCCGGAGCGGCGCTCGCGCTCTGCGCGGCGGGAGCGCGCGGCGCTTCCTCAGCGCGCGGCTCGGATACGGGGAGATCGGGTACGTCCGACATCGTTCGTCCTTCCGTTAGCGTGGTCCTCGGACTTTGCTTCCGCTGTCGCGAGGTTCTGTTTGATGCGTTTCAAATGCTCGAAAAGCTGTTTCTGCGCGCTCGACGACAGGCCCCCAACGCACTCGGCCATCATGTCGTTTGCGCGCGAATGGATCTCTTCGATGATCGGCTGCGACTTAGGCGTCAGGTAGAGCTGCACGGCTCGACGGTCGGCCGGATGGCTCCGCCGCTCGACCCAGCCCGCGCTCTCCATTCGGTCGATGAGCCTGCCGACCGTGATCGGCTGGATCTCGAGGCATTCCGCGAGCGCCGTCTGGCTCAGGCCCTCGGTGCGCGCGATGTTCACGAGCGCGCGCCACTGGGCCTGCGTAAGGTCGAGCGACTCCAGCCGGCGATCGAAGCTGCGCCGCAGCGAGCGGGCGACGTCGGTGATCAACACGCCAAGGCTCCTGTCCGGATCGAATAGTTTGGTCACGCTATGCGCCACCTGAAATTATAAGCATGCTTATTATAAGCACGGTACGGTCGTATTCAAGTCCCCCCGAACGGGCCACGGCGGCGGCCGCGGAGCCGGCACGCTCGCCCCGGACGGCGGTTGAACTGGGGGCCGAACTCGGGATTAATACGCCGCACCATCGGAACCTCCGGAGCGCACATGGCTCGGCACACGCACGTGGATTGGTATTCTTCTCGTCGCTCGGCCCCAATGATCCCGCGCGTGCCGCTGTCGCTCGCGCCGTCGCTGCTCGTCGGCATCGCTATCGCCGGCTCGGCGTCGGCGCACCACGGCTTCGGCAACTTCGACACGAACAAGGAGGTCACGCTCAAGGGCACCGTGGCGAAGATCGACTTCGTGAATCCGCACGCGTACGTCTACTTCACGGTGGTCGGCGCGGGCGGCGCGAAGGCGCCGTATCGCTGCGAGATGCGCGCCGCGACGGTGCTGCGCCGCTCGGGTTGGTCGGCCGAGATGTTCAAGGCGGGCGACCCGATCACGATCACGGGCGCGCCCGACCGTTTCGACGCGTATTCGTGCTACGTCAACACGATCGCGTTCGCCGACGGAACGACCGCGGACCGCTATGCGCAGCTCTCGAAGCCCGCGCCATCGACGGCGCCGGCCCGGGCAACGCGGCCCGCGCGCCTGCCGAGCGGCGAGCCGAACATCTCGGGCGACTGGGCGCCGGAGCAGGTCGTGATGACGGACCCGCGCGGCAAGAGCGGCGGGCTCGTGCCCGTGAGCCAGGTCGGCAACTACAAGCCGGGCGAGCGGCCCGCGCCGCCTCCCGGCGGTGGCGGATTTGGACGTCCGCGCGTCGATTTCACGCCGGCGGGTAAGGAAGCGGCGGACAAGTTCCGCAACTTCTCGCCCGAGGACAACCCGCGGATGCGCTGCGAGACGACGAGCATCCTGTTCGACTGGACGTTCGACGGGCCCGTCGACCGGATCACGCAGAGCGGCGACACGATCACGCTGCAGTACGGGCAATACGGGTTCACGCGCACGATCCACATGAACGCAGAGCATCCCGCGAAGATCGAGCCGAGCCGCGCGGGACATTCGACCGGGCGTTGGGAGAACGACGTGCTCGTCGTCGACACCATCGGTTTCGCGCCGGGCGTGCTCAACCCCCCGATCATGAACAGCTCGCAGCTGCACGTGATCGAGCGCTTCGCATTCGATCCGAGCACGGTGAAGATAACGCGCAGCTACACGGCCACCGATCCCGCGATCTTCAGCGGTGACTACACGGGCTCCGACACCATCGGCGTCGCGGACTTGCCGTACGCGCCGGACAAGTGCGAAGAGCTCACCGATCACTCGCACACCCCAGCGCCGCCGGGCGGAGCCGCGCCGCCGCCGCCCGGTGCGGCTGGAGCGCCCGCCGCTGCGGCAGCCGCCGGTAGCGCCGCCGCCGCTCCGGCTGACGACGGCGCCGAAAAGCAGCCCAAGTCGTGGTGGAAGTTCTGGGAGTGGTGGGACTAGCGCCGAACGGCTCTCCTGACTCCGCCGCCGCGCGGTGATATAACAACTCTTCGCCACAGCGCGAGCGAATAAACGCGCGGGCGACGTCACGATGCCGGGGGAATCCATGTCGATCGTCAGATTTCGACTCTTGCCGCTTGCGTTCGCGCTGGGCTACGCGCTCGCCGCGGAGGCCGCGGAGCACAAGGCATTCGTGCCGGTCACGGATCAGATGCTCCAGCATCCGAGCGACGGCGACTGGCTCATGTGGCGCCGGACGCTGAACGGCTGGGGCTACAGTCCGCTCAAGCAGGTCGACACGAGCAACGTCGCCAAGCTGAAGCAGGTCTGGAGCCAGCCGATGGGCACCGGCGTCCAAGAGGCGACGCCACTCGCGTACGCGGGAACGGTTTACGTGCCGAACAACGGCGACTACGTGCAGGCGTTCGACGGCAAGACCGGCGCGCCGCTCTGGGAGTACAAGCGCCAGTATCCCGAGGGCGTGAAAGGCGGCACGAACCGTACGATCGCGATTTGGGGCACGACGCTGATCGACGCGAGCGCCGACAACATGATGTACGCGATCGACGCGCGCACCGGCAAGCTCGTCTGGGAAACGAAGGTGCTCGAGCCGACGCTGCCCGCCCGGCCGACGGGCGGGCCGATCGTCGTGAACGGCAAAGTCATCACGGGCCGCCAATGCCAGCCGGCCGCGACCAGCGATTCGTGCGTGATCACGGCGCACGACGCGAAGACCGGCAAGGAGCTCTGGCGCACGCGCACGATTCCGCGCAAGGGCGAGCCCGGCGACGAAACCTGGGGCGACGTGCCGATGGAGCAGCGCTGGCACGTCGGCACGTGGATGGTGCCGAGCTACGACCCGGAGCTCGACAAGATCTACATCGGCACGTCGGTCACGATCCCGGCCGCGAAGTTCATTCTCGGCGGCGTCGACAAGCAGCACCTCTATCACGACTCGACGCTCGCGCTCGATCCCGCGACCGGCAAGATCGTCTGGTACTACCAGCATCTGATCGATCACTGGGACCTCGATCACCCGTTCGAGCGCTTGCTCGTCGATACGGCCGTCGCGCCCGATCCGAGCGAGGTCACGTGGATCAATCCGCGCCTGAAGCCCGGCGAGAAGCGCAAGGTGATCACGGGCATCCCGGGCAAGACCGGCATCGTCTACACGCTCGATCGCGCGACGGGCGAGTTCCTCTGGGCGCGGTCCGACCGTGTATCAGAACGTCGTGAAGACGATCGACGGCGCGACCGGCAAGGTGACGGACAACCCCGACGTCGTGCCGACGCACAAGGATCAGACGCTGCTCGTGTGCCCCGGCACGAACGGCGGCAAGAACTGGCCCGCCGGCGCGTACAGCCCGCGCACGAACGCGATGTACATGCCGATGCAGAACCTCTGCATGAACGAAACGACGCAGACCGATCAGCGCGACCCGAAGCTCGTCTACGGCTTCAAGGCCGAGCAAGTGCTCGCGCCGGGCGCGACGGACGTCGGCGTCGTCTGGGCGATCTCGGCCGACAAGGGCAAGACGGTCTGGAAGCACGAGCAGCGCACCGGCGTGATGTCGCTCGTGGCGACCGGTGGCGGTCTCGTGTTCGGCGGCGACGTCGAAGGCAAGTTCAAGGCGTACGACGACACGACCGGCAAGGTCCTCTGGGAAGCCGATCTCGGCTCGCCGGTCAGCGGATACCCGGTCACGTACGCGGCCGACGGCAAGCAATACGTGGCCGTGACGACCGGCCCGTCGCTCGTCGCCGCGACCTCGCGTCGAATCACGCCGGAGCTCGCTCCCGACTCGGGCGGCGCACGCGTCGTCGTGTTCGCGTTGCCGTAGCGGGACGACGCGTGCGGGCAGGCTGGGGAGGTAGCGGGGCGGCCATGCTGGTGGCGGCAGCCGCCATCGCTCGCGCTGTCGCGGCGCCCGCCGACGTCGACCGCCACATCGCGGCGGCGCGGCAAGCGGCCGGCACGGAGCACGCCGGAATGGTCGACCGCCTCTGCCCGAAGTCGACGCCGCCGCTGCCCGCGACCGCGGCTCCGGCCAATGCCGCGACGCCGTCTGATCCGCCGCGCGAGCGCTGGCACGCCGAGCCGCAGAAGGTGTTCGACAACCTCTACTTCGTCGGCATGACGGAGTTTGCGTCTTGGGCCGTGACGACGGCCGACGGAATCATCGTAATCGACCCGTTGTTCGACTATTCCGTCGAGGACGAGGTGGTCGGCGGCTTGCGCAAGCTCGGCTTCGACCCCGCCGACGTCCGCTACGTGCTCATCAGCCACGGTCATCTCGATCACGCGGGCGGCGCTAAGCTGCTGCAGCAGCGTTTCGGTGCGCGGCTGCTGATGAGCGCCGCCGATTGGGACATGGTCGAGCGCGCCAATCCGCGCTGGAAGCCCGAGCGTGATCTCGCGATCACCGACGGCGAGAAGCTCACGCTCGGCAAGACGACGCTCACGATGTATCTCACGCCCGGCCACACGGGCGGCACGGTGTCGACGTTGATTCCGCTGACCGACGGCGGACAGAAGCACGTCGCGATGCTCTGGGGCGGCACGCTGTTCAACTTCGCGCCCGACGCCGCACGCTTCAAAGCGTACGCAGAGTCGGCCGCGCGAATGCGCGAGCTGGCGGCGAGCGCGGGCGCCGACGTGCTGCTCTCGAATCACACCGACTACGACGGATCGAAGATCAAGCTCCCCGCGCTCGCGAAGCGGGCGCCCGGTGCGCCGAATCCCTACGTGGTCGGCGCGGACTCGGTGCGGCGCTACCTCACGGTCGCGAATGAATGCGCGCAAGCGGCGCTCGCGACGCTGCCGTGATGATCTTCCACACCCTGGATCGCAACGGAGGCAGAACGTCATGAGAAGGAGAAGCTACGTCACGATGCTCGCTTCGCTAGGCGCCGTGCTCGCCGTCGTGTCGGCCGTCGCGCAGCAGAAGCCCGCGGCGCCGCGCGCAACGGCCGTCTGCGACCGCGGTTGCTTGAACGCGCTCGTCGATTCTTATTTCGTCGCGCTCGTCGCGCACGACCCGAAAAAAGTTCGGATCGCCGAGAACGCGCGGTTCGTCGAGAACGTCACGCCGATGAAGCCGGGCGAAGGGCTCTGGAAGAGCGCATCGGCCGTGCCGACGACGTTCAAGATCTACGTGCCCGATCCCGTGTCGCAGCAAATCGGCTTCCTCGGCGTGATGGAGGAGAGCGGCAAGCCGGTCGAGGTCGCCGTGCGTTTGAAGCTCGAGAACGGCGAGATCACGGAGATCGAGCATCTCGTCGCGCGAGGCTTAGGCGATCGCAACTTGCCGAATCTGCAAAGGCCGCGCGCCGCGTTCACGACCGCCGTGCCGAAGGCGCAGCGCAACATGCGCGACGAGATGTTGAAGATCGGCGCGTCGTACTACGACGCGCTCGACGACAACGACGGCTCGAAGGCGCCGTTCGCCGACGACTGCGTGCGCCGCGAGAACGGCATGCAGACCACGGGCAACCCGCCACCGGCGAAGCCGGGCGGGATTGCGTCCACGGGCGCGCTCGGCTGCAAGGCGCAGATCGACACGGGCACGTTCCAGTACATCGACAAGATCGACGATCGGCGGGTCACGATCGCCGACCCTGAGAATGGGCTCGTGATGGGGCTGTCGCACTTCCACCATTCGATGAAGCAGAAGTTCGTCACGATCAAGGGCGTGCCCGGCGTCGACAAGATCGACATGCCGTTCGACGCGTTCGATCTGCCGGCCGCCCACATTTTCAAGGTGAGCGGCGGCAAGATCCACGAGATCGAGGCGATGGGCTTCAGGGCCGACTATCAATCACCCACCGGTTGGGAGACACATGCAGGTCACTAGACAAGCGCTCGTCGCGGGCGTCGCGGCGGCGCTCACGTTCGTCGTCGGGGCGCAGCAGCAGCCGGATCTCGGCATCAAGGCGGTCACGCTGCGCGCGGAGCCGTATACGTTCGACACCGCCGAGCAGCATGGCATCAAGGTCTCGGTCGTCGTTCACGGGCTCGCGCATCCGTTCAGCCTCGCGTTCCTGCCGAACGGCGACGCGCTCGTCACGGAGCGCGGCGCGAAGCTGCGGCTCGTGCACGGCGCCGCGAGCGGGAAGGGCGCTGCGACGCTCGACCCGGACGCGATCGGGGGCGCGCCGGAGCCCGGCGCGTTTCGCGGCGCGGGGATCGCCGAGGTCGCGCTGCATCCGAAGTTCGCCGAGAACCAGTGGGTCTACTTCACCTACAACAAGCCGGGCGCGGAAATTCCGAACTCGAACCCGCCGGGGCGGCGCCAGGCTGCGGTCGCGCTCGGGCGCGGCAAGCTCGAGGGCAAGAAGCTCACCGGCGTGCAGGAGCTGTTCGTCGGCGAGTGGGAGAACGGCAACAGCGGCTCGCGGCTCGCGTTCGGCAAGGACGGCCTGCTCTACATGACGACCGGCGCGCCGTTCGACGACTCCGCGCAGAACCTCGGGAACGTCTACGGCAAGGTCTTGCGGATGCGCGACGACGGCAAGCCTGCGCCGGACAACCCGTTCGTCGGCAAGCCCGGCGCTCGGCCGGAGATCTTCACGCTACGGTCACCGCGACCAGCTCGGCCTCACGGTGCACGCGGCGACCGGCAGCGTGCTGAACGCGGAGCACGGCCCGAACGGGGGCGACGAAGTGAACCTGCTGCTTCCCGGCCGCAACTACGGCTGGCCGAAGTACAGTTTCGGCCGCAACTACGACGGCCCGAGGATTTCGCCGGCGCCTCTCGGCGAGGGCATCGAGCAGCCGCTGATTCTCTGGCTGCCGTCCATTGCGCCGACCGGGCTCACGTTCTACACGGGCGATCGCTTCCCGACTTGGAAAGGGAACCTCTTCGTCGGCAGCGCGCGCGTCGGCGAGATACCGCGCACGGGGGCGCTCGAGCGTGTGGTCGTCAACGACAAGCTCGAGGAGCTGCGCCGCGAGCGGCTGCTTTCGGATCTGCACCAGAGGATTCGCGACGTTCGTCAGGGCCCCGACGGGCTCATCTACGTGATCACCGACGAGGACGACGGCGCGCTGCTGCGCATCGAGCCCGCGCCGCTTTGAGGAAATCGAACGCGGCGCGGCGGTCGTCGCGCCGAATTTTCAACCACAGAGGAGTCTTGGAATGATCAATAAGAAAGCGATCGCGGCGGCCGGTGTCGCGGTTCTCGCGCTCGGCACGTACACCGCCGTCGCGCAGAAGCCGGCGGCGAACATGAGCTTCTTCGTGACGAGCTCGAACCCGAAGGGCGGCAACTTGGGCGGGCTCAAAGGCGCGGACGCGCTGTGCCAGTCGCTCGCGAAGGACGCCGGCGCGGGCGGCAAGACTTGGCACGCCTACTTGAGCACGAGCACGGTCGATGCGAAGACGCGCATCGGCAAGGGCCCCTGGTACAACTTCAAGGGCGATCTGATCGCGCAGAACGTCAACGACCTGCTGACGCCGGACAAGAACAAGATCTCCGCGAAGACGGCGCTGACCGAGAAGGGCACGACGCCGAACTACCTCGCGATGGGCGCGGACGGCAAGGCGGCTCCGGTTGCTCAGCCGCTGCAGCACGACATCATGACCGGTACGAAGGACGACGGCACGAAGGACGAGAACACGTGCAAGGACTGGACGGTCGGCGACGCGAGCGCGAAGGCGATGCTCGGCCACGCCGATCGCATGGGCCTCAATCCGGGCTTGAACTCGTGGACTGCGATTCACCCGTCGCAGGGATGCGGCTTGAAGGAGCTCGCGCCGACCGGCGGCGCGGGCTTGCTCTACTGCTTCGCGACCAAGTAATCCCGTATGGTTGCGCCCGGCCGCTCAGCGGCCGAAGCGCCTAACGAAAAGGCCGCGGTTCGGAAGGACCGCGGCCTTTTTCTCGGCAGACGAGCTCGTGCTGTCGAGCGCGAGCCACGAAAAGCCTACTGTTCCGGCCGCTCGTCCGGCGCGCCCGTGCCCGACGAGCCGACGAACAGCTTCGAGCCGTCCGCGAACGTGATGTCGCGGCCATTGGCGCGCATCGAGCCGTCCTTCGCCTGAAAGCCCTGCACCTTGATCTTCGTGCCGGCAGGCAGCGAGCTGCGGTTCCAGCCGCGACGCAGCAGCGCGTTCGGCGCGCCGCCCTCGACCATCCAATGCTGGACTTCGCCGCTCGCGGTGGTCACGTCGAGATGAATCCACGAGTGCGGGTTGATCCACTCCATCTTCGTCACGACGCCCTCGAGCTTGAACGGGCTTGGCAGCGTCGAACTCCGCCGCGAACGAGTGGTGGGCCAGCGCCGGCAGTGCGGCGGCTGCGGCGAGCACTCCGCCGACAACGCTCAAGACTTTACGCATCGCGATGGTCTCCCCTGTTTGCGCTCGGCAAATCTTACTTGGTTTTCTTCGTCAGATCCCCGTAGAGCAGCTCTTCAGAAAACTCGACGCACTTGAACTCGAGCAACTGCGCGTTCGGCGAGATCAACCTATAGAGCGGTAGCGAGATCTTCCAAGGCTTCGAGAACGTCTCCGGATCCTCGATCGTCGCTTCGTATTGAAGATGGTCCTTGTCCTTCAGCGTGTAGCGTTCGGTGACTTTTAGCGACGTGCCGTGATAATTCCCGGCGCGGTCGAACCAGGTTCCATCGTTGAAGCCCGTGACCTCGATTACGAGCGCGTCGCCCTCCCAATGCCCATTCGACCAGCCCATCCAGCTGTCGACCGGCGACTCTTCGTGCTTCGCCATGTGCACGACGCGATTCGCGCTCGCGAACTCGTAAACGAACAAGATGTCGCCGTCGCCTTGCACGATCTGGAACGGGTAGGGCATGTACGTCGCGCGCGGAATTCCGGGCATGTAGCACTTGGCTTCGGGGTCCGTCTTCGGCCAGCCCTTGCGATTCTCGTCTCGCTGCGCGAGCGCCTCGGGCTTGTACGGGATCGTGCCGCCCTCGACGACGCTTTGGCCCGCCGGAATCGCGGCGATCGCGCCGAGCTGCCAAAAGTTGCTCAAGCCCGAGGCCGAGTGGTCCTCGAGATTCCAATACGCGCTGCCGATCGGCCTGCCAGATGCCGTTCATGTTCGGTTTGCCGCCGATCTTTGCCGGATTCTGGTCCGCTGCGTTCGCGTGCAGAGTCAGCATTGCGACGCCCGCGATCGCCGCGGCGGCGCCCGCGATCGCGGCGAACAGCGTTGCGCGGCGGTTCAGGAACGGAATTTGGATCGGTGTGCTCACGGGTTGGCTCCGCGTTTGTGTAGCTCGCATCAATTCCCCCCATTCGCCGTCCGTTCGCCTCGAGCGGCGGACGAGCGCTCGTCGATGCTGCAAGGGCCGTTCTATGTGAACGCCGCCACGGCTGTCAAATCGTGGCGCCGCGTGTCCCGCTGCGGTATCCGGCAGGCCCGAGGCGCGTTCGGACTGCCTCCTACCTCACGCGGCGGCGCGCAACGCCCCCTCGACCTCGATCGACAGCGTGATTCTCAAGTCGACGAGCGCGAGCAGCAGCGCCTGCGACAAGTCGAGCTGAAAGCGGTCGGCCCTGTGCACTTGCAACAGGCACTCGACCGTGCCGCCCTCGTCGGCGAACTCGCGCCAAAAGCGGGCCGAGCGCTTCATCTTCAAGAGCGTGAAGTAAAGAGAGGCCTGAGGGAGAGCCACGGCTTGGCGAAGGCTCTCATCGACGTGCGGGCTCCACGGCGACGGTCCGAGCGGCGGCGGTAGCAGCAGCCCGACCCAATAGGTCTCGCGATGCAGTGCGCTGCCCGCGTCGTCGTCGACGTGCCGCGGCTCGCCTGCTCGCCAGGCATGCTGTGGATCGATGCCCACCCTGCGCGTGACTTCCGCGGGGTCGATGCTCGGATGGCGAATGCGCAACGCGATCGAGAAGTCGTGCGGGTTCATCGGTCCCTTCGCTCCGCCGTGGGGTCGGGATTATGGCCGGACCGCGCCGCGCTTGGCCAGCGGCCGCGCAGTCGCGCTTCCATTGGGACACCGCGCCGCGCTGCTTGTTGCGCTCGCGGCGCTTTCTTACGATGCGATCATGACGACCCAGGAGTCCGCGCGCGGCCGCTATGGCGAGACGCTGGCCGAGGGACTCCTCGAGAGCCCCGCGGCCGAGCGCAACAAGAGCCCCATCCTGGAGGCGATACGATCTCGACTGCCGTCCGCCGGCGTCGTGCTGGAGATCGCGAGCGGCACGGGGCAGCACGTCGTGCACTTCGCCCGCGCGGTACCGACGCTGACTTGGCAACCGACCGACGCGGACGAGCGGTTGCTTGCCGCCGCGGCTGCGCGCATCCGTGCCGCGGGCTTGAGCAACGTTCGTCCACCGCTGCGCCTCGACGTGCTCGCGCCGGACTGGCCTGCGGTGGACGTGGGCGCGATCGTCTGCATCAACATGATTCACATCGCGCCATGGTCCGCGACGAACGCGCTGTTGGCGGGCGCATCGCGATGGCTACCGCCCGGCGCGCCGTTGTTCCTCTACGGCCCGTACAAGCGCGGCGGCCGTCACACGTCGCCGAGCAACGAAGTGTTCGACGAGAGTCTGCGAGCCCGCAACGCCGAGTGGGGCGTGCGCGATCTCGACGACGTCGAGCGTTGCGCCGAGGAGCACGGCTTCGCGCTCGTCGAAGCCATTTCGATGCCGGCCCACAATCTCACCGTCGCTTTCACCGCGGCTCGAGCAGCAGCGGGATGATCAGGTCTTCCTCGTCGTCGAGATGACGCACGAGTGCGCGACAGAGCTCGTCGGCTCGCGACGCGTAGCGATCCGTCAATCCCAGCGTTCCGGCCGCGTCATTCGAGACCGCGGCGAGCAGCTCGGCGAGCGCCGCGACCGCCTCGTCGACATGGTGCTGCAGCCGCGCGTGATCGCTCGCGAGCGCGTCGAAGCCCGGCGCGAGCGTCGGCTCGAGCGCACGAAAGGCCGGAAAATATTCGAACTCCTCGATCTCATGGTGGTCGTGCAGCCGCGCGATCATGCGTTTGAGACGCGGCGCGGAGATGACCGCTAGCTTGCCGGCGTCTCGCTGTCCGCGGCGATGATCGTCGAGCAGCGCAATGAGGCCGTTGGATTCGCGCCGAAAGCCGTCGTGAATCTCGAGCCAGAACCGCGCGCCGTGCGTCGGGTCCTTGCGCCAGGAGCTGCGTGGATGGCGGTCGAGCAGCGCGCGAGCCTCGCGAGCGCACACGAGAGCCTGTTCGGGATCGGCTTCCACGCTCGCATTGTGCTGGAACGGCGAGCGTTCGTCCTTCGGCTCGGTCGGAAGCCGGCGTCTCGCCCTTGGGTCGAGACGCCGGAGTGGAGGTTAGTGGGCGGAGCCGGACGCGTAGCGGAAAAATCGAAGGGGGGCGCGATTTGTGCGGCTGACGCGGTCCGACCCTGCCCGCGGATCTATTAGCAAGCCGCATGCCAACGCGAGAATC
Organism: uncultured Gammaproteobacteria bacterium; assembly: GCA_963699925.1. GTDB lineage: Bacteria > Pseudomonadota > Gammaproteobacteria > Steroidobacterales > Rariloculaceae > FEN-1219. The sequence continues at coordinate 498,637 of CAVOVT010000007.1, read as the reverse complement.
GTGTGTTCTCGCGGTCCGCGGGCCGCGAGGGCGCCGCGCACGCACCGTTTCCGGGCATCCCACGGATGCTTTGCACCTCGAACGAACTTCGTGAGTGTGCTCGCGTGAAGCGGAGCGGGGGTGCGGCGCGCGCGATCGCCGTCAAGCTGCTTGCGCGGCCACGAGATCGATGCCGTCGTTGGCTCGTACGAGATGCGAGAGGAACTGCGAGGATGCGCGCGCCCAGGTGCGCGTGAGCGCCGAGCGCCGGCATGCGTCGCGGTCGATGCGCAGCGCGGCGTGTGCCGCGGCGGCGAGATCTTCGTTCAGCGCGCCGTTGACGCCGGGGGTCACGACGTCGATCGGGCCGGTGACCGGGAACGCCGCGACCGGTGTGCCGCACGCCATCGCTTCGAGCATCACGAGCCCGAACGTGTCCGTGCGGCTCGGGAACACGAACACGTCGGCCGCCGAAAGGTGCGCCGCGAGCTCGGCTCCGAAGCGGTAGCCCGGAAACAGCGCGCTCGGATAACGGCGCGCGAGCTCGGCGCGATCCGGTCCGTCGCCGACGACTACCTTCGTTCCCGGCAGGTCGAGCGCCAAGAACGCATCGAGATTCTTCTCCACCGCGACGCGGCCCGCGTACATCCAGATCGGGCGAGGGACCGGCAGCGCGTCGCGCCCGGACGGCTGAAAGAGCTCGGCGTCGACGCCGCGCGACCAGATCACGACGTTGGCGAAACCATGCACGATCAGGTCGCGGCGTTGGTGCTCGGTGGCCACGAGAGTGCGCCGCGCGTGACGGTGATGGTGGCGCAAGAACGCGTACGACCAGCTTTCCGGAATCGGCGCCCGCTTGCGCACGTATTGCGGAAACTGCGTGTGATACGAGGCGGTGAACGACAGGCCGTTGCGCACGCAGTGGCGGCGCGCCGCGATGCCGAGCGGTCCTTCGGTCGCGACATGGATCGCGTCCGGCTCGAAATCGTCGAGCGTCGGCCGCGAGCTTTCGGCCCGGAAGCAGCGCGAGCCTGATCTCGGGGTACGTCGGACAAGGAATGGTCCGAAAGTTCGGCGGCGCAATTACCGTAACCGAGTGGCCGAGGCGCTCGAGCTCGCGGCGCGTACGACCGAGCGTCGTTACGACTCCGTTGACCTGCGGTTCCCACGCGTCGGTGACTATGGCGAGCTTCATAGGCCTTCCCCCAACATCGTTGCGAGATGTTAACGGCCGTTGTTTACACTTTAGTTCTTAAGGACTAAGTAACTTCAGGGGCCCGCAAGAAAAAATTCACGATTTGGCCACTACCGTTTCATTTGTCGTACCCATCCTGGAGCAACTCAGGGACGTGTGGATGGCAGCATGGCGCGACGACTCGCATTCGAGCGGTTCGATCAAGCGGAGCTCCGCCTCTGCCGATACCTGAATCGGTCCAGCAGCTCGACGTTCGTCCGGCAGGTGTTTCGCGCGATCAGCTGGCTCGGCGACGGATGGATCTGGTACGGCCTGCTGCTCGCGCTCCCGCTGATCTACGGTGCGCACGGCGGCCTCGCGGCAGCCCATATGGGCGCGACCGCGCTCGTCGGCGTGGTGATCTACAAGCTCGTGAAGACGCGTGCCGTGCGCGAGCGGCCGTACATCACGCACTCCGTAATCCAGTGCGCCTCGGTGCCGCTCGACCGGTACAGTTTCCCATCGGGACACACGCTGCACGCGATCTCGTTCACGCTGCTGTTCGCCGCCTACTTCCCGGCATGGGCCCCCGCGCTCGCGGCGCTCGCGTTGCTGATCGCGCTGTCGCGCGTGGTGCTCGGCTTGCACTATCCGACGGACGTCGCGGCCGGCGCACTGCTCGGCGGTGCCCTCGCGATGGGTAGCCTCACGCTCGCCGCGCTCTAATCGACCTCCCGCTAGCGGGCGCCGAAGCGTTCCCACGCGATCAAGCCCCAGACGAGCATCGCAAGCGCGATGCTCGTGAAGACGGCCGCCGAGCCGAGATCCTTCGCGCGGCCCGACAGCTCGTGATGATCCGTGCCGACGCGGTCGACGACGAACTCGATCGCCGTGTTCAGCAGCTCGACGATCAGCACGAGCACGCACGAGCCGAGCAGCAGCGCGCGTTGCACGGCACTCTGTCCGAGCCACACCGCAATAGGAATCAGCACGACGACGGCCACGCATTCCTGTCGAAACGCGGCTTCGGTCCGCCACGCGGCGCGCAGGCCGGCGACGGAATAGAACATTGCGTTCACGACTCGGCGTAAGCCTGTGTTGCCTGGCTTGGCCATCGGGGCTCGAATGGCGCGCGACTGCGCGGATGTTATCAGGATATAGCGCCGCGTCGGCTCGGACGCGCCATCGGCAGATCACGCGGCGTCGCGTAACGGAACCGCAACGGTGTCGACGGCGACCGTAGGCCGCCAGCTCAACAGCCGCAGCTCGCCGCTCAGATCTTCGACGAGTGCCGTGCAGCTCTCGACCCAGTCGCCGTCGTTGCAGTAGACGAGGCCGTCGCGCTCGACGAGATCGGCTTTGTGGATGTGGCCGCAAACGACGCCGTCGAAGCCGCCATCGGCCGCGGCTCGCAGCGACGCTCGCTGGAATTGCTCGATGTACCGAACCGCGTTGCCGATTCGCGCCTTGATGTGCTGGGCGAGAGACCAATACGGACGACGGCGCAGCTCGTGCAGCCAGTGCACGAAGCGATTCAGCGTGAGCAGCGTCCGATAGGCCGCGCCGGCGAAGATCACCGCGAGAGCGCTGCACTTCAACACTGCGTCGAACTCGTCGCCGTGGAGCACGACCAGGCGACGCCCGGCTCGTGTCGTGTGCACGGCCCGCCGGTGAACCTCGATGTTGCCGAATCGAACGCCGACCAGCGCGCGCAGGTCCGCGTCATGGTTGCCGGGCACGTAGATCAGGCGAGTCCCTTCCTGACTTTTCTTAAAGAGCAGCCGCAGCGCCTCGGTGTGGGTCTCGGGCCAATAAAAGCTGCGTCGCAGGCTCTCGATGTCGATGATGTCCCCGACCAGGTACAGGGTTTCGCAGCGCGTCTTGCGCAGGAAATCCAAGAACAGGCCGATTCGACAGTCCCGCGAGCCCAAGTGGACGTCCGACAGCCAAATGGTGTTGAACACCTCACCCGTCATGCCGACCCCTGAAGTTAGCCTGGACGTTGAGTAGGTTAGGGGCTCGTCTTTACGTTTTCTTTGCAGTTATTTGCACAACACGTTGCATTCGTTTGAATTTCTTCTTGCAGCCCGCGAAGCGGCGCCAAGAGGTGCGGACGCGTGGTCGCCCCACGCGCCAAGCCACGCGGGTAGCGGCTACAGAGACCTAGGGATCAGCGGCGACGGGCGCCGTGTGCGGACAAGCGCGCGTCGCGCAGCTCGAGGGAGCGGCGAAACGCTTCCCTGTCTAACCGGTCGAGGAGGTCCGTGAGCGACTCGCTCGTCGTTCGGCTCCAAGGGGCTCTGAGGGATCCGAGCTGCGTCGGCCGACGTCTCTTCTTGTTCCGTGCTCATCGGGCGCCCTCGCAACCAAACCCGGATTGTATGCGAACGATCGCCGCAGTGACAGCCGCGCTCGGCAGCTTCTTCGTAACTTTGCGGCAATGTGCCGGCTCGTTATGACCGATGCTTTATGGGCGCGGTGCGGCGAGCCGTTCGGAGCGCAGCGTCGGACGGTCGAACGGAAAGGTCTCGTCACGGACGCGCGGGTCCACGAGCGCGTGCTCGATGAACTCCCGAATGTCGGCAACGTCGATCTGACTCATGTTGAACGTATAGAGCCCGAAGCCCGGGATGCCATCGCGCTCGGGCAACGCCGGCGCGTTGATGTAGAACGCGATCGCCGCGCCGAGGTTCCCGAGCTCGCCCGTGTGCATGAAGCGCGGCAACAGCGCCGCGTTGCGCAGCGTCGGCACCTTCATGTCGCCGGCGTCGGAGGGCTCGCGAGTCACGAGCTCCCGGCCGAGATCGAGCGCGGCGCGGCGCACGCCGATCTCGAAGAACTCGTTGTTCGTGAATAGCGGCGGCGCGTGGCACGCAGTGCAGTGAGACGCTTGTAGCGCTCGCCAGCCGTAAAGCGCTCGGCCGGAGATCGCGCTCGAGTCGCCCGCTTCATATCGATCCCACGGCGTCTGATCGCTCACGAGCGTCCGCTCGTAGGTCGCGATCGCGAACGCGATGCGCAGCGGCGTGATCCTCGCGTCGCCGAACGCGGCCGCGAACAGCGCCGGGTAGGTAGCGCGCGCGCCTCGCGCAGCCTCGACGTCCTTCGGCAAGTCGCTGGCGAGCGCGAGCGGCCGAGCGTGCTCCACCGTCTCGACCACGTCCGCCCACGAGCGATCGCGCTTGGCCATCTCGCCGGCCGCGACCAGCGCCGTGAGGACCTGGTTCTCGAGCGCGCCGCCGCGCGCGATAGCCGTCGCGCCCGTCAACGGATCGGTGACCTTCGAGCCGGCGCGGCCGTCCCAGAAGACCTCGTCCGCCCATAGCGCTCCGAAATTGGACGGCGCGGCCCGAGGCGTGACTTGCGGGCCGTCGCCGAATTGCGGGCTCGGAGTAGGAACGCCGTTGCGGTCGAGGCTCACGATGCCGGGAGAGCCGAGCACGTCGTCGATCGTGCCCTTGTCCACGCCGGGGTTTCGGCCGACACGCGGATCCGCGCCGCCTTGGGCCGGACGGTGACACGTGCCGCACGCAATGCTGCGGTCGCTCGACAGTTGCTCGTCCCAGAACAGCATCTTGCCCAGCACGCGTTTCGGCTCCGTCAACGGGTTCTCGGCCGGGACGGGCACGGGCGGGAGCGCGGCGAACGCCGTCCTCGCGCAGACGAGCACTGCCGCGAGGACGGCGCAGGCCCCGCCGACACGATGTTCGACGTTCGAGCGCCAGTGCACGCTGCGCATTCTAGCGGGAGCGCTCGCCCGCCGCCGACACCGCTCCTGTAGACTATGCGCCCGGCGAATTCGCCCCCGCGCTGCGGAGAGCCCCGAGGAAACATACGAATGTCCCGAGAGACGGACGAGAATTCAGCGTTGCGAGCGACCGATCCCGAGATCCACGAGTTGATTCGTCTCGAGACGAAACGGCAGGACGAGTCCATCCGCTTGATCCCGTCGGAGAACTACGCGTCCGCCGCGGTCATGGAAGCGACGGGCTCGATCCTGAACAACAAGTACTCCGAAGGTTATCCGGGTCGCCGCTATTACGAGGGGCAGGACTACATCGATCGGGTCGAGACGCTCGCGATCGAGCGCGCGAAGGCGCTATTCGGCATGGCGCACGCGAACGTGCAGCCGTATTCGGGCTCGCCGGCCAATCAGGCCGTCTATCTCGCGCTCGCGAAGCCCGGCGATCCCGTGATGGGCCTCGGCCTGCCGTTCGGCGGGCATCTCACGCACGGCTGGGGCGTGAACTTCTCGGGCATCCTGTACCACTCGTCGCAATACGACGTCGATCCGGAGACGCATCGCGTCGACTTGAACCGCGTCGAGGCGCTGGCGCGCGCGACCAAGCCGAAGATCATCTTCTGCGGCGGCACGGCGTATCCGCGGATCTGGGACTACGCGGGGTTCGCGCAGATCGCCGCGTCGGTCGGCGCTACGCTCGTCGCCGACATCGCGCACATCGCGGGCCTCATCGTCGCGGGCGCGCACCCACACCCGTATCCGCACGCGAAGATCGTGACGACGACGACGCACAAGACGCTGCGCGGCCCGCGCGGCGGCATGATCCTGTCCGATACGAGCCACGCGAAGGAGATCGATCGCGCCGTGTTTCCGGGGCTCCAGGGCGGGCCGCACAATCACACGACGGCCGCGATCGCGGTCGCGCTGAAGGAGGCGGCCACCGACGACTTCCGAGCGTACGGCCGCCAGATCGTCGCGAACGCGAAGGCGCTCGCCGCGGCACTGCAGGAGCGTGGCTTCCGATTGATCTCGGGCGGCACCGACAACCATCTGATCCTGATCGACGTGACGCCGCGCGGGATCACCGGCAAACCCGCAGCCAAGGCGCTGCACGAGGCCGGCATCGAGTGCAACTACAACACGATCCCGTTCGATCCCCGCAAGCCGTTCGATCCGAGCGGGCTGCGGATCGGCACGCCGTCGATCACGTCGCGCGGCATGCGAGAGGAACACATGGCCGCCGTCGCGGGCTGGATCGATCGTGTGTTCACGGTCGCCGACGACGAACGCGCGCTGCACGCGATTCGGGCGGAGGTCGCCGAGTTCTGTAGGGCGTTTCCGGCGCCCGGCATCCGCCTCTAGCGAACGCTCGTTGCTCTTGCGACCGCCGGAGCTGCGACGCAACAGGCACCCAATGCGAGCCGAGCCGCTTCTGCGTTCGACGGCGAAGTCACCGCGGTCAGAAAAAATCACCGGCCGCACAGGAAAGATCAGGATCTCTCTGCGATGCTTGATCCCCGCAAACGGGTTCGTCCCTGCGTTGGTTTGGAGGACGTCGGGAGAGCACATGGCCGAAGCTGCCGGCACCGTGGAGAGGATCAGCGCGTCGAGTAGATCGGCTTGGATTGCCAGATCGGCCGATCACGTATTTTACCGGGCGCTAGCCATCGCAATCGCCGCGGCTATTTTCTACGGGTTCGCGACTACGTACTATCTGAAGCAGTTCTTTGGAACGCCGCCACTCCCGAGGATCATCCATATTCACGCCGCCATCTTCACGTCGTGGGTCGTGCTCTTCGTCGTGCAAACATCATTGGTGGCTTCCGGGCGCACCGACCTCCATAGGAAGTTGGGTGTCGCAGGTGCGGCGCTCGCGGTTGCGATGGTCGTATCGGGATTCGTGGCCGCCGTGGCTGTCGCGAGACTCGGTCATTTCGATGGAGGGCTCAATCAAGATCCGCTCGAGTCCCTGGTCATCAATCTCCTGAGTCTGTTCGTATTCGCGACGTTTTTCGTCGCGGCTCTCTATTTTCGGCGGAGGCCCGAGCTGCACAAGCGGCTCATGTTGCTCGCAACTACCGGCGGACTCATCGCCGCTGCAGTTGGTCGTTGGCCCGTGTTCGCTGAACGACCCGCAGCCTCTCTCCCGGTCATCCTCGCATTTATTCTGGCCGGACCGTTGTACGACGCATTTACGCGACGCCGCGTGCATCCTGTCTACGTTTGGGGCGTTTGCTTCTGGCTTCTGATGTCGCCGCCCGTTCGGGTGATGCTCGCGAGAACGGACCTCATTCACGGCCTCGCGGCCTGGCTCATCCGATGATTGGGGTCCCGCGGCTCTGAGATGTCCCGGAGGCATGCGAGGTGGCGCGCGAGGTGGCTCAGGGAACGACCAGCCGGCCGTTGCGCAGCTCGTGCCCGTCGGGTGGACCGTTACGCAGCCAATAGTCGCTGAGTCCCAGATCCACGCTGAGCTGGTGGAATCGTTCGTCGCGGCGAAAGCTGCGCATCTCCTCGAGCCAGATGACCCACCACTCCGATCCGACCTCGCCCACGGAGCGCGCGCCGTCCAGCAGTCGACGGGCGCAGGCATACGCCTCGTCCATGGCGCCGCGCAACGCGTGACGGATCAATTCCCATTTTTCAGCGATCGCAGGCGTCGAACCCGCGAGCGCGACATCTGCCGGATGCACGGAAGCTGCGGAGTCGGTCGACTGACCGGAGCGAATCGCGAGCAGGGCTCCGATCAGGGGCAGATGCCCAAAGGTCGGCGGAAAGCCCAGCTCGCTGACGAGATCGATGTACCAGCCCGCTTCCTCATTGCGTGAGGCAGCGACTGTCGCCAACGCCACGATGAGCGCGGTTATAGGGCGGGCCGGCGCGAGCAAATGAGACTGCAACGCGTCGTCGAAGGCCAGCCGCAGATAGCCCAAATTCAGCCAGAGCGCCATCGAGCGGCGCCCGTAGGCCATTGGCGCGTTGGGGCCGGCGGATATCCCCGCCGCGTAACTCTTCGCCGCGGCCTCCCAGTGGCCGCGGACGCGACTCGCCTCGGCGAGTGCTACATAAGGGTCCCATTCACTGGCGTCGAGCGCGAGCGCACGCTGCGCGTACCGCTCTGATTCGTTCAGCGCATCGGCGATCGGGTACTGCATACCGTGGCAAATCGCATGCGCAGCGGCAAGGGTTGCGAACGCGCGTGCACAATGGGGGTCCTCGCCGACGACCTGTTGCATGAGCTCGATCGCACGTCGGACGTTGCGTTCGCTGGGAATGCTCTGCAAGAGCCATTCGGCTTCCATGAGCCGCCGGTAGGCGCTCACAGTATGCGTCGGTGGTCCGCTCGGACTTTCGGCACGCAATTCGCGCGCGCCGGGGAGAGCTGCCAAGACGCTGACCGCTATCTCGTCCTGCAGGGCCAACAGGTCGTTCAGGGCGCGATCGAAGCTCTGTGACCACGTGTGGTAGCCGGTCGCGCCGTCGACGAGTTTGACGGTAATGCGCAGCTTCCCTGCCGCCGCGCGCACGCTGCCTTCGAGCACGGATTTGACGCCAAGCTCGCGCGCGATCAGTCGCACGTCCGCGTCACGGTCCTTGTAGGCGAAGGAGGAGGTGCGCGCCGGAATCTTGAGCCCTTCAATGCGTGAAAGTCGGTGGATGAGCTCTTCTGCGATGCCGGAGCACAGATAGTCCTTCGCTTGATCACCGGTGAGGTTCGCGAATGGCAGCACGGCCACCGACCGCGGCGCATCCGTGGCCGATGCCGCTGGCGTCGAATCAGAGGGGACGTCACTCCCCGAGGTCTCACTCGAGGCGTGCGCGACACTCACCTCCGCCACGAATCGATAGCCCTGTCCGGGCGCGGTCACGATGAAGCGGTGATCATCGGGCCTCTCGCCGAGGACCCGCCGCAGCAGCGAAATGTTGCGGTTGAGGCTGTTCTCCTCGACTGAAGTGTGCGGCCATATCAGGTCCATCAGCTTCGACTTCTCGACCAGCTCGCCGCGATGCTCGATGAGGCACAGAAGCGTGTCGAATACCCTGGGCGGAAGTGCCAGCGCCGCGCCGTCGGCGCGCAGCAGCACCCTGCGACGTTGCGGGTCGAGGCGAAATCGTCCGAAGTCGTAGACAGGTCTGGGATCGTTCATGCAGCACTCGCGCTCGGTTCGCGTTGGGCGGGCGCGCGACGGGTCGAAATTGGATTATGTAGTCCGACGGACCCCGTGACGCAAGGTCAAAGTCTGAGCTCGGCCGCGGGCTTCGTCGTGCCCTTGAGCGTGAACTTACCGGTCGCCTGATAAGACCCGTCCGCGGTCTTCTCGATCTTCTGCGATTCGAACTTCGCCTCGGGGAATTCCTTCGCATTGAACCAGTCCTTCTCGAGCAACTGCGAGTCGCGGTCGTGATCGCGCGTGTTGACGCTGTCGACCTGGACGCTGCCGGCGATGGTGCCCTTGGTCGGGTCCTTCGCGGCCGCCGTCGCGGGCTCCTACGCACGCGGTGGTCGCGCCGCGCTTCGCCCTTCGTGCAAGCGTGAGCTTTTGGACTGCGTTACTTTCTTGCGTCCTGTCTTTCGAGCGAATGCTGCCAGCGCAGCAGTCGTTCATCGGCCGTGATCAGCGTTGCCTCATGAACGAGCGCCGTGGCGACGATGAATCGGTCGGCCGGATCGTCATGCAGCCCGGCAAGGTCGAGCGCGCGCAACGCGATGTTGCCGTCGAGTGGCAGCTCCACGGCGCCGGCCGTGAGCACGGCGTTCCGCCATTCACGCACTGTCGTCGAGAGGTGAAGCCGGCCGTGCGCCTGCAGCAGACCGACTTCCCAGAATGCAATGGCCGGCACGGCGAGCTCGCCGTTCGCCCAGCGGCGTTCGATCGTGGCGCGCGCCTTGCGCCCAAGCTTCCGGTTATCGCTGTCCGCCCAGAGCAGGACGTGCGTGTCGAGCACAATCACCCGGCAGCTTCCCAAAGCCCGGCATCGATCGGCGACACGATGTCTCCGCTGATCTCGATCTGCCCCTTGTGCAGCCCGATGAGTGTTTTGGCGCGCGGTGGGCGGTGCGGTCGTAGCTCCGCGACCGGCTTGCCGTTTTTCGTGATCGTGAGCGTCTCGCCTGTTCTCGCGACATGGTCCATCAGTGCGAGACACTTGGCCTTGAATTCCGAAGCTTGAATGGTGGCCACTCGAACGCCTCACGTGACTATATGACCACTATTATGCCTATGGTCACTAAAGTGGTCAACGACATGGCGCACCACTCCTACGCGATGTTCGACACCGACAAGAGCGTCGAGATCGAGGGGACCGTCAAGGAGTTCCAGTGGACCAATCCCCATTGCTGGATCCGCTGATCGTCGCCTCGGGCGACCAGCCCGTCGAATGGAGCGTGCAGATGGGCGCAACGGCGTCGCTGTACCGCGGCGGCTGGCGGCCGCGGACTCTCAAGCCGGGCGACAAGATCACGCTCGTCTTACGCGCTACGACCGCAAGTTCACAGATCTGTTCGCGCTGCAGGACGATCTCGCCGTCGCGATCGTGAGGGCGCTCAAGATCAACCTGAACGGTGTCTCGCTCAGCCGCTCGCCGCCCACGACGGATGTGATCGCCTACGATCTCTACCTCAAAGGCGAGGCGTTCATGGACCGGCCGACCCGGCACGGATTCGAGCGTGCTGCGGATTACTTCCAGCAAGCGCTCGATCGCGATCCGAAGTTCGCCCGTGCGCTCGCCATGATGGGCACGGCCAAGTTGATCTCCGCCGGGTTCGGGATTCAGCCGCTCGCGAACCTGGCCGCGGCCGAGAGCGCGGGCCGAGAAGCGATGCGCCTCGATCCGACCCTGGCCGATGCGCACAAGGTCCTCGGCAACGCCGCAAGCAAGCGCCGGCAGTTCGTGGAGTCGGAAACGCAGGGCAGGGCGGCCATCGCCCTCGATCCGAGCGATGCGACTCAGCACCTGGCCGAAGGCTACCGGCTCGATGAGGTCGGACACCTGCGCGAGGCGCTCGCCGAGCAGGACACGGCCGTCGGGCTCGCGCCGGCCAATCTGGCGGTCGTGCAGTTACGTGCTTTCGCGGCATCCCTGCTCGGGCACGATGCCGACGCCATCGAGTCCGCCCGCTTCGCAGAGGATCTCGGGCTGCCGCGCGTCGACTTCTGGCTGGTGGACGAGCTTGCCGCGCTGCGCTCTCACCGGTACGCGGACGCCGCCGCGGCCTCGCTCTCTGCGCTGAATTCGGAAGATCCAGACGAGCTGCGCACCGCAGAAGTAGTGCGGCGAGTCTACGCAGCACTCGAGGATCCGAGCCTGCGGGGACGCGCCCTCGCCGCGCGCCGAGAACTTTATCCCGCGCCGGGCTCGCCCCGCGGGGGCGGAACGACCCTCGCACGAGTCTACCCATGCCTGCAGAGCAGCTATTACTACGCGCTTCTGGGAGAGCTCGACACAGCCTATGAGTTGGCGAACCAGTGTCTCGATCGAATGGCGCCGGGCGCCATGGTCGATGGAGACTGGCGACTGTGGCAAACCGGGCTCGAACGCTTCCGTGCCGATGCACGCTTCCTGCCGCTTGCCGAGCGGCTGGGGTTGACCGCGTACTGGCACGAGTACGGTCCACCCGACGAGTGCACCGTCGATCAAGGCACGTTCGTGTGCGATTGAGCACCCCGCTGGGGGTCGAACTCATCCCGGATCGTCGAGGCGACGCTCCCTGTCGTCGCATCGCCGAGGCGCACCGGCGGGGTTACTGCTTCAGGTCGAGCTTGACCTCGACAGCGACGTCCTGCGACACCCAGCTCGTGTCGTTCCAGCCTTCGCCGACGTTGAAGTCGAAGCGATTGATTTTCAGTGTGCCCGCGAACTGCGCGGAGCCCGCGCCGCCGGACGGTGCCGTTCCGAACGTGAACGTCATGACCGCGGGCTTCGTCGTGCCCTTGAGCGTGAGCTTACCGGTCGCCTGATAAGACCCGTCCGCGGCCTTCTCGATCTTCTGCGACTCGAACTTCGCCTCGGGGAATTCCTTCGCGTTGAACCAGTCCTTCTCGAGCAACTGCGAGTCGCGGTCGTGATCCCGTGTGTTGACGCTGTCGACCTGGACGGTGCCCGCGATGGTGCCCTTGGTCGGGTCCTTCGCGTCGAGGTTGATGTGCGCCGTGAACGTGCCGAAGCGGCCGTTGAATTTCGTTCCCTGCTGCGAGCCCGTGAACGATACGTTGCTCGTCTCCGGGACGACCTTCCATTCGGCCGCCGACGCGAACGCGCTGCCTGCGAGCCCCGCGGCGACCCACAATTGGAGACGAAGAGTTCGGTTCATGGTTCTGTCCGATTGGCGCCTAAGCGAATCGCCACATTGTATCGGCCGCGGTCGCGAGCGAGAAGCGCTGCCGCGACTTGAGCTACCTCCCGCCCGGGCCGGCGTGCGCGCGGTGCTAGAATTCCGGCGACCGAACGGCCGGAGGGCTCGCGATGCACAGGATCACCGCGCCGCGCGTCGTCGCGGCGTGTGCGCTCGCGGGCTTGGCGGCATGCTCGCCGGGACCGAGCGCGACCTCCTCGCTCGCGCCGCCGCCCGTCGAAGAGCACCTCGACGCGGGCGACTGGCCCTCGTACAACCGCGATCTCGCGGGCACGCGCTTCTCTCCGCTCGAGCAGATCGACTCGGGCAACGTTGCGGAGCTCAAACAAGCGTGGGTCTATCCGCTCGGTCGCAACACGACGACGGGCAGTCTCACCGGCGGCTCCGAGGCCACGCCGATCGTGATTGCCGGGACCTTGTTCGTCACCGCCGCCGACCGCGTCGTCGCGTTGCAGGCCGACAGCGGTCAAGAGCTCTGGCGACACGTGCTCGATCGCGGCTCGCCCTCGCGCCGGGGGCTCGCGTATTGGCCGGGAGACCGCGACGCTCCCGCGCAGAGTGTTCTTCACGGCCGGCCGACGTCTGATCGCGCTCGACGCCGCGACCGGGCGCAAGGCGCTTTCCTTCGGCGGCACGGGCGAGATCGAGATGCCGGTCGTCTACAACGCCGCGCCGACTCGTTTCGAAAATCTACTGATCGTCGGCTCGAACGGTCCGCCGGGCGGCGTGCGCGCCTTCGACGTGCGCACCGGGGCGCCGGTCTGGGTGTTCGACGCGGTGCCGCAAGCGGACGAGCCGGGTCGCGAGACGTGGGGAGCGCGGTCCGCCGAGCGCGCGAGCGTGCTGGGCTGGTCGTTCTCGTTCACCGTCGACGTCGATCGCGCGCTGCTCTACGCGTCGCTCGCGGGCCCGGCGCCGGACGACGGCTTCGGCGGCGATCGACCCGGCGACAATCTCTATGCGAACTCCGTCGTCGCTCTCGACGCACGCACCGGCGAACGCCGCTGGCACTTTCAGACGGTGCACCACGACGTCTGGGACTACGACTTGCCGGCGGCGCCCGCGCTGCTCGACGTCGCGATCGGCGGCGCGACGGTCCCGGTGCTCGCGCAGCCCGGCAAGAGCGGCTATCTCTACGTGTTGAATCGCGCGACCGGAGTGCCGGTGTTCGGCGTCGAGGAGCGGCCGGTGGCCCCGAGCGACGTGCCGGGCGAGCACTTGGCTTTGACGCAGCCCGTTCCGCTGAAGCCGCCGCCGATCGCGCGCGTCTCGTTTGCACCCGAAGATCTCGTGACGCGCGAGGACACCAACGCGATGCACGCGGACTTCTGCCGCGCGCTGCGCGAGCGCGGCGGCGGGTTCCAGAGCTCCGGCCCGTTCACGCCGTATCGCTTCCACGCCGAAGGCAAGCCGCCGCGCACGACGCTCGTGTTCCCGGGCTCCATCGGCGGCGCGAACTGGGGCGGTGCGGCGGCGGACCCGACGGCTCGGCGTCGTGTTCGTGAACACGTCTGACCTCGGCAGCCTCGGCTGGCTGGACGCGGTCGCGGACGACGCCGCGGCAGCCGCGGGGGAGGGCGCGCCCGCGGATGACGCCGCGCGTTACCGGCACGCGAGCCCGGTGGCGGGGCCGTTCGCCCACTTCTGGTGGAGCGGTACGGCGCCCGACGACGCGGGCGGCGGCGAGCGCGCGTGGCCATGCCAAAAACCGCCGTGGGGACAGCTCGTCGCGGTCAACGCGGCGAGCGGCGAGATCGCTTGGGCCGTGCCGCTCGGCATCACCGAGGAGCTTCCGGAGGCCAAGCGGCGCACCGGGCGCGTGAATCTCGGCGGCCCGATCGCAACGGCCGGCGGTCTCGTGTTCATCGGCGCGACGAACGATCGGCGCTTCCGCGCATTCAGCTCGCGGACCGGTGCGGAGCTCTGGGTTGGGAAGCTCGAGCTCAGCGCGCATGCGGTTCCGATCACGTACGTCGGGCCGGACGCCAAGCAGTACGTTGCGATCGTGGCCGCGGGCGCGAGCGCGATCGACGGCGCCGAGTCGCCGGAAGGGCAGGCGCTCGTCGCGTTCGCTCTGCCGTGACGATACGGCGCGACGCACCCGCGTGACCGTCCTCCGCGGACAGACGAGTACTCGGCGAGCGCTTTGCGTAGAATCGAGCGCCGCGCCCGCCGAAGCGGCGGGGCGCAGTCGTTAGGAGCATGTATGGCGAATCTCGAAGAAAAAGTCAGGTCCGGCCGATTCGTGATCACGGCGGAGATCGTGCCGCCGCTGTCCGCGGCGCCGACGAAGCTGCTGGCGGAAGCCGAGCTCCTCAAGGGCAAGGTCGACGCGATCAACGTGACCGACGCGGCCGCGGGCAAGACGTCGATGAGCAGCTTCGCGGCCGCCGCGATTCTCGCAGGAAACGGCTACGAGCCGATCCTCCAGGTGACTTGCCGCGACCGCAATCGGATCGCGCTCGCCGGCGACTTGATCGGCGCCGCCGCGCAAGGAATCCGCAATCTGCTGATCCTCAAGGGCGACGATCCGAAGGGCGGCGACCAGCCCGACGCGAAGCCGGTGTTCGATCTCGAATCGGGTCAGTTGCTCGCGCTCGCGCGCGATTTGCGCGACAAAGGCGAGCTGCCGTCGGGCCGCAAAGTGGAGCCGGCGCCGCGCTTCTTCCTCGGCGCGGCCGACGTGCCGCGCCGTCCCGACGCGAACTGGAAGCCCGGTCCGCTGCTCGCGAAGATCGAAGCCGGCGCGGGTTTCGCGCAGACGCAGTTCGGCTTCGACCTCGACGTCGTGCGCGCGTACATCGGCCGGCTGCGCGACGAAGGGATCACCGACAAGCTCGGAGTGATCATCGGCGTCGGCCCGATCAGGTCCGCGAAGTCCGCGCGCTGGATGAACGAGAACCTATTCGGCGTGCACGTGCCCGACGCGACGATCCAGCGGCTCGAGGGCGCGAAGGATCAGGCCGCGGAAGGCCGCGCGATCTGCGCCGAGCTGATCGCGGGGTTGCGCGAGATTCGCGGCGTCGCCGGCGCGCACGTGATGGCGCCGGCGCAAGGTCCCGAGGCGATCGCGCAGGTGCTCGGCTAAAGCGCTGGCCTTTCACGCACGTCGCTGCGCTCGACGCCGCGATAGAACGACCAAAGACGAACGGGGGAAAGCATGGCTTCCAAACGCGCGACGGCGGTGACGCCCGAAGCGATCGGCAACGTGCGCTGCAGCAAGCCGCAGACCGGCGCGGAGTATCTCGAATCCCTGCGCGACGGGCGCGAGGTCTACATCTACGGCGAGCGCGTCGCGGACGTCACGAAGCATCCCGCGTTTCGCAACACGGCGCGGATGACCGCGCGCCTGTTCGACGCGCTGCACGACCCGGCGCGCCGCGACAAGCTGCTGCTGCCGACGGACACCGACGGCAAGGGCAAGACGCACGCGTTCTTCAAGGCGCCGAAGATCGGTCGAGGAATCGATCGCGGGCCGCGACGCGATCGCGGAATGGCAGCGGATCACGTACGGCTGGATGGGCCGCTCGCCCGACTACAAGGCCGCGTTCTTGGGCACGCTCGGCGGCAACGCGGAGTTCTACGCGCCGTTCGAGGCGAACGCGAGACGCTGGTACACGTTCTGCCAAGAGCGCGTGCCGTTCGTGAATCACGCGATCATTCATCCGCCGGTCGACCGCGACAAGCCGCCGGATCAAGTCGCCGACGTCTGCGTGCACGTCGAGAAAGAGACCGACGGCGGCATCTACGTGTCGGGCGCGAAGGTCGTCGCGACGGGCTCCGTGCTCACGAACTACACGTTCATCGCGCATCACGGGCTGATCCCGCTGAACGACAAGAAGTTCGCGCTCGTGTTCATGGTGCCGACCAACGCGCCCGGCGTGAAGTTCCTCTGCCGCACGTCGTACGAGATGACCGCGACCGTGATGTCGAGCCCGTTCGATCAGCCGCTCTCGTCGCGGCTCGACGAGAACGACGCGGTGTTCATCATGGACAACGTGTTCGTGCCGTGGGAGAACGTGTTCGTCTTCGGCGACGTCGAGAAGGCGAACAACTTCTTCCCGCGCACCGGGCTTCCTGCCGCGCTTCGTCGTGCACGGCTGCACGCGGCTCGCGGTGAAGCTCGACTTCATCGCGGGGCTTCTGCTCAAGGCCGTCGAGGCGGCGGGCACGAAGGACTATCGCGGCGTGCAGGCGAACGTCGGCGAGGTGATCGCCTGGCGCAACATGTTCTGGGCGCTCACGGAGGCGATGGTCCGCGACCCGCGGCCGTGGAAGGGGCCGTATCTCCTGCCGAACCCCGATCCCGGCAACGCGTATCAGGTGCTCGCGACGATCGCGTACACGAAGATCAAATACCTGATCGAGCAGACGGTCGCGTCGGGCTTGATCTATCTGAACTCGCACGCGCGCGACTTCGACAATCCCGCGATCCGTCCGTACATCGACCGCTACATGCGCGGCAGCAACGGCTACACGGCCGAGCAGCGCATCAAGCTCATGAAGCTGCTCTGGGATTGCCTCGGCACCGAGTTCGGCGCACGCCACGAGCTCTACGAGATCAACTACGGCGGCAGCACCGAGGAGATCCGCCGCTACGCGCTGTTCGGCGCGCTCGGCAACGGCAACGCGGCGAAGTTCAAGGGCTTCGCGGAGCAGTGCATGGCCGAGTACGACTTGGACGGCTGGACGGTGCCGGATCTGATCAATCCGGACGACTTTTCGCTGCAACGGCGAGCCAAGTCGCGGCCGAGCGCGAAGCGCGCGGCTCCGAAGACGAGCTCGAAAGCGAAGAAAAAGAAGGGCGCGCGAAAGTAGATCGTGCCGAAACCTCGCTCGAGCGCGTGGCCGCGGGCGTTTCTCGAGGGCCACTGCGAGGTCGAACATGCGGACGATGACACACGGTCTGTTGGCGGTCGGCGCGTTGCTCGCTGCCGGCGCGGCGTTCGCCGCGGACTTCTCGGGCACCTGGAACATCAGCTCGAAGGTCGGCGACAACCCGGTCTCGATCCAATGCACGCTCGTGCAGCGCGGCGACGCGCTGACCGGGACGTGCAAGCCCGCGCAATTCGATCCGAGCGCCACGACCGGGACGGTCAGCGGCACGAAAGCGACCTGGGGCTACGACGTCGTGTTCAACGGCAATCACGAACCATGTCGAGTACGAGGCGACGCTCGGGGCGGATGGCACGTTGATCGGGCACGCTGCATCTCGGCCCGATGCCGACCCCGTTCACCGCGGTGAGGTTGTAGCCCCACCACGTCTCGCGCAGCTTATAACCCCATTTGCTGGGACGGACTTCTCAGGCCCGCGCGCGCGTTTGACTTGGCGGGTCCGAGCTTGGACACTCCGGCGCCGAGATTTTCGAATGGGATCGATCGCATGCTTTCAGCACGTTGTCGCGTAGCGGCCACTAGTCTTTTCTGCTCATTTCTCTTGGCTGCTTGCGGCGGAGGTGGCGGTGGCGGAGCGGCGGGAGCGGCGCCCCGATGATCACGCAGACGTCATTTCCGGTCGGAGGCACCGTGACGGGCCTCGCGTCGACCGGCCTCGTGCTGCAGAACAATGGCGGCGAAGAAGTCACGATCGGCTCGACCCACGGCCTTCACGTTCCCGACGGTCGTGGCCGAACGGCGGCGTTTACTCCGTCTCGGTCGAGACGCAGCCGAACATCGGCCCGCTCCAGGTCTGCACGGTCACGAACGGCGACGGCAACGTCGCGGGCGCGTCGGTCACGAACATCGCCGTGAACTGCGTGACGAAGTTCAGCAAGTTTCTCTACGTCACGAATCCGACCGCGAACAACGTGAGCGGCTACACGATCAACGCGAGCACGGGCGCGCTCACGGCTGTCGCCGGCTCGCCGTTCGCGACGGAGCCGAGCTCCGCGCTACGTGACGGCGGAGCCGACCGGCAAGTTCGTCTACGTGACGACGCTGGGCATCGTCCACGAATGCGCCGCAGGTCTCCGGGTTCTCGCTCGACGGAACGAGCGGTGTGCTGTCCGAGCTCGCGAACTCGCCGTATCCTCTCAGCGCTACCAACCCCCCGGCGCCGGGCTCGCTCGCGATAAATTTGCCGGCGCTGCATCCGTCCGGCCTGTTCGGCTACCTGTCGATCCCGATTCCGGCGGCGACCGCTTTACGGCGCGGCGCTCAACACGTCGACGGGCGATCTTGCCGAGATACCGGGCTTCCCCTGTCCGTCGGCTTCGACGGGCAAACCCCCGCCATCGATTCGACGGGCAAGTACCTGTTCCTGGCGACCGATGCGTCCGCGGTCACGACCGGCAGGATCTCCGCCTACCAAATCAGCTCGCCGTCGGGCGTCCTGACGCCGAACGGCACGCCGGTCCCGACGGGCGGCGACAACCCGGCTCGCCGCGCTGACGCCGGACGGCAAGTTCTTGATCGTGGTCAATCAGGCGTCGAGCACGCTCGCGGTCATGGCCGTGGATTCGGCCGGCACGCTGTCGATGGTCGGATCGCCGGTCGCAACGCGGCGGGGCCGCCGGAACGCGCCCGAGCGGCATCTTCATGTACGAGCGCCGACTGAGCGTCGTCTATCTCGCGCTCGCGCGCCGTCCGGGCACTTCGCCGCCGGCGCCGTCGATTGCCGCGTTCGCGTTCAATGCGACGACCGGCGCGCTCACGCCGCTCGCCGGATCGCCGTATAGCTCCAACGGCGCGACGCTGTTCCCGTGGCTGCATCCGTCCGGCAAGTTCCTCTACCAGGTCAACGGCTCGAACGGAACGCTCCAGCGCTACTCGATCGACCAGACCACCGGTGTGCCGACGCTCGCCGGCGACGTCACGACGCCGGCCGATCTGCCGTTCGTCCTGATTGCCGATCCGTCGGGAAGGTACGCCTACGTGACGAGCACCGCGGGCGCCAATGTGTCCGTCGTACTCGGTCGACCAGACGACCGGCGCGCTGACGCTCGTGAACACGCTGCCCGCCGGCGCGGGCGCGTTCTTGCCGCAGCCGGTCGGTTTGCAGTAGCGAGCGACGCTCGTCCGCTGCGCCGCAGCGCGCGCTACGCGCTCTGCGGCGCGGGCTCGGCGGGCACGCGGCGTCCGCGCCGACGACGTACCGATACCTCGGCATCATCACGAGCAAGACCGCGGACGCCGTGAGTACGCCGGCCGCGGCGTAGAGCGCGGCGTGTAGTTGCCGTAGCGTCGTGCAAGCGCCCTGCGAACGCGTTGATGCCGATGCCCGAGCCGAGATAGAACACGCCGAAGATCACGCCGTAGATCCGGCCGTACGCGACGTTGCCGTAGTAGCGCTTGATCAGGAACGCGAGCACGTCGAACTCGGCGCCGAGCAGGAAGCCGACCAGCAGCGCGCTGATGTAGCCGAGCTCCGGATGCGTCGCGTACAGGACGCACGCGATCGGCGCCGCCGATCGACACCGTCATCATCACTCGCGGCGCGAACACGTGGTCGATCACGAACCCGACCGCGACGCGCGCGAACAGCAGGCCGAAGCCGAACGTCGTCGCGAGCGTGGTCGTCTCGGCCGCGCGTCCAGCCGGCGTCGCGGAGCAGCGGCGACCTGCTGGCTGCTGAGGCTCGTCGCGGTGAGGCCGAGCAAGAAGAACACGACGTTGAGCAGCACGAACGTGCGGTCGCGCATCGCCTGATCGAACGGTATGCCGAACGATCGCTTCGCGGCGCGCTGCTTCACGGCGGCGGCGTCGGCGGCGGACGGCTCGCGCAAGCAAAACGCGACGATCGGCCAGCTCACGAACACGACGAGCGCGGCGAGCGCGAGCAGCGCGTGCCGCCAGCTGTAGTGCGCGATCATCGGGCCGATCACGAGCATCGGCAGCAGCGTGCTGCCGAGGCCGATGCCGGCGTTCGCGCAGCCGAGCGAGAGGCCGAGCTTGCGGTCGAACCACGGCGTGACGGCTTGCAGATACGCGATCGGCCACAGCCCGACGCCGAGCACGGGCGTGAGCCCCCAGAGGATGTAGTAGACGAGCAGATTCGGCGGCGTGAAATACAGCGCCGCGAGGCTCAGCGCCGAACAGCGGAATCGACGTGAGAATCACGCGGCGCGGGCCGAAGCGGTCGACGAGGAAGCCCTGGAGCGGCGACATCAAGACGACCATGTACGCGACGATCGTGAACGCGAACGACACGTCGACGCGGCGTCCAGCCGAACTCTTTCTCGATCGGCGGGATGTACAGGCCGCTCGTGAGCGTCGAGATCACGCTCGGTCCGAACGCGAGCCCGACCGTCGCGCCCGAAGGTCGTGAGAATGCCGGAGCTCGTGGCCTCCGAAGTCTGTACCGTCGCTGCCATGTTTAGCGCTCCCCCCGGATCGCGTCGTTCGTTCGTAGCTGCCGCAGCGTCTTTCGTGTCGCGATTCGCTCTGCTGCCGGCCTCGCGGCGAGCTACGGCAACGCGAACACGAACAGCTGGTTGCCGATGCCCGGATGCAGCTCGGGGCTCAGGCGCGCGAGCCCGTACGCGAGGCCCGAGCCGCCCGTGCTGATCGCGACGTACTGCTTGCCGCCGACCGAGTAGGTCACCGGATAGCCGTTCACCGCGGCGCCGAGGTTGATGTCCCAGAGCACCGCGCCCGTCTTCTGATCGAACGCACGGAAGTGCCCGTTCACGTCGCCGCCGAAGAGCAGCCCGCTGCCGGTCGACATCAGCGACAACATGCCCGCGCGCTGCTCGTACTTCCATTCCGTCTTGCCGGTCGCGACGTTGATCGCCTGCAGCGTGCCGACGTTCTTCTCGCCCGGCGAGATCTCGATCTTCGCGCTGAAGCGGTAGAGGCTGTTCTCGTTCGGGTCGAGCGTGCGCTCGCCCGAGGTCTCCTGCATGCAGGTGTTCTGCAGCGGGTAGTACATCGTGCCCGTGAGCGGGCTGTACGTGCCGGACGGGTAGTTCTTGCCGCCGGACGTGCTCGGGCAGACGAGCTTCGTCTGATTCGGCGCCGTGAACAGCGTCTCCGGGTTCACGGTCGCGGCGCCCGATTCGACGTTGATGTTCGAGATCACGTTCTGCGGCGTCGTCTCGCGCGCCCAGAGGAACTTGCCCGTGTCCGCGTCGAGCGTGTAGACGATGCCGGTCTTGCCCGGGATGCCCGTGATCACGCGCTTCGTCTCGCCCTGATGCAGGCTCGGGTTGATCCACTTGACCGACTTCGGATCCGGCGTGAGCGAGGTGTCGACGATCAGCCGCTCGAACGGATGATCGAGGTCCCAGCTGTCGACGACGTGCTGGAAGTACCAAATCATCTTGCCCGTGTTCACGTCGAGCGCGAGCGTCGAGTTGTGGTAGAGGTACTGCTTGTCGTTGCCCGCGAGCATGAACTTCGGCGCGGGCGCGACGACCGACGTGCCGACGTAGATGCGCTTCGTCGTCGGGTCGTAGCTCGGCACCATCCACATGCCGACGTGCCAGCGCTGCTCGTACGGGATGTTGCCCCAGGTCTCGTCGCCGGGCTCGCCGGGCTTCGGGATCGTGCGGTGCCGCCAGAGCTCCTTGCCGGTCTTCGCGTCGAACGCGGTGACGACGCAGGCCTCGGGGCCGCCCTCGGGCTCGCAGCTGCGGCCCGAGATCACCTTGCCGTCCGCGACGATCGGGCCCGAGCTGTTCTTCGCGCCGTGCTTGTAGTCGAGGATGTGCGTTTCCCAGGCGAGCTTGCCGGTCTTCGCGTCGAGCGCGTACGCGTAGCCGTCGGCGCCGTTGTCGAGGATCAGGTTGTCGTAGATCGCGAGGTTGCGGTTCGTGCCCGCGGCCGGGAAGTACTGGCCGACGTCCTCGGGCACGCCGCGCCGGTACTCCCAGATGAACTCGCCGGTCACGGCGTCGAACGCCTGCGTGATGTCGTTCGGGTTCGGGAAGTACAGGATGCCGTCGTGCACGAGCGCCGTGCCCTCCTGGTCGCCGGCCGCGAGCGGCCGCGTCCAGACCAGCCGGAGCTGCTTGACGTTGCTCGGCGTGATCTCCTTGAGCGGGCTGTAGCCCCAGTTGTTCAGCGTGCGCCGCCACATCAGCCAGTCGGCCGGATCGGGATTCGCGAGCATCGCGTCCGTGACGGGCTTGATCTGATCGATCTTGCCGTCGGCGTGCGCCAGCGCGTGGAGAGAGCAAGGAGAGCTGGTAGCGACAGAAATATGCAGAGCGCAGACACGAGCGGCGCGAAGCATCGCGAGACCCCCATTCGTTATGGTTTGGCGCATCTTAGCTCAAGCCGAGCCGGTTGCATGCCCGAGTGCTCCGGGTTTAGCGTTCGCTCTTCGTGCGCTTTCGTCGGGGAAGAATGACCGCACTCGCTCGTGTCGCGCTCGGCGCGGTCAAGACCGACACCGGTTCGTCGCAGTTTCGCGACTTCACGTTCGACAAGGCGACCGCGCAACCCGACGAGGCCACGCCAAAGCCGCCGTCGCCGCAGTCGAGCCGCTGACCGATGGCGGCGCGCGCACGAAGCAGACTGAGCGTCGCGCCGCTCGACAAGTGCAGCTCGCGGCGGTGCTCGCACTCGCGACGTTCGCCGCCGCGTGCACGCCGAGTCCGCCGAGCGCCGGTGACGAGCCGGCTCGTGCGGCGAGCGCTGCTGCGAGTCAGACCGAGCTCGTGCCGACCGATCGCGACGCGAAGGTCGCTCTAGGGCTCATGTACAAGAGCGGCGCCGAGCTCTACGCGGCGCTGAAGGCGAAGGCCGGCGGTGGCGCGCCGCTGTCGCTCGACGACATGCCGGACTGGACGGGCTTCTGGCAGCGCGTCGGCCCGCCGCTGTTCGATCCCGAGCAGAAGCGCGGCGAGCTCACGACCGCGAAGCTCAAGCCCGACGCGCTCGCGGACCTGCAGCATCGGCGCGAGCTCTCGGCGCAAGGAATCGAGTACGACCCGCTCAGCAATTGCAGCCCGCCGGGTTTTCCGCGCTGGCTCGCGATACCGTTCCTGCGCGAGTTCATCGTGACGCCTGAGCGAGACGTATCTCTTCTCCGAGACGATGAACAACCTGCGCCGCGTCTACACCGACGGGCGCGACCATCCGCCCGCGGCCGACGCGTTCCCGACTCCCTACGGCGACTCGATCGGTTTCTGGGCGGGCCACACGCTCGTGATCCACACGAGCCAGGTCGCGGCCGGCATCTTCCACCGCAACGACCCGAAGTATTCCGAGCAGCTCGATGCGGTCGAGGTCTGGAACAAGGTCGATCCCGATACGGTCGTCGTCGACGTCTGGGCCTACGACCCCGAGACGCTCGCTCGAGCCGTGGTACGTGCGCCAGACGTACAAGCACGTGTCGAATCCCGACGGCTCCCTGCGCATCGGCTATTGGTACTGCGGCGAGAACCCGAACAACAAGGTCATCCAGACCGACAGGGCACGTCGCAGTTCGCCGACTTCACGTTCACGAAGCAGGGCGACAAGAAGAAGTAGCGCGGCCGCCGGCGGCAAGGCGAGCGGAGCACCGCGTCGCCGATTTTCAAAGCTCGCACGGATGTGTATTAATGCGTGCCCTTGGCCGCGCCTGTGCGGTATTCGGAGTACCGCGAATCGCACCGCGCATAGAATGCCGGACCATGGATGGGGGCTCGAGCTGGATGCGATTGCTACTGTCGCTGTCGCTTGTCGTTTGCCGCGGCCGGCTCTGTTGCAGCGGCTGCATGCCGGCGAGCGCCGTGCGCGAGGACGTGCCCGATCACTTCGAGCGCCTGAACCGCGGCGTCTACAAGTTCAATAGGGCGCTCGATCAAGACACGTCGTGAGGCCGGTCGCGCGCGGCTACGATCGATTCGTGCCCTGCGCCCGTGACCGACACATGCGGAACTTCTTCACGAACCTGTCCGCGCCGATCGACATCCTGAACAGCTTCCTGCAAGCGAAGTTCAAGCCGGGGTTCTCCGACCTCGGGCGTTTCCTGCTCAACACCGTGGCGGGCGCCGGATTCTTCGATCCGGCCGCCAAGCTCGGGCTCGAGCGACACGAGGAGGACTTCGGACAGACGCTCGCGGTCTGGGGCGTGCCGTCGGGCGGGCCGCTGATGCTGCCGATCCTCGGCATGGGCACGGTTCGGGACTGGGCGGGTTGGACGGTCGACCTCCAAATCGACCTGCTCTGGCATAACGACTCGGGCGCCGCGTGGGGGCTCATCCTCTGGCGGTATACGTCGGACCGGGCGGCGCTGCTGCCGAGCGAGGGCGCGCTCGAGGGCTCGTTCGACGAGTACGCGCTGATCCGCAAGGCGTATCTGCAGCGCCGCCGCTATCAGGTCTACGACGGGGCACCGCCGAGGACGACCGTGCTCGATCCGGCTCGATCCGTCGCCGACGCGTCCCCAGCAGTCGCCGGACGCGTCACCTGATCCTCGCCGATCGCCGCCCGAACCCGGCAGTGAGCCGCGACGCGAGCGCTTCGGATGTTCCGCGATCCGATTTGTTATTCTTGCGCACCGACTCGAGGCCACTGATGAACAGGAGAGTCTGGCGGCCTGGACGCCGCGCGACGGCGCGTGACTAACGATTCTCCGCACGGCTCACGCAGAGGCTCCGAGCGCCGCCGACGTGATCGTCGACGTTCGCGACGTCGAATATCGAGATCGCCTCGCGCGTGATTCTGCGCGGGTTCGACCTCACGGTGCGCCGCGGCCGCGTCACGGGGATCATGGGGCCGAGCGGCACCGGCAAGACCACGCTTCTGAAGCTGATCACCGGCCGAGGTCGCGCCGACTCGCGGCCGCATCGTCGTATGCGGCCAGGATCTCGCGACGCTCGACCGCGCGCAAGTGTTCGCGCTGCGCAAGCGCATGGGCATGCTGTTTCAAAACGGCGCCTTGCTCACGGACATGGACGTGTTCGAGAACGTCGCGTTCCCGCTGCGCGAGCACACGGACCTGACCGAGCCGCTGATCCGTCGCGCTGGTGCTCGCGAAGCTGAATGCGGTCGGTCTGCGCGGTGCGGCCGAATTGATGCCGGCAGAGCTCTCCGGCGGCATGGCTCGGCGGGTCGCGCTCGCGCGCGCGATCGTGATGGATCCGGAGATCCTGATCTACGACGAGCCGTTCGTCGGGTCTCGATCCGATCTCGCGCGGCGTGATACTGCGGCTCGATCCGCCAGATGAACGAAGGGCTCGGCATCACGAGCATCGTCGTCTCGCACGACGTCGCACGATCTCGCCGAGATCGCCGACGACAGCTACTTGCTGTCCGGGCGGCAAAGTCGTCGCGCACGGCACGCCGCAGGAGCTGTTCGCAGAGCGACTCGGCCGACGTGCGCCAGTTCATGCGCGGCGATCGCCGATGGCCCGGTCCCGTTTCACTATCCCGGCCCCGGACCTGCGCAGAGCAGCTTCAGTCGGTGGACGAGCAGTGAGCGCGCGCGGCGCGCGACTCGCTGCCGCTTTCGCGCCTGCGCGTCGACCGGTCAGGTCGCGCTATTCCTGCTGCGCGCTGCTCGCACAGTGCGGCGCGGCGCTCGCGCGGCCGCGCCTCATCGTGCTCAGATCTACAACGCCGGCGCGCGCTCGCTGATCATCGTGATGCTCTCGGGCTTGTTCGTCGGCATGGTGCTCGGGCTGCAGGGCTTCGACCTGCTGCAGCGATTCGGCTCCGAGGACGCGCTCGGAATCGCGGCGGCGCTAGGGCTGATCAAGGAGCTCGGACCCGTCGTCACGGCGCTGCTGTTCGCCGGCCGCGCGGGAACTTCGCTGACCTCCGAGATCGGGCTCATGCGCGCGACCGACCAGATCACGGCGATGCAGATCATGGCCGTCGATCCGATGCGCTATGTCGTCGCGCCGCGGTTTCTCGGCGGCGTGGTCGCGATGCCGCTGCTAGTCGTGCGTGTTCAACGTCGTCGGCTTGCTCGGAGCGCATCTCGTCGGCGTGCAGCTCATGGGCGTCGATCGCGGCGCGTTCTGGTCGCAGATGCAGGGCTCCGTCCAGCTCAACGACGTCATGGAAGGCGTCGTCAAGAGCTGCGTATTCGGGTTGGCGTGCAGCCTGATCGCGGTTCACTCGGGTTACACGGCCGAGCCGACCGCCGAAGGCGTGGGGCTCGCGACGACGCGCACCGTGGTGGCCTCCTCGGTGCTCACGCTGCTGCTCGATTACATGTTGACCGCGGCCTTTCTTTAGACGAAGGATTCGATCATGCGCGCCACACGTACGCTCGAAATCGGCACCGGCCTGTTCGTGCTGCTCGGATTTGCCGCATTGTTTTTTCTCACCACGCAGTTGCCCGTCGAGCGGGCTCAGGCTCGGTGGCGCGGCGGCCGGCTATCATCTGACCGCCGAGTTCGATAACGTCGGCGACCTGAAGACCGGGTCGCCGGTGACGATGGCGGGCGTGCGCGTCGGCGAGGTCGAGGCGCATTCGCTTCGACTCGCGAAGCTACAAGGCGCGTCGTCTCGCTGCGCATCGATTCGCAGTTCAACCGGATCCCGGACGACAGCGACGCGAGCGTGCAGACGCAGGGCTGCTCGGTGGGAAGTACATCGGCATCGGCCCGGGCGGCTCGGACACGTATCTCAAGGACGGCGGACGGATCGAGCTCACGCAGTCGGCGATCGTGCTCGAAAATCTCATCAACAAGCTGTTCGCGAGCTTCGTGAGCAAGGATTCCGGTGCCGCGCAGGGCGGCGGCGCCGCGACCGAGAAGTAACCGATGCGGGCACTTTTCGGCGATGCTGATCTTGATTGCGGGCGGGGTCGCGGCCGCAGGCGAAGGCGCGGCCTCGGCGCAGGCGCAGCCGGGGCCGAGCGACGTTGTCGAGACCGCGGCGAAGTCCATGCTCAAGGATCTCGACGCGGACCGTGCCGCCTATCGGAAGGACCCCTCGAAGGTCGGCGCGCTCGTCGAGAAGTACCTGCTGCCGCACTTCGACATCCCCTATGCGGCCCGCCTGGTGCTCGGCAGGCATTGGGCGACCGCGACGCCGGAGCAGCGAGACCGTTTCTCCAAGGCGTTCTATCACACGCTCGTCGACAACTACGGCAGCGCGCTTGCCGAGTTCACGAGCGACCGGCTCAAGGTTTTCCCGACCAAGGTCGAGCCGAACGCGGACCGTGCCACGGTCCGCACCGAGGTCACGCGCGATAACGGGGACCACGTGCCCGTGAGCTACAGCCTGCACAAGACCGACGACGGGTGGAAAGCGTGGGACGTCGTGATCGAGGGCATCAGCTACGTGAAGAGCTTTCGAGAAGACTTCGGCGCGGCGATCGATCAGCAGGGCCTCGACGCGGTGATCGACCGGATCGAGAAGGGCAACGTCCCGGTCGCGCCCAAGGGCGAGAAACAATGAGGCCCGTGTCCTCGGTACCGGCGGAGGTCGTGAGCGTCGGCGCCGACCAGCTCGCGGTCCGCGGCGCGCTGACGTTCGCCACCGCGCGGCTCGCCAGCGCGGCGGGCTTGCGCGCCATCGGCGCGTCCGCGGCCCGACGGCTCGACATCGACTTCGCGGCGGTGACCGCCGCCGACAGCGCCGGCCTCGCGGTCTGCTTGGTGTGGCTCGGCATCGCGCAGCGTGACGGCCGCGAGCTGGTTTTCACCAACCTTCCCGCGCACATTCGCTCGCTTGCGCGTATCAGCGAGGTCGACTCGCTGCTCGACGAGCGCGACGGCTAGCAGCGGCGACCTCAGCCCTGCGGCGTCCCGAACTCCGCGGTGGGCGGGTGGAGACCGCGCGTCGTCAGCCAGTCTCGCAAGCCCGGTCCCGTGCCTTGCGGCCACGGCTTGATCCGCTCGATCGGGATCTCCTGGTAGTCGTCGAGCTCGTCGGTCGCGAGCGTGATCTCGCCGGCGCCTGCGAGCACGTGGTAGACGAAGATGATCTGGTTCAGCCGCTCGAACGCGTAGACGCCGATGAACGCGCCGAGCGTCGCATCCAGCCCGAGCTCTTCCTTCACCTCCCGGAGCGCGCACTCCGCCGGCGTCTCTGCGGGCTCGAGGAATCCGGCGACGAGGCCGAACCAGTGCGGGGGCCTGCCGAGGCTGTGCACGAGCACGATCCGGCCCGCACGCTCGACGATTGCGCCGACGACCGGCACCGGATTGCGCCAGTGCACGAACCCGCACGCGGGACATGCGAGCCGCTCGCGGCCGCCGTGCTGCCCGGGCTCGAGCTCGGTGCGGCAGCGCGGGCAGTAACGGAAATCGGGTTGCGACATCGCGCGCTAGTATAGTCGGCGGTCGCGCGGGTTCGGCCGGCGATGAGGCGGGGAAGGTATGACGACGAGGGCTTTCATGCGCGGCGCGCTCGGCTTGCTCGCGGTCGCCGCCGTCGGCGCAGGCTCTCGCGGCCGTGCCGTCTGGCGAGGCGATCTTCGCCGCGCGCTGCGCGATGTGTCACGACGCGCCGCCGAGCGCCGACAACCGCGCGCCGCCGAAGGCGCTGCTCGAGCAGATGTCGGTCGCGCGCATCGTTCGCACGATGGACTTCGGCGCGATGATGAGCCTCACCTACATGCTCGACCGCGCCGAGCGCGAGGCCGTTGCCGCGTATCTCGGCGTGCCGGGCGAGGATCGCGCGCCGCCGCCGTCGGCGTTCTGCGCGGAGCGCACCGTGACGCTCGCGAAGACCGACGCGGGCGACTGGAACGGTTGGAGCCCCGCGCCGACGAACACGCGCTATCAGGCCCGCCCCGGTCTGTCCGCCGCGCAGCTCGGCCGGCTGCAGCTGAAGTGGGCGTTCGGTTTCGCCGGGCGACGTGAACGCGTTCGCGCCGCCGGCCGTGCTCGGCACGAACCTCTTCGTCGGCAGCGCGGGCGGGTCGATCTATCGCGCTCGACGCGCGCAGCGGCTGCATCCGCTGGCATTACCAGGCCGACGGTCCCGTGCGCACCGCGATGCTCGTCGCGCCGGTCGACGACCGAGGCGAGCGACATGCAGTCGTGTTCGGCGATCAGGCCGGGCGCTTTTACGCGCTCAGCGCCGAGACCGGCGCTCTGCTCTGGCGCGCCCGTCCCGACGAGCACGAGGCCGCGAAGCTCACCGGCGCGCCGCTCGCGCGCGACGGCGTCGTCTACGTGCCGGTCGCGTCGTGGGAGGAGAGCCGGCCGCTGAATCCCGCCTACGAGTGCTGCACGTTTCGCGGCAGCGTCGTTGCGTATCGGATCGCGGACGGCGCGAGAATCTGGCAGTCATTCCTCGTCGCCGAGTCGCCGAAGGCCGGCGGGAGGGACGCCCGAGGCGTCCGCCAGTGGGGTCCGTCGGGCGCCGGCACGTGGTCGGCGCCGACGCTCGACGCGGCGCGCGGTCTCCTGTACGTCACGACCGGCAACAACTACACCGGGCAGACGGCGATGAGCGACGCCGTCGTCGCGCTCAAGATCGCCGACGGCGCGGTCGCGTGGTCGAAGCAGCTCACGCCGGGCGACGAGTTCAACCTGTCGTGCAATCGCGGCGGCGGTAGCGGTTGCCCCGGAATGGATTACGACATCGGCGCGTCCGCGGTGCTCGAGCGCCTGCCCGACGGCGTCGAGCGGCTGCTCGTCGGCCAGAAGTCGGGCGTCGTCTATGGGCTCGATCCGGCACGACGCGGCGAGCTCGTGTGGCAGACCCGCGTGGGCACCGGCGGCATCAACGGCGGGATCGTCTGGGGGCTCGCGAGCGATGGCCGCAATGTTTATGCGGCCGTCTCGGATCTCGCACGCCGAACGCGCGCCGACGCGACGCCGTTCGATTGGCGGCCGACGGGCGTCGACCCGTCGAGCGGCGGCGGCCTGACCGCGCTCGACATCCGCAGCGGCGAGAGGACCTGGTTTGCGCCGCCGGCGGCGTGCCCGCGGACGCAGGCCGTGTGCAGCCCGGCGCAGCCCGCGGCCGTGACCGCGATTCCGGGTGCCGTGCTGACCGGCGCGGTCGACGGCCACCTGCGCGTGGTCGCGGCCGCCGATGGCAAGTTGCTCTGGGATTTCGACACCGCGCGCGAGTTCACGACCGTGAACAGTGTGCCGGGCCGCGGGGGGTCGCTCGATGGCGCGGGCGCCGTGGTCGCGCGCGGAATGCTCTATGTGACGTCGGGCTACTCCCGCAACGGCGGCATGCCGGGCAACGTGTTGCTCGCTTTCGAAGAGAAGGAGTAACGTCGAAGGCCCGCAAGGTGACATCGATGGCGAAGCTCGGTGTTTTTTCCGTTGCGCTGCTGTGGATATGCCTGGCCGGGCACGCCGAAGACTCGCGCGATCTCTCCGCACTGACGTTTTGGCCTCAGCCGCTCTCGGCGCCGGTCCTGCCGCTCGGGCCGCGCAACCCCGTGTCCGACGCCACGCACGGGAGCGGCGTGTCCGAACGGGGCGCACCGCGCGAGGACGCGCAGCAGCCCGAGAGCCGGGAGGAGCTCACGGCGGCAGTCGCGGCACAGCTCGACGGGATCGAGGCCGAGCAGGCGCAGAGCGGCGAGCGGTCGCCGGAGCTGATCGCCAAGCTTACGGCGCTCGCCTCCACGTACCTGAAGCTCGGCGATCCGGCGTCGGCTGACGCCGCGCTCGAGCACGCGATCGAGATCGCCCGAATCAACTTCGGGCTCCATTCGCTCGACCAGGCCGAGGTCGTCGAGTCGCTTGTCGCGACGCGGCAGACGAGCGGTGACTACGGCGGCGCCGCCGAGAAGCGGCGCTATCTGCGCGAGCTCGTCGGCCGAAACTCGGACGATCCACGCGTCGTCGGGATCTTGACCGAGATGGCGGCGCAAGAGATGGGCAACGCACGCCGGCTCGTCGGCATGCCGGCCCGAGCCAAGTTGGCTTCACGTCGGGTGTCGACAGCGAGCTGTGGATCGCGCGTCCGACACCTTCGCTCGCCGCGCTGCATTCCGCGCAGTCCGACTATATCGCCGCGATCCAGGCGGCGGTGCGGACGCATACGGGCAATGTCGCCGACATGTTCGCGCTCCAAGACGCGCTGTCGGACACCGTGTACTTCGAGCTTGCGAATCCCGAGATACTCGGGCCGGGGCGCGCGCGAAGCGCATGGTACGGAGCCGAGCGCGCGTCGCGGTATCCCACGCTCGGTTTCACGGGCGGGCGGATTCTGCGGCACAAGGTCATCGACAGCATGAGCTTTCGACGCTCCCCGTGGAGGTCGCGAAGGAGCTTCTCGCGCTCGCCGATTGGTACCTGGTCTTCGGATCCTACGAAGGCGCCGGCGTTGGTGGCTACCAAAGCAAGTCATAGGACCGGCGCTGGACGCCTATCGGAAGGCGCGCGACCTGCTCGAGAAGGGCCATGTCGCCCGCGAGACGATCGACGAGATCTTGTCGCCCGAGGTTCCGTCTGCCGTTCCCGGTGCTGCCCGAGAGCATCGTCGGCACCGTCCAAGATCGCGTTCTACGGGGCTACATCGACGCGTCCGTCGAGATCACGCGGTTCGGCGACGTCAAGCGAGTGGAAGTTCTCGGGCGCTCGGCCACGGTTTCGAAAGGTATCGAGGAGGATCTCAAGCGCTATGTCACCGCGCAGACGTTCCGGCCGCGCTTCGTGAACGGCGAGCTTCCACGCTCGGACCGCTTCGCCGCGCGGTTCTATTTCGACTAGCGATGCAGCGCTGAACGTAGGGCGCTAGGGCTGTGATCCGGAAAAGGGGACATTCGCAATAAAACTTCCCCATTCGCGCCGGTGTGGTGTAACTCGGCGAGGAGGAGGTTCCAGCAGCTCGCGCACGAACGGTGGCAGCGGGAAGCCTTACGCCATCGGCTGAGCAGCCGGCCAGCCGGCCAGCAGCCCGTCAACCCTCAAGGCTGGTGTGGCTCCAGGAGGTCGCGATAGTCCTTGTTGTTCTCGGCGCAGACGTATTCGCCGATCTCCCACTCGGGGTGCAGCGCGAGGTTGCCGGCGTACTTCACGGGCGTGTGCGAACACGTTCGGATCCTCGGCCGTCGCCTCGTAGGCGATCACGCCGTATGACGTCGCGCCGGTAGCGCTCGACGACGTGCAGGCTTTCCGTGTGCTTGAACCCCGCGAGCGTCGTCTTGTCGTTGAAGCCGACGACGTCGACGACGAGCGTATCGCCGTCCCAGTGGGCGACCGAGTTGCCTAGCCAGGTCGCGTCGAGGTCCTCCGAGTGCGCGGGGCGGATCGGAATGATCCGGAAGATGTTGAACGCCTCGTAGAGGATCACGACGAGGTCCGGCTTCGCGACGATCTGAAGCGGATAGGGCGCCAGCGTCACGCCCGGCACGCCCGACGGCAGGCACTGCGCGCCCTGGCCGAGGTCCTCGGCTCGGACCGGGACGCGGTAGCTCTCCGCCCCCGGCTTCGCGACCGGCGGCGCCGCAAGCTTGATATCGCGGCCGCCGAGATAGACGCCCGATAGGTCGGGGTGGCCGTCGGCGAGCTTCGGCACGCGTTGCTCGGTACCGGCCGATGCGCTGCCGGTCTTGGCGACCGTCCCTTTCACCGTGACGATCGTCGACGCCGTCTTCGTGCCCCCCGACCCGGTTACCGTAAGCGTGTACGTCGTCGTCGCGGCGGGTTTCAGCGTGCGGTTGCCTCGCGTCGCCACCGCGCCGATCCCGGGCGCAATCGACAATGAGAACGCGTTCAGCGCTTCCCAACGCAGGGTGACGGACTGGCCCGGCTCGATCGCCGCGGGCGCGGTCTCGAAGTGCACGATCTCCGGCGGGCGGGCCCTCGGGAGGCTTGCCTGGAAAACCGGCCGGCGGCGGCGCCTGCGCGAAGGCCGCGCTAGATATAAGTGTTGTTAAGACAAAGGCCTGTGCGTGAGATATGAAGTTCATTCTAAAAGGTGGGCGGCCTCAGACACGCGACCAGACGCGCAGTTGCGTGCCGTCCTTGAGCTCCACGATCGCGCCGCGCATCGTCTTCGCGCCCGAGCGCGCGGGCGCGCCGGTGCAGGTGATCGTGTCGCCGACGCTGACCGTCTCTTTCGACCAGCCGTAGCGGCGTAGAAGCACCGGCGGGTCGAGCTCCATCGACCAATCGACGCTCTCGCCGTTCTCCGCGGCCGCGAAATAGACGAACACGTGCGGGCTCGTCCACTCGATTTTCGTGACGACGCCTTTGACCGTCGTGAGGTTATCGGTGTCGTAGAGCGCGATCGAATGGTGCGCGAAAGCGGGCGCCGCCAAGGCGGCGAGGAGACAGGCGGTGAGAGCTCGTAACCGGCGGACCATCGGTGCTTCCTCCGGCCGCGAATTATACACGCGGTGCGCTTTGCCTCCCGGCCGCGACTGCGAGAGGATGCGCGCGTCTCAGGTCTCGGGTACGGTGCCCTCGATGCTCGACCTCGACGCCTACTTTCGCCGTATCGGCTATACGGGCGACCGCACGCCGACGCTCGAGACGCTGACCGTCCTGCACGCGCTGCACCCGACCGCGATCCCGTTCGAGAACCTCGATACGCTGCGCGGCGTGCCTATCCCGCTCGACGTCGACTCGCTGCAGCGCAAGCTCGTCCTCGAGCGGCGCGGCGGTTACTGCTTCGAGCAGAACCTGCTGTTCACTCACGTGTTGACGGCCATCGGGTTTCGCGTGATCGGCCTGTCCGCGCGCGTGATTTGGGACCGCAGCGACGATGCGCCGCGCCCGCGCACGCACATGGCGCTGCTCGTGCCGCTGAAGGGCGAGTACTACGTCTGCGACGTCGGCTTCGGCGGGCTCACGATGACCGGTCCGTTGCTGCTGGCGACGGAGGCCGAGCAGCCCACGCCGCATGAAACGTTCCGGATCGCGCGCGACGGCGCCGAGCACGTGCCGCAGGCGAGGGTGCGCGGGGAATGGCGCTCGCTCTACAGCTTCGATCTTCAGCAGCAGTCGCAGCTCGACATCGAGGTGCTGAACTTCTATCGTCTCGGCGCATCCCGAGTCGCCGTTCAAGAGCGGCCTGATGGCCGCACGGCGCGACGGAAGCCGAACGCTCAAGCTCCGCGACGCCGAGCTCGCGATCCAGCCTCTTGATGGCGCGCGCGAGGAGCGCACGTTGCGTAGCGTGGGGGAGCTGCGCGGCGTGCTCGGCGACCTGTTCGGAATCGACGTGCCCGCGGACGCGGCGCTCGATGCCGCGCTCGCGAGGCTCGTCGGGTGACGCAGCGGATTCCGGCTCAAGCCGCGGCGGGGCGGCGGAGTCGGTGCGAAAAGTAACGAGTTTGCCCGGCCTCGAAGCGCCGGTAGGCACGATAGCCGACGACGCCGCCCCAGTCCTTGTACTCGTCGCGAAGCTGGCGGTCTTCGAGCGCATCGAAAATCGCCTCGCGGCGGCGGCTGTCGCGCTTGAGCGCGCGCAGCACGTTGGTCGTGATCTCGCGGCGCTCGAGCAGCTCGAAGCCCGCAGCGAGCAGGTCCTCGCTGCAGTCGTCGTCCGCCCAGCAGCCGTCCGTATACAAGAAATGCCCGCCCGGACGCAGCACGCGGAGCGCCTCCGCGAAGAAGCGCGTGCGGTCGTCGTAGAGGTGCGACGAACCGATGTTCAGCACGACGTCGAACGATGCGTCCACGAACTCGAGCCGCTCGGCGTCGCCGACTCGAAACTCGAGACCGCGTTCGTGCGCGGCTGCGCGCCAGGCGCACGTTCTCGCTGCTCACGTCGACTCCGACGAGGCGGCTCGGCCCGTAGGTGCGCGCGACGAAGGACGCGCCGCCGCCGCGTCCGCAGCTGACCTCGAGCACGTCGGTGGCCGCGAGCGGCGTGCCGCGCAGCGTGTGCTCGTAGAGCCGCAGGCAGTAGAACTCGGGCTCGTCGCGCGACAGCACGCTGTCCTCGGGCTCGCTGCTGAACCCGTAGTTCAAGACCGTGAAGCCTGGGACCATCTTCGCGGCGCGGTCGTAATAGGCGCCGTGAGCTGTGCTCTTGGTACTCGTCTGCACAGATCCTCCCCCGAGAAGGTCTGACGTCGTTGTTCTTCTTGTCCGGCCGAGGATGCGCGGCCCCACCCGGTACCGAATCTTCTTAGTCGCTGGCCCGAGCGCTGTCAAGCGCGACCGGCGCAAGGACCGGGCGACGCCCGGCGACTCCCGCGCGCGCGTCGCTATACTTAGCGGGTGAACGAACGGCGAAGCCGGCCGCAAACGAGAACGACGAGCGGGCGAGGGGGAGCGGAATGAAAGGGCATCGACGCGGCCTACCGGCCGAATTTTGCGAGCCGGCGCGCAGGCGTGGCCGCGCGCGGATCGGAGGCGCGTGCCGGGCCCTCGGCCTGCTCGCGTTGCTCGCGCCGGGCGCCCTTTTCGCGCAGCGGGGCCAGGTCGACGCGTTCGCCCCGGCGCAGCTCGTGGCGCCGCCGCGCGACGCTTGGCGGACCAACGGCGGCAACCTGTACAACCAGCGCTACTCCGCGACCCGCGCGCTCGATCCGAGCAACGTCGGCGGGCTGAAAGGGGTCTGGCGCACGCACCTGCGCGGCTCCGGGCTCGCGCCGCAGTATTCGGGCGAGGCGCAGCCGCTCGTGCACGACGGCCGGATCCTCGTGATCACCGGTGCGGACGACGTGTTCGCGCTCAGCATCGAGACCGGCGAGATCCTCTGGCAGCACTTGGGCGGGCTCGATCCGAAAATTGCGAGCGTGTGCTGCGGCTGGACGAGCCGCGGCGTAGGCCTCGGCGCCGGCAAGGTGTTCGTGGGCCAGCTCGACGGCAAGCTGCTCGCGCTCGACGAGAAGACCGGCAAGCAAATCTGGTCGGTCCAGGCCGAGCGGTGGGAGCAGGGGTTCTCGCTCACGAACGCGCCGCTCTACTACGACGGTCTCGTGATCACCGGCTTCTCCGGCGCAGAGATCGGCGTGCGCGGCCGAGTGAAGGCGTTCGACGCGAAGAGCGGCAAGCTCGTCTGGACGTTCTACACCGTGCCCGGCCCGGGCGAGCACGGGCACGACACGTGGCCGAAGGACAACGATGTCTGGAAGCACGGCGGCGCGACGGTGTGGCACACGCCGGCCGTCGATCCCGAGCTCGGGCTGCTCTATTTCTCGACCGGCAACCCCGGGCCCGACTTCAACGGCGCCGTCCGCGCGGGCGACAATCTCTACTCGGATTCGATCGTGGCGCTGGAAGCGAAGACGGGCAAATACCGCTGGCACTTCCAGCAAGTGCATCACGATCTCTGGGACTACGACGCGCCGAACCCCGTCGTGCTGTTCGACGTCGAGATCGGCGGGGTCGCTCGCAAGGCGCTTGCCGAAGTCGGCAAGACGGGCTGGGCCTACATTCTCGATCGCAAGACCGGCGAGCCGCTGATCGGGATCGACGAGAAGCCCGTGCCGCAGGAGCCGCGCCAGGCGACGGCGGCCACGCAGCCCTATCCGCGCGGCGACGCGATCGTGCCGCAGGACGTCGACATCCCGCCCGAAGGCGTACAAGCTCGTGAACGAAGGC
Organism: uncultured Gammaproteobacteria bacterium; assembly: GCA_963699925.1. Classification (GTDB taxonomy): domain Bacteria; phylum Pseudomonadota; class Gammaproteobacteria; order Steroidobacterales; family Rariloculaceae; genus FEN-1219. The sequence continues at coordinate 462,083 of CAVOVT010000007.1, read as the reverse complement.
CGGATCTTCACGCCGTTCGTCGGCGCGGACGGCATGATCGTGAACCCGAGCCTCTACGGCGGCGCGAACTGGCCGCCGAGCTCGTACGATCCCGGGCGGCACCTGCTGTTCGTGTGTGCGTCGTCGGTCGTCGGCAATTTCGTCGGCGGCGACCGCGACTTCGAGATTCCGCCCGACGGCGCGCACTACGAGGGCGGGGTCGTCGGCTTCGCGGCGCTGCCGCGCTCGGGCATCTTCGCGGCGCTCGACGTGACGACGAATCGCCTCGTGTGGCGCTATCGCTGGACCGATCAGTGCTACAGCGGCTCCGTCGCGACTGCGGGCGGGCTCGTGTTCGTCGGCCGCAACGACGGCCGGCTCACCGCGCTGGAATCCGCGACCGGCGCGATGCGCTGGGAGTTTCAGACCGGCGCCGGCATGAACTCGCCCGTGACGGTATTCGAGCGCGCGGGCAAGCCGTACGTCGTCGCGTATTCGGCCGGCAATCTGCTTGTCGGCACCGCGCATGGCGACAGCGTTTGGCTGTTCGGCCTCGACGGCACGCTGCCGCCGACGACGCCGCGCGACTCCGAGACGCCGACCACGTCGACTTTGGAACCGGCGCCTTCGTCGTCGGCCTCGGCCTCGGCCTCGGCGCAGCCGGTCGTGGCGGCGAACGGTCACGAGGTGTACGCGCAGGTCTGCGTGGCGTGCCACGGCGAGGACGGCAAGGGCGGACACGGCGGCGGCATGCCGCTCACGTCGGTGCCGACCGTCGATTTCGCGGTCGAGACCGTAAGCTATGGGCGCAACAACATGCCGGCGTTCGGGTCGTCGCTTAGCGCCGCACAGATCCGCGCCGTGAGCGAGTACGTCGTCGCGGAGATCTCCCAGTCCAAATGATTGCGGCCCAATTGATTGCAGGTGCGTTGCGATGATCATCGACTGCCACGGCCACTACACCACCACGCCGAAAGCGCTCGGCGACTATCGCGACCAGCAGAAGGCCGACCTCAAGAAGAATCCGCAAGCTCAGGCCGTCAAAGGCGAGCTCAAGATCAGCGACGACCAGCTACGCGAGAGCGTGGAGGGCGCGCAGCTGAAGCTGCAGCGCGAGCGCGGCACGGACGTCACGATCTTCAGCCCGCGCGCGAGCTGGATGGGTCACCATCTCGGCAACGCGTCGACCAGCAAGGCGTGGACGGAGCAGTGCAACGACCTGATCTTTAGGCTCACGAAGCTCTACCCGAAAAACTTCGTCGGCGTCGCGCAGCTGCCGCAGTCGCCGGGAGTCGCGATCGACCAATCGGTGCGTGAGCTCGTGCGCTGCGTCGAGGAGCTCGGCTTCGTCGGCTGCAACCTGAACCCCGACACGAGCGGCGGCTATTTCAACGGCCCGGGCCTCGCGGACAAGCTACTTCGTATCCGCTCTACGAGAAGATGGTCGAGCTCGGCGTGCCCGCGATGGTGCACGTGAGCGAGGCGTGCAACACGCCGTACTTCCAGACGACGGGCTCCTATTACCTCGCGGCCGACACGGTCGCGTTCATGCAGCTGATGACGTCGGATCTCTTCAAGGACTTTCCCGACCTGAAGCTCATCATCCCGCACGGCGGCGGCGCGGTGCCGTTCCACTGGGGGCGGTTCCGCGGGCTCGCCGACATGCTGAAGCGGCCGCCGCTCAAGGAGTCGGTGCTGAACAACGTCTACTTCGACACCTGCGTCTACCACCAGCCCGGCATCGACTTGCTGCTCGACGTGATCCCGATCGACAACATCCTGTTCGCGTCCGAGATGGTCGGCGCAGTGCGCGGCATCGATCCCGAGACCGGGCACTACTTCGACGACACGAAGCGCTACGTCGACGGCAACAAGAGGCTGTCGGCTGCGCAGCGCGCGCAGATCTTCGAAGGCAACGCACGCAAGGTGTTCAAGCGCTTCCCGAAGGCGCTCTGACGAGCTAGACGGCAATGAGCGCCGGGCGCACGAACTGGAGTGACCTCGCGGCGCGCGGCGCTCGGGGCTGGCGCGCGGCGGCGCTCCGTGCGCGGACGGCCGGCGCGCTCGCGGCTCTCGTGGCACTCCTCACGAGCACCGCCCTCACCGCGCAACCGCCGTCGTCGTCGCCCATCGCTTCGTCGCCTGGTCGGATCGTCGCCGTCGCCGACGTGCACGGCGCATACGACTCGTTCGTCTCCATCTTGAAGACGACGCGACTCCTCGACGACAAGCCTCGCGTGGAGCGGAGGGCGCGCGACGCTCGTCGTCGTCGGCGACGTGCTCGATCGAGGCAGCGGCTCGCGCCGCGTGCTCGAGCTCCTGATGCGCCTCGAGCGCGAGGCGAGCGCCGCCGGCGGGCGCTCGCAACTCGTGCTCGGCAATCACGAGATCATGAACCTCACCGGCGAGCTCGACTACGTCGCGAGCGAGGACTACGCCGCCTACGCGGCCGAGGAGTCCGCACCCGAGCGCGCGGCGGCGCTCGCTCGGTTCCGCGCGGCGCACGCGGGCGCCGTCGGCGACGACGACGCGGTCGCGGCCGACTTCGCGCGCCGCTATCCGCCCGGTTTCTTCGCCCAACGCGCCGCGTTCGCGACCGGCGGGCGTTTCGGCGCATGGCTCACGCGCCAACCCGTTCTACTCGTGCTCGGTGACACCGTCTTCGTGCACGGCGGCCTGCCCGCCGGGCTCGCGGGCAAGTCGGCCGCCGACGTGAACGCGGAGTATTCCGCAGCGCTGCGCGACTATCTCGAGGCCTTCGAATCGCTCGTCGCGGCCGGCGTGCTGCACTCGGAGGATGCGTTCGGGGAGCGGCCGGCGATTGCCGATCGCTACCTCTCCGACCCGCAGCGTGCGGGCACGGCCGCGTTGGCGTCCGTTCGGGCCGCCGCCGATCGGCTCCGCAAGCTCACGGCCTCGGACGTGTTCGGCGTCTCCGCCGTGTACTGGTATCGCGGGACCGTGAGCTGCAGCGAGCCGATCGAGCGCGACCGGCTCTCGCGCGTTCTCGCCGCGCTCGGCGCGAAGCGCGTCGTCGTAGGTCACACGCCGACGCCGACCGCGCGCGTGCTGAGCCGTTTCGACGGCATGGTGCTGCGAGTGGACACGGGCATGCAGCAGCGCGGCGGGCGGGCGTCCGCGCTCGTGCTCGAGGGTGGCTCCGCGACCGCGGTCTACGCGGGCGACGCAGCCGCCGCGCCGATCGCGGCGCAGCCGCGCCTCGTCGGGCCGCGCGCGCGCGGCTACGACGACGCGAAGCTGAAGGAGGTTCTCGCGAGTGCCCCGATCAGCGCGCGCGCGAAAGGCGCCGACGGCACGACGCGGCTCACGCTCGCGACCGACGGCGGCGCGATCGAAGCGCTGTTCGAGCCCGCGACCGGGAAGCGCGCCGCGCGCTTCGTGCCCGATGTCGCGGCGTTTCGGCTCGACGAGCTGCTCGGCTTCGATCTCGCGCCGGTCGCGGCGCTGCGCGAGGTGGATGGCGACTTCGGCGCCGTCTATCTCGACGCGGCCAAGTTGCCGGACGAGAGCGCGCGGGCCGCGGAGCGCGCCGGGGCGGACGCGTGGTGCCCGCTCGTCGACCAGCTCGCGGCGTCGTACGTGTTCGACGCGCTTGCGGGCAGCGAAGGGCGCACGGCCGCCGAGCTGCGCTACACGCCGGCGAGCTGGCAGCTCGCGCTCACCGGCAATCGACGCCTGTTCGGCACGTTTACGGGCGTGCCTGCTTATTTGCGCTCGCAACCGCTCGAAATCTCGCCGCGATTGCGTGAACGGCTTCAGGCGCTCGATGAAGAAAGCCTGGGCGCCGCGCTCGGCGACGTGCTCGACGCTCGGCGCGTACAGGCCATTCTCGCGCGTCGCGACTTCCTGATCGCGTCGCGTGCCGATTGAAGGTGGGCCGCACCGATCGTTGCCCCGCCGCTTCGCTCGCGCCTATGATTTCGCGGCTCAGTCCCGTGCCGAAATGAGAACGACGATGCGTGTTGTAAGTTGCTCGAGTCGCGCCTCCCGACGAGTCGGCGCGGCCGCGCTGCTGACCTTGCTGGTTAGCGCCAGCGCCTTTGCCGGCGACAACGCCCTGTTCGCGTCGAACGAGCCGCTCGTACTGCGCCTCGAGGCGCCGCTCGGCACGCTCAAGAATACCAAGTCGAAGCCGGAGTACATGGACGGCACGCTCAAGCTCCAGGAAGGGGGCGTCGAAAAGGCGTTCGACGTGCGCCTGCGTGTCCGCGGCCATTCGCGTAAGGAGCTATGCGACTTCCCGCCGCTGCTCTTGAACTTCAAAACGAGCGATCTCAAGGGTTCCGTGCTCGAGGGCGAGGACAAGCTCAAGCTCGTCACGCATTGCAAGGCGACTGCTGCATACGACCAATACCTGCTGCTCGAGTATTTGAGCTATCGCGCTCTGAATCTATTGACGGATATGAGCTTGCGCGCGCGCTTGCTGACCGTGACGTACTACGACACCGAGCGGAAGCGCCAGCTGGACGTGCAGCCCGGGATGTTCATCGAGAACGAGGAGCGCTTCGCCGAACGGAAGAGGTTGACACAGGCGGAGCTGCAGCGAATCGAGCCCAAGCAGTACGACCGCGACGCGCTCGGGCTGGTCAACATGTTCGAGTACTTCATAGGCAACACGGATTGGTCGGCAGTGCTGGGTTCGCAGAGCTCGCCCTGCTGCCACAACATCGTGCCCTATCAGCGCGCCGACGGCGTGCTCGTGCCGGTGCCCTACGACTTCGACAGCTCGGGCATGGTCAACACGCCTTACGCGCTGCCGAACGAGCGGCTGAAAATCAATTCCGTCCGCCAGCGGCTCTACCGCGGCAGCAGTTGCGAAAGCTTGACGGACTTGGAACCGCGGTTCGCGAAGTTCGACGCCGTGAAGCCGCAGCTGCTCGAGCTCTTCTCGATGAGCTCGGGGCTCGACAAGCGCAACGCGGCGAGCGCGACGGCATACATCGACGACTTCTTCGAGACGCGCTCGGACCCGAAAAAGGCCGAACGCGCGTTTCGCGCGGGCTGTAAGAACTAATCGGCGACCGCCCGACGCCGGAAGGGGGCATAGCGCAATGAAAGAGGTACCGGTTCTGGTCGTCGGCGGCGGCGCCGCCGGCACGATGCTGACGCTCGAGCTCGCGCGGCGCGGCGTCAAGGCTCTCACGGTCGACCGTCTGCCGAAGGCTTCCGAGACATCCAACGCGATCACCGTGCACGCGCGCTCGCTCGAGATTTTCGAGCGCATCGACAAGCGTCTCGCGGACCGCTTTCTCGAGCGCGGCATCCACAACCTGGGCTACGTGCTGCATTTCGTCGACGGCGCCGGCAAGCGCAGCGAGGTGCGGCCCGGCATCGATTTCCGCGGTCTCGATTCGCGCTACAAGTTCATTCTCGTGAATCGCCAGAGCGAGACCGAGCAGTACCTGCGCGAGTACGCGAGCGCGCACTACGGCGCGTCGATCGAGTGGGGCACGGAATGCGTCGGCGTTCAGGCGGACGCGGACGGCGTCACGGCCACGCTCGAGACGGACGGCAAGCGCCGCGACGTGCGTTGCCGTTACCTCGTCGCGTGCGACGGCCTCAATTCGTTCGTGCGGCGCACGCTCGGGCTGGAGCAGGAGCAGAGCGAGTACAAGGGCACGGTGCTCCAGAACATGGACGCGTTCTTGGAAGGCTTCCCCGACGCGGACGACTGGGTCCACTACTGCGCCGGCACTGATCACTTCGTCATGATCGTGAAGCTGCCGGGCGGGTTCTACCGAATGCTGCTCAGCGACCGAGGCGAGGCCGCGCATCCGAATGTGACGCCCGAGCAGGGCTTCATGCGGCTCGTCGACCAGCACTTCGACAACGTGAAGCTCGGCAAGATCGTCTGGCATTCGAAGTGGCAGAGCTTCGTGCGGCTCGCGCAAGACTTACCGATCGGGCAACGTGTTCCTCGCGGGCGATTCGGCGCACGTGCACTCGACGACGGGCGGGCAGGGCATGAACTGCTGCATGCAGGACGCGTACAACCTGGGCTGGAAGCTCGCGCTCGTCGTGCAAGGTAAGGCGCCCGGCGAAGCTGCTCGACACCTACGCCACCGAGCGCCGGCCGATCGCGGAACAGGTGATCTGGGCCGCGTCGTCGTTGCACGAGATCTTCATGGGCCACGGCAAGGACATCGCGGAGCGCGCGACCAAGATCAAGGACCCGGCGTTCCTCGACGCGATCGTGACGCGCTGCTCGGGGCTCTCGTACACGTATCGCGACTACGTGCCGAAGGCAGCGGGTCTCGCCGAAATCGCCGGGCCGGCTGTCGGCGACCGCGCGCCCGACGCAGACCTCGGCGGTGGCCACGCGCTGTACGACTTCACGCGGCATGCGCATTTCACGTTATTGCTGCTCGAGGCCAACGCCGACCGCCAGCCCGCGCGCGCGGAGCTGCTGCGTCACGTCACGAAGCGTTTTCATGGTCTCGTCGAGGCGCACGTCGTGTCGCCGTCGCCGGCCGTCGCGGCGGAGTACGGTAGCGATACGCGCGACCGTCTGTTCCTGCTGCGCCCCGACGGCTACGTCGGCTTCCGCTGCCTCGCGAGCGAGGCGGAGCGGCTCGAAGCGCATCTCGCCGACACGCTATCCGTTTGATCCCCGCGCGCAGCTAGGAGTCGTGCGCGGCCGAAGGATTGTCCGCGGCTCGCTGCCACGGTCACGCTGCGCGCCCCGGCCGTGTCAAGCTGGCAGCGCGCGGCGGCGCTGATTTATCGTACGCACCCTCACGTTCAGGGCAGGGTATCGCGCAGATGGACTTTCTCTACTTTCTCGGCCGTTTCCACGTACTCGTCCTCCATCTGCCGATCGGCATCATTTGTGCGCTGTTCGTGCTCGAGTGGCTCGCGCGCAAGGAGAAGTACCGATATCTCGAGGCCGCTTCCCCGTTCCTTTGGGGAGCGATGGCGCTCACCGCGCTCGTCACGGTAACGCTCGGCTACCTGCACTTGAGCGAGGGCAACTTCGGCTCGTCGGGGCTGCAGCATCGCAACTTCGGCACGGCCGTCGCCCTGATCGCGACGGTCGTCGCGTTGGTGCGCACGAGCAGCTTTGCCGCGAGCTACAAGCCGGTATTCTTTCCCGCGGCCGCGGTGCTGCTGCTCCTCGTCGCGATCACGGGCCACTTCGGCGGCAATCTCACCCACGGCTCGACGTATCTCGTCGAATACGCGCCGCAACCGCTGCGCGCGCTCGTGGGTCTCGCGCCGCGGCGCGTGGTCACGAGCGTGCACGAGGCCGATCCGTTCGAGGACGTCGTCGGCAAATTCTTTCAGGATCGCTGCGGTGGCTGCCACAACTCCGACAAGCGCGAGAACGGTCTCGATCTCACGTCTTACAAGACCGCGATGCGCGGCGGCGACAGCGGTAAGGTCATCGTGAAGGGCGACACGGAGCAGAGCGAGCTGCTGCGCCGGATCTCGCTGCCGCACGACGACGAGGAGTTCATGCCGGCGGAGGGCAAGACGCCGCTGACGGATCGACAGGTTGCGATCGTGCGCTGGTGGATCGCCGCGGGAGCGCCGAACGGCGTCACCATCGGCTCGCTCGACGTGCCGCCCGAGATGCAGGCGCAGCTTTCGGCGGAGCTCGGCGTCGCGTACTGAGCTTCGAGGCCTGAGGCCGTGCACCGCCTCCGAGCAACCTGGGTTCCCGGTGCGCGGTTCGTGAGCGCGCCAGGCACGTGTTCGGCGCGGCCTTTCTGAAGTCGCCGGCGCTCCGCTAGAGGGGTCGCCCTTCCGGTCGAGACTCTGCCTGCCGCGCCGCGCGTGGCACAGAAGCTGCAGTACTTTACCGGCCATCCCCATCGGCGACGCGTCGCCGCACAATGACCGAATGCTCGCGCCGCGCGACAACCACCTCGACAAGTCCTGGACGCTAGTGTTCCAGCTGCTGCACGGCCGGCTCACGCTCGACGACATCGCGAAGCAGATCGCCGATGCCGCGCTGCCCGCGCTGCAGGCGCGTGTAGACGGGCTGCTTCGCCAGCTGAGCTTCCACGATGAGCAGGACAACGAGGCGCGGCTGCGCCGCTTGTTCCGCGACCTCGCGCACGACGGGCGCGGACTCGTCGATTTCACGGTGTTCGAGCGGTTGCTCGGCTCGGAGCTCGCGGGGATCGTGTTCACGGCGCATCCGACGTTCTCGTTGTCGGAGGGCGCGAACGAGATCGCGCTCGAGCTCATGCGCTTGGGCTCAGTCGGCACGCGCGCGAACGGCGCGCACGCTCAGCCTCGCCGCGTGACCGTGCATCGCGCGTCCGCGCCGACACTGCAGCAGGAGGCCGATGCGTCGATGGTCGCGATTCGGCACCTGCGCAAGGCGATGCGCCGGATGTTGCGCGTCGCGGTCGAGATCGCGGCCGAGCTTTACCCGGACGACTACCGGCGGCTCGTGCCGCGCTTCTTCACGGCCGCCACCTGGGTCGGCTTCGACTTGGATGGCCGCACGGACATCGGCTGGAACCGCAGTTTGAGCTGCCGGTACCAGATCGCGCTCGCGGGCCTCGAGGAGCTGCACGAAGGCCTTCGCGACATGCGCGAGCGGCACGCGGATGCGACGACGGAGGTAGCCGAGGCGTTCGACGCGATTGCGCGCGCGCTCGGCGCATTGAGCGAGTGCTTCCAGATGGGCGTCGAGGCGCTCGGGCGCGAGGCGGACGATACCGTGCGGCTCGGCAGGCTCAATCGATTGGCGCTCGAGAAGCGCGCGCTCAAGCAGGACGCGATCGGTGCGATCGACGCGGCGCTCGCGGCGCTGCTCGAGTTCGAGCTCACCCCAATTCAGTGCCGCGACCTGCTCGTGTTCCGCGCCGAATGGTTAGGGCTTGGGCTCGGTCTTGCGCGCCTGCACTTTCGGCTGAACTCGGTGCAGTTGCACAACGCGATCCGGCCCGACATCGCGCTCGACGCCGCGCCCGGCGAGAGCCCGACCCGCCGGCATTTCTTGGCCGCGGTGACGAGCCTGCTCGACAACGTGACGCCCGTGAACGTGCACTACGGCACCGTCGCGCGCGAGCAGACCACCGCGAAGCGCGTGTTCATGCTCGCGGCGCAGTTTCAAAAGCACTTCGACGCCCGCACGCCCGTGCGGATGCTGGTCGCGGAGTCCGACACGCCGTTCACGCTGCTCGCGGCGCTCTACTACGCTCGGCTCTTCGGCGTCGAGAGCCCAAGTCGAGATCTCGCCGCTGTTCGAGACCGCGGACGGCATGCATCACGGCGACCGCGTGATCGCCGAGCTGCTCGACAACCAGCATTTCCTCGACTATGTGCAGCGCCAAGGCCGATTCTGCGTCCAGCTCGGCTTCTCCGACTCGGGCCGCTACATCGGCCAACCGGCCGCCACACTCGCGATCGAGCGCTTCAAGCTCCGGCTGATCCGGCTTTGGGAAGCGCGCGGGCTCCAGGGCGTGCAGCTATTGTTCTTCGACACGCACGGCGAATCGATTGGCCGCGGCGCGCATCCGCGCAGCCTCGAGGATCGGTTCCTGTACACGCATTCGAGCGAGGTCCGCCGGCGCTTGAACGAGCTCGCGACGCCGCATAAGCACGAGGTGAGCTTCCAAGGCGGAGAGGGCTATCTGTGGTTCGCGTCCGAGCGCACCGCGCTCGCGGTCGCAACGGATCTGCTCAGCGCACGGCTCACGCGGCCGTCGCCCGCGCGCCCCGACGCGTTGTACGCGCAGAGCGGCTGGGCGCTCGACTTCTTCTTGACGCTCAAGGACAACTCAAGAACGGCTGGGCCGGCACCGCGGCTACCTCGCGCTTGATCAATACGCTCGGCCGCGGCCTGCTGTACCCGACCGGCTCGCGGCCCGCGAAGCGGCAAGGCGGCGGCCGCTCGAGCGCGGGCATCGAGACGATCGCGCGAGCTGCGCGCGATCCCGAACAACGCGATGCTGCACCAGCTCGGCTATCTCGTGAACAGCTTCGCGGGTCTCGGGCTCGCGACGAACCAATCACCAGAGACAGTTCCTCGCGGTGCTCGAAGGCTCCGAGCGGCTCGAGCGGGTGCTCACGCTCGCGCTCGCGGCGCGGCGAGCGCTCCGACGTCACGATGTTCGAGGCGTACGTGCAGCTCATGAATGCGAACTATTGGCTCGACCGGACGAGCCAGTCGCTCGATCGTGGCTGGAACCGCGTGCTGCGCCGGATCTCCGAGGTGCTCGGCGAGGTCTTCGACTACGACTCGATCGGCGCTTCGTGCGCCGGCTGCGCCGCGATGCGGCCGATCTCGACGACGTGCTCGAGCAGCACCAGGTCGAGGGCACGTGGTCCTCGGGCGACGCGCTCACGCGGCTGCATACGCTGCGGCTCGCGCTGATTCAGCTCATCTACTTGAAGGCGATGGAGATCCCGCAGTTCAGCTCGCTGACCGAGGTTTCGCTCGACGAGCTCGTCGAGCGGCTGTTGTATCTCGACGTGCCCGATACCGTCGTCGACGCTGCGGCGAATCTTCCCGGCCGCTCAGGCCGCGGACGAGACGGAGGTCTACGCCGAGCGCGACACTTACGCGCGCACGAGCTCGGGCTATGCGGTCGAGCACGCGCGGATCTTCGATCCGATCGAGCGCGCTTACGGGCTGATGCTCGAGCTCAGCGCGCTGATCGCGTTACACGTGGGTGCTTATGGATGACCCGCGAGCTCGCGCGCGCGGGTCCGTCGAAGAAGATCAGCGGGAGCCGTGTCCGCCGCCGCCATGACCCTGCGCACCGTGCGCCGCGCCGCCTGGGTGAGCCGCGGGCGCGTGCCCCGTTCGCGGCATCGACATTGACGGTGAGCGATAGGCGTAGCTAGCGCCGCCTTCGTGCGGCATCGCCCTCGTCGCCGGCGAGCTCGGCATCGGCATCGCACGCATTTGCGGCGCATTGTGGGCCTGTGGGCTGATCTGCGGCGCGTGGAACTGTGGCGAGCCGACCTGCGGCGAGGTCCGGAATGCCATGCTCTGATTCGGAGCCTGATAGCGTCCGCCAGGCGCCGCCGGCAGGGTCGCGTGGGCCCCGGCCGCGCCCGGCCCCGTGTACGCCGTCTGGTTAGGCGCATGCGCGCGTAGCTCGTCGCGGATCGTGGCTTGAGTCGGCGAGTTGCGGACCGGCTGGATCTGCTTCATACCGCCGTGCGCGGCGGGCTCGTTGCGGAGGGCAGCCTGAGTCGGCGCATCGTTTCGAATCGGCTGAATCTGCTTCATGCCCTCGCGCGCTCCGTTCGCCCCCACGGCCGGGCGATTGCCGTGCAAGCCCGCGCTCGCCGGACCGCGGTTCTGGTAGCCGCTCGGCGCTCCGCCCGTGTTCGCGTTGCGATGCGCGATCGCGAGCTGTCGGCCGTCGCTGCGAGTGAAGGGCTGACCGCCCGCGCGATAGTGCGGCTGCCAGACATAGTTGCCATGGCTCATGGCCGGGCTCGCGTCGTGGCGCGTGTAGTAACCGCCGTAGTACGAGTGGCCGTAGTACGGATGGCCGGGATAGCCGCAGTGCACGACGTGCACGTAGTGGCTGTGCCAGCCGATCACGAACGCGGTCGTCACGCCCCAGAAATAGCCGGCGGCGAACGGGTAACCGTACGGATACGGGTAATAGTAGAGCGGATAGCCATACGGGTAGTAGGAGTAGACGGGCGACGGCTGCTAACGACGACCTGCTGCGGGTCGTAGTACGGCACGTACACGACTTGCGGGTCGGCCGGCTTGATCGAGACCTCGCCTTGGTCGTCGTTCTGCACGACCTGGTGCTCGTCGGTGTGCAAGTTGCCAGCGGCCGCGGCCTGACCGCGGAAGCCCTGAATCGCATCGAGCACCTCGCCGCGCTGGTTGATCACGGCGTCGCCGAGCTTCCACGTCCAGTCGAGGTCGTCGTTCATGAGCTTCACGACCTCGGGATAGTTCAGCAGTGCGACGACGGAGTCGTCCCACTTGTCGCTCGGCTTTAGGCTCGCGTCCTTCTTGCGCTCCTCGAGGAAGCGCGCAGCCTCGACCACTTGGAGCGGATAGGTCGACGCGGGCAGCACGATTGCGACGAGGTCGTCCGGATAGAGCGCGATCTTGCCGACGAGCGCATTGAGCTCGTCCTTCGTGAGCACCTTGTCGTTCGCCGCCGCTGCGGGCTCCTGTGCAAACGCATAACCGCCAAAGGCTCCCAGTGCCAGCGCAGCCAGTGCGACCCACATCACGGCCTTCGCCGTGGATCCGATGATCCCAACTGCTAGGTTCGCTCGAGTTGCCATATCCGCCTCCGTGGGACTCGGTGTCAAACCGAGATTTCCCCGTACCGGATGCGACATTAATAGATGTGAGCTGAACACCGCCTTAATGGTAGCGCCGCGTGGCGCGCCATGGCATGCCGGTCCGAGGGCCGTCACCACCCCTCGAGAATGCGGCCGTCATACCAGTCCCATAGCAGGTAGAACACGAGCTCGTTCACGCGCGAGTCGCGCTGCGTGACCGGCATTCGCCAGCCCACGGCCGCGATGATGTGCTGACGCGCACTCACCGTGACCTGGAACTGCGGCACGACGTCCCATTCGGTCTCGGCGCCGCCGACGAGCTCCCGGTGGCCGAGCACCTCGAGCATCGGCGTCCAGGCCCGTCCGAAGCCGCCGTCTTGAGTCCAGGTTCGGCCGAACGCCATCCGGAGCTCGGCTTCGTTCTCGAGCTCCGAATCGTGCGGAAAGCGCGCGAGCCCTTGCACCTCGAGGAACGAGTCGTGCGGCAGCAGCTTGTCATACATAACTCGAGCCTCGAGCACCGTCGTGCCGGTGCCGAAGCCGTTCGTCTCGTCGCCGGTCGGCAGCGCGACCTCGACGCCGACGCTCAGGATCGAGCCGCGCTCGAGATCGTGATGGAGCACGTGCTTGAACGCGATCGCGAGGTCGCCCGCGCCGGTCTTCCAGCCCGTCGGATCGCCGAGATCGGCGCGCTCGATCGGAAGGCTCACCTCGATTTGGCTCAGCAGCCCGATCCGCTGCTCCCACGAGAATTCGCTCTCGAACGAGTCGGGCCCGTCGGTCACGACGGTCATCGTCACGACGGCTTCGTCCTCCGGAAACGCCTTCTCGGTGAACATTGCGCGGGGAATGTTGAGGTCGCCGCGCGGCCAGCGCGGATTCGTGCAGAACTTGCGCAGATGATCGATCAGCGCGTCGATTTCTTCGTCGGACAACGCGTTTTGAAACGCGGGCATGATTCGATCGAAACCGCGCTGCGGGCCGCCACGATGAATGATCGCGGACCAATCGCTGTCGGGCTCGGCCGTAGCGAACCTGCAGTCGGTGAAGTTCGGCAGCGGCAGGTCGAACCCGACCTCTGCCGAGCTGCGGCCGCGTCCGTCGCTCGCATGACACGCGGCGCAGTCGGCGTCGAAGAGTCGCGCGCCGTCGGGCTTCTCGGCGGCCGCCGTGCCGAACGCGATCAGTGCGGCGCCGATCGAGGCAAGCACCGTGCTCGCGACAGAAACGCGCCGAAGCTCGGTTGTACGGGGCATGGCGCGCAGTATAGTGAGCGCCACGCCTCGCAAAAAGCTTGCAAATCATGCGGTTGCGAATCGTTTGCGTTCCGATCTTGGCGCTCGCGGTGCTGCCCGCCGCTGCCCATCGCGAGCCCGCCGCCACGACGGCCTTCGTCACGTCGGACCGCTGCATCGCGTGTCACAGTGGACTCCACACCTCGTCTGGCGACGACGTCTCCATCGGCTACGACTGGCGCTCGACGATCATGGCGAACTCGGCGCGCGATCCTTATTGGCATGCCGGCGTGCGCCGCGAGGTCATTGACCATCCGAGCGCGCAGAGCGCGATCGAGGACCAGTGCGCGACCTGCCACATGCCGATGGCACGCTTCGACGCCGTCACGCACGGCGAGCACGGGCAGGTGTTCGCGAACATCTCGCCCGCAGCGCCCGCGCATCGAGAAGCGTTCGACGGCGTGTCCTGCACCGTATGTCATCAGATTACTGCCCCGAATCTCGGCACCGATGCGAGCTTCGACGGCCGATTCGAGATCGACCGCGGCACGGCGCTCGGCGAGCGGGCGGTGTACGGCCCGCATACCGTGGACGCGGGACGCGCGTCGGTGATGCGCTCGGCCACGCAGTTCCAGTCGACCGAGTCGGCGCACGTGCGCCAGGCGGAGCTTTGCGCGACTTGCCACACGCTCTTCACGCAGACGCTCGACGAGCGAGGCGAGGTGAGCGGCGAGTTGCCGGAGCAGGTGCCCTATCAAGAGTGGCGGCACAGCGACTATCGCGAGACGCGAACTTGCCAGGACTGCCACATGCCGAAAGTCGGCGAGGACGGTCCCGTTGCGTCGATCTTCGGCGCTTCGCGTCCGCCGCTCGCGCAACACACGTTCCGCGGCGGCAACGCGTTCATTCTCGGAATTCTGAACAAGTACCGCGGCGAGCTCGGCGTTGCCGCGCTGCCGCAAGAGCTCGACGCTGGGATTCGCGAGACGAGGGCCTACTTGGGCTCCGCCGCCGCCCGCGTCGCGATCGAGTCGGCGAAGGTTGCGGGCCGCACGCTCGCGTTCGACGTCCGTGTCGAGAACCTCGGCGGGCACAAGCTGCCGACCGCGTATCCCGCACGGCGTGCCTGGCTGCACGTGCGCGTGACGGACGACGCGGGCTCCGTGCTGTTCGACTCGGGCGCGGCACGGGCCGACGGCTCGATCGCCGGCAACGACAACGACGAGGATCCACTCAAGTTCGAGCCGCACCATCGCGAGATTACGCGCGCCGACGAGGTGCAGATCTACGAATCGATCATGGTGGACCGGGACGGGCGGCCGACGACGGGACTGCTGCGCGGCGAGCGCTACGCGAAGGACAACCGTTTGCTGCCGCATGGGTTCGACAAGGCGACGGCGGACGCCGACGTCGCCGTGCACGGCGATGCGGCGCAAGACCCCGACTTCGTCGGCGGCGGCGATCGCGTGTCGTATCAGGTCGACCTCGGCCGCGAGCGTGCGTCGGCGCTGCATGTCGAGGTCTCGCTGCTATACCAATCGATCGGCTTCCGTTGGGCCGACAATCTTCGCGCGTACGACGCGGCCGAGACGCAGCGCTTCGTCCGCTACTACGCCGAGAGCGCGGCCGGCTCGGCCATCCCGCTCGCGTCCGCGGCCGCGAGACTCGCCGCGCATTGAACGCCTGCAAGCAAGCCCGAGTATGTGAACGGCGTCCGCGCGTCGGCATGGCGTTCGTCGGACCCTAGCCGCGATGCACACGGCGTTTTTCAGATCGAGTCGGAGGACCAAGTGCTCGTCGGCGTGATCCTGCTGGCGAGCGCGTTCGTCGCGGTCTCGCTCTGGCTCGCGAGCCGCAGGCGGCTCAGGCTCCGGAGCTGGCTCGGCGCCTTCGTGCTCGTCGCGTGGGTCGTGGGCGTCGGTTTGAAGGCGCATATCGACCGAGCCGGCGAAGCGGAGGTCGAGCCGAGGCTCGCGGCGCTGCAGAGCATCGCTTGGCCCGCGTCGCCGTCGGGCGTCGCCGGCGTGAAGCCCCCGGAGATAGCTACCGCGCTTCCGGACGCGCCGGGACCGGCGGCGCCCGCGGCTCCGATCTCGTCGCTGATCGGCGGCCTCCAGCAGCGCCTCGCGGCCCATCCGGACGACGCTTCGGGGTGGGTCCTGCTCGCGCAGTCCTATGGGTTCATGGGCGATGCGGACGCCGCGGAGGACGCGGTGCGCAAGGCCGTCGCGCTCGGGGTGGACGAGCGGGAGCTTCGGGCCCGAGTCGACGACGCGATGCGCGGAGCAGGGCCGCGATGATCGACTGCCCGCGGGGCTTCGGCTAGCATTTCCCTGCGCTCTGCGCCGAAGGGGGGTCGATGCCAATCAAGATGATCTCGTTGCTCGCGTGCGCGTCGCTCGTCGCGGCCGCGCCCGCGCTCGCGCACCATTCGTTCGCGGCGCGAGTACGACGCCGCGAAGCCCGTCACGCTCACGGGCAAGGTCACGAAGGTCGAGTGGACGAACCCGCACGCGCGGTTCTACATCGACGTGAAGGGCGACGACGGCCAGACGACGAACTGGAACCTCGAGCTCGCGAGCCCGAACGTTCTGAAGCGGCAGGTTGGGCGAGCAACTCGCTCAAGGAAGGCGACGTCGTGACCGTCGAGGGCTCGCTCGCGCGCAGCGGCGCGAACATGGCCAACGCGCGCGTCGTGACGCTCGCGAACGGCAGCCGCGTGTTCGCGCGCGCGGCCGCCGACGGCGGAGCCTGAGCCGATGAGCGATGCCCTTCCTATGCAGCCCGTGCATGCCCCTCGCCACGCTCGTCGCTGCTGAGCGCTCTCGAGCTTCCAAGCGCTCGCGCAGCCGACGCCGGCCGCGGCCACGTCGCCCGCAGGCAGCGGCAGCGCGAGCAATGCCGCGCTTGGCGGCGCAAAAGCCGAAGGGTCCCGCGCCGCGCTTGCCGAACGGCAAGCCGGATCTCTCCGGCGTATGGCAAGGCGGCGGTCCGATCGGCGACATCAAAGAGGGTTTGCTGCCCGGCGAAGAGATCGTGATGCTGCCCGAAGCCGAGAAGCTCATGAAGAGCCGGCTATCGTCCGAGGATCCCGAGGCGCGCTGCCTGCCGACCGGCGTGCCGCGGGTCGCGCCGTATCCGTGGCGAATCCTACAAACGCCGAGCTACGGCGACGCGACGATTCTGTACTTCCTGTTCGAGGGCAACATCCACAGCTACCGGCAGATCTTCGTCGACGGCCGCGGCCATCCCGACGATCTCGAGCCGACCTGGTACGGCCACTCGATCGGCCACTGGGAAGGCGACACGCTCGTGATCGAGACGGTCGGCTTCAACGACAAGTTCTGGTTCGACTTCGTCGGCCACCCGCACACGACGCAGCTGCAGACGGTCGAGCGCTATACGCGCAAGGACGCCGCGACGCTCGAGAACGTCGTCACGATCACCGATCCCGGCGCGTACAAGAAGCCGTTCACCGTGAAATTCACGGCCACGCTGCGGCCCGGCTGGGACCTGATGGAATACATCTGCAACGAGAACAACCAGGACGTCGAGCACCTCAAAGGCCCCGCCGGACTCTAGCCCCGGGCTCGTTCAGCGTTCGCGAGCTATTTCGCGAGCGGATCCGGTCGGATCTGGAAGTGCACGACGAGCGGCTTCGTGCCCTTGCCGCCTTCCTTGAGCCACGGCGTGCGGTCGCCGCTCGGCACCCAGAGCCCGCGGCCCTTCCAGCCCGCGTTAGCATCGTCGATGCGGCCCTCGAAGCCTTTCGTGTAGAAGCCGAGCGGATACGGTAGCCGCAGTGTCACGAACTCGCCATTCACGAGCGCATTGACGCCGTCGCCGAGGTTCGCGGTCGACATCGGCGTATTCGCGCCGAGACCCGACGCGTTGTGCTGGTCGACCCAGCTGTAATAGCTCGCTTCCGCGCTCTCGTCGGGACGGCCCTCGAAGCCCGGGCCCGGATAGCGATAGAGGCTCCAGCCCTCGGGGCACTGATCGCCGGTCGCCTTCGGGCCGTTGAGCGGGCCCTTGCACTTGCGCCGGTCGAACGAGCCCAAGTGGCCGCTGCCGAGCGACACCCAGACGACGCCGTTGCGGTCGATGTCGGCGCCGCGCGAGCCGAAGCCCGGCTTCGGCACGTTGTAGACCTCGGCGATCGCGGTCGCGGGCGGGTTCTTGCCGAGGTCGATACGCACGATCGAGCCCGGATAGCCGTACGTCGAGCCCCAGATCGAGCCGTCGAGCGGGCTCGGCATGATCGCGTAGAACGCCGCGTTGATCCGCGCGTCCTTGGTCGGATCGAGCGGCTGCCCGGGCTCGGTGTAACCCTCGTCGCGCTTGCCGTTGCCGTTCGTGTCCAAGATCAGCGCGGTCCAGCCCTGCGCCTTCTCCGCGTCGCCGGTCGCGTCGAACACCTTGCGGTTCAGCCAGCCGACGACCGGGCCGCCGCCGCTCGTCCAGAGCGTGTTGTTCGCGTCCTCGGCGAACTGCAGATGATGAGTCGAGTAGCACGTGTCGATGTACGTGTACTTCGCGGTCTTCGGATCGTAGACCGCGAGCTGGCGCCCCGACTGGTTCAGCGGGAACAGCTTCGCGGACGGATGATCCGAGCCCGCCTTGCAGAACGCGGGCTGCGTCTGGGGCGCGCGCACGACGGCCGTGTACCAGACGCGGCCGGTCTCATCGAGCATCGGGTTGTGCGCGTTCGCTTTGCTGTCCCAGATCGGCTCGCTCGCCCCAGTAATTCGACGCCATCTGCGGCGGCGTGCTCTTGGTCGTCGGCGTGTCGGCGTCGCGCACCGTGGCGTGCAGCGACGTGGCAGTCATCGTCTTCGGATCGAGGATCGGGAAGTCGTCGGTGCTGAGCTCGGGCGCGCCGTAGAGCTTGCCGTACGGGTTCACGGTCGGTTTGCGCTTGTCGGTGCCGCTCAAGTCGTGCATGTACGCGGTCGGCGTCGCCCAGTCGTAGACGGTCGCGACGACGTTGCGCTCGACGCCGTGCGGCCGCGGCGGCTGCGCGTGCGGCAGCTCGCCGGCCGCGACGCGGTCGGTCCAGTCGCCGAGGTACTTCGGCGGCACGCCGCCGAGTTGGTTCATCGCGGACGCGAGCATGTCGCGGCCGGCTTGGCCGGACTGGATCCTTCGCACCCAGCCTTCCATGCCGTGGCCGAATTGCGCCGGCAACGTGCGCGTTGCGAGCTGGCCGATCTGATGACAGCCGATGCACGAGAGGTTCTTGATCGACGCGACGTATTGATCGACGCCGCCCGGCAGCTTCGAGACCTCGCTCGGGCTCGGCAGCTTTTGCATCGAGTACCAGTAGATCGCGGGATAAACCTTGGCCGCTTCGGCGGGCGTTGCCGCGATTTTCGCCGTGAGGTTCACGACCGCGCCGGGCTTCGCCGCGGTCTTGTCCGAGTCCGAGAGCCCATAGCCGCGAACCCAGAGCTGATAGTTAGCCGGCGGCAGGTCGGGGATCACGTAGCGACCCGCGTCGTCGGTCACGACGATCTTCGCGAAGCGAGTCTGGAACGCGTTCGTCTCCGCGATCACCCAGACGCCGGCCTCGGGGCCCTTCGAGCTCGTGACGACGCCACCGATGTCGTCCGCGTCGATCGCAGGCGCTTGAGCGTGGGCGCTGCCGGCGAGCAGCAAGGCGAGCGTGGCGAAAGGAGCGGTGACGGGCACCCGGCAATGGCTTGGCATGATCGCGATCCCCCGTTGACGTGCGGCCGTCTCGTGCGGCCTTCTCGAAGTACTATCCAGTTCGGATGCGAGATTGCAACAACGCCGCCGCCGCGGGCAACGGGCTCTTCGACCCGCTTCCGCGGCACGCAATGTGCTGACCGCGCGGGCCCAACGCGCGTATCCTTGAGCAAAGCGCGGGGGACGCATGGTCCGACGGCTCGGGTTGCTTGCAAGCATAGGTCTCGCCATCGCGGCGGCCGCGCCCGCGAGCGCGCACCACTCGTTCGCGGCCGAGTTCGACGAGAACGCCACGGCCGAGCTCAAGGGCGAGATCGCGCAGGTCTGGTGGAACAACCCGCACGTCCGCTACCGACTCACGACCAAAGCGAAGGACGGCTCGACCGAGGACTGGGACCTGCAGGCGTCCAGCATCACGGCCCTGCAGGCGCTCGGCTGGAACGCGAGTACGCTGAAGGCTGGCGACGTCGTGACCGTATCCGGACAGCTCGGCCGCGACGGCGCGAAGAAGCTCTACGTGCGCTCGATCGTGCGTGCCGACGGCTCGAAGCTCGCGACCGGACGCGACAGCACCGGCCCCGACCCGAACCAGGTGCACGCGACGCGCACGACGTACGGCTACGGAGCCCCGCGTGCGAGCTATCCCGTCGACATCACGGGGCCGTGGCGCAACAAGTACCACTGGCATTTGACGGTCGACGATCTCGAGCCGAAGCCGACGCCGTTCACCGCCGAAGGCCGGCGCGTGTTCGAGTCGAACGATCACTGGCAAGACGCGGCGCTGCGCTGCCTGCCGCTCGGGCTGCCGCGGCTGATCGGCTCGCCGTACGACATGGAGGTCGTCGACGCGGGCAATCACTACCTCTTCATCTACACCGAGCACAACACGCCGCGGCGCGTCTGGATGGACGGCCGCAGCGCGCCGGCGGACACGACCGCCTCGTCGCTCGGCTTCTCGGTCGGGCATTGGGAGGGCACGTCGCTCGTAATCGAGACGACGCATCTTGCGCCGGGCTGGCTCGACGGTTCCGGTTTGCCGATGAAGGGCGAAGGCACGCGCGTCGTCGAGCGCTACGACTTCAGCGCCGACAAGCTATCGATGGAGCGCACGATCACGATCTACGACCCGTACTACACGCAGCCGCTCGTGCGTAAACGCGGCTCGGCGCGCGACGATCATCGTCGATATCGGCGAGCAGTCCGCGTGCGATCCCGACAGCTACTATCGCGACCTTCGCGATCTCGGCCGGCTCGACGAGCACCTCGGCAAGCGCTAGCAGTGCCGCACGCGTCGAACTAGCGCCGTACGTCGGCCGGACGGGTCGACGTGGGCGGCGCCGAGCCGGGTCTCGCCCTTACTTGTTCGGCGAGCGCACCCGGATGCCGAGCTTGCTCTCCGGCAGGACCAGGAACGTGCTGCCGAACGTCCCGGGCTGGAGCTTCGCGTCGAACGGCGTCTTCGGTAACGTCAACGGCTTCGCTTCAGTCTGGACCCAGACGCCGGCGGTGTCGGTCGTGAACTCGGTTCCGAGGCCGGGCCGCGCGCGAGCGCTCACCACGACGACGGGGAAGACTGCGGTTGGCGCTCCGGTGTTCGGATCGAAGCTCGGCGGCGCGCCGGGCGGAGGCGGCGTCGGCGGCTGCGTATTGCGTGGGCTGTGCGGAGCGGTGCTGATCGTCGACGACGACGTCGCGGCCGCGGGCGGCGCTGCGGGCCGCGGCCGCAGACGTCGCCGAGGCCGCTGCTGCGCCGCGCGGCCGCAGACGTCGCCGAGGCCGGCGCGGGTGCCGGGACCGGCGCCGGGGTCGCCTGCGGCGCCGGCTCCGCCCGCGGCGCGCTGCGCGTCGCTCGGTCGTAGCACGCGAGCCGTTCTTGGTCGTTCTGGATCGAAGAGCACGCGGCGTCGCCGGCCGGCTCTTGAGCGCGGCTCCCGAAGGCGGGCACGAGCCCGAGCGTCGCGACGATCAACACTACTTTGCTACGCATGACGGAACGGCCCCCCGCCGGTATGGCATCATCGCGAGGCTTGCCTCGCTGCGCGTCTCTCGCGGTGCAAGCATACTTCGGGATGACCGCAATGTTGACATCCAGCTCGATCGGCTGCACCACCCACGACGATGCCGCAACGCCCCCGCAGCGCGCCGCGGCGCCGTCGCGCGAGGCGGTGACACCCGCGCCGGGGCTTGGCGCCGCGCCGTCGCGCGTCGAGATCGAGCGCTTCGCCGACGTGAGGCTGCTGCGCTATCAGGTGCCCGGGTTCGACGGGCTCGACCGGCGCCACAAAGAGCTCCTGTACTACCTCTACGAGGCCGCGCTGTCGGGCCGCGAGATCATCTACGACCAAAAGTACCGCTACAACTTCGGCGTCAAGCGCACGCTCGAAGAAGTCGTGAAGCACTATGCCGGGGACCGGGCTGCGCCGGAATTCCAGGCGCTCGAGCTCTATCTGAAGCGAATCTGGTTCGCGAACGGCATCCATCACCACTATTCGAACGACAAGTTCGCGCCCGGGTTCGACTTCGCCGCGCTCTCGCGAATGGTGAAGGGCACGCCCGGTGGGCCGATTCCCGGTTCGCGCCGGGCCAGTCGGTCGACGACCTCCTTGCGGAGCTCGAGCACGTGATCTTCGACCCGGCGTTCGACGCGAAGCTCGTCTCGAAGAGCGCCGCGAGCGACGTGGTCGCGAGCTCCGCGGTCAACTTCTACGGCCGCGGGCTCACGCAGGCCGACGTCGCGGAGTTCTATGCAGGCCGCCTCGCACCGAACGACGCCGCGCCGGTGTCGCTCGGCTTGAATTCGACGCTCGAGCGGAGCGCGGCAGGTCCCGTCGAACGGGTGTGGAAGGTCGGCGGCCGCTACACCGAGGCGCTCGAGGAAGTCGTGCGCTGGCTCGAGAAGGCCTGCGCGCGTCGCCGAGAACGACGCGCAGCGCGGCGCGCTCGAGAAGCTCGTCGCGTTTCTATCGCAGCGGCGACCTGCGCGACTGGGACGACTACAACATCGCGTGGATCGCGGACAAGGATTCGCTCGTCGACGTGATCAACGGCTTCATCGAGGTCTATCACGACCCGCTCGGCATGCGCGGCTCGTTCGAGTCCGTCGTTTCGTTCCGCGACGCGGTTGCGACGAAGCGCATCGACGCGATCGCGAGGGAGGCGCAGTGGTTCGAGGACCGCTCGCCGATTTTCGATCGCCACAAGAAAGCCGACGTCAAAGGCATCACGGGTCGAGTGATCACGGTGGTGATCGAATCGGGCGACACGTCGCCCGCGACGCCGATCGGCATCAACCTTCCGAATTCCGACTGGATCCGGACGCAGCACGGCTCGAAGTCGGTGAGCCTCGGCAACATCGTCGCGGCCTACGACGCGGTGCGCGGCGGCGCCGACCGCGAGTTCGCATGGGACGCGGCGGATGCGGAGCGCGGCGCGCGCTACGCGGCGCTCGCGTCGGAGCTACACACCGACATGCACGAGGTCATCGGCCACGCGTCGGGCCAAATCGAGCCCGGCGTCCCGACCGCTGCACGAAACGCTCAAGAACTACGGCTCGACGATCGAGGAGGCGCGCGCGGACTTCGTCGCGCTCTACTACGCGATCGATCCGAAGCTCGTCGAGCTCGGACTCATGCCGTCGATCGAGGTTGGGCAAGTGCAGTACGAGCGTTACGTCCGCAACGGGCTCCAGCTTCAGCTCTATCGCGTACCGCCCGGCGGCGACGTCGAGGAGGATCACATGCGCAACCGGCAGCTGGTCGCGGCGTGGTGCTACGAGCGGGGCAAGCCCGACAACGTGATCGAGCGGCGCGAGCGCGACGGCAAGACGTACTTCGTCGTCAACGACTTCGTGCGGCTGCGCGAGCTGCTTCGGCGAGCTATTGCGCGAGCTGCAGCGGATCAAGTCCGAGGGCGACTACGCGGCCGGCCGCGATCTCGTGGAGCGTTACGCGGTGAAGGTCGATCGCGAGCTGCACGCCGAGGTGCTCGAGCGTTACGCGAAGCTCGACATTCCGCCGCACGCGGGCTTCATCGGCCCGCGGCTCGTGCCCGTGCGGGACGGCGAACGAATCGTCGACGTGAAGATCGAGTACCCGGAGGACTTCGGCGCGCAGATGCTCGAGTACGCGCAGAGGTACGCGTTCTTGCCGACCTGGAACTGAGCTCGCTCGGCTAGCGTCGGGCGTGCGGCGAAGCGCTGGAGTCAGCTGCGCCGCCGGGTCACTGCTGCCAGCCGATATCCTCGTAGACGGGCTGGGCGAAGCCGAACGCGCCGAAGTTCGCGAGGCCCTTCTTGCACGGCGCACAGCTCCGGCCGCTGATACAGCGTGAGCGAGTGCACTTCCTGCCAGATCAGCGCGTCGATCCGGTTGGCGATCGCGATGGCTTTGCTGCGGTCGAGCTCCTGCGTCCGCCTGCGTCGAACAGCTCGTCGATCTCGTCGGAGCCGACGCGCGCGTAGTTCTGCTGGATGTCCAGCTCGCCCTTCGGCGTTCGTCTGTCGGCTTGACGTAGATCGACTTGCGCGAGCTGATCGGATACGGCGTGCCGATCCACGAGAAGACCGTGAAGTCGAACTGGCCCGGCGGTGACGTACTTGTCGAAGAAGTCGTTGCCCGGCACGACGTCGATCTTCAGCGTCACGCCGATCTGGCCGAGCATGTTCTGAATCAGCTCGGACTCCTGCCGCGACGTCGCGACGCCGCTCGGAATGACGCATCGTGATCTCGAGCGGCTTGCCGTCCTTCTTGCGCACGTTGCCCTCGAGCTTCCAGCCGGCCTCGTCGAGCAGTTGCTGCGCGCTGCGCCGGGTCGTACGTGCCGACGTCGCCGGAGTTGTCCTGGTAGCCGTCCTGATTCGCCATGAAGATGTGGTTGTTGAGCGGCTGCGGCGTCGATCCCGAGCGGCCCGAGCAGCGCGCGCGCGATCGCGCGCGCGATCGATCGCCATCGCCAGCGCCTGACGGACGCTGCACGTCCTGCAGGTTCGGGCTCGTGCCGTTGATCGTGAGGTGCCGGAAGTTCGGGCCGCCGGCGACGCGGATCTCGACGCCGTCGATGTCCTTGGCGCGGTTGTACTTGTTGGCGTCCGGCGCCGACGTCCATCGCGTCGATCTCGCCGTTGGCGAGCGCGTCGATCTGCGCGTCTGGGTCGATGACGCGGAAGACGATCGTGTCGAGCTTCGCGCGGTCGCCCCACCACTTCTCGTTGCGCACGAGCGTGATCGTCTTCGCCGTCGTGGTCGATGCTGTCGAGCTTGAACGGCCGGCCGTGGTCAGCGGCGGTCCTTCCAGCCCTCGTTGAAGATCTTCGGGTCCTTGTTCGTCGACGCCGGGTAGAGCGGGTTGAAGATCGACTGCCAGTCGGCGAAGTGGTGCTTGAACGTGACGATCGACCTCGCGGTCGTCCTTGCCCCTCTCGACGCTCTCGATGTCCTCGTAGCCGTTCGCCGACGAGATCTGGTACGCCTTGTTGGTGCCGTTGTTGCGCCTTCCACTGCCAGTAGAAGTCCTCCCAGTGATCGGCGTGCCGTCGTACCACATCGCCTTCGGGTTGATCTCGTAGGTCACGACCTGCTTCGGGTCGGTCGTGAGCGTCGGCTCCGACGCGAGATAGTCCGGGTTCCAGATCGGCGTCGCCCGCGGCGTCGTTGGTGAACGTCGTCGGCATCAGCGCCGCAGATCACGTAGGCTGTCGTCGAGCTGGTGCCGTCGAGCTGTTGTAGTTGAAGTTCGGCGGGCATCTGATCGAGCGGCCAGGTGAACGTGCCGCCGTCCTGCACCTGGTCGCGCGGCATCGGCGTTGATCTGATTCGCGGTCGCGCTCGGCGGCGGCGCGCGTCGGTGCTGCGCGCCGCGGTGTCGCCGGCGCCGCCGCCGCCGCACGCGGCGCGAGCACCGAGAGCCAGTCGCCAGCCAAGCGTCGCAGATCGTCGATGTGTTCACGATGCCTCCAGCCGTCGCAGATCGCTCGCAGCGAGCATCCACTCACAGCACCGGCACGGCTGCCGCGTAGTGGCACGCGTCCAGATGATCCGCGCTCGCCGGTGCGCGCGACGAGCGCCGGCGACTCGTCGATGCACCGCCGCCGCTCCGCGTCGTCGAGCTCGTCCGCGAACTTCTGGCAGCGCGTGCGGAACCGGCAGCCCGACGGCGGATTCGGCCGGGCTCGGCAGGTCGCCCTGCAGCACGATGCGCCGGCGCTGCCGCTCCTTGCGCGGATCCGGCAGCGGGATCGCCGAGAGCAGCGCCTGCGTGTACGGGTGCGCCGGGCGGTCGAACACCTCGTCGACGTCGCCGATCTCGACGATCCGGCCGAGATACATCACCGCCACGCGATCGGCGATGTGCCGGACGACCGACAGATCGTGCGCGACGAACAGGTACGACAGGCCGAGCTCGGCCTTCAGCTGCTCGAGCAGATTGATGACGCCGGCGCGGATCGAGACGTCGAGCGCCGAGACCGGCTCGTCGAGCACGAGCAGCTTCGGCTGCGAGCGCGAGCGCGCGCGCGATGCCGATGCGCTGGCGCTGGCCGCCGGAGAACGCCTGCGGGATAGCGGTTCGCGTGCTCCGGGCTGCAGGCCGACGAGCTCGCAGCAGTTCGCGCGACGCGCCGCGCGCGCTCGGCCGGCGGCGACGCCGTGCGCTCGCAGCGGCTCGGCGAGGATGTCGCCGACCGGCAGCCGCGGATCGAGCGAGGCCATCGGATCCTGGAAGACGACCTGCAGATCGCGGCGGATCGCGAAGCGCTCGCGCGCGCGTCATCGTCGCCGTGTCCTTGCCGAGCACGACGATCGTGCCGGACATCGGCCGCGACGAGGTTGAGGATCTCCATGATCGTCGTCGTCTTGCCGCAGCCCGACTCGCCGACGAGCCCGAGCGTCTCGCCCTCGCGGATGTCGAAGCTGATGCCGTCCACCGCGTGCACCGTGCCGACGCGCCGCCGCAGCACGGCGCCCTTGATCAGCGGATACTCCTTGACGAGATCGCGCACCTCGAGCACGGTCGCGCGCTGCTCGCGCGGCACGGCCGCCGCGACCGCCGGTCGACGCCGGCGGCGGCGCGGAAAGACGTCGGCGCTCGTCAGTTGCCGCGCTCGATCTCGTCGCTGCGATGGCAGGCGGAGCGATGTGCCGGCGCCCGACGCCGGCAGCGGCATCGAGCGCCGGCTCGACCTCGAGGCACATCGTCGACGCGCATCGGGCAGCGCGGCGCGAACGGGCAGCCGGCCGGCAGGTTCGACCAGCGACGGCGGATTGCCTTCGATCGGCGTCAGCGGCTGGCGCTCGCCGACGTCGAGCCGCGGAATCGAGCCGAGCAGGCCGAGCGTGTACGGCATCCGCGGCCGGTAGAACACGTCGTCGACCGCGCCGATCTCGACGAGCTTGCCCGCGTACATCACCGCGACGCGGTCGGCGAATCCCGCGACCACGCCGAGATCGTGCGTGATCAGGATGATCGGCGGCGCCGGTCGCCTCTTCGCGCCGTCTGCAGCACGTCGAGGATCTGCGCCTGGATCGTGACGTCGAGCGCGGTCGTCGGCTCGTCGGCGATGATCAGGTCCGGATTGTTGGCGATCGCCATCGCGATCATCACGCGCTGCCGCATGCCGCCGGAGAACTCGTGCGGAAACGCCGTCGCGCGCTGCTGCGGGTTCGGGATGCCGACGAGCGTCGAGCAGCTCGATCGCGCGGTCGCGCGCGCCGCGTGCTCGTCGACGTCGCTCGATGCACGAGGATCGCCTCGGCGATCTGATCGCCGACGGTGTACACCGGCGTGAGCGCGGACAGCGGATCCTGGAAGATCATCGCGATCTTGCGGCCGCGGATCGCCGACAGCTCGCTGTCGGATCGGCCGAGCAGCTCTGCGCCCTGGAAGCGCACCGAGCCGCGTCACGCGCGCGTGCGGCGGCAGCAGCCCCATGACGGCGAGCGACGAGACCGATCTTGCCGGAGCCGGACTCGCCGACGATGCCGAGCACCTCGCCGGGCTGACGTGTAGCTCAGCGAGCGCACGGCCGTCACGGCGCCGGCTTCGCTCGCGAAGGTCACGCGACAGATCGCGCACCTCGAGCAGCGGGTCGTGGCGCCGGCGCCGCGAGCGGCTCCTCGGTGGCCATGCGCTATCGTCGCTCCGGAGCCGGCGTTCGGATCGAGCGCGTCGCGCAGCCCGTCGCCGACGAGGTTGATCGCGAGGACGAGCACGACGAGGAAGCCGGCCGGGAAATAGAACTCCCACGGATAGGTCAGCGCCGCGCCCGCGTAGTCGCCGATCAGCGTGCCGAGCGACACGTCCGGCGGCTGCACGCCGAAGCCGAAGAACGACAGCCCGACCTCGGCGAGGATCAGCGAGCTGACGTTGACGGTCGCGTCGATGATGAGGAGCGACGACATGTTCGGCAGGATGTGGCGGAAGATGATCTTCCAGCCGGGCACGCCCATGAAACGCGCCGCCTGCACGAACTCGCGCTCCTTCAGCGACAGCGTCATGCCGCGGACGATGCGCGCGGTGATCATCCACTGGAACGCCGCCAGCAGCAGCACGAAGATCAGCCAGGTCCTGCCGCGAAACACCGGCGACAGGATCGCGATGATGAGAAACGCCGGCAGCACGAGCAGCAGATCGATGATCGTCAGCAGCACGGTGTTCGAGCACGCCGCCGAAATAGCCGGCGAAGGCGCCGACGACGGCCGCGAGCGCGGTCGACAGCAACGGCGCCGAGCAGGCCGATGATCAGCGACTTCTGCATGCCGCGCATCGTCAGCGCGAACATGTCGAAGCCGTTCTGCGTCGTGCCGAACCAATGCTCGGCCGAGGGCGGCGACAGGAACGCGTTCGTGTCGAGCTGGTTGTACTGCCACGGGTCACGAACGGCGCCGAGATAGGCGAGCGCGAACAGCAGCACGAGCGACGCGAGGCCCAGAACGGCCGAGCGACGCCGCAGGAAGCGACGCGCCACGAGACGCGACCGCGAGACCGCATCGACGAGGTCCGAGCCGTCTCGCGCATCGCGTCTGCTCGGACAGGATGTGCGAGTCCGCTCGTTGCACCGCGAACGCTAGACGCGGACGCGCGGGTCGAGCGCCGCGTAGGCGACGTCCGAGAGAAAGCCGGCGATGCAGCACGAGCACCGCCACGAACAGCGTGACGCCGGCGACCGTAGTTCACGTCGTTCTTCGTGACCGATTCGACGAACATCTCGCCCATGCCGTGCCAGCCGAAGATCTTCTCGGTGAACGTCGCGCCGACGAACAGCAGCGCGAACTCGTAGGCGAAGAACGTCGCCATCGGGATCAGCGCCGTGCGCAGGCCGTGCTTGATCGAGCGCCTGCGGCCGCGTGCAGTCCCTTCGCCTGCGCAGTGCGGAGGAAGTCGCTGCCGAGCACGTCGAGCATCGCGTTGCGCTGATAGCGGCCGTAAAACGCGATCGCGCCCGACGATCAGCACGAGCGACGGCAGCACGAGGTGTGCGAGGCGGTTCGCGATGCCGGCCGAGCGACCAAGCGTCGAGCCCGGGCGTGATCTCGCCCGTCGTGTAGAGCAGCTTCGTGTCGCCGGTGAAGCCGAGCACGTTCGTTGAGGCCGATGCCGGCGTTCTTGACGAGCACCGCGAGCACGACGGCCGGCATCGACGAGGACGACGAACGAGAAGACCGTCAGCGCGTGATCGCGAAGCGGTACTGCTTGACCGCGCCGTAGGCGCCGGCCGCGACGCCGAGCACGGTGCCGAAGATCGAGCCGATCAGCATGAGCCGCAGGCTCACCCACATTCGCCGGTCGATCTCCTCGTTGACCGATGTGTTGTCGATCGTGCGTCCAAGATCGCCGTGCAGGACGCCGCCGGCCCAGCGCGTCGAACCGCTCGATCACGGGCGTCTTGTCGTTCATGTTGAGCGCGTCGAGGATCGCGTCGACCGCGGCCGGCGGCGGCGGCGGATTCCGGCCTTCGTAGCGCGAGCGCGGATTGAGCTGTGTCGCGGCGAGCAAGTACGCGACGACCGTCGCGATGACGACCAGCACCGTGAGGTAGGCGAGCCGCCGCAGCAGGAACGCGGTCATTCAAGACACCGGCGGGTGAGCAAGCGAGGACGCGGCGGCGAAAGAGTCGGTCCGTGACTCAGAGCGCCCTCACTCCGACGCTTTGTCGGGCTTCGAGCCCGCGAAGAACAAGGGCCGGCCGTCGGCGAACGCGATGTTGCGGCCGACCGCGCGATTGGAGCCGTCGCGCGCTTGGTAGCCGTCGATCACGAGCTCGGAGCCGAGCGGGATCGTCGTCTTCGTGACGCCGGTCTTGAGCAGCACGTTCGGGCTGCCGCCCTCGACCATCCACGAGCTCGTCTGGCCGCCGGCATCCTTCACGTCGATCGTGATCCAAGAGTGCGGGTTGATGAGCTCGACCTTGGTGACGACACCGTGCAGCGAGACGGGCTTCGACGCGTCGAACTCGGCCGAGAACGAATGATGCGCGAGCGCCGGCGCCGCGGCGAGCAGCGCGCCGAGCGCAGCGGCCGCGACGCGGCGAACGCAAATCGTGTTGAGCATCGTCGAGTCTCCGAGTTCCATCATCGCAGCGGCGGCGGCACCGGGTCGCGCGGCTTCACGCCTTGCGCCGCGGCCTCGCGCTCCTTCGCGCGCGCGCCGCTCAGCGTGTTCGGCAGCCCGTAGTTGCCTTCCTGGCACGCGTACTCGAAGCGGATGCCGTCGATCCGCACGAGCGGATACTCGGCCGTCCACGAGCGGTCCCAGAGGTTCTTGTCCTCGACCGTGAAGCGATAGCGCAGCGTGTCGGCGCCCGTGCGCTCGATGCGCTCCGTGACGCGCGCGTCGGGAGTGAGCAGCAGCCCCGCCGGCGTGCCGGGCACTTGAGTGCGGCCCGAGTAGTTCGTGGTCTCGATCACGAGCGCGTTGCCATCCCAATGGCCGCGCGAATCGCCGAGCCATTGCTTCACGCCGCTCGACAGGTGAGGGCGGCCGTCGAGCGGCACGATCCGCGGGTCGGGCATCATCTCGGTGATGATGGTCACGTAGCCCCGCGACTGATAGATCTCGAGGTTGCTGTTGTAGCCGGTCGGCATGATCGGCGGGCCCTCGTGAGGCCAGACGATGCAGCGCACCGAGAGCCCCAGCATCTGCGCGCTGTCGTACGCGTGCGCGCGCGTGTAGTCCGCGCGCTCCTTCGCGCGCGCGGCCGCCTCGGGCTTCGGCGGCGGCAGCTTGCCATCGGGCGGATCGACGATCAGCGCGGTCCGCGTATCGACGTTCATCTTGCGCTGCGTGATGTCGAGGCCATAGTCGCTGAGGTCGTAGTGCACGTCCTGATCGGTGCCGGCCTCGACTTCGGCCGGCGCGAGCGCCTTGTCGAGGCGCGCGCGCGCCTCATCCTCGGTGAGCTCGGCGCGATCTGCGTAGGCGGCGGGCCGCTGCAACGGCACGACCGTGTTGTTCGTCCAATAGCCCTGCAGGTCGGGCTGCCTGTCGGACGTGCGTGGCACCTTGAACGGTCGCTCGGCCGCGGCTGCTCCGCCGAGCGCGAGTGCGGCCAGCACCGCGACGCACGCGCGCGCGATCGGGGCGTACCTCTGGCTCGCGTTCGGTCCCGGTGAGCAAGATGCGGGCGGACTGCGGTCAGCGAGCCGGCGGCGCATTCGCGGTCTCCGGCTTCTTGGCCAAGTGGCCGTACAGCAACTCCTCGGCGAACTCCTCGCACTTGAACTCGAGCAGCTGCGCGTTCGGCTCGACGTGACGGTAGAGCGGCAGGCTGATCGTCCACGGTCGCGAGTACACCGCGGGGTCCTCGAGCGTCGCTTCGTACCAGAGGTGGTCGGGACCCTGCGGGATGTACCGTTCGACGACGTGCAGCGACGCGGTGGCGAAGTTGCCCGCGCGGTCGAGCCAGCTCTGGCCGATCTGGCCCGTCACGTCCACGACGAGCACGTCGCCTTCCCAATGGCCGTTCGACCATCCCATCCAGCTGTCGATCGGCGCTTCGCCGCGGTCCTTCATGAAGATGGTGCGCACGGCGCTCGCGTATTGGTACGCGATCAAAATGTCGCCGTCGGTTTGCAAAATTTGGAAAGGCTGGGGCATGTACGTCGCTCGCGGCACTCCGGCTCGGTAGCACTTCACCTCCGGATCGGCGGTGAGACGGTTCTTGTAGTTCTCGTCGCGCTGCGCGAGCGCGGCCGGTAGATAAGGTATCTCGCCCTTGACGACGCCGAAGCCCGGCGGCACGGCGCCCTGCGCGCCGAGCGCGGCCACCGGCCCGAAAGCCGCGGCGTGGTCCTCGACGTTGAAGGACGCCGCGCTCATCGCTTCCCAGACGCCACTGATGTCGGGCTTACCCGCGGCGGTGCGCTTCGCGACGATGGGTTTCGGCCTCGACTGCGCGTGCGCCGTGGTGCCGATCGCGAGGGCGCAGAACGCGGCGAGCAGCGCGGCGAGCTGCCGGATGATGCGCAACGGCGCGCGAGTCGAGCCAGCGCTATGCGCCAAGAGCGTCCTCCGATCGGGTCCGTGACTCGAGCCAATATGCCGAACCGACCGCGGCAACACAACGCCGCGCCTCGCGGCCGCGAGGCGGGTCGCGTACGCTTACGCGCATGTCCGCCATTCTGTACGTCGGCAACCGCAACTATTCGTCGTGGTCGATACGCGGCGCGCTGCTCGTTCGCCAGAGCGGCATCCCGTGCACGGAGGTGGTGATGCCACTCGATACCGAGGAGGGGATGGCGAAGATCGCTGCGCTGAGCCCGACTCGACGTGTGCCCGTGCTGCACATCGACGGCCTCGTGATCTGGGAATCGATCGCGATCGCCGAGTTCTTGCACGAGCGTGCGCCGGACGCGGGCATCTGGCCCGACGAGCCGAGAGCTCGCGCGCTCGCCCGCTGCGTGAGCGCCGAGATGCATGCGGGGTTCGGCGCGCTGCGCGCGCAGATGCCGCTCGACGTGCGTGGGCGCCACACCGTGCCCGAGACGCCGGAGTTGCGCCGCGACATCGATCGCATCGAGCAGATCTGGCGCGAGTGCCGCGCGCGCAACGCGCGCGGCGGCGATTTCCTGTTCGGTGCGTGGTGCGCTGCCGATGCGATGTTCGCTCCGGTGGTAAGCCGCTTTCGAACTTACGGCGTTGCGTTGTCGCGCGGCGCCCAGCAGTACGCCGACGCGGTCTGGAAGTGGCCCGCGCTCGTCGCGATCGCAGCCGAGGCGGCTGCCGAGCCCTGGTCGCTCGACCTCGGCCTCAACCCTTGACCGAGCCGACGTCAGCCCGACGCCGGTAGGCACTCCTCGAGCACGCGCGCGACGTGCACCGCCTCGCGCGCGGCGCCGTCGTGGATCTGGTGGCGGCAGCTCGTGCCGTCCGCGACGACGATCGTGTCGGCGCCGGCCGCGCGTACGGCGGGCAGCAGCGAGAGCTCGGCCATCCTGAGCGAGACGTCGACATGCCTCGGCTGGTAGCCGAAGGCGCCGGCCATTCCGCAGCAGCTCGACGCGATCGTTTCGACGGCGAGCCCCGGGACGAGCTCGAGTGCGGCGATCACGCTCGGCATCACGCCGAACGCCTTCTGGTGACAGTGCCCGTGCACGAGCGCGCGCACGTAGCGAGCGGGCTTCAGCTCGAGCTTGAACCGCCCAGCCGCGCGCTCGCGCACGACGAACTCCTCGAACGTGAGGGCTGCGGCGGCGAGCGCGGCGCTCGCGGCGCCCGGCAACAGCGTCCGGAACTCGTCCCGCAAACCGAGCACGCACGACGGCTCGAGCCCGACGACCGCGGTTCCGCGCGCGACGTGCGGCGCGAGCGCGGCAAGCGTGCGCGCGGCCTCGGCGCGCGCCTCGTCGACCATTCCCGTCGCGAGATACGTGCGGCCGCAGCAGAGCGGCTGCCCGCCCGCGCTCGCGACCGTGGGCCGATAGCCGGCCGCCACGAGCACGCGCACGGCCGCGCGCAGGTTTTCGGGCTCGAAATACGTGTTGAACGTGTCCGCGAGCAGCACGACCTCGCGCGCGGCGACCGCCGCTGCCGGCACCTCCGGCTGCCCACGAAACCAGTCGCGCCGCCAGCGCGGCAGCGAGCGGCGAGCGGCGAAGCCGGTCGAGCCGTTCCGAGAGCGCCGCGAGCCCCGGCACGCGGTCGCGCAGGTTCATCAGCGGCGCGAGCGCGGCCGCGCGGCGTGCGTAGCGCGGCAAGTGCGCGACGAGCTTGTCGTGCAGCGTCCGCGGCCGACGCCGGTGATAGTGGTGAAGGAACTCGATCTTCATGCCCGCCATGTCGACGCCGGTGGGGCATTCGCGTTTGCAGCCCTTGCACGAGACGCAGAGATCGAGCGTGTCGTACAGCTCGCGCGACGCGAGACCGTCCTCGTCGAGCTGGCCCGAGAGCGCGAGACGCAGCGAGTTCGCGCGGCCGCGCGTGACGTGCCGCTCGTCGCGCGTCACGCGGTACGACGGGCACATGGTGCCTGCATCGAACTTGCGGCAGTGGCCGTTGTTGTTGCACATCTCGACGGCGGCCGCGAAGCCTCGGCCGCGGTTCGCCTCGCCGACCTCGTGCTCCGACCAGTCGAGCGCCGTCGCGAGCGGCGCGGTGCGGTAGTCGGGCTTGAAGCGGAACAGCGCGCGGTCGTCCATCTTCGGCGGCGCGACGATCTTGCCGGGATTCATCAAGCCCTTCGGGTCGAAGGCGCGTTTGATCTCGCCGAACGCGCGCACGAGCCGGCTCCCAAGCATCGGCTCGATCCACTCCGAGCGCACGAGCCCGTCGCCGTGCTCGCCCGAGTACGAGCCCTTGTATTCCTTCACGAGCGCGCAGGCTTCCTCCGCGATCGCGCGCATCGGTGGCGCGCCGTCCGCGGAGCGCATGTCGAGCACGGGCCGCACGTGCAGGCAGCCGACCGACGCGTGCGCGTACCAGGTGCCGCGCGTGCCGTGCTTCTCGAACACGCGCGTGAGCCGGTCGGTGTATTCCGCGAGGTGCTCGAGCGGCACGGCGCAGTCCTCGATGAACGATACGGGCTTACCGTCGCCCTTCATCGACATCATGATGTTGAGGCCGGCCTTGCGGACCTCCCAGACGTCGCGCTGCAGCGCGGGATCCTCGATCTCGACGACGCTGCCGGGCAGGCCGAGGTCGCCCATGAGCTCCGCGAGCTGTTCGAGCTTCGCGAGCTGCGGCGCGAGCTCGTCGCCCGCGAACTCGACGAGCAGGATCGCGTCGGGCTCGCCGCGAATGCGTCTTGTCGACCGTCGCGCGGAACGACGCGATCTCGCGCGACAGGCCGATCATCGTGCGGTCGACGAGCTCGACGGCCGTCGGCTCGAGCTTCACGATCTCGCGCGTGAGGTCCATCGCGCGATAGAACGTCGGGAAGTGCACGATGCCGAGCGCCTTGTGACGCGGCAGCGGCGCGAGCTTCAGCTTGAGCTTGCGGAAGTAGCCGAGCGTGCCCTCCGAGCCGACGAGCAGGTGCGCCATGTTGAACGCGGCCGCTCGAGGCCATGTCGAGGTTGTAACCCGCGACGCGCCGCTGGACGTGCGGCACGCGCGCCGCGAGCTCGTCGCGCTCGCGCTCGTGCAGCGCGCGCACGAGCGCGACGAGCTCGGCGTGGCGCGCGGTCGCGGCCGCGGAGCTCTGCGCGTGCGCCGCGGCGCCGTCGCGATCGACCGCGCCGAACGTCACCGTTTCGCCGCTCGTGAGCCAGGTCTCGGCCGCGAGCACGTTGTGCACCATGTTGCCGTAGCGCAGCGAGCGCGCGCCGCAGCTGTTGTTCGCGGTCATGCCGCCGAGCGTCGCCTGCGCGGACGTCGATACGTCGACCGGATACCAGAGCCCGTGCGGCTTGAGGCGCGCATTGAGCTCGTCGAGCACGATGCCGGGCTCGACCCAGGCCGTGCGCGCGTCGACGTCGAGCTCGAGCAGATTGCGCAAGTGCTTGCTCGTGTCGAGCACGAGCGCGGCGCCGACGGTCTGGCCGCATTGCGACGTGCCCGCGCCGCGCGGCAAGAGCGGTACGCCGGCCTCGGCCGCGATCTGCAGCGCGCGGCAGCCGCGTCGGCGGACGCGCGGCACGACGACGCCGAGCGGCTCGATCTGGTAGATCGACGCGTCGGTCGAGTAGCGGCCGCGGTCGTAGGCGCCGAACAGCACGTCGCCTTCGATCTCGCGGCGGAGCCGCGCCTGCAAGGACGCGAGGTCAGTGGCTGGCATTTCTTGGGCTAGCTCGTTGTGGGGGGAGTCGGCGGGCGTTGTATTGTATGCGCCGCGGAAACCAACGAGCAGACGTAGGCATGATTCACAGCGGTCGCCATTTTTTGCAGATCCCGGGTCCGACCAACGTCCCGGACCGTGTGCTGCGTGCGATGGCGCAGCCGACGATCGACCACCGCGGCCCCGAGTTCGGCGAGCTCGGTCTCGAGCTGCTCGCAAACGTGCGGGCCGTATTCAAGACGAAGCAGCCCGTCGTGATCTATCCCGCGTCGGGCACGGGCGCGTGGGAAGCCGCGCTCGTGAACACGCTGTCGCCGGGCGACACGCGTGCTCATGGTCGAGACCGGCCAATTCGCGTCGCTTTGGGAGCAGATGGCGAAGCGGCTGGGGCTCGACGTCGAGCTGCTGCCGACCGACTGGCGGCACGGCGCGGACCCGAACGCGATCGAGGACCGCTTGCGCGAGGACACGCGCTGACGACGATCAAGGCCGTCTGCGTGGTGCACAACGAGACCTCGACCGGCGTCGTGAGCCGGATCGCGGCCGTGCGCAAGGCGATCGACTCGGCGGGGCACCCGGCGCTGCTGCTGGTCGACACGATCTCCTCGCTCGCCTCGATCGACTACCGGATGGACGCGTGGGGCGTCGACGTGACCGTCGGCGGCTCGCAGAAGGGGCTCATGCTGCCGCCGGGCTTGAGCTTCAACGCGATCTCCGAGAAGGCGCTCGCCGCGAGCAAGACGGCGAAGCTGCCGAGGAGCTTCTGGGGCTGGGACGACATGCTCAAGGCGAACAAGACGGGCTATTTCCCGTACACGCCGGCGACGAATCTGCTCTACGGCCTGCGCGAGGCGCTCGCGATGCTCGCGGAAGAGGGGCTCGAGAACGTATTCGCGCGCCACGACGCGGCATGGCGAAGCCACGCGGCGCGCTGTCCGCGCCTGGGGCCTCGAGGTGCTCTGTCTCGAGCCGGCCGAGTACAGCGGCTCGCTGACGGCCGTGCTGATGCCGCCGGGGCACGACGCCGACGCGCTGCGCGCGAAGATCCTCGACGCATTCGACATGTCGCTCGGCACGGGGCTCGGCCGGCTCGCCGGCAAGGTGTTTCGGATCGGCCATCTCGGCCATTTCAACGATCTCATGCTCGCCGGCACCCTCGCGGGCGTCGAGATGGGACTCTCGCTCGCCAAGGTGCCCCATAAGCCAGGCGGCCTGCAGGCAGCGCTCGACTATCTCGCCGCCGCCGCCCCCGCCGCGCCGCGCTGACTCCGTCCCGAATCGGGGACGCCCCGCCGGCTGCGTGCGGGTTACCCCGGCTGTCGCCAATTGGCGTCACTTGGACCGCAAGGCCAAGACGTGGTCTCGTCAAACTAGAGTCGCAGGCACGCTCTCTCATAAGAGATGCGCAATGTTTGCTAGAATTTCCTTCCCGATTACCCGTCGGGTGATCGCCAATCCCGCCCTCCGAGCTCGTCGAAGAAACGGTGCCGAGATTGTGACTGGTTCCCTGCGAATTCCGTCGCGCGCATGTGAGCGAGGCTCGAGAGCGGCCGCGATTGCGCTGTCCGCCCACCGGTCGCGCCGGCGTTGGTACGGATCGTGCTTGTCTTCTCCGCGATTTTCACGTGTGAGCTCGATGGCGACGCGCAAATGGAATGCGCTCGGCGTCGCGGTCGCGATCATTGCGGCGGCCGGCGGCGCCAATGCACAAGAACGGCCCGCGTCGCCTTTTAGCCGCGCGATTTTGGTCGCTCGTGCGGAGGAGCTCGCGAAGCAAGAATATGTCGAGCCGCCGACGGCCCAGGATGCAAGCAGCAAGCTAAGCTATGACCAGTATCGGGCGATTCATTTTCAGAAAGGTGCGTCGATATGGGCGCACCAGAACCGCACGTTCACCCTCGACTTGTTCCATCCCGGTTACATTTTCGACACGCCAGTGAACATCAACCTCGTCATCGGCGGCATGGGACGGCGCGTGCTGTTCAAGAGCGATCTCTTCGACTACGGCCCCGAGATCGGCTCTGCGCCACAGGGCGACGAAGACGAGGGCGGCTACTCGGGCTTTCGAGTCCGCGCCCCGATCAATCGGCCCGACGTGCTCGACGAGTTCCTCGTGTACCAAGGCGCGAGCTATTTCCGCGCCGTCGCGCGCGACCAGAACTACGGCTTGTCGGCCCGCGGGCTCGCGATCAGGACCGCGCGGCCCGAGGGCGAAGAGTACCCGGTATTCACGGACTTCTGGATCGAGCGGCCGGCCGAGCATGCGACCGCGATCGTGATCCACGCGTTGCTGCAGAGCCGCTCGGTCGTCGGCGCGTACACGTTCACCGCGACGCCCGGTGCGGAAACCGACATCGACGTCGTCGCGACGCTGTTCCCACGCCGGCAGATCACGAACTTCGGCATCGCGCCGCTGACGTCGATGTTCCTCTTCGACGCGTCTTCCGGGCGCGGCCGCTTCGACGACTTCCGCAGCGCCGTGCACGACTCCGACGGCCTCGAGATCCTGACCGGCCATGGCGAGCGCGTCTGGCGGCCGCTCGCGAATCCGCGCACGATTGCACAGGTGTCCGCATTTCATCGATCACGACCCGAAGGGCTTCGGCTTGATCCAGCGCAAGCGGCGTTTCGAGGACTATCAGGATTCCGACGCGCACTTCGAGCGGCGTCCGTCGCTTTGGGTCGAGCCGCACGGAGATTGGGGCGAGGGCCACGTCGAGCTCGTCGAGATCCCGTCCGGCAAAGAGATCAACGACAACATCGTCGCGTTATTGGCAATCGGCGACGCCGCTGCCCGCGGGCAAGGCGACGCGAATTCTCCTATCGGTTGCGCTGGCTCGCCGAGCCGCTCGACGCGTCGCTCGCGCGGGTCGTCTCGACCCGCTCCGGCGCTGCGACGACGAGCGGAGATCAGCGCGAGTTCGTCGTCGACTTTCTCGGCGCGCTCGCGCCGCCGAGCGACATCGAGGTCAACTTGTCGAGCGATCGGGGCAAGGTCATGTCGCCCGCGGGGCTCCGTCGTGACCGATACGGGCGCCTATCGCGTGACGTTCGAGCTCGCGCCCGAGCGCAACGACATCGTGGAGCTGCGGCTCCAGCTCATGTCGAAGAATCAGCCTTGGAGTGAGACGTGGCTGTATCGCTGGAGCCGATGACGGTCCGACCGGCCGCAGTCCCGCCATTCTCGCTCCTCGAGATGGCGGATCAGAGCTTCGAGCGCTACACGCGCCGCGAGAGGCCATCGCGGCCGAGGGTGAAGACGTGGCTCGCGCGGCTCGTGACGTTCGGCGGCGCGCTCGGGCTCACGGGTTACGCGACGCACGAGATGATCGAGGTCGTGTCCGTCGGCGGCGTCACGATGCTCCAGGGCGTGATGGTCGTGCTGTTCGCGATCACGTTCGGCTGGATCGCGTTCGCGGCGTCGTCGGCCGTCGCCGGCGTGCTGTTCGGCGGTTCGGGCCGGCGCGCGAGCGGCGACGTGCTCCCCGAGCAACGTACCGCGCTCGTGATGCCGGTCTACAACGAGGATCCTGCGCGCACCTTCGCTTCGCTACGCGCAATGGCCGAGGGGCTCATCGCCTCGGGGCAGGCCGCCGATTTCGAGATCTTCGTGCTGTCCGACACCCAAAATCCGGACGTCTACGTGCAGGAGACCGCCGCAGTGCAGTCGCTTGCGCGACGCGCTCGGCGAATTTCGCGTCTGGTACCGGCATCGACACGAGAACGTCGCGAAGAAGGCCGGCAACGTGCGCGACTTCGTCACGCGCTGGGGCGGCCGCTACGACTACATGATCGTGCTCGACGCCGATAGCGTCTTGTCGGCGGAAACGCTCTGACGCTCGTGCGCGAGATGGCGGCGGATCCGAAGCTCGGGCTGTTGCAGACCGTGCCGCGGCTGTGCGGCGGGCACACGCTGTTCGCGCGACTCCAGCAATTCGCGGGGTCGGTCTACGGGCCCATCGTTGCGCGCGGTATCGCGGCGTGGTCGGGAGACGATGGCAACTACTGGGGACACAACGCGATCATCCGCATGCGCGCGTTCGCATCCGCCGCCGGCCTGCCGATGCTGCCCGGGCGCAAGCCGTTCGGCGGAATGATCATGTCGCACGACTTCGTCGAGGCCGCGCTGCTGCGCCGCGCAGGCTGGTCGGTGCGGATGCTGCCGACGCTCGGCGGCTCGTGGGAAGAGGGCCCGCCGTCGCTGCTCGACGTGGCGGCTCGCGACCGGCGTTGGGCGCAGGGCAACATCCAGCATCTCGCGGTCGTCGGCAGCGCGGGCTTCACGTGGCCGAGCCGCGCCCACATGTGGATCGGCGTGATGAGCTATCTCGCCTCGCCGTTGTGGCTCGCGCTGATCTGCGTCGGCTTGGGCGTGACGGCGCACATCGCGACCGTGCAGTTCGAATACTTCACCGACCACCAGTCGCTGTTCCCGCGCTGGCCGCGGTTCGACAGCGAGAGGATGATCGCGCTGTTCATCGTCGCGATGGCGACGCTGATGCTGCCGAAGATTCTCGGCCTTGCGCGCGGATTCTTCACGCGCGAGCTTCGTCGTCAAGGTCAATCCGATCAGGCTCGTGCTCGGCGTGATCGGGGAGACCGTGCTGTCGGCGCTGTACGCGCCGATCATGATGCTGCTGCAGACGCGCCAGATCGTGGAGATCCTGCGCGGCCAGGACTCCGGCTGGAGCCCGCAGAGCCGGCAGCGTGCCGCCGTCGCGCGCTGGCACGTGCTGCTGCGCCGCCATTGGCTGCACATGGTCGCGGGACTCGCGACGGGCGCCGGCCTGCTGTTCTTGTCGCTGCCGCTGCTCGCCTGGATGGCGCCCGCGCTGCTCGGCCTCGTGCTCGCATTGCCGCTGTCGGCCGCGAGCGGCAGCGTCATTCTCGCGAAGGTGGCGCGGTTCTTCGGCTTCTTCACGATTCCGGAAGAAGTCGAGATCCCGGCCGTCGTGCGCAGACGCGACGAGATCGCGGACGAGATCGCGCCCGCGTTGCATGCGGTAACGATCGAGCAGCTGCTCGGCGACGAGGTCGCGCGCCAACGGCATTTCGGGGCGGTGCTTCCGCGCCCGCCCGCGCAGCGTGGCAAGCCCGACGTCGCGTATCTCACGGCGCGCGCGAAGCTCGCCGACGCGCGCAACGTCCACGAAGCACTGGGCTGGCTCTCGGCGCCCGAGCGGCTCGCGGTTCTGTCGGACCACGATCTCTTCCACGTGCTCGTGCGTCTCGCGGCAAGCGGCGAGCACACGCCCGATCGTCCGGTGCCTGCGTTGCGCTCGGCCTGAGCGCGCCGCGCTGCCGCATTTCTGCGCGCGATGTCGCGATTCGCGATCTCGGCCGGCGAACGCCGGCGCCCCATACTCCGGCCTCAACTTCGTCGCGGGCCGTGCCGCGATGGGCGGAGCAAGGCATGCAGCGACGAATCGGCATCTTGTTCTCGGTAGCGTTCGCAATGGCTTCGCCGGCCACGGCAGACGACTCGCTGCGCTGCGGCACTACGCTCGTGACGATCGGCATGGTCATCGACCAGGTGCGCGCGAAGTGCGGCGAGCCGCAGAGCAGAGCCACTGAGGATGTGCCCGTGCGCGCGCGCGCGCGCACCGGTGCCGTAAATACCGTCGGCACGACGCGCATCGAGCGGTGGACGTACGATCGCGGTTACGGCCAACTCCCGGCCCTGCTCACGTTCGAGCACAGCAAGCTGAAGTCGATCGAGCTGCTCACGCAGCGTTGAGCGCGCCGCCGCGGCGGGCCCGTATCGGCCGCCCAACGTGGCCGATCGGTCTAGCGGGCCAGCGTCGCGGAATAGCGCGTGATGCCGTCGAGCAGCATCTCGACCGACATCGCGACGAGGAACAGGCCCATGAGGCGCTCGACGGCGATCAACCCGCGCGCGCCGATCCGCGCGGCGATCGTGCTGCCGAGCAGCAGTATCACCGCGGCACAAGCCCACGCGATCAGCACCGTGCCGAGGCGTTCCGGCCACTCGCTCGTGCCGCTGCCGATCAGCATCACGAGCGTGAGCGCGGACGGGCCCGCGAACAGGGGCGTCGCGAGCGGAACGATCAGCGGCTCGGCCTGATCCTCCGATTCGAGGCGCAGCTTCACGGACGGAAAGATCATCGGCAGCGCGACGAGGAAAAGGATCAAGGCACCCGAGATCAGCAGCGCGGGCTCCGAGATATGCAGCGCCGCGAGCACATAGCGCCCGGCGAACAAGAACAGCACCAGCGCGAGCAGCGCGATCAGGAGCTCGCGCACGAGAATCGGCAACCGCCGCTCCGGCGGCACCCGGCCGAGCAACGCGACGTAGACCGGAATCAGTCCGAACGGGTCGATCACGAAGAACAGCAAAACGGCGCTGGAGATCACGTCGTTACTCGGGTTGCGCGGCGTACGACTAGAATAGGCCATCGCGCGGCGCTTGGGACAGCAAGCATCCGAATGCACAGTGACGACCACGGAGCCGCGCACGCCGTCGATTCGCCGGCGCGCACCTCGGAAGTGCTGCGCGATCTCGCTTACTCCGGCGGCGAGCGCATCACCTTCGGAGAGATCCTCGCCAACCTCCGGCAGCGCGCATTCGGCTTCGCGATGCTGATCTTTTCGCTGCCGTGTGCGCTGCCGATGCCGCCCGGGATTCCGACGGTCTGCGGCGCCGCGCTCGCGATCATCGCGCTGAACCTGATCGTGCTGCGCCGCAAGCTATGGCTGCCGCGCGCGATCACGCAGAAGAGCATCGCGCGGTCGGACCTGCGCCGCGTGGTCGATCGAATGCTGCCGCTGCTCGAGCGTCTCGAGCGGATCTGCCGCCCGAGGTTTCAGATCTTCGCCGCGCCGCTCGCGAGGGTGCTCGTCGGCGTGGTCGTGCTCGTGCTCGGCGTGATCATGGTCCTGCCCATACCGCTGATCGGCAACATGCCGCCCGGGGCGGCCGCAGCCGTGATCGCAGTAGGCATCACGGAGCGCGACGGTGTCGTCGTGCTCGTGGGACTCGTAGGCGCCACCGCCGCGATCGTGATCGCGTCGGCGGCCACGTGGGCGATCCTGCTAGCGATCGTCCACTATTTCATGAAGCACTGAGCGGTGCGCTACGGCCGCGCCGCTCGACGATGCCCCTAGTCGGCAGCCCGCGACAGCAGCGCGTCGACCTCTTTTTCGCCGTCGAGCCAGTCTCGTACCGGGTCGCCGCCCTCGAACCCGCGCGCCTCGGCGCGCCGATAGGCGGACTCGGAGATCATTGCGTGGCGCTGATCGGCCGACACGCTCCGGGTCACGGCTGCGGAGGACTTTGGGGTGGGGCGCTTGGTGTCTCCGGCCGAGGCCGCGCTGCTGCGCGATCGCTTCCGGGCGGAGGAGGGCGTCATGCTCATCGAATCTCCCTGCGGTTGGCTTTCCATTAAATTCAGACGCTTCTCGAGATTACCGGAACAGGATGACGACAGTGTGATGGTTTTTCATCCACGCACGCCGTCACGATCATCATAGTTTATTCGCGCGAAAACGTGTCGGCTGTGAACGACAGGATGGAGTTCGGTGCGCCGCTGTGCTAGATAGACGTCTCGTTGGGAGATAGACGCCTCGTCAAGTAATGCGCGCTAACTGTTGGGACAGTTCAAATCACCTCACCTGACCTGGGGGTCACTATGTTCGAGATGAGCAAGAAAGGCGGCACGGATAAGCCGGCCGATTCGGGGCTGCGGTCGGATCCGGCGCCGCGATCGGAAAGCACAGCGGCGCGGCCATCATCGGCCGGGCGCGAGCACGCGATGATCGGGGCGTCGATCCACATCGACGGCGATCTGCGCGGCGAAGAGGACCTCCTGATCGAAGGCGAGGTGAACGGCACCGTTCAGCTCAAGAACAACAGCCTCACGATCGGGCCCCAGGGCAAGGTCCGGGCCGACGTGTACGCCCAGTCGATCATCGTGGACGGCTTCATGGAAGGCGACCTGTACGGCTCGGAGCGGGTCGCGATCCGCAAGAACGCGCAGGTTCGCGGCAACGTGACCTCGCCGCGCGTCAGCCTCGAGGAAGGAGCCAAGTTCAAGGGCGCGATCGAGATGGACCCGCAGGCGGTTCAGAGCGCGACCGCGCGCAATGCGCCCAAGCCCGCGACGGCAGGGGCTCAGGCTCCGCGGCCGGCGCAGGCGCCGCAAATGGCTCCGAGCCCGGGGGCATCCTCGGCGGTCAAGAGCGCGAGCTAGCAAGCGACGACCTTGGCGGCTGAGCCCCACGGCGCGACGCGCGCATCGAACTCCGGCGGAGCGCAGCCGGACGACAGCCTCAGCGCGCCGCTCTTTCACTCGCTCGTCGATCGTCTCGGCGACGGCGGCCGCTTCGTGTTGCTCGACCTCGCTTCGGCGCGCCCCGCGACCGTGCGGCTGCTGAGTCAATTCCGCTGCCGCTACGAGGTCGCCGAGCTCGCCGACGCGATCGACTCCCTGAACGCGGAGCAAGATCCCCGCCGCCTTCGCAGCCTCGCGGAGGCGGCCCTGCCCGCGCGCCGTCAGGAGCCCACCGACATCGTGCTCTGCTGGGACCTGCTGAACTACCTGAATCGCCCCGCGCTCACGGCGGTGATGGAATGCATCGCGGCGCGCGGCCGGCCGGGCACGCTCGTGCACGCGCTCGTCTACTATGCCGCCCGCCAGATGCCCGAGCGCCCGAGCTCTTTCGTGCCGCTCGACGAGCAACGGCTCGAGATCGTGCCGCAGACCGCGCCGGTGCGCGCGGCACCGCGTTATTCTCCCGAGGATCTCGCGACCTGCATGCCGCGCTATGCCGTCGATCGCGCGCGGCTGCTGCGCAACGGCATGCAGGAGTTTTTGTTCCGCCTCTAGAGCCGAGGCTCTCGGCCGCGCGGCCGCTCGACGGCGTGATCTAGGGCGCGTTCAGCGTCGCAGGCGTGAATCGAAGCGCGGGCTCGCCTCATGCGCGAGCTCGGTCGCGTACTCCGCGTAGAGCGACAACGCGTCGGCGTCGCGGTTCGTCAGATCTTCCGCGTGGATCAACACCTCGGTCTCGGCAAACTCGTCGACGGGCTCGGCCTTTCTCATCGCAGCCTCCATGGCGGCATCGTGAGACGTCCCTTTGCTTCGTGCGTCGGCATCGCCGGCTTGTGGGTGGGACGTGCCAAGCATGATCTCGGAGGGCGCGCGCGGCGGCGAAGACCTCCGTCACGCTTTCGCGCTCGCAGCGAGACCGGGTTATGTTGCGGCTCCGAGCGCCCGCCCCGGCGGCGCGAGCGCCGATTGCGGAACACGGGTAGCGCAGCGGATACTCGCTTGCGTTGACCAGGACGGGCGTACGGGGGCGGTGCATCGAGGCCGCCGTCCGTGCTCGGGCCAACGCGGACCACCCGGAATCGATGCCTGCCCAACAAGAACAGACCCTTCCGCCGTTCGAGACTCGCGCCACGGCCTCGGGCTTCCTGACCGACGCCGAGATGGACCGGCTGCTCGCGGAGCACGCGGCGCTCGTGACA
The DNA here is from genome assembly GCA_963699925.1 of uncultured Gammaproteobacteria bacterium. Taxonomy (GTDB): domain Bacteria; phylum Pseudomonadota; class Gammaproteobacteria; order Steroidobacterales; family Rariloculaceae; genus FEN-1219. The sequence continues at coordinate 417,217 of CAVOVT010000007.1, read as the reverse complement.
GAAGGGGAGCTGGGCGGCGGCGGCGCGGATCAGCGCGTGCGCCGGTCTCGTGTCGCGTTCCTCCGCATGGAGCCGAAATACCGGTGGCTCTACGACCGGGTCTGGGCTGCGGGGCAGGAATGCAACCGCCTGTTCTTCAATGTCGACATCGCGGCAGTGGAAGACAACATCCAGCTCGCGCGCTACGACGGCGCGGACCAAGGGTTCTACGACTGGCACACCGATTTCGCGGGCTTCCGGCCGCTGCGCAAAATCTCGGTGTCGGTTCAGCTGTCGAGCCCGGGGGATTACGAAGGCGGCGACTTGGAGCTGCTGTTCGCGAATCAGCCGGAGCCGATGGACCGGACGAGAGGCGCGTTCATCGCGTTCCCGAGCTTCGTTCTGCACCGCGTCACGCCGGTCACGCGCGGGACTCGCTGGAGCCTCGTCGCCTGGATCCTCGGCAACCGCTGGCGCTAGCGGTCAGACCCGCCCGGCCACCGGGATCAGTGCGCCGGTCACCGCGCGCGCCTCGTCCGAGAGCAGGAAGACGATCACGCTCGCGAGGTCTTGCGGCGCGACCCAGCGGCTAAAGTCCGCCTTCGGCATATCGGCCCGATTGGTCCGCGTGTCGATCGTGCTCGGCAGGACCGCATTGACCGTGATTCCGTGATCTTTCAGCTCCGCTGCGAGCGCCTCGGTGAGCTTCAGCACGCCGGCCTTCGACGCGGTGTACGCGCCCATCCCACTCGCGGCTCGATTCGCGGCCGCTAAAGCACCGACGTTCACGATGCGGCCACCGCCGCGCCGTAGCAGGTGCGGAAGCGCAGCGCGCGAAGCGCTGACCGCCGTGCGGAGGTTGACTCGGTAGAGCAGGTCCCAGGTCTCGAGGCCTCCGTCCGCAAGCTTCTCGAAGCGGAACGTGCCGGCGACGTTCACGAGCGCGTCGAGCCCGCCGAGCTGCTTGACGACCTGCTCGAGCGCGAGCGTTGCCGCGTCGGGCTCGGCGAGATCGAAACCGCCGAGCGCGAGCGCGCCTTTAGGGGCGGTCGGACCGCTCGGCGACGCCGCGTGGTCGAGCGATGCAACCAACGCGCCGGCCGAGAGCGCTGCGCGAACGACAGCGCTGCCGAGCTGCCCCGAGCCGCCGGTGACGGCGACGACTTTGCCTGCGAGTGTCATGCCGCCGGTATAGCCCGGCGGCCCTATGACCGTCCAGTGCTGGCCATTGCGCTCGGTGGGCATCGCGAGCCCGCAGAGTCTCGTCTCAGATTCTCAAATCTCCACGCACCGTTCAATTTCGCGCGCGCTCCTAGGTGCTGAGGCCATACGCCGCCAATCGCCTGGACGACATCCCGGCACGGTTGATGCAGCACCCCGTTGTCGACATGGATGAGGGTCGCCGTCGTGACACGGAAGCCACGCGCCATCGCTGTATCTCTCGCCCGCGGCGGCACCGATTTCGGCCGGGCGTACCGCTGTTGGGTGGCGATGTGGTCCGTCATTCTGGTCGCAGGGCTGGTATGCGACGCGCGGGCGGGGCAGACACGCGCGCCGACGACGAATGGGCCGCCAAGACCGGATGCCGTGAGCGGCGATCCGCCGTACTACGAGGTACTCGGCAAGCGATACTTCGTGCGGGCATCGAGCGAGGGTTATCGGGAACGCGGCGTCGCCTCTTGGTACGGGCGTCCGTTCGATGGCCATCCGACCTCGAGCGGCGAAATGTACGACATGTACGAGATGACTGCGGCCCATCCGACGCTGCCGATTCCGACCTGGGTCGAGGTCACGAACTTGACGAACGGCAGGCACGTGACCGTCAAAGTCAACGATCGCGGGCCGTTCGTCGGGAAGCGGTTGATCGACCTCTCCTATGCCGCAGCGACAGAGCTCGATATGGTCCGGAAGGGAACGACGAAGGTCGAAGTGCGAGCGCTCCGGGGGCCGCCACCGTCGCACGCCGCGACTGCGGGGCACCGCGACAATCGAGATCCGACTACGACGCATGACGGGGGCAAGAACGCCGCTCCGGTTAGTCCTCCGGCCGCGCCGACGAAGTCTCGACCGGCTTCCCCGCCGCCGGCAGCCCAGCCGTCGCGCGAAAAACCGGAAAGGCTATTCGCGGAGGCCGGTAGGTTCACGAACCGCGACGACGCGGTCCAGCTCGTCAACGAGCTGAAATTTCAGGGCCTCGTGAACGCGTTCGTGGTGTCCGAAGACGGCCGGCGCCGAACGTTGCATCGTGTACGCGTGGGGCCGCTGCTCGATAAGACAGAGGTCGAACGCATGAACGACAGGCTGCGGGAGCTCGGCGGCAGGCGCTCGCATGAGGTCGCCATGCGGTAGCTCTCCCACGAAGACGCGTCGAACCGAATGCGGGAGCGTCAGGCGGACAAGCGGTCGGGCGAGAGGTGGCCCGTGCTGTCGCCGAGCGCGTCGACCGGCACGCCGATCTTGTCGAGCAGCGAGACGAGCAGGTTCGTCATCGGCGTGCCGCTCGGGTACGCGACGTGCTGGCCGACTTTGAGCCGGCCGCCGAGGCTGCCGAGCAGCACGCAGGGCAGGTCGTTGTGGCGGTGCAGATTGCCGTCGCCCATGCCGCCGCCGTACATCAAGAGGCTGTGATCGAGCAGCGTGCCGTCGCCGTCGGGCGTGGCCTGCATCTTCGCCGCGAGATAGCCGAGGAACGACACGTGGTACGCGTCGATCTTCGTCTTCTTCTCGATCAGCACCGGGTCGTTCCGATGATGCGAAACCGGATGATGCTGCTCCGGCACGCCGATCTGCGGGTACGAGCGATTGCTGACCTCGCGCGCGAGGATCATCGAGAAGATCCGCGTCGTGTCGGTCTGGAACGCCGAGCAGCGGCGAGGTCGAGCATCAGCTTCGTGTGCTCTTCGAACGACGCCGGGATCCCGGTCGGCCGCTCCGGCAGCGCGACGTCATCGTGCTCGCGCGCCTCGGCGCCCTGGATGCGCTGCTCGATCTCGCGCACCGAGTCCAAGTATTCGTCGAGCTTCGCCTTGTCGCCCGCGCCGACGCTCGAGGCTAGCCGGAGCGCTTCTTCGCGCACCGAGTCGAGGATGCTGCTCGTTTTCTTGATCCGCGCGAGCCGCTCGGCGTTGCTGCCGCCGTCGCCGAACAGCCGCTCGAAGACGAGCCGCGGATGGTTCTCGGTCAAGTTCGGCGTGGTCGCGTTGCGCCACGATACGGTGTTCACGTAGAAGCAGTCGCCCGCGTCGCACGCGCTCTGCGTCGCGGTGTCGACCGAGAGCTCGAGCGAGCGCACCGGCGTCGTCCGGCCGAGCACGTCGGCCGCGAGCTGATCGGCGCTCGTCGCGAGCTTCACCTCGACGCCCGGCCGCGTGCGGTCCCACGCGTGCACGCCCGTGAGCCACGCGGCCGAGGAGCGCGGATGGTCGCCGGTCCCGTCGCCGAAGTTCTCGGCCTGCTTGTGATCGAGGCCGCTCACGACCGTGAGCTGCTTGCGCAGCGGCGCGAGTGGTGCGAGCACGGGTGAGAGCTCGAAGCTCGAGCCTTCGCCGACGGGCTTGAAGGTCTTGTGCACGATGCCGTTGCCGACGTACATGAAGCCGAGCCGCGGCGTCCATGGCGACGAGTCCGCGCCGAAGGCCGGCAGCATCGCATCGAGCATCGGCAGCGCGATGGTCGCGCCGGCCGCGCGCAAGAACGTGCGCCGCGGCAGCGTTCGCTTCGTGATGAACGTCATGGACCGACCCCCTCGCTGTCACGCGCAGCGGCGACCGTCTGTCCCTCGGCCGACGCATGCACGTTTCGCATCCTGAACGGAACGCTTTCCACGATGCCTTCGACGATAGTCGAAAACGCGTAATTTTTCTCGGCCGCGGCTCGCATGATCGACCGAATCGCGGGCGCGTCGTAGTACTGCACGTTGCGTCCGAGTGCGTACATCATGAGCTTCTCCGTGAACGCGTGCACGAAGAGCGAAGGATCGCGCAGCAGCATCGACTGCACGCCCGCGAGACCATCGATCGTCGAGCCGTCGAGCAGCTTGCTCGCAGTATCGATCGGCTGGCCCGCGTCGGCATCGCGCCAGCGCCCCACGGCATCGAAATGCTCGAGCGCGAAGCCGATCGGGTCCATCTTCGCGTGGCAGCTCGCACAGACCGGGTTCGCGCGGTGTTTCACCATCGCCTCGCGCATCGTGAGTGGCCGGCCGCCCGCCGCGTCGTCCTCGGTCTTCAGAGCCGGCACGTCGGCCGGCGGAGGCGGAGGCGGCGAGGCGAGCAGGTTGTCGAGAACGTACTTGCCGCGCAGCACCGGCGACGTGCGCGTCGAGTACGAGGTCACCGTCAGGATGCTTCCCTGGCCGAGCAGCCCTGCGCGCGGGCTGTCCGCGCCAAGGTCGACGCGGCGGAAGTAGCTGCCGTAGACGTTCGGCATGCCGTAGTGCCGGGCCAGCCGCTCGTTCAGGAACGTGTAACGCGCGGTCAGTAGATCCGTCACGCTGCCGCCGCCTTCGCAGTACGTCGCCGACGAAGAGCTCGGTCTCATGCTCGAGGGCGCGGCGCAGCGAGACGTCGTGGTCGGGGAACAGGAAGATGTCGGGATCCTTCGCCTCGACGTCCCGCAGGAAGAGCCATTGCGCCGCGAAGTTCGTAACCATCGACTCGGCGCGCGGGTCGGCGAGCATCCGCTGCGCTTGCGCACGTAGCACGCCGGTCTCGTGCAGCCGGCCGTCGAGCGCGGTTTCGAGCAGCTCGTCGTCCGGGATGCTGCTCCAGAGGAAGAACGACAGCCGCGACGCGAGCTCGACGTCGTTGATCGGTGCGACGCCGATCGGCGCTTCGTGCCGCGCGGCGCTCGTCGTGGCCGAAGGGCCGTCGGAGCGTCCGGCGGAAGAATCGCGCGCCGCGCGCAGCGGCCGCGCGTCCGCCGCGCTCGCGGTCATGCCAGCGTGCGGCACGGGCTCGCGCTCGATCCGGTACAAGAATTGCGGGCTCACGAGCAGGCGCTCGAGCGCGAGCTGGATGCCCGCGTCGAAACCGCCGTCCGCGCGCCCTTGCTCGTAGAACGGCATCAGGTCCTCGAGATCGGCGTCGCTGGTCGCGCGGCGGTACGCGCGCCGCGCGAGCGTGCCGAGTATCTCGCGGGCGCAAGGCGTCTCTTCGGCTTCGCTCGTGGGTCGGCAGACGAAGATTCGCTTGCGGCTCGGTGTGTCGCCGGGGCCGGTCGGCGAATAGGGCCCGCGGATCGTCGCGATCGCGATCGAGGGCATCGTCCCGCGGCTGCGCATTCGCGAGCGCACGAGGCCCTCGTCGAGTGCCTGCGAGCGCTCGACGAACGTGATGCCGACGAGGTGCGGTCCGGCCGCGATCGGCACTTCGAGCAAAACGTGGTCGTTGCCGCGCCGCGGAACGATCACCGCCGCGCCGATCGACTTCGCCGCGGCGCGCGCGCCGTCGACGCTGACCTCGATCTTGTACTCGTCGCGCGCCGCAGCCGCGGTCTCGATTTCGAACGTGTAAGTCGCGTCCAGCGGAAAGTAGCTCTCGACCGCGAGCCCGCCGCGCGTGCCGAACGACAGCTCGTCGACGCGCTCGTCCTGCGGCAACTGCTCGGAGAGCTTGTAGATGTTCACGAGCACCGGCGTTCGCATGTCGCCCACCGCGAGCCGCGCGAGCTTCTGGGCCGCGCCGATGTAACGCTCCATCACGACGGGCGAGACGAAGAGGAGGTCCGCGATGTTGTCGAAGCCGCTGCTCGCGTTGTCGGCCGGCAGCAGCAGCTCGAAGTCGAGCTCGGCCGGCAGGTGCTCGAGCGCGAGGAGATCGCGGATCGCGTTCTCGTACTCCGTGCGCGTGAGGCGACGGAACAGCGGCACGTCGCCCGCGTTCGGCCGCTCGCTTGCGGCTGCATCGAGCTCGCGCTCGAGGAATGCGGCGGCCGTCGTGTACGCCTCGTGCGGCGGGCGCGGATCGTCGGGCGGCATCGACTCCGCGCGCAGCTTGCGGACGACCTTCTCCCAATGCTCGGGCTGCGCGCCGACGCGATCGAGGCTCGCGGGGTCGATCACGAGGTTGGCCGTGAGGTCGACCGGATTATGACAATCGACGCAGTAGTGGGAGAGCAGATCCTGCACGGCCATGCGGTCGCGATGGGGGCCGAGCGTCCACCAAGCGCCGGCCGCAAGGGCCAGCACCGGGACGGCGAGCGTAAGCAGCTTGGCGGGTCGCGAGCTCAAGGGTATTGGCGGCAGTGTATGCGGCATTCTATCGTGTCGACCGCCGCGAGAAGACACTACTTGCGGCCCGGCGTCCGGTCGCCGAAAGGGGAACCATGTCAGCTCGCATCGTAGGGGTGTTGGCCTCGCTCCTGGCTCTTGCGGGATCGCCGGGGAGCGGATTCGCGGCCGAGTGCAAGATCGGCAAGATCGCGGAGCTGCCGGTCACGATGAATGGCTTGCGGCCGATGATTACCGCGCAGATCAACGGCGCCGACGTTCAGTTCATCGCGGACAGCGGCGCGTTCTACAGCACGCTTTCTCCCGCAAGCGCCGCGGAGCTCAAGCTCCGCGTCATGCCGTCGAACATTCGCGTCCACGGCATCACGGGCTCGACCGGGGCCGGCGTAACTACGGTCAAGCAGTTCACGCTCGCGGGCGTGCCCATACGCGACGTTCAGTTCATCGTCGGCGGCGCACAGCTGGCACGCGCGGCCGGGCTGCTGGGCCAGAACGTATTCCGGCTGGCGGACGTCGAGTACGACCTCGCGCACGGCGCGATCCGGTTGCTGCAGCCGATAGGGTGCGACAAGCGCATGCTCGCGTACTGGGCGCAGAACGGCGAGCCATACTCGGTGATGGAGATCGCGTGGGCGACGCAGGCGCAGCCGCATACGACCGGTACGGCGCTCGTCAACGGGACGCGGATCCACGTCGTGTTCGACACAGGCGCGGCCTATTCACTGTTGACCCTGCGCGCCGCCGAGCGCGCCGGCATGACTCCGGACAGCGCCGGTGCCGTGAAGGCCGGGCTCATCGGCGGCCTCGGCGCGAAGACGGAACAGACTTGGATCGCGCCGGTCGCAAGCTTCAAGATCGGCGACGAGGAGGTGAAGCAGACGAAGCTGCGCTTCGGCGACGTCAGCCTGCCCGAGGCCGACATGATGATCGGCACCGACTTTTTCCTCTCGCACCGGATCTACGTCGCCAGCAGCCAACGCAAGCTCTACTTCACGTACAACGGCGGACCGGTGTTCGACCTGAGCTCGGGCCCCGGCAGCGCGCAAGCACGTCCATTGGCCGCAGCCGGCTCCGCGACGCGCGAGACGGCGGCTGAACCGGCGGCCGCGAACACCGCGCCGCCCGGGCTACCGAGCGATGAGCCAACCGACGCCGCCGGCTACAGCCGTCGCGGCGTCGCGTATGCCGCGCGCCGCGACTTCGCGCACGCGATCGAAGACCTCACGCGCGCGTGCGAGCTCGCGCCGAGCGAGGCCGAATATTTCTATCAGCGCGCGGAGGCGCGGCTCGGCAACCGCCAACCCGCGCTCGCGTCCGCGGACCTCGATCAGGCGCTCGCTTTGAAGCCGGACTACGTGCCGGCGCTTGTCGCGCGAGCGGGGCTGCGCCTCAGTCGGCGCGATGCGACCGGTGACTCGGGGGGCGACGTGCTCGCCGATCTCGACAAGGTGAACTTGACCGTTGCGAAGGAAGCCGACGTACGGCTCGCGCTCGGCAACCTGTATGCGCGCGCGGGCTCGTTCCGGCAAGCGATCGAGCAGTACGACCAGTGGCTCGACGCGCATTTGCAGGAGATCCGGACTCCGGAAGCGCTCGCCTCGCGCTGCCGGGTGCGGGCGATGCTCGGCGAGGACCTCGACAAGGCGCTCGCCGACTGCAATCGAGCGATCAAGGAGCGGCCGGAGGCCGTGGTCTACCTCGATAGCCGCGGACTCACGTATCTGCGCAGGGGCGAATACGACAGGGCGCTCAAGGACTACGACACGGTGCTCGCATCGCTGCCGCGTAATCCGTGGGCTCTTTACGGGCGCGGACTCGTCGAGCTGCACGATGGCAAGACCGCGCAGGGCCAGGCCGACATCGCAATGTCGAAGTCGGTGGATCCGCGAGTTGCGCAAGAAGCGGCGAAGCGTGGGCTCGTCCCGAAGGAGTGACGCGGTTGGACCGACGGGATTTTCTGCGACGCTGCGCGGCGGCGCTGGGTGCCGCTACGCTGGGAGCCGCGGCGAGCGGCGCCGAACGCCCGCCGAATTTCGTCGTCGTGCTCTGCGACGAACTCGGTTACGGCGATGTCGGCGCGTTCGGCGCAAAGCGAGTGCACGACCGGATCGCGCGGGAAGGTACGGTGCTCGCGGACTACTACGCGGCGGCCAACTTGTGCACGCCGTCGCGCGCTGGCTTCCTGACCGGACGTTATCCGATTCGCACCGGCCTCGCCTACGAGGTGATCTTCGCGAACGACACGCGCGGCCTCGATCCCGCTGAAATCACGATCGCGGAGGCGCTGAAACCGAAGTATGCGACCGCGCTGATCGGCAAGTGGCACCTGGGCCACATCGCGCCGTTCTGGCCGCCGACGGTGCAGGGTTTCGATCTCTTCTTCGGCTTGCCGTACAGCCACGACATCCAGCCACTGGCGCTCTATGAAGCCGAAGGCCCCGGAGCGCAGGTGAAGCAATACGAGGTCGACTATCCGCAGCTCCAACAGCGCTTCTGCGAGCGCGCCGAGCGGTTCATCGAAGAGCATCGAGCCCGGCCGTTTTTCCTCGAGCTCGCGCTGAGCGCGCCGCACCTGCCGAGCTATCCGCACGCGCCTTATGCGGGGCACTCCGACGCCGGTGCGTACGGCGACGTCGTCGAGGAAATCGACGCGATCGTCGGCAGGGTGCTCGCAAAGCTCAAGTCGCTCGGTATCGAACGCGACACGCTCGTCATCCTCACCTCGGACAACGGACCGTGGTTCGAAGGCTCGGCGGGGGCTCTGCGCCAGCGCAAGGGCGGCGGTGGCTACGACGGCGGGTATCGCGTGCCGTTCATCGCTCATCGTCCAGGCGTGGTTCCGCGCGGCCGCACGGTGCATTCGATCGCGATGGCGATCGACCTCCTGCCGACTTTCTGCAGCATGGCTCACAAGCCGCTGCCCGCGGGCGTCACTCTGGACGGCCTCGACATCACCGACGTGTTGCTGCGCGGCGCGCCGTCGCCTCACGACGAGCTCGTGCTGTTCAACAACGAAGACGTCGCCGCCATTCGCACGCAGCGCTGGAAATACGTTTCGGCCGACTACTACAGGTCGGGCTACGTCGCTCTCGCGGAGCGCGGTTATCCGCAGCTGTACGACATGCAGGCTCCCGAGCCGGAGAGCTACAGCGTGGCCGCGCGCTTCCCGGACGTGCTCGCGGACATGCAGCGGCGCCTGGAGGTCGGTCGCGCGGACTTCGCGCCGCTGAAGTCGAAGGAGATACCGAGCGTGTTCCGGAACAGGCCCGGTGCCTCGGGGCGACGCGATTAGCGCCATTGGCGGTCGCGCGCGAGGCGCGGCGCCGCGCTCGCGCCCCGCGGGCGCGGTCGACTCCTAGGATCGAGGAGCGGCGTTGGTAGCGGCGAGGAGCTGCTCGAGCTCCTCCCAGCGCGCGAACTTGGCCTCGAGCAGCTGCTCGATGTCGAGCGCGCGCTGGATGTCCAGACGGACCCCTTCCGCGCCTTTGCGATGATGCTCCGCGCTGCTCAATCGGGCCGTGAGATCCAGTTGCTCTTGCTCGAGCGCCTGGATCTCTTGGGGAAGTGCAGCCGAGCTCGCGCTCTTCCTTGTAGCTCAGCTTCGTCCGCGGCCTCGTGCGGGAGGCGGGCGCCTGTGCTCGCGGGCGTTCGTTCGAAGTGGAGGCGGGCGCCGGCCGCTGGCGCAGCCAATCGGCGTAGCCGCCGACGTACTGGCGCCACACGCCGTTGCCCTCGGGCACCAGCGTTTGGGTGACGACATTGTCGAGAAAGCGCCGATCGTGGCTGACGAGCAGCAGCGTGCCGCCGTAGCCCTGCAGCTTCTCCTCGAGCAGCTCGAGCGATTCGATGTCGAGGTCGTTCGTCGGCTCGTCGAGCACGATCAGATTAGCGGGGCGCGCGAACAGGCGCGCGAGCAAGAGGCGGTTGCGCTCGCCGCCCGAGAGCATCTTGATCGGCGCTTTCGCGCGCTGCGCTGAAAACAGAAAGTCAGCTAGATAGCTCATCACGTGCTTGCGCTGCGTGCCGAGCTCGACCCAGTCGGATCCCGGGCTGATGGTTTCGGCCACCGTGAGCTCCGGATCGAGCTGCTCGCGGAGCTGGTCGAAGTACGCGACGTGCACGTTCGAGCCGAGCCGCACGCTGCCGGAATCCGGCGGCGAGCGCGCCGAGAATGATACGGATGAGCGTCGACTTGCCGGCGCCGTTCGGGCCGATGAGCCCGATGCGATCGCCGCGCATGATGCGCAGCGACAGCTGGTCGACGATCGGGCGGTCCCCGAAGCGTTTGGTGACGTCGATCAACTCGGCCACCAGCCGACCGGAGTTTTGGCCGGCGTCCATCGTGAGGTTGATGTTGCCGAGCCGATCGCGTCGCTCCGCGCGCTCGAGGCGGAGTCGCTCGAGCCGCTTAACGCGGCCTTCGTTGCGCGTGCGGCGTGCTTCCACGCCTTTGCGGATCCAGACCTCCTCTTGCGCCCAGAACTTATCGAACCGTCGGTTTGCGACTTCCTCCGCAGCAAGCTCGTCGTTCTTGCGCGCTTCGTAGGCGCCGAAGTTGCCGGGGTAAGAGCGCAGCACGCCGCGATCCAGCTCGACGATGCGCGTGGCGACCCGATCGAGAAACGCGCGATCGTGGGTCACCACGATGCACGCGGGCACCTTCGTCAGCAGCCCTTCGAGCCGCTCGATGCCTGCGATGTCGAGATGGTTGGTCGGCTCGTCGAGCAATAGCAACTCCGGATCGAGCGCGAGGGCCCGCGCCAATGCGGCGCGCTTCCGCTCGCCGCCCGACGCGGTGTCGAGCGCGCGGCCAGGCGCTAGACCCAAGCGATCCAGGTATTCGTTGAGCCGCGCCTGGAACGTCCAACGCTCACCCGGGATACTGGCGGCCAGGCTCTCGCCGATGGTCGACGCGGGCTCGAGCTCGGGCTCCTGCTCGACGAAGCCGATCCGTAGGCCGTCGCGAACCTGGAGCCCGCCGTCGTCGGGCTGTACACGGCCCGCGATGATTCGGAGCAGGGTCGATTTGCCGCTCCCGTTACGGCCGATCAAGCCGATGCGCTCATTCGCTTGCACGGCGAATGCCGCCCCGTCGAGCAGCGGTCTATCACCGAATGCGAGGTGGGCGTCGAGCAGAGTGACGAGTGCCATGACGCGATTGTCTAGGTTGGATGCGCGAGCGCAAGCCGGCCGAGCGCAACGGCGCGCCTCCGATCGCCAGCCCTCGACATCAGGCGGCGGACGCTCGGACGGCCGCGCTCACACGCGCGTCCCAGTCGATCATGTAGCGTTGCTCCGCGCCCATCGTCTTCTCGAGGTCCATGAGCTTGAACATCAGCGGCAACGCGAGGGGCATGAACATGCGCGCCACGCGGCCGGGCGCTTTCGAGTGATTGATCCTGGCGCCACGCTTCGCGATGGCCTCGACGCGTGCGCGCCGCAGCGCCTCGTAAGCCGCGAACGCGAGCTCGGCGTTGGGCAGGTCGCGCACGCAACGCGCGAGCTCCACCGCGCTCTCGATCGCGAGCGAGGCGCCTTGGCCCGTGCTGTTCGATGGCGCGTGCACGGCATCCCCGACCAGCACCCTTCGGCCGCGATGCCAGCGCTGCACGGACGGCATGATGTGCAGCGCGCCGACGACCTGGAGGTCGCCGGCCGTCGTGCGGTGCGCGAGCCGCGCGCCCGGATCGTCGTCGGCATACGCGGCGCGCAGCGTGTCGAGCCAGCGCTCGGCCGGCAGCGTGCGCGCCTCGCGCAGCGTGAGCGGCGTCGCCGCGGGCAAGTTCGCGCCCCAAGCGGTGCGGCCGTCACGAGTCGGCCAGTAGAGGTAATACGCGCGGCGGCCGAACGCGAACGTCATCGTGCCGGGCTCGAGATCGAGACCCGCGTCGACGGTTGCGCCGAAGCCGAGCAAGCCCGTGAACGACGCGCTCGGCGCCGCGGGGTCGATCAACGTGCGCACCGTCGAGCGCACGCCATCGGCGCCGATAAGAATATCCGCTGTTGCCGTGGTCCCGTCTTCGAAGCGCGCCGTGATGCCGGCGCGCGACTCGTCCGCGCCGATCAAGCGCTTCCCGTGCTCGATGCGCACGCCCGCGATGCGTGCGCGCTCGTTTAGGATCTTGTGCAGCTCACCGCGTTCGATCACGTGACGCGGCGGCAGGCCGGGCAGCCCCGGAATCTTGCCCAGCTCTCTGCCGCCAAGCGCGAGCACCGAGCGCGTGATCGGCGTCGCGACGGCGCGTACGGCGTCGGCTGCACCGATCACGTCGAGCGCCGCTAGGCCGTTTGGCTCGAGCGCGAGCGACCCGCCGATGCCTTCGCTCGGACGCGGATACGCCTCGTAGATGCTCGCTTCGATGCCCGCTTTGCGCAGCGCTATCGCCGCCACGGGGCCCGCGATGCCGCCGCCGATCACGAGTGCTGTGTTTACGTTCGACATGGTGCGATCTCCTTATCAACACTTTGGTACGGCGCCGCGCAGCGCGCGGCGAATTAGTCCGACGTGCCGCCGCGTTTCGCGAGCTCAGCGAAACGTGCCGGGACTTCGCCGGTCGCATGCCAGGTTCGCCAAGAGGCGAGATCCGGGTATTCCCCGGAGCTCAGCTCGTCGAGCAGCCCGCGGATCCACGCGCTTTCCGCTTTGGTCATCGCAAGCGCGTACTCGGCCTCTACGAGAAACAACCGCGGAATTTCGGCGCCGGCCTGCGCGAGCGCGGCGCGCCGGCTCTTGAGGGAGGCTTCGAGCTTCTCGAGTCGGGCGCGCAGCAGCGCGATGACCTCGTCAGGGGAGAGCAGCATCCAGACCGAGAGACCCGCCGCGAACCGCGGATTCTCGGCTGCGGGCGAGCCGATCAGCTCGCGCGTCCAATCCAGCAGCTCCTGACGACCGCTCGCGGTGATCCGGTAGATCGTCCGCTCGGGCCGGGCGCCCTGGCGGGTGCTGCCGATGGTCTCGAGCAGGCCATGCTTCTCGAGATTCTGGACAACCGTGTAGAGCGAGCCCCACTTGATGTCCATGTCCTGATCCTTGCCGCGGGCGCGCATCAGCGAAGCCATCTCGTAGCGATGCATCGGTCGCTCGATGGCCGTCGCGAGCACCGCGAGCGCCATGAGGTTGTCGACCTTGCGTTTCGTCGCCATCGTTGCCTCGGCTACAAATATTCGTACACGAATATACGTCTACGAGTAAGAACGCGCAAGTCGTGCGCGAGACGTCGCTGACCCGCCGCGCCGCCGTTGTATATTTCCGCTACGCGCAACGGAGAGATCGCCCATGCAACGCGCACAGATCGGCTCGACGCTCGTGCTCGCGCTCGCACTCGGCGCCGCCGGAGCGGCGCGCGCGGCCGACTCCACGCCGTTGATCGACGCGGTCAAGCGCCACGATCGGGCGGCCGTCAACGCATTGCTCGACAGCGGCGCCGACGTGAACGGCGGCCGAGGGCGACGGCGCGACCGCGCTGCACTTCGCGGCCGAGGTCGACGACCTCGCGCTGATCGACGCGCTGCTCGACGCGGGCGCGTCCGCGAACGCCGCGAACCGTTTCAACGTCGACGCCGCTCGATCTCGCGGCCGGCAACGGCGATCGCGCCGCGATCGAGCGCCTGCTCGCGGCCGGCGCGAGCGTGAACGCGACGTCGCGCGAGGGCAGACGCCGCTGATGACCGCGGCGCGCACCGGCAAGCTCGACGCGGTCGAGGCGCTGCTCGCGCACGGCGCCACGGTCGACGCGGCCGAAGGCTGGCGCGGCCAGACCGCGCTCATGTGGGCCGCGGGCGAGGGCCACGTCGACGTCGTGGCGGCGCTGATCGAGGCCGGCGCGAACGTCAACGCGAAGTCGAAGGCGGGCTCCACGCCGCTCCTGTTCGCGGTGCGCGACGCGCAGATCGACACGCTGCGCTATCTGCTCGACCACGGCGCGCACGCGAACGACCTCGCGCCCGACGGCACGAGCGCGCTCAACGTCGCGGTCGTGAACGCGTTCTACGAGACCGCGTCCGTGCTGCTCGACTACGGCGCCGATCCGAACCTGCCCGACGCGCGCGCGTCGCCGCTGCACACGATCGCGTGGCTGCGCAAGCCGGGCTCGACCGGCGACGCGGGCGTCGGCGATCTGCCGCCGGCCGCGCCGCGGCCGACCGGCAACGTCACGAGCCTCGAGCTCGTCGAAGAAGCTGCTCGCGCACGGCGCGAACCCGAACGTGCGCGTCGACTGGCCCGAGATCCGCTTCGACACGGTCGGCGGCACGACGCGCAATCCGCCGGGCATCGTGCTCGGCCGGCATCTGCTCACCTACAACGGCGCGACCGCGTTCTACGTCGCGGCGAAGAACGGCGACGCGGAGCTCATGCGCGTGCTCGCGGCCGGCGGCGCGGACCCGAACATCACGAACCGCTTCGGCGTCACGCCGCTGATGGTCGCGGCCGGCCTCGACACGTGGGAGGGCGAGACGCCGGGGCCGTTCACGGGCGTGTCCGAGGCCGAGCGGCTCGAGGCCGTGAAGGCGGCGCTCGAGCTTGGGCAACGACATCAACGCGGTCGCGCACTTCGGCAACTACAAGATGGTCGGCGACGCCGAGTACACGCTGCTCTACTACCCGCACAACATCGCGGACCTGCTCGACCTCGGCACCGGCGATCCGCGCTGGAGCGGCAGCACGGCGCTGCACGGCGCGATCCTCGCGAACCAGCCGTCGATCGTGCAGTACCTCGTCGACCACGGCGCGAAGCTCGATGCGAAGACCGACCTCGGCTGGACGCCGCTCATGATGTCGCGCGGAGTGTTCCTCGCGAACACGGGGCGCGAGTTCCCGGCCGCCGAGAAGATCCTCACGAAGGCCCTCGCCGAGCGCGGCTCCACGGTCGCGGAACGACTGAACCGGCGCCCGGCTCGGCGCGTCGAGCGAGACGCCGCACGACATCGCGATCGTCCTCCGCAGTGCCGTGGCATGCATGCTGCATATTCGGCACGCTCAACGCAGGAGGACGTCATGGCGAGAAGGCGGTCAGCGACGAAAAGAGCGGCGACGAGCAAGCGGCGGCGTATCAGAGGCTCGTGAAAGATCCGTACCGAGCCGAAAGCCGCGAAGTCGAAGCGCTTTTCGATGCCTTCAAGCGATCCGGCGCGGCCGCGAGGAGGACGCTTGCGGGCGAGATCTGTCGGGCGCTGAAAGTCCATACGCGCATCGAAGCCGCGCTATCCGGCCTTCGCTGACCGGCGCCCGGCGGCCATTCGACCGTTCGACGCGGGCGGCGAGGCTCGTTTCAAACTTTGGAGCCAATTTCAAAAATTGGAGCCGAAGTCGAGCGGCAGCCCGACGTAGTTCTCGGCGAGCGTGTCGCGGCCCGCGTCCGAGTGCAGCAGGTAGTCGAGCTCCGCGCGCTGGAGCTTCGCCCCGATCGTGCCCTCGTCGTCGAAGCGGTGCGTCAGCGAGGTGAACCACCACGAGAAGCGCTCGGCCCGCCAGATCGCGGCGCAGGCAGCGCTCCGAGTAGTGCTCGAGCCCGGCGTCGCTGCGCTCGCTGGTAGTGCTCGATCAGCGCGCCCGCGAGCAAGTTCACGTCGGTGGCCGCGAGGTTCAGGCCCTTGGCGCCGGTCGGCGGCACGATGTGGCCCGGCGTCGCCGGCGAGGAACAGCCGGCCGAAGCGCAGCGGCTCGGCGACGAAGCTGCGCAGCGGCGCGATGCTCTTCTCGATCGACGGGCCCGGTGACGAGCGCGTCGCGGCCCTGCGTCGTCGAGCCGCAGCGCAGCTCGTCCCAGAACGCCTCGTCGCGTCCAGTCCTCCGCCTGCTCGGTCAGCGGCACCTGCAGGTAGTAGCGGCTGCGCGTGCGGCTGCGCATCGAGCAGAGCGCGAAGCCGCGCGGGCTGTTGACGTAGATCAGCTCGTCGCTGACCGGCGGCGTCTCGGACAGCACGCCGAGCCAGCCGAACGGATAGACCTTCTCGTATTCCGCGATCGCGCTCTGCGGCACGCTCGCGCGGCAGACGCCGTGGAAGCCGTCGCAGCCGGCGATGAAGTCGCAGTCGAGGCGCTGCTCGCGTCCGTCCTGGCGGTAGGTCACGTGCGGCTTCGCGCCGTCGAAGCCGTGCACGGCGACGTCCGCGGCCTCGTAGACCGTGGGCAGCCGGCGGCCGCGCGCGCCTCCATCAGGTCGCGCGTGAGCTCGGTCTGGCCGTAGACCATCACGCTGCTTGCCGCCGGTCAGGCCGCGCGAGTCGATGCGGTGGCGCTCGCCGCCGACGAGGATCTCGAAGCCGTCGTGCACCAGGCCTTCGCGGTGCATGCGCGCGCCGACGCCGGCCTCGTCGAGCAGATCGACGCGTCACCTGCTCGAGCACGCCGGCGCGGATGCGGCCGAGCACGTAGTCGCGCGGCTGTGCCGCTCGAGCACGACGGCGTCGATGCCGGCCTTGTGCAGCAGCTGCGCCGAGCAGCAGGCCCGACGGGCCGGCGCCGACGATGGCGACCTGCGTCCGCATGTGGGCGTGCGTGGCTATCCTCGGCGCGGACGCGGCTCGCGGCACAACCGCTCGAGAACCCGTCCGTGCGCGCCGAAGGATAGCGCGTTCTCCATCGCTCGCGAGACGGTATCGCTCGAGGATGGAATCTGCGTGTAGATTCTCACCGCGACGCCGGACACGAGTCCGGCCGACAGCCAACAAAGGAGACACGTCCATGACCAAACGACTCTTCACCGCCTTCGCGTTCGCCGCGATCTTCACGGCGCCAGCGCTTGCGCAGAAGCCAATGGAGCTCACCGCGCTCGACTACATTCAGATCCAGCAGCTCGTAGCGAAATACGCGCGCGCGATCGACACGTGCTCGAACAACGGCTACGACTACGCGGACCTCTACACGCCGGACGGCGTGTTCCTGCCGATGGTGAACGGCAAGTCGGTGACCGGGATTCAAGGCCGCGAGAAGCTCGCCGAGGTCTCCGGCGGCGGCTCGAAGGGCTGTAAGAACGTCGGCTGGATCGAGCAGGGCGTGCACCACATCTACGTGAACCACATCATCACGCCGACGCCCGAGGGCGCGACCGGCACCGTGACATGATGATGATCGGCCTCGGCGGCGACCCGAACAAAATCGAGAGCGACGGCTACTACGAGGACATCTACGTGAAGACCGCGCAGGGCTGGCGCTTCAAGCAGCGCACGCATCACGCTGTGCTCGACGGCGGACGTCGTGTCACGCCGGCAGCGAAAGACAAGCCACCCGCGCCGGCCGCGTCGAGCGCGCCCGCCGCGCCGCGGTAGCGGGGCATGACCCATCGTCGAGTAGTGCTGCCGAAAGGCGCCGAACGGGCGTTCTCAGTAGTGCGGCGGAATCTCGGTCGTGTTGCTGGCCGCGCCCTGAGGTTCGATTTTTAGACGCTCCGCTAGGCGTTGCACCTCGGTCTCGAGCTTTGCGATCTGTCTCTGTTGGCGGTAGACCTCGTCGCTGAGCTCGAGAATCGAGCGGTCTTGCTCGGCGAGCCGAGCCTCGAGCTCGTCGATACGTTGTTCCGATCGCGTGCCGGATGGCTCCATCTTGTCTCTCGCTGCTATTCCCGGAGGCGGATCAGGTAGTGCCGGGCGCGGACTTTCGCTATCGTTGGCCGCCCGCTAGCCCGGCCGACCGCGTCGATGGTAGCGCACGAGCGAGTGCGTATCAGGGCCGCTGGCGCTAACGACCTTCACGCGACCGAGGAGATACGAATTGGCCAAGAAGCAATGGGACACGCCGCCGCAGATGCAAATCGACGTGACGAAGACCTACTCGGCATCGATCGTCACTAATCGCGGCACGATAGAGATCGAGCTGTACCCACAGCACGCGCCGCAAACCGTGAACAACTTCGTGTTCCTCGCGGGGCAGGGGTTCTACGACGGCGTCACGTTCCACCGCGTCATTGCGGATTTCATGATTCAGAGCGGCGACCCGACCGGCACCGGTCGCGGTGGGCCGGGATATCGGTTCGCGGACGAATGCAAAGGCAACCCGCTGCAGCATGAGCGCTGCGTCATCTCCATGGCGAATGCCGGCCCGAACACGAACGGCAGCCAGTTCTTCATTACCCATGTCGCGACGCCGCATCTCAACGGCAAACACACGGTGTTCGGCAAGGTGGTCGCCGGGCACGACGTCGTCGACGCCGTCGAGCAAGGCGACACCATCGCGAGCATCAAGGTTGCGGAGTAACCCGGATCGTCCGCCAACTGAGATCACCGCGCTCGCTCGAGAAGGGATGCCCATCGGGCACGGCACCCCGCTCGCCGTCATCGGCGCGCGATCGCGCGTGCTTCGCGCTGCGCTGCTCGCGGCAGTGCTCGGTGCAAGTCCCGCCGTCGCGTTCGCTCAGTGGCTCGACTATCCCACGCCGGGAATTCCGCGCACCGCCAGCGGCGCCCCGGATCTGAAAGCGCCGGCGCCGCGCACCCGCGACGGCAAGCCGGATTTCTCCGGCATGTGGTTCGCCAATGTCCCCGCGAAGGACTACTGCAAGGAGAAGGACTGCATCCAGGAAGAGCGCATGGCGCGCGAGCAGATCAACCTCGGCATCAAGCTGCAGGGCGGCCTGCCCTACACCGAGTGGTCCAAGGAGCAGATGGTGAAGCGGCGCGCCAACGGCGGCCGCGACGATCCGCACACCTACTGCATGCCGCCGAACTTCCCGCGCGCCTGGACGCTGCCGCAGCACATCAAGATCATGCAGACGCCCGACGAGATGGTGGTGCTGCACGAATTCAACGCGGCCTACCGCGAGATCTTCATCGACGGACGGCCGCTGCCCGAGAATCCGAACCCGACCTGGAACGGCTACTCGACCGCGCACTGGGAAGGCGACACGCTGGTCATCGAGACCAACGGCATTCGCGACGACATGTGGCTCGACATCCAGGGCAGCCCGGTGACGGAATCGGCGCGCGTCACCGAGCGGCTGAAGCGCGTCAACTTCGGACTCATGCAGGTCGAGATCGCGGTGAACGATCCCGAAGGCCTACACGCAGCCCTGGTCGGTCACGATCGAAATGGCCGTGCAGGTGGACACCCAGATGCTCGAAGAGATTTGCCTCGACAACGAGCAGGACGTGAAGCTGTACAAATAGACCCGAGCGCCCACACGCATCCGAACAACCGCAAGAGTCCGTGCATCATGAGTAGCCGCCCGTTTCCGTTCCCATGGCTGATCCTCGCCGGCGCGGCCTCGCTTCGCTGCCGGCGGCGTGGGCGCATCACTCTCAATCGGAATTCGATCTGCGCGCCAAGGTCGAGGTCGAGGGCACGGTGACCAAGCTCGAGTGGAAGAGCCCGCACGGCCGGCTGTACGTCGATGTGAAGAACGAGAAGGGCGAGACGGTGAACTGGAACTTCGAGCTGCCGAGCCCGAATACGTTGATGCGCCGAGGCTGGACCCGCGACTCGCTGAAAAGCGGCGACCACGTGAAGGTGGCGGGCGCGCCCGCGCGCAATTTTCCCGACCATCGCGATCGCCACTTCGATCAAGGACGCCGACGGCAAGCCCTTGTTCACCGGCACGACCCAGATCTACGAGCCCGAGGCGGAGCCGAAGGGCTCGGACTAGGGCACGGCCCTTCGCCGCGCGGACCGAGCGGCGGCGAACGGGCCGACGCGGCCAAATGTGAACTGCGTCACACCCGACCCGGCCGGGCGATCAGCATCATTGTCGGCCATCGCTCCATTTGAGATTGCGCCGGCCGATGACGGCGGACCTGCAGCCTACCGACCCGACCGCGCCGAAGCCGCAGCGCTGGTCACGCCTGCTCGATCGCACGTCGTTGCTGCTCCGAGTGGGGCTCATGTACGGCGTTTTTGCCGCCGGCATCGGTGCGTTCTTTCTGATCGCACGTGAGGCGCTCGACGTCCAGCGGGCCGCGACGAATGCGCCGGTTCGTTCCGCCGAAGCCCGGCCGTACCCTCCGGACCCGAAGCGCGCCGATGACGAGCTGCGCGGCGCAAAGGCGAAAGTCGCCGCGGATGCCGCCGGCGAGCGCGCCGAAGGGCTGATCGCTTGGGGCGGGGCCTTGATCTTCGCCTTCGGCCTGCTGCTGGCTTGGGCGCTCGCGCGCTCGATTCGCCGTTCGGTCGGCGACGTTTCGACCGTCGCGCGTGCGCTCGCGGCGGGCGATCTCGACGTGCGCTACGACCAACCGGCCGGCCACGACATCGGCATGATCGGCGCGTCGTTGAACACGCTTGCGGCGAGTCTCACGCAGACGCTGGAGCGAATGCGCACCGACGCCGAGCGCGAGCGCTTCAGCAAAGAGGTCGCCGAGGCATTCGAGCTTGCCGAATCGGAGAAGGCCGTCGCCGCGGTGGCCGCGCGTGCAATGCAAGCGATTTCGCAGGACCAGCCGATGGAGCTGCTGCTGTCCGACGCCGGCGCCGCGGAGTTGACCCGGGTCGCGCTGCACCCAACGGCCGGCTCGCCGGGCTGCGGAGTGCACGCGCCGTCGAGCTGCGTCGCGGTGCGCCGCGGCAGCACGGTTACCTATTCGAACAGCGAGCAGTTGAACGTCTGTCCGCATCTGCATGGTCGTCAGAGCGTGCCGCTCGCCGCGACCTGCGTGCCGCTGAGCTTCATGGGTAAGTCCCTCGGCGTGCTGCACGCGACGAGCCCGAGCGACGTGCCGTTTCGCGACGTCGTGGTCGCGAACCTCGAGACGCTCGCGTTCGCCGCGGCCACTCGGACCGGAACGATTCGGGCCTTCCAGCGCACCCAGCTGCAGGCCATGACGGACAGTCTGACGGGCCTGCTGAATCGCCGCGCGCTCGAGATCGAGATGCACGACGTCGCTCGTCGCGGAGTCGAGTTCGCGGTGATCGTCGCGGATCTCGATCACTTCAAGCGCTTGAACGACACGTTCGGCCACCCAAGCGGAGATCAAGCTCTGCGCCGTTTCGGGGAGCTGTTGAAAGCGAGTCTTCGAGCCGAGGATCGGGCCGCACGCTGGGGCGGAGAGGAGTTCGTCGTGCTGCTCGTGGGCACGTTGGCGCTGCAGGCCGCAGACTGGGTCGACCGGGTGCGCGCGCGCCTCGCGGCAGAGCTCGCGCAGAACGGCCAGCCGGCGTTCACCGCGAGCTTCGGCATCGCGGACTCGTCGATGGGCGCGGATTCCGTGTCGCTGCTGCGTATCGCCGATTCGGCGCTGTACATCGCCAAGAGCCGAGGGCGCGATCGAGGATCGATCGGGCGGCCGGAGTTTGCGTTGGAGGCCGACCGGCGACAGCGCGACAAGGCCGATCCCGCGGGCGGCACCGACAACCCTCGGCCGCTCACGATCGCGCGCCGCTGACTCGCGGCGCGCGCTGCGCGCGATCGCGTGCGACGCACGCCGTGCCGACGCCGCCCAGCGACCGTTACGCCCGGACGATCAGCCGCGCCGCCAAGAGCTGCGACGAGTCCGCGCAGGGCCCGACGAGAATCTCGATCTCGCCCGCTTCGAGCACGGGCGTGAGGTCGAGACCCAAGAAACGCAAATCCGTCGCCTGCACCTGCAGTCGCGCGGTGCCCGTCGCGCCGGGCTCCAAAGCGATCTTCGCGACGTCTTTGAGCTCGAGCAGCGGCCGCGCGACGCTCGCGACGCGATCGCGGACGAATAGGAATACGGTTTCCTCGGCGGCGCGCGCTCCCTCGTTCGTGACGTCGACGCTGACCTCGATCACGTCCGACGCGGTCACGATCTCCGGGCTCGACGCGCAGGTTCGGCATACGAAAAACGGCCGTACGTGAGGCCGAAGCCGAACGGAAACAGCGGCGAGCTCGGCGAGTCGAGATACTTGCTCGTGAACCGGTCCGGCGGGGTTTTCGGGCCGGCCGCCGGATCGCTGGCCATAGAACAGCGGAATCTGCCCGAGCGCGCGCGGCCAAGTGATCGGCGTTCGGCCGCGACGGCGACACGCGGCCCGTCAGCACGTCGGCGATGGCGTTGCCCGCTTCCCGCCCCGGGAACCACGCGACGAGCAGCGCGTCGGCTCGCTCCGCGAGCCACGGAACGATCAGCGGCCGGCCGCAGAAGAGCACGACGACGACCGGAGCTCCCGCGCCGCGCGCGCGCTCGAGCACCGCCTCGGCGAGCGCGCGTTGCTCGCCGGGCAGCTCGGGGTACGCGCGCGACGCGGCCTCGCCGCTCATGTCGGCCGCTTCGCCGACGCAAAGCACGACGACGTCCGCGCCGCTCGCGAGCTCGACGGCCGCCGCGACGCTGCGACGAGTCGTCGCCTTCGATCGTCACGCCTTCGGCGTGCGTGATCGCCGCATCCGGCAGCGCCTCGCGCAGGCCGGCGAGCACGGTCACGCTCGGCTCGTGGTAGCCCGCGGCGGCCCACGGACCGCGCATCTCGCGCCACGCGTCGGCGAGCGGGCCGATCACGCAGACCCGCGCGCTGCGCGCCGCAATCGGCAGCGCGTCGCCGGCGTTCTTCAGCGAGCACGAGCGACTTCGCGCCGACGTCGCGCGCGAGGCGCCGGCGAGCGGCGATCGGCGTCGGACGTCTCCGCGCTCGCTCCGCGCCGGTACGGGTCGTCGAACAGCCCGAGACGCTCCTTGAGCCGCAGCACCCGGCGCACGCACTCGTCGATCTCGTCGATCGTGACGAGGCCGCGCTCGAGCGCCACGGGCAGGCCCTCTGCGATACGCCTCCGGCCATCATGTCGATGTCCACGCCGGCCTTGAGCGCCAGCACGGCCGCGTCGACGATGTCGCGCCGCCACGCCGTGATGGATGAGCTCGCGGATCGCGTTGTAGTCGCTGACGATCACGCCGTCGAAGCCGAGCTCCGCCGCGCAGGTAATCGCGCAGCAGCGCGCTTGTGCGCCGTCATCGGGATGCCCGGCGAGATCGGTGAACGCCGGCATGATCGCGGCAACGCCGGCGGCGACTGCCGCCGCGAAGGCCGGCAGATGCACCTCGCGCAGCGTCGCTCGGAGACGTCGACCGGACGCGTAGTCGCGCCCGGCCGTCACGGGCCCGTACGCGCAGAAGTGCTTGGCGGTCGCGGCGACCGACTCGGCGGAGGCGAGGTCGGCGCCCTGAAAGCCGCGGACTTTCGCGCGCGCGATCTGCGCGGCGAGCCACGGATCCTCGCCCGGCCCTTCGACGGTTCGGCCCCAGCGCGGATCGCGCGAGACGTCCAGCATCGGCGCGAACGTCATCGCGAGGCCGTCGGCCGCCGTCTCTCGGGCGGCTTCGCGTGCCGTGCGCTCCCAGATCCGCGGATCGAACGTCGCGGCCTCGGCGAGCGGCACCGGAAAGATCGTGCGATGGCCGTGGATCACGTCCAAGCCGATCAAGAGCGGAATGCCGAGCCGCGATTCCTCGACGGCGATTCGCTGCATGTCGTGAACGTGACTGCGCGCCGACGAGGTTGAGCAGGTTGCCGATGCGTCCCGTTGCGGATCGAGTCGGTGGAATCGCCGGCGATCACGGGCCCCGTCACGGCGTAGCCCGCGGCGGTCATCGTGAGTTGACCGAGCTTCTCCGCCAGCGTCATTTGCCCGATCAGCTTGTCGATCCTGCTCACCGAGACCATCATGACGCATCCGCAGCAAAACTCGCAGGGCGCCTACAGCGGGCGCGGCACGCGCGTCAGGAGTGAGGCGTCACTTGCCGAAGTCGAAAGGATCCCGGCCGGCCGCGTCGGGCGGGAAACGTAGGGACACGCGAAAGGGCGCGGCGAAGACGCGGGTCACGTCGACGGCGCGCGTAACGCGCGCGGCGTCGCCGAGCACGCGAGTCGCGGATGCAGATCCGGTTGCGCTCGCGTCGTTACCCGACGAAGAGCTGCTCGAGGCCGTGCAGCGGCAGACCTTCCGCTATTTCTGGGAAGGCGCGCATCCCGACAGCGGTCTCGCGTTCGACCGGCGCACGTCCGGCAAGCGTGCGCAGGTCGACGCGATGGATCACGATCGGCGGCTCGGGCTTCGGGGTCATGGCGCTGATCGTCGCCGTGGAGCGCGGCTGGGTGACTCGCGGCGCGGCGCTCGAGCGCCTCGGCCGCATGCTCGATCTGCTCGTGCGTGCGCGCCGCTATCACGGCGCCTATCCGCACTTCATGAACGGCCGCACGGGCGAAACCATTCCGTTCTTCGCGCAAGGACGATGCGGCGGATCTCGTCGAGACGTCGTTTCTGATGATGGGCCTGCTGTGCGCGCGCGAGTATTTCGACCGAGACACACCGGAAGAAGTCGGCGCGCGATCGCGAATCTCGAGCCTATGGGACGAGGTGGAGTGGAGCTGGTTCACGCGAGGCGGGCAAGAGGTGCTCTACTGGCATTGGAGCCCGACGCACGGCTGGGCCATGAATCATGCGATTCGCGGCTGGAACGAGTGCCTGATCACATACGTGCTGGCGGCTCGGCTCGCCGCGTCACGCGATCGAGCCCGTGGTCTACCACCGCGGTTTCGCGAGCGGCCCCGGATTTCGCAACGGCAAATCCTGGTATGGCATCGAGCTGCCGCTCGGCATGCCGTACGGCGGCCCGCTGTTCTTCGCGCACTACTCGTTTTGCGGCCTCGATCCGCGCGGGCTCGTGGACCGGTACGCGGACTACTGGGAGCAGAACGTGCGCCACGTGCGGATCAACCGCGCCCATTGCGTCGCGAATCCCGGCCGATTCGAAGGCTACGGCGAATCGTGCTGGGGGCTGACCGCGAGCGACGATCCGTCCGGGTACTCCGCCCACGCTCCCGACAACGACAACGGCACGATCAGCCCGACGGCTGCGCTCGCGAGCTTGCCGTATGCGCGCGCCGAGGTCGATCGGCCGTGCTCCGGCATTTTCTCGACGCGCCACGGCAAGCGTCTTTGGCGCGAGCTCGGCTTCGTCGACGCTTTCTGCGAGAGCCAAAGCTGGTACGCGGACACCTTTCTGGCCATCGATCAGGGCCCGATCATCCTCATGATCGAGAACCACCGGACGGGACTGTTGTGGAAGCTCTTCATGGCGGTGCCGGAAGTGCAAGCCGGGCTTCGCCGGCTCGGTTTCTCGAGCCCCGCGTTGGAAGCTGCACCGACAGTGACGGAGACGTCTCGAGCAGTGGCTCGCCCGCGAGTACCGGCACGCCGTGGCCGCGATGCTGAAGAGCGTCTCCGCGTGCGACATCGTCAAGGAGCGGCCGGGCTTCGGGCAAACCGTGAGGCCGGTCGCGGGCTCGGTCGTCGCGTCGCCCGTGCTCGCGGTCCTACGACCCGGACCCCGACTACTTCTTTCACTGGTTCCGCGATTCCGCGATCGTCATCGACGCCGTGCGTCTGCTCTACGAGACCGGAGACCTCGGCGCGGAAGCGCTGCACGCACTTCGCCGATTTCGTGCGCTTCAGCTTGTCGCTCAGAGATGCTCGACGGGCGCGCGCTGACCGCGTCGGCGCAGTGGCGCGAGAATGTCACTCCGGAGTTCGTGCAATACCTCCGCGGCGAAGAGCTCGCCGCCGTTTCGGGAGACGCGGTCTTCGCCGACACGCGCGTGAACCCGGACGGCACGCTCGACATGCTGCGCTGGACCCGGCCGCAGCACGACGGTTCGCGTTGCGCGCGCTCGCCGTGCTGCGCTGGTTGCGCACGCTCGCCGCCGAGCAGCTCGCGGCGCCGTCAGTGCGGCGACGCTGGCCGACGCGGAGCGTCTGCTGCGCATCGACCTCGCGTTCATCGCGGCCCGTTGGCGCGAGCCGTCGTTCGACATCTGGGAGGAGGAGCTCGGCCACCACTACTTCACGCTGCGCGTCGCGGCCGCGGCGCTCCGCCTCGGCGCCGACTGGCTCCGAGCTCGCGGCGAGGTCGACGGCGCAGCCGCGTTGCGCGACGACGCGCAGCGCGTTGCTCGATTGGCTCGATCGGTTCTGGCTCGACGATGCAGGCTATTACCGATCACGCATCATGCCGCCCGGCGCGTCTTCGACGAAAATGCTCGACATCTCGGTGATCCTGAGCGTCCTCCACTCCGCGTGACGGCAGCGAAGTGCATTCCGCGCGCGATCCTCGGATGCACGCGACGCTCGACCGGCTCGAGGACCTGTTCGACCGGCTCTATCCGATCAATCACGGCCGGCCGCCCGAGCGCGCGCCCGCCGATGGGCCGCTTCGCGGACGACGTCTACTATTCCGGCGGCGCGTACTACTTCTCGACGCTCGGTGCCGCGGAGTTCTGCTTCCTCGCGGCGGACGCGCCGGAAGCCGGCAGCGACGAAAGCGCACCGTGGATCGCGCGCGGCGACGGATTCCTCGCGACCGTTCGCGCATTCACGCCCTCGAGCGGCGACCTGTCGGAACAATTCGATCAACGCACCGGCGAACAGACGTCGGCGAAGCATCTCGCGTGGAGCTATGCCGAGCTTCATCTCTTGCGTGACGGCCCGACGGGCGGTGGTCTTCCTATGAACGCGACAGCTACCCAAAGGAACACGGCCGGCGTCAACGAAGCGGCGCGAGCCGGCGCACTCCACCAAGCCCGCGATGATCTACCGCGCGATCTTCGCGTCGCCGGTCGGGCGCCGGCTGATCCTGCTGCTCGCTGCGATGACGGTCGCGATCCTCGTCACGACGTATGGGCAGATCATCCTGAACCGCTGGAACCAGCCGTTCTACGACGCGATCACGCGCCGCGACCTGAACGCGTTCCTCTACCAGCTCGGCGTGTACTTCGCGATCGTCGGCAGCCTGCTCGTTCTCGACGTCGCGCAGCGCTGGCTCAACGAGACGATCCAGTTATCGGCTGCGCGAGGGTCTGACGCGCGATCTGCTCGCGCTCTGGATGGCTGCCGCGCCGCGCGTTCTGGCTCGCGACCAACGGCGGTCGCGATCGGCGTGAACCCCGATCAACGCATGACCGACGACGCGACCAAGCTCTGCGACATCTCGACCGATCTCTCGATCGGGCTCTTCCGTTCGACGCGTGCTGTTCGTGAGCTTCGCGGGCGTGCTCTGGACGATTTCGCGAGGACTTCACGTTCCAGCGTCGGCGGAGTCGAGTACGCCGTGCCGGGCTTCATGCTGTGGGCCGCGATCTCGTATGCGGTGGTGGGCTCGCTGCTGAGCTACGTGGTGGGCCGGAGCCTGTCCGGCTCAACGCCGACCGCTACGCGCGCGAGGCCGACCTGCGCTTCGCGCTCGTCGACATCAACGAGCACGTCGACGGCATCGCGCTCGCGGCAGGGCGAGGCCGACGAGCGCCGCCGCGCCGAAATGCATCTCGGCAACGTCATGATCGCGATGCGCCGGCTCGTTCGCGGCGCTCACCAATCTCACTTGGGTGACGGCCGGATTCGGCTGGATCACGGGCATCGCGCCGATCCTGATCGCCGCGCCGCTGTATTTCAGCGAGCAAGACCAGCTTCGGCGGCATGATGATGGCGGCGGCCGCGTTCACGCAGGCGCAGGGCTCGCTGCACTGGTTCGTCGACAACTTCAGTGCGATCGCGGATTGGCGCGCCACGCTGCTGCGCGTGGCGAACTTCAGGGCGGCGCTGACTCGTCAGCGAACCGCAGCACAACGGCGCGAGCCGAGATCGAGTACGCCGAAGGCGCGCCGGGCGAGATGGTGTTCGAAGAGCTCCAAGTCGATTCGCCCGTCGGGCGCGTGGCGCTCGCAAGAGCGGCACGTCGTGATCCGGGCCGGCCAGCACGTGCTGATCTGCGGAGCGCCGGTCGAGGGAAGACGCCGCTCTTCCGCGCGCTGTCGGGGCTCTGGCCCTGGGGCAGCGGCCGCATCGTCCGGCCGCGCGGCGAATCGGTGATGTATGTGCCGCGCGGCACGCCGTACCTACCGCGCGGCACGCTGCGCGAAGCGCTCGCGTACCCGTCGCTCACCGACCGCTTCGCAGACCGGGCTTACGCGCAGGCGCTCGAGCGCATGGGCCTCAGGCGGTACGTGAAGAGCCTCGACGCCGACAAGCGCTGGGATCGCGAGCTCAGCGAGGACGAGCAGATGGCGTTGGCGCTCGCGCGTGTGGTGTTGCACGCTCCGCTCTGGGTCGTGTTCGACGACACGTTCTCCTCGATGGAGGACGAGACGCTCAGGCGGGTCGATCGTTCGCTGTTCACGAAGCACGCTCACGCGGACGACCATCATTCACATCGGGCGCAGCACGCAGGCGCACATGCCGCTGTTCACGCGCGTGCTGCATTTGACGAGGCTCCAAGGGCGAGAGACGCGAGAAGAGAGACGCGCGCAACCGAACGGAGCCTGCGTTCGGGCCATGAAGCCGTCCGCTCGAGACGAATCTCCGGGCGCGGTGTTGAACGATCGCGAGCGATCACTTCGCCGTCTCGTTCGATACGCGGACCGGAACGTTCTCGATCCTCCGCGGCGACGGCACGCCGTTTCTCACTGGCGGCGTCGCTTGCGCGAACACCGAAGTCGGCAAACAGTCCACCGCGTCGCCTCGGCCGCGAGCACTCCGTCGCCATCGTCTACGTTCAGCGACCGACTTGGGCTCCGGGCAGCGCATGAGCGTGGTCTGCCGCGATCCCCGACAAGCTTCTCGACCTCGGCGTCGAAGTCGTCGTGTACGACCGTCGGCCGATGGTGACGATCGAGCCGCACTGCACGAACGTCTCGTCGCGCGACATCGTCGTCGACGAGTCTCGAACCGCTGCGCGTCGTCGCGAACGAAGGCGGCACGCTGCGCGTCCCGGGCGTCGCGGCGTGCATCACGAACGGCGAGATGTTCTACGACGCGGGCCGAGTCCACGCGTTTGCGGCCGATCCGCCGCGCGAGCCTGCGTCCGCCCGATCAAGGGCGCGCGGCTCGTGAACGAATCGATCGCGCCGCGCCACCCCGACCGTCGCGAGCTGGTGGAACGTCGGCCTGTTCAGCGGCTACGACCGCGAAGGCGTGGTTCTCGGGTATCTCGAGAACACGCACGCGCTCGGTCTCGTTCTCGTCGCGAGCACCGGCGAGGGCGAGATCTCGTTCTTGGGTGAATCCGTGTATGCGCCGCCGATCACGCTGCGCCCCGGGACAATCGATCGGCTCTAACCGCTTCATGCTGAACGTCGCCGCGACTCCTTACGCGGCGCTCGAGGAGTATGCCGACGCCGTGGGAACGGCGCAAAACGCGCGCACGCGCTCCATCGTCAACGGTTGGTGCAGCTGGTTCTACACGCTCGCCGAAGTCTCCGAGGACGAGGTCTTGCGGAACACCGCATTCGCCGCAGACACCTCCGGCCGTTCGGGCTCGAGTACGTGCAGATCGACGACGGCTACCAACGCTCGCTCGGCGACTGGGAAGGCAACGAGCGATTCCCTCACGGGATGAAATGGCTCGCGGAGAGGATCAAGGCGCACGGATTCAAACCGGGACTTTGGATCGCGCCCTACGTCATCTCCGAGCAGAGCGAAGTGTTCCGGCGGCATCCCGAGTGGCTCGTGCGCCGCCGCGACGGCTCGCTGCAACGCATCGGCAACTGGGAGAACGAGAATTCGCCGGCGGCGCTCGCGCGAGGTCGTGAAGCGCTACTGCCTCGACATCACGCATCCCGAGGCCGCGGATTGGTTGCGCGACCTCTTCGAGACGATCGCGCGCCGCTGGGGCTACGAGATGATCAAGATCGACTTCATGGCGTGGTCGATCCTCGCGGCGGAGCGCTACCGAGATCCGACGCTGTCGTCCGCCGAGGTCTATCGGCGGGGCCTCGAGATCATGCGCGCCGCGGCCGGCGACGACTGCCACATCCTCGATTGCGGCCCCGGCGAACACCACGGTGGGCCTCATCGACAGCATGCGCGTCGAGGCCGACATCAACTACGGCTACGCCGCGGCGGCGTGGAAGCAGTACTTCGAGGACCCCGCGTGCAGCGCGGCGGCCGCCGCGAAGCGCTACTACTTTCATCGGCGCACGTGGGTCAATGATGTCGACCACGTGTGCCTCGACTTGCTGACCGCGCAGCAGGCGCAAGCGGCCGCGACGCTCATCGCGCTCTCCGGCGGCAACATGATCTCGGGCGACCGGCTCGTCGACCTCGACCCGGCCAAGCTCGAAATCCTGAAAAAGATCACGCCGTCCGTACGGCGAGGCCGCCATTCCGGTCGATCTCTTCGATGCCGACATTCCCGACGACGTTCGTGATGCGTGTCGAACGGCCGTTCGCCTCGTGGTCGGTCGTCGCGTCTCTTCAATCCCGACCTCGGTGCCGCGGTCGAGCGCCGCTTCCCGTTGAGCCGGCTCGGGCTGGATCCGGCCAAGACCTATCTCGCTTCGATTTCTGGCGACAGCGGTTTTTCGGAGAGGTCACGAACGAGCTCGCCGTGACGATCGAGCCCGGCAGCGTCACGCTGCTCGCGCTGCATGCGGCGACGGGCGCGCCGCAGCTCCTCTCGACGAGCCGGCACGTCACGCAGGGCGCGATCGAGATCGAGGACGTGCGCTGGAATGGAGCGAGGGCGCCTTGAGCGGAATTTCGACGGTCCGCAAGCGAGCGAGCACGACGTGTTCGTCTACGTCCCGGGCGACCATCCCTGGACGTGGGGAGGGCGGCAGTTCCTCGTCCGCGATTACGCGGGCTATAGCCTGAGGCTCGTCGACCCGAACGTCATGCGCGTGCACGTGCGGTTCGAAGACGAAACTCGCGTGCAGTGGCGCGTCGACGCGGCGGAATTCCCCGGCTAAAAGCGCGGCGGCTCGGGTCTAGGAAGGATCCATCGGCCGTACAAGCACGAGGCCTCGAGGCACGGGTTTTGCAGCGGAGGCGGAATCCGATCGACGAGAGGGCGCGCACATGCAAGGCGAGTTTCAGGCGGAGGCAGCCAGAGAGACCGCGAAGCTGCTTCGAGATCTGCAGGCGGTGACCGCGGCCCAAGCGATGCCCGCGTTGTGCTTCTTGGTCGGCGCGTACGCACCGCGGCGCCCCGTGGGGCGACAACGCGACGACACTCTCGAGACGCGCTACGACGCCGGCGCCTCACTCTTGAGATCGCAGCTCAAAATCGTGAAAAACGTGCGCAGGGGTTAGGGCGACGGAATCTCGATGAAGCTGCCGTCGTGCCAGCGGATCCGCACCGGGGCACGCGCGTCGCCGACCGATTCCTCGCTGACATCTTTGCCGGTGCCGTAGTTGACTGCTGTCCGCGCGCTTGTTGATCCCGAGCGCGAGCACCAACCGGCTGCCGGCCTGCGAGTCTGGCGCCCGACCATCTTCTCGCTCTGAAACGGCAGCTGCTGCCGCACGCCCGCGACCAGCAGATGACGGTGGACGCGGTCCTTGGCGTAGCTCGCACGAAACGCGTAGGCGGGGTCGAAGAGCTTCACGTATTCGCCGGTCGAACGCAGCTCGTAGAGCATCAGCACCAAGTCCACGTCGTGCTTGTTGATCGTGAAATCCAGAACGCCGCTGAGCCGGCCTGCGATGTCGACCGGGGTGGAGAAGGGCTCCGTCATGAATAGTGCCGTGCCGTCGCGCGCCGGCAAGACGTCGAGCACGAGCTCGCGCGAGGGCCGCCACTCGGCGTCGCGGCGGTCGCGAAGACTCGAGGGTCGCGGTGAGAGACGTCGGGGACCGGCGCTTCTTCGCGGCCAGCGTGTTGGCCGTCCCGCCCGGCGACGCCTCGAGATAGAAACGCGTGCGCTTCTGCTCGAGCGCCTCGAGCGAGGCCTCGTGGCGCCATTCGTTCGCGCCGGCGAGCTCGTAGTTGACGTTGCCGCTGAAGAGCTCCGGCCGCTCCGCGCCGCCGAGCGCGTGAGCGAACCATTCGTAGCGCGCGGCGTTCGGGTCGATGCGCGCCACGGCGTCCGGCGTCGAGCCGCGAACCGCGGGCTCGGTGACGCCCTTTTCGACGCTCTGCTCGTCGAACGGGCCGATCAGCAACGCGTGATCGGCGTTCGGAGTCGTGTTGATGGTGCTCCGTGAAGTAGTAGAGCGCGGCGGTCTCGACCGGCCGAGTAATAGCCGGTGACCGTGAGCACCGGTATGTCGATCTTCGCGAACTCCGCACCGAACGGCAGCCACTTCTGCCAGAACCGGTCGTAGCTCGGATGATTCAACCAGCGGCGGAAAACCGCGCTGCCCGGGCCCGGCAGCGTCGGCGAATTCGCGGTACGACCGGCCGGACCGGTACCAGTCGTCGTCGAAGTTGCGCCAGTGCGCCGCGTCGTACGGCATGATCTTGCCCGGGCGGCGGCAGCATTTCGTAGACCCAGCGATAGGCCGAGCTCAGCACGATCCGGCCTCGCATCGGCACGTCGATGCCGGGCGCCATCGGATCGGACGTCGCGATGGCTTTCAACGCCGGCGGCAGCCGCTTCGCCGCCGACCAGGCGACGAAGCCGCCGTAGCCCGTGCCTTGCATGCCTACGCGGCCGTCGCTCCACGGCTGCTTCGCAATCCAGTCGATGACCGCGCGCGCGTCGTCGCCATCGGACTCGAACGGCGCCCGAGGACGGGCGGGCGGATCGCCCGCAATGCGCGCCAGCGCGAGCACGCTCGCATAGCCGTGCGCCGCGGACTCTCGCGCGTCCCGGCTCGAGCGATCGAGCGTGAACTCGAGCAGCGTCGCGACCTTGCCGGCCTCCGTGGCGCCGCGCGGACGCACCAACGTGGCGGCGACGCTCGCGCCTTCTGCAACCGGGATCGCGACCTCTTCGACGACGTAGCGCTTGTCGTTCTCCGCAGCGAACAGCGGTCGAACGAGGCCTTCGATGCTGCGGTACGCCTCGAATCCGGCCCACGCCCGCACGAGATCGAGCGCCGGCTCGAGCGCGATCTCCTTCTTGTCGCCTTGCTGGTCGAGCGCGTGCTGGACGGCTTCGCGCAGCGGCTCGATCGGTGAGAGGAACGAGCTCTCGAGGTCGTAGACGGCAAGGTCGTCGAGGGGTTCGAACGTCGCTCGGAACGCCTGCTTGAAGGCGCTCGCGAACGCCACGTGCTCTTCCGCCTCGGTCGCCCGCGCCTGCACGTAGATGGCATAGACGATCGGCGCGACCGGTCGGCGATCGCCCCTCCTTGCTCTGCAGCCGCTTGTCCAACGCGATGCGGGTCTCGTGCGCCGCCTGCCGGGTCGCCGGCCGTCATCTGCAGCGCCGCGAGATTGGCCAGATAGCGAGTGGAATCGTCGTCCTGGTAGATCGGCACGATGCGCTCGGCGAGGTCGCGCAGCGCAGCCGGAAACGCGGGATCCGTGGCGCTCGGCGGCGGCTCGAACCCGAACTCCTGCGCGGCCGCGGCCGTCGGCTGGCCGGCGAGGGCGATGGCGAGCACGATCTGCAGAAGGAGCGTCGTCGGCAGAAGTCTCATCGTGCTTTGCGCAGGATCCGTTCGGTTACCCATTGTTCTTCTATGCTGCGCCCGCTCGGTACTCTTCGCAGGTGCAGCACGCGAGCGAACAATGGCAAGTGCATCTGCGTGCTGCGGCCAACGTAAATGACCGTGGTCTCGCGTGAGCTCGTGCATGAACATCTCGACAACTCGCTCGAGCGTCTCGTCCTCCATCGCCGAGAAAGTGTCGTCGAACACGACCCAGGGCGGAGCCCGGAGGACGACTCGGGCGAGGGCGAGCGCCATCTGCTCGTCTTCCCGGAGCTCGCGATCCCAGCGCTGCTGCGCGTCGAGACTCGTTGCGTATCGCCCGAGGCCGGTGCGTTCGAGCGCGTCCAGGTAATCGCGGTCGGCGAAGCGGTCGGTCATGAGCGGGTAGGCGAGCACTTCGCGTAGCGTGCCGCGCGGCAGGTATGGCGTGCCGCGCGGCACGTACATCACGGATTCGCCCCGCGGCCGGACGATCCGGCCGCTGCCCCAGGGCCAAAGTCCCGAGAGCGCGCGGAATAGCGGCGTCTTGCCTTCACCCGGCGCGCCGCAGATCAGTGTGTGCTCGCCGGCGCGAATCACGACGTGCCGCTCCTTGAAGCCCTCGCGGCCGACCGGGGATTCGACCTGCAGCTCTTCGAAGACCATCGCGCCGGGAGGGCCCTCGGCATAGTCGATACGGCTGCCGACAGCCGGCTGCGACTCCGTCGCGACGAGCGCGGACCGGAAGTTCGCCACGCGCAGCAGCGTGGCGCGCCAGTCCGCGATCGCGCTGAAGTTGTCGACGAACCAGCGCAGCGAGCCCTGCGCCTGCGTGAACGCGGCCGCCGCCATCATCATGCCGCCGAACGACGTCTTGCCGGTGAAGTACAGCGGCGCCGCCACGAGGATCGGCGCGATGCCCGTGACCCAGCCGAACCCGGCCGTGACCCAGGTGAGATTGGTGAGGCCGCGAACGAGCCGGCGCATCGCGAGCATGACGTTGCCGAGATGCGTTTCGACGCGCCGGCGCTCGTCCGGCTTCGCCTGTCCGCGAGCGCGATGCCGTCGACGTGCTCGTTGATGCGGACGAGCGCGAAGCGCAGATCCGCCTCGCGCGCGTAGCGGTCGGCGTTGCGCGTGACCAGGCTGCGGCCGACCCAATAGCTCAGAAGCGAGCCGACCACCGCATACGACATGGCGGCCCACAGCATGAAACCCGGCACCGCGTAGTCGACGCCGCCGACGCGGAACGTGAAGTCTTCGGAGATCTTCCAGAGCACGCCCGCGAAGCTCACGAGCAGCACCGTCGAGCGGAAAAGCCCGATCGACAGATCGGTCGATAGGTCGCAGAGCCTGTCTCGCATCCTCGGTCATGCGCTGGTCGGGGTTCACGCCCATCGGACCGCCGCTCGTGGCGAGCCAGAACGCGCGACGCGGCGCCATCCAGAGCTTCAACAGATCGCGCGTCAGACCCTCGCGAAGTCGAAACTTGACGGTCTCGTTGAGCCAGCGCTGCGCGACGTCGAGAACGAGGAGGCTCGCCGACGATCACGAAGTACACGCCGAGCTGGTAGAGGAAATCGTTCAGGTCGCGGCGCGTGATCGCGTCGTAGAACGGCTGGTTCCAGCCGTTCAGGATGATCTGCCCGTAGCTCGTCACGAGAATCGCGACCACCAGCGCCGTCAGCAGCACGATGAGTCGCCGGCCCACCGGCGACGCGAAGATCGCGCGGAAGATCATGCGGGTCTGGCTGAAGGCCCCTGCCTCGCGCGGTCTCGGCGACCCCCGGCTGTGCGTTCTTTTCCGGGGCGTCGCTCATGACCAGAGGTTGGCGCTGCGCGCCGGGCTCTGGCCGATTCCGCGCGCGAGCGCGCCCCTCGGCTTGCCCCTTGAGGTCAGCCGATCCTTGGGATCACTCCTTTGCTCGCGACTCTCCATCACGGCTCGGTTGTGTTCAGGTCCTCGGTCCTGCGTCGTGGGCGGGCACCCTGTGGCGGGCGCCGCCGTTCGGTGTAGTGACGTCGTGCCATGCGTCGAATAGTGCCGCGATTGCTCGACGTTACGCAGGGAGTCGATCACACAGATTGGCATCGGGGCTCTTGGTGCTGATCGCCTTCATCCCTCTGTGTTCCCATGGCGCGACCCTCCTGTGGCTCGGAGTCCCAGACGGAAGCTTGGACTAGGACGAAGGTTCGCGGCAACGGAATGGTCACACCGACACGTCGAGAATCTTCACTCATAGACAGCGGTCGCCGTGGTCCAATTTAAGCGGATCGAATCCGGTCGCACGCGCCGGCATGCGAATTTATACATTAGGAACATCCTGTAAGTATAGGATGTTCAAAAGATAAGCTCATGGCTTCGACTCGGATCGTAGAGCGCGTCCGAGACGAACGGACGACGGACGGCCCACTCGGCCGATTCGATGAGCGCGCGCTCGGCATCGCTTTGCAGTCAACGCACCCGAGGAACCGGCCGTTTTCTTTTCCGGGTCGAACGACGCTGCTGGGAAGGAGCCGAGCACACCTTTCGCGATTGCGCGAACGACGCCTGGCCGACAAGGAAGAAGAAATGGCGCCTCTCGAGATCACGGTGCACTCGAAACGGACCGAGTATCTATCCGGCCTCTATGCGGGTCTTTTCGAGCTCGATGCTGCGGGAGAAGTCGAGCTCGATTTCTCGCGCCAACAACCTTCGCCCGCCTACGACGCGATTCCAACGGTGCTCCGCGTTGCAGTCGCAGCGGCACACCGCCGCATCGAGATCTGTTTCGACAGCACGGATTGGCGCACGATCGCTTCACCGGACGATCTCGACACCGCCGACGTCTACTTCAAGCGCAGCTACCACGCCCCCTATATCGCGCAGCTCGTTCCGGCCCTGCAGCGCAAGATCGCGCCGATGGATCTCCAATACGCCTGCTCGAGTCGCAGGGAGTCCTACTCGCAGAGCATTCGCGACGTCGCCGCAATGCAGATCGCCACGGGTCGTCTGCGCAGGACGCCGCTGACGGCGCTGAAACACATCGTCGCAATGCCCGTCAGGCGAAGGCTCAAGGCGATCGGCGCTTATCCTCGGCTGCATCCGCCGATGTACATCGACGAGTTCGAATCGAGTCCGCACGCCCCGGCTCAGCCCAAGATCTATTACCGCACGCGAGTCTATGGACCTGACGACGCTCCGGACAACTTTCGGCTCGGCCGCATGAACGAGGTCAACGACCTGCGCGCGAATACCGTCCGGGAGCTAAAGGGGCACTTCGGTGCGCGCTTCATTGGCGGGTTGCGCCATTCCGAGCACGCGCGGCGCATGTACCCGATTGCCTGTACCCGGGGGATCCCGGATTGCGCGGCCACATAGCGCTCACCAAGGACTGCCTCGTCGCGGTGAATACCGCCGGGCTGCACGACTCGACCAGTTGGAAGATGGCCGAATACATGGCTGCCTCCCGGTGCATCGTGAGCGAACGGCCGTTCTACGACACGGCGGCGCCGCTCGTCGAGGGCCAGCACTATCTCCCGTTTTCGACGCCCGAAGACTGCGTCGCCGCGTGCCAGCGCTTGCTCGATGAGCCGGATACCGCGCGCGCCATGCGCGAGGAAAACCGAGCCTATTACGCGGCCCATGTACGGCCGGACCAACTCGTCAGGAACTGCCTACGAGCAGCCTTCGAGCGGATCGTCCCGGCCGTCAGCGACCAACAGGCGGCCATGATCCGACGGCAGCCGTCACTCGTTGGCGGGATGCACGCTCAAGCTCGTCGCGTCCTTCGCTAGCCAGCCCTTCTGCTCCCAGCGCGCGTGCACTACCTCGGAATCGCAGATGCCGTCGTTCGGCCGCGTGAACGTGCCGTCTTCCTTGATGACGAAGCACAGCGCGCCGGCGTTGCGGCCGTCGCGCATCGGGTGCATCACGACGCGAATCTTCTCGCCTTTCTTGTAGGTGGTGCCGTTCACGCCCTGCCGCGCGGCGTGCACGATCGCGGCGCCTTCGAAGCTCCACGTCTTTATTTCGCCGTTCGCGTCGAGCGCGTCGATCATGAGCCAGCTGTGCGGATTGTTGTAATTCCACTGCGTGACGGTGCCTTCGACGAGCTTCTGCTGAGACGACGTCGTAGCTCGCGAACGAGTGGTGCGCCAGCGCCGGTGCGCCGACCAGCGCGATCGAGACGGCGGCGGCGGAGACGACGATCGGGTTCTTCATATCACTCACCTGAAGGAACTGGAGCTACTGCGCCGCATCGAAGATCGGATTCAACGACTGGCCCGGCAGATCGGGAAAGTCGGTGAAGCCGCGCGGATTCTTGTATTGCGGGTCGCCCGGCAGATAGAACTGCGTGCTGCCGTCGGCCGCCTTGTATGAATTGCTGCTCGTATCGCATTCCCACGAGCGTATGCGCACGCCGTCCTTCTGCAGGTCGGGCCGCGGCTCGTGCGTGTAGACGGCCGACAGCGGTTTCACGAGCGCGAGCGGATCGTAGAACGTGACCTGCGTGACGAGCATTCGCGCTCCGGACGCGTTGTGCCGTTCTTGCCAAGTCTCGACCATCTCGAACTGGTTGCTCGTGAGCGGCATGCCGCGCACGTAGTCCGCCGGGTTGACCCACTTCGTCCAGACCACGAGCTTGTCGCCGTCCCAGAAGCCGATGCTGTCGCCGAGCGGAAAATGCTTGGCCTCCGTGTTGATGTGCTCCGCGCCGATGTAGATGCGCCGCGTCTCGTTCATCATGTCGTTCATGAACCACGACTGATCCGGCATGTTGACGAACTCCTTGACGTACGGCTCCCAGAGCCACCGCGGCACGCCCGGATATTCGCAGTTCGTGAGCCGGTCGTAGAGCTGCTCGCCGAATTTCTCGACCTCGGCTCGCCGCTGCCTTGAATTGCTTCTCGTACGGTGGCGTCAGCACGCCTTCCTTGACCTTCGCGCCCGGGCTTCCACGCGTTCGACAGTGTGCCGTTGACGAGGAAGAGCGACGGCATCGTGTTGTTGCCGGCGGCCCAGAGCCCGCTCCATACCGGGATCGTGCTCATCGTGTGCTTCGTGCCGCCGTGCGCCTTGTCGAGCAGATATTGGTAGTGCTCCTCGGCGGTCTTGAACGGCTTCGGCGGCGGCTCGACCGCCGGGCGTCGGCATCTTGGCCTGCTCGTCCGCGGTGGAATCCCTCGGTCGGCTATCTTGCTGCGCTTGCGCGACGCCGAGCGCGGCGGCGAAGACTAGAGCCGCGCTCGTCGCGAGAAACTGCCTGGCTTGCATGCTCCCCCCAGAGACGGTCGCCGGGACTACGGTCCACGATTGTGCCGCAAAGTCGCGCATGAAACTCGTGTCACGCGATTCCGCCGGCGCGCCGCGCGAGTCGGTTTGCGGGCCGAGGCGTAGTATTCGTCCATCCGCCCGGGAGAGCACAAGAATGAAAAGCAGCCGTCTTTTGAGCGTCGTCGGCGCGGTCATCTCCTCTGCGCCGGCATCGGCCGACGCGCAGGCGCCGGCGCAGACCCCGGGAGCGGGTCAGCAGCCCGCGTATGCGGTCGCGTCGCCTCCCGTCACTTCGCCGCTCTCGGCTCCGGCCGGCAAGGACAGCGGCGCCATTCGGACGGCGCTGCCGAACGGCGTCAATCAAGGGCCGTTCGATCCCGCGACCTGGAAATACGGGCCGGCTTTCAACGCGCCTGCCGGAGCCAAGATCTGGAATCCGGTCAAAGCCAAGATGATGGCGGGCCAGAAGGTCTCCGGCGGCACGCTCTTCAACGTCACCGATCCCACCGTCTACTGCTCGCTGGCCAACGCCGGCTATGACTTCATCTGGACCGAGATGCAGCACTCGTCGGTCACCTGGGATCAGGTCGGCCAAGATGTGGGGCGCGTGCCCCTACGCTCGGGCGGTGCCGGGCGTGCGCGTCGCCTACACCAACGAGAAGGAGATCCAGCACGCGCTCGACAGCGGCGCGCTGGTCGTCGTCGTGCCGACCGTCGATACCGTCGAAGAGGCCACCGCGGCCCGCGACTGGGCGTTCTTCCCGCCGCTCGGCCGGCGCAGCCTCGGCGGCGGCTACGCGTTCGCCGCCGACATGTATGGCGCGCGTGCCGGGCGGCTACCGCCAGACGATCAACGACAACCTCGTCCTGATCCTGATGATCGAGACGCTGGAAGGCGTGAAGAACGCCGCGGCGATCGCGAAGATTCCCGGCGTGACCGCGATCTTCGCCGCCTCCGGCGACCTCGGCAACTTCTCGGGCTACGCGCAGGGCTCGCCCGACTACGAGCGGCTGATCAACGCCGTCCACGACGCCGCGATCAACGCCGGCAAGCGTCTGTGCGGGCCGTTCGCTTGGCGCGAGCGGCCCGACTTCACGTGCTTCCAGGCCCAGCAACAGACGGGCGCCATTGCGACCGGCGTGCGCGTCGAGCTCGGCGACCTGTGGAACACAACCGGCAAGGTCGAGGTCGGTCCGTGGGCCGGTTTAGGCAAATAGCCCGTCGGCCCTAGTTCTCGAGATCACGCGCCTCTTGCCCAAGCCACGACGTCGAAGTCGTCCGGCACGTGGATGAAGACGTTCGTGATCGGCCCGAGCGCGCGCGTGATGTGCCCTTTGCCCGTCGTGTCCTCGAGGAACACGAGATCGCTGCCGATCTTGCGCCGGGTCCCGTCCGTGAGCTCGACCTCGAGCTCGCCCGTCATGTTGATCGCGAACTGCTTGCGCGGCGCGTTGTGCCAGTCGGGCGCGCGCGCGCCGGAGCCGCGATAGGCGCCGGCGGTCATGCGCGTGATGGTCATCGGTCTTCGCGTCGGGCGAGATCGTGAGCTCCTCCACGCGCGAGCCGCCGTCGGGCGTCGCGTAAACGCGCACGACCTTCGCGTCGAGAGCGCCCGCCGGCGCGCCCGCCTGGGCGAGCGCGTCGCGCGTAACGCCGCCCAACACGAGCGAAGCGCCGGCCATCGTCAGCAAGTCTCTGCGTTGCATGGCGGTTACCTCACGCGTTCAAGAATCGCTGCAGCTCGGCGAGCACCTCGGCCGGCGCGCCTTCCTGCATGTTGTGGCCGCCCGGCATGCCCTTGCCGGTCGACGTTCCGCGCGCGCTCGCGCCAGATCGCGAGCACGTCGTAGAGCTTGCCCATCGCGCCGCCGTCGGCCCAGAGCACGTTCAGCGGGCAGCGCGATCTTCTTGTCGAGGTCGGCCTTGTCGTGCTCGAGATCGATCGACGCGCCGGCGCGATAGTCCTCGCACATCGCGTGCATGCCGGCGGGCGTCGAGTTCCTGCGCCGGTACTCGATCTGCACCTGCGGCGAGCGCGCGGCCGCCTGCGCGTCGCGCTGCGCGAGCAGCTGGTTCTCCGGGACCGGCGACGGCCGCAGGTAGTTGAACCAGTGAAAGTACGCCTGCACGAACTCGATCGTCACGTGCGTGTAGAGGTAATAAGTCGGCACGATGTCGATCAGCACGAGCTTCGTGACCGCGTCGGGATGATCGAGCGCCATGCGATGCGCGACGCGGCCGCCGCGGTCGTGGCCGACGACCGCGAACTTGTCGAAGCCGAAGTGCTTCATCACGTCGACCTGGTCTTGCGCCATCGCGCGCTTCGAGTAGTTCGCGTGATCGGGCAGCCCTTGCGGCTTGCTGCTGTCGCCGTAGCCGCGCAGATCGGCCGCGACGACGGTGAATCGCTTCGCGAGCTCGGGCGCGACGTCGCGCCAGGTGTAATGCGTGAGCGGCGCGCCGTGCAGCAGCAAGAGACCCGGGCCGCTTGTCGCTGCCTTTGCTGACGGCGCTGGATCGTGGTGCCGTCGCTCGTCTTCACGCGCACGCGCGTCGAAGCCCGCGATCTCGAGCGGTTCGGCCGGGCCGGCCGAAGCGGGCGCGCGCATCTTGCGCGCGAGCGCGCGCCGCCGAACGATTGCGCGAGCGTCGCGCCCGCGACGAGTGCCGACGCCGTGCGCAGAACGCGGCGACGATCGGGTGAGAGGACGCGCTCGTCGCCGGGGTTCGCGTCATCGGTGGCAAGGCGGCGATCGCCGGAACGTCGGTCGTCGGTCATGTGCACTCCCTAAGTTTCGCTCAAGTCATCGTGCGGCCGTCGCTTCGGCGGCCGTTTGTTTTTGCAGGCGTTCGAGCAGCGCGATCGTCTCGGGCTTGCGGACGGGCGGATGTGTCGCGAGGAACACGCCCGCTGCCCAGTCGAGCGGCGTGCGGCCTTGCTTGTCGGCGACGTCGAGCCGCGCGCCGTTCGCGGCGAGGTACTCGATCACGTCGTTCGCGCCACGATTCGCCGCTCCGTGGATCGCGCCGATGCCC
Source organism: uncultured Gammaproteobacteria bacterium (assembly GCA_963699925.1). Lineage (GTDB taxonomy): Bacteria > Pseudomonadota > Gammaproteobacteria > Steroidobacterales > Rariloculaceae > FEN-1219. The sequence goes on along the minus strand of CAVOVT010000007.1, from coordinate 375,482 downwards.
ATCGAGTTGACGGCGTTCACGTCGTTGCCGAGCTCGTGCGCGAGCTTCACGGCTTCGAGCAACGCGGCGGGCCCTTCGTCGAACGTCTCGCCGACGGCCCAGTTGACGCCGGCCGCGACCATCAGCGGCGTCGTGCCGGCCGCGGTCGCGATGTTCGGGTCCGCGCCGTGCTCGAGCAGCAAGCGCATCGCCTCGAGATCGCCGGCCGCGGCCGCGCGCAAGAACGGCGTCTGCCCCGTGAGGTCCACCCACGCGACCGAGCCGACGACGGTCGTGATGTAGCGCCGCTCGGGTGGAAACTCCTTCGTGCGCGCGTTCGGATTCGCGCCCGCATCGAGCAGCCGGTCGATCAGCGCGAGTGCCTCGTCGCGCACGCCGTGCTCTTGTCCGCCGGGGCCGAGCTCGAGGTTGCGCAGGTCCACGGCCGCCCAGAGCGGGGTCTCGCCGTACCAGTCCATCGCGTCGACGTCCGCGCCCGCGTCGAGCAGCGCGTTCGCGACGGCGAGGTGACCGGTGCGGCCCTCGCGCTTCACTCGGAACGACGTTCGCGTTCAGGATCGCCTCGAGCAGCGGCGTCACGCCGTTGCCGTCGGCGAGCTCGAGCTTCGCGCCGCGCTCGATGAGCAGTTTCGTCGTCCGCGAGGTCGCCGGCGCGCGCCGCGTACAGCAACGGAGTCTTCGAGCCGGCGGCCGGAAAGCGCTTGCCGCGGCCCTCGGGCCAGCCCGCGCGCACGATGCCGATGCCTTTCGACAGGCCCGGGCGGCGACTCGCTCGGCGGAATGAAGCGCGGCGGCGGCTCGGCGCGCGTCCGCGCGTTCGCGATCGGCGCCGGCGTCGAGCAGCAGCTTCGCGAGCCTCGAATGCCCTTCGCGCATCGCGATCATCAGCGGCGTTTGGCCGAAGCTCTGCTCGCGGCCGTCGACGTCCGCGCCGTGCGCGAGCACCAAGCGCGCGACGCTCGGGCTCGCCGACGCGCGCCGCGAGCATCAACGGCGGCTCGCCGGCCGCGTCGGGCCTGCTCGCGTCGGCGCCGGCGTCGAGCAGGCGGCTCACGATCTTCGGCATTCCCTTCGCCGATCGCGACTTGCAACGGCGTCACGCCGTGACGATCGGCGCCGTCGACTTTCGGCGCCCGCCGCGAGCAGGCGCGCGACGAGATCGGCGTCGCCGACGACGCACGACCCAATGCAGCGCCGGGCGTGCCGTCGCGATCCGGCGCATCGACGTCCTCGGCTCCAGAGTCGAGCAGCTCACGCACCGTACCCAGTTCGCCGCGCGCAGCGGCGGCAGCGAGCGGCGACGCTGCGACGTCGGCGGCGGAGGGTGCGAGCGCGACCGGTTCAGCGTCGGCAGCGCGTCGGGGCGCCGGAACGCTTTGGCCGCTCGCGATCCCCGGCGTGAGCGCGACGACTACCAGCGCGACGAGCGCCGTTGCGGCGGGCGTGGTCGCGACGAGCAGACCGTCGAGGATTGCGTTGCCCGCGGCGGCGCGCATCGGTACCTCAGATCTCGAGCGCGCCGGTGCTGTCGCCGAACGATTCGACCGGCACGTCGAGCTTGCCGAGCACGCGTCACGAGGAGGTTCGCGAACGGTGTGCCCTCGGCCGCGCGCACGTGCCGACCGCCTTGCAGCCGGCCCGCGCCGCCGCCGGCGAGCAGGATCGGCAGCGGGTCGTGGTCGTGCTGATTCGGGTTGCGCCATGCCGCTGCCGTACACGACGATCGCATGGTCGAGCAGCGTGCCGTCGCCGTCCTGCGTGCTCGGCGAGCTTGCGCAGGAAGTACGCGAGCGCCGTGCGCGTGTGGTACTCGTTGAGCTTCGCGAGACGGTCGATGTTGGCCGGGATCTCGGAATGGTGCGATGCGTTGTGGAAGCCCTCGGTCACGCCGCTCTTCGGATAGACGCGATTGCTGAGCTCGCGCGAGACCATGAACGTCGCGATCGCGCGTGATGTCCGCGCGCCACGCGAGCACCAGCAGGTCGAACATCAGCATCGCGTGCTCCTCGAAATCGGCCGGGATGCCGTTCGGCTTGTCGGGAACGTCGATCGAGGCGAGCGGCGAGTCCGCGGCGAGCGCGAGCCGGCGCTCGATCTCGCGAACGTCGCCGAGGTAGTCGTCGAGCCGCGCGCGGTCCGCGCCGGGCAGGTCGCGCTTCAACGCCGCGACGTCGCCCGCGACCGAGTCGAGCAGGCTCGAGAGCTGCCGCTGACGTGCCGCGCGCTCGGCCGGGGTGCTGCCGTCGCCGAGCAGGCGTTCGAAGACGACGCGCGGGTTCACCTCCATCGGCAGCGGCGTCTGCGGCGTCAGATACGCGATCGACGCGCCGGGCTCGAGCGCGAGCTCGAGCGACGGCAGCGCCGTGTCCTGGCCGATCCGGCGCGCCGCGACCTGGTCCACGGAGCTCGGCGTCGCTCCGGTGCCCTGCGGCGTACAGGTGAGCCAGCACTGCGACGAGCGGCCGTGATTCGCGGCCGCAGACGACTCGCCGACGTAGGCGGACGGCAGCTTGAGGCCGCTCACGATGTTGAGCCGGTCGCGATAGGGCTCGAGCGACTTCAGGATCGGCTGGAACTCGAACCCGCGTCCGGCCGCGGCGGGCACCCAACGATTCATGATGCAGCCGTGCGGAATGTAGATGCAGGCGAGCCGCGCACGCGGCGCGCCGGCCGCCGCCGCGCGCCTCATCCCGGCCGGGATCATCGACTCGAGCAGCGGAAGTGCGAGCGCGACGCCGGCGCCGCGCAGCACGCGTGCGTCGCGAAAGGTGCTTGCCGGTCAAGTAACGCATGGTTCGGCTCCGGGAAGATTACTCCGCATCGGCCCGCCGGACGACGAGATCGTCGTTGCGGGCGGCCGTCGTCGTTTCGACGCCGGTTTTCACACGCTTCTGGAACGAATCGCTCGCGACGATGGCTTGCACGAGCGCGGCGAGCGAGCGGCCGTGCGCCGGTCGCCTCGCGGACGACCTGGCGCGCGACGGGGCGATCGTAGTACTCGAGCTCGCGGCCGAGCGCATAGGTCATGAGCCGCTCGGTCAGCGCCGCGACGAACGCATCGGAGCGCGACAGCAGCGCGCGCCGCAAATCGGTCGCGCCTGCGATTCGCGTGCCGTCGGTCAGCTGCGTCGCAGCATTCACCGCGTGGCCGTCCTCCTGCTCGCGCCAGCGGCCGACGAGATCGAAGTTCTCGAGCGCGAGCCCGACCGGATCCATGATGGCGTGACACACCGCGCACGTGGGATTCGCGCGGTGCATCTCGAGACGCTCGCGCACCGTGTCGCCGACGAGCTTCGTCTTCGCGACGGCTTCCCTGGCCAAATCGGCCGCGGCGCCGGGCGGTGGGCTCGGCACCGCTGCGCCGAGCAGGTTCTGCACGATCCACGCGCCGCGCGCGACGGGCGACGTGCGGTTCGGCGCCGACGTGATCGTGAGCAGGCTGCCTTGCCCGAGCAGCCCGCGCCGCGGGCTGTCCGGCGGCAGCGCGACGCGGCGCATGTAGCTGTCGTGCACGCCGGAGATCCCGTAATGTCCCGCTAGGCGCTCGTTCACGTACGTATAGTCGGCGTCGAGCAACGACGACACGACGTCGCGCCTCTGGCGGAGCGCATCCGCGAACAACAATTCGGTCTCGCGCCGAAACGCGGCGCGCAGATCCCCGTCCCACTCGGGGTCTTGCGATGGAAAGTCGTCGAGCTCTCGGAGTCGCAGCCACTGGCCGACGAAGTTCACGACGAAGCGCTGCGCTTCCGGCGCGGCGAGCATCCGCTCGACTTGTTGTGCGAGCACGCTCGGATCGTGCAGCCGATCGGCCGCGGCCGTCTCGAGCAGCTCGTCGTCCGGAATGCTGCTCCAGAGAAAGAAGGAGAGGCGCGACGCGAGCTCGACGTCGGAGATCCGATAGACGGCGCCGGTTGCGACGTCGGCCGGCTCGCGCTCGAATCGATACAGAAATCTCGGGTCGACGAGCAGGCGCGACAGCGCGTATTGAATGCCGGCTTCGAAACTGCCGCTCCCGCCGCGCCCGCTTCGGTAGAACTCGAGCAGGCGATCGAGCTCGGGACTGCCCGCTGCAACCGGGTGCCGGAAGGCGCGCGTCGCGAGACGGGCGAGAATGCGCGCGGCGCACGGCGCATCGTCCGCGTCCGAGCTCGGCCGGCAGACGAAGATCGCGCGGCGGCTCGGCGTGTCCCCGGCGCCCGTCGCGTTGTAGGGCCCGTCGATCACGAGCCCCGCGATCGCGCCGCCGAGCGCGACCTCGCCGAGGTAGAGCTCGTTCACGCCCGCGCAGCGTTGCACGTCGACGAGTGCGGCCGTGATCCGCTGCGTGCCCGCCGGCACTCGGAGCCGAATACGGCGACGCTCGTCGAGCGCGAGCGGCACGCCGTTGAACGCAAGCTCGACGCGCGGCCCGTCGCACCAGACGAGCGCGCCGGTCGGATTGTCCCAGCCGGCGGTTTGCAGAAACGCCTGCACCGAGATCTCGTAGTCGGCATCGAGCGGAAAGTTGTGCTCGACGGCCAGCCCGCCGCGGGTGCCGAGCGGCAGGCCTTCGACGTGCCGTTGCTGAGCGCTGCCCGCGGCGGCCGCGTAGCGCGTCTCGCTGTGACCCATCGCAAGATCGCCGACTGCGCGCCGGCTGATCTGCATCGCCGCGAGCGCATAGCCTTCGAGCAGCGCAGGCGACACGCTGAGCGCCGCCGCGATGTTGTCGAATCCACCGACCGAGACGTCGGCCGGGAGCGTTGCCGCGAGCGCGTCGGCGTCGTAGTCGAGCAGATCGCGGACCGCGTTCGCGTACTCGGCTCGGTTCAGGCGAGCGAGAGGCCTATTGCCCGGGTTCGGATTGCGCGTCCACGCGGTGTCGAGCTCGTGCTCGAGCCAGCTCGCGGTCGAGTCGAGCACGGCGCGGTCGGGGCGGGGCTCGTCCTTCGGGGGCATCAGGCCCGCGCGCAGCTTGCGCACGGCGGCTTCCCAAACCTTGGCGTTCTTGCCGACGTCGGCGCCGCGGATCTTCTTGAACGACACGCCGCCGGCGAGGTCGTCGTCGTTGTGGCAACCCGTGCAGTACTGGTCGAGCACGGGCCACGGCGCGGCGGCCGCGTCGTTCCGGCCGCGATCGTGGAGCGCTACGCCGCCGACGATCGCGACCGCGACGACCGCTGTCGCGACGAGCAACCAGCGACGCTGCATCCGGCCCCCCCAAGGTCCGCGGCGAGAGCGGCAATCGGGCGCGCGATGAGACCTTCTCGCGCGCGCGTCGCCCCCGGCCCGCGCGGCCAGTATACGGCAGGGCCCCGGCGTCCGAGCACACCGGCGTTCGCGTAGATGCGTCGCATGATATGTTCGCGTCCCAATCCTTCGCGACCGATCGCGAAGCTAGGGGGACGGCGATGGTGCGCGAGGTGTTGCCCGATCTATCCGAGCAGGTCGTGCTGATAACCGGGGCAGGGCGAGGCCTCGGCAGATCGGCTGCGCTGCATCTCGCGCGCTGCGGCGCGGTCGTCGGCGTTGCCGACATCGACGGTGCCTCGGCTGAGGACACGACTGCAAAGATTACGGCCGCCGGCGGGCGAGCGCACGCGTTCACTTGCGACGTTGCGCGGCAAGAGGCGTTCGCGGCGATGGCCGCCGAGCTCGCGCGGCGCTGCGGACGCATCGACGCCGTGATCAACAACGCCGCGCTCTTGAAGTACGAGCCGCTCGAATCGATCAGCGAGGAGACCGTCGATCGGATGCTCGGCGCGGGCTTCAAGTCGGCGATCTGGGGCTCGCAGGCGCTCGTCCGACACATGCGACCCAATGTCGGCGGCGCGATCGTCAATCTGTCCTCGCCCGTGATCGTGCGCGGCTACCCGACCACGCTCGTGTATAGCGCCATCAAGAGCGCGGTCACTTCGCTCACGCGAACGTTGGCCGCCGAGCTCGGCCCGCGCAAGATTCGCGTCAACGCCGTCGCGCCGGGCTCCGTGCCGACGCCGGGCGCGATGGGTCTGAATTCGAAAGAGGAGTACGAGCGCCGCGCGAAAACGATTCCGCTGCGGCGGCTCGGGCGCGAGAGCGACAACGACAAGGCCGTGGCGTTCCTGTTGAGCCGCGACGCCGAGTTCATCAACGGCGCGGTTCTGCAGGTCGACGGCGGCATCGCCGCGTCGGCTTGAGCGTGGAAGGGCGAGACATGACGCAACTAACGGGAAAGTGGCGGCGGGATCTTTCGGAGCACGTGCAGGCGGTCATTCGCGAAGACATCGCGCGCGGACGGTATTTCGGCGCGGTGCTCAAGGTCGCGCGCGGAGGCGAGGTCGGGATCGAGGCCGCGATCGGCGACGAGGGCGGGCACGGAACGAAGCCGCTCGGCATGGATTCGGTGTTCAGCATCTTCTCGGCGACGAAGGCGATCACGAACGTTCTCGCGTTTCGCGCCATCGAGCGCGGCGAGCTCATGCTCACGACGAGAGTCTCGGACGTGATCGAGGAATTCTCGGGCGGTATTCGCGAGCGCATCACGGTGTTCGATCTGCTCACGCACGCGTCGGGGCTGCCTTCCGTGTTCACGCCAAAGGCGGGCATGAACATCGATCAGCTGCATCTCGTCATCGAGGCGATTTGCGAGAACGTGCATGCGACCGCCGAGCCGCAGGAGCGCGTGGACTACTCCCCACTCGCCAACCACGCGCTGCTCGGCGAGATGATCCGACGCACCGACGCGAAGCGTCGCCGCTATCGCGACATCGCTCAGCAAGACTTGTTCGACCCGTTGCAGATGACGTCCTCGGCGATCGGCCGGCCCGAGCGCCTGAAGTCGCGTCACGTCGTGCCGGTCTTCGGGGCCAACGCGCCGACGCAGCATCCGAGCTCGCGCGTGCCGGGCGTCAACGGCGCGTTCGAGGATCCCGACGCGGAAATGCCGTGGGTCGGGGCCATCGCGAGTGTGCCCGATCTCTTTCGCTTCGCCGAGATGCTGCGCCGCGGCGGCGAGCTCGATGGCGCTCGGATCCTGTCGCCCGCGATCTTGCAGGTCGCGACTCGCAACTGGACGGGCGAGAAGCCGAACGAGCTGTACAAGGCCGTGGCCAATCGCGCGGGCTGGCGTCCGTATCCGGCCTACATGGGGCTCGGCTTCGCGATTCGCGGCCAGGGCATGCACCACGCGATCTACGGCACGTTGTGCTCGCCGGAGACCTTCGGCAACTACGGCGCGGGCAGCGTGCTGTTCTGGGTGGATCCGGTCCGCGAGATCACGTTCGCTTTTTTGAGCGCCGGCGTGATGGGCCAAGCGCCGAACATCGAGCGCTTCCAGCGCATCTGCGACATCGTGAGCTCCGCGGCGATCTGAGGAACCGGTCTTCACGCGCGCGCGCCGTACAATGGCGGTCGTCGCGCGCCGGCCGGCGGCAACTCACAAGAACAACTGACAATTCCGATCGGGGAGGGGCGATGGCAACCGGCAAGAGCAAGGCACTCACCTACGAGAACGGTCTGCTGGTGCTGTTGGGGTTCACCTTCGGCATCGTGTTCTTCGAGCGCAACGCGATCGGCCCGCTCGCCGCGTACATCATCAAGGATCTGTCGCTCAACCAGGCCGAGGTCGGGATGCTCGGATCGGGGCTATCGCTCGCGTGGGCGGTCTCCGCGTACGTGATCGGAGCGTGGTCCGATCGCAGCGGCGTGCGCAAGCCGTTCCTGCTCGTGTCGGTCGTCGTGTTCTCGCTGTGCTCGGCGCTCTCGGGTATCGCGGGCACCTTCATGCTGCTGTTGCTCGCGCGAGTCGTCATGGGCTTCGCCGAGGGTCCGTTCCTGCCGATCTGCTTCTCGATCATGAACGTCGAGTCGTCGCCGAAGCGGCGCGGCGTCAACGCGGGCTTGATGCAGAACTTCTTCGCGTCGCTGCTCGGTACGACCGTCGCGCCGCTCGTGTTGCCGTGGCTCGCCGATCAGTACGGCTGGCGCACGGCGTTCTACTTGAGCGCGATCCCGGGGTTGCTCTGCGCGTTTTTCATCTGGCAATTCGTCCGGGAGCCGAAGCCCGTCGCGGAAGTGACCGCGGCGGTCGCAGCGCCCAAGCCGGGCCTGTTCGACATGCTGAAGCAGCGCAACATCCTGGTCTGCTCCGGAATCTCGGTGTTCATGATCTCGTGGTATCTCGTCGGCATCATTTTCTTGCCCGTGTTCTTCACCGTGATCAAGGGCATGCCGCCCGACGTCGCGGGCCAGGTCGTCGCGCCGATGGGCATCGCGACGATGATCTGCGGATTCATCGTGCCGGCCATCTCCGATCGCATCGGCCGCAAGCCCGCGATGATCATCTTCACGTTCATCGGCATCGTGACGCCGCTCGCGGCGCTGCTACTTCTCCGGTCCGCAATGGGTGCTGAGCCTGTTGCTGCTGATCGGCTGGACCGCGTCGGGCTCCTTCGCGGTGTTCATGGGCGTCATTCCTTCGGAAACCGTGCCGAAGGCGCTCGCCGCGTCGTCGATGGGGCTCGTCGTCGGGGCGGGCGAGATCGTCGGCGGCGTTCTGTCGCCGACCATCTCGGGCTGGATCGCCGATCAGACGTCGCTCGTCGCGCACATGGTGGTCATGATCGTGTGTGCGCTATGCGGCGGTCTCCTGAGCCTGTTCCTGCGCGAGACCGCGCCGGCCAGAGCGAGAGACCGCGTCGCCGCCCCGAGCATCGCCGCCTCCTGAGGTAATGTGAGGTAATGGGGACATTCTGGATTTCGAGCGCGCCTCGACCACTCTCTCCGCACAGCTGATCGACGAGCTCCGGCTGGAAATCCGGAATGTCCCCATTAACCGGTCCCCATTAACGGGTCAGAGCTCGCGGAGATAGAGCGCGTCGATCAGCCGCGCCGCGCGCGGCCCGTTCGTGCCGACGGCGTGCATCTTGTTGCACGCGTACGAAAAGCCGACGTGCGCGTCGGGATCGCAGAAGCCGAGCGAGCCGCCGATGCCGTGATGGCCGAAGCTCCGCATGTTCGGTCCCATGTAGACGGCCTCGGGCGTATTCAGCAGCACGCCGAGCGCCTGGTGGTACGGCCGGTCCTGCAGCGCCTCGGTCTGGTGGTGCTGCTCGGTGGTCATCGCCTCGATCTGACGCTGGCTCATGATCGTGACGCCGTCGAGACCGCCGCACGATCCAAGCGCTCCGTAGATGCGCGCGACGCCGCGCGCGTTGCCGTGGCCGCTGCCGCTCGCGACCTCGACCGTGCGCCACTCGGGCTTGTTGAGCGTCACGGCCCAAGGCTCGGCCGGGTTCTGCTTGAACGCGAGCGCTCGAAGCGACGTCTGGTCGGCGGCCGTCCTTCGCGGCGAAGAGCCGCGCGTCCATGTTCGGCATCACCTCGGCGACGTGCGCCTGCTCCGCCTCGCGTCATCCCGCCGATGTAGTACTCGGCGTGCAGCGGCGTCGCTCACTTCCTTGCGCAGGAACGGCCCGACGGTCTTGCCGGTCACGCGGCGCATGATCTCGCCGAGCAGGAAGCCCTGATGGTGCACGTGATACGCCGCCTTCGTGCCGATCTCCCAGAGCGGCTCCTGCTCCTCGAGCGCTTTCACGATCGCTTCGCGATCGAGCATCGCGCCGGGCCAGAGCGGATTCGTCGTGAGCACGGGCACGGCCGCCGTGTGGTCGAGGAAATGCCGCACGAGCGTCTTTTCCTTGCCGTTGCGGCCGTACTCCGGCCAGTACTCGATCACGCGCGCGTTCGGATCGACGAGCCCGCGATCGATCAGCATGTTGAAGCAGATGGCCGTGATCCCTTTCGCGACCGACATCATGCAGACGGTCGTCGGCGCATCCCACGGCTCGCGCTCGGCGCGATCGCGCCAGCCGCCCCAGATGTCGACGACCGTGCGTCCGTCGAGCACGATAGAGCAGGCCGCGCCGACCTCGTCCTCGACTCTGAAGTTCTCGATGAACGCGTCGACGACGGCTCGGTACTCGGGCGCGTAGCGTGCCGGCGAAACGATACGTGCCGCCGCGCGCGTCGATCTGCGTGCTGAGATCCACCGAGCTTCCTCGCTATACTGATCGCCGAGACGGCTGCGAACATAACAGCTAAGAGCCTGGCGCGACAGCGCCGCTCCGGACAACAAAAACATGACTGTGGGCGACACGACTTTGGGCCGGCCCGTTTGAGCAGCACCACTCCCGAGTTCGATCGCGAGTTCGACTACATCGTCGTCGGCGCGGGCACCGCGGGCTGCCTGATCGCAAGCCGCTTGTCGGAGGACGCCGCGAATCGCGTTTGTCTCATCGAAGCCGGCGCCGCCCAGCAACATCATCCGTTCATTCGGATCCCGGCCGCCGTCGGGGCGGCGATCATGAGCCCGAAGTTCGGCTGGGGCCTCTCGACCGTGCCGCAGCCGAGCTTGAACGGCCGGCGCGTGCCGCTGCCGCGCGGCCGCGTGATCGGCGGCACCGGCTCGATCAACGGCATGGCCTACTTCCGCGGGCCGGCCAAGGACTTCGACGACTGGGCCGCGATGGGCAACCCCGGCTGGTCGTACGCGGATCTCTTGCCGTACTTCCTGCGCTCGGAGAACAACCCCGAGTACGCAAGCTTCGCCGTACCACGCGACCGGCGGCCCGATGGGCGTGAGCTTCCCGACGAGCCGCAACCCGCTCTGCGATGCGTTCAACGCGAGCATGGCGTCGCTCGGGTTCAAGGAGCTCGCGCGATTTCAACGTGCCCGATCCGAACGGCTACGGCTATCGACAGGGCACGATCTGGAAAGGACTGGCGCGTCTCGACCGCGAGCGCGTATCTCGAGCCCGCGCTCCGACGCGGCCCATCTCGAAGTGCTATCGCTCACGCGCGTGCGGCGCGTGCTGCTCGACGGCAAGCGCGCGATCGGCGTCGAGACGCAAGCGCAGGACGGGATCAAGCGGCTCGCGCGCGCGCAAGGAAGTCATCGTCTGCGGCGGCACGTTCCATTCGCCGCACCTGCTGCTACATTCCGGGATCGGCGACGAGCGTGATCTCAAATCCTGGGGCATCACGCCGCTGCATCATCTGCCGGCCGTCGGGCGGCATCTGAGGGATCATCCCGCCGCGCCGATCGCGATGGAGACGGACGATTCCACCTCGTACGGCCACTCGTGGAAGGCGCTGCCGCGCAACGTCGCGCAAGGCGTTCGCTACCTCGCGACGCGGCGAGGTCAATACGCGAGCAATCTGTTCGAGACCAACGCGTACATCCGGACGCTGCCGGAGTCCGATCGGCCGGACCTGCAGATCGTGTTTCAGCCCGCGCGGCGCAATCCGAAGCCGTTTCCGATTCCGCTCGGCCACGGCTACGCGATCGTGAGCGTGTGCATCTATCCGCGCAGCACGGGGCGCGTGACGCCTGTCGGGCCCGGACCCGCTCGCCGAGCCGCTCATCGACCCCGCGCTCGGCAGCGACGAGACCGATTTGCGGACGCATACTGCGCGGCTTGAAGATGGCGCGAACGATCTTCGCGCACGAGGCGTTCGCGAAGTATCGCGCGCACGAAGTGTTCCCGGGGCCCGAGGTCGCGTCCGACGAGCAGTGGCTCGAGCACATCCGCCGCACGCTCACGACCGTGCACCATCCGGGCTCGACGTGCCGCATGGGCCCTGCCGGCGACAACGTCGTCGACCACGAGCTCAAGGTGCACGGGCTCGAGCAGCTCCGCGTCGCCGACGCGTCGATCTATCCGCGCCTCGTCGGCGCGAACACGAACGCGAGCGTGGTCGCGATCGCGGAGAAGGCGTCGGACATGATCTTGGGGAAGCCGCCGCCGGCGCCGATCGGTCGCGCGGCCTGATCGGCGACCACGCAACGCGAACGGGAGAAGCGATGTCCATCGAAACCATGCGCACCTGGAAGATCGGCGACGTCGAGATCACGCGCATCGTCGAGGTCGACAACTGGGAAGACGACATCACGATGCTTCTGCCGGACGCGACGCCGCAGACCGTGCTCGCGTATCCATGGCTGCAGCCGCATTACGCGACGCCGCAAGGCAAGATGATCATCTCGTTCCAGTGCTTCGTGATGCGCACGCGCGAGCATCGGATCATGCTCGACACCTGCATCGGCTCCGATCGCAAGCGCGAGTTCGACATCTTCACGAACATGCGCAGCGACTTCCTGAGCGACCTCGCGTCGGCGGGCTTCGAGCCGGAGGCGATCGACTTCGTGCTCTGCACGCACCTGCACTTCGATCACGTCGGTTGGAACACGAGGCTCGTCGACGGGCAAGTGGGTGCCGACGTTCCCGAACGCGCGCTACCTCTTCGGGCGCCGCGAGTACGAGCACTGGAAAATGCTCAAGGACACGCGCGGCTACCACGATCTCAACCACATGCACGACGCGGTGCAGCCGGTCGTCGACGCGGGGCTCGTCGACCTGATCGAGCCGAGCCACTCGATCTGCCCCGAGATCAAGCTGCGGCCGACGCCGGGCCACACGCCGGGCCACGTGAGCATCGGGATCGAGTCGCGCGGCAAGCGCGCGATCGTCACGGGCGACATGATGCACAACCCGATCCAGCTCGAGCGGCCGGACGACACCGCGCGCTTCGACATGGATCAGGCGATGGCGCGGCGTACGCGTCTCGAGTTCATCGACGAGCTCGCGAACTCCGACGTGTTCGTGATCGGCTCGCACTTCAGCGATCCGACCGGCGGGTGGATCGTGCGCGACGAAAAGGGCTGCCGGCTCGCGCAGCAACCGGGCGCGGAAGAAATAGGCGGAAAGGGGATAATCGTGCAGGGGAACACCGCAATACGGTGGTGGCCGATCGTGCTGTGCGCGCTGTCCGTGCTGCTGGACGGTTACGACGCGCAGATGCTCGCGATGGCGATCCCGCTGATGGCGAAAGAGTTCGGCGTGGCGCCGACGGCCTTCGCGCCGGCTGCGTCCGCGTCGCTCGCCGGCATGGCGATCGGGGCGCTGTTCTTGAGCCCGCTCGCGGACCGCTTCGGCCGCCGTCCGCTGCTGATCGTGAGCCTCGTGCTGTTCGGCGCGACCACGCTGCTCGCGATGTCGTCGAGCGGGCCGCTCGAGATGGCGTTGTGGCGCCTGCTCGCGGGCTGCGGTTTCGGAGCGACCGTCCCCGTCACGATCGGCATCTGCGCGGAGCTCGCGCCCGCGGGCCGGCGCGTGTCGATCGCGACGCTCGCGGCGAGCGGGTTTGCGATCGGCGCATCGTCGGCGGGCTTGATCACGCCGCTGCTCGCGGCGCACTGGGGCTGGCGCGGCATGTTCGCGTACGGCGGCATCCTGCCGCTCGTGATTGCCGCGCTCGTGGTCCGCGGCGTCCCGGATTCGCGGCCCGCGCGCGCCGGTGTGTCGGGCAGGCGGCGACGCCACGCGTGCAGGCGCCCGTCGGTGCGCCGCGAATCGGACTGATATTCGCGGCCGGCACGCGGCGCCGCACCGTGCTGCTGTGGCTGCTGAACGCGCTCAACCTGTTCGCGAATTACGGTGTCGCGAGCTGGCTGCCGACGCTGCTCGTGCAAAACGGATGGTCCCTGCCGGACGCGTCGCGCGTGATGGCCGTGCTCGCGGTCGGCGCGATCCCCGGCTGCATCTTCGTGTCGCGCTGCGTGGATCGCGGCCGCCTCGTGCTCGGCTTCGTCGGAGCCTATCTCATGGCGACGTTGTCGCTCGCGCTCTGCGCGGCGAACCCGAGCGGGTTCTGGACGTGGGCGGGCTTGCTCGTGATGTACGGCTTCGGCGCGATCGGCACGGCGCTCACGCATGGGCCGCTCGCGACGGTTCTCTATGACGACGAGGCGCGCTCCACGGGCGTGGGCTGGGCGAACGGATTCGGCCGGGCGGGCTCGCTGTTCGGCCCGCTCGGGCTCGCATGGCTCATGAGCCAGAAGCTGCCGCCGACCCAAGTGCTCGGCGCGCTGATGGTGCCGATGCTCGCGTGCGCGGCCTGCGTGCTGCTGCTCGCGTGGACGCTGCGCGCGCAGAGCACGAGGCCGCTCGTGCGGCCGCCGGGCGAGAGAGCCAGTCAGCCCGGCTAGAATCGTAGCCCGATCGGCGGGATCGAAAGGGGAAGCGTCCGATGAGTGTGTCGCCTCGAGTGTGGATCGCTTTCGTGCTGCTCGCGTGCGGACCCGCGTGCGCGCAGTCCGACCTGACGATCACGCTGACGGGCCAATCGATGATTCGGTCGGACCTGCGCGCGACGGCGCCCGACGCGGTGCCGGGAATCCGGTCGCTGCTGCGCGGCGACGTCGTCTTCACCAACTTCGAGGGAACGGTCGCCGAGCCCGGACAGTCGGTCTCCGGCGGCGGGCGCGGATTCCTCGCGCCGGCAGAAGCGCTCGATGCGCTGCAGGCGTTCGGGTTCAACCTGCTGTCGTTGTCGAACAACCATGCCTTCGATTTGAAGGAGGCCGGCATCGACAACACGCTGCGCGAGGTCGAGCGTCGTGGCATCGCGCACGCCGGCGCAGGCGCGACGTCGACCGAAGCGGCGGCGCCCGCGTATTTGCATGTCGGCAACATGACCGTCGCGCTCGTCGCGAGCGCCTCCGGGCTCATCGCCGCGGGCGGCGGCGCGCGCGCGGACGGCCGCGGGGTGAACGAGCTGCGGGTGATGGCCGGCGACGTCGTCAACGAAGCGAACGCGGACTTGCCCGGTGCGCCGGCCAACGTTCCCAATCGCGAGGATGCCGCACGCATCTTAAGAGCCATCCGCGAGGCGAAGTCGCGCGCCGACCTCGTCGTCGTCTATCAGCACAACCACGTGTTCGGGAACAAGTCGTTCAACACGATCTTTTCCGAGGGCATGGCCGAGCGGCTCGCGCCGAACAAGTGGCTCAGAGATTGGACGCACGCGGAGGTGGAGGCCGGCGCCGACGTCATCGTCATGCACGGCGCGCCGCTGCTGCACGGCGTCGAGGTCTTTCGCGGCAAGCCGATCTTCTTCTGCCTCGGGAATTTCATCTACAACGTGCCGCCGGCTCTGACGTACATCTCGGAGCCGATGAGCTGGGAGAGCGTCGTCGCCTATCTCGAGTTTCAGGGCAAGACACTGCGATCGATCGCGCTCCGGCCGATCGCGCTGAACTACGTCGGCAACGGCCAGCCCGACCTGCACAGCCAATATACGAGCAACGAGTTCCTGCAGACACGCGGCTTGCCGTCGCCGGCCGAGGGCGCGCAAGCGCGCTACATTCTCGAGCGGCTCGCGGAGTACTCGAAGCCGTTTGGAACGCGGATCGTGATCGGCGAAGCGAGCGCGAGCATCGAGCTGGGCCCGCGCTGACGCGTTCGGATCGGCTACCATGGCGTGAACGGCAGCGCCTACCCTTAGGGAGCGACATGGAACGGCGACTCGCGACGTGGGTGCGACGGACGTGAGCTGGGGACCGAGCCCGGCCCTCGCCGCGGGACGACGCTCGATTCACGACTTTCGCGTCGTGGCCGCGAACCTCGATCATCCCGAGTGCGTCAACTTGGGACCCGACGGCCGGCTGTACGCCGGAAGCGAAGACGGGCGCATGTTCCGGATCGATCCCGCGAGCGGTGCGGCCGCCGTCGCCGGAACGGTTACGGGTGGTATCGGCGGCATTTGCGTCGACGCCGGCGGCGCGATGTACGAGTGCAACTACGGCCAGCCGCAAGTGAACCGCATCTCGGCCGACGGCAAAGCTTCGGTGCGCTCGCGCGGGCCCGCCGATGCGCCCGCGATCCTGCCGAACTACCCCTGCTTCGACGCGCAGGGAAATCTGTGGTTCAGCGATTCGGGCGGCTACTACAAGCCGAACGGGCGGCTCATGGTCGTGCGGCCCGACGGGCGCACCGAGCTCGCCTCAGGCAGCCAGCTCCAGTTCCCGAACGGCCTCGCGCTCGACGAGACGGGTCACTGGCTGTACGTCGTGATGAGCACCGCCGCGTCGATCGTGCGCTTCCCGGTCGAGGGCGATCGTCTCGGCGACCCGGAGACCTGGGTCACGCTGCCCGGCACGGTGCCGGATGGGATCGCGTTCTCGGCGTCGGGCAATCTCTACGTCGCCTGCTACGTGCCCGACGCGATCCTGATCGTCGATCCGAAACGGCGCGTCTCCGTGCTCGCGCACGATCCGGGCGCAGACGTGCTGAACCGGCCGACCAATTGCTGCTTCGGACGTGATACGACGCTGTACGTCTCGAACCTCGGCGGATTCACGGTCGTGGGCGTAGACGTCGGCGAGAAGGGCCTGCCGCTGCGCTACCCGAGATTGTCCGCATGAAAGTGACGTCGCTCGAGACGACGATCGTGAGCGTCCCGTACCGCCACCGCGAGACGAGCTCGCGCGTGCGGCGCGACGGCGTCACCGACGTGCTCGTGAAGATCGGCACGAACACCGGGCTCATAGGCTGGGGTGAGAGTTGCAGCGGCGCGGACGTCGTGTCGGTCGAAGCGGCGGTGAAGGCGATGGCGCCGATGGTGATCGGCCGCGATCCGTGGGCACGCGAAGCGATCGCCGACGACGTCTATCTCACCGGCCTCTGGGATTACCGTCCGATGACCGGCAACTTCGCGTTCTCCGGCATCGACATGGCGCTCTGGGACCTCTGCGGCCAGGAGTGCAAGCAGCCGCTCTACAACTTGTTCGGCGGCCTGCGTCGCGACAGCGTCGACTACTTTTGCTATCTCTCGATCGGCGAGCCGGACGACGTCGCAGCGCAGTGCCGCGCCGGCGTCGAGCGCGGCTACACGGTTTTCTACGTGAAGGTCGGCATCGACTTTCGCGCCGAGCTCGAGATGATCGAGACGATCCGGAAGTCGGTCGGCCCTAGCGCTAAGATCCGCGTCGACGCCAATGGCCGCTGGTCCGTGAACGAGGCGCTGCGCAATCTCGCCGAGCTCGACCGCTTCCGTCTCGACTTCGCCGAGCAGCCGGTGCCAGCGGAGCCGGTGCGCAACATGGCCGAGCTGCGCGCGCGCACGCCCGTGGCGCTGTGCTCGAACGAGGGGCTCGGGCGCGTCAGCGATTGCTGGGAAGTGATCCGCACTCGCGCCGCCGACGTGCTCTGCTTCAGCTCGACTTGGGTCGGCTCGCTCGCGCACTTCGCGCGGCTGTCGCACGCCGCGCACGTCGAGGGCATCAAAGTCTGCAAGCACACACACGGCGAGCTCGGCATCGCGGCTGCGGCCCATCAGCACGTGCTGCTCACGTTGCCGAACATCGTCGACGGACACCAGCAGACCGCGGCGATGATGGCGGACGACGTGCTCGCCGAGCCGCTGCCGATCGCCGAAGGTCCGAGCTGGGGCGTTCCTGCAGGCGACGGCCTCGGCGTCCGCGTCGACGAGGCGAAAGTGCGGAAGTTTCACGAGCATTACCGTGCGCATGGCCAATTCCTGCCTTACCAACCGAGCGACCTCGGCAAGTAGCGAGGCGTAGCAATGGCTCGCCTAGAAGGCCAAGTCGCGATCGTCACCGGCGCCGGTTCCGGGATCGGCCGCGCGGGCGCGCAACTCTTCGCCCGCGAGGGCGCGCGCGTGGCGGTTGCCGAGATCGACAGCACGCGCGGCGAGGCGGTCGCGGCCGGCATCCGTGACGCCGGCGGCGACGCGATGTTCGTGCGCTGCGACGTAGCGCGACTCGGCCACCGTGCAGGCCATGGTGGCCGCGACCGTGGAGCGCTGGGGAAGGCTCGACGTGCTTTACCACAACGCGATCGACGTCGCGTTCGTGAACCGCGAAGACCGCTGTATCGTCGACCTGCCCGAGGCGGTATGGGACGCGATGCAACGCGTCGCGCTAACGGGCGCGTTTTTGTGCGCAAAGTACGCGGCGATCGCGATGCGCGCCGGCCGGCGCGGCTCGATCGTGCTGACGGCGACGGTCGACGCGCTGATCGGTCAGGCCGACCTCGACGCCTACACCGCCGCGAAGGGGGGCGTGGTCGCGATGACGCGCTCGATGGCGGCGGGCCTCGCGCGCGACGGCATTCGCGTCAACACGCTTTGCCCCGGCTTCGTCGCAACCGAAAGCCAGATGGCATGGCTCAAAGACGAGAAGGCACGCCGTGCGATCGAGCAGCTGCACCTGCTGCCGCTGCCGACGCCGGAGGACATCGCGCCGTTCGCGCTGTTCCTCGCATCCGACGAGGCGCGCTGCGTGACGGGCGGAGTGTTCCCGGTCGACGCCGGCTACAGCGCGTTCAAGGGCGGCGCGAACGTGATGGAAGCGATCCAGCGCGGCTACGGACCCTGAACGCGGCGTTAGAATCGGAAATGGGGACATTCCGCATTTCGCGTCGGCGTCTCGCCGCAAATGCCTTCTCGCGAAAATGCGGAATGTCCCCATTCCCTGACACCAAAGAGGAGGAGCCCGGCGATGGCGAATACGAGTGCTCGGTTCCCTTGGCGCTCTCGGCAGCGCTGATCGGCGCGCAGGTTCTCTTCTCGGATCCGGTTGCGGGCCAGGAGCACGGCGCCGCTCCGCCGCTCGTCGTCACCGCGTTCGGCGAGAAGGCCGCGCCTCGCTATAGCACGCACCGCCTCTCATGGGGCGAGCCGGACCTGCAGGGCGTTTGGTCCAGCGACGACACCGCCGGTATTCCGCTGCAGCGACCGGAGAAGTACGGCAATCAGCGTGTATCTCACCGAGCAGGAGTATCGCGGAGCGCGCGAAGCAGGTGGCGCGCGGCGTCGAGCAGGCGGAGAACGCGGCGACTGAGCTCGTTCCGCTCCGACTTCGCGCGGCGCGCGTTTCCGCAGACGTCGTTGATCGTCGATCCCGCGGACGGCAGGATGCCGGCGTACACGCCCGAAGGCACGAAGCGGCCGATGCCGCGCGGCACGTACGGCAACGGGCCGCTCGACAGCGTGAACGACTTCTCGCTCTACGAACGCTGCATCACGCGCGGCATCGCGGGCTCGACGCTGCGTGTCGTCTACGGCAACGGCCAGCGCATCGTGCAGGCGCCGGGAGTGGTGGCGCTCTCGTACGAGATGGTGCACGACACTCGCATCATCTATACCGACGGGCGGCCCGCACGTCAATCAAGCGATCCGCCAATACCTCGGGCGACTCGCGCGCGCATTGGGAAGGCGACGAGCTCGTGGTCGAAACCACGAATCTCACGGACCGGACGGCCATCGGCCTGAACGGCAACGGCAATCGCCACAGCACGCAGATGAAGCTCACCGAGCGCTTCAAGCGCGTCGCCGACGACGTCTTGCAGTACCAGCTGACGGTGGACGATCCGGTGACCTTCGTCCGGCCGTTCACGATGTCGCTGCCGCTGACACCGCTCGACGGAGGAAGACTGCTGCCGTACGACTGCCACGAAGGCAACT
This sequence comes from uncultured Gammaproteobacteria bacterium, assembly GCA_963699925.1. Classification (GTDB taxonomy): domain Bacteria; phylum Pseudomonadota; class Gammaproteobacteria; order Steroidobacterales; family Rariloculaceae; genus FEN-1219. Next base: position 356,192 of record CAVOVT010000007.1, on the reverse strand, counting down.
ATCGCGCTGCTTCAGTCGCTCGGGGCCGAGCGCGCGGAGGACCGCGCGCTCGAGGCAGACCGAGCGAAGGGGATCGTCCGCGAGCGGCGGCCGGTGCAGGGTGGACTCGGCGTCGGCGGCCAGCCCGTGGGCGAAGGCGGCCCCGGGCTACCGCCCCGCTAGCCGGCCGCGCTGCATCAGTGCTCGTCGCGCTGGACTGGGGCACCTCGAATCTGCGCGCGTACCTGATGAGCGCGGACGGCGCCGTGGTCGAGACGCGCCGTGCCGCGCGCGGCATCCTGCACTTGCCGGCACCGGCCGAGGCGAAAGGATTCGAGCAGGCGTTCGCCGAGATCGCCGGCGATTGGGTCGGCAGCGACCCGGCGGTTGCGGTGGTCGCGGGCGGCATGGTCGGAAGCGCGCAGGGTTGGATCGAAGCGCCTTACGCGCGTGCGCCGGCCGACGTGCGGTCGCTCGCCGCGCACGGCGTGCGGATCCCAAGCGGTCTCGGGCCGGACGTGCACGTCGCTCCGGGCGTGATCTTCGACCCGCCGGACCGAGAGCCCGACGTGATGCGTGGGGAAGAGATCAAGATCGCCGGGGCCGTCGCCGCCGAGCCGTCGCTCGGCGAGCGTGCATGCTTCGTGCTACCGGGCACGCATTCGAAGTGGGCGTTCGTGCAGGAGCGGCGCATCGTGAGCTTCGCAACTTACATGACGGGCGAGCTCTATGCCGTCCTGCGCGAGCATTCGATTCTCGGCCGGCTCATGTCCGAGTCGGCGGATGCGGGCGCCTCGGCGCCCGGCTTCGAAAGAGGTCTCGAGGCCGCCCGCGCAAGCTCCCCGGGCGACCTCGCTCATCAGCTCTTCGCGGTGCGCACGCTCGGGCTCACGGGTCGCCTGCCTCGGAACGCGCTCGCCGACTACTTGTCTGGACTCCTCGTGGGGCACGAGGTCGTTTCGGCGCTCGCGGCGTCGCGGGCGGCGCGCGGGGCGGGCGCGCCGCTCGTCCTGCTCGGCGATGCCGCGCTCTGCCGGCGCTATGCGGATGCGCTGAAGACTTTCGGCGCCGCCGCCGATGCGCAGCTCGACGACACCGCGCCGCGTGGACTGTGGGAATTCGCTCGAGCGTCGGGACTCCTTGTTTAGTTGCGACGCGCGGCCGAGGAGAAATCGATTCATGCCACAAACGCCCGCTCAAGCCCGCTTCGAGATCGCGCTGCGCGCGTTGCCGTTGATCGCGATCGTGCGCGGGATCAAGCCGGTCGAAGCGGCGCCCGTCGCCGTCGCGTTGCAAGCGGCGGGGTTCAGATTCGTCGAGGTCCCGCTGAACTCGCCCGACCCGTTCGACAGCATTGCGCGGATGAGGGCGGCGCTGCCTCCCGAGGCGCTGGTCGGCGCCGGCACGGTGCTGCGCGCCGACGATGTCGAGCGGGTCCGGGCGGCGGGCGGTGAGCTGGTCGTGATGCCGCACGGGGATACCGCGGTGATCCGGGCCGCCAAGGCGGCGGGGCTCGTCTGCGTGCCGGGGGCGATGACCCCGACCGAGGCGTTCGCGGCGCTCGACGCGGGTGCGGACGCGCTCAAGCTGTTTCCGGCCGAGCTCATCTCCCCGCGGATCGTGAAGGCGATGCGCGCGGTACTGCCGAAGGCGGCGCGCCTGTTCGCCGTCGGCGGCATCACTCCGGACACGATGGCCGAGTACGTGCGCGCGGGCGCGACGGGATTCGGGCTCGGCTCTTCGCTGTATAGCCCGGGCGCGTCCGTCGATCTCGTGAGCGCGAACGCGCGGCGCTTCGCGGAGACGTGGCGGACGATCGCAGACGCGTAAGGCATTCTTTCGATACCGCGGCGCGCCGGGAAGGAGGACATTCGTGATGGTCGATGCATCCGCCGAACGCACGGAAGCGCGCCTGAGCGGGCACGCGGGCTTAAGCGCCGAAATCAACGCGAACGGATCGCTGCGGCGTTTCGACTGCGGCGACATCTCGCTCCTGCTGTTCGTCGGCAACGAGCTCGAAGGTGGACCCGCCAACCTGTATCTACGCGCGGCCGGGGACGCGGCTGCCTGCACCCCGCTTCTAGGTCCGCGGAGCCCCACGTGCTTCGAGACCCGCGGCGGACGCTTCGCCGGCACGGGCTCTTGGCTCGGTGTCGAGTACTCGCTCGAGCTCGTGCTGTCGAAAACCGCGACGGCTTGGTTCTGGCACGTGGCGCTCGTGAACCGCAGCGCGGATGCGCAAGTTCTCGACATCACGTACGCGCAGGACCTCGCGCTCGCTTCGTATGGCGCCGTACGGATGAACGAGTTCTACGTGAGCCAATACATCGATCACACGCCGCTTTCACATCGAACGCGGGGCGTCGTGGTGGCATCGCGGCAGAATCAACCGGCGGGCGATCGTCATCCGTGGTCCATCATCGGCTCGTTGCGCAAAGGCGCGTCGTTTGCGACGGACGCGCTGCAGTTTCACGGGCTCGCGAATCGCGACGGAACGGTCGAGAGGCGGCTCGCCGCGGAGTTGCCGAACCGCCGTTTGCAGCACGAGCACTCGATGGTCGTGGTTCGCGATGCGGCGATCCGCCTCGAGCCGAACGCAAACGCGTCGGCCGGGTTCTTCGGTGGATTCCTCCCCGATCATCCCGAGCCGACGTCGGACGCCGATCTCGATCGAGTGGAACGCATCCTCGATCTGCCGGAAGCGAAGTCATCGATCACTCCACGCAAGCCCGCGCGGCACGTGCAGGACGCGTCGCTGTTCGCGCGCGCGCCGTCGATCGACGCGCGCGACCTGGCCGACGACGCGCTGCGCACCACGTTCCCGGCGCCTTGGCGGCATGAGGAGCGCGACGAACATGGCGCACTGCTGTCGTTCTTCCACGACGCGGATCGGCACGTCGTTCTGCGGGCGAAAGAGCTGCGCGTGCAACGGCCGCACGGACATTTACTGCGCACGGGGCGCCACCTCACGCCCGACGAAACAGCGTTGACGTCGACCGCGTGGATGGGTGGCGTGTTTCACTCGATGGTCACCCAAGGCCATGTGAGCATCAACCGATTCCTGTCGACCGTGCACAGCTATTTGGGGCTGTTCCGCTCGCATGGGCAACGCGTGTTCGTCGAGCTCGGCGGGCAGTGGCATCTGCTCGATACGCCCTCGGCGTTCGAGATGTCGCCGGACGCGTGCCGCTGGATCTACAGGCACGCCGCGGGAGAGATCTCCGTGCGATCCGAGGCGTCGAGCGAGCCGCAGGAGCTCGGGCTCTCGGTGGAATTCAGCGCGGGAACGCCCGTGCGCTGCCTGATTTCGCATCACGTGGCGCTGAACGGCGACGACGGCAGCGCGCCAGGCCCCGCGCGCTGGCGAAAGGACGGAGCGGACATCGTCGTCACGGCCGTTGCCGATTCGGACGTCGGACGGCGATTCCCGAACGGCAGCTTCAGCATCGTTCCCGCGCCGGGAACGCAGTTCGAGCAGGTCGGCGGAGACGAGCTGCTGTTCGTCGACGGGCGCTCGCACGGGCAGCCGTATATATGTGTCGTCACCGCGCCGCGGCGGGTCGTGGGCGTTCGCATCCGGGGCCACCTATTGACCGAGAGCGTGCCCGCGCCGATTCGCGCCAAGCCGAGCGAACGCATCGTTCCGCGACTGTCGCTGACCGTTCCCGGCGCGGGCGCGCTCGAGAAGCCGGTTGCCCGCATCGCGGACATCGTGCCGTGGTTCGCGCACGACGCGCTCGTGCATTACCTGTCGCCGCGCGGTCTCGAGCAATACTCCGGCGGCGGCTGGGGCACGCGCGACGTCGCCAAGGACCCGTCGAGCTGCTGCTCGCGCTGGGCTACTTGCAACCGCTACGCGACCTGCTGCTGCGCGTGATGCGGCAGCAGAATCCGGACGGCGACTGGCCGCAGTGGTTCATGTTCTTCGAGCGCGAGCGCGACATCCGGCCCGGCGATTCGCACGGCGACATCGTCTTCTGGCCGCTCGTGGTGCTCGCTCAATATCTCGCCGCTTCGGGCGACCGCAGCGTGCTCGACGAGCGCGTGCCGTTCTTCGATGCGCGCGGCCCGGAAGCGGGCGAATCGGCGACCGTCTGGCAGCACGTGGAACGCGCGCTCGCTCTGATAAAGCGCGCGTCATTCCAGGCACATCGTTGGCCGCCTACGGCCATGGCGATTGGAACGACTCGCTCCAGCCTGCGGACCCTGCGCTTCGCGATCGCCTGTGCAGCGCCTGGACGGTGACGCTGCACGTGCAGACGTTGACCGCGTTGGCGCGGGCGCTGAGCAGCATCGGCCGCGCGGACGCCGCCGCGCCTCTCGAAGCGTGGGCCGAGGAAGTGAGGCAGGACTTTCAGCGGCTGCTCGTTCGCGACGGCGTGCTCGCCGGCTACGCGCTCTTCGAAGAAGGCGGTCGCGTGCGCCATCTGCTTCATCCGAGCGACGCCACGACGGGCGTACGGTACAGCTCGCTCGCGATGATTCACGCGATACTCGAAGACATGCTCACGCCCGAACAGGTGGGCGAGCACCTACGTCTCATCGATTCGCATCTCAGCGGCCCGGACGGGGTGCGCCTGTTCGACCGACCTCTGCCGTACCACGGCGGGCGGCAACGCTTGTTCCAACGCGCCGAGACCGCCACGTTCTTCGGCCGCGAGATCGGGCTCATGTATATGCATGCCCATCTGCGCTACGCCCAGGCGCTCGCGCACGTGGGCGATGCGCAGCGCTTCTTCCATGCGTTGTGCCAGGCAGTGCCGATCGGCATTCGCTCGATCGTGCCGAGCGCGACGTTGCGCCAAGCGAACTGCTATTACTCGAGCTCCGACGCGGCGTTCGAAGACCGGTATCAGGCGAGCGCGGAATACGAGCGCGTAGCGCGCGGCACGATTGCGCTCGACGGCGGCTGGCGCGTCTACTCGAGCGGCCCCGGCATCGCGCTCGGGCTGATCGTGCGGCATTTCCTCGGGCTCTCGACCGAAGCGGCGGGCGTGAGCTTCGACCCCGTCATGCCGCCCGAGCTCGACGGGTTGCGCGTGCAGACCTCGTTGCTCGGTCGCCCGATCGAAGTGCGCTATCGAGTTCGTGGGAGCGGCTGCGGCGTTACCTCGATCGTCGCGAACGGCGAAGCGATGCCCTATACCACCCGCGCGAATCCGCATCGGCGCGGTGCCGCGGTCGTCGCGAACAGCGCACTGATGCCGAGGCTGTCGGCGACTTCGAGCTCGCTCGTTATCGAGCTGGGCTAAATCGGTTCGTGGATCGTCGGAGGACGACGCTAGCCCCTGGAGCGCCGAAATCTGGCCCGTCCATTAGAATCGAATTGACTGGAGGAAAGCATCATAAGTATTGGATATTGCTGAAGTGGAGTCCAGTGAAAAGAGGGGGCCGCTACGCCACGGGAGGATGACGTTCGTGCCAACCCGTGGCTTGCTCGTAGGCTGCCGCAATGCGGCACAGCAGCGCCTCGCTCAAGGCGCGGCCGGCGAATTGGATGCTGTACGGCAAGCCGTCCGGCGAGAAGCCCGACGGGAGACAGAGGGCTGGCGTGCCGGCGAGATCCATCGGCCCCGTGAAGTCCATCGCGCGCGGCGCCGCCGCGGACCACGCGGCATGGAATGCCCCGAGCGGACCCACCTGCGTCTCGTGGGTAATGCGCCACGCCGGCGCGCCGCCCGAGGGGCACGCCATCGCATCCACCGACTCGAGCACGCCGACGAATTGCGCGTTGAACGCCACGCGCGCCTGTCGCGCTTGCGCGAGTTGCTCGGGAGTGACGTGTACGCCGTTCTCGAGGAACTCACGGATGTACGGGCCGTACTCGCTGGCGCGCGACGGGTAGGTGGCGCGGTGGGCCTCCGCGAGCTCGGCGGCGGCGATCGTCTGCCACGTGGGCAGCAGCGAAGACAGGCTTGGCATGCGGACGTCGACGATCTGCGCGCCGAGGCCGGCGAGCACTTTCAGCGCCTCTTCGAGCGCGGCGGCGTCGCCTTTGTCGATGCCCTCGAGCGCGTACTGCCGATCGATGCCGATGCGTAGGCCACGAATGTCGCGTCCCACCTCGCGCGCTGCGTTCGGCGGCGGCGCATCGAGCGATGTTGGATCGTGCGGGTCCTTCCCCGCGATCGCGTCGAGCATGATCGCGACGTCGGTCACCGAGCGCGCCATCGGGCCCACGTGATCGAGCGACTCCGAAAATGCGAGCACGCCCCATCGGCTCACGCGGCCGTAGGTCGGCTTGAGACCGACGACGCCGTCGGCCGACGAGGGAAAGCGAATGGAGCCGCCCGTATCCGTGCCGATCGCTCCGTAGCAAAGGCCGGCCGCCAGCGCGACACCCGATCCGCTCGACGAGAGGCCTGGCCAGTAGTCGGTGTTCCACGGGTTGAGCGGGACGTCCATCGCGGGGCTGTACCCCGCGCACGCGCCCTCGGTCAGATTGAGCTTGCCGAGCAGAACCGCGCCGGCGTCGCGCAGACGTGAGACGACGGTGCCGTCGAAGTCCGGGACGAAGTTCTTCAGCACCGCGGAGCCGCCCATGGTGCGCACGCCTTTGGTGTAGCAGAGATCCTTTACGGCGAGCGGAACGCCGTGCAGCGGGCCCCGATAACGGCCGGCCCGTATCTCCTCTGTCGCGGCGCGCGCGTCGGCGAGTGCCTGCTCGTGAGTGACCGTCGCGAAGCTCGAGAGCGTGGGATCGACCGCGGCGATGCGATCCAGCAGCCGCTGAGCGAGGTCCTCCGGCGACAGCTCGCGCGCGGCGATGCTGCGCGCTACCTCGGCGAGCGTCAGGAAGTGAAGATCGCCGGCGCTCGCGCCGCTGCCCGTGACCGCGGCGGGCTTCGCCGCGGGTTTGCACGCGGCGAGCGGGACGACAGCGCTCGCGCCGAGCAGCGCCATTGCGCGCCGCCGTGACAGCAATCGCTCGTTCTGCGGGGGCGTATTCACCGGGCGCGAGTATAGTCGACCTTGCGCGGCCGATTGTGCCGCTGGATCATTCGACCGGTTTGCAATTGGGGAGTCCGAGGACAATGAAAAAGCATGTAGCTCATTCGGCGACGGCGCTCGTCGCCGTGTTTTTCTTGGCGGTTTGGTCGGGCGAGTTTTCGGCACTAGGCCAACCGCCCGCTGGCGGCGGTGCGCCCCCACCTCGGCCGCCGCCGCTGCTGATGACCACGACGGCGTTCGAGGACGGCGGAGTCATTCCCGACAAGTACACGCAAGCCGCGGGTCCGATGTCGCCGTCGCCGGAGCTCAAGTGGTCGCAAGTGCCGGCGGGCACTCAAAGCTTCGTGCTGCTGCTGCACGATCCGGAGCCGGTGCTCAACAAGAGCTCGAAGATGGACATCACGCACTGGCTGATCTGGAACATCCCGGCGACCGCGACCGGCTTGCCGGAAGGCGTGGCGGCGGGGGACGGCCCCGGTGGCGCGCGTCAAGTCAGCCTCAGGTCGATGGGTTACATGGGCCCGGGCGCTCCCGCAGGACCGTACCATCACTACACGTTCGAGCTGTACGCGCTGGACATCAAGCTCGACGTTCCTGCTGGCACGTTCCAGCAGGCCGTCGGACACGCGCAACGCCGTCATGAACGCGATGGACGGGCACGTGCTCGGTAAGGCAGTACTGGTCGGAAGATTCCACCGCTGAACATTGGGTCGACGCAGGGCGGGAGCCTCGAGCTCCCGCCCTTTCTTGTTTCGGAATGTAACGAAAGGTTCGCTGCCTTCGAACCGACCGAACGTGTCAAACCAACGGCCCGCGCGGCGGTCGAATAGGCGGATGTCCGTCCTCGGCTGGGTTCGCTTGTCTTTCGCTTCCGATGATGGCCGCGGGCGATCGCTGGCTTCCGCAGTTTCGTTTTCGCTGTTTCTGCTCGCGGCGTCGCTGCCGCCGCCGGCCTCGGCCGCCACACTCGTCGTGCCAACGCAATATGCGACTATCCAAGCCGCGATCGACGCGGCGCAGTCGCTCGATCAAGTCGTCGTCGAGCCCGGCACGTATACCGAAAATCTGACCTTGCGCAGCGACGTCGATGTGCTCGGCGCGGAAACGGCGCGCACGTTCCTCCAGCCGCAGACGAGCACGCAGCCGACCGTGCTGATCCGGCTCGCGAACGACCTGCGCTTCTCCAACTTCACGTTGACCGGCGCGACGACGGCGGTTTCGATCTCCGGCAGCACCGGCGTGCAGATCGCGAACGTCGTGTTCGAGTCGGCGACGAGCATCGCCGTCGACAGCGCGAATTCGTCGGCGCAGATCGAGAACGACGTGTTTTTCGACAACGCGATCGCGATTCGGCGCGACTCGACCCTGGTCGAGGTCACGAACGACATTTTTCGCAGCAACACGGCGACGCTCAGGAACAGCGGTCTATTGCTCGACGTGAGCACGAACGTCGTGGCGAATTGTTGGTCCGACAACGCGGATCTGCTCGTCGGCGGCGTCGACGGCGGCTATGGGACGCAGATTACGCTCGGCGACCCGTTGTTCGTCGCCGAGATGGGCGGCGACTATCACTTGAAGCAGGGCTCGCCGTGCATCGACGCGGGGCAGGGCACCGACGTGATCGACGGCACGGTCGCAGACGTCGGCGCGTATGGCGGCGCCTACGCGGACGCGGCGCCGATGCCCGTCACCGGCGTCGCCCTCGCGGACGTGAGCGGCGCGACGTCGGCGATCGCGGTGAGCTGGGCGCCGAATCTCGACTATCTCGTTACCCATTCGGTGCTGGCCGGAAGCTACAACGTCTACTACAAGCAGGGCTCGCCGGGCGCGCCGTATGCCGGGACCGATGCGGGCGGCGGCATGCAGCCCTCGCCGGTCGACGCCGGCCTCGTCACCCGCTTCACGCTCGGCAACCTCGCACCGTCGCCGCCGCTCGCGTCCGCGACCCAGCTCCTGAGCACGACCGGCGCGAACCAGGCCGTGACTCTGACCTGGGCCGCGGTTCCGGGTGCGAGCGGCTATCGAGTGCACTATGGCCTCGCTTCGACGGCGGAGAATCAGACGGACGCCGGCAATGTGACGACGTTCAGCGTGCAGGGCCTGACGAACGGCGCGGCGTACGTGTTCTCGGTCGGCACGTTGACGCGGGCCACGTACTACGTCGTCGTGACCGCGCGAGACAGCACGCCGAGCAAGCACGAAAGCGCCTACTCCGCCGAGAGCTCGATTCAGGCCGGCACTCCCGCCGAGGCGCCGCTGTCGAATGTGCTCACCGGCAACCCTCAGTCCACGACGGCCTATCCCGTACTGCCGAACAAGGGCGGCTGCTTCGTCGCGACCGCGGCCTACGGCGCCGACTGGTATGCGGAGGTGCAGGCGCTGCGCGACTTCCGTGACCGTTATCTGCTGCGGAACGCGGCGGGCCGTTGGTTCGTTGCGCGTTACTACGAGTTGTCGCCCGCGGTTGCGGATTACATCCGTGAGCACGCGGCGCTGAAGCCGATCGTGCGCGCGCTTCTGACGCCGCTCGTGGTCTTCGCGCTGTTCCTGCTCGGCAGCGGCGTCCCAGCCAAGGCCGGCCTGGCAGCGCTGGTCGCGGCGCTCGTCGGCGCGCGTCGGCGGCGCCGGAGACGCGGCGAGCGGGGCACGAATGGAGCGCTCTCGTGTTGACGCTCACGCGGTTCGCCGCCGTGCTCGCGGTCGGACTGGTCGCCATGGCGCCGGTGGCGGCGCAAGAGGGGGTGCTCGACAGCCCGCGCTGGACCTACGAGCTGCGCGGCGTTTACTTTCGGCCCGATCTCGCGCAGTTCTCGACCTTCTATGGCGACAGCCACAGCACCTATCTCGGGCTCGCCGGAACCTATCGGCTCCTCGACCGGCTCGAGCTCGGCGGCGAATACGGCCTCATGAAGGAGCGCGGCGTCGGTGTGCTCAGCGACACCGGCGCACTCGGCGGCTCGGTCGAGTATCGGCTCGACTCGTTCCACGTGTTCGCGAACTGGATCTTTCAGAACGAGCCGACACGGCGCTTCGTTCCCTATGTGGGCGGTGGCCTGCTGGCGATGCGCTACAAGGAGTCCGTCGAGCTGCAGCCGACGATCGAGGGGCGCACGGATCCTGGCTGGTCGGCGCGCGCGGGCGTGCGGTTCCAGATCGCGTCCGTGGGACCCGTGCCCCGAACCGGTTCCTCGGAGAGCTCGTACTGGCGCAGCTACGTGTTCGTCGAGGCGCAACGGACGAGCGCGAAGGTCGACGGCCAGAATCTCGGCGGCGATGCGTTCGTGGTCGGGTTCCGAATGGAGTTCAATCTCAACTAGGACGCCCCGGCGCGTGTTCAGCGAGCTCCGTGCCGCCGGAGTTATCCATCATGAGATCGCTCGAGCTCGATCCACACCGGCGCGTGGTCGCTCGCTCGCTCTTGCGCGCGAACATAGCTGTCGACGCCGGAAGCCTTTAGCCGTTTCGCTAGATCCGGCGTCAGCAATAGATGATCGATGCGCAGGCCCGCGTCTCGCGCGAACGCATTCCGGTAGTACTTCCAGAACGTGTAGATCCGTTCGTCGGGGTGGCTGAACCGCAGGGCGTCGGTCCAGCCGTCGTCGACGAGCGAGCGGTAAGCATCACGCACCTCCGGACGGAACAACGCATCCTCTCGCCAGCGCTCGGGCGCATAGACATCGAAATCGCTCGGGATAACGTTGAAGTCGCCTGCGAGCACGACGGGTCTTCCGCTGCGTAGGAGCGCCGTCGCATGCTCGCGAAGCCGTGCGAGCCAGCGGAGCTTGTATGAGAACTTGGGGCCAGGCGCGGGGTTGCCGTTCGGCAGATAAAGGCAGCCGATGATCAGACCGTGCGCCTCGGCCTCGACGTACCGGCTATGCAAATCCTCGGGATCGCCCGGCAACGCACGCCGCCGCTCCACGACGTCCGAGTCTCTCGCGAGTATCGCGACGCCGTTCCAGCTTTTCTGGCCATGCCAAATCGCACCGTAGCCCGCCTTCCGGATGTCGTCCGCCGGGAATCGCTCTTGCGGCGCCTTGAGCTCTTGCAGGCAGGCGATGCTCGGCCGCGTTTCCGACAGCCACCGCAAGAGCGACGAGAGTCGCGCGTTAATGCCATTCACATTGAACGTCGCGACTCTCATGTCACGAAGACGCGGTCAGCAAGCCGTAGCGATCCTTAATTCGATCTCAAACTTTGCGTTTCGCGACTATGCGCTCTGGCATTGCGAGCCGCATTAAGGTTGTCGTCTCGCATGAGGTCGCGGACCCTCGGCGCGCGCGAGCGCGGCGGCGCCCATGAACGAAGCACGTGTGCCGCGCGGTGTCTTGCTGTGGCCCGTTGGTTCCTCGCGCATCAGATCCTGCTTGCGCGCCTCGAGCAGCGCGCCGAGCGCCATGAGGTCCATCTTTGCCTTGCGGGCCTTGGCGAACATGCCGCCCAGCCCTTCTTCTTCCTTGACGTGATGTTTGATCATTTCCGACAGCACGGTCACCCGCGCGTCCAGCATGTGATCGTCGGGGGCGGTCTTCTCGATTTCCGCTATGAGTTTCTTCGCGCCGTCGTGCTCGACCAGCGCTTCGTCGTGCATCGACTCCTCGCCCGTCGCCTTGATGAAAGCGGGATAGAAGATCTCTTCCTCAATGCGGGTATGGACCTTCAGAGCTTCGCAAATCTTTTCCGTCAAGGTCTGCTTCTCAGCCTCCGACTCGGACCGTTTGTAAGCTTTGAAAAGGGCTTCTACTTCGCGGTGGTCGGCTTTGAGCAGAGCGATGGCGTTCTTGGGCTCTGTGATGCCGGCGGCGCGCCGAATCTGTCGAACTCCGAGCAGCTTGTCGGCGCGGCCCCTTCGCTTGGTCTTCATTTAGGTTCCTCCTGAAACAACCTCGCGAAGAGATGCAGCATGCGTGCCATGGACGGAATCGCGCTCGCGCGACGGTGACCGCACCGCCGCGCGTGCGGGCTCAGACAAACGGCGCGAGGATCGTGCGTGCGATGCCGTGCCAATGATTCGTCTGCGGGTAGGGAAAGATGCAGGTGGACTCAGTCCTTGGCGGTCGGTGCGCCCTGCTGCGCTTCAGAAGGCTAGCGTGGCGCCTCGAACGAAGTCAACGCGCCTCGGCCCATCACGCGTATCGACATCGCTCGGCTGCGGCGTTGCTCGGACTCGCCATTGCAGGCCGAGCTCGCTTCGACGATCATCGCGCCCCCTATGACCGACCCCACCCCGCAGAGCACGGGTTTCGCCGGCCTCGGACTTGCCGGCGCCGTGCTCGAGGCAGTTCGCGAGGTCGGCTACGAGTCGCCGTCGCCGATCCAGCTCGCGGCGATTCCCCCCCTGCTCGCCGGCAAGGACCTGCTCGGTCAGGCGCAGACGGGAACCGGCAAGACCGCGGCGTTTGCGCTGCCGCTGCTCAGTCGGCTCGATCTAAAGCTCGCCCAGCCGCAGCTACTCGTGCTCACGCCGACCCGGGAGCTCGCGATCCAAGTGGCGGAAGCGATGCAAACCTACGCTCGACACCTCAAGGGCTTCCACGTGCTGCCCGTGTACGGCGGGCAAGGCATGGCTTTCCAGCTGAAGCAGCTGCATCGGGGCGTGCATGCAGTCGTCGGCACCCCGGGCCGGATTCAGGACCACCTGCGGCGCAAGACTCTGAAGCTCGGGGCGCTCAAGTCCGTCGTGCTCGACGAGGCCGACGAGATGCTGCGTATGGGGTTCATCGAGGACGTCGAGGACATCCTGAAGCAAATGCCGGAGGACAAGCAGGTAGCGCTCTTCTCCGCGACTCTGCCGGACCGCATCCGCAAGATCGTGCGGCATCATTTGTCCGATCCGGTCGAGGTGAAGATCAAGGCGAAGACCGCGACCGTCGCGTCGGTCGACCAGCGATTTGTCGAAATTCGCCACTTCGACAAGCTCGACGCGCTCACTCGCATCCTCGAGGCCGAAGAGTTCGACGCGATGCTCGTGTTCGTGCGCACGCGCACAGCGACGGCCGAGGTCGCCGAGAAGCTCGAAGCGCGCGGCTTCGCGAGCGCAGCGCTGAGCGGCGAGATGACGCAGGCGCTGCGTGAGCGGACGATCGAGCGGCTCAAGCGCGGCAAGCTCGACATCGTCGTGGCTACCGATGTCGCGGCGCGTGGGCTCGACGTCGAGCGCGTGAGCCACGTCGTCAATTTCGATATTCCGAACGACGTCGAGGGCTACATCCACCGCATCGGTCGCACCGGCCGAGCGGGACGAGCGGGGCACGCTATCCTGTTCGTCACGCCCCGCGAGCGACATCTGCTCGCGGCCATCGAGCGTGCGACTCGCCAGCCGATCACGCCGATGCGGCTACCGACTCGCGAGGATGTCGCGGACAAGCGCGCGACCCAGTTCAAGCGGCGCATCAGCGAAGTGATTGCCGCGCAGGACCTCGTGTTCTTCGAGCGACTCGTCGCGGGCTACGAAGAAGAGCACGGCACGGAGCCGCGCGCGATTGCCGCGGCGCTCGCGTATCTAGCCCAGAAGGATCGGCCGCTGCAACCGCCGCCGGTCGAGCGCGCGTCCGGTCCGCGCGAAGAGCGCGGGAACATCCGCGAGACTCGGGACCCTGCAGACCGGCCCGCGCGAGCGGGCAAGCATGCCGCCACCGTCGAGCTTTACGCGGACGGGGGCCGCAGCGGTCCGCCGCGCCGGCATCGCGACTCGACACCGCCGAGTGACAGCGTGCGGTACCGGATCGCTGTCGGCCACAATCACGGCGTGCAGCCCGGCAACATCGTGGGCGCGATCGCGAACGAGGCGGCGATCGACTCGGTGCACATCGGCCGGATTCAGATCTTCGACGATCATTCGACCGTGGAATTGCCGGAAGGCATGCCCGACGAGACCTTCGAGCAGTTGCAGAAAACGTGGGTTTGCGGACAGAGGCTCGCGATTCGTCTGGATTCGCCGGGCGACGAGCCGCCGTTGGCTTCTTCGCGGTCGCAGCCGCTCGCCGAGCCCCGACGACCGGCACCGGAGAGGCACCGCAAGGGCGCGCCTTCGCATCGCAAGGCTCCCGCGGGCCGCCGCGAGAAGAATCGCCGACCGCGGAACTCCTGATTCGTCGCCTCAGAAAAACGGCGCGAGAATCGTGCGTGCGATTCGGTGCCAGCCGTTCGTCTGCGAGTAAGGCACCCGCAAGAACGCGACGGCCATCGCAACCACGCCGATCCAGTAGACCGGGTGGATGCGCCGCCTCGTCACGAGGTCGTGCGTCATCGCAACGAGCACGGGCGAGTACCAGAGCAAGAAACGCGCGGGGGCGCCGCCCAACGGCGCGTCGGGATCTCCAAGCAGGACGCCGACGTTCGTGAACGCACGGGTTATGGCCGCGAACATCACGGCGACGGCTGCGAGGATGACGAACCGTTTGTGGATCTCCGGCTTGCGCCGGTACGCGATGGCGGCGCCGAAGAACCCGCCGAAGAGCACCATGTCGCCGAGCGGGATCGCGAGGAATTGCTCGGCTCGCTCCATCGTCCACTGGCCCGAGCGCACGTTGATCACGGGCATCGCGATCGACACGATCAAGCCGAGAATCCACACGAGGGCGCCGTACGCGATGCCGAAGTTGCCGACGCGCCGGTGCGTCGCGATCTCGCCGCGCGCCGCGAGCACGGTTTGAGCGATCAACAGCGCGACCCAGCCAACGTACACAGCGGCATGCACATGGATGATCCATGGATGCGTGGCACCCGCGACGAGCGTGCCGTAGAAGCTGCGCGAGAAGCCCGTGAACACGATCGCGCCGATCATGAGCGCGAGGCCGACGTAGATCTTGCGGCGGTGAGCGCGAGCGCGCGGCCGCGCGTCCCCTATCGCCGTGGCCATGGCGCACTCACTTCGCGCGCGTGCATTGCGGCGAGGGTAGGGCGGGGCGCTTAACGCGGCGTTGCCGACACGCGTCGGCTGGGCGCGTCAGGGCGCGGCACGGCGAAGGCGGCGACGACTTCCGGCGGGAGATTGCTTCTGCTCGTACGTCGAAGCCCGTCGGTTCGCAGCTCGTACATCGCGGGGGCATCGCCGGCGACGCTGACGAGCTGTACGTACTTGTGCGATCCGAAGAGGGCGACTCGGCACGACTCACGTCGGACCACAAAATGGTTGCGTTCTTCCGCGTGCGCTGCGATGGCCTTGTCCAGCGCGTCGCTGTCCTCGACGAAGCGGGCCGGGCGCTCGACGCGGCCGAGGTATTCCGCCAGCGCGAGGAGCGTGGCCTGCGATCGCGTGTGTCGCCTTCCGTCGCGCAGCGCGTAGACGACAGGCTCGCCACCGTCCGGCGCGGCTTCCCAGCAGATGTCGTAGCCGGCCCGTCTGATGGCTCTCTCGATCTCGGTATCGTTCATGGGTTCGAGGGTAACACGGAGAGAGCGCGCAAAGGGCTCCATCGACCGATCGCGACGAGCTTCATCATCCTCGATTCCCAACCGAGGCGTAGAGCGTCGAGTGCACGTAACGCATCGCGGCGCTCGCTGTGTGACAAGATGCTCATTCCAGCGTACACGGACCGGAGATAGACGATGAGGCCAGATGAAGCAAAGCCACTGCAGGACGCCGCACGACAGGCCGCTGCATGGTGCCTCCAGAAGCTCGAGTCACGCGTTGCAGGTTCCGGACAGGCGTACTCGTACTCGGAGGCGGAGCGCGCGGCGTTGCACGTGGCCCATTCCATTGCCATCAGCGAGGTCGCGCGACTGCACGCCGCGATCGGGGGCTGAAGCAGAGAGCGAAAAGGAACTATGGTCGCGCGCTTCGTGCGGCGTCTACGATGCATGCGCCCTTGCTCTCGTGGTAGCTCTCGTCGCAAACCCACTTGCTCCCTGAGGCGCCGACATGGGCATTGGCCGGAGTGCTCAGCTCGACGCACGCTTTGCTAGTGGCTGCGAAGCCCCGCTCGCAGCGCCAGCCGGAGCCGGCTGGATCCAGGTAACCGTTCTCCGGGACCTCGACACGCGTGCACTCTTCCCCGCTCTTGGCGAAGCCGCGGTAACAGTGCCAGCGGGCGCCGGACTCATCGAGTGCCGCGTTCACTGGCACGACCACTTCGACACATGCGCCCGCGACCTCCCCGAAACCGCGCTCGCATTTCCACCCGGAGCCCGCCGGCGAACCGGTCGCGAACGCGTTCGGCGGAACGCGCACCGCGATGCAGTTGCCGCCGCTTTCGCGATAAGCCTCCTGGCACCGCCAGCCGCGCGGGCTCGTGCCCTCCGCGAACGCGTTTGCGGGGATGACGAGAGCGACGCAACCGTCTCCCGACTTTCGATATAGGCGATTGCACTCCCAAGCGTTGCCGGATGGGGTCAGATACGCGTGCGCAGGCACGATTACCGCTGCACATCCGCCGCCCGTTTGCCGATACCCGTGATTGCACGTCCAGCCGCTGCCGTACGGACGCGCGTGCGCGTGGTCGGGAATCGGCGTCTCTGCCCGCGCAGCCGGGCCCGGCGCGATGGCAAGTAGCAGTGCAAGCGTCGCGGCGTAACACGTCGCGACGTTGGCCGCGGAGAAGAGCTTCCTGAAGCCGACGGTCCCGCTCATCCGAGCTCGTCGTCGCGCCCTTGCGCGGGCGGTCGAGACGGGGCCGCCTTGCCGAGCTTGATGTTCACTCGTCGCGGCCTGATGAAGAGGCGCTCGTTGAGCGCCGCCACGATTTTCTCGACGTCGACGGTGACGTTCGCGCGAGTTCCGCGTCGATAACCGGTGACGATATTCCCGCCTCGAGCGATTCGGTATACGAGCCAATTCTCGCCGACGCCGCGCGTGGGCGCGGTCGTCTTTTCGATCGAGACCAGCCGATAGGCTTCGAGCACGACGTGTACAGGTCCGTCTTTTCGCGTGTCCGGCGAGGGTGGGTCGATCGACGCCGAGTTTCCCGGCGGGTCGCCGGGAGTGCCGCGAAGCGCGTCGCCCGACGTCATTGGAAGGCTCATTTGTAGACCCCGAGACAAAGTCCGGCAAGTAAGATATCGAAAATCGCCACGCCGAGTCGGTACGGTGGCGCACTGAGCGAGTCCTACTTGTCCCTTGGAGCCGCAGCCGGGGCGCGGGCACTGCGGGGCGCAGGCATTGCGGGGCGCAGGCTTTGCGGGGGCGGGAGGCATTGCGGCCCGCGATGCGGTAGCCTGCTCCGCACATAGCTCGCCCGGTGTCGGATGTCCGCGGATCATTCTCCAACGCAGAACCACCTTCTCGGCGCCATGCCCCCGGCGGAATTCCGGCGCCTGTACCCCTACCTGGAGCTCGTTGACTTGGCGCTCGGCGAGGCCCTGTACGAGCCCGGCGGGCGGCTCGACCACGTGTACTTCCCGACCACTTGCATCATCTCGTTGCTTTACGTCTTGGAGAACGGTGCATCCGCCGAGATCGCCGTAGTCGGCAACGAGGGAATTCTCGGCATCTCGTTGTTCATGGGCGGTGAGACGACGCCGAGCCGCGCCGTCGTCCAGAGCGCGGGGCTCGGATATCGTCTTAGAGCGCCGTTGTTGAAGGAAGAGTTCAATCGCGCCGGCCCGGTCCTGCGCCTATTGCTGCGCTACACGCAAGCTTTGATCACTCAGATGACCCAGACTGCCGTGTGCAACCGGCATCACTCGATCGAGCAGCAATTGTGCCGCTGGCTGCTGTTGAGCCTGGACCGCCTGTCGTCGACCTCGCTCACGATGACGCAGGAGCTGATTGCGAACATGCTCGGCGTGCGCCGCGAAGGCGTCACCGTGGCGGCCCGCAGTCTGCAGCGCGCCGGGCTCATTCGCTACAACCGTGGCCGCATCGACGTGCTCGACAGGCCGGGATTGGAACTAGCCGTGTGCGAGTGCTACGCGGTGGTGAAGGCCGAATTCGAACGCCTGCTTTCGGACATTCCGCGGGGCTATCCTTTCGAAGTCGTACCGTCTTCGAAGTAGGCTGCCAGCCTTCGGCAACACCGACCTCTCGGCCGGCGAGCTCGATACCGAACACGCCGTACCCGTGATAGATTTCGCGGCGTCGTCTGTTGATCTAGGACGGACTCTACGTACATCGCTCGCGGGAGATACCAATGAGCTTCGAGCCCTGCAAGGTGCTGGTGGTCGACGATAACCGAGACTCCGCTGACAGCGCGGTGCTGCTGCTCGAGTTGTGGGGGCACGAGGCCGTCGCCGTCTACTCCGGGGCGGATTGCATTACAACGGCACAGTCCTTCGATCCCGATGTCGTGCTGATGGACATCGGGTTGCCCGGCAAAGACGGCTTTGGTGTCAAAGAGGAGCTCGATCGGATTTGCCCAGGCGTGAGGGTCGTTGCGCTGACCGGGTACACCCAGGCGAGCATCCTACGCCGGACGCGAGAGAGCGGTTTCGCCGATCGCCTCGTCAAACCGGTTGAACCGACCGAGCTCAAACAGACCGTGAAGCGCGAATGCGAAATCGCCAAGGCTCTCTAGTCGTCGCTGCAACGACAACTCGACGTCTGGCGCGACGAGTGCTTCGCGACGGTCGACGGAGACGCCGGAAATGCGTGCGGCGATCGTCGAAGGCCACGCCAAGAAGTTGATGCACCCTTCGCCGCTGGCGGCGCACGCCGTGGAGATGCTCGCCGCACGGAGTTGACACCGGTTATCGCTCGGCACTACGGTCAATGGCACGCGCGGATGCAGCGTAATGCCATGCGTAACTTGGATCTTGCTAAGACACTCCGACGGCCGTCGCCCGGCCGTGCAATGGAGAGACAGCGAGCCCCAGGTGCCGAGTGCTGCATCGTGCTGATGATGAAGTCGGCCGCGAGCTCGAAGCGCAGATTGGCCGCCGAGATCGGCGACGAACGCGCCACGGAAGCCGCGCAACACCTCATCGATTGCGCGCGCGAGGATCTTGAGGGCTGGCCGGGGAAGGTGTGTCTTGCGCCCGCCGGTGCCGCGGATGCCGCCGAGCTCGCAGCGTTCGGACCGGCGTCGGCCTGTTTCTTGATCGTGCAGCGCGGCGACAACCTCGGCGAGCGCATCAATCACGTGAACGCGGCGCTCGTCGAGCGAGGCGTCGAGCAGCAGCTGTATGTTGGCATCGACTGTCCGATGCTCGACCTCGACTATCTCGATCGAGCCGCCGCGGCGCTGGCTGGGTGCGACGTCGTGTTCGGACCTGCCCTCGACGGTGGCGTGGTGCTGATGGGTGTGCGCGGCCGCTGGCCTGATCTTTCTCGGCTGCCATGGAGCACCGGCGGACTGTTCCCTGCGCTCGAGTCGACCTGCGCGGCCGTCGGTGCACGCGCCGCCGCGCTCGAACCGTTGCGCGACGTCGACACGCTCGACGACCTGCTCGCGCTGCGCGCGCTGCTCGCTCGAGACTCGCGGCCGGCTCGCCGCGCGCTGATTGGCTGGCTCGCGCAACAATGGGACCTAAGAGGAAAATGAAGGCAGGGCGGGCACTGCTGCTCGGGCTCTTGGTTGCGGCCATCGTCGCGACGGCCGTGGGCGTGCCGCTGAGTCGATGGCTCGTCGACGGGGCAGACTGGGCCGAGCGTCACCGCTATGCGGCGGGAGGGCTGTTCATCGTCGCTTACACGGTCGCGGCCGTGCTCGTCGTGCCCGGGACGATTCTGACGCTCGGCGCCGGATTCGTGTTCGGTGTGACGTTCGGCGCGGCGCTCGTCTCCGTCGGCAGCGTGCTCGGCGCGATCGCGGCGTTTCTACTCGGGCGGTTCTTCATGCGCAGTTGGGTCGCGAAGCGCGTCGCCGGTTCGCCGCGCCTGCGCGCTCTCGCCGCCGTGACTCGATACGACGGATTCACGATCGTGCTGCTCGCGCGCTTGTCGCCGCTGCTTCCGTACAACGTGCTGAACTATCTGTTTGGTCTGACTGCAGTGCGCTTGCGCGATTACGTTCTCGGTAGCTGGCTCGGCATGCTGCCAGCGACGTTGCTATACGTTTATATCGGCTCGCTAACGAAGACCGTTGCGGCGCTCACGAGCGGCACCCTCGACGCACCTTGGCCGAGGCGCGTACTGCTCGTGGCGGGGTTCGTCGCCACGGTCGGCTTGACGGCCTTGATCGCTTGGCGCGCGACGCGCGAGTTGCGGCACCGCCTCGCGGCCGAAGACCCTGCGGCCGCGGAACGAGTCGCGGAATGGCGGCGGTAGGCATCGCCGTGGTGATCCCCGTGCTCGGAGATGAGCCCGAGCTCGACCGCCTGCTGCGACTCTTGGGCCGGCAACAGCCAGAGGCAATCGTCGTGGTTTCCGGGTGCGCGGACGCGCGCGCCGCAGCGCTTTGTCGCGAGCAGGGGTGCACGTATTTCGAGACCGTGGCGAACCGCGGCGCTCAACTCGACGCGGGCGCGAGGGCCGCGACCGCGCCCGTGCTCTGGTTTCTGCACGCGGACGCGGCGCCGCCCGCCGATGCGCTGCAACCGATCGAGGCGGCGCTGCGGAGCGGCGCGGAGAGCGGCTGTTTTCGGTTCGCCTTCCAGGGTCCGGCGACGTGGTACAAGCGGCTGCTCGCATTGCTCATCGCGGCGCGCTTGCGCTGCGGTGGCATGGTCTACGGCGACCAAGGCATTTTCGTCCGTCGCGATGTCTATCTGGAATGCGACGGGTTCGCACCGCAGCCGCTCTTCGAAGAAGCGCGGCTGGTGAGGCGCCTGCGGGCGCGTGGAACGTTCATCGTGCTGCCGCAGGCACTCGGCGTCGCCACGCGGCGTTGGGAGCGCGACGGTTGGTGGCGGCGTACGCTGCACAACCGCTGGCTTGCGATTCGTTTCATGCTAGGTGCACGGCCGGAGGCGCTGGCCGCGAGTTACCGTCGGCTGCTACGCTCGGGACGAGACGGGCGAGCCATGAATGCAAAACTCGACACGCCACGAGCGACGGTGGCCGCTCCGGCGGGCTACATACAGCCGCATGCGCTTCGCGAGCTGTGGTTCCACACGGGCACCGCCTGCAATCTGGCTTGTCCGTTTTGCCTCGAGGGATCGAAGCCCGGCGACGACCGGCTCGATCGGATCACGCTCGCCGATGCGAGGCCGCTGCTCGACGAGGCCGTCGCGATCGGCGTCGAGCAATTCTCGTTCACCGGCGGCGAGCCGTTCATCGTCAAGGGGTTCGTCGAGATCCTGACGTACGCGTCGCGACTGCGCCCTTGTCTGGTGCTGACGAACGGCACCGATGCGGTCTTGAAGCGCCTGCGCCAGATTGCCGCGCTGCGCACGCAGCCGCATCCGGTCGCGTTCCGCGTGAGCATCGACTACCCGGATCGTGAGCGCCATGACTCGGGCCGAGGCGCCGGCAGCTTCGAGAAGTCGTGGCGCGCGCTCGAAGCGCTGCACGCGCTTGGCTTCAAAGTGTCCGTGGCTCGCCAGATCGAGAAGACGGAGGACGCTGCGGCGGTAAAAGACGCGTTCGCCGCTCTGTTCAGAGCCTATGGGCTGCCGGCCACTACGACGCTCGTTGGGTTTCCCGACTTCGGTCGACCGGGCGCGCATCCGAACGTGCCGACCGTCACCGAGCACTGCATGACCACGTACCAGTCTGCCGAGACGCGCCGGGCGTTCATGTGCGCCTTCTCGAAAATGGCGGTCAAGAAGGAAGGCCGCATGCGCGTCTATGCTTGCACGCTCGTCGACGACGACCCGTCGTACGACCTCGGCGGCACGCTGGCCGAGAGCCTGCCGAAGCGCGTCATGCTGCGTCACCACCGCTGCTACAGCTGTTTCGCCTACGGCGCCTCGTGCAGCGAGATCGCCCGCTAACGCGACCGGCGGTTACAAGAATGGCGCGCGGCGTTACGATGGGCGTGTCCCGTTGCGAGATCCAGGAGGATGCACGATGACTCTTAGATCCAAGTTCGACACCGGCGTCGATCCGACGCTGCTCGAGATCGCCGATAACGCGCTCACTCGCCGAGCTTTTCTAATTTCGAGCACGGCTGCCGCGGCCACCGCGGCGCTATCCCGTGCCGCGTTGGCGACGGAGGACTTCCGCGACTTCAGGCGCGTTCCAACGCAATACATCGCTGCGTTGAGCGGCCCGGATGCCCGCTCCGGGAACGACGCGCAAACGTGGGGGCTGTGGCGTCAGGACCCCGGTCCACGCGGCGTCCCGCTCCGAGACTACGGACAATTGAAGGCGTCGGGCGGCGTTGCGCCCTCGAGTTGGACGTTCGACGACAAGGCCTGGTGGCTCGAAGAGCACGGCTTGATCATGGAGAAGCCGGAGTTTCCACTGCCTCCCGCTCGTTACATGGTTACCGGCGGCCGGGCCGTCACCACCGTGCTGACAGTCGATGCCATGGCCAAGGACGGTACACAGCGTTGGGCGCTCGACGACGCAACGGTCTACGACGTGACCCACCTGCGCTGCCGCTCCGCGCTCTACACGCCCGCGCCTGGGGCCGGATCGTGCTCGCCGGCGAGGGCGCAGATGGCCGCCTTTCCGGTACGTCCCGGCGCGCCGATGCCGCCGGTCGAGGGCTGCAACAAGCAAGACTACGCGGTGTTCATCGTAGTCGGCGTCGCGGCAACAAAGACCTAGTCTCGTCGCGAGCAAACAGGGCAGCGACCGCGAGCGGGCCGACGAAGCTCACGCCGGCGGCGGCGTGCCCATCCTGTCGTGCTGGAGGAAGTACTTGCGAGCCGCCGCGACGAGCTGGCCCTCGCTCGGGTGGTCCACCACTTCGTAGCCAACGATACGCGCCGCCGTCTGCGGCCGATGCTTGTCGGCGTAGTGGCGAAAGTCGGCAATCGCCGTGTGCGAACCGGTGATCAGCACCTCGGCAACCGCGTCGACCGCGTCACAAACTTCACCCAAGAACTCGTGCTCGGTCCGCACGCCGCTGGCATGTTGCCGGGTGTAGTGGTTGTGACTGCGGATCTTTTGCGCTCGGACGTGCTCGGCGTCGAAGTGCAGTACCTGGGCGGACTGATGATCCGTCCAAACGACGGCGTGAGAACGGCCCATTTGTCGGTTCCTCGCTATGAATCGATTCAGTCGGTGTGCCGCGGCCACGCTATCACACTGCGCGCCGGTCGTCGGCGGGCGGTGGGGAGGCGGCACGCGACCTCGCGTCAGAGCGGGCCTGACGCACGGACATATATCGGCCGCGCTTGCGCGTTCGGGTCGCGGGTTTCGTTGCGCGAGTCTCGAATCACTCGATCCGCGTAGAAGAAGCGGCCGGAAGGCGGGCCCCCGTCGCGTGCGTGATCAGCCGAGCATGCTCGGCGGCGACGAGCGCGTTGCCGACATGCTGCCGTCATTCTCGATCGCGGGCGATGTGTCACCCGTCGAAGCTAGCCACGCCCCGCAGCCGGTGTCGGTGCGCTGGCACACCGAGCGCTTGAGGGACTGCGGATAGCGGAAAAGAATATCGACGAGTCGTTGGAAACCTTGCGCTGCATTCTATCGGGTGCGCCAGAGCAGTATCGACGAAGAGCTGTTCGACGTGATCTCGGGCTTTGAAGCGCTGCTGGCCGAAAGCGATAGTGTTCAGCGCTTGATCGTGAGTGAGGTCACGCCCGAAACGCGGCTTAGCCGTCTCCTCGTACGCCGGGCTCGGCGCGTATGATGCTCGAAACAACTCTGATGTTGGGGGAACCATGGCTCGTATCGCCGTATCGGCGTTTTTCATCGCAGGCGCCGCCTGCGCCGTAACGTCTTCTGCGAGCGCGACCTCTTCTTGCTCCGCGCTTGCCGAGGGTCTGCACCTGAAGAACGCGACGATCACCTCGGCCGTCGAAGTGCCGGCCGGCGGTTTCAAGCCGCCCGGCCCGGGCGGCGGCCCGCCGATGGATTTCTCGTCGCTGCCGGCCTTTTGCCGCGTCGGGGGCACGCTGCGGCCCACGTCGGATTCGGACATCCGCTTCGAGGTCTGGATGCCGCTGGCGGGTTGGAACGGCAAGTTCGTCGGCGGCGGGAACGGGGTATGGGCCGGCTCGATCGCGTACGGCGACATGCTGGGCCCGCTGGCTCGCGGCTACGCGGTCGCGGCCTCCGACGTGGGGCATCAAGGAAGCCCCGTGGACGCCAACTTCCTGGTGGGACATCCGGAAAAGCTCGTGGATTTCGGCTACCGCGCCGCCCACGAAACCACTTTGGCCGCGAAGGCGACGGTCGAGACGTTCTTCGGCCGCCGTCCGCAGCGCTCGCTGTACGTGAGTTGCTCCACGGGCGGCCGAATCGGCTTGATGGAGGCTTACCGCTATCCCGACGACTACGACGGCATTTCCGCCATGGCGCCGGCGAACCCGATGGTGCCGCTGATGGTGATGTCGCTGTGGACCGGCAACGCCACGATGAAGGACGACGCGAGCAAGATCCCGCCCGCCAAGTTTCAGGTGGTGCACAAAGCGGCGCTCGAGGCGTGCGACGCGAACGACGGCGTGAAGGACGGCATCATCACGAATCCGCCGGCCTGCCATTTCGATCCGGCCGTGTTGCAATGCAAGGGCGAGGATTCGGCGGATTGCCTCACCGCACCCCAAGTCGCGGCGGTGCGCGCCGTCTACGCGGGTCCGAAAAATCCGCGCACGGGCAAGCAGATCTACCCGGGCCTGTCGGTGAGCAGCGAACCGCAGATGCCGGTGTTGACGATCGGCACCGAGCCGTTCCCGGTGGCAACCACTTTCTTCCGCGGCGCGGTGTTCAAGGATCCGTCGTGGGATTTCCGCAGCTTCGACTACGACCACGACGTGGACCGCGCGATGGCCTACGGTCACGATGCGCTCGATGTCCCGGCGAACGGGTCTGCAGCATTTCTTCGCGGGCGAAGCACAAGCTGCTGCTGTCGCATGGCTGGGCCGATGGGCTGATTCCCGCCGCAGTCGACCGTGAATTTCTACGAGGCGTTGGTGAAGAACGTCGGCGCGCGCCGCGCCAAGGACGACGTGCGGCTCTTCATGGTGCCCGGCATGGGCCACTGCGCCGGCGGCAGCGGACCGTCGAGCGTCGATTACTTGGGCACGATCGACAGCTGGGTCGAAACCGGTCAAGCGCCGGAGCGGCTCATCGCGAGCAATCCGCCGCGCGCGCCCGAGCGCACGCGCCCGCTGTGCGCGTATCCGCAGGTGGCGAAGTATTCGGGCAGCGGCAGCACGGACGACGCAAAGAGCTTCCGCTGCGAAGCGCCCTAGGCTGATGGATTCGCCATGATTGAACGCATGCTCGACCTGCCGAACAACGTGGTGGGATTCAAAGCAAGCGGTGAGGTCACGGCCGAAGACTATCAATCGGTGCTCGTGCCCGTGATCGAGGAAGTCTTCAGTAGGGCAAAGAAGGTCCGGCTGCTCTATGTGTTGGGCAAAGACTTCAAAGGCTACACGGGCGCAGCGGTGTGGGAGGACGCGAAGGTTGGCCTGAAGCACCTTACGCAATTCGAGCGCGTGGCCGTGGTGACCGATTCCGATTGGATCAAGACGTTGGTCAAAGCGTTCGGTTTCGCGATGCCCGGCGAGGTCCGGGTGTTCGACGGCAAGGACGCCGACGAAGCTCGCGAGTGGATCGTAGCGCCTCCACCGACCGGAAATCTGTCGCTCGAGTTCCTGCGTGAGCAGGGTGTGCTCGTCTTGCGACCGCACGGGGAGCTCGACGCCGCAGATTTCGAGCGCGCCTCGGCCGTGATCGCTCCCTACCTCGAGCAGGAGGGCGCGTCGATCGGCGTGATGATCGTTGCCGAGCATTTCCCGGGCTGGGATGGCTTGGCGGCATTCCTGGCGCATTTGCGGTTCATCGAGAAATACCGGAAACGCATCGCACGGTTGGTCATAGTCACAAATGACGCACTGCTGACCGCGCTGCCGCGCATCGCGAGCCACCTCGTCGTGACTGAAGCGCGCCGCTACCCCATCGGCGAGGAGAGCGATGCGCTCGCTTGGGTAAGCGGCCGATAAGCTCGGGCGCGTGCTCGCGACGGCCTTCAGGCCGTCACTTCGACGCGGAAATCAACGCCCTCCCAGCGATCGACTTCCGGCCAGCGGAACGTGAAGAGCACCGCGTCGCCCGCCGCGAGCACCGTCGTCGGTAGGTCCGTGTAGTAGTCGCCGAGACCGCTCGCCGCGGATGGCGTGTCCTCGATCGTGCGCCAGCCGTCGGCGCTCCAGTGCACGACGCACGGCGCGAGCGTCTGGATCCGCAGGGCACCGCCGCGCGCCATCGTGCGGAGCCGATGATTGAACCGCCAGAGCGCGATGCTCGAGCGCGTGCGCTCGAGCACGTAACGCTGCCACGTCTGCGGCGGCAGGTCGTAGACCTTGCCGTCGCGCAGCGACCGGCGCAGCTTCAGGTGCTCCGCATGGGCCCAGACGAGCGGCATGGCGGAGCCGGACGGCCGTCCCGTGAAGAGCTCGCGCTCGGGTAGATCGGGGCCGTCCCAGATCTGCTCGGGCAGCATTCCGCCGTCGCTCGCGCACGCCTCGAGCGTCGCGAGCAGCCGCCGCGCCTCGTCGGGCCGCCCGGCCGCGAGCTCGTAGTGCGCGCGCTCGCCGGTCAGAAGCGGCCACGGTCGGCCGACACCCGTGCCGTCGAACGCGCTGCCGTCGTCGTGCTCGCCGTAGCCGTCGTCGTTGTAGCGTCGCCAGACGGGACCATGACCCGTCTCGAACTTGAGCAGCGCGTCGAGCACGCGCACCGTGTTCACGATGCGTGGATCGTCGGGGGCGCGCAGCCCGAAACGAACGAGCGCGAGCGCATCGGGACTCACGATCTCGACAGCGGGCATGTTCGTGTCGACGGCGGGGCGGTTCTTGATCGGCACGAAGCCCTGTGCGGGCGATGCCGCATCGGCCGTCTCGGGCGGCGCGATGCGCACGTAGTAGCCGTCAACGCCGGTCCTGTGCGCGAGACGCGTGTCGCGCACGTAGAGACAGTCGTCGATCAGGTCGTTCCACGCATCGGCGGTTTCGCGCAGATAGCGGCCGGTCGCTGCCTCGCCGATACGCTCCGCAAGCTCGGCGGTCACGAGCAGCGCTGCAATCTGCACGGCCAACGTGAACGGTGTGAGGCCGGCGTCCTCTTCCCACCGATCCTGGGCGGTGACGGGACCGTTGCGAACGATGAAGCTCGCTGCCCGCTTGATCATCGACCAGAAGCCGTGCACGCGGTGATCGGGTAACGGCCTGTCGCGGCGCAGCAGATCGAGGAGCAGAACGGGGAACGCGGTTTCATCGAGCTGGATGCCGTGCCAATACGGCTCGCCGTCCACCCACATGTTCTGCGCCCACGAGCCGTCCGCCTCTTGCACCGATTGCAGGTAGTCGAGCACGCGCAGCGCGCTGTCGCGCTCGCCGATCGCTAGTAAGCCGCCGGCCGCCTCGACGAGGTCGCGCGGCCACACGAGGTGATAGCCGCCGAGGTCCTCATCGCCCTTCGTCGAGCCCCAAGGGATCGACAGGCTCGCGATCAGCGCGCCCGGCATGTGCTTCTCCTCGTGGCAGCGCAGCACGGCCGCGCTGATCCGCGCGGGCCGGTCGTCCGTGAGGCCGTCCGACACGTTCGGCGTGAGCCGCTTCTGCCACGCTTGCCACTCGGCGACGTACGTCGCACGCGCGGACTCGAAGCCCGCGAGCAGGCTGGTGCGCGCTCGATGCCCGGCCTCGATCGCCGTGCTGCCGAACGCGAGCGCGACCACGAACGTGCCGTCGGCCGCGGCGTTGACGACCCCGGTCAGCGCGACGTTGCCGTTTTCGGCGCGCGCGTACTCGGTGGGTAACGCACGGTCCCGCATAAGTTGCTGCCACCCGTCCGACACGCCGACGAACCCGGCCGAGCCCGATGACCATTCGGGCGAGCAGGCAACGGCGAGCGCGGTGTCCACGCGCTCCGCGAACAGCATCGTGATGCCCTTGTAGTCGCCGACCCATGCCGTGTTGCCGGCGCCCCGGTTCGACAGGTGGGGCGCGAGCAGCACGTAGATCCCGTAGTCCGCGAGCGACCCGATGAGCGGCGTGAACCGAATGTGCTGCAGCACGGTCTCGCGACGGGGATCGGTGAGGATCTCCTTATCGATTCGGTAGCGGCCGTCGCGGCTGGTGTTCGTGAGCCGAAATGCCGGCACTCCGGGTGCGTGCCAGGCCGCAACGCTCGGAGCGTCACGTTTCTCGTCGGACACGAAGCCGCCCGGCCCGGTGACGAGCAGGCCCAAGTCGCGCAAGCACGCGCGGTCGAGCCGCGGATAGTAGACCTCGTTCAAGATCCCATGGCTCACCGTGAACCAAACGCGGCTGCCGGGATTGAGCGCGGTGCCGACCCCGGTCTTCGCGCTCGACGTCCAGCGCGGCGGGATGCCGGGCCAGCCCGGCGCGTAACGGACCCGCTCGGTCACGGCGCCGCGCGCGCGGCGGCCGCGGCCGCCGGCCGATCGCGCCAGAGTCGCACGCCGCCCGCCAACGCATCCGCGTTGCTGCCGCAGCGCACGCCGTCGGGCAGCTCGTGCAGCAGCTTCGCGTTGCCGCCGCCCAAGACCACCTCGTCGACCTCGAGCGCGCTGCGCAGGCGTTCGACGATCTTCGTCACATGCTTGCGCCATTTCCTCTTGCCGAGGCGCTCCAGGCCCGCTCTGCCCGCGTAGTCCTCGTAGGTTTTGCCCTTCTGGTAAGGCAGGTGCGCGAGCTCCATCGGCTCGAGCACGCCGTCGACGATCAGAGCGGCGCCGAGGCCGGTGCCGAGACCCAGGAAGAGCATGCGGCCGCCGCGGTATGCGCCCAACGCCTGCATCGCTGCGTCGTTGATCACGAGCGTGGGCCGGCCGAACGCGTGCTCGAAGTCGAAGCCGACCCAGCCCACGCTCAAATTGAACGGCTCGTGCAGCGGCCTTCCGCCACCGACGGCGCCCGGGTAGCCGATCGATACGGCGTCGTAGTGGCGGTCCGCGACCGCCGCCCGCACCTGCTCCACCATCCGCGCCGCAGTCATGTCCTTGCCCGAGTCGATCTTGGTGACCTGCGCATCGTTCGAGAGCTTCGCCTTCACATGCGTGCCGCCGACGTCGATCACGAGCACGACGCGCGGCTCGGCCCCGGCCAAACGTTCGCGATCGGATCCTCCATGCGCCCGACTCGCCATCACGTCAGTCCGTCATCGCGCCATCGAGCTCCGGCGTCCTGGGATTCGCGTGAGGTCGTAGGCACGTCGTTCGCTTCCGGGAGGTGAGACGGTGGGACGGAAGAAATCTGCACGCCACTTCGGGACCGCGTCGTGGGCTTTCCGGGGCTGCTTCCCATGGATCGCGCTGCGCCTGCAGAGCGGCGCGTGACGCGGCTTGGAGAAACGGCGCCAGGAGCGCGCGCGCGATTCCGTGCCAATGGTCCGCCTGTGAGTATGGCACCCCGAAGAACGCGACCGCCATCGCCCCCGCACCGATCCAGTAGGCCGGATGGATACGGCGCTTCGTCAAGAGATCGCTGCGGGTTCGTCGGGGTTTGGCGCAGGTCGGCTGACCCGCGCTCGAAGGATGTCGCTGGATGCTGCGCTGCCGTGCACTTCGACCTCGAATCCCACACGGATGGCCGACCGGCGGGAGGCATTGCGGCCCGCGATGCGGTAGCCTGCTCCGCACATAGCTCGACCGGTGTCGGATGTCCGCGGATCATTCTCCAACGCAGAACCACCTTCTCGGCGCCATGCCCCCGGCGGAATTCCGGCGCCTGTACCCCCACTTGGAGCTCGTTGACTTGGCGCTCGGCGAGGCCCTGTACGAGCCCGGCGGGCGGCTCGACCACGTGTACTTCCCGACCACTTGCATCGTTTCGATGCTCTACGTCATGGCCGATGGGGCCTCCGCGGAAATCGCCGTGGTCGGCGACGAAGGCATGGTGGGAATCGCCCTGTTCATGGGAGGGGACACCACGCCCAGCCGGGCCCTGGTGCAAAGCTCAGGCCAGGCGTTTCGCTCAAAGGGAACGCGCTGAAAAGGGAGTTCGACCGCCACGGACTCTTGGTGTTGCTGCTGCGCTACACGCAAGCCTTGATCACGCAGATGTCCCAGACCGCCGTGTGCAATCGGCACCATTCCGTGGAAAAGCAACTCTGCCGCTGGCTGCTGTTGAGCCTGGATCGCCTGCCGACCAACGAGCTCACCATGACCCAGGAGTTGATCGCCAATATGCTAGGGGTGCGCCGCGAAGGCGTCACCGAGGCAGCCGGGAGACTGCAGGACCTGGGCCTGATTCACTACAGCCGTGGCCGCATTGCAGTTCTCGATCGACCGGGACTGGAAATAACCGTGTGCGAGTGCTACTCCGTGGTGAAGGCCGAATTCGAGCGCCTGCTTTCGGACATTCCGCGGGGCGATCCTTTCCACGTACTCGCACGGTCTTCGAAGTAAGTGACGCTTTCGTTTGCGTCGTCTGCGATGCGATGGCTCGTTCCGGCGGCGCGGCGAGCCACGACGCGTCCACCTTAAACCTCGTTGTAAAGAAAACGGCGCGATCTTTCGATCGCGCCGTTACGCCTTCCTTGGCACCCGTCGCTCGAAGCTATCTTGCGGCGAGTAGTCCTCCGGTAAGCACGATCTCGACACGGCGGT
This sequence comes from uncultured Gammaproteobacteria bacterium, assembly GCA_963699925.1. Lineage (GTDB taxonomy): Bacteria > Pseudomonadota > Gammaproteobacteria > Steroidobacterales > Rariloculaceae > FEN-1219. Next base: position 325,749 of record CAVOVT010000007.1, on the reverse strand, counting down.
TACGCGCGCGCCCATCGACGGTCGTGTTGTCGCCGAGCGGGGCGGCGGAGCCGAGCCCCGCCACGTCGATGCTCGAGGCCGGAACGCCGCGGGTGATCAAGTAATCGCGCACGGTCGTGGCGCGCTTCATCGAGAGCTCGTTGTTCGTCGCATTGCTGCCGGTGCTATCAGTGTGCCCCTCGATGTTGAACCGCAGGCCGGGATAGGACGCCACGATGCCCGAGAATTTCGCGAGGTTCTCGCGTGCCGACGCATTGATGTCTGCCGTGCCCGTTGCAAACTGCACGCCGCCGATCTCGGAGATCAGCCCGCGATCGGATTCGCGTGTCGGGAGCGCTGCGTTCAACCGGCCAAGCAAGTCGCGGCGCGCATCCGAAGCGGATTTCTGATGCTCAGTTTCCGTGGCGAGTTGCGTCGCGGCGAGCGTCGTGGCCGCAGCGGTTTGGGCGGCCACAGCCGTCGCCTCAGCCGAAGCGTTCGCGGCGGCAACCGTCGCCTGGGCTGAAGCGTTTGCGGCGGCAACCGTCGCTTCGGCCGAAGCGGATGCGGCTTCGCGTGAGGCTTTGTCCGCGGCGTCTGCCGCGGCCTGGCGCTGTGCCTCGGTGGTGGCCGCGGCCGATGCGAGCATTCCCGCCCGGCGCGCGTCCTCACCGGCGGTCACGGCCTCGCGAGCGAGCGCGGGCGCGGCCTTGCGCTGCGAGTTGTTGCCCTTCAGTGCGGCTTCGGCCTCCGCAAGTTTCACGGTGGCCGTCGTATAGGACTGCGTTGCAAAGCGATCTGCGCCCGCACTCTTCGCGATGGCGACCGCGTAGCGCGCCTGCACGACCTCGACCGGAACGGTCTTGTCGATCGCGATACCCGTAAGCTTGGAGTAGTCGGCGCGCTCGGTCAGCGTCGTTACCTTGGACTCAGCGGCGCCCTCCACGTTGTCCGCAACGTTGTACAGCGCAATCATCGTGCTCGGCACCGAGACTGCAAAGTGCGGTTCGGCCGTGACGATGAGCGCGAACTGCGATGCGTTGTATTGCGTGTCCATCTCGCCCTTGCCGCCTTCGGCTCCGGCGAGCACGCCCATGTTCGATGCGCGGCCGTCCGGCGTCAGCGCCCAGAGCACATAGGTCGTGTAAGGACCAAGCGATGCAGGCTTCGGCAGGTCTTTCACTTTCGCGGAGATCTGCGCGTTGCCCTTCTGGTAGTCCACCCGCGCACTGCCTTTCGCGTTTTCGGCGATCGGTGTGCCGTGAAGGAACAAGTCCGACTTGTGTCCGTCACGGTAGCTGAACATCGAGATTTGGCTCAGCACATCGGAGCTCGCGATGTCTTCGGACCGCTCGATGCCCTGTGCCTGTGCGGTCACGGGCGTAACTCCGATCGCCGCGCATGCGGTAATGGTAAGAATCACCGTTCGGTTAATGCGGATTCTATTCGCGATCCGGACGGCGGCGTCGATGCCGACTACGTCTTTCAGTGTCGTTTTCATTTCGAAATCTTCCTCTAATTGACCAAATTCAAACTGCCGCGAGCGCCGTCTATGACGTGCACCGAGGGCAAAGCCGGGTCGATATGCGCGCTGGAGAGTCAGCCGAAGGTGTGAGCGCTACGTTTCGTGACGATACGGAAGACTCGTGATCGCAGTCTGTACGCTGCCGTACCGATGATCGGGACAAAGCGAACTAATCTGTTCGCACTATCTTGGAGAAGGTCCCACCCATGTTCCCACGTAACTTGCTCATCGGCGCCTCGAGTTCTAGCCCTCTTCAGCGCCGGACCCGGGTTTGCACAAGACAAGCAACAGCAGAAGGTGGAGAAGCAGAAAGCAGAAATGCGCACGCGTGCCGATGAAGCGCTCCAGAAACTTTTCAAAGAAGTTGAGGGCTCGAAGCAGCTGTATGACAAGGCGGCTGGGTACGCCGTCATCAGCGTGACCAAAGCGGGCTTCGTCGTCAGCGGAAGCGGCGGATCAGGCGTCGCCGTCGATAAGGCTACGAAGCAGACCACTTATATGAAGATGGGCTCGGCAGGCGCCGGTCTCAGCTTCGGCGCCGAAAAATTCGACATGGTGTTCTTGTTCCAAACTAAGGATCGGCTCAATGAGTTCATCTCGGGCGGCTGGGATAGTTCGGCGGCCGCCAAGGCTACGGCCGGCAAGGACTCGGCCGGCGTCGCGTCGGATTTCTTCGACGGCCAGATCATCTACACGCTAAGCGACAAGGGATTGATGGCTTCGGCCGACGTCTCGGGCACGAAGTTCTGGGCGGATGAAAATTTGAACAAGAAATAGCGCCCAGACGCTGCGCCAGCCAGTGAGTCGTAGTCTTGGTCAATTCGTGACTGCGCTGCCGGGCGGGCTGACGGACGCGGAAGTCGAAGCGCTGAGCCAGATCCCCGCGAATCAGGCCACTACCTCGATCGTCTTCGGCGAGTCATGGCCAACAAGAGGTGACCTGTCCCTAGAACGCTGCCGTGCTCACCGGGCCGCGATCCTCGCCGCGGCGTAGAGAACGGCCGCACCTAGCAGTGTCATGACGGTCGTGAGCGTCCTCGGATGGGCGTGATGACTCTCCGGGATCAGATCGCTCGCGCCGATGTAGAGGAAAAAGCCGCCGAACATCGCGAGAGCGAGGCTGAACTCTTCTTCCGGAAGCACGAAGAACAAGGTCGAAGCAATGCCGATCGCCGGTGCGAGCGCATTCACGAGCAGCCAGCGCAGCGCAGACGCTCGACTTCCGCCGTTCTTCAGCACGACGTTCATCGTGTTGATGCCGTCGGAAAAGTCGTGGGTCAGGACACCGAACGTCACGATGCTCCCGACGGCTGCGGAAGCCTGGAATGCGAGACCGATGGCGACGCCGTCGAGCACGCTGTGTGCCGACAAGCTCCCGGCGCCGAACGACCCGCGAGCGCTTTCGCCCCGATTCGCGCCTTCGGCGTGATTCTGGCTCGCGGCGTGAATGAGGATGGCTCGGTCCAAGACCAGGTACAGCACAAAGCCGAGCGCGGCCCATGCGAGCAAGGTCGCCGAGGAGTGGTACCGGCTACCCATGTCGATGGCCTCGGGCAGCAAATCGAAGAATGCCACCGCGGTCACCGCTCCGGCGCTGAAACCGAGGACGAGGTGCCGCTTGTCCTTGAGCCGCAGTGCGAACAAGCCGCCCGCAAACGTCGTCGCAAACGCCGCCGCAGCGATGGCGAGCAGGATGGTCATGCGCGCGGCCGAAGTCTTGATGCGCGGGCGCCGGCCTGCGACTTGGCGAGCATCGACGTGACGCTAGGAAAAAAATTGGAAGTCAATGCGGTACTGGACCCTGCGTCACTCGCACGAGATCGCCCGGGCGAATCCACTTTTTGAACGCGGCTTGCACGTCCTCCGCTGAAAGCTCGATGTAGCGTTGTGCGGCAATCGAGGGCTCGTTGAGAGGTAGGCCGAGATCGCGCCGCCCGATCAGACCCCGGGCGATCTCCTCGACGCTCGCCTCGCTCAGCGGAATTGCCCGTAAGAGCAGCGCCTTGACACGTGCGAGCTCCGGTTCAGGGACCGCGGACGTGCGCATCTTGTCGAGCTCCTCGGCAACGATCTTGGCGGCCTTCGAAACGTTTTCGGGGTCACACGCATATTGAACGAAGTACACGGATCGCGTCTTGCCAGATTGAAGATTGCTGGCGACGGAGTACACGAGCCCGCTGTTCTTGCGCAGATCGATGCTGAGCCGCGTGGAGTAGAACCCTCCGCCGAGCACGGCATCTCCGAGCGAGAGCGCGAAGTAGTCCGGATCGCTGCGCGTGAGCGCAAGCGTCTCGCCGAGGATCACACTGTTCTGCACGCGGCTCGCATCGGGCACAGCGACCGCGCTCGCGGCGTTTCGGCGGCGCCGCAGGCAAGTCGGTCGACGGCTTCGGTCCAGTTGTGTTCCAGTCGCCAAAGTACCTCTCGATCGTCTTCCGCGCCTCTGCGGCGGATACGTTGCCGATGACGACGATCGTCGCGAGGTCGGGTCGGAACGCATAGCGGTAGTAGGCTCGTACGTCGTCGAGCGTTATCGAGTGAACCGTTTCCGGTGTCGCATCCCGCAGGCTCGGGTCGCTGGGAGGGAATAGCGCGGCGCGCAACGATCGACGTGCGAGGAAGCTCGGGCTCGCATTGCGCGCGGCCGTCACTTGCGCCAGTTGGTCTTTGATGACGTCGAACGCATTCTTTGGCAGCGCGGGATGCAATTCGTTGTCCGCGAGCAGCGCGACGCCGTGGTCGAAATCCTGCGTCAAGACCTCCACGGAGAAGTCCGCGCCGGCTGTTTCGCTCGCGCCGATTTGATCGAGAGCTCGCTGCAAGCCGACCCGGTCGAGCTGCTCGCTGCCGTACTCGAAGAGACGATCGAGGATCTCCGCCGCGCCTTCCTTGCCCGACGCGACCTCGACTTCCGGTCGATTCTCGATATGCCCGAACACGCTGACGGTATTGCTGACGTCCTCGGGCTGCACGATCAGCGTGAGTCCGTTCGCCAACGTTTCGACTACGGGCGCGGTCGTCGACGGCGGAACCGAGAGCCGGGCAACTGCGGCCTGCGCCCAGTCGGGCAAGGGCGTGCTCGTCGCTTCGCCGAGCGCGATCGTCTCCTGGCCGCCGAAGCCAGCCCCACCGGGCACCGGTCGTCCGGAGCCGTGCGGGACCATCGTCGCCGAGACCGCGTGACTGAGGTCCAGATACTTCCGTGCCACGCGGTTCACGTCGGCCACGGTGACCTTCTCTATGCGAGTGAGATCCTCATCCGGAGACTCGAGCCCGTAGAGGGCGACGGCATCGGCCCAGACCGACGCCAAACCCTCGATCGAGTTTTTCTGAAACTCGGCCTGGCGGCGTTCTTTGAGCTTCGCCGCCGCCACGAGCTCTTCAGGTACCCCGTTCTTCAGGGTCGAGGAGAGAATCGCGCGAACTTCGGCATCAAGGGCCTTCGGGTCGCTGCCTGCGGTGAAGCTCACCGCGACGTAGGCCATCCCGGCCCGCGGCAGAGGATCCAATTCGAAGTCGGCGTCGAGCGCCTTACCCTGCGGAACCAGGTCGTAGAGCGCATAGCGGTGACTGTCGAGCACGTCGGCCAGTACTTCGAGCGCCGGGAAATCGGGGCTATCGAGACCCGGCATCCGCATCGCGAGCATCTGCGCGCCACTCGGCTGATCGGTATCGACCGTGATCGACGTCGCTCGACGGCGGTCGGAGCTGCAATTTCGGGCGGCTCGGCAGCGTTTTGCGCCGGGATGCCGCCGAACAGCCGCTTGACCTTCGCCAGCGCCGCGCTGCGGGTCGACATCGCCCACGACGATCAGGATCGCGTTGTTCGGCGCGTACCACGCATCGTGGAAACGCTTAGAGCATCGCGGCGTCGGTCTTGTCGAACGAAGGCCGCGTGCCGAGCGCGTCGTGCTCGTACGGGTGCCGGCGAACATGAGCGGCGCGCAGCTTCGTATACAGCACGTAGTCGGGTTGGAGAGGTCCTGCGCCACTTCCTGCTCGATCGCGCCGCGCTCCTCGTCCCAATCGGCCTCGGCATCGAGCACGCCCTGCATGCGCACCGCCTCGATGTGCAGGGCGACGTCGAGGTCCTCGGCGGGCACGGTGTAGAGGTACTGCGTCAAGCTCTCGCGAGTGTTGGCGTTGAACTCGCCGCCCATCGCGCCGCCGAGATCCGCGAGCTGCTCGGCCGTGAGCCCCGGGCTGCCGCGAAACATCATGTGCTCCTGGGCGTGCGCCGTACCCGGGAAGCCCGCGGGCGCCTCATCGGAGCCCACCAGGTAATTGACCGAGGTGGCCACCACCGGGGCGAGCGTATTGCGCACGACGATCACGCGCAGGCCGTTGTTCAACGTGGCGCGCAGCACTCCCGTTTCCTCGGCATGCGTCGCGCAAGCGAAGCTCAGCATGCCGATTGACGCCGAGAGGAACGCAGCCATGCCGCCGCGCGCCCGGAACCCGGCGAGAGACAATTTCGGGAAGGTGGTCATGGCCGTCTCGATGCGCATTGCGACGTTGTTGAGCGTAATTCTAGCAAGCGTCTTGCGGTCCGTTGCACCGTTCTAACGCGGTTTACCGCCGGCGTTGCCGTCCGCTACTTCGAGCCGCGCGGTTGACGCGCACCATCCGCGTTCAGTACGGTTCCGAGCTACCGCGACAGCTGACGGTCGATAACCAGTCCGGCGCTTTTTCAAGGCAGAGTGAATGTGACCGCCGCCTGCTCCAGACTCGTATTGCTCCGGCTCGGCGACGCTTGCCTGGCGGTCGAACCGTCGGAGCAGCGTCAAACTAGCTCCTTTACCCAGCAGGCAACTGTTGCGCCGCGAGCGATTTTAGGACAGCTGGCGCCGTGCGAGCCATCCTCATCCGCTTCGCCATTCCGGCCCTACTCGCCGTCAGCATTCTGGCGTACTTCGGCGTGCCGTATGTCGATCGGATGCTGGCGGGCTGGTTTCGGGCGGACGTCGACATGCGCGCCCAGCTCGTCGCGAGCTCGATGACGACTACGCTCTCGGGATTGGTGGAGCAAAACGATCAGAGCGCGTTGCGCGAGTATCTCAACACCATTACGGCTGACGAGCGATTGCTGGCCGTAGTCGTCTGCCGCAGCGACGGCACGCTCATCTACAAAACCGAGCGCACACCGGAAGCCATTACTTGCGCGTTGACGCACGGGCCTGGTGAAAGCGGCAATCGATATATGGCGTTGCCATCGGGATCGGTGGAGGTCTCCGCCTTTTCCTATGAGACCGAAACGCCGATTCGGCTCTTGATCGTTCACGACTTGAAGTTCATCGATCGTCGCCAGTCGACCGCGCGCAACTACGTCCTGGCACTCGCCGGCGTGATCGCGAGCGCACTCGCTTTGTTGGTCGGCTTTCTGTTTTGGTTGTTGCTGCGGCGCTGGGTGAACATTCTAGTCGGTGACATTCGCGGACGTCGCTATCTCGACGACGCGGAGTCGGATATCGGATCGCGGCCGATACTTACGCAGATTCGCAGGGTGTTGCGCGAGATGGAAAGCCGTCAGCGGCTCGAAATCGACTTCCACGAGAATTGGACGCCGCAGGCTTTGCAACAAGTGGTGCGCGACCATTTGCACTCGCCAGAAGTATTCGTCGTGTCGAATCGCGAGCCGTATATTCACAACGCGAGCGCGCACGGTACGGTCGTGCAAGTGCCCGCGAGCGGTATGGTCACGGCGCTCGAGCCGATCGTGCGCGCATGCGAAGGCATGTGGGTGGCGCATGGCAGCGGCACGCGCCGATCGCGACGTCGTCGATCGGCACGATCACGTGCGTGTGCCGCCCGACGATCCGAGCTACACGTTGCGCCGCGTTTGGCTGTCAGCGGAAGAGGAGCAAGGATTCTACTACGGCTTTGCCAACGAAGGACTCTGGCCTCTGTGTCATCTCGCATACGTTCGGCCGGCCTTTCGTGAAGCCGATTGGCAGGAGTATCAGACCGTCAACCGGAAATTCGCCGACGTCGTGGCGCAGGAGTCGCACTCGAAGGATCCGATCGTCCTCGTCCAGGACTATCACTTCGCGTTGCTACCACGCCTGCTGCGGAGACGGAAACCCAAGGCAACCATCGCGCTCTTCTGGCACATTCCGTGGCCGAACGCGGAGACGTTCGGCGTGTGCCCGTGGAAACGAGAGATGTTGTTGCACATGTTGGCAGCCGACATTTTGGGCTTCCACACGCGCTATCACTGCCAGAATTTCCTGGCGACGGTGGACCGATTCGTCGAGTGTCAAATCGATCACGAGCACATGACCGTGACGCTACGCGGTCACATCTGCCACGTCGCACCGTACCCGATTTCGATCGAATGGCCGCCGCGTTGGCTTGCACAACTCCCCGATGTCGCAGCATCGCGCGCGGCCGTGCGGGCACGATTCGGCATCAATGAGCACGTCTGCCTCGGCCTCGGCGTCGAGCGCTGGGACTTCACGAAAGGCATCGTCGAGCGCCTGCTCGCGTTGGAAGCGCTCCTCGACAAGGACCGCAGCCTGCGCGAAAGAATCACCCTGCTACAAGTGGCGGCACCGTCGCGCAGCAGGCTGCCCGCCTACCAGGCGTTGCAGAGCCAAACCCTGTCCGAAGTCGAACGTATCAACAGAAGTTCGCCAGTGGGTCGTGGAGGCCCATCGTGCTCATCGATCGGCATCAAGAACCGCGCGAAGTGTTCGAGCTGTTTCGCGCGGCCGATTTCTGCATCGTGAACAGCTTGCACGACGGAATGAATTTGGTGGCCAAGGAGTTCATAGCAGCGCGCGACGATCAGGACGGCGTATTGATATTGAGCACGTTCGCGGGGGCGTCGCGCGAATTGCCGGAGGCCTTGCTCGTCAATCCGTTCGACGTCGGAGAGACGGCCGCTGCGATGAAGGCTGCGGTGCAGATGCCGCGCGCGGAGCGCCAGGAACGAATGAAACTGATGCGCTCGACGGTGAAGGAGAACAACGTCTATCGTTGGGCGGGACGCATGCTGATGGACGCGGCGCAAATTCGACAGCGGCAATCGCTGCATCGGAGTCCGCTCGCGCTGTAGAGCGTTTTGGCACGACCTGCTCCGGCACACGGCCGGGCGCGTCGACTGCGGCGCGCGTGTTTGGCGAGGTTAGACCCAGTAAGTCACGCAGAGGAGGCCAGTCAGCGTCATCGTCGCCGTGTAGGGTATCGCCATCACCACCATCCGCACGTACGACAACCGAATCAAGGGCGCTAGTGCCGAGGTCAGCAGGTAGAGGAACGCCGCCTGCCCATTCGGCGTTGCAACGCTCGCGATGTTGGTTCCGGTGTTGACTGCGACCGCGAGCGCATCGAATTGGCCGCGGTCGATCGTGCCGCTCCGCAACGCGCTGGCGATTTCGTTGATGTAGACAGTCGCGACGAAGACGTTGTCGCTGATCGCCGAAAGAAGGCCGTTCGCGACGAAAAAAGCGGGAGCCTGCACATCGTGTCGCAATGCCAGCACGCTGCCGACGATCGGCTCGAACAGGTTCTGATCGTGGATGACCGCGACGATTGCGAAGAACACAACGAGTAGCGCGGTAAATGGCAGCGCATCTTGGAACGCGTGACCAAGCCGGTGCTCGTCGGTGACGCCGGTAAAGGCGGTCGCAAGCACGATGACGGCGAGACCGATCAGTCCGACCGCGGCCCAGTGAAAAGCAAGTGCGACGACCAGGAAGGCCGCCACGACCGCTTGCACAACCAAGACCACGCCGTTCTGGGCCGTGCGCTTCTGCGCTTCTGCTCGATCGAAGTCTTCCAGTACATCGCGAACGCGATGGGGCAACTGCGCGCCATAACCGAACCAGCGAAACTTCTCGAGCAACCCGCACGTGACGAGTCCTACGGCCAATACGGGGAGCGACACCGGAGCTACCCGGACCGCGAATTCGACGAAATCCCAACCCGCTACCGTCGCAATCAGTAAGTTCTGCGGCTCGCCGACCATTGTGATGACGCCGCCTAGCGCGGTGCCGACGGCGGCGTGCATCACGAGGCTGCGCAAGAACGCGCGAAACCGCACGAGATCTTCGCGGTGAAGTTCCGCGATTAGCCCGTCGGCCGCTGGATCGTGGTCCGGATGATGAAAGTGCTTACCGGAGGCGACTCGATGGTAGACGCCATAGAACCCGCTCGCGACGGTTATCACCACGGCCGTGACGGTGAGCGCATCGAGAAATGCGGAGAGTGCCGCCGCCGCCCCGCAGAACAGGAGCGACAGCAGGACTTTCGAGCGGACGTTGACCACGAGTTTGGTGAACGTAAATAGCAGCAGGTCTTTGAGAAAGAAGATGCCGGCTACCATGAAGATCAGCAATAGGATCACGTCGAACCCGCTCACTATTTCTTCATAGACCCTGGATGCGGACGTCATGCCGATCACCGCCGCTTCGAAAGCCAAGAGCCCTCCGGGCTGCAGGGGGTAGCAGCGCAGTGCCATCGCGAGCGTGAAGACGAACTCGAGCACGAGCACCCAGCCCGCAACGGAGGGGTGGATTAGGAACAGGACGGGATTCAGAACGAGAAACGCGAAGATCGTGAGCTTGTACCATTGTGGCGAATCGCCGAGGAAGGTTTGCGCGAACGTGCGCGCCAGCGCTCGCGGGCTCATCAAAACCGGAGGCGATCAGGCGAACCAAGAAACGGTAGTGCTCATTGACCGCGATGATATCAGCACGCCCGCGCCTGGGGCCGGATCGTGCTCGCCGGCGAAGGCGCGGATGGCCGCGTTTCCGGTTCGTCCCGGCGCGCCGATGCCGCCGGTCGAGGGCTGCAACAAGCAAGACTACGCCGTGTTCATCGTAGCCCGCGTCGCGGTGGCAAAGACCTAGGCACGTCGCAGACGCTTTGCGAGCCTGCGAGCTTGGCGAATGCGGCGACCCCGGGGTCGCCCCAAAACGCGCGTCTAATGGATCGTTTTGCTCGCCACGTTCGACCGTTGGCTCTCGATGCCAGCCTTGTTGATCGCGGTCGTCACGAAGAAATATGTGCCCGGTACGAGGCTGGTCACCACGTACGTCGCAAGCCCTGGACTGTTCACCGTGATGGAATTCGGATAGGTACCCTGCGCAGAGCCCCAGTACACTCTGTATCCAGCGAGATCGGTCAACGGAGTGCCGTCTGAGTTTGTCGTCGGCGGCTGCCAAGTCAGCGTCGCGGAACCCGTCGCAGTAGCCTGGACGGCGATATTGAATGCGGGCAGTGCCGCGCTGGCTTTGCCATCGGTCACGGCGATGACGATAGCGCTGGTCGTGCCGACGTCGGCGGCGCTCGGCGTACCCTGCAAGCGTCCCGTGGAGGTAGAAAACGTCGCCCACGCCGGCTTGTTGACGATGCTGAACGTCAACGGGTCGCCGTCGGCATCTTTCGCAGTGGGTTGAAAACTGTACGACGTGCCCTGCATGACTGATGTGGCCGGAGCACCGCTGATGGTGGGTGCCTTGTTCGTGACGGGTCCTCCTCCTGATGCCGCCGTCACGTCGATGCTGAACGGCGCAAGCGCGGCCGTTCTCCGCCCGTCGGTTACCGAGATGACGATGTTGCTGAAGGTCCCGACGTTTGCGCTCTGCGGCGTGCCCTGAAGCCGACCGCTGGTGGTATCGAAGGTAGCCCATGCCGGACGATTGCTGATTCTGAACGCCAGCGTTCTGCCTTCAGGATCATTCGCGGTGGGGGTAAAGCTGTATGAGTTGCCTGCGACGACCGATGTGGCGGGCGAGCCCGAAATAGACGGCGGGCGATTGGCGTGCCAGCCCCAATTGGCAGCGCTCGAGACGGCCGGTGTCGCGACGATCGACATCGCCATCACCCTCCAGAGGAGGTGTCGCAGTCTTGGTGTCATCCCCATCCCGCCTTTTGTAAAAAGGAATTCGCAATGCACCCCCTGTGCCAGTAAGTCGAAAGTGAGGCAGGCAAGCGAGATACGGAGGGATGACGCTAAGCAGCGAGGCTCGATCTGTCGGCGTTCACCGACAGTGAGAACTCGGTTCGAACGGAAGTCTCAGATTTTCGCGCCTGACGGAAGTCGGCAGATCGCGACACCGTTCGCGTCGCGTCGGACGCAAAAAATTTGAGCGTCCGCCGGATGATGGCGGCAGCGGTTGCGATGCGGCCCTCGGCGTCGGCGTCTAGTGAGTGTCGCAAATCGGAGAATCAGCGAAAGTCTTCCGCGTATCGGAAGGATTTTCCATCGCGCCGTCGCCGTGGCGCGTCACTCGCTACGGCGAGTGCGTCAGGTGGCCGACGAGACGCTCGTACGCGCCGCCGCGAATGCCCCTACACTGCCGGCCCATGAAGATACCCAAAGGCCTACAGCCGCTGATCGACGACGGCATCATCGACCACGTGGTGCGGCGGCTCAAAAGCGGCAAAGAGGCTTCCGTCTACCTCGTGGCGTGTGGCCCGAAGATCCGCTGCGCAAAGGTTTATAAGGAGGCTGAGCAACGCGGCTTCCACAAGCTTGCTCACTACCAGGAAGGCCGCAAGGTGCGCGGCAGCCGCGATGCCCGCGCTATGGGCAAGGGCGGTCGGTACGGTCGCAGCGTGCAGGAAGCGGAGTGGAAGAACGCCGAGGTCGAGGCGCTCTACCGACTCGTCGGCGCCGGCGTGCGCGTGCCGCAACCCTACGGCGTGTTCGACGGTGTATTGCTGATGGAAGTGGTGTGCGATGCCGAGGGCAATCCGGCGCCACGCCTGAACGACGTCGAGCTCACGGCGGACGAGGCTCGGCCATGGCACGCGTTCATGATCGCGCAGATCGTCCGTATGCTCTGCGCGGGACTCATCCACGGCGATCTGTCCGAGTTCAACGTGCTGCTGGGCTCTGCAGGTCCGGTGATCATCGATTTGCCGCAAGCCGTGAACGCGGCCGGCAACAACAACGCGTTCCGTATGCTCGAGCGCGACGTCAACAACATGCGCGAAGCCTTCGGCCGCGCCGCGCCGGAGCTGCTGGCAACCGAGTATGCCCACGAGATCTGGAAGCTTTACGAGGCAGGCCAGCTGCACCCGGAATCGCCGCTCACCGGACGCTTCGAGCACGACCGTGGCGAAGTCGACGTAGTGGCCGTGTTGGATCTCATCGAGGATGAGCGGCGGCTTGCTGAGGAGCGGCAGCGGCGCCAGGAGGAAGCCGCAGGAGTTTGAGAGACCCCGCGATCCCGTACTCGACGCGGCATTCGCTCGTTTGGAGGGACGGGTACCGAGTGGCTCGGCGGCCATTGCTGAGAACGAAAAGCAGAACGCAGTCGCACTCGCGACGACGCAGTCTTTTTCACGGACTCTCCGAAAGAAGCTCAGGAAATCCTACGCGGTCGCGATCTGATCGGCGCGAGACATCGCGGCGACTCTCAGGGGCGTGGAAGGCGCTACTCAAGATGAGGCGGGCACGCTTTGCCAAAGGCTGTCATGTCCCTGACCGCACCGAGTCAAGCGCCGTAAAGGCGCGATCTTCGGCTCTAATCGACTCGAGAAGTGGTAGTTAAGTGCTTGATAAGATGGCCGTCGTTATCGGATTTGAACCTACGACCACTGCGTCCCGAAAACGGAAGATCGTCGGTAACTAGTTCACTATCAACAGAACGCGGGAAGGGAGTCCGTTGCAGGTTTCAAGCACCTTCAAGCACGGTCCAGAACTGAATCACGCAAAACTCACGCAGCGTTTGGCGCGACGGCAATGACGCGACCGCACGGCAACAAAAGCGAGACGGGGCTGCGGCTCGCTTCAACCCCAGGGATTGACGACGTTGATTCCGCAATGGTCGAAGTCCGCGACGTTGCGCGTTGCGAGTGTCGCTCCCGTTGATCGTGCGATAGCCGCGATTTGTGCGTCGAACTGCGAGATCGAGCGCCCGCGCCGATGGCGCTCGGCAGCGATTTCCGCATAAAAGCGTGCGGCCTCCGTGTCGAACGGGACAATCCGCCCGACGAAGTCTTCGTCGAACATCGTGTTCGCGGCTTTTTCGAAGCTGCTGCGGCGTTTGCCGGCCGGCAAGAGCAAAATGCCGTGCAGAATCTCGGCTTGCGTGATGCTCGTCGTGTAAAGGCTGGCCGCCGGCCGCCCGGCAATCCAGTCAATCACGGTCTGCGCCGGCTCGAGACGCATCAACTCCGACAGAACGTTCGTATCGAGCAGTATCAATTGCGCGGCCTGGGCGGCCTACGCATGGGTTGGCGCTCCGGCGGCGTGAGCTCGACGCCACCGAGTGGCTCAAACCGTTGCCGGATCGTCTGAGCGAGATTTCGCGGAGTCGTCGCGTCCTTCGCCAGCGCCGCTCGGAGGATGTTGCGCGCCTCGTCTTCCATGGAACGCCTCTGGCGAGCAGCTCGAACGCGGAGGCGCTCTTTCGTCTTATCGTCCAGATTGCGAATAGTGATGCTTGCCATGGATGGCCCCGAGTGCAATCAATGATTGCATTGTAATCGTCGCGTTCACCGAGTCAAACTCGGTGACCCGGGCCGCTCGATCGGTGACCCAGACCGTGCGAGCGGCGACGGCTGGTCCATGCAGCGCTCGGCGAGTGCCGAGCGTGAGGTCGCAATCGCCAGCGTTCTGCCGGCTGTCCGCGCGGCCCACGCGGATCCGGTGGAGGTGCTGCGCGAGGAGTGAGATCAACGCGTGCCGAAGCTCAAGCGAACAGCCGTGCCTTCGCCCGGCGCGGACTGCACGCCGACGCTCCCGTGATGCGAGCGCATGATCTGCCGCACGAGGCTCAAACCGATCCCCGTGCCGTGTCGCTTGGTCGTGAAGAACGGCACGAAGATGTTCTCGCGGACTTGCTCGTCCATGCCCTGACCGTTGTCGTGCACGGCGATCGCTGCGTGGCCCGCCGAGTCGATCTCGGCCGTGAGCCGGATTTGCGCCTGCGCCGTCTCGCCGAGCGCGTCGATCGAGTTTCGCAGCAGATTGATCAAGACCTGCTCCAGGAGGTCCGGGTCGACCGTGATCTCGAGGTTACGCGGCGTGACGGACTGCATGAGCGCGATGCCGCGGCGCGCGAGCTCCGGTTGCATGAGATGCGCCACGCGCTCGAGCAGGTCCGCCGCCGCGCACGGGCGCAACGCCGGTTTCGGCAGGCGCGTGAGCCGGCGGTAGCTGTCGACGAAGTGCACGAGCCCGCTGCTGCGCTTCGCGATCGTCTCCACCGCGTCCTGCGCGTCGTCGATCGCGCCGTCTCGGCCGGGTGCGCGCGCGCCTCGGCGAGCAGCTCGGCGCCGTTGCCGCGAGCGAGGAGATCGGCGTCGCGGAGTTCATGATCTCGTGGGTGAGCACGCGGATCAGGTTCTGCCACGCCTCGACCTCGCGCGCCTCGAGCTCGCCGTGGATGTCTTGCAGCGACACGATCTTGTGCGTGCGGCCGCCGATCTTGAGCTCGGTCGCGAGCACGTTGAGCTGCAGAGACGTGCCGTCGCGCGTCACCTTGATCAGCTCCGTGCGGCCGCGGCTCGAGCTCGAGGATCCGTCGCGGGAACTCGGCGCCGAAGCCCGTTGAACTCGTGCAAGTAGCCGCGGCGCGCCGGCGCCGAACAGGCGCCGGGCGGCGTGGTTGAACTGGTCGATGCGTCCGGCCTCGTCGATCGCGATCACCGCCACGGGCACTGCCTCACGAACGTATCGAGGTAGCTCGCTTGCTCCTCCTTCGCCGTGCGCGCGGCGCGGAAGCGCTGCAGAATTTCCTCGAACGCGGCGCGAGCTCCGCGAATGAGTCCGCCGCCGGGCGCGCCCGCGAAGCTCTGCGAGAAGTCCGAGTGACGGATCGCGAGCATGAAGCGCGCGAGCTCGCGGTTGGTGCGCTGCACGTAGCGACACGAGCGACGCGACTTGCACCGCGAGCGTCACGGCGAGCAGCAGCAACGTGGCGTAGTAGGCCGTGGTCAGCGCGACGTAGCGCACACGCGAAGCAGACTGCGAGGATCAGCGCGACATGGACGGTCACGACGCCGGTCGGCGAAGCGCCTATAGCCCATACTTTTCCATGCGCCGATACAGCGACGCGCGCGTGATGCCGAGCTCGCGCGCCGCGCGGCTCACGTTGCCGCGCGTGCTTCTCGAGCGCCGCTTGGATCACGCGGTTCTCGACCGTCTCGAGGTTGTAGTCCGTCGAGCTTGAGCCCGTCGCCGCCGCGGCTCGCTCCGGCGCGAGCAGGAAGTCGTGCGCGTCGAGCGTCGGCGCGTCGCTCATGATCAGCGCGCGCTCCACCGCGTGACGCAGCTCGCGCACGTTGCCGGGCCAGGCATACGCCTCGAGGCGCTTCAGCGCGCCGCGCGACAGGCGCTTCGGGGCAGGTTGTACTTGCGCGCGTAGATGCTCGACGAAGTGGTCGAACAGCGGCGCGATGTCCTCGCTGCGCTCGCGCAGCGGCGGAACGTGGATCTCCACCGTGTTGATTCGATACAGCAGGTCCTGGCGGAACTCGCGCGTGTGCGCGCGAGCTCGTCGCGAGCGGCTTGTTGGTGGCCGACACGAGCCGCACGTCGATCGGCAGCGCGCGGTCGCTGCCGAGCGGCGTCACGGCGCGCTGCTCGAGCGCGCTCAGCAGCTTGCCTTGCAGCTGCAGCGGCAGGTTGCCGATCTCGTCGAGGAACAGCGTGCCGCCGGGCGCCGCCTGGAAGCGCCCGCGCGCGATCCTCGCGGCGTCGGTGAACGCGCCCTTGCGTGGCCGAAGAGCTCGCTCTCGAACAGCGTTTGGCTCACGGCGCCGAGGTCGACGGACATGAACGACTCTCGGCGCGCGCTTCGACTGCGCGTGCAGCAGCCGCGCGACGAGCTCCTTGCCGACGCCGCTCTCGCCCAAGACCAGCACGTTCGCGTCGGTCGGCGCGCGCGGCGCACGAGCTCGAACACGTGGCGCATCGCGGGGGCGTTGCCGATCACGGGCTGCGCCGCGCCGCTGCCGCGTCGACGAGCTCGCGCTCGCGCGAGCGCAACCGCTCGACCTCGTCGCGCGAATCGGCGAGCCGCAGCGCCGCCGTTACCGTCGCGACCAGCTTCTCGTTCTGCCACGGCTTCAGCACGAAGTCCGTTGCGCCCGCCTTGATCGCGTTCACCGCGGTCGACACGTCGCCGTACGCGGTCATCAACACGACGACGACGCCGGGGTCGATGCTCGAGGATGCGCCGAGCCACGCGAGGCCCTCCGCGCCACTGTCCGCGCCGCGCGCGAAGTTCATGTCGAGCAGCACGACGTCGAACGCCCGCGCGCAAGGAGGTCCGGCAGCTTGCTGGGTCCGACTCGGTCTGCACGACGGCGAAGTGCCGCTTGAGCAGCAAGCGGGCGGTGGTGAGGACGCCGGCGTCATCGTCGACGACGAGAATTCGGCCGGAGCGAGTCATGTCGGATCACGCGCTCGAAGGGCGTCCGAGTGTACGCCGGCGGACACCTAGTGTTCCATCGGCGGACACCGCGTCCGCGCCGCATGCCGAGTCTCGGGTGACCTACATTCGCATTGGTTGGCCTGAGTCCAAGTACACTACCTGCGGCTGCACGTGTCGTCTCGCACAGTCGCTACCGGAGCCCCCCCGAAGATTGCGGTCGCGGGCGCGCGCCGGACGAAGGAGCGGGCGACGTCGCCGCGTGCTGCGCCGGGACCCCATGCTCATCGGCAGAACTTGTCGAAGTGTTTCACGCGGCCGAGGTCGAGACGACCGCGCTCAACGACGTCGACCTCGGGATCGCGGCCGGCGAGTTCATCGCGATCATGGGTCCGTCGGGCTGCGGCAAGTCGACGTTGCTCAACATCATCGGCATGCTCGACAACCCTTCCAACGGCCGCTACCTCTTCCACGGCGAGGACGTCGTCCAAATATCCGCGAGCGCAAGCTCGCCCAGCTGCGCAAGCGGAACATCGGCTTCGTTTTCCAGAGCTTCAACCTCATCGACGAGCTCACGCGTGTTCGAGAACGTCGAGCTGCCGCTCGTCTATCAGCGACTGCCGCGCGCGCGAGCGCGCAAGCGCGCGTGCGACGCGGTGCTCGAGCGGATCGGCATCAGCGCGCGGCGCGACCACTTGCCACAGCAGCTCTCGGGCGGCCAGCAGCAGCGCGTCGCGGTCGCGCGCGCCGTCGTCGTGCGACGCCGAAGCTGATCCTCGCCGACGAGCCCACCGGCAACCTCGACACCGAGAACGGCGAGGAGGTCATGAACATGCTCGTCAAGCTCAACGAGGAGGGCACGACGATGATCATGGTCACGCACTCGCGGCAGCCACGCGGAATACGCGCGCGCGCGATCGTGAACATGCTCGACGGCCGCGTCGTCACGGAGAACGTCGGCCAGGTGCGGAGAGCGGGCCATGCTTAGCAGCTACCTCTCGGTCGCGCTGCGCCAGCTCGCCGCGAACAAGCTCTACTCGCTGATCAACGTTGTCGGCCTCGCGGTCGGCCTCGCGAGCGTCGTGCTGATCTCGCTGTTCGTGCGCCACGAGCTCGGCTACGACTCGTTCTGGGCGAACGCCGACCGCATCTACCGGATCGCGCGCGACTTCTACGCACGCGAGGCGTGCAGCGAGACCGCGTAGCCCGCGTCGAACAACGCGCCGGTCGGCGCCGGCGCTGCTCGCAGGGACTTCCCGGAGATCGAGAAGCGCGGCGCGCGTCGTGCGGCGGGCTCACGCTGCTCACGACGACGGCGACGCTGCACTTCTAGCGAGCACGCCGGTTCCGCTGGGCCGACAACTCGCTGTTCGAGATCTTCGACTTCGACTGGCTCGCGCGGCGATCCGCAGACGCGCGCTCGCGGAGCCGACGTCGATCGTGCTCACGGCAGCACTCGCGAAGAAGTACTTCGGCGACGCGGCCGACCGCTCGGCAAGACGATGACGCTCGAGAACCGTGCGGGCGTCACGGTCACCGGCGTGATCGCGCGACCTGCCGCGACGAACACGCACTTGAGTTTCGACGCGCTCGGTCGATGGAGCCGCTGGCCGGACGATGCTCGCAGCAGTGGAACAGCAACACGGCTTCTACACCTATTTCCTGCTGCGCGCCGGCGCGGACGTCGCGGCGGTCGAGCGCCGGGTTCGCCGATTTCTTGGAGCGGCATTTTCAGCTGCCGAGCGTCGAGCACAGTGGTCGGGCATCGACGTCATGCCGTGCGCGACATCCATCTGCACTCGCACACGCGACGACGAGTGGAAGCCGCCGGGCAGCGCTCACGCCGTCTCGACGTTCGCCGCGATCGCCGTGCTGATCCTGCTGATCGCGTGCATCAACTTCATGAACCTCGCCGACGGCGCGCGCGGCGAAGCGCGCGCGCGAGGTCGGCGTCCGCAAGGTCGCTCGGCGCCGGCGCGCGCGCAGCTGGTCGCGCAGTTCCTCGGCGAGTCGATTGGCATGGCGCTGCTCGCGATGCTGCGTCGCGCACGGCGCTCGTCGAGCTTGCGCTGCCGGTGTTCAACGCGTTCTTGGGCGTGGATCTAGTCTCGACTACTTCGGAGCTCCGGCGTCGGCCTGCGTTGGCGGCTGCTCGCGCTCGCGGTCGGCGTCGTTGCGCGGGAGCTATCCCGCGTTCTATCTGTCCGCGTTCGAGCCCGGGCGGGTGCTCAAGGGCGAGGTGACGCGGGGCCGCGCGGGCGCGGCTTTCCGGAACGTGCTCGTCGTCGCGCAGTTCGCTATCTCGATTGCGCTCCTCATCGCCACGGCGTGTCTATCAGCAGACCGTTTCGCGCGAAGCATCGACCTCGGATTCGACAAGGACCAGGTCGTGGTGCTCGAGAGCTCCGCCGCAGCTCGGGTTGCGCGGGATCGATTGGGAGGGGCTGCAAGCACCGAGCTCGCGCGAGTGCCCGGCGTCGCCGGCGTCACGGCATCGCACTACGCGCCGTTCACATGGGACGACAACGCGAGTCGCGTGCGCCGCGAGGGCGCGGACCCGTTCAGTCGGATCCAGTATCATGGGTCGTCGACTACGGCTTCTTCGAGACGTACCGGATTGCGACGCTCGCGGGGCGAGTGTTCGCGCGCGAGTTCGGCACCGAGCGCGTTCGTCTCTCCGACGCAGTCCACACCCGCGGACGTCGTCTCGACGAGTCGGCCGCGCGGCTGCTCGGTTGGACGCCTGCCGAGGCGCGCCGGTCAAGTCGCTGGAGGTGGCCGGGCGCGCCGCAGAGCCGCGGCGCCGATCGTCGGCGTCGTAAGCGACACTCCACTTCGAGTCGATCCGCTGCGCCGATCGGCCGACGGTCTATGTGTTCGAGCGGCCCCGCGAGCCCGCTCTACGGGTTTATCGCGCGATGCGTCGATCAGGTCTCGGGCCGCGATCTCGCGGCGACGCTCGCGCGCATCGACGCGACTTGGGCGAAGCTTAACGCCGACCAGCCGATCGACCGGCGCTTCCTCGACGACGACTTCGACGCGCTCTACCAGCGCCGAGCAGCGCCAAGGGCAGCTGTTCACGTTCTTCTCGGCGCTCGCGATCGGCATCGCGTGCCTCGGTCTTCTCGGCCTCGCGTGGTTCACGACCGAGCGGCGCACCAAGGAGATCGGCATCCGCAAGACGATCGGCGGTAGGTATGGGACGTCGTCGGCTGTTCACGGCCGAGTTCGGCCGGCTCGTGCTGCTCGCGAACTGGTCGCTTGGCCGCTCGCGTATGTCGTGATGCAGCGCTGGCTCGCGGGCTTCGCGTACCGGATCGAGATGAGCCCGCTGGTTTTATCGTCGGAGGCGCGGTCGCGCTCGCGGTGGCATTCGCGACGGTGGGCGCCGTCGCGGCGCGCGCAGCGGCGGCGAAGCCGATGCAGTCGTTGCGCTACGAGTGACGGACACAGAACTATGGGTTTGTCGCCATTCAACACCTGCCGAGGCAGAAGGCCTACGCGCGCTTCTAGGCGATTGATTTCGTAAGGGGAATTGGTCGGGGTGATAGGATTTGAACCTACGGCCCCTGCGTCCCGAACGCGATTCGGCCCTTGCGCGCTCCGGCAAAGATCGTAACTACCTGATTCTACTAGCGCCTTTGCGCCTGCTGCGCGAGGTACCATCCTTTTGCTCTTACGGCTGCTCTTACGGCTGCGAACCCAGGGACGCACATGGGAAGAAGTGGGCCGACTATTCGGCGCAGAAGATCACCGCTCGAATTGCCAAGCCGTCGCGGCATGCGACGCGCCCGAGTTCGCCCGGGGAGATCCACGACACCGCAGCCGGGCTGATCCTGCGGCACCAACCGAGCGGCGCGCTCTTTTGTACGCTCTGCTTGGGTGCAACAAACGCGAGCGGCTGTTCGGTAAGAAGTGCGACGCGCGGCGCGTGCTCGATCCGAGCTCGGCGCTCACGCTCGGCGCCGTGAAGGCCGAGGCGACGCGGCTGCGCGGCGACGAGGCGCACGGACGCGACTTCAGTCGGAACGCGCGAGCCGGGCGCGCGGTGCCGACGCTCGACGACTATCTGAACAGACTCCTATGGTCCGTGGGTCGAGCAGAATCGCAGAAGCGGTGCGGCGACCTCGCACGCATCAAGGCATGTTTCGCCGACGAGTTCGGCGCGGACAAGTTGAACGCCATTACCGCGGCCGCGTCGAGAAGTGGGCGAGCGCCAGGAAACGCGACGGCAGCACGGCCGAGACGATTAACCGCGACGTCGATGCGCTGCGGCGGCGTTGCGCCGGCCGTGAAGCTCAAGTTCAACCGCCGATCCGCTGGCCGGATTGGAGCGCTCGAGGTCGACAAGACAAGCGCGTGCGCCGAGCACTCACGGCCGACGAAGAAACGAAACTGCGTGCCGCGCTCGAAGCCCGCGACGTGAAGAAGGCCGAGGAACGCGCGAGCGCGAACCGCTGGCGCCGCGCACGGGACGTCGAAGAACTGCCGAGCCTCGCAGGACTCTACGCGGACGCGTCTGACGCCCGCGGTGCTGACGAGCCTCGAGACCGGGCTGCGGCGCTCGGAGCTATTCGCGCTCGAATGGCCGTGCGTCGACTTCGGCGAGAAATCGCTGCGCGTCGAGGGCAAGACGGCCAAGACGTTTCAGACGCGCGAGATTCCGCTCAATTCCGCGGCCGTCTCGGTGCTGCGGCGCTGGTGGTTGCAGCTCGGGCAGCCGAAGGCCGGTCCGGTGTTCGCAATGGACGGCGAACGGCTCGGAAGCTTGCGCAAGTCGTTTGCGGCCGTGCTCAAGGCCGCGGGCATCAAGAACACGAAGGCCGGCCGGATCTCGTGGCACAGCTTGCGCCATTCGTTCGGAACGCGCCTCGGCGCCGCGGGCGCGGATGCCGCGACGCTGCGCGACTTGCTCGGCCATGCTGACTTGGCCGTGACGAATAGGTATTTGCACTCCGACGCGCAGCGCAAGCGCGCCGCCGTTGACCTGCTCGCGCAGAAGGTTGGCGAGCGTAATGGCTAAAGTCCCGCGCCCCGGATCGGAATACACGCGCCTCTGCAACGTGCTCGGAAAGATCGCGGGTGCACCACGCGTCGGCGCATCGCTCGATCGCGAGGACTGCGCGTGGCTGTACGAATTGCTCGAGGCGATTCGCAGTGGCGAGGATGTGGCCAGGCGTTTTACTCGCAACAAGAAACTGCGACCGATGGCAGATCGCGATTTCTGGTTGGCGTGTGACGTCGCGGAGCATGTGCATCGTCGGGAATCGCCAGCCTATCGGCTCGTCGCCGAGCGGTGGGGGATGACCGGTGATGCTGCCGAGGAGACGGTAAAGACGATCTCGAAGCGGCAGCGCACCAACGTGCGAGAGGCCGGCGGTATCGGTAAGCCGGGCACCGCGGCCGTGATCGAGTGGCAGCGCATCCGCCTGCTAGGTGGACAAAAGTCCGACTAGTTCTGTCCCTTCCCGCGCCTTGTCGCTCGGCGCTACGTTGGCGCGCATGAGCACGCAACACGCCGCAGAAGCCCCGAAGCGCTCGCGCGCCAAAAGCGCTAGAGCACCCCGCACAGACCTCGCGCCGCTTGCCGTCGATCTAGACGAGGCCGGACGGCTACTCGGCGATCTGTGTCGCCGTAACGTCGAGTACCTCATCAAGCGCGGCGAGCTCGCGAGTTTCAAGATTGGCGCGCGCCGATTAGTGCGCATCGCCGAGATTGACCGCTACCTCATCGAACGTGAGCGCGCCGCGGCTAGCGAGTGCGCCGCGTGATTCACGATCCCCATAAACGCGAAAACCGGCTCTGGCAGGCCGGCTTCGCTTGGACTTGTCGAAACCTGTGTAGGAGATTCCGACGTGCAAACGATACGCCGATCGGCGCAACCGCGCCAACTGCCCCCCGATTCTGACTGCTGTCTTTGCCGCGAGTGCGGCGCGACGTTCGCGGACGTCGATGCGTTCGACTCTCACCGCCAGCGGATGCCCGAGCGCGGCCTCTCGTGGGCCCGAGTCGAGCAGCTCGTCGCGGCCGGCGAGCTGGAGTGCCTCGACCCGCGCCAGACGCTCATCCTCGATAGCCACGGCGTTTGGGTCGCTCCGAAGCGTCCCCCAGCAACGGCGCGGGCTGTAGCGCCACGAAAAAGCCGAACGGCCGCGATCTCGTTTGGCCCTTATGCGGCGTCGGACTCTCGGTCGGGGGCCGCATCATGAAGCTCGACGACGCACGCACACTCGCCGAGCTGTGGATGGAACATCACAAACTCCGCGGCTGGCGGTTCGAATTCGATCGCGCTGTCCGGCGGTTCGGCTGCTGTCACTGGCACCTTCGCAAGATCACGCTGTCCCGCACGCTCGTCGAGCTCAACGACGAGACCGAGGTGGAGGACACGATCCTTCACGAGATCGCGCACGCCCTCGCACCGAGCCGCGAACATCACGGCCCAATCTGGCGAGCGACCGCCGCGCGAATCGGCGCTCGGCCGCAATGTTGCTACTCAAGCGAGAAGGTCCGTGCGCCACCGAGACGCTACGTAGGAACCTGCCCGACGTGCGGTCGCCAGCACCGGGCGCACCGACGCACGATTCAGTCGTGCGGCCAATGTTCGAGACGGAGATACAACGAGGCGCATCGCATTGTCTGGGCGGAGTCGACTGGCGGCCGTTTGCCGGATACCAGCACCAAGGCCGCATCGAGATCGCGGCTCCTGGACGATCTGGCGGGGCCGTTTTGGCGAGGTCGGCGTCGTGAGCGACGAATCTCGCTTGAGCGGCGACCCGCGCGCGCACTTCCACAGCCTGACGCGCGACGAGCAAGCCGCGGCGATTCGTCGACTGGCAGACGAAGGGCTCGGCGAATACACGATCGCGCATGCATGCGGGCTCGCGGTCGAGCAGGTTCGCGCAATTCTCGGCGAGCGGAACCGGGAGGCGCGCCGATGAAAACCAACTCCGCACACTGGGCCGTTCGCTACGTCCGAAGGTTCGAGTTCAAGCTCGTGCCGCTGCACGGCAAGGCGCCGTATCGCGACGCCTGGAACATTGACGCGAACTTGATCGCCGACGCGGGCGCCGCGAGCGAGCACTGGCGTCGCAACACCGGCGACGGGATCGGCGTGTGTCTCGGACCGTCCGGTCTAGTGTCCCTCGACTGCGACGATCTCGACGCAGCGCGCGCGGTACTGGCGAAGGAACGCATCGACCTCGACGCGCTCATGAAGAGCACGCCCACGATCATCGGGCGCAGTCCGCGGCTCGAGTTCAAGGCGCCGGCGGTGGAGCTCGGGCGCAAGTCCGTCGTTTGGCCGCCGAAGTCGGCGGGCGAGAAGCCGATCACCGTCGTCGAGTTTCGCGCCGGGCGGGTTCAAGACGTCCTACCGCCGTCGATACATCCCGGCTTACAGCGGCCGTACGTCTGGGTCACTGCGCCGCGGGCCGGATTTCCGGAGCTGCCGCAATCGGTGCTCGATCTCTGGCTCAACTTCGACGCATTCCGTCGACGCGCACGCAACCTTTGTCCGTGGGCGCCACCGGAACTCGAGCCGGAGCCGGCACGGCCGCGCCGAGCGCACACCGGGCCGAGCGTGATCAGGCAGTTCAACGAAGCGCACGACGTCGTCACGCTGCTCGCGACGCATGGCTATGCGCGCGTCGGCCGAAAGCGCTGGAAGTCACCGCACGGACGGAATTTCGGCGGAGTGATCCTGCTCAACGACGGCCGAGTGTTCTGTCACCACGCGAGCGATCCGCTGGGCGACCAAAAGCCTCACGACGCCTTCGACCTCTTCTGCCAATTCGAGCACGGCGGCGATAAGCGTCTCGCGACCCGCGCTGCCGCGCTCGCGCTCGGCCTCGATCGGAGCGCACGATGAATTCCGAGATCAAGGGCCCGGCCGAGCCTGCATCGTTGTGGCTCGCCGCGCTCAATCGCGACGCCGCAGTGAAGAAGTCGACGAGCATCACCGGCGACGAAAAGAACGTGCTGTTCGCATTGCGCCACGCGCCCGAGCTCGCCGGCCTGGTCGCATTCGACGAGCTCGCGCTGTGCGTGCGCTTTACTCGCGATCCGCCGTGGCGGTCGATCGAGTCTGCTACAACGTGGACGGATCACGACGATGTCGAGCTCGCGGCGTGGCTTCAGAATCAGGAGATCGCCGTTCGTGCGCGAAACGTCGTCACCGACTGCGTCGCGCTCGTCGCGCGCGATCGTTGCGTTCATCCGATTCGCGACTACCTCGCCGGTCTCAAGTGGGACGGCGCCGAGCGGGTCGCCTACTGGCTCGAGAACTACCTCGGCGCCGAAGGCGATCCTTCCTACCTGTCCGCGGTCGGACGTTGCTGGCTGATCAGCGCGATCGCGCGTGTAAACGAGCCCGGGTGCCAAGCCGACCATGTGCTCGTGCTCGAGGGCGTGCAGGGACTCGGCAAGTCGCGCACTGCGCGCGTGCTCGCGGTGAAGCGCGATTGGTTTGCGGACTCGGTCGGCGATCTCGGCAACAAGGATGCGGCGCTGCAACTCTCCGGCAAGTGGATCCTCGAGCTCTCGGAGCTCGCGGCGATCCGCCGCGGCGAGATCGAGCAGATCAAGGGGTTCATCTCCAGGCCCGCTGACACCTATCGCCCGCCGTATGGCCGGCGCGCGGTCACCGTCCCGCGTCAGAGCGTATTCATCGGCACGAGCAACGAGCTGCAATACCTCCGCGACCGCACGGGCAATCGGCGATTCTGGCCGGCGCGTTGCACATCGATCCGGCTCGACGAGCTCGTCCGCGATCGTGACCAACTGTGGGCCGAGGCCCTGCAGCTCTATCGCGACGGTCAGCAATGGCATCTCGACACAGAGCTCGCCGCGCTTGCGCTCGAGGCGCAGTCGGAACGCGTGCTTCAAACGGAGCTCGAGGCCGCGGTGTCTGAGTACCTCGAGCGCCTCACCGACAACGGAATTCGAGAGGTGTCATCGCGCGCGGTGTTCATCAACGCACTGCGGCTAGATCCCGACTCCGACAAGTACGCCGAGCAAACGACACGCTTGGCAGCCCAGGTCGCCGCAGCCATCGAGAGCGCCGGCTGGCACCGCACTAAGGTCGTCGGCAGAGGCAAGACAAAGCGGCGGATCTATACATGCGCTGGATGATGCATCACCCGGACTCGACCGGCTACTTTCCAACATTCCTATCTCCCGTATCTAACCCGCGCGCGTGTGAATGTAGGAAATTTGTCGAGGTGAGTCCGGGTGACTAGTGAGCCGACGAGGCAGCATCGCGCGCGCGCGCATCGACGCGAATAGCGATGGCACGTTGACGCCGCCAGTAGTCGCGGCCCTATTCGCTAAGGCTACGCGTTGCCCGTACTGCGGAGTAGCAATGAGATCGAAAGACAAGAGCCTCGATCACGTCATCCCGCTCGTAGCGCTCGGCGCACATTCAATATCGAACGTCGTGATCTGCTGCAAGAGCTGCAATGCACGCAAGGGCGCGCGGCTTGGGTCCTTCCACCCCGGGAAGGGGCACCGCGGCTCCGCGAGCCCCGTTTTCTACCTAGCGCCAGAGGCACCTAGGACAGCAACATGATGATCTCTGGTAGCAAACTCGCGGCGCTCACCGGCAAGAGCTGGCGGACGATTCAGCGGCGCCTAACCGCCGCGGGCATCGAGCCACAGATCCGCGGCAAGGCGCACTTGTTCAACTCGGTCGCCGCGCTGCAAACCATCTTCGAGGTCGACCGCGACTCCGGCGAGCTCGATTTGTCGGCCGAGCGTGCGCGGCTCGCGAAGCTGCAAGCCGATCGCATTGACGTCGATCTGCGCGTACGCCGCGGCGAGCTGCTCGAGCGCGACCATGCTCTCGACGAGTTCGGGGGGCTCGTCTCGAACGCACGCGCTCGGCTGATCCAGCTGCCGTATCAGCTGCGCGCGGTCGTGCCGCAGACGTGCGGCGGCGCGGTCGAGGCCGCGACGCGACGCGTGATCTACGAAGCGCTCGCCGAGCTTGCGCGCGAGGGTGGCGTACCGGATGCGTGACCCGAGGTCGTGGACACGCTGAATGCCTGACGCTGCCGACACAGGCCGCGTGCTCGATGAGCTGCTCGCCTATGCACGGCGCGGCGGGATGCCGATCGCGCTCGAGCGTCTGGCGGCCGAATTGCTCGTTGATCTTGAGCTCGAGCTCGCCGAGTGGCGTCGCGGTGATCAGCGGCGCGTCCGGGCAAACACGCTCGCATTGGAAATGCGTCGATTGCGCAGAGCTGGCACCGAGGTCTGGCAGCTCGCCGACCGGTTCGGCAAGTCGCGAGCCACGGTTTACCGGCTGCTGCGGCGTGTCGCATGACTCGTGAGACATATCGGTGAAATGCTCCGCGCACCGACTCTCGGAGAACTGTGAATGATCGACGCTCGCACTGACGCTGCCTATAACCGCATGCAAGACGCCGCGCGCATCGTGCTGCGCAACACACCGTCTGGCGCTCCCTCGACGCCGTCGTTCTCGATCCCGGAAATGGTGCGCAAGCTGCTCGCCGGCGGGCACGGCGCGATTGCTGACCTTGGCGCCGACGAGTTGCTCGTTCCGGGCACGACTGGAGAGAGAGCCTACAAAGTTCCGACGAGCTGGCTTTACGAGCGAGACCTAACCGCGGGCACTGCAACTGCAGGCGGCTACCTCGCGCCGATCGTGAACAGGCCCGACTTGTACCTGCCGGCTTTGCAACCTGCCTCCGGTGCGCTAACGCTCGGCGCGCAGATCATTCCGTGTAGTCCCGGCGGCGCCGCAACGGTTCCGCGTGGCGTGACCGGCGTATCGACGACGTGGCTCAGCACGGAGACGAGCACCATCACCGAGAGTCAGCCGGTCTTTGGCCAGGTGGCCGGGACGCCTCATATCTTGTCTGCTTACTGCGAGCTGTCGCGTCAATTGCTGTTGCAAGCGGCAAACGCGGAAGCCGTGGCTCGGACCGAGCTCACGCGTGCGGCCGCCGCCGCGCTCGACGTCGCGATCGTCTCCGGATCCGGCGCCGCGGGAACTCCGCAGGGCATCACCAACGTGAGTGGTATCAGCACATTTACCGGCGCGTCACTCAATCAGGCTGCATGTCGAAACGCAGTCGCAGACATTCTCGCGGGGAACGCGAATGTCGGCGGCCGCATCGGCTATCTCACGACGCCGGGCGTTGCTGAGACGCTGAGCACGCGCCAACGCTTCACGGGCTCGGACCGGGCGCTCTGGGAGGGCAGTCTCGTGGACGGTCAGATCGAAGGCGAGCGCGCGTTGAGTACGAACAACGTTCCGAGCGCGACCGTCATTTGCGCGGATTGGTCGAGCATCTATGTGCTCGAATGGAGCGGCACTGGTCTCGCGATCCAACTCGATCCGTTTTCGCAGTTCCAAAAAGGAATCGTCGGCATGCGGTTGCTGTTCGCCTGCGACGTGATCGTGACGCGAGCCAGCGCGGTGTCTATCGCGACGAGTGTGTCCTGAGTGAACTGGGTAACGAGAACCGAGAGGCATGAACCTATGACGATGACGACGAAGAACACGCACCCGAGTCACGGCGCTGTGAAGCTCGTGAAAGTCCGAGCGAAGCCGATCCTCACGAACCCGGATGAACCCGACAAGTCGAAGCGACGCTACAGGTCGTTCGTAGTTGCGGGCCGAGTAGTCGCAGCCGGCGACGTCGTCGAGCTCGGCGCGCAAGATGCAGCGGATCTCGTCACGGTCGGCAAGGCCGAATACGCGTGATTGTCGAGCTCGAGCTGCCGCGGCGTCTGACCGAGCGCGAGCGGCGCGAGCTACACGCACAAATGCTAGCGCTATTGATGATCGAGCGCGCACTCGCGGCGAATCCGCGCGGTCTCGTCGAGCTGGTCGGTCCGCTCGAGATCCGCATTGCGGAGCCGAAGTACAGCGCAGCGCGCGGTATCGTCCTGCCGTTTCGGAAACGCGCATGAAATTTCGGACGCCGCGGTGTCCATACGCGGCCGGCGTCGAGTCGTGAGTGATGCCGATAGCAAACAACCGCGACAGTGCGCAGCGCGTTTACCCCCGGCGCTGGACGTGTGGAGGTTCCCACGAATCGGCACACGGGACCTTTGGCGCGCGTGGCGCATCGCTGATGTCGAGCGAGATCGGCAAACCGAGAGCCCGGCCGCGGACCTACCTCCCCGCGGTCGGGCTGGTAGGCGCATTTGAAACGCTCACCGGGAGATCGGCGCGAGATCCGGAAGCTGCTGAAGCGCCACGACGCCGAGTTCCGCGCGATCTTGGCGCGCAAGTTCGAGATCGACGCACAGACGGCCGAAACGTTTAGCGACTGGGTATCCGGGCGCTCGACGTCGCGGACTACGCACATGTGCGTAAAGCCGCCGTCGTCGCCTTCGCAATGCTCGCGACGCTCAGCGCGCATGGCGCGATCACGTTCGAAAGCTACGCGTCGCAGCCGGCCGACAACGCCTCGCAAGGCGACTCGGCCGCGGTCGCGATCACGCCGGGCACGTGTGCGGCCAACGACCTCGCGCTGCTCTTGTCCTCGATGGACAGCGGCGACGGCTCGAGCAACGTGATCATCAACGACGGCGGCCAGACGTGGACGCAGTTCGCGAATCTGAACAGCGGCACCGGCAACGAAATGGAAGGCTGGTACGCGGTCTTCAATGGCACGTGGAGCGCGAACCCCTCGGTCGAGTCGCACCAGCACCTCGGCAACGCCGGGCTTACGGTGGAGCTCCTGTGCTTTCAGGGGCGCGATACCTTGGTCGGTCGACGTCGCGGCATCGCCCGCCTCGTTCGCGGCACCTGGCGGTGCGTTCGACACGACGGTCGACTCCGGCCGAGACGCGACCTCGGGCGCGAGCGTGATCTCGGTCGCCTTCTGGAAGGCGAATGGCGGGATCACATACACGCTGCAGACGGCCGGCTGGACGAACCCGAGTAGTCGTGCGCAGACCCGCAACACTTACCCCGGCAGCGGTATGGTCTCGTCGATCGCGTACCTGATCCAGTCGAGCGCGAGCGCGACGGTAACGTGACCAATCGCCAGAGCGCGGCCAAGGCTGGCGGCGCCTACATGGTCACGTTCAAGGAGACGCCGGCTCCGACCCACGTCAACCAACATGCGGCCCGCTTTGCGGCCCGCTCGGCTCGCAATGACGGCTGCCCAATCGTCGACGCTGAGCAGCGCGCGGCACGCATCCGCATCAACGCGGAGCTGCGGGCGGGCGCGCGGCGTCGAGCGTCTCGCGGTAGAAACTCTTTTCGTCGCGCGAAGAGTTCTTCTTTAGGTCTTCCGCCTTCCGACTTCTCTACCGGTCGCACCATTTCGACCGGTAAGAGCGGCGCGTGCCGCTGGCATGGGCGCGCACGTTGCCACACGGCCCGCCAGAACTCCGCGGATTCGCTCTTAGGGCGCTCTTACGGGCTGTCAGTGCGTCGAGGCCGGATCTCGTGATCGCGGCTAAGTCTTTGAGAGAAGGCTGATTATTTGGTCGGGGTGATAGGATTTGAACCTACGGCCCCTGCGTCCCGAACGCAGTGCTCTACCAGGCTGAGCTACACCCCGACTTGAGGGCGCGTATTGTGGCACAACGCCGGCGCGGTCCGCACGGCAGATTTGCGGGGCCTGATCGACAGCAGTCGACGCGACCTGCACCAGAGTCCCGCTTGACGACACTCGCCTCCCTCGGCTTCGACGACTTCTTCGCGACGCCAATTCGCGCAGCTCGACAGGGCTGGGTGCCGGCGCGGAATCGTCGCGGAAGGGCAGAGCAGCTTCCACGTCGCGGGCTGTCGAGCGCCGCTCGCGGACCTGAGCGGCCGCTTGCTGAAGACGCTCGACAAACTCTCGCGGCCCGTCGTCGGCGACTGGGTCGCGGTCGTCGACGGCGCCGATCGCGCCTCGATTCAACAGGTCTGCGATCGCCGTACCACGCTCGTGCGCCGCGCGGCCGGCACGAAGCGCGAGCCGCAGGTCGTCGCGGCGAACGTCGACATGTTCTTCGTCGTCACGGCCGCGAACCGCGACTTCAACGAGCGCCGCCTCGAGCGCTACGTGACGGCGGTCTGGAACAGCGGCGCGGAGCCGGTCGTGGTGCTCAACAAGATCGATCTCGACGACGATCTCAAGCCGCTCACGAGGCGATCGAGCGCGCCGCGATCGGCGTGCCGGTCGTGCGCGCGAGCGCGGCGACAGGCGCGGGCCTCGACGAACTACGCGCGCATATCCGCGCCGGAGGCACCGTCGGTTTCATCGGCTCGTCGGGCGTCGGCAAGTCGTCGCTCACGAACCGGCTGCTCGGCCGAGACGTGCAAGCTGTGGCGCGGCTTGCGCAACGACGATCGCGGCCGGCACACGACGACGGCGCGTCAGCTCATCGAGCTCGCGGACGGCGGGGTGCTCATCGACACGCCGGGTATGCGCGAGCTCGGCTTGCTCGATGACGAGGGCATCGACACCACGTTCGCCGACGTCGCCGCATTCGCGGAGCATTGCCGCTTCCGCGATTGCACGCACATGTCGGAGCCCGGCTGCGCCGTCATCGCGGCCGCGGAGACGGGCGCGCTCCCGGCCGAACGACTCGCGAGCTACCGCAAGCTCGTGCGCGAGATTGCCGCAGCGGCGCGCGCGAGCGATCCGCTGCTCGCGAGCCGCACGAAAGGCCGCTGGAAAGCCACGCACCGCGCGATGCGCGCCCGCTCGAAGGTCGACCCCAAGCTCAAGCGCGATTAAGGAGACATTCCGCTTTTTCGCGCGTGGCAATCGGGGTAACTGACGACCGCGAAAAAGCGGAGTGTCCGCGCGTTTCTCGCCAGCGCATCGTCCTGGAAATGCGGAATGTCCCCATTTCCGATCGCGCTACTTCTGGTCGCGCGCGGGCAGCAGCATCTTGCCGAACGTGCCGTCCTGATTGAACGCGGCGTGCTTGTACACGCCGCCGATGTGCAGCGCGGTGCCGACGATGATCAGCCGCGAGCCCCAGACGTGAATCGTGTGCATCGCGTCGAAGAGGCCCATGCTCGCGGGGATCGGTCCCGGGATCGTGAACCAGTCCCAGACGTGGATCACGTCGCCGCGTGACCAGACCATCAGCGGCCCGGTGACCAGCATGAACGCGATCGCGGCGCACATCGTGTAGTGCGTGTACATGCCGATTCGATAGAACAGGCCGCCTTGCTTCGGCAGCGGGCCCGGGTGGCCGATCTTGAACCGCCAGATCACTCGCGCCCAGAGCAGCAAGTAAGCGGTGATCGCGATCGACGTGTGCAGGCGCAGCGTCGAGTCTTGGGTCTCCGGGTCGGAGTGGATCGAGCTGCCGACGAACCAGAGCGTGAGCACGACGATCGCCGTGGTCCAATGCAACGCGATCGAAATCCAGCCGTAACCCGTCCTTGTGTCCGTCGTCCGCATGCGCGCGTGGATGATACCGGGAGTTGCAGCGACGGAAAGCGTGGATTTCTGAAGGCGGCGTTAGCGCAAGAGGAAGGTCAGCAGGAACCACGCGAGCTTGAAGTTCAAGAGCTTCAAGCCCTTACGGGCCTCGGCCGGCGACAGCCGCGCGGTCATCGGCATCGCGCCGAAGACCTTGCCGCGGATCAGAAGGTCGCTGCCGCTGCGCTCGAGCCGCTCGATCTCCATGAGCTTCGAGTTGTCCGCGGAGTAGAGCGTGATCACGCGCGCGACCCAACCTTCTCGAAGTCGATCTTGAGGTCCTCGCACGCGCGCACGGCCGCCGCGCGGCCCGCGCCGAACACGCCGCCGCCCGGATGCTGGAACGGCCCGACGAGGTAGAGCCGCTCGCAGCCCGGCACGACGTTGCTGCCGAGATCGGGCGTCGGCCGATGCGCGCCCGACTGATAGGTGACGGATGCGATGCCGTGCAGGTCGCCGCGCCGGAAGCTCGACGAGGTGCGCTCCATGTCGACCGGGCTGTCGCTGTGATACGCGAGCACGTTGTCGCGCGAGATTGTCGAGGAAGTTCCCCATGTGATTCGAGCATCCGCTTCACGTAGTGGTGCTTCGTGTCGTCCCAGCCGCGGCCGTCGGCGCGCTGGTACGGCACGTAGTCCCAGGCGTGCATCGTCGCCGCGCCGGCCGGCGCGCGCGACGGGTCGAACATCGTGAGCGAGCCCAGGCCGACGAGCGGATAGCGTCGAAAACTCGCCGTAGCGGATGCTGTCGAACGACTTGCGGATCGTGTCGTACTTGTTCGGCAGGAGCTCGATCATCACGGCCTTCACGTGCGAGCCGGCGCGGAACTTCAACGGTCGCTTGAGCGCCGCGTGCACGGTGATGCAGCCGACCTCGGAGATCTGCGTCGCGTTCGCGGCCTTGACGACTTCAGGCGCGAGCCCTTCCACCATCTCGCCGAGATCGTGCGGGTGCAGCGCCGCGATCACCGCGTCCTTCGGCCGCGAACTCGCGGCCGTCCTTCGCGACGACGCCGACCGCGCGGCCGTTCTTCACGCGAATCGACGCGACGTCGACGTCTGACCGAGCACCTCGCCGCCGTTCGCGCGGATGCTCGCGATCAGCGCATCGGTGAGCGTGCCCGAGCCGCCGATCGGAACGCCGAAGCCGTAGGCCTCGAGGAAGCCGACGAACACGAACGTGCCGAGGCCGGTCGCCTTCTCGTCGGGCGAGACGAGGTTCTCGCCGGCGACGCGCGCGAAGTGCATGCGCACCTTGTCGTGCTCGAAGCAGCTGGCACAGGAAGTCGTGCGAGCTCATCTGCATGTAGCGCCAGAGCTCGCGGCCCTCGCGGCTCTGGTCCATCATCGCGTAGGTCGCGCCGAGCGGCGCCGGTGTCGTGTACAGCGACGACGCGATCATCGGCAGGTAGCCGGCGGCCTTCTCGGAGAGCCAGCGGAACGCGTCGGCGTCGCGCTTCGAGAACTTCGCGATCTCGGCGCACGTGCGCTCGCGGTCGCGGTACAGCGCGAGCGTCGTGCCGTCCTCGAACACCGACATCATCGGCGGATCGGGAAACACGTACTTGAGCCCGTGCTTCGCCTTGAGCTTGAGCTCGTCGTTCTTCAGGAGCGGGTTGCCCTGAATGAAGATATGCGCCATCGAATGCTGGTCGTGGCGAAAGCCGGGCACGGTGAGCTCGCGCGTCACGACGCCGCCGCCGAACCACGCATTGCGCTCGAGCACGACGACCTTCTTGCCGGCCGCCGCCATGTACGCCGCGGCGACGAGGCCGTTGTGGCCCGAGCCGACCGTGACGATGTCGTAGTTGGCGGCGCTCATAGCATCTTCAGCTGCTGCAGGATGTAGTGCGAGTCCATGTACTCGCGCAGCGCGTAGATCTTGTCGTCTCGAATCTCGAAGATCCACGCGTAGCGGTTGCGGTATTCGTTTCCGTTGCTGAAGCATTCCGACACCGGTCGGTCTCGGCCGCGACCCATTCGCCGCTCGAGAAAATCCGGTGGACCACGGCTTTCGGATCGCCGGCCTCGAACAGGCCGCGGACCGGGGCGAGGAACTCGTCGATGATCTTGTCGCGGCCCTTCGTGATTCCGGCGCCGGGAATGGTCTGCGCCGTGGCCTCCCAGCTCGCGTCCTCGTGAAACAGCGGCCGCAGTGCCTCCAGATCGCCGGTGCTCAATGTCTCGAAGAATTGGCGCACGAGGAATTCGTTGCGGCTTTCGGTCTTCGCGGCGGTCATTGTTGTTCTTGTCGCCCCCGTTTCGTTAGGTCGCCCGTAGCATAACTGCGGACGCCGGGTTGCAGAAAGCCGACGACCTCGGCTATACAGCGAGGGCGCGGGCTCGCACGACAAGAACCAACACCGCTTCGCGCGCGCGGCCGCGAGCCGCGCTTCGACGGAGATTCGAGGGGGGCACCATGCAGTCGACGCAAAGCCAAGGCGCGGCCGGTGGCGCGTGGGACGTCGCCTATGAACGGCGCGCGGTCACGCTGCTCGGAATCGGCTTCGGGCTCGTGGGGCTCGACCGCTGGATCATCGCTTCGCTTCTGCCGCTCGGCATGGCCGCGGACCTGGGGCTGGACGTGCAGGACGGCAGCAACGCGGTCGGCGCGCTTGGCCTCGCATGGGGCGTGCTCGCGATCTTCAGCGGCCGCTTCTCCGACAAGGTCGGGCATCGCAAGGTGCTGATCCCGGCGATCCTGCTGTTCTCGCTGCTCTCGGGGCTCTCGGGCCTCGCGACCGGCGTCGTCGGCCTCATCGCGATTCGGGCGCTGATGGGCGCGATGGAAGGGTCGTACTGCCCGACGAGCTTCACGGCCGTCGCAGCCGCGTCGCGACCGGAGCGGCGCGGATTCAATCAAGGCTTGCAGCAAAGCGGATTCGCACTGCTCGGGCTGGGGCTCGGGCCGCTCATCGCGACGCAGTTGCTGCACGTCGTGCCGTCGTGGCGATGGGTGTTCTGGATCGTTGCGATTCCGGGCTTCGTGGTCGGCGCGCTGTTGCTTCGTCGCGCTGCGCGAGCCCGCGCAGACGCAGGGCGGAGCGTTGATCGGCGCGACGCGAGCGTCGGGCAACTGGCTCGAGGTGCTCAAGAGCCGCAACATCGTGCTCGGCATGCTCGCGCTCTTCTGCGCGATGTCGTGCGTCTTCGTGCTCAGCGCGCTCGTGCCGACCTACCTCGTGAGCTACCTGAAGCTCAGCGCGGACCAGATGGCCGTCGTCACGTCGGCGCTCGGCTTCGGCGGCTTCTTCGGGCAGTTCGGCGTGCCGGGCTTGTCGGACGTGTTCGGCCGCAGAGCGGTCGCGATCTTGGGCTTCGTCGGCGCCGCGGCGTCGCTGTGGATGTTCGCGCACACGGGCGCCAATCCTTCGCTGCTTGTTCGTCGGCTTGTTCGTCGTCTCGTTCTTCTGCCTCGGCAACGTCGCGCTGATCACGGGGCCGATCGCGACCGAGGCCGCGCCCGCGGGGCTGATCTCGTCCGCGATCGGAGTCGTCGTCGGAGCGGGCGAGATCTTCGGCGGCGGCATCGCGCCGTCGATCGCGGGGTTCGTCGGCAACCACTACGGCATCGAGAACACGCTGTACGTCGCACTGACCGGCGTCACGCTCGGCGTGGTCGTGAGCCTGCTCTTCAAGGAAACGGCGCCGCGCAAGACGACTCTCGCCGCGAACCGGACCTGATCACCAACGCGCTGCGCGCCGTCCTTGCGCCGCCGCACGACTCCTATACACTGCGCCGCCTCTCGAGGGAGACGGTTCCGTGAGCGCTGAAAGCACCGACGCGTTGACGATCGGCCGGTGGCGACGCGGCCTTGCCTTGCTGCGCGAGTCCCTCGCCGGCGAGCAACACGACTACACGAAGGGCGCGATCGGCCGCGCCGTGCTCCTGCTCGCGATCCCGATGATGCTCGAGATGGCGATGGAGTCCGTGTTCGCCGTCGTCGACATTTTCTGGGTCGGCGAGCCTCGGCGCCCCGGCGGTTGCGGCCGTCGGCCTCACCGAAGCCGTGCTCACGCTGCTGTACGCCGTCGCGCTCGGGCTCGGCATGGCCGCGACCGCGCTCGTCGCGCGGCGAATCGGCGCGAAGGAGCCCGATGCCGCGGCGCAGGTCGCGGGCCAGACGATCTGGATCTCGGTCGGCACGGCCGTGCGTCGTCGCTGCGATCGGCGTGCCGTTGGCGCCGCAGATCCTGCATTTCATGGGCGCCGAGACCCGAAGTGATCGCGGGCGGCGCGGGCTACACGAGGCTGATGCTCGGCGGCTCCATCACGATCATGCTGCTGTTCCTGCTCAACGCGGTGCTCCGCGGCGCGGGCAACGCGGCGCTCGCGATGCGCGTGCTGTGGCTCGCGAACGGAATCAACATCGTGCTCGGCCCGTGCCTGATCTATGGCGTGGGGCCGTTTCCGAAGCTCGGCGTCGCGGGCGCGGCGGTCGCGACCAACATCGGCCGCGGGATCGGCGCGTTGTTCGCGCTGTATTGGCTCACGAACGGCCGCGGCCGCGTCGTGTTGCGGCTTCGTCACCTGCGACTCGTGACGAGCGTGCTGCTGAGCCTGCTCAGAGTAGCTCGGCGGGCGGCGTGCTCCAATTCGTGATCGCGACGTCGAGCTACATCGTCCTGATGCTCGTGATCTCGGGCTACGGCAGCGCCGCGATCGCGGGCTACACGATCGCGATGCGAATCATGATGTTCACGTTCTTGCCTGCATGGGGATTGAGCAGCGCGGCCGCGACGCTCGTCGGCCAGAACCTGGGAGCGCACGCGCCCGAGCGAGCGGAGCGCTCCGTCTGGGTCGCGACGAAGTACAACGTGTTGTTCCTGAGCGCGGTCGCGGTGGTGCTCGTCGCGTTTCCGACGGCGCTCGTCGGAATCTTCACGAGCGAGCCCGACGTGCTCGGCTACGGCGCGAGCGCCCTGCGCCTGGTCGGCCTCGGCTTCCCGTTCTATGCCGTCGGCATGACGATGGTGCAGGCGTTCAACGGCGCGGGCGACACGAGCACGCCGACCTGGCTCAACGTGCTGTGCTTCTGGCTGCTGCAGCTGCCGCTCGCGTACGCGCTCGCGCGTGTCGATCGCGCTCGGCCCGACCGGAGTGTTCGCCGCGGCGGCGATCGCGGAATCGCTGCTCTCCGTCGCGGCGTGGATCGTGTTCCGGCGCGGAACCTGGAAGCTCAAAGTCGTCTAAAAAGGGGACATTCCGCATTTCCGTAGGCGCTCTGCACCCGCCGAAAATGCGGAATGTCCCCTTTTTTATGGGGGCTTCGCGCCCGCTTTGCGCGCCGCCCACCACGCGAGGCGGTCGGCGAGCGTCTTCTCGTAGCCTGCGTCGGTCGGCTCGTACCATTTCGCGCCGCGCAGCGCGTCCGGCAGATATTCCTGGCCGGCGGCGAAGCCGCCTTCCGCGTGGTCGTAGCGATAGTCGCGGCCGTAACCGAGGTCCTTCATCAGCGCGGTCGGCGCGTTGCGGATGTGCAGCGGCACGGGCTCCGCCGGATAATCGCGCGCCGCTTGCTGCGCCGCGCCCCATGCTGCGTAGACCTTGTTCGACTTCGGCGCGGCCGCGAGGTACACGATCGCCTCGGCGATCGCGAGCTCGCCTTCGGGCGAGCCCAAGAAGTCGTACGCGTCCTTCGCCGCGAGCGTGATCGACAACGCGCGCGGATCCGCGAGCCCGATGTCCTCCGTCGCCATCCGCACGACGCGGCGCGCGAGATAGAGCACGTCCTCGCCGCCCTCGACCATGCGCGCGAACCAGTACAGCGCGCCCTCGACGTCGCTGCCGCGCACGGCCTTGTGCAGCGCCGAGATCAGGTTGTAGTGCTGCTCGCCGGACTTGTCGTATTGCGCGATGCGGCGCTCGAGCACCGCCGCGACCTGCTCGCCGCTTACCGGTTGCGGCGTCTCGGGCTGCGCGCCGCGACGCGCGCGTACGACGTCGCGGTGCAGCGCCTCGGTCGCGTTCAGCGCGCGCCGCGCGTCGCCGTCGGCGTGACGCACGAGCAGCTCGAGCGCGTCGTCGCCGAGCGGCGGCGCTGCCCGCGTCCGCGCGCGAGCTTGCTGCCAGCCGCGGCGCACGATCGCGCGGATCGCGTCGGCCGACAGCGGCTCGAGCACGAACACGCGCAGTCGCGACAGCAGCGCCGAGTTGAGCTCGAACGACGGGTTCTCCGTCGTCGCGCCGATCAGCGTGATCACGCCGGCCTCGACCGACGGCAGGAACGCGTCCTGCTGCGCGCGATTGAAGCGATGGATCTCGTCGCAGAAGAGGATCGTGCCGCGTCCCTCGACACGCCGCCGCTGCTCCGCCTCGCGGATGATCTCGCGCACGCGCGGCACGCCCTCGGTCACGGCGCTGAAGCTCACGAACTCCTTGTCCGTGTAGTGCGCGAGCAGCCGCGCGAGCGTGGTCTTGCCGCAGCCCGGCGGTCCCCAGAGCACCATGCTCGAGATCGAGCCGCTCTCGATCGCCGCGCGCAGCGGCTTGCCCGGGCCGAGCAGCTGCTCGTGCCCCAGGAACTCGTCGAGCGTCTCGGGTCGCAAGCGATGCGCGAGCGGTGTCGTGCCCGCAGCGGCGGGCGGCTCGTTCGGCGGCTCGTTTGGAAACAGCGAGAGCTCGGTCGTCATCCTCGCGGACCTCTTTGGCCTCAGTTGCCGCATTCTACCGGCGGAACCTTTGTCGGTATTGGCGGCTCGAACGACGCATGCAGTCGGCGCATGAGCACCGCCCAAGCGAGGGCCCGCGGCGCCGGTGCTACACTCCGGCCATGAGACCGAAACGCCGCTCGTTTCGTCGCCGTCCGCGCCTCTGGCTGGCGGCGCTCGTCGGGTTCATGCTCGCCGCCGCGCTTCAAGCGGCCGTCGCGCAGGAAGCGCGCGACACGATCAAGCCGACGCTGCACGGCAAGCACTGGGTCGCGATCACGGGCAAGCCGCTGGCGGCGACCGCCGGCGCGCTCACGTTCGCGAACGGCGGCAATGCCGTCGACGCCGCGTGCGCGATGCTCGCCGCGGCCGCGACGATGTGGGACACGCTGTCGTGGGGCGGCGAGACCGTCGCGCTCGTCTACGACCCGCGCGTCGGCAAGGTGCGCACGATCGACGCGCTCGGCGTCGCGCCGACGGGCGCGACGCCCGAGTTCTTTCGCGAGCGCGGCCTGCACGGGCCGCCCGACTACGGCCCGCTCGCGGCGACGACGCCGGGCACTGTCGGCGGCCTGATCACGATGCTTTCCGAGTTCGGCACGATGAGCCTCGAGCAGGTGCTCGGGCCCGCGATGCAGATGGCCGCGGGCTATCCGATGGAGCAGACGCAGGCGCTCAACATCGAGAACAGCAAGGAGCTGCTCGTGCGCTGGGAATCGTCGCGGCGCGTGCTGCTGCCGCACTACGACCCCGCGCACCCTCAGCACTGGTCGGCGCCGTACCCGGGCGAGATCTTCAAGCAGCCCGAGCTGCTCGCGACGCTCGAGAAGCTCGTCGCGGCCGAGCGCGACGCTCTGCACGCGGGCAAGAGCCGCAAGGAAGCGCTCCAAGCTGCCTACGATCGCTTCTATCGCGGCGACATCGGCCACGAGATCGTCGCCGCGATGCAGGCCGCGGGCGGGCTGTTCACGAACGAGGATCTCGACCGCTGGAAGGTGTACGTCGAGGAGCCTGCCGTCACGACGTACAAAGGCATCGAGGTCTACAAGCCGACGACCTGGGTGCAGGGGCCGGTGCTGCTGCAGACGCTGAACATCCTCGAGAACGTCGATCTCAAGGCGATGGGCTACAACAGCGCGCGCTACATCCACACGCTCTATCAGGCGATGAATCTCGCGTTCGCCGATCGCGACTTCTACTACGGCGACCCGTACGTGCCGCCGGTCGAGCCGATCAAGGGCCTGCTCTCGAAGGACTACGCGAAGCAGCGCTTCGCGCTGATCAACCCGCAGCGCAACACGCCGCTGCAGCCGCCCGGCGACCCGTATCCGTTCCAAGGCGAGAAGAATCCGTATACGCGACCTGCTCGAGCAGTGGCGGCCGCGGATTACCGATCATCGGCGCGCCGCCGCGGACGACGAGCACTTGCTGAGCGACGACCAGGCGTTCCTCGCCGGAACCACGTCCGTCCAGGCAGCGGACGAGCAGGGCTGGGTCGTGTCGATCACGCCGAGCGGCGGTTGGGTGCCCGCGTTCATCGCCGGCAACACGGGCTTCGGGATGTCGCAACGCATGCAAGCGTTCGTGATGGACGAATCGATGAGCCCTTTCAACGTCGTCAAGCCCGGCCAGCGCCCGCGCGCGACACT
The DNA here is from genome assembly GCA_963699925.1 of uncultured Gammaproteobacteria bacterium. Taxonomy (GTDB): domain Bacteria; phylum Pseudomonadota; class Gammaproteobacteria; order Steroidobacterales; family Rariloculaceae; genus FEN-1219. The sequence goes on along the minus strand of CAVOVT010000007.1, from coordinate 285,203 downwards.
GAGCCCGAGCATTGCGCTGCGCGACGGCAAGCCGTTCCTGTCGTTCGCGGTGCAAGGCGGCGACGCGCAGGATCAGAACCTGCTGCAGTTCTTCTTGAACATCGTCGAGTTCGGCATGAGCGTGCAGCAGGCGGTCGAGGCCGCGAACATCAACAGCTATCAGATGCACGAGTCGTTCGGCATGCACACGTCGGATCCAGGGCGGCTCGTCGTGCGCAATGACACGCCGGCGTGGGTGCGCGCCGAGCTCGAGCGCATGGGCTATCGAATCGAGAGCTGGGCGAAGACCTCGGGCCCGATCAACGCGATCTTCATCGATCGAGCGCACGGCTCGCTCTGGGGCGGCTCGAGCGACTTCGGCGAAGACTACGGGATCGCCTGGTAGCACGCCGCGAGAGAGCGGCCGCCGGTCCGCCGAACTGCTCGCGCACTCGGCCTTTCTGTACAATCCGCCACCCCGATCCAAGTTCTCGAGAGACAGCCGGTGTTGGGATTTTTCGCGTGGCTGGACGACACCCAGCTCTCGCACTTCGTCGCCGAGACGACCTGGGTGTATCCGGCGCTCGAGACGATGCACACGGTTGGGATGGCGCTCCTGATCGGCTCGCTTGGACTCATCGACTTGCGCGTGCTCGGCTTCAAGCCCGAGCTGCCGCTGCTCGAGACGCAGCGCCTGCTGCCGCTCGCATGGCTCGGTTTCACGCTCAACGCGTTCAGCGGCACGCTGCTGTTCATCTCCGACTCCGTGATGTTCTACTCGAGCTATACGTTCCGGCATCAAGATCGCGCTGATCGTCCTCGGCGGCATCAACGCCGCGCTGCTCGGGCGCAAGGTTTTCCAGGCATCCGCGTCGGCGCGAGGCGCCGTCGCCGCCGACCGTCGGCGCGAAGTGGATCGCGGGCACGTCGCTCGTGTTCTGGTTCGGCGCGATCATCGCCGGCCGCCTAGATCGCGTATACGCCATGATGGCGCCATGATGGACTTCTTCGTCTGGCTCGAGCACACGCCGATCGCGAACGCGATCCGCGAGACGCGCTGGATGTACGCGACGTTCGAGACGTCTCACTACATCGGGCTCGCGCTGCTCGTCGGCGGAATCATGCTGATCGACCTGCGCGTGCTCGGCTTCGCGCGCACGCTGCCGCTCAAGAGCATGATCGGCCTGCTGCCTTTCGTCTGGGTCGGGTTCCTGATCAACGTCTTGAGCGGCTCGATGCTCTTCATCTATGGCGCGACGAGCTTCGGCTTCAATCACGCGTTCTGGCTCAAGATGACGTTCATGGTTTTCGCCGGGCTTGAACGCGCTCGCGTTCGACCTCTCGGTGCGCCACTCGAGGGCCGACTGGGTCGGCGCCGATCTGCCGCCGATGTACGTGAAGGCGTTCGCGACGCTGTCGTTCGTGCTCTGGCTCTGCGTCGTGACGACGGGCCGGTGGATGGCGTACATCTGACGCCGCGCGCAAGCCGAAGGCGCGTTCCGTGAGCGCGTTCGCGCGCCGGCCGCGCTACGTGCTCCACGACGGCTTCCGGATGCCGATGGGGTTTCCGGTCGAGGGCTTCGAGTCGGGGCAGCGTTACCGCGCCGCGGCCGGCGACATCTTCGTCGCGACCTACCCGAAATGCGGCACGACTTGGATGCAATACATCGTCTATCTGTTGCTGCACGGTGCCGAGCCGCTGCGCTGCCGGCGAGCGGCTCGACGCGGTGTTCCCGCATCTCGAGGAAGTCGGCGCGGACGCCGTGCGCGCGCTGCCCGAGCCGCGGCTGATCAAGACGCACTTGCCGTTCGAGCGGACGCCGTGGCACGCGGCCGCGCGCTATATCTATGTCGTGCGCAATCCGTTCGACTGCGCCGTGTCGTTCTACCATCACACGCGCGGCTTCGTGCGCCACTACGACTTCGCGGACGGGACGTTCGAGGAGTTCTTCGAGTGCTTCGTCCGCGGCGAGGTCGACTTCGGCGACTATTTCGACCACCTCGCGTCGTGGCTGCCGCACGCGCGACGACCGCAACGTGCTGTTCCTCACCTACGAGCAGATGCTCGCGGACCCGCGTGCGGCGGTGGCCGCGGTCGGCGCTTTCCTGAGCGGCGCGGCAGCGCGCGTCGCGGCGGAGCCCGCGCTCGTTGCGCGGATCGTCGCCGCGAGCAGCTTCGACAGCATGAGCCGCGATCAGCGGCGCTGGTCGAGCGAGCGGCCCGCGAACATGCCAGAATTCGTGCGCAAAGGCGTGGTCGGCGACTGGACGCGAGCAGTTCAGCCGCGAGCAGGCGCGGCGGCTCGCGGCGAAATTCGCCGAACGCACGCGCGGCACGAGCGCGGAGACGCTGTGGCCGGACGTGCTCGCGGCCGCGCGCGGCTAGTGCGCCGCGAAGTCGGGCGTCGGCGGACTTCCTCACATCATCGAGCGGGTGGAACAGCAATGGCTGCAAAGAAGGTGACGCAGAAGGGACGCGGCGAAAAGCGTGTCGCGAAGGCGCCGGCGAAGCGCGGGACGCGGCCGGTCGGGCGGCCAGCGCCGCGCGAAGTCGCGTGCCGGCGAGCGCGCGAGCGGCGCGCAAGCCAAAGCGAGCGGCGAAGGCCGACAAGCGGCCCGCCTCCGCCGCCGCGACCGTCGAGGTCGAGCTCGAGGCCGCCGTGCTGCGCCGCCTGCTCCAGCATTTCGACGAGCGCAAGGACGTGCAGAACATCGAGCTCATGATGCTTGCGGGCTTCTGCCGCAACTGCCTGAGCCGGTGGATGGTCGAAGCCGCGCAGGAGCGCGGAGTTGCGCTCGACATGGAGCGCGCGCGCGAGAAGGTCTACGGCATGCCGTACTCCGAGTGGAAGGAGCGGCACCAGCCGCCCGCGACCGAGGAGCAGCTCGCGCGGTTCGCGGATGCGGAGCGGCGCGCGGCCGAGCGGCGCGGCGGAGCGAAGAGCGCGGCGAACAACCCGGCGAAGAACGCGGCAGGGAGCTAGTACCGGCGGCGAACCGCGAACAGCGCGAGCTCGACGAGAGCTTCGCGGTACTTCGATGCCGGCAGCGGCGCGAGCGCCGCGATCGCGATGTCGACTTCTTTCTGCGCGCGCTCGGCCGTGTAGCGCAGCCCGCCCGACGTCTCGATCGCGAGCTGGATCGATTTCAGGTTGCGCGTGCCGCCGGTCTCGATCGCCTCGCGGATCATGTGCCGCTCGGCGGCGCTGCCGTTCGCCATCGCGTAGATCAGCGGCAGCGTCGGCTTGCCCTCCGCGAGATCGTCGCCGATGTTCTTGCCGAACTCCTCGACTTCGGCGTCGTAGTCGAGCGCGTCGTCGACGAGCTGGAACGCCTGGCCGAGATGGCGTCCGTAGCTCGACGAGCGCCTGCTCGAGCTCCGCGTCGCGGCCCGCGAGGATCGCGCCGATTCGCGTGCCCGCTTCGAACAGCTTCGCCGTCTTGCGGTAGATCACTTCCATGTAATCGGCTTCGGTCGTGTCCGGGTTGTTGCAGTTCATGAGCTGCAACACTTCGCCCTCGGCGATCGTGTTCGTGGCGTTCGCGAGCGCGTCGAGGATCCTGAGATCCTGCAGCTCGACCATCATCTGGAACGCGCGCGAGTAGAGGAAGTCCCCGACGAGCACGCTCGCCTGATTGCCGAACAGCGCGTTCGCCGTCTGCCGGCCGCGGCGCAGGCCCGAGCCGTCGACGACGTCGTCGTGGAGCAGCGTCGCGGTGTGGATGAACTCGATGATGGCCGCGGCCGCGACCGGCCCCTGGCCCGCGGCAGCCGCAGGCTCGCGCAGCAAGCAACACCGCGAGCGGACGCAACCGCTTGCCGCCGTTGTGAATGATGTGGTGCGCGACTTGATTGACGAGTGCGACGTCGCTGCCCGAGGCGACGGACGATCGTGCGGTTCACGTCGGCCCAATCCTCACCGACCGTGGATCGCAGAGCGTCGAGCGAAGGGACTGGCGGCAGGGCGTCGGCGAGGGACATATCGAGGGAGAATGATACACCGCGCGCGCCGCCGACGCGCCGGCGCGCGGGCATCGCATGGCACGGCTCGGCCTGGGGCGCGGGGCGCATCGGCCGCGTTTGACCGAACCCATGGGAATCTCTAGAATTTCGCGCTTTTCCGCGACCCGTTGCGCCCCGGCGGGCTTTCCAGGAGTAGCTACTCGTGTATGCCGTTTTTCGTACCGGCGGTAAGCAGTACCGCGCGAGCCCCGGACAGCGCGTCCGGGTCGAGAAGCTCGAAGCCGCCGTAGGCGACGCCGTGGAGTTCGATCAGGTCCTGATGGTCGGCGAGGGCGCGGCAGTCACGGTCGGCAAGCCGCTCGTCGCCGGCGGTAAAGTCACCGCCAAAGTGATCGCGCAGGAGCGGGCCGATAAGATTACGATCATCAAGTTCCGGCGCCGCAAGCACTATCAGCGGAAGCAGGGACATCAGCAGCGCTACACCGAGGTGGAGATCACCTCGATCGCCGGCGCGTAAGGAGTTCAAGACATGGCACACAAGAAAGCAGGCGGCAGCACCAGGAACGGCCGCGATTCCCACTCGAAACGACTCGGTGTGAAGCGCTTCGGCGGCGAAGCCGTCGTCGCGGGCAACATCATCATCCGCCAGCGCGGCACGCAATATCACGCGGGCGCGAACGTGCGGATGGGCCGCGATCACACGCTGTATGCAGGCGTGGCGGGCCGCGTCGGCTTTGCGGTCAAGGGACCGAAGCAGCGGCGGTTCGTGAGCGTGCTCGTCGGCGACTGAGCGCGACGCGAGCGCGGCAAAAAAGAGCCCCGCTTGCGGGGCTTTTTTGTATCCGCCGCAGCGTCGACCAGCGGACACTTCGGACTATGAAATTCATCGATGAAGCGGACATTCGCGTCGAGGCCGGCGCCGGCGGCGACGGCTGCGTGAGCTTCCGCCGCGAGAAATTCATCCCGCGCGGCGGGCCTGACGGCGGCGACGGCGGCGAGCGGCGGCAGCGTCTATCTCGTCGCTCGCGAAGGCGTGAATACGCTCGCCGACTTCCGCGTACGGCGCCGCTTCCGCGCCGAGAGCGGCCGCGGCGGTTCGGGCAAGGACATGACCGGTGCGTCGGGCGCGGATCTCCTGATCGAGGTGGCGAAGGGCACGGAGATCCGCGACCTCGACACCGGCGAATCGCTCGGCGACCTCACGCGCGACGGCGACCGGTTGCTCGTCGCGAAGGGCGGGCAGGGCGGCCGCGGCAACACGCGCTTCAAGACGAGCGTGAATCGCGCGCCGCGGCAGTTCGGCCGCGGCGGCGCGGGTGAAGCGCGGCACCTGCAGCTCGCGCTCAAGCTGCTCGCCGACGTCGGGCTGCTCGGCGCGCCGAACGCGGGCAAGTCGACGCTCACGCGCGCGCTCTCGGCCGCGCGGCCGAAAGTCGCGGACTATCCGTTCACGACGCTGCACCCGCAGCTCGGCGTCGTGAGCGTCGGCACCGATCGCAGCTTCGTGATCGCGGACATCCCGGGGCTCATCGAAGGCGCGGCGTCGGGCGCCGGGCTCGGCATCCGGTTCCTGAAGCATCTCGAGCGCACGCGGCTGCTGCTGCACGTCGTCGACGCGTGCGCGGAGCTTGACCGGCGGCGACGCCGTCGACCTGCACCGCGCGGTCGAGGCCGAGGTCGGACAGTACTCGGAGCTCCTCGCGAATCGGCCGCGCTGGCTCGTGCTCAACAAGCTCGATCTGCTGCCGGCCGAGGAGCGCGAGGCGCGAGTCGCGCAGCTCGTGCGCGAGCTCGACTGGCATGGGCCGGTCTACGCGATCAGCGCGCTGACGGCCGAGGGCACGAAACGGCTCGCGCAGGACGTGATGACGTTCCTGGAGACGGAAGACCGAGAGAAGAAACGCGCGGGCGACGCGAGCGCGTCAGGCCATGGCGCGTAGCTTCGCGTTGAGCTGGCTCTTGTAATGCGCCGCGCGGCTCTTGCGCAGGATGCCCTTCGCCGGCCATCCGGTCGATCTCGGGCACGACGGCCTTGTAGGTCGCGGCCGCGGCTTCTTTGTCGCCGGCCGCGACCGCCTTGAGCACCTTGCGGACCGAGTTGCGGACCTGCGAGCGCATCGCCACGTTGTGCGCGCGACGCTTGATCGCCTGCCGAGCGCGCTTCTTTGCCGATTTGATGTTCGCCACGTGAAGGTCTCGCTGGGTGCCGGGTCCGAAGTGGGCGGTATTATTCGGAGCGCCTGTCGGCGAGTCAAGCAAGCCAGCTGCACCGAACGTCCGTTCGTCTTGGCGTCACCCTAGGAAATGGGGACATTCCGCATTTCGGCGCTGCGACCCGCAGTTCCCGCGCTTCGTGGCTCGCGAAATGCGGAATGTCCCCATTTCCGTTTGGGCTCGGGCGCGCGCGTGCCCGGCCGCTCACCGTCTCGGGAGGGACATCCGCGGCGTGATGCCGGAACGAGCTGACGCACCGCGAGGGCCCGAGCTCGACTCGCCGGCGGCCGCGTCCGAGCGGCTGTTCAAGTCGACGACGGTCGTCGCGACGTTCACGTTTCTGTCGCGCGTGACGGGGCTCGCGCGGGACATCGCGTTCTCGACGTGGTTCGGCGCGGGGCCCGTGATGGACGCGTTCGCGGTCGCGTTCAAGATCCCGAACCTGCTGCGGAGGTTCTTCGGCGAGGGCGCTTTCTCGCAGGCGTTCGTGCCGGTGATCTCGGAATACCGCACGACCCGCTCGCCGGCCGAGACGCGCGACTTGATCGACCGCGCCACGGGCACGCTCGCGCTCGTGCTGTTCGCGATCACGGCTCGTCGGCGTGATCGCCGCGCCGCTCGTGATCCTCGTGTTCGCGCCGGGCTTCCTCGACGACGCGGGCCGTTTCCCGCTCGCGGTGCGGATGTTGCGGCTCACGTTCCCGTACATCTTCTTCGTGTCGCTCACGGCGCTCGCGGGCAGCATCCTGAACGCGCACCGGCGGTTTGCGGTGCCCGCGTTCACGCCGGTGCTTCTGAATGTCGTGATGATCGGGTTCGCGGGCTGGATCGAGCCGCGGCTGCCCTGGCCCGGCGTCGGGCTCGCGGTCGGGCGTGTTCGCGGCGGGCGTCGTGCAGCTCGCGTTTCAGCTGCCGTTCCTGAAGCGCCTCGGTCTCTTGCCGCGGCCGCGCTGGGATCTCGCGCACGAAGGCGTGCGGCAGGATCTTTCGCCTGATGCTGCCCGCGATGTTCGGATCCTCCGTCGCGCAGGTCAGCATCTTGGTCGATACGCTGATCGCGTCGTTCCTGGTCGCGGGCAGCATCAGCTGGCTCTACTACTCGGAGCGGCTCATCGAGTTCCCGCTCGGCGTGTTTGGCGTCGCGCTCGGCACGGTGATCTTGCCGCGGCTGTCGGAGCAGCACGCGACGTCGTCGCCGGAGCGCTTCTCCGCGACGCTCGATTGGGCGCTGCGGCTCGTGCTCGTGATCGCGTGTCCCGCCGCGATCGGCCTCGCGGTGCTCGCCGGGCCGTTGCTCGACGACGTTCTTCCACGGCGGCGAGTTCACCGCCCGCGACGTGTCGATGGCGGCCGCGAGCGTGCGCGCCTACGCGCCGGGCCTCGTCGGGTTCATCCTCGTCAAGGTGCTCGCGCCCGGCTATTTTGCGAGGCAGGATACGCGCACGCCGGTGCGGATCGGGGTGCAGGCTTTGTCGCTCGGAATGGCGCTGAAGGTGGTCTTCGTGCTGACGCTCGTCGGCTACGCGCGCGGCGCCCGCGCACGCCGGAATCGCCGCCGCGACCGCGTGCGCGGGGCTGTTCAATGCCGCGTTCCTGTTGCGCGGCTTGCTCAAAACCGGCATCTATCGGCCGCGCACGGGCTGGCGCGAGCTTGCTCTCGCCGCCGCGGGCGCGAACGCGCTGATGGCCGTCGTGCTGATCTTCGCGCTGCAAGAGGTCGGCGACTGGCTCGCGCTCGGCAAGCTCGCGCAGCTCGGGCGGCTCGTGCTGCTCGTCGCGGGCGGCGCGGCGGTCTACTCCTCGGTCTGCTGGCTGCTCGGCCTGCGCCCGCGCGACCTGCGCGCGCGCGTAGGCTGAGGCCGCGGTTCGGCATGCGACTCTATCGCGGCATCGCGGCGCTCGAGGCAGAGCCGCGGCCGCGCGTGGTCACGATCGGCGTGTTCGACGGCCTGCACGCGGGCCACGAGGCGATTCTTGCGCGAGCGCGCGCCGAAGCGGACGCCGCGGGCGAAAGCTGCCTCGTGCTCACTTTCGAGCCGACGCCGAAGGAATTCTTCTCCCCGCACAATCCGCCGCCGCGGCTCACGCGTTTTCGCGAGCGCTTCGAGCGGCTCGCGGCGCTCGGCGTCGACGAGCTGCTGTGCCCGAGCTTCGGCGCCGTCCGCGATATCCGCGCGGACGAGTTCGTCGACTCAACTGATTGTCGGCGAGTCTGCACGCGACGCACGTCGTCGTCGGCGACGACTTTCGCTTCGGCGCGGGGCGTGGCGGAACGGTCGCGGACCTGCGCGCGGCGGCCGAGAGGCACGGCTTCCGCGTGACGGTCGTCGCGCCCGTCTACTGGCAGAGCCGGCGAGTCAGCAGCACCGCGATTCGCGAGGCGCTGAAGCTCGGCGACCTCGCGACGGCGCGCGGGATGCTCGGCCGCGACTATTCGATCTCGGGGCGCGTCGTGCGCGGGCTCGGGCTCGGCACGCAGCTCGGCTTTCCGACCGCGAACGTGAACTTGAAGCGCCGGCTCGCGCCGGTCGACGGCATCTTCGCCGCGCGCGTGAGCGGGCTCGGCGCGAACGCGCTCGACGGCGTCGCGAGCGTGGGCACGCGGCCGACGATCGGCGGCAGCACGCCGCTGCTCGAAGTGCTGATCTTCGACTTCGACCGCGACATCTATGGCGAGTACATCACCGTGCACTTCGTCGAGCGGCTACGCGAGGAGCGGCACTTCGCCGATTTGCCCGCGCTGCAGCGCCAGATGCACCTCGATGTCGAAGCCGCGAAAGCTGCGCTAAGGCCTTGAATCGCGTACACTCACGGGCCCTCCTTTCGCACTTAACTATGTTCGAAGCAGTAGGCGCCCGCTACGACGGGCCGGCGCTCGAGAAGGAGATCCTCGAGCTCTGGCGGCGTGAGAACGTATTCGGCCGAATCATGGCCGAGGGCGCGTCGCGGCCGCCGTTCGTGTTCTACGAAGGCCCGCCGACGGCGAACGGGCCGCCCGGCATCCATCACGTGCTCGCGCGCACGTTCAAGGACCTGTACCCGCGCTACAAGACGATGCGCGGCTTCCACTGTCCGCGCCGCGCGGGCTGGGACACGCACGGCTTGCCGGTCGAGCACGAAGTCGAGAAAGAGCTCGGCATCTTCGACAAGAAGCGCATCGAGCAAGAGGTCGGCATCGCGAAGTTCACGGCGCTCTGCCGCGCGTCGGTGATGCGCCACGTCGCCGAATGGGAGGCGATGACCGAGCGCATGGGGTTCTGGGTCGACTTCAAGAAGGCCTACTTCACGCTCCACAACGACTACATCGAGACCGTCTGGGAGCTGCTGAAGGACATCTGGGACAAGGGGCTCATCTACCAAGGTTACAAGGTCGTGCCGTACGACCCGCGGATCGGCGCGACGCTGTCGTCGCACGAAGTCGCGCAGGGCTATCGCGAGGTCGAGGACCCGTCGATCTTCGTGCGCTTCAAGGCGGTAGGGGAGCGCGACACGTATTTCCTCGTCTGGACGACGACGCCTTGGACGCTGCCGTCGAACCTGCTGCTCGCGGTGCATCCCGACGTCGAGTACGCATGGGTCAAGCGCGGCGCCGAGACGCTGATCCTCGCGAAGAGTCTCGTGCCTGCGGTGCTCAAGGACGAGGCGCACGAGATCGTGCGCACGGCAACGGGGCGCGATCTCGACGGGCTGCGCTACGAGCGGCTGTTCGACTACCTGCCGTTGCCGATCGGCACGGCGGAGGCGTTCCGCGTGCGGCCCGCGGAATTCGTCACGACCGAGGACGGCACGGGCATCGTGCACATCGCGCCCGCCTATGGCGAGGACGACTTGAAGCTCGGCAACAAGCACGGCTTGCCGGTCGTGCACGGCGTCGGCGAGGACGGCTACTTCCTGCGCGGACGTGACGCCCGGTCGCGGGCAAGTTCTTCAAGGACGCGGATCCCGCGATCATCGAGATCTTGCGCGAGCGCGGCCTGCTATTCCGCGCGCAGAAGTACCTGCACAACTATCCGTTCGGCTGGCGCACCGGCGATCCGCTGATCTACTACGCGAAGAACGCGTGGTACATCCGCACCACCGCGCACAGCCGGCGCATGGTCGAGCTCAACGAGACGATCAAATGGGTGCCCGCGCACATCCGCGAAGGCCGCTTCGGCAACTGGCTCGAGAACAACATCGACTGGGCGCTGTCGCGCGAGCGCTTCTGGGGCACGCCGCTGCCGGTCTGGACGGACGGCAACGGCGACTACGTCTGCATCGGCTCGCTCGCCGAGCTCGAGGCGCGCTCGGGCCGCAAGCTCCGCGATCTCGATCTGCACCGGCCGGCCGTCGACTCCGTGACGTTCGAGCACGAGGGCCGCGAATACCGGCGCGTGCCGGAGGTCATCGACTGCTGGTTCGACTCGGGCGCGATGCCGTACGCGCAGTGGCACTATCCGTTCGAGAACGAGGCCGCGTTCAAGAACAGCTTCCCGGCCGACTTCATCTGCGAGGCGATCGACCAGACGCGCGGCTGGTTCTACACGCTGCACGCGATCTCGACGATGGTCGCGGACAGCGTCGCGTACAAGAACGTCGTCTGCCTGAGCCACATCGTCGACGCACGAAGGCAAGAAGATGTCGAAGTCGCAGGGAAACGTGATCAACCCCTACGACGTGTTCGACTCCGTCGGCGCGGACGCGCATGCGCTGGCACTTCACCGCGCGCGTCGCGCCCGACGTGCAGAAGCGCGTGTCGGTAGAGATCATCGCCGACGTCGCGAGCAGCTTCATCAACACGTTTTGGAATACGTACGCGTTCTTCGTGATGTACGCGCGGCTCGATGGCTTCGACCGTGCGCGTAACGTGCCGCTCGCGCAGAGACCCGAGATCGACCGCTGGATCATCGCGCTGCTCGAGCAGACGATCGCGACCGCCACGGCTGCGCTCGACGACTACGACGCGCTGACGGCCGGCGCGGCGATCGAGCGCTTCGTCGACCAGCTCAGCAACTGGTACGTGCGCCGCAATCGGCGCCGCTTCTGGAAGGCCGCGAGCGGCGACGACAAGCAGTCGGCGTACCTCACGCTCTACGAGTGCCTCGACGTCGTGAACCGGCTGATGGCGCCGTTCGTGCCGTTCATTACGGAGAGGGTCCATCAGAATCTCGAGCGCGCGGCCGCGGGTGGCGCTGCCGTCAGCGTCCACATGGCGACCTGGCCGAGCCAGGATCCCGCGCGCCTCGATCGCGAGCTGATCGCCGAGACCGAGGTCGTGCAGCGTGTCGTCGGCCTGGGGCGCGCCGCACGCAACGCGTCGAAGCTCAAGGTTCGCCAGCCGCTCGGCCGCATCCTCGTGCGCGTGCCGGACGAGGCGGCGGCGGCTGCGGTGCGCCGGCACGAGGATCAGATCCTCGACGAGCTCAACGTGAAGAAGCTCGAGCTGCTCGCGCGCGATGCGACGCTCGTGACGTACCGGATCAAGCCGAACCTGCCCGTGATCGGCAAGCGCTACGGCAAGCTGATCCCGGCGATCCGGCAATACCTCACGAGCGCGGACGGCGCGGCGATCGCGGCCGCGGTCGCGCGCGGCGAGACGCAGACGTTCCCGATCGACGGCCGCGAGCTCGCGATCGAGCCCGCCGATCTGCTCGTCGAAAGCGCGTCGGCCGAAGGGTTCGCGTGCGCGGAAGAGGGCGGCTATCTCGTCGGCCTCGACACGTCGCTCGACGACGAGCTCAAGCGGGAGGGACTCGCGCGCGAGCTCGTGCGCGCCGTCCAAGACGCGCGCAAGCAAGCCGGGCTCGAGATCTCGGATCGCATCGAGCTGCTCGTCGAAGGCGACGAACGCGTCGGCGCGGCGCTCGACGCGCACCGGGACTACGTGATGAGCGAGACGCTCGCGAGCAAGTGGCGAGCGCCACCCGAGGCGGCCGCGTTCGTCACTCGGCAGGACGAGGGCGAGACGCGGTGGGTCATCCGGCTCGCACGCGACCCGGAGTCGCCGTGAACCGGCCGCGCTGGTTCGGATTGCACGCGCGGGCCTCGAATTGGCTCTGGCTGTCGCTGCTGGTGATCGCGCTCGACCAGTGGACGAAGCACCTCATCACGGATCACCTCGACGAGTTCGAGGAAGTGATCTTGCTGCCGGTGCTCGAGCTCATGCGCCTGCACAACGAGGGCGCGGCGTTCAACTTCTTGAGCTCCGCATCGGGGTGGCAGCGCTGGCTCTTCATCGCGCTCGGGCTCGTCGTGAGCGGTGCGATCCTGTTCTGGCTCAGGCGCCTTCCAGCGAGCGGCCGGAACCTGCTCGCGGCCGGCCTGTGCCTGGTGCTCGGCGGCGCGCTCGGCAACGTGATCGACCGCGTGCTCTGGGGGCACGTGATCGATTTCATCCGGGTGCACTACGAAGAGTGGTACTTCCCCGCGTTCAATGTCGCGGATTCCGCGATCACGATCGGCGCGGGGCTCCTGATCCTCGACAACCTCATCGATTCCGGACGCGTGCGCGCGCCGCGCGGCAGCCCCTAGCCTTACCAGCAAGCCGACGAATCGCCGCCCGCGCCGGCGGTCGCGTTCTTGGCGCCGCTCGAGGACAGCGAGAACGACGTGCAGTCGGTGTCTACGGTCTGGTCGATGCCGTCGGTACCGCCGCCGGCCACGGGTGTCGCGGTCGCCGTGTAGTCCTGCGTCCAACCGTTCACCGTCGCGAGCGCGATCGAGTAGACGCCGTTCTCGCTCTTCGGCGTCACGAAGCCGAGGCCGCCGTCCACGGTGTCGGAGTAGCGGTGGTTCTGCAGATAGAAACGCTCTTGGTTCGTCGCGAGCCGCAGCAGAGCGGTCTTGGCCTCCGTGCGATGGGCGCGGATCGTGTACTCGCGGTAGCTCGGGATCGCAACGATCGCCGAGTATCGCGATGATCAAGACGACTGCCAGGAGCTCGATCAAGCTGAAGCCCGCTGCGCGCGATGATCGGCGTAGGCTCCACGCGCCTGCGATACGGACCTGTGCAACGCTCTGCATGGCGGATCTCCTCGGGCCGCGTTCTGCGATCCGCCCCCGCGCGGCGCGGGGGGACGTCGAGCAACTAGTCGGCGCTTTGCTCCGACCAGAACGTCCGCACCGGGTTGTTCGGGAATCCCGGCGGGAAGCAGAACAGATCGACGCACGCGACCGGAGGCGGCGCGCACCGGTCGCCGACGCAGTCCGCCTCGCCTTGCGGGAAGATGAACTCCACTTCGCTCGAGATCGAACCCTTGAACTCCGTGAATCGGTCGGTCTCCGTGAGCGGGCCGTTGTCGACCGAGCCGTCCAGGTTGTTCACCGGGGAGCCGTCGAACAGGCTCACGATATAGAGCCGGTTCGTCCCGGCCTGCGGCTCGCAGCTCGTCGCGTTCTGCGACGGGCGGAAGGTCGTGAACATTACCTGGTTGTTGAACGTACGCGATTCCGCGAGCACCTTCTCGCCGATCCAGCCGCCGTCGCGCAGCTGGAGCTGCCAGCCCGGGCTGGCCCTGCGGCACTTTCGCGTTCACGTTGTCCGTGATGTCGACGAGATCGGAGTCCTTGATAGGGAATGATTCCGTCGTAGGCGGTTTGGCTCAATTGCTTGACGCCGTTGTAGTCGCGGATCGCGTAGAAGCGGTCCTGGGTCGCGAGGGACAACGGATGCGCGCGATGGCCGGAGCCGATCCCGACGTGGATGAAGTTGAAGTCCTTGTTCGCGACGAGCGCGACGTCGGGCGAGTAGTAGAACCGGCGCGTCGCAGCGGAGGGCGCCGGCGGCGCGAGACTCGCCGCGCCGAGCTGCGCGATCACGCCGCCCGTGATCAGGTTCGCCGCGCTCTGCCCGTTGATCACGTCGAAGCGCCAGACTTGTCCGCCCATGTCGGCCGCGTACATGCGATCCGCATAGCCGTCGCCGTCGAAGTCGACGACCTTGATCTCCGCCGGGATCGAGTAGTCCATCGATTTGCCGGTCGCGTTGAACGACTTCGTTCCGCCGTTGTTCGTACCCTGCCAGAGCAACGCGCCGGTCTCGGAGTCGACGATGTAGATCGAGTTGCCGGTCGCGTCGGTGCTCGTGGCGAGATTGTCCTGGTCCGGCTCGTAGCCGCCGCCGATCACGAGCACGAAGTTCGACGCGCTCTGCCCCGAGCCATTGATCGACATCTTCGTCGGCACCGGCGTGGACCAGGTCTGGCCGACGCCGGGCAGGTTCGTGTGATCGAGGTGCCACATGAGCTGCGGCGAGTCGGGCCGGGTCACGTCCAGCGCGTAGTACGAGTCGCCGCCGCGGCCCAGGCCGAAGTACAGGAACACCTTTTCGGTCGCGGGATCGATCGTGCCGTCGTTATTCGCCTCGATCTGGACGCGCAGGTTGCCGTCGATCGCGTAGTTCTTCGTTGCCGAGGTTCTGTCGAGAAGCTCGAGGACTTGCAGTCCTAAGGAACTCTTTCGGGATGAACGCCCACTTCTCGACGCCCGTCTTCGTGTCGATCGCATGCAGGAACCCGTCGTTCGTCGCGAAGTACACGACCGCGTCGTCGGTGGTCGGCCCGTACATCACGGTGGTCGGCTGCGAGTGCAGCGGATCGCCCATCTGATCGCGCGGATCCGTCGTGCTGTTGTTGCCGTTCGCATCCGCGACGTCCACGTTGTTGATGAACGAGAGGACGTCGTCGCGCGTCGGGTCGCCGGCCCCGCCCGTGCCGAGCAACGCGTCCGTGATCGCCGAATTGCTCGCGGCGACGCGGTTGCTGGGATCCGTGAGGCTCTTGTTGCCGAGATTCGTGATGACGACGCGGCTGCCCGAAGCGGGAATCCGGCTCGCGGCGCCGCCGGACGTGACGTTGTTGCCGTCGACGGCCGGCGACCAGTAGCTCCGTGCCGAGTCCTTGAAAAATCCGGTGGCCGGATCGACGGCCGCGCTCGCGTTCGTGCCGTCCCCGTTGGGGCCTGCGTCGACGATCGTCGCATCGCCGGGGTTCAACTTGTACTTCTTCAAGTTGCCGGGCCAGTGAAAGGAGTCGGTCGGCTTGAACAAGCTGATGAACAGGTCGTTCAAGTTCTGCGTGCGGTTGAAGCTGTTCACCGAGATCGTCGGCGAGACGAAGGTCGCGCCCTTGTCGAGAATCTGGGTCACGATGCTCGTCAACGCGTTCGTGAGCGTCCCGGTGTCGTTCGCCGTGTAATACGCGCCGCCGCCGCGAGCGGCGGTGTCCGCGAGAATCTGCAGGTCGACGGTGAAGCCGATCGTGTACGTGATCACGTTTTGCTGATCGGCCAGCGTCGAGAGGTCTCCCTTGTAGAGAAACTGCGCGAGGTCGTCGAGGCAGTTGCCGCCGACCGGATTGAACCCGGGCGGGTAGGTCTCCACGTCGCAAGTCGCGCTGCCGTTCAGCGCCGCGAACGATTGACCTTTCGCGTCGACGAGCGACTGGATCTTCGTGTCCGCGTCGGTGTCCGACGTCGGCTCGCCGTCCGTTAGATAGACGATGAAGTTGTGCTGACAACTCGCTTGCAGCGGCGACAGGTACGTCGACGGGTCGCCGGGCTTTCGCGAGGCGGCGACGCTCGCCGGGTTGCCGAAGTCGACCGTGCGGCCCATGTAATAGAGAGCTGCCTCGTAGAGCGTCTCCGACAACGGCGTATCGGCGCCCGCGGTGAGCGCGTTCACCTGCGAGATCACGTTGGCCCGCGACGAGGCGATATCCTGCATCGGGACGAGCACGTAGCCGCCCTGATCGGGATTGAACGTCATGAGGCCGACGTTGACGCCGTTGAGAGAGGTGAGCAGCGTCGTCGCGACGCTCTGAACGATCGACAACTTCGTCGCCAGCGCGGGCGGAGTCGCGAGCCAATTCAAAAAGTTACCGTCGTACAGCGTGTAGGTCGTGTTCGTGCCCGGTGTGCTGTCCCAGGTGATCGCGTTGGGATCTTTCGGATCGGAGCTCCACGCGTCCTTGCCGCTGGCCACGCCGTTGATCGGATAGACGTTCGCGGGCGGGCTGCCGTCCCCGTTCGCGCCGTAGTCCGCCTTGCACTCGACGACCTGATCCTTTTGCGCGCTGACGAGCTTCACCCACGTCCTGGCCGTGCTACTGCTGTCGTCGTATTGCGCGAGGGTGTCCGGGCCGTAGATGCCCGTGGCCGCCAACGCGTCGAGCCCGGCCTTGCACACGAGCGCGCTCTTGTCGAACCAGTTCGGGGTCGAGCAGTCCGGCGCGCTGCCGGTCGTCGAGTAATAGACCTGGCCGGCCCCGCACGCGCCCGCGTACGTCTGTCTGGGATCGTAGTTGGGCTGGGTGCTCACGAGGTCGCCCATGCTGCCCGAGTTGTCGACGATGAACAGGATGTTCGGTTGCGCCGTGTTCACCGCGTTCGTCGCGCCGACGAAAAGCTCCGTGTCGTCGGCCGACGCCGGAGCGGTTGCTACGAGCGCCGACAGAATGCCGCCGCAACCCCAGGCCAAGCGTTTGTTGATGGGATTCATAGGCTATCGGTGCACGCGCACGAGTGACGCGCGGTTCACGTTCTGAGTCTTGAGGTCGACATGCAGCACGATGACCGAGCGTGGGTTCGCGCTCTCCGCCTTGCGGATCTCGTCCGCCGTGCTCATGAAATTCGCCGCGGTCACGGGCTGGGTCCCCACGAAGAATTGAGTGCTCGGCGTGAGCACGCGGCTCATCATCGTGCACTTGTCGCAGGTCTTGAACGACACGTCGCCGACGGCGCCCGCCGGCAAGGTCGTGTTCGCGAGCCGAAGCTCGAACGAGCTTTCGACGAGCTCGAGTGTGCGCTGCGCTTGCGCTTGCGTTTGCAGCGCGCCGAGCGCGACGACGAGAACGAATCCGGTGCGAAGCATGGCGACCTCCCTATCGCGGCGGCTACGGCCCGCCCGGTCCTGCTTGGTAGAAGCTCTGCGTATGGGTCGAGCTCGCGTTCCGCGGGCCTTTGCCCACCGACACGATGTCGAAGTGAAACGCCTGCACCGAGCCCGTCGACACGCCCATGCTGAACGCGGCGTCGGGAATCGGGGTCGCCGTGACGAAGCGCGTCACGGCCTGGCGGTCGTAATCCGCATTGCCCGTCGGGGCGAGAGTGGACGTGCCCGCGGTCGTGAACTTGCGTTGGCCGAGCACGGTGTCGATGCCGTCTTCGGCCATCTGGAAAGCGTCGTTCTGAAATTGCGTGTTGCCGGCCATCGTGACTTCCATCGTCGCGGTATTCATGCCCGAAACACCGACGACGGTGAGCACGAGCAGCAAGATCAGGCCGACCACGAGCGTCGCCCCCCTTTGCCGGGACTTCGGACTGATTGCGGCGTTCATAGGGTCGTTTTCTCCGTCGCGCTCAGGACATCTGCCGAGCGTTGCGCAAATAGATCGTCTTCGATATCAGCAGCCGCCGGAATGGTTGCTGCGCGGCCGTCGGCGTGAAGTCGACGTCGGCGTACTTGTACTCCGTCGTGTCGCTGAAGCCGTTTTCGATGTCCTCCGCGCGCACTCGGAGCCAGATGCGGACCGCGAGGATCACCACGTTCGGGTTGTAGCCCGGGCTCGCGGGATTGAGGATCGGATCGTCGGCGTTCACGTACCGGTCGACGGCGCCGCGATTCGGCGCGTTCGGGATGTCGGTGTCGATGCCGAGCTCGATCTGCAAGTCTTCCACGCCGGCGAGGATCTCCTCGTCGACCACTCCGATGCCCGAAAGCGTTTTGCGGTGCAGCGAGGGTATCGTTTGGCCCTTGAGACCGAGCTGGCTCGACTGAGTCGCGATGTAGTACCCGCGCGTGATCAACGCGTTGGTCTGGCTCGTCGTCGCGGTGTAGCCGGCCGGAACCGCGACGCCCGTGAAGATCTGCCCCGGCTGGAACCGCGCGCTCTGGAGGTAAAGCGTGTTGATGGCGAGCGCACCCAGGGCGACGGGGTTCTCGTTCACGCGCCGGATCAGGATCGTGTCCGCGCCGGGTTCGCCGTTGGCGGCGCCGACCGTGGCAGCGCAGGGCCACGGGTATGTGCCGTTCGTCGCGACGATCGGATTCTCGAGATCGAGCGCCCAGTTGGCGCCGCAGTTCGCGGGGCCGCCGGGCCACAGCGCCGCGTTGTTCGGCGCGTTCGTCTTCGCGCGGCCGTCGATGCGCACGCCGCGAGACGACAACCCGTAGAAGCTCGCCATCCGAATATCCGGCTCGATGGCGGCGAGCGCGAAGCGCGCGTTCTCCTGAATCCGCGCCACCGACTGGTTGAGCCGAAACGTCGTCTGGCTCTGCATGAACACCGTCATCGCGCCGATCATCAGGAACGCGCCGATGGCGACCGCGACCATGAGCTCGATGAGCGTGACGCCGCGAGCGAGGCGGCGATGGGTCGTAGCTGAGGCGTTGCGTGCGCATGCTTCGATCCGCGCGGCTAAATGGTCGGGACCTGAACGGTCAGCGTTTCGGTCACTTGACCGATCCCGACCTCGTCCCAGGTCACGGTGATCGTGTAGGTCGGCGGCGCGCCGTCCGCGAAGGCGACCGTGCCGAAGCCGTTCGGAAGCTGGGCGGCGACCTCCGCGTTCCAGAGGAAAAGGTCATGCGCGGCCATCTGCGCCGGCGTGCAATCGACGCCGCCGCCGGCGGCCGGATCGCAGTTGCCGTCGGCGCCGGCCCCCGCGTACGCGGCTTGACCGAGCCGATTCCCACGGATGTTCTCGGCCATCGTGGACGCGAGGTTGACCGCGATCGTGCGCGACAGCGCCGTCCGGCCCGCGCTGAGTCCTTGGCCGTATAGCGCGGCGATCCCGATCATGCCGACCGAGATCACGATCAGCGACACCATCGCCTCGACGAGACTGAACCCCGCGGACGTGCGCCGATGCGCATGGACCGCCGCTGCCGCCGAAGCTCTCATGGGCACACCGCGCCGGGGATCAGGGACAGTGCGCCGCCCGCGCCGTTGATGTCCCCGAGCGCCTGCTCGACGTTCGCGCGCCCCGTGTTCTCGATTCGCACGAGGCGTGCCGTCGAGAAGTTCGCGCCGAACGTCTCCTTGGCGCCGCGGTCGTCGCAATACAGAACGAGCGTGGCGGGGCCGAAGCCGACGCCTTGCGCCGTGCGCAGGAAGCCGTTCGGGCCGAAGCTCACGTATCCCGAGTTCACGTTGCCGCCCACCGTCGTCGCCGCGTAGACCTTCAGCGTGCCGTTGGGAGCGGCGCTCCCCGGGGCCGGAGTGCGGATCAGAATGTTGGGCGTCTCGTTGGGCTCGATGGCCGCGTTGCCGTCGGTCGCGCGTAAACGTAGGGGTGTCCGTCTGGGGGTCGACGTGCGCGGGATCCCGTCCACCCAGACGATGAAACCGCCGCGTGCGCCGGCTCCGTCCTGAGCGCAGACCGGATTCGCGGCCGTGGGGTCCGGGCTCGCACACAGCGTGACGGGTACTTGTCGCTTCACGGCTTCGGCACGCGCCGCGAGCAGGCCGGTGATCAGGTCGTTGGCGGCCGCCGTGATGGCGCTGTTGCGTTGCATGTCGCGGAGGCTCGGTATGCCGACGGCGACCAACACGCCCGCGACCAGCATCGTCACGAGCAGCTCCCAAAGCGTGAAGCCCGATTGGCGCGGCGCTTTCATCGCAGCGCACTTTACATCTGCCTATGACAGAAAGCGCGGGGCGTCCGACGACCGGCAGCGGCGGCCGGACGAGCGGTGGTGTCGGTCGTTCGCATTATGGCGAATTCGTGCAAACGAGCCGCTTACCGTCCGGGTCGACGGTGTCGACGCGCGGCCGGCCCGTGTAGCTCACGATCACCGCACGCGCCGCGGGCGGCCCGCGCTCGTCGCAAAACACGAGCGTGCCGTTCGTGCTGCGGCGCATGACCGGCCGGAAATCGAAGTAGGTCGCGGTTGCCGACGATCGAGCCCCGGAGCTCGGGGCGATAGGCGTAGATCAGGGGCTCGGCGTCGGAGCGCTGCGGCGGACTCTTCGGATCGCGGTCGTAGAACACGATCCAGCCCGCGCCGTAGCCCGTCTCCTCGTTCGCGCAGCGGCTACCGTCGCGCGACGCGCAAAGCACGACGGCCTCGCCGCGCTTCGCGGCCTCGGTGCGCGCGACCTGAACCGCGAGCACGAACGCATTCACGGCCGCGGTGCGGCGCGAGTCGAGCAGGAACCGGTGCAAGCTCGGCACGCCGAGGCCGAGCAGCAGCGCGCTGATCCCGAGCGTGCAAAGCAGCTCCCAGAGCGTGAAGCCCCGTGGCGGTGGCACCGCGTTCTCCTTATGCATGCCGAGCGACGGACTCTAGGGCTTGGGACCCACGCGCCGGGAGCGCCAAAACCACGCAGAGCGCGCGGATTTGCGCACGGTTCCCCTTCGGGCACCGGCGGAAGGGAACGATCGGTCTCTGGACCCGGTCTTGGGTTTAGAGGAGGCGGTGCCTATACTCTCCGCGTCCACGGAGGCAGGGATGGCAGACATGGCGATAGAGATCGTTGGCAGAAGAAGAGATCGCGCGGCGGCTGATCGCCGCCGGCGTGTTTCCGACCAAGCAGCGGCTCGACGTCGGGCTCGTGATCCTCGCGAAGCCGCAGCATCTGTCGGCCGACCAGATCATCGCGGGCATCCGCGCGATGGGCTCCCGGGTGTCGAAGGCGACGGTCTACAACACGCTGAACTTGTTCTGCGAGCGCGGGCTGCTGCGCACCGTGGAAGTCGATCCGACGCGGCACTACTACGATTCGACGATCGACGCCCACCATCATTTCTATAACGTCGACACCGGCGAGATCACGGACATCCCGCTCGGCGCGATCTCGTTGCAGGTCGGGACGGAGCTTCCGCCCGGCACCGAGCAGGCCGGCGTCGAGGTCGTGATCCGCGTGCGAAGCCGCTGACGCTCGGAGCTCGCGACACTCGCGACGAGCGCTCCGCTCAGGCACAATTAGCGGCCTCTATCGAGGCCTCGCCGGCGTAGCTCAGTTGGTAGAGCATCCGCTTCGTAAGCGGGGGGTCGGGGGTTCAAGTCCCTCCGCCGGCACCACTTCTACGTTTCAAGACATCCGCCTACGTCCACGCTCAGGCGTAAATGCAACAAAAGCAATAGGGCCGTTGGCCGAACGCTGCCGAAATACGTGCAGCAGGAATTCGAGGCGTATCTCAAGTGCGGCCGCCTCGAGCACGGATTTCTGCGCGTGCGCTGCGAGGACTGTCACGCCGAGAAGCTCGTTGCGTTCAGCTGTAAGCGCCGCGGCTTTTGTCCGTCCTGCGGTGCACGACGGATGACGGACAGTGCTGCGCTCCTCGCGGACGAGGTGTTGCCGGCGAAGCCGATTCGCCAATGGGTGCTGTCGCTGCGATTTGCGCTGCGGTTCTTACTGGCCACGAACCCCGAGGCACTGACGCGGGTGCTCAGGATCGTCTACCGGACGATCTTGGCCTACATTCTCAAGGAGGCGCGACTGACGCGCGCGAGCGGCGCGACGGGCGCCGTGACGCTGATCCAGAGATTTGGGTCTGCGCTCAATCTCAATGTTCATTTTCACGCCCTCGTGCTCGACGGGGCTTATCTCGTCGGCACCGAGCCGCCAGTGTTTCGGCGAATTGAGCCTCCGCGTCAGGAGGAGCTGCAAGCGCTCGTCGAGCGGCTGGCCGAGCGCATCGGCCGCTCGAGCGCCAAGGCGTTTGGCTCGCGATGCCGAAAATTGCTATCTCGAGCTCGCCCCCGGGACTGGTGGCCGACTGGATGATCTGATCGGCTACTCGATCACGTACCGAATTTGTTCGGAAAACGGTAACTTTCCCATTCCGTCAGATGGCCGCAACCGCCCTCTGAAGCCTTCAGGATGCGCGTGGGCGGGCGCGTGGGCGGCTCGATTTAGCGGACCGCGCCACCGAACCCATGGTCACCCGCCGGACGGCACTTCCGCCGCCCGCGGCGCCCGTAGCCAGACCGGCGCATAAGCGACCAACGATGCGGCGATCATGCCCGCGCTCCACAGCAGCAGCCTAGGTTCCGCGACGACGATCAGCCAGCAACAGAACAGCGCGCTGCCCACCGCAAGCGCCCTGACCAGCATTCTGCTGCTGCTGCGGACCGATCCGCCGATCCGCCACAATGCGCAGCAGGCCGCCATATAGACGACGACCGCGAGGATGACGCTCACATCGATCACGATGGTGAACTGGCGGGCGATGCTCGGGCTGGCGGACGCGAGCACCACGAGGCTCATGAGAACGCCGGTGTAAATGAGATGGGCGGTGGACGCTTGGTCGGCCGGGCGTGCGCCGGGCCGCCTGATGATCTGGCCCAGCACCGCTTCGCTTTCAGCTGTCTCGACGGTCAGCAGGATAGCCCCGCCCAGCGTGCCGCACGATTTCAGCATGGCGCACAATGCGACGAATGCGGCGACCGACGCCCCCAGCAACGGCGCCACGGCGTCGGCGAACGGCGCGCTGGACTTGGCGAGGACTGAAGCCGGCAGGATTCCCATGATGACCACCACAGGCCAGGACATAGGTCACCGCCGCGATCGCCAGGCCGGCTAGCGTCGCGATCGGGACATTTCGAGCCGGGTTTCGCACCAGGGTCGTCAGCACACTGGCGTTCTCGATTCCGGTGAAGGCCCAGAACACCGTGACCACCGACGCCGGCACGATCTGGATGAAGCTCTTGCCGCTCACGTTCCAGGAGGCGGCGAAGATTTCCGGACGAAAGTAGAACCAGCCGCCGATCGCCACGGTCAGGACGGGCGCCAGCCCGATGAGCAGCGTCCAGCCTCCGAAACGAGCCACAAATCGCGGGCCCACGATGTTGGCGCCGACAAACAGCCAAAGAATTGCGGCGGTCGCGATGCCGGCGCCCGCCGGCTTGGCGATCACGGGCACGAAGACGCTCAGATAGCCGGTCACGGCGAGGGCGACGGCGACGTTCCCGACCCAGCATGAGATCCAGTAGATGACGCCCGCGACGAAGCCGCCCGCCGGGCCGAATTCGTCGCGAATGTAGGAAAAAAGACCGGCCGTTCCCGGCCTCAGGATCGCCAGCCAAGAGAAGACGCCCGCCAGCATGGCGGCGCCGGCGATGGCTGCGACCCAGGCGAGGATCGAGATGGAACCCACGGCGCCCAGGCTTGCCGGCAGCAGGTACACGCCCGAACCGATCATGCCACCCGCCACCAGCATGGTCGCCAGAAAGGGGCCGAGTTTCCGCTGGATTCCGTCTGAAGTCATGCACGACTCAAATTCTCAAGTGCTGCCGGACTCCAAGAGAGCGCGGCCATGTTCGCCTCACAGATCGAACTAACTAGTAGTAGGCCGACGGGTCTATCTCGGCCGACCTCCAAGGCCCGCAGCATAACGTCAAGACCTGATTAGGCCGGCCTGCATAACACGACGGCAGGCCGCCGCATATCGCGCTTCGGAGAATCAGTCCTCCCTGGTCGCGAAGTGTTTACCGATCAAGCTGTTCCGACGGGTCGTGTCCCACGCCCGTAGCTCAGTTGGATAGCTCACAGTCCTCCTAAGCCGGGGGTCCCGCGTTCAAGTCGCGGCGGGCGCACCAATTCCTAGACATTCCTGCATGGTCGCCAGGTGGCTCGGCTGGGTCAGGAGTTGGCTTGAGCGTCACGCCGAGGGCGGAGATATCGCTCGCGCGAATGCGAACCACGACGTATGGGGGTTTGTTGCCCGTGTACGCGAGCACCGACGGTGCGACAAAGCCCTCCCGAAAGACGTTGGCTGCGCTGGTGCCGCCGCCACGGGTACATCTGACGAGGTTTCATGGGGTGTTCGCGGCGCACGCGGCGTTGCGAGCGGCGATCACCCCAGCCGGGAGGGGGACGGGGCACAGAAGCGAGCCGCCGCACCGGAGCGGCCGGCGTCGAAGGACATTCGCATGAACTGGGCACGGCGCCTCAAACGCGGGTTCGGGATCGAGATTGAGCAGTGCGTGCGCTGCGGCGGGCGGCTCGCCGTGATCGCGAGCATCGAGGAGCCGGAGCTCATTGAGCGGATTTGTTGGGCGCGAGCGGCGGGCAGCGCTGCGCGCGGCGAGGCCGGAGGAGGTCAGCGGCCGCGTCAACGACGAGTTGAAACTCCACCGTGACGTGGGTGGGAGGCCGGCTCGCCGTCGCGATCAGGCGGCGGCTTTGACGGAATGGCCGTTACGCGCACTGCTGCCAGCGCAGAAGAGCGGTTCAAAATACCTATCTGCCTCCGTTCACCCTCACCCTCCACCTTCACCTCCGTCTCCGGACGCACGCCGCCGCCGCCGCCGCCAGGCTCGATGCTCGCGGTTCGCCGATCCGATACGACCAGAGGTTCGTGACATAGCCGAAGCCGATGCGGGCGTCGGGATCCGCGAAGCCGACGGAGCCTCCAGAGCCGGGGTGGCCGAACGATGAGGGACCGACCCAGGGCATCGGCGGGCACGAGCGCCAGAAGCCGAGCGACATGTAGAAGGAGCGGTTGGCCGGAATGTTCAGTCCCGGGGGCAGTCCGTGCATCCTTGTCTTGTCCGTCTGGACGACGGTCATTTTCTCGACCGTCGCAGGCTCGAGTAGCCGCACGCCGTCGACCGCGCTCACCGTGGCCGCATACATTCGCGCGAGCGATCGAGCGGTCGCGAACATGTTGCCGAACGGAAGCTCGGCGGCGCGGAAGGCACGGGTCGTCATGTAGTTGCTGGCGGGATCGAGCGCGCCG
The DNA here is from genome assembly GCA_963699925.1 of uncultured Gammaproteobacteria bacterium. GTDB lineage: Bacteria > Pseudomonadota > Gammaproteobacteria > Steroidobacterales > Rariloculaceae > FEN-1219. Next base: position 260,383 of record CAVOVT010000007.1, on the reverse strand, counting down.
CCGAGCACGCCGGCGCGGGCCTGCACGGAGTCCGGTCCCCATACGGCGCTCATCCACGCGAGGACGGTGTCTCGATCCAGACCGGTGGCCTCGATCATCCCGGCGGTCATCTCTTCCATCTAGAACGGCGGCGTTCTCGACCCGCGCCACGCGTCCCTCTTGCGGCTCGGGCAGCCCGATCCACGCGCTCAGCCCGAGCGGCGCAGCAACTTCGTCGGCGAAGAACGTTCCGAGCGACTTGCCGGTGACCCGCCGCACGACCTCTCCGACGAGGAACCCGAAGGTCATGCTGTGGTAGACGTGCTCGGTGCCGGGCGGCCATACCGGCTTCTGCGCCTCGAGGGCCCGGATGACCGGATGCCACGCGCAGGCGTCCTCGAACGTCAGCGGTCCGTCGACGACCGGCAGTCCGGCCTGGTGCGAGAGCAGCCAGCGCACCGGGATGTGCTCCTTGCCGTCGGCGCCGAACTCGGGCCAGTACTTGACCACCGGCGCGTCCAGATCGAGCTGACCGCGCTGGACGAGCAGATGGGCGCAGATCGCGGTCGCGCCCTTGGTCGTGGAGGCGACCAGCGCGATGGTGTCCTCGTCCCACGGCCGGTTCGCCTCGCGATCGGCGAGCCCGCCCCACAGGTCGACGACCGGCCGGCCGTCGACGTAGACGCAGCACGCCGCGCCGACCTCGCCGGGGTTTCCGTGAAGTTCGCCTGGAACGCATCGGCCACCTTCCCCCAGCCGTCCTCCACGTGTCCGTGCACGGCAATTCCGTTGGTTTTGTTCGTCATGGTGCTTTACCTTTCGCTAGCCGGAAACTCCCGGATTATCGTAAAGGTGCCCCCGGTTTACTGCTCTGTAACAGAATCTCTTAGTAACTGAGATATAGATCTCATGAGCCGCTCGCGCAAGGCCGAAAGCGTCCGTCCGTTCGACGCGGCACTCCGCCGCATTGCCGAAGCCGATCGGCGCCTGCGTCAGGCCGCCGCCGAGCGGCTCGGGGTCGGGGCCAGCGATCTCGACACGTTGCTCCTGCTCGCCGAGTCCGGACCGCAGGCGTCCGGGCGGATCGCCGAGGCGCTCGCGATCACCACCGGCGCGGTCACCGGGCTGGTCGATCGGCTTGAGCGTCAGGGTTGGGTCGAGCGCACCCGGCACGACACCGATCGGCGCCAGGTGCGGGTCGAGCTCGCGGCCGCGAAGCGTTCTGCCATAGAGGCGCTGCGCGCCGGGCGCGAGCAAGCGCTGCTCGCCGCCACCCACGGCGATGACGACGTGGTGCTCGCGACCGCCACGCGCGTGGTCGACGCTGCGGCCGAGCGCCTGCTGGTAGCCGCGAGCGAGCTTTCGACGTCCGGCGCGGAGCCCGCCGCCGACGACGCGGGCGATCGCGCGCCGATCGGCGACGTCGAGGACGCGATCCTGGGTTCTCCGGCGTCGCGCGACTCGTGCTGCGTGGCGCACGGATCCGCGATCTTTATCGGGCGACATTTCACGGCCGGCGGCCGATGGTCAGCGTCGAAGCCGGTATGCTCGCGATCCAGTACAAGGGAGCGTGGTGGCCCGCACGCGCTGTCGCCGCCGAGCTGACCCTGACTTCGGCGATGGCGTGGGCGATCGAGATCAACCGGCGCACGCGGCGTTGCGAGCGGCGATCACCCCAGCCGGGAGAGGGACGGGGGCACAGAAGCGAGCCGCCGTACCGGAGCGGCCGGCGTCGAAGGACATTCGCATGAACTGGGCACGGCGCCTCAAACGCGGGTTCGGGATCGAGATTGAGCAGTGCGTGCGCTGCGGCGGGCGGCTCGCCGTGATCGCGAGCATCGAGGAGCCGGAGCTCGTTGAGCGGATTCTCGGACGGAATGGCCGTTACGCGCACTGCTGCCAGCGCAGAAGAGCGGTTCAAAATATCTATCCGCTCCGCTATCGGCGTTTGGCAGTGCCAGGCTAAGATTTCCGCATGCATGCGCTCATCGACAACAATCGCAAGGCCATTGCCAACGTGTGCTGCCGCCACGGGGTTCGGCGGCTAGAGGCGTTCGGCTCGATCCTCCGAGGTGACTTCAGCGCCGAGAGCGACGTCGATATCCTGGTGGAGTTTGAGCCTGCCGCGGCCGCCAGCTTCCAAAATTTCCTGGACTTAAAGGAATCGCTGGAGGCTCTACTGGGTCGGTCGGTGGATTTGGTCGAGCTGCACGCTGTCCGCAACCGCAGGCTTCGGCACTACATCGAGAAGAGCCGATCTCCGATCTATGACGCTGCGTGATCCCGGCGTCTACCGCGAAGACATCGAGTACTACGCGAGCGCCGCCATGCGTTTCATTTCTGGGTGCCCGTATAACTCGCGATCTGTCCTGCTCGATCCTGAATAGCGTTTAGTGTTCAACCGGATGAGGCGCCGGCCGCGCCCGGTCGATATCGCTCGACCGCGCGGCCGCCGTTATCGGCAGCGGGACAGATGGATCCGAAGATCCTCACGCTCTCCGCATCGCGTCTCTGGACGATTGATGTTGCATCGATCGCGGATCAGACGCTGGCGGCCGTTTCTCACGAGGAGAGCGGCGCGGCAGAGGCGTTCTTGCGGACTTTTGCAGCGAGAGTCACTCGGCGCAAAGTCCCGCGGGCCCTAGCGTTGCGCCAGGCGAAGCGACCCCGTCTCTATGGTGCCCATAGAGACGGGTGTTCAGAGCACGAGCGCGCACCAAAGGCGTGCTTGGCGAAAACAGCAAGAAGGCCGTTCGCCGCAGCGACGTGCGATCGCAGAGGCTCGAGAGCTCAAGTTCCGGCGTCGACGTTTGCTTGCGATCGTGCATAGCGACAGCCAAGAGTGTGGCGGTGAAGGACCAGCGGAGGTTTCTCCGCAGCGCCGGTTCGCAGGTCCCCGAGGGTGCTTGGTTGCCGGTCCATCCCGGCTGTGAAAATCGTGTGACAATGGCGGCCCGGCGCACGGTGACCGGCTAGATCGCCTCGAAGAGCTTCGCAGATCAGCAGTAGCGGATACGTACGCCTGCCGGCTGAGTACTGTGACGGGCCGATGCGCTGGACGTCGCCCCGTGCATTGCTTCGCAATCAGTCGCCCGTAGCACTTGGGGCGTTGGCCGCGATTTTCCCGTCGCGTGACGTCGACTCATGGCACACGCCGTCGACTACTGAGCCTTCGCAGTCCGACGTGCGGTAGACCGCCTGCAGGTTTGCCGGTCGCACGGTCATGCTCGGCGGATTCCTTGCCGGTGCCAACTCGTACGGGCCAAGTCTTTCGACCGACATGCAACCGGACAGCAGAAGTAGTGCGAATGGAATGAGGATCTTCATCGAGCGCTCCGTCGCGCAGGGCAACGATGGGATGCGCTCATGTTATTCGGAGCGGAAATGCCTCGCGTTGAACCAATCGATAGTTATGCTCCTCGGTTGTCGCAAAATGTAAAACGAGGCGTGCGACGCACTCGCCAGGGCATCGGACAACGGCCCCAGCGAAGAGGGGTCCGCGCCAAATACTTCTGCCGACCTATTGCTTCGTTACCGTCGAACCAACGGCCGGAGCCGGACGGGAGCTCAGTTCCGGCTGCAGACGTACACTCGGCCTGCACAGCGGCGAGCGCTTTCCTTCTCGAATGCAGTTTGTGCATTCGCAGCCTCGATGAGCGCAGCTCCAACGGCGGGGCTCTGCCTCGCTGCATCGAGTAGTTTTTGTCGCAGTTGTTTCGTCTTTTCCGCCATCAACGCGTACGTAGGTGGCGGAGGGACTCCGTGCAGCAGCGCCTGGGTGTCCTGCGCTTCTAACGTCGCGACGAACGCTCCGAGACACGACCGAAATGTGAAATGCGAGTTCATCCGCGTTCTGTCTTCGCAACGAACGTCGAACTCATGGTCGGTGTTGAACGCGTTGAACGCCTTGAAGAAGGCCTCCTCGGCACGCAAGGCTTCAGTCTGAAGGCGCAGCAGCGACCTCCCCGTGACAATGACTTCGTCAATCGTGCTGTCGGAGGTCGTTGGCGGCGGCGACGTTGGCTGTTCGGCAGCCGCGACAGCGGCTCCTAGCAAGAAAAAGACGGCGGCCGCATGCCGCAGGATGGAGCGCGCAGTGCTATGAGCGCTCTCTCGGCTAAAGCTCGGACGCGATGAGTCGCGCATGTCGCTATCGCCTTTGGGATTGGCTCGGCAGCATCATATACCGTCACCTCGTCCGAACGCGCACGAACCAGCGGCGCGGCTTGCGGCGCGCCGTGTTCAGAAGGTGTGCGACGGAGCAGCGTCGGCGGCGCTGTGGGCGCGCCGAGGGCCCCTCCGCGGGAGGCGGACGCGCCGTCGACCATCGAGTCGGGATTTCGACAAATCTTCGCCGAATGTTCAGGGTCAGTCTGCTTCCCCGCCGGCTTGCCAGGGAGTACTCTCTTATTCCCGCGACGGGAAATGTCCTATACGAGACTCGAGGATAGAGTCGATGTTCAGCTCAACGACTTTCGTTCGTGACAAGTGTGGACTTCCCGTCCTCTTCGCCGCAGCTGCGCTTGTAGGCTGTGCCAGCACACGTGAAGAACGTGTCGCCACAATGCAAGGCGAGTTGCCTCAGCTCGTAGACGCTTGCAACGGCGCGTTCGAGGACGGGAGCTAAGCTTGGGCTTGGCATGGTCGTGATCAACCAGGGCATCGACGCTTGTGATCGGTTAGCGTACGGGCGGAGTCTCAGCCTCGTTCGTCCAGCTACCGCCGAGTTGTATAAGCGTTATCGGTAACCAGGAACTACCACGCGGCCAATCGGGGCGCTCAAGCTGCCGGCCAGTGGCCTGATACACCGACCTGGAGCGACCCCGCCGAGTCCTTTCACACGGCCGTCCAGAATGCTCTGGCGACCTTCCCAGGTTCTTGCTCAGGGTCGGGGCCGTTTGCATGTTAAAGGTCACGCTGTTCCTCGCCGCCGCCGCTGCAGCGCTGAACTTGGCGCTACCATACTCAGCGCCCGTCGCTGAATATTAGGAGGCGACATGAAGCCCAGAAAACCGCACCTGGCTCGTATGCTCAGTGCATTCGCCTCGTTCGCGCTTGCGTGGTTGCTATTTGACGTCGCAGGTGACTTGTGGCCTGCGCAATCCCTAAGCCAATTCTTCTGCTTCATGTTCTGCGTGCTCGGGATCGACCGGGTCATGAGCTCAGTGATTGACCTCGTGACGATTGCATTGACGCCCATCGAGACGCTCAAGGAACGTCACTGAGCCTCGTCGCGCCGATAAGGCGTTACGCCAGCGTGGGACCAGAGCAGGAGTCCCTCCGCCGCACCACCGTCGATTCCGCCGCCGACGCTTCCAATGGGATGGACTCCTCCTCACCCACTAATCGGCATCGAGTGCCAGACTGGTGATGGTGTTGCATCAGTCAGGAGCGAGGAGGAATCCGAGATGGAGATTATTCGAGTCGGCGTGGATTTGGCAAAGAACGTGTTTCAACTGCATGGCGTGGATGCGCACGAGAAGCCGGTATGGAAGAGGAGCCTGCGCCGAGGGCAATGGCTGCAGGAACTTACAACGCCGCGTAGCGCCGGGAGCGGAGATCGGGATGGAAGCGTGCGCGGGCGCGCACCACTGGGGTCGTCAGCTACGAGCGCGCGGGTATCGAGTCAAGCTGATGGCACCGCAGTTCGTGAAGCCGTACGTGAAGAGCAACAAGAGTGATCGCAACGACGCAGAGGCGATCTGCGAAGCGATGAGCCGGCCGTCGATGCGGTTCGTGCAGCTGAAGAGCGTCGACCAACAAGACATTCAAGCGGTGCATCGAGTGCGCGCGGAGCTGATCAAGCAACGCACGGGCAAGGCGAATCAGATTCGCGGCTTAGTGGGGGAGTACGGATTGGTGGCGCCGGTGCGCATCGGACAGCTGCGCAGGGCGCTACCGGAATGGCTGGAAGATGCGACGAACGGCTTGAGTGACCGCTTTCGGCGCCTACTGGCGGGGTTGGTGGAGGATCTGCGACGACTGGACGAGCGGATCGAGACATTGGATGAGGAGCTCGCCGCGATCGTCAGAGAGACGCCGGCGGCACAGCGGCTGTTGGCGCTGCGAGGAGTCGGCCCCACGATTGCGACGGCGCTGGTGGCGGCACTGGGTACGGGAGAGTCGTTTGCTCGAGGGCGCGAGTTCGCGGTCGCCATGGGACTGACTCCCAAGCACCACGGCACTGGCGGCAAGGAACGTATCCTGGGGATCAGCAAGCGAGGAGATGCCTATCTACGGCAACTCTTGGTGCACGGCGCTCGCGCAGCGGTTCGAACCGCGAAGGGCAAGACCGATCCGCTCAGTCGTTGGATCAACGGACTGCTTACCCACAAACATAGCAACGTCGTGACGGTGGCTCTGGCCAACAAGACAGCGCGCATGGCCTGGGCGCTGATCCGCCACGACGTCGATTACGACCCGGCATTAGCGGCGAATACAGCTCAGTAGCACGAGGCAAACCGCAGGAACCCTACCCACGATTGCGAAGGAGTCTGATTGACGGCGAACAGGTCGAACCGGCGTTGGCAAAACCCGTCTTCCGCGGAGGGCGAAAAGCCCGTGCTTCCGCTCGGGAGTCAGCGCGCGAATAGCCCATCATGGTCCCGTGCCTTTGGCACGACACAGAGACCGGATACACGTGAGCAATCGAACCTGCCACCCGATGTCAAACCCTTGCAAACGAGGAGGAGTCCATACACGCGGAAACATTTCGAGAATTGACTTCAACTTCGTTCAGCTTGGGATCGCAGCGTGCGTGCCGAGACTACGGCTGCGACACCGCGCTCGCGAAGGAGCCGGCACCCACCGGTCGCGACTAGCACGGCGCGCAGCGGAAGTCGTCGCGTCCACCGCCGCATTGCCCTAAGACCCTGCCGTTCAGGGCAGCGGCGACCCGTCGGCGTGACGGCGCACCTGACCGACGCTATGGCCTTGCGCGCTCGAGTCCAGGATGCGGTTCGGCGGCAACTTCAAGAATCGATAGATGCGCCCGGTGCGCAGCGATAGATTCGTGTCGAGCACGAGCTCGATGTTGTCGCCGAAGAGCCCGTGATTGATCTCATGGACGAGGCGCGCCTCGCCGGTCAACCGCGAGCCGTAATTGAGATTGTCGAGATCATCAAAGTAGATCACGCATCCATTCGGGATGTGCTCGACGAGCCGCTCGAAAACGGTCCTCGCGGACGAGTAGTAGTCGGAGTCCACCCAGATCAGTATCGGGGGCGTCGCGGCTAGCGAGTCGAGAAAGTCCGCGTTGATGGACTCTTCGAAATAGCCCGGGTGGATTTGGAAATTGTCGCAGCGGGAACGGCAATAGGCATCGAGGGCTTGGTAGTTGCCTTTGAATTCGCCCGCCACCCAATCGTCGCCTCGGGTCCAATCGCGGTCGCCGTCGCCCGCCGGCGCCGGCATGCCCTCGAAGCTGTCGAAGGTATGCACCACTATCCTGTCCGTGAGTTTTAGATAACGCGTTGCATACAGCAGCTTCACGAACGAATAGCCGTCGGAGGTCCCGAACTCGAGCACTGAGAAGCGCCCGTTGTAGCTTCCGGCGAATTCGCGCAACACCGAGTACACATGATCGTAGCGGTAGAAGGAAAGAAGCGCTTCGCGCAGCATCCGCCGCGGTCGATCGATGCAGTTCAAATAGAACCAGGTTTTGAGATATTCGCCCGGCAGCAAGAATGAAAGCGTGCGCAGTGTACGAATCAAGGGCGAGCGCTTGCCCGCACCGTCGTACGGTTCTTCACGTTCTTCTGCGTTTACTGCCGCCATCCGCTCAGCGTTCTTGTCTTGTCGGGTTCTCGCTTGGCAACCGAACAGGTCGCATTGGCCGTAATTATGCCGCTCGATACTGATAATGGGTCAAGAGGTAGGGCATGCCTTCGGGCAATAAGCGTACCGGGGTGCGACATCGCTTATGTCATGTGCCTCGCGGCGGCGGGACCCGCGCGAAGATGTCCGTAGCCTTGACGGTCTATGCGAGAGACTCGCAGAGATGCAAGATCGCGCGACGAGCGGTGGCATCCGGCTGCCCAAGGTCGCTGTCACGCGCTCGACCTTCTCCACAAGGAGACGAGCATACGCACGGTTCGGAAGGCGAAGGTGCTCCACCCTGGTTCTGGTAGACGAGAAAGGTAGTTCCCGTTATGACGCAGCCCCCGGCGATCACGCTCCGCTACTTCGACGCGCGCGGCCGCGCCCAGCCGCTGCGCTACTACTTCGCCGCGCGCGGTGTCGCATACACCGACGAGCGCATCGGGCTCACCACGGTCGGCAGCAACGCGTGGCCGGAGATGCGCGAGGACCGCGCGCGCGTCGGACCCTTTCACAAGTTGCCCGTGCTCCACTACGGCGGCCGCACGATCGCCGAGACGCTGGTGATCGGTGAGTTCCTGCACCGCGCGCTCGGAGACGAAGCGCAGCTTTCGGACGAAGACAACCTGCGTCACTCGATGCTGATTTCGAGCCTCTACGGCGATGTCGTAACGCCGATCGCCGTGATGCTCTGGGCGGAAGCCATCTACGTGGGCCTCGACTATCCCGCCTTCATTCGTCAGGCGTTCGGGCGCCTTCGCGGTCATCTCGGTCGCATCGAGCATACGCTCGCGGAGTGGGGCTGGGGCGCCGCGGCGCGTGGCCGACCCGTGATGCTCGCGGACTGCCTGCTCTGGGAAGAGCTCGATGTGCTGCAGCACGTATTCGGCGAGCACGCGGGGCTCGACAAATTGCCGACGTTGTCGCGGTTCTACGTGGAAGCTCCGGGCCGGGCCGCGTTTCAGAAGGCGCTCGCGCCGCACCCGGCGCCCGTCACTGGGCGCGGCCTCGCGGCCGAGGCAGAAATCATCGGCCGCATCCGGAGCTACCTCGCCGCCTAAAGCTACTTCGCTCGTGTCGCGGTGATCGTGCCGGTCGGCAGGCGTGCCGCGAAGCTCCGAGGAAGCCCGGCGTCGTCGACGTCGAACTCGAGATCCGCGTCGAGCGCGGGGACGTAGAACTCGGTTTCCGCCGTCGCGCGCAGCTCGTAGCGCGGCGTGCCCTCGGCTTGCGCGAACAACCGGCCGCCGTCGAGCTCGATCGCGACATCTGGCCCCGACTCGAGGCGATAGGTACCGACGTAGCGCCGCAAGACCTCGACGTCGAGCTCGACCGTCTTGCGCTCGATGCGCCGCCGAGGCGAGGGGCTCGCGGTGCCGAAAGCGGTAACGCTCGGCGCTGCGTTGGGCGCCGGCGGACGGAGTGCGAGCCAAGTCGCGCTGAGCAGCAGCGAGCCGATCAGAAAAGCGAGCGGGTGAATCGACGACCTCATACGGAAGCCCGCGTGGCCGAGTCCGGCCGGCACAGCATCCAATCGAGGCGCGCCCAGCGGCGCGCGGCGAATCGTCGGAAGACGAGGGCGGCCGCCGCGAGCGCGCCTTCGAGCGCGACGATCGTTGTCGTGGGCGTCGCGGGCGTCGCGACGTACATCGAGGCGACCATCAGCGCAAGCATCGTCGCGACGGCGAGCACGGCGAGCCGCCAGCCGATCGCCGCCGTGATCAGCAAGCCGAGATACGTGCTGAGCGCGGTGCCGAGGCCGAGCAAGCCTAGCCCGAACGCGAGCGCGCGCGTCGGCATCTCGAGGTACGAGCCGACCGCGACGAGCGCGAAGAGCAGCACGCCGAGCGCGAAGCACGAGCTCGACCAGAACGCGCGCTCGACGCGCGCGAACAGCTCCTCCCGAGTCCAAGCCGCGCGCAGCCAAAGTGCCCGGCTGCGCGTCGCGGCGACGCTCGTCATTGCGCCCGACACGACGCTCAGGAGTGTCATGAAGAAGAGCCACGGGTTCGGCGTCGCCTCGTTCTGCGCGAAGCCCACGGGCAAGAACCCTCGCAAGTAGTAGCCCGCGATCAGAACCGGCGCGATTTGGCCGAGCGCGAGCGGCCACGGATTCGCGGTGCCGAGCATGAAGTCGATCTCGTGCCCGCCACCGTTATAAGACGCGCGGCCGAACCGTTGGGCGAGCAGCTGCTTGAGCCGTGCCGCGACGCGCGCAATCTGCGGAGCGAACAGGAAGCCCGCCGCGAGCGCCGCCCAGAGGACGCCGGACGCGATCCACGGTCCGCCGACGGACGTCGACGGCGCCGCGAAGAAGCGCAGCGGCAGCGCGAGCACCGCGATCGCGGCCGCGAGGCCGACGAGCTTGCCGATGCTATGGCTGCGGCCGATGAACCAGAGCACGATGTAGAGCAGCGTGTAAGAGAGCAGAGACACCGTGAACGCGCGCTCGAACACGAGCCCGATCGGAATCGGGGTTTGCAGGTAGTAGAGGCTCGCGGTCGCGCTCGCGACCGCCGCGACGACCGCGACCGTGCAGAACGCGCTCGCGAGCAGTTTCGCGCGGCCGTGCGGCAACACGTGGGCATAGCGGCTCGTCGCAAGCCGCGTGAGCATCGAGGGCATCAACGACGCGCCGAACACGACGCAGAGCATCCCGACCACGGGCAGCATCGTGATTGCGGTCTCCTGCGCGAGCGTGAATCGCGACGGCAGCCCGTGCTGCGCCACGAGCGGGGGCAGGTAGAGCAGGGCCGCCGTGCCGCCCGCGATGCCATACGACTCCGAGCGCCGTCACTACGCAGTTGAGGCGCGTGCCCGTGAAGTACGCGACCATCAGCCGCGCGACGGCTTTCATCGATGCAGCTCCAGGAAGATGTCCTCGAGCGCGAGCGGCTCGACTTCGATCACGGCGCCGAGCCGCTCGGCCACGTCGCCTTTGTCAGCTCGTCGCTCCAATCGCGCACGACGACGGTCGCCGCGCTGCCGTTGCGTTGCGACGAGAGCGCGTTCGGGCACTGCGAAGCGCGTCGGGCAGCGCGCGCGCGCGCGCGGATGTGGAGCCGCACGATCGAGTCCTTCAGCGCGTCGAAGTCGCCCTGCCAGTACAGTCGGTCGTCCTTGACGATCCAGATCTTGTTCGCGAGCCGCTCGACGTCGGACACGATGTGCGACGAGAACACCACCGTGCGCGCCGGCCGTCCGCCGCGACGTCGATGATCTGCTCGAGGAATTGCCGGCGCGCGACCGGGTCGAGGCTCGCGACGGGCTCGTCGAGGATCAGAGATCCGGACGGTGGCCGAGCGCGAGCAGGATCGACAGCTTCTGCCGCTGGCCGACCGACATGCCCTTGATGCGCTCGCGCGAGGTCGACCTCCCACTCTCGCGACGAGCCGCGTCGATGAGCTCGTCGTCCCAGCGCGGATAGAAGCGACGCGATCACGCCGATCTGGTCCGCCGCGGTCAGCGAGTTCACGAGCTCGTCCTGCTGCGGCACGAAGCCGAGCCGCGCCTTCGACGCGCCGGGCAGCGCGAAGCTCGCGTGCCCGAATACTCGACGCTGCCCGCGCTCGGCGGGCGTGAAGCCGAGCATCAGCTCGAGCAGCGTCGTCTTGCCGGCGCCGTTCTTGCCGAGCACGCCGACGATGTCGCCGGGCTCGACGCTGAACGAGACGTCCTCGAGCACGGTCTTGCCGTAAATGCCTTACCGAGCCGGTGTGCGACGGCGTACGGAACGCTCATCCGTTTTCTCCCAAGTGTCTGCGCAGGGCCCTGCGCGACGTCGGCCTCGCCGAGCTCGAGCTGGCGCGCCGCGAGCACGAGCTGCTCCAAGTGCGGCTCGAGCTGCTGAACGCGCTTCGCGAGTGGCGACTGCGCGCGTGCGACGCTTCGCGATCGTCATCGGCTTGCCGCGATTGCGCTCGAGCACGCCTTCGGCCTCGAGCAGGCTGTAGACCTTCGACACCGTCATCGGGTTGATCGCGTGCTGGATCGCGAGGTCGCGTATCGACGGCAGCTCGGTGCCGGGCGGCAGCTGCCCGCTGGCCGCCATGCGCCGAATCTGCTCCGACAGCTGGCGGTAGATCGGCACGCCGGAATGCGGTTTCAGTATGAACACGCGGCTCTGCCTATGTGCATTAGTGCAATGATGCACATAGGCGATGAGTGCGTCAACGCGGGCTCGCGTATCTGCGACTCGCGTCACGCCCGGGCCCGGACCCACGAAGGTCGCCACCGTGTCCGAGCACTGCTCCGCGGCAGCGCGGCGCCCGGCGCGCGATAGTGTTCGCTCGGGCGTGCTGCTAAGCTCCCGCCAAATCTTCGCCCGTGTCGAGATCTTCGCGAGCGAAGATCTCGGGTTGACTCGTCGGCAAGAGGAGCGATAGGGGAATCATGCTGCGTGGCGTCGTTGCCGTCGCGATGATTAGCGTGTCGGCCGCGTGTTCGCCGAGCAAGAGCCCGGCGGATGCCGGCCGCGCGGCCGCCCCCGAAGTGCCGTGGACGACGTTGTTCGACGGCACCAGTCTTGCCGGGTGGACGACGACCGGCGACGCGAATTGGCAGCTGTCGGATGGAAGCGTGATGGCGGACATGGGCGTGGGCTTCCTGCTGACGCGCGAGTCGTACGGCGACTTCGAGCTCGAAGTCGAATTCTTCGTGAGCCCGGATGCGAACAGCGGCGTGTTCCTGCGCTGCGCGAACCCGGCGAAGCCGGGTGCCGCGACGTGCTACGAGGTCAACATCTTCGATCAGCGTAAGGATCAGACGTACCGCACCGGCGCGATCGTGGGAGTCGCAAAGCCGAGCGTCCTGATGGATGCCGCCAGCCGCTGGAACACCTACCACATCGAGGCGCACGGGCGGCACCTCGTCGTCACGCTCAACGGCCAAACGACCGTCGACATCGAGGACGACAAGCTCGCGACCGGCCCGATCGGCTTGCAGTACGCGGCCGGTCGGGTGAAATTCCGCAGCGTCCGGGTTCGCGCACACTAGGGGCCTGCCCAGCACAATGCCCGACTCGAGCCTCGACAGACACACGTCGCAAGACCTCGGCCAATTCTGGAAGAGCTGGTTCAAGGATCCGAAGCTGATCGGCGCGGTCGCTCCGAGCGGGCGCGCGCTCGCGAAGCTGATGTCGGCGGGGCTCGGGCCCGGCGCGCGCGTGATCGAGCTCGGCGCCGGCACCGGGACGGTAACCGAAGCGCTGCTCGCGACCGGCGTTCGTCCGGAGGACCTCTACCTGCTCGAACGCAACGAGGCGTTCTTCGACATCCTGTCGCGCCGCTTCCCGCGCAGCCCGCTCATCGCGGCTGACGCGCTCGAGCTACGCGAACGGTTCGCGGGCGAGCTCGGCACGTTCGATTTCGTCGTGAGCGGCTTGCCGTTGCTCTTGTTCGAGCCGGCTAGAAAGCGCGGCTCTTCGAGCAGATCTTCGCCGTGCTCGGGCCGAGCGGCGCTTATCAGCAGTTCACGTATGGCTTACGTTGCCCGATCGATCGCGAAAATCGCGACCGCCTCAAGCTCAAACGCAAGCTGCTCGGCTGGGCGGCGCTGAACATTCCGCCCGCGTTCGTCTACCGCTTCAGCCGCGCGTAGCGAGCAAGCTCGCGACGTGAGCGGCGATGGCGAGCGACGCGGTCAGCCCCGGCGACTCGATGCCGAAAAGATTGACGAAGCCGGCGACGCCGTGCTCCGCCGGGCCCTGGATGAGAAAGTCCCGCGATGGCTCGCCCTGCGGCTGCATCTTGGGCCGGATGCCGCAGTACGCGGGCTGCAGGCTGCCGTCCTTCAAGCCCGGCCAGTAGCGGCGTATCGCGTCGTAGAATACCCGGCTGCGGTCGCGGCGGTCGACGTCGTAGTCGACGCGCTCTATCCACTCGACGTCCGGGCCGAAGCGCGCCTGCCCCGCCAGGTCGAGCGTCAGGTGCACGCCGAGGCCCGCGGACTCCGGGGCGGGGTAGACCAGCCGCGAGAAGGGCGAGGCGCCGGAGAGGCTGAAGTAGTTCCCCTTGCAGTAGTACGCGGCGCGGAATGCGCCCCGCGGGAAAGCCTTCGATGCTCCGCGCCACCTCCTGAGCGTAGAGGCCTGCGCTGTTGACGACGGTGCGCGCGAGCAGCCGCATCGGCTCGGCCGCCGCCCACCTCGAGCTCGACGCCGCGCGGTGCGAGGCGCCCGCCGCGCAGCGGGCTGCGGAACGCGACCGCCGCGCCGTGGTCCTCGGCTTCGCCGCGCAATCCGAGCATGTACGCGTGGCTGTCGATGATCCCGGTCGAGGGCGATTCGAGCGCCGCCACGCACGACAGCTGCGGCTCGAGGGCGCGCGCTTCGCGCGCCTCGAGCATGCGCAAGTCCGGCAACGCCGTTGGCGCGGGCTGTCGCCTGCAGTTTTTCCAGCCCGGCGATCTGCCCCGCGTCGGTCGCCACGATCAGCTTGCCGCAGCGCCGGTGCGCCAAGCCGCGCCGATCGAGGTAGGGATAGAGCGCGCGCCGGCCTTCGACGCACAGCTTCGCCTTCATCGACCCCGTCGGATAGTAGATGCCGGCGTGGATGACTTCGCTGTTGCGCGAGCTGGTCCCCGTGCCGATCGCGCCCTCGCCTCGAGCACGATCGACTTCGCGCCCGGCGAGTGCGAAGGCGCGCGCGACCGCGAGGCCGACTACGCCCGCGCCGATCACGACGGTGTCGACACGTCGCTCATCGCGTCGATGACCCGACGAGCAGCGGCGGCGACAGATCGCGAGCGCGGGACGCGGCGCCGAGCGTTGGGACGTTCGTGCTAAGGTGGCGCCCTTTCGCTAATAGCAAGGCTTCATGAGCGCGCAAACGAACACCGGGAACGCAAGCGTTCGCCGCGCTGCTGCGCACGCGCCGCACGATCGATTTCTACGAGCCGACCCCGGTCGATCCGGCCGTGCTGCTCGAGGCGATCGACGTTGCGCGCTGGGCGCCGAACCACCGGCTCACAGAGCCGTGGCGCTTCCACCTGGTCGGGCCCACGAACGGCGGCTGCGATCATCGAGCTCGCTGCCGAGATCGACGCGGCGAAGAAGGGCGAGCGCGCGGGCGAGGCGCGCCGCGCGCGCTGGAAGGCGATCCCGGGCTTCTTCGTGCTCACGAGCCGGAGCAGCGACGGCGGGCTGCAAGAGCGCGAGGACTATGCGGCGTGCTGCTGCGCCGCCGAGAACCTCATGCTGTACCTCTGGCAGCGCGGCATCGGCACGAAGTGGACCACGGGCGGCGTGACGCGCGATGCGCGTTTCTACGACCTGCTCGGGATCGACGCGGCGAAGGAGACGGTCGTCGGCTTCTTCTTCTATGGCGTGCCGAAGGTCGTGCCGGAGCAAAAGCGCAAATCCGTCGACGAGATCGTGGTGCGCACGCCGTAGCGCGCCGGAGCGGGGGCGCATGAATTTGGGCCTCTCGCTACGCCGGCGTGCCGGGTTTCGCCGAGCCGGCGAGCCAGGCGGCGCCTTCCGCATAGAGCCTCGCGACTTCCGGTCCGCGCACGCCCGGCAGGCCGAGCTTCACGTTGAACCCTGCCTTCGTCTGCAGATAGCCGAGGTGTCGGTAGCCCTCGGGGAATCTCGCGAGCAGCGTCGCGATCGAGCGCGAGCTTCGCCGCCGGGCTCGACCGGATCGAGGCGGTCCTTCTCGTAGATCGGCTGCCGCCGCACGATCGCCCAGCGCCGTCGCGCTTGCTCGAAGAAATCGTAGAACCGGCCCGTGCAGACCGCGTCGACGAGCACGCCGTCGACCGTCGCGCGCTGGTTGATCGTCATCTTCGTCTGCGCGATCGCGCGCTGCGCCGTCGACCTCGACGCTGGTGCCGCCGAGGAAGTGGACGATGCTCACGCCGCGGTCGAAGCCCGCGCGGCGCGCTTTCGTGAATTCGGTCGCCGGGCCCTGGAACCAGGTCGCGGTCATCCAGCCGTCGTCGTGCCAGACGGTGGCGAACTTGTCCCAGTCTCCCGAGTCGCTCGAAACGACCCAGTCATCGATGACCTCGCGGATCGCGAGCTTCGCGGCGAGCACGCCTTCCATCGAGGGCTAGCGCACGAAGCGGCCGCCGCCGCGGGCCGCCGAGGCCTCCCGGCGGCACCGCGCCGGAGCCCGGCACGATGATCGAAGACGCCTGCTCGCGGCGCAGCTCCTCGAGCCGGCGCATCGTTCGCTCGAGAGCCTTTTCGCGTGCTCGCCGAATTGCGCGACGGCGTCGTCCAGCGACTTCGCTGGCACCTCGAACGACAGCGGCAATGCACCGGCCGGCGTGAGCACTTGGGTCTGGCCGACGTACAGGACGGGCCGGGCGCTGTCGGTGGCGCCGGTCTTCGTGATCGGCGTCAGCACTTGCAGCGTGCCGACGCGCCGATCCGTGAACGTCTCCTCTCGATAGAGGTTCGCGCTATCCATTGCGATGTCGGCATCGCTGAGATCCTCGGCCATATCGTTCCTCGTGGTCTTGCTTTACGGCGCTCTCGACGCCGCTATACATAGGCTAGCATTTTCCGTGCCTACGGCGCGGAGCGCGCGTCAGGCGACGCGCCGGAGCACGTGGCTCACGACGGTCGCGCCGGTGCCGCCGATGTTCTGGACGAGCGCGAGCTCCGCGTCGCGAACCTGATTCGCGCCGCCCGCCTCGGTGAGCTGCAGATACGCCTCGACGAGCTGATAGCAGCCGGTCGCGCCGACCGGGTGGCCGCGCGCCTTGAGCCCGCCGAACGTCGCGATCGGCAGGTCGCCGTCGAGCGCGAGGCGGCCCTCCGCCGCAAGCCGCGACGCCGTGCCCGGCGCGGCGAAGCCCGCGGACTCGAGCGTGAGCGATCGACATGATCGTGTAGGCGTCGTGAAGCTCGAACAGGTCGAGCGTCGCGACGCTGCGACGCGCGCCTGCGCGAGCGCGCGCTCGCGTCGACGCCTCGACCGCCGTCGAGCTTGAGCGGATCGGCGCGGCGCGACAGCGCGAGCGGCGCCGTCGCGGCCGCCGACGCACGCGATCCGCACGCGCGGCGTGCGTGCGGAGCGCCGCGGCGGCCTCGGCGGAAGCGAGCACGATCGCGGCCGACGCCGTCGCAGATCGGCGAGGCGTCGAACAGCCGGACGGGATCGGACACGACGCGCGACGCGAGGTAGCCGTCGCACGTCGATCTCCTTGCGCAGCAGCGCATTCGGGTTCGTGACCGCGTTGCGGTGCGCGGTGACCGCGAACGGCGCGAAGTCCTCCGCGCGCGCGCCGTACTTGCCCATGTACGCGCGCATCAGCTGCGCGTTCAGCGACAGGAACGACTCGCCGCCGCCGCCCTCGAGCTCTTGGTCCGCGGCCGTCGCGAGCGCGCGGGTGACGGTGTCTCGGTCGACGTGCGTCATCCGCTCGATGCCGCAGACGACCACGACGTCGTGCGCGCCGCCCGCGACCGCGATGTAGCCGACTCGCGCGGCGGCGCCGCCCGACGCGCACGCCGCCTCGACCGTCAGCGCCTCGATGCCGGGGAGGCCGGCGTAGTCCGCGATCAGACCGCCGAGCTGCTGCTGGTTCGCGAGCAGGCCCGACATCATGTTGCCGACGTACAACGCGCCGACTCGCTCGGGCTCGATCGCCGGCATCCGCGAGAGCGGCCTGCACGGCGGCCGCGGCGCGATGGCGGCCGCCGACGTCGGCTTCCTTGCTGACCGGAGTTTGGCCCACGCCGACGATGAAGACGTCCCGCACTCGACTCAGCCTCGATCCCGCGGCAGTTTTCGTGCGCGCATGATCGCAAACGCGTCAGCGGAACGCCATGCGTCGCGCGCGAACGACAGCGCACGTATGATCGCGGCACGCGGGTTGGGGAGACGACGTTGAGCCGGGACACGCGAGTGCTGTTGATCGGGTTCGGCAACATGGGCCAGGCGCTGGCGCGCGGCTGGCTCGCGCGCGGCCGCGACGCCGCCACGATCCGAGTCGTCGACACGGCGCCCGCCGCGCGAGCGGGGGCGGCGGCTCTCGGGATCGCGGCGAGCGAGCGAGTCGGAGCGCAGAAGCCGGGCGAAGTGCCCGACGTCGTCGTGCGTCGCCGTGAAGCCGAACCAGCTCGCCGTCGGCGCTTGCCGAGGTCGCGCCGCTCGCGCGCGCCGCCGTGATCTTGTCGATCGCGGCGGGCAAGACGCTCGCTCAGCTCGAGGCGGGCTTGAGCGCGCGCGCCGCGGTCGTGCGCGCGATGCCGAACACGCCGGCCGCGATCGGCCAGGGCATCAGCGCGCTCGTCGCGAACTCCGCCGTCACGCCGGCGCAGCGCGCGCTCTGCGAGGAGCTGCTCGCCGCGGTCGGCGCGACGGCGTGGCTCGACGACGAACGCGACATGGACGCCGTGACCGCCGTGTCGGGCAGCGGCCCCGCATATGTGTTCCTGTTGATCGAGTGCCTCGAGCGCGCGGGCGTCGAGGCGGGCCTCACGCCCGAGCTCGCGCGCCGGCTCGCGCTCGCGACGGTCGCGGGCGCCGGCGCGTACGCGGCCGCGTCGGCCGAGCCGGCCGCGGAGCTCCGGCGTCGCGTCACGAGCCCGGGCGGCACGACGCAGGCGGCGCTCGAGGTGCTCGGCGCCGAGCGCGGCCTCGCCGATCTGATCTCGCGCGCGGTCCGCGCGGCGGCGACGCGCAGCCGCGAGCTGTCCGCGGTCTAAGTCCGCGTATTTCCGACACGAGGCTGCGCTCGACTCGCGCGGCGGAGAGAGCGATGGGCTATTACCTGGAAGAGTTCGAGGTCGGCCGCGTATTCGAGCACGCGATTCGGCGCACGGTGACGGAGACCGACAACGTGCTGTTCAGCACGCTGACGCACAACCCCGCGCCGCTGCACATCGATCACGAGTACATGCGGACGCAGTCGGAGTTCGGCCGCCCGCTCGTGAACAGCTTCTTCACGCTCGGCCTCATCGTCGGCATCTCTATCCACGAGACGACGCTCGGCACGACCGTGGCGAATCTCGGGCTCGAGGACGTGCGCTTCCCGAGCCCGCTGTTCGTCGGCGATACGGTGCGCGTCGAAACGCGAGGTGATCGCGACGCGGTCGAGCCGCTCGCGGCCGACGAACGGGATCCTCACGCTCGAGCACCGCGGCTACAACCAGCACGATGCGTTGATCGCGACCTGCCGGCGCGCCGTGTTGATGTTGCGCGTGCCGGGCGCCGCCAGCGCCAAACCCAGGGCGCGCAAAAAGAACGAGCCCCGCAAGCGGGGCTCGTCCTAGACCGTAGCGTTCGAGGGCCGGCTAGTTCTGGCTGTCGTCCAGCATCGCGTCGACCTTGCCGAAGAACGCCGATACGCCGTTCGCGGTCAGCACGTTGCCGCCCGCGTCGTATGCGCCCGACGCGGTCAGCGACGTGATCGCGTCCCCGGCTGCGAGCCTCGCCGCGACCTTCGTCTCGAAGTCCGCGAAGTGCTCGAACAGCTCGACGTGGCCGGGCTCCCAGACCCCGTAGATGCCGCGGTCCGCGCTTGGCGCGATCGTCGGGCCGGACGCGAGCGTCAGGATGTCGAGCCGCTGCATCCCGGACTGGATGAAGTGCCGATTGCCGATGCTCTTGTTCGTGACGTCGATCGCGAGGCCCGTCGCGTCCATGCTCACGAACGGCGCCGTCGTGCCGGTCGCGCCCCAGCCGATGCCGAGCGTGGCGGACAGGTCGGCCGGATCGACGACCGTCGCGCCGACGAAGTCGGGCGGCGCGCTGCCGAACGGCGCGACGAAACCGATGACCTTTGCCGCCTCGCCGGCCGAGAGGCTCGCGAGCGACAAATTCCCCGTTTGAACCTCGTAGTTGTTCGGGTCGGCGTCGCTCGTCGTCGCCGCGCCCGTGCCGCTGAAGTCGAACATCGCGATGCCGAGCCGATCGATCGAGCGCAGCTGCAGCGTGAGCGTGCCGGGCACGACGGTTTTCACCGCGCCGCGGAGCTCGGTCGGCTGGAGCCGCACGCGGCCCGCGGTCGCGTCGAGCGTCGCGGGGGTGACCGGAGTCGCCAAGCTGCCGCCGCCGGACGCGGGCTCCGTCAGCGTGCCGAGGGCGACGATGCTCTGGCCGACCGAGATGGCGCTCACGTCGGCCGCGTCGGTGCTGCCGGCTTTGGTCACCTTCGTGTCGGTGCCGACCGTGACGAGCACGGAGCGCTGGAAGTCGAGCCGGTCGCCGCGGTGGACCGCGAATGCGCCTTTGATGGTGAACGTATTGCCGGTCCGCGAAACGACGTTGCCTTGCACCGCGTCGAGCCCTTCGCCCGGCAACGCTCGTGCCCGCGAGCACGGTGTCGGCCGTGAAGTCGCGCGTCGACGTGTCGAGCGTGCCGATCGCGACCGTGAGCGTGCCGGCGGCTTCAGCCGCGAGCGCCTTCAAGCCGTCGGCACCGGTCGAGGTCGCGCCGTCGATCTCGAAGCTCGTCGTGGCGGAGGTATGCACGCTGATTTGGCCGTGATCGCCGGAGGCCAGGAACCACGGCCGCACGTTCACGACGTAAGAGCTTGCGGTCGTATCGACGCTCACGAGCGGGCCGCGCACGCGCAGATCCTTGTCGTCCACCGGCTGGACCGAGGCGACGATGAAGGGCTGCACGGTCACGACCGGCGTCGTCTGCGTGAGGTCGACCGAGTTCGAAGCCGCGAGGTTGAAGTCGACGGCGAGGAACGTCGCGCGGCCTTTCGTGATCACGAGGTGGTCCTTGCCGTCGAGCCGGACCTCGAGCTCGGTTACGCCGAGAGGATTGCCGTTGCCGTCGACGGCCGTCGCTTTCACCGAATCGGTGCCTTTCTGCACCTCGATGTCGGCGTTCGTGTAGTCGAGCATGATCGAGCCCTTGACGAAGTCGCCCGGGGCGAGGGCCGCGACGCTCAATAGGTCCGACAAGTCCGTGAGCTGCGCGAAATCGATGCGCGTCGTCTGCGGCAGCGTCTCGACTTGCGCGCCGTTGGCGCGCTGCAGCTTGATCGACAAGACGTCGACGGAGTAGCTCACGAAGTCGCCGTCGGCGTCCGTGAGCCCGACCATCAGCGTGCCGCAGTCGGTGCACGAGGATGGCGTGACGGTTGGATTCGTTGTGCTCGTATCGGCGCTGCCGCCGCCCGAGCCGCCGCAGCCAAAGAGCGCCAATGCCGCGGCTGCGAGCCCGATCAGAGCGGACGCGCCCCGTACCGAGCGTTTCGGTTCGATTTCCATATCCCTCTCCTTGGACGAGTTTCCCTGCTGTGCACAAACGCTCGGAGTGTAAGACCGTTGACGCAGGATGCACGGAGTCGCCGTTCTGCGACTTCCTGCGGTGATTCGGTGAAAAGTTGCTTGTATTCCTTTTTATTACTGTCAAAATGGTTACGGTCCGACCGTATAGTGAGATCCATCAAGGGGTTGCGCGATCATCATGATTGCGAGGATGGAAGACGGTATAGCTGGCGAGTCAGTCGACGACGAAGTCGATGCTGCGGTTGCTCGTCCTGGGCGCCGCTTCTCGCGAACGCGCGAGCCTGGGCTCGACTTGATCTGCACCAAAGTCGCAGTCGATTTTCAGAGCATCTCGCTCTCGAATGCCGACGAGCGAATCAAGGCGGGATTGCAATCGCTGACCGACGCGTGCGGCGCCGACGCGGTGTTCGTCGCGCTGCTCGACGATGTCGAGAGCGCGTTCGAGAAAATCTACCTCGGCCGCTCGACGTTCTCCGCTTGCAATCCCGAAGTGATGAAGGACAGGGACCTCAGTGAGTTCCCGTGGATCAAGAGCCGGCTCGAGCATCTGCGTCTGCTCGAGATTCGCGATACCGCGAAGGCGCCGATCGCGCAAAGCCGCGACGCCGAGCAACTCGCGAGATTGAACGTCGGCGCGTTGCTCGTCGTCGGCTTCAACATCCGCGGTCGCCTCCGTGGATTGCTCGGCGTCGTTCAGCGCGACGCCGTCAGCCCGATTGGAGCGCGGACCTGCACCTCGCGCTCAAGCTCGTCGGCGTGAGCATCGCGAGCGGGCTCGAGCGCATCGAGCTGCTAGAGGATCTTTTCACCGTCCAGGAGCGCGACCGGCTCGTCACGAACACGGCGAACGATGGGCTCTGGGACTACGACGTCCGCGACAACTCGATGTACTTCTCGCCGCGCTGGCGCGCGATGCTCGGCTATGCCGACGGCGTCGAAGTTCCGGAGTGGCGGATGCTCGTGCATCCCGACGATCTCGCGCACGTGCAGAAGCAGCTTCGCGAGCACCTCGAGGGTCGCACCGAGCTCTTCGAGAGCGTGCACCGCATGCAGCACGCGACCGGCGAGTGGCGCTGGATCCAAAGCCGCGTGCAGGGCCGGCTCGACGAGAACCGGCGCCTGCGGCGCCTCGTCGGCGTCGAGACCGACATCACGGAGCGCAAGCTCTACGAGGAAGCGCTGTTCCGCGAGAAGGAGAGCGCGCAGATCACGCTGCAGTCGATCGGCGACGGCGTGGTGACCACCGACGCCGAGGCGCGCGTCCAGTACCTGAACCCGGTCGCGTCCGAACTCACGGGCTGGAAGCTCGACGACGCGGTCGGGCGATCGATCGACGAAATCTTCCGCGGCTTCCACGAGGAAACCTGCGAGCCGATCGAGAATCCGGTCGCGATCGCGATGCGGCGCAACCGGCCGATCAAGTCCGTGCGGCCCGCGCTTCTGATTCGTCGCGACGGGAACGAGCTCTATATCGAGAGCACGGCGGCGCCGATCCGCGATCCCGTTGGCAGCGTCAGCGGCGGCGTGCTCGTGTTCCACGACGTCAGCGAGTCGCGCGAGCTGAACCGCCGCCTGAGCTACGCCGCGAGCCACGACATCCTCACGGAGCTCGTCAACCGCCGCGAGTTCGAGACGCGCCTCGAGCGGGCGCTCAAGAGCGCGAAGGCGCGCGAGACTTCGTACGCGGTGCTGTATCTCGACCTCGATCAGTTCAAGATCGTGAACGACGCGTGCGGTCACAACGCCGGCGACGCGTTGCTCAAGCAGATCGGCGCGCTGCTCAAGTCGAAGATCCGCTGGCGCGACACGCTGGCGCGGCTGGGCGGCGACGAGTTCGGCGTGCTGCTCGAGAGCTGCACGATGGACGAGGCGCTGCGAACCGCCGAGAACCTCCGCGAGCTCATCAGCGAGTTCCGGTTCGTCTGGGACGAGCGCACGTTCCGGCTCGGCGTGAGCGTGGGCGTGGTGCCGATCACGCCGACCACCGACGACGTCGCGTCGCTCTTGTCCGCGGCGGACAGCGCGTGCGCGGCCGCGAAGGACGCCGGCCGCAACCGCGTCTACAACTATCAAGAGAACGACATCGACCTGATGAAGCGGCGCAAGGAGATGCAGTGGGCCGCGCGCATCAGCAATGCGCTCGACGAGAACCGCTTCGAGCTGTTCCGCCAGACGATCCAGCCGCTCCAGGCGACCGCCGAGCACGGCGCCCACTACGAGCTTCTGATCCGGATGCGCGACGAGACGGGCTCCCTGATCGCGCCGGGGCTCTTCATCGCCGCCGCCGAGCGCTACGGGCTAATGACCGCGATCGATCGCTGGGTGATCCAGTCGGCGTTCCGCTGGCTCGTGTCGGAGGCCGACGAGCGCGAGCGGCTCGCGCTCTGCTCGATCAACCTGTCGGGCCAGAGCTTGGCAGACGAGAAGTTCTTGCCGTTCGTGATCGAGCAATTCCAGAAGAGCGGCCTGTCGGGCGCGTGCATCTGCTTCGAGATCACGGAGACGGCGGCGATCGCGAGCTACAGCCAAGCGAACCGCTTCATCCACGCGCTCAAGGAGATCGGCTGCCGCTTCGCGCTCGACGACTTCGGCACGGGCTTATCGTCGTTCGGCTACTTGAAGCACTTCCCGGTCGACTATCTGAAGATCGACGGCAGCTTCGTGAAGGAGATGCTGCACGATCCGATCGATCGCGAGATGGTGCGCTCGATCAACGAGATCGGGCACCTCACCGGAAAGAAGACGATCGCCGAGTTCGCCGAGAACGCCGAGATCATCACCATGCTGCGCGGCATGGGCATCGACTTTGCGCAGGGCTACGGCGTCGCGAGCCGAAGCGGCTGATCCAGGCCGCCGCGTAGCGGGCTAAACGAAGCGCATCGAGAAGTCGATCGCGCGCACGTGCTTCGTGAGCGCGCCGACGGAGACGTAGTCCACGCCGGTTGCCGCGATCGCCGCGAGGCCGTCGGCGCTCACGCCACCCGAGACCTCGAGCTCCTTTCGCCGACCCCGATCCGCGTTGCGCAGCTCGACCGCGCGTTTGACGTCGGCGATCGCGAAGTCGTCGAGCATGATCCGGTCCGCGTCCGTCCCCAGCGCCTCGACAAGCTCGTCGAGATTCTCGACCTCGACCTCGAGCGGCACGCGGGGCGAGCGTTTGCGCGCCGCGTCGACGGCCCTGCGGATTCCGCCGGCCGCGGCGATGTGGTTCTCCTTGATTAGGATCGCGTCGTAGAGCCCGAGGCGGTGATTCGTGCCGCCGCCGCACCGGACCGCATACTTCTGCGCGAGCCGCAGTCCGGGCAGTGTCTTGCGGGTGTCGAGCACGCGCGTCGCGGAGCCTTCGACGAGGCTCGCCGAGCGCGCGCGTCGCGGTGGCCGTGCCGGACAGCGTCTGGAGAAAGTTGAGCGCCGTGCGCTCGCCCGTCAGCAGCCCGCGGGCCGGGCCCGCGAGGTCGCAGACGACTAGAGTCCTTCGTCAATCGCGTCGGCGTCGTGCGCGTGCCACGACACGCGGATCCGCCGGTCGATTTGCCGGAAGGTCTCGTCGAACCACGCGCAGCCGCACAGCGTCGCGGACTCACGCGCGACGACTTGCGCCCGCCCGAGCTTGCTCGCGGTCGATGAGATCGGCGGTGAGATCGCCCGCACCGACGTCCTCCGCGAGCGCGGCCGCGACCACGGCCGAGATGTCGCCCGGCAGAGAAGGCGTCGTCGGTCGTGGCGCGGGCAACGCGTTCATCCGCGCAGGCGGCGGCACTCAGTTCAGCCATGAAGAACCCGGCGTGCCCGAAGCTCACCATGCTCATGAGCATCGGAATCGACAACAGCGTGTTCGCGCGCGACGCAAGGAATGCAACGCGCCGCGCCTTTGCGATCTGTTCCGCCGTCGCCTCGACGAGACCGAGCACTTTCTTCTGATTCGGCCAGATCAGCACCCAGACGTTGAATAGCATGATCGTGCCGAGCCAGGCGCCGACGCCGATGTAGGTCGCGAGCACGCGAGCCGTTCGGACCGAGGCCGAGCATGAACGCAGCGCCGAGCAGCCTGATGTGCCCGAGGTAGGCCACGCCCGTGAGCCAGGTGAACACCGCGCCCCATCGGAACCAGAGCAGCGCACGCGGCGCGACGTACTTGCTGATTCCCGCGCCGCCCGGGCCGCCTTGGTCGGCTGCCGCCGCCGCGAGCGCCGGGAACCTGCACGAAGTTGAAGTAGTAGAGCAGGCCGATCCACGTGATTCCCGCGAGCACGTGCAGCCAAATGATGAAGCTCGGCGTGTTGAATGCGATGCCCGTCTTCGCGAGAACTGCGACGATGAGCGCGATCACGATCGCGAGCACGACGCCGCCTATGATCGTGCCTTTGATGGTGGACAGCAGCTTCATAACGACCTCCCGGTGGGAACGAGTGCCTTCTTCTTTTCGGTAGCGGTGTCGCCGAGCGGCTTGGAAAACCAGGGACTGTGCCCTGTCTTGTCCGATCGGGGCTTGCCCCTGCTCGACAACCGGAGAAGAATAGGCGACACATCGATGCAGTTCAACAAAGTCGAGCGGTTGATCTCCGCTCGACTCGGCCCCAAAACGAGCTGCACTCAAGGGCTACGGAGGACTTAAGTCAGTGGACGTCAACGATCGGATCAAGAAGCAGCTCGAGTCGTGTCCCGTGCTGCTCTATATGAAGGGAACGCCGGATTTCCCGCAGTGCGGGTTCTCGGCGAAGACCGTCAGCGTGCTGCGCGCGCTGGACGCGAAGTTTGCGTACATCAACATCTTCGAGGATCCGGAGATTCGCGAGGGGCTCAAGGCCTATTCCAATTGGCCCACGTTCCCGCAGCTGTACGTGAACGGCGAGCTGATCGGCGGCTGCGACATCGCGGTCGAGCTCTACCAGTCCGGCGAGCTCAAGCAGATCCTCGACGCGGCCACGGCGCCGCAGACCGCGCAGTAAATTCCGCGAGACGATTGAACGCGCGACGCTGCGTCAGCGGCGCCGGGCCGTCGTCGCGTTCGCCTTTCGCCGGGCCGCGCGTCAGCCGCCGTACAGCGGCCGGAAGCGGTTCACGATCGTGCAGAACAGCTCGCCTGCTTTCTCGGCGTCATAGAGTGCCGAGTGCGCGTTGTCGTCGTTCCATTCGAAGCCCGCGGCCGTGATCGCGCGGCCGAGCACGGTCTGGCCGTACGCGATGCCTGCGAGCGTCACGGTGTCGAAGCGTCGAGAACGGGTGAAACGGATTGCGCTTGATCTTGGTGCGCTCGACGGCCGCGTTCAGGAACTGCAGATCGAAGAATGAGTTGTGGCCGACGAGAATCGCGCGGTTGCACTCTGCTGCTTGATCTCCTTGCGGATCTCGTTGAACAGCGCGCGCAGCGCCTCGCCCTCGTCGACGGCGGGCCGCAACGGATGGAACGGATCGATGCCCGGTGATCTGCAGCGACGCAGGATCGAGCCGCGAGCCTTCGAACGGCTTCACGAGATAGCGGAATCGCTCGCCGAGCTCGAGATCGCCGGCCGGGTTCAAGCGCACGAAGATCGCGGCGACCTCGAGCAGCGCGTCGGTCGCGGAATTGAAGCCGCCGGTCTCGACGTCGACGATCACCGGCAGGAAGCCGCGGAAGCGTCCAGCGATTCCGGTGCGGCGCTCCTCGGGGGGCGATTGCTCCGGCGCGGCCTCGTTCGCGACCACTGCCGCGTTCGCGTCGGCTGGGACGCGCGTCCGCGAGCGGCCGCTCGGCGTCGCTCGAGGGGCGGGTCACTTCGTGTTTCGCCTTTTCTTCGCTCATGCCGCCCACCGCTTCGCGAGCTCGGCCGGCGTCGTGCCGCGCAGGAGCTCGAGCGTGAAGCCGACGCCGAAGCCCGTGATCTCGGACGGCACGTGCGCGAGCCCGCCTTTGTGCTGCCCCGCGCTCATGTCGACGTGCACCCACGGGATCTCGCTCGGCACGAAGCGCTGCAAGAAGCGCGCGGCGAGGATGTGATCGCCCTCCGTCTCGGCGGAGCACTGCTTGATGTCCGCAACGTCGCTCTTGAGCATCTCGTCGAAGTCGTCGTCCATCGGGAACGGCCAGACGCGCTCGCCGCTCTGCGCGCCGACGTGCACCAAGTCGCGATTCGCCGCGGCGCGATTCGTGAACACGCCCGAATAGCGCTCGGTGAGCGCCACGATGCAGGCGCCCGTGAGCGTCGCGTAGTCGATGATGAGATCCGGCTTCTCGCGGCTCGCGAGCGCGAGCGTGTCGGCGAGCACCATCCGGCCTTCCGCGTCGGTATGGATGACCTGGATGCTCGTGCCGTTCGCCGCGTGCACGATGTCTTGCGACTTGTACGAGTTCGGCGCGAGGCGGTTCTCCGAGATCGCGAGCCATGCGTCGACGCCGAACGGCGCCTCGAGCGACGCGAGCGCGAGCAGCGTGCCGAGCGCGACGGCGCTGCCCTGCATGTCGATGTGCATGTCCAACATGCCCTTGAACGTCTTCAAGTTCGTGCCGCCGGTATCGAACAGGATGCCTTTGCCGACGAGCGCGAGCGTCGGCGTGTTTGCCGCGCCGCGGGCGATAGCTACAGATGCAGCGATGCCCGCGTCGCGATCGGCGATTGCCTCGCGACACCGCGAGAAACGCGCCGGCGCCGAGCTTGCGCAGCTTGTCCTCGTTGATGAATCGGTAACGCAGGCCGTGCTTCGCGGCGAGGCGCTCGAGCACGCTGCGATACGCGGCCGCGGTGAGCACGTTCGGCGGCAGAGCCGTGAACCAGCGCGCGACGTTGTTGCCGAGCGCCTCGCGAGCGCGCCGTCGAGGCTCGACGTTCGCGTCCTGCCCGAACAGCCGCAGCGCGCGCAGGCTGGGCGGCGTGCGTCCGTGGTCTTGAACGTCGGCAGGTCGAACGCGGCGGCCGCGGCGGCCGACGACGAGCGCCGAGCGCGCGGCGCGACGCGTCCGGCTCGGGAGCCCGCGTCGACGAACGCGATGCCGAGCGTCGCGGGCTTGTCGCGCGTGCATTCCGCGACGACGCTGCCGCGCCCAGCTCAGTGCCGCGAACGCCGAGCGCGCTGAGTACGCCGCAACCGTGAGGCCCGTCGCGCGCGCGTTGCTCGCGCGCGAGCTCGCGAAGTCCTCGCCGCGCTCGCGCGCGCGCGCGAGCAACGCGCCGAGCTGGCGGCCTTGCGGGAATTTCTGCAACGCGCGGGCTCCCGTGCGCTTGCGTGCTCGACGATCGAGCAGATGGTCGAGCGAGTCGAACGTGCGCGCGTCAGAGGCGCGACTGCAACGTGACGCGCAGCGGCGCAAAGTCGGGCAATTCGAGCATCGCTTGAACGCGTGACCTTCCGAACGGGTTTCGCCTTGACCGGGTTTCGTCGAACCCCGATCATAAGCGCCCGCTGTGGAACTGCACCGTCGGCGGGCCTCGTGGCTGGCCCGCATCCTAGCAGGAATCCGCCGGCATTTCTCACTGGCTTTGCGCCACGGCGTAATGGAGTACAGTGTCGTATGGCGACCGCTAAACCATTCCCGCTGTTCGCGACTCGCGGCGACGATGTCGATCCGGAGGAGACGCAGGAGTGGCTCGAGTCGATCGATTCGGTTCTGCGAGTCCACGGCGCCGAGCGCGCGCACTATCCTCCTCGAATGCATGATCGATCACGCGCGCCGCTCCGGCGCGTATCTGCCGTATAGCCCGAACACGGCGTACCTGAACACGATCCCGGTCGGCCAGCAGCCCGACTACCCGGGCGATCGGGCGATCGAGCGGCGCATCGAGGCGTACATCCGCTGGAACGCGCTCGCGATGGTCGTGCACGCGAATCGCAAGAGCTCGGAGTACGGCGGCCACATCGCGAGCTACGCGTCGTCGGCCACGCTCTACGAGGTCGGCTTCAATCATTTCTGGCGCGCGCCGACGGCGGAGCACGGCGGCGACCTCGTCTACTTCCAGGGCCACTCGTCGCCCGGCATCTACGCGCGCGCGTTCCTCGAGGGCCGGCTCACGGAGGAGAACCTCGACTACTTCCGGCAGGAAGTCGTCGGCCCGGGTCTCTCGTCGTATCCGCATCCGTGGCTGATGCCGGAGTTCTGGCAGTTCCCGACCGTGTCGATGGGCCTCGGGCCCGATGATGGCGATCTACCAGGCGCGCTTCATGCGCTATCTCGAGGCCCGCGGGATCTTGCCGGCGCAGGATCGCAAGGTCTGGTGCTTCTTGGGCGACGGCGAGACGGACGAGCCCGAGTCGATGGGCGCGATCACGATGCCCGTGCGCGAGAAGCTCGACAACCTGATCTTCGTGATCAACTGCAACCTGCAGCGGCTCGACGGCCCGGTGCGCGGCAACGGCAAGATCATCCAGGAGCTCGAGGCCGCGTATCAGGGCGCCGGCTGGAACGTGATCAAGGTGGTCTGGGGCTATCGCTGGGATCCGCTGCTCGCGCGCGACGACAAGGGCCTGCTCCGCAAGACGATGGAGGAGTGCGTCGACGGCGAGTACCAGAACTTCAAGGCGAAGGGCGGCGCGTACACGCGCGAGCACTTCTTCGGCCGCTACCCCGAGCTCAAGGCGATGGTCGCGAACATGTCCGACGAGGACATCTGGCACTTGAACCGCGGCGGCCACGACGCGGTGAAGGTCTACGCCGCGTATCACGCGGCCGTGAATCACAAAGGCCGGCCGACCGTGATCCTCGCGAAGACCGTCAAGGGCTACGGCATGGGCGAGGCCGGCGAAGCGCAGAACATCACGCACCAGAAGAAGAAGCTCGACGACGACGACCTGAAGCAGTTCCGCGACCGCTTCCGCCTCCCGGTCTCCGACGAGCAGATCCGCGACCTCGCGTACTACAAGCCGGCCGAAGACAGCGAGGAGATGAAATACCTCAAGACGCGACGCGAGAAGCTCGGCGGCTCGTATCCGACGCGGCGCACGCGCGTCGAGCCGCTCCAGGTTCCCGACGCTCGACTTCTTCAAGGGCCAGCTCGAGGCGAGCGGCGACCGCGAGTTCTCGACCACGATGGCGTTCGTCCGGATCCTGACCGCGCTCGTGCGCGACAAGGGCATCGGCCCGCGCATCGTGCCGATCGTGCCGGACGAGGCGCGCACGTTCGGCATGGAGGGTCTGTTCCGCCAGGTCGGCATCTATTCTTCGCGTCGGCCAGCTCTACACGCCGCAGGACTCCGACCAGCTCACGTTCTACCGCGAGGACAAGAAGGGCCAGATCCTCGAGGAAGGCATCAACGAAGGCGGCTCGTTCTGCTCGTGGATCGCGGCCGGGCACGTCGTACTCGACGCACGGCGTGCAGATGATTCCTTTCTATATCTACTACTCGATGTTCGGCTTCCAGCGCGTCGGCGACTTCGCGTGGGCCGGCGGCGACAGCCGCTCGCGCGGCTTCCTGATCGGCGGCACGGCGGGCCGCACGACGCTCGCGGGCGAGGGCCTCCAGCACCAGGACGGCCACAGCCAGCTCGTCGCGACCACGATCCCGAACTGCCGCGCCTACGACCCGTGCTACGCGCTACGAGCTCGCGGTGATCATCCAGGACGGGCTGCGCCGGATGGTCGCGGAGCAGGAAGACATCTTCTATTACATCAGCGTGATGAACGAGAACTACGCTCATCCCGCGCTGCCCGAGGGCGCCGCGGAAGGCATCCTGCGCGGCATGTATCCGCTGCGCACGGGCGGGAAGGGCAAGCTGCGCGTGCAGCTGCTCGGCTCGGGCACGATCCTGCGCGAGGTGCTCGCGGCCGCCGACCTGCTCCAGGAGAAGTTCGGCATTCCGGCCGACGTCTGGAGCGTCACGAGCTTCAGCGAGCTGCGCCGCGACGCGCTCGACGTCCGCGCGCTGGAACTCGCTGCATCCGGAGTCCGAGCGGCGCACGAGCTACGTCGAGCAGACGCTCGCAGGCAGGCAGGGGCCGTTCGTCGCGGCGACCGACTACATGAAGATCGTGTCGGACCAGATCCGCCAGTGGGTGCCGGGCCGCTACGTCGTGCTCGGCACGGACGGCTTCGGCCGCAGCGACGGCCGCGACGCGCTGCGCTCGCACTTCGAGGTCGACCGCAAGTCGATCGCCGTCGCCGCGCTCAGCGCGCTCGCGGAAGACGGCGGCGTCGACCGCAAGACCGTCGGAGACGCGATCGCGCAGCTCGGCATCGATCCCGAAAAGCGCAACCCGGTAACCCTGTAACTCCTTTTCCTCTTCGATAGCCCCCGTGGACGTTGTCGTACCCGATCTCGGCGATTTCGCGGACGTAGAGATCATCGAGATCCTCGTGAAGCCCGGCGACGACGTCGCGCCGGAGCAGGGCCTCGTCACGCTCGAGACCGAGAAGGCGACGATGGACGTGCCGTCGCCTGCTGCCGGACGCGTCGGCGAGCTCAAGGTCAAGGTCGGCGACCGCGTGTCGAAAGGCGACGTGATCTTGTCGCTCGCGACCGATGGCGCTGGAGCGGGCGCGGCGCGGGTCGATCGCGCGGAAGACGACAAGACCGTGCGACAGCCGCAGATCGCGCGCTCGGGCGGCGACGACAAGACCGTGGAGCGGCCGAAGGCCGCACGTGTTTCGCAGGACATGACGGTCGAGCAGCCGAAGGTCGTGCGCCCGCCCGACGACAGCACGGTTCGCCAGCCGAAGAGCGCCCCCGCCGCGGCGGCGCAGACGATCGTCGTGCCCGACCTCGGCGACTTCGCCGACGTCGAGGTGATCGACGTGCTCGTGAAGCCCGGCGACGAAGTCGCGGCCGAGCAAGGTCTCGTCACGCTCGAGACCGAGAAGGCGAGCATGGACGTTCCCGCGCCGCTCGCGGGCACCGTGCTCGAGGTGAAGGTCAAGAAGGGCTCGCGGGTGTCGGCCGGCGATCCGGTGGCCGTGCTGCGGCCGAGCTCCGGAGGCCGCGTCGACCGGCGGTGCGCCGGCGGCGGTGCCGCGTCCGTCCGCGGAGGCCGGCGCCGGTCCGCCCTCGGCGTCCGGTGGGCCGCGCGTCGCTCGCGGCTGAGCGGCGAGGCGCCGCGCGTGGCGACCGCGCCGCCGCCGGCATCGCCTGCGCGGCCGCGGGTCCGTCCGCGATCGCGTCGGCGCCGACGTCGTTCGGCGAGGCGCACGCGAGCCCGTCGGTCCGCAAGCTCGCGCGCGAGCTCGGCGTCGAGCTCGGCCGCGTGCACGGCTCGGGCCACAAGAACCGCGTGACGGCCGACGACGTCAAGGCGTTCGTCAAGGAGATCCTGCGCGCGGGCGCGGCGCCCGCCGCGCGCGGGCCGGCGTTGCCTTCGCTGCCGACCGTCGACTTCGCGAAGTACGGCCCGGTCGAGACGGAGCCGCTGAGCCGGATCCAGAAGATCTCGGGGCCGCGTCTGCACGCGAGCTGGGTGAACATCCCGCACGTCACGCAGCACGACGAAGCCGACATCACCGAGCTCGAGGAGCGCCGCGCGGCGCTCAAGGACACGGCGCAGCAGCGCGGCATCAAGCTCACGCCGCTCGCGTTCATCATCCGCGCGGTCGCGCTCGCGCTCGCGGAGATGCCGCTGTTCAAGTCGTCGCTCGCGCCGGACGGCGAGAACCTCGTCGTCAAGAAGTACACGCACATCGGGTTTGCGGCCGACACGCCGAATGGGCTCGTCGTGCCCGTGATCCGCGACGCGGACAAGAAGGACATCTACGAGCTCGCGAAATCGCTCGCGACGCTGAGCGACCGCGCTCGCACCGGCAAGCTGCAGGCGGACGACATCCAGGGCGGCGTGTTCACGGTATCGAGCTTGGGCGGGATCGGCGGCAAGTTCTTCACGCCGATCATCAACGCGCCCGAGGTCGCCATCCTCGGCGTGTCGCGCAGCTCCTGGCAGCCCGTGTATCGCGACATGGCGTTCGTGCCGCGGCTGCTGCTGCCGATCTCGCTCGCGTACGACCACCGCGTGATCGACGGCGCGAAGGCGGTGCGCTTCACGACGCGGCTCGGCGAGATCCTCGCGGACGCGGGCCGGCTCGTCGAGGCGATCCCGTGAGGCCGCCCGCGTGAGCGACGTCGAGGTCCGCGTTCCCGACATCGGCGACTTCGACGATGTCGACGTGATCGACGTGCACGTGAAGCCCGGCGATGCTCTCGCGGCCGAGGATCCGCTGATCACGCTCGAGACGGACAAGGCGTCGATGGACGTGCCCGCGCCGCGCGCCGGCAAGGTCGTGTCCGTCGCCGTGAAGACCGGCGCCAAGGTCAAGGCCGGGGATTTGATTCTCACGCTCGCGCCGAGCGACGCGGGCGCTTCCGCGGAAGCGCCACGCACGAACGAAGCACCGGCGCCTCCGGCGGCGCGCGCCGCTTCGCCGCCAGCGCCGCGGACGAGCGCGTCGCGCGCCGCTTCGTCGCCGCCGCCACCGCCGCGGGCGAGCGCGCCGAGCGCCGCCGCGGCGAGCGTCACGGCGCAGCCGACCTTCGGCCCGCGCCTCGTCGTGATCGGGTCGGGGCCGGGTGGTTACACGGCCGCGTTCCGCGCGGCGGATCTCGGGCTACAGGTCACGCTCGTCGAGCGGTCGCCTACGCTCGGCGGCGTGTGCTTGAACGTCGGCTGCATTCCGTCGAAGGCGCTGCTGCACGCGGCGCGCGTGATCGAGGAAGCGCACGAGATGGGCGCGAACGGCATCGAGTTCGGCGCGCCCAAGGTCGACACCGCGAAGCTGCGCGACTGGAAGAACAAGGTCGTGCGCCAGCTCACGGGTGGCCTCGACGTGCTCGCGAAGCAGCGCAAGGTGCGCGTCGTGCGCGGCAGCGCGCGCTTCGCGTCGCCGAACCAGCTCGAAGTCGAGCGCGACGGCGCGCGCGAGACGATCGACTTCGACCAGTGCATCATCGCGGCCGGCAGCGAGCCGACTTCGCTGCCGAACGTGCCGGGCGATCCGCGAATCATCGATTCGACGGGCGCGCTGGAGCTCGGCGAGCTGCCGGAGCGGATGCTCGTGATCGGCGGCGGCATCATCGGCCTCGAGATGGCGACGGTTTACGACGCGCTCGGCGTGCAGATCTCCGTCGTCGAGCTCACGAAGACGCTCTTGCCCGGCTGCGACCGCGATCTCGTGAAGCCGCTCGAGAAGCGGATCTCGGGGCGCTACGCGAAGATCATGCTCGGCACGCGTGTCACGCGGATGGAATCAGGCGCGAACGGCATCACGGTGCACTTCGAGGGCGACAACGCGCCGAAGGAGCCCCAAGTGTATGGGCGCGTGCTCGTCGCGGTCGGGCGCAGCGCGAACGGGCAGCGGATTGGCGCGGAGCGCGCGGGCGTCGAGGTCAACGAGCGCGGCCTGATCGCGGTCGACAAGCAGATGCGCACGAACGTGCCGCACATCTTCGCGATCGGCGACATCGTCGGCCAGCCGATGCTCGCGCACAAAGCGACCCACGAGGGCAAGGTCGCGGCCGAGGTCGGCGGCGGGGCAGAAGAGCTTCTTCGACGCGCGCGTCGTGCCGGCGGTCGCGTACACGGATCCCGAGGTCGCGTGGGTCGGCCTCACCGAGGACGACGCGAAGGCGCGCGGCGTCGCGTACGAGAAGGGCACGTTCCCGTGGGCCGCGAGCGCGCGCTCGCTGACGCTCGGCCGCTCGGATGGATTGACGAAACTTCTGTTCGACAAGACGACGCATCGGCTGCTCGGCGCGGGCATCGTCGGCACGAACGCGGGCGACTTGATCGCCGAGGCCGCGCTCGCGATCGAGATGGGCGCGGACGCAGAAGACGTCGCGCTCACGGTTCATCCGCATCCGACGTTGTCGGAGACGATTGCGTTCTCGGCCGAGGCGGCCGAAGGCACGATCACCGATCTGTACATACCGAAGCGCCGCTAGCTCGGTGCTTGCGGTCGACCGGAAGGTCGAGGCCGATTCCTCAATCCCGGAAGGCTGCGCCCATCCACGGCACGCGTCGCATGATTCCGCCGTACTAATTGACGCATAATTCCAATGGTGGTGCATTTAGATCAACCACTTATGCGGAGCGAATTCATGCTATCCGGCGCATTCGCCGTATTTCGTCTGCGGCATGTGCCGTCTAATTTTTGTTAGGCGCCACAGACATGTCATCGGAGATTTCAGACTACCGCGCTCACTTCGACTCGATGTACGTGGCGGGTATTCCGCGATTGCTCAACGACGACGGAGCATTCCTTTCGTTTCTTGCCGTCCTAACAGGAACTGAGGCACTTGCCGGGCTCTTTGCTCCATCGCACGGGCCTGGCGAGCGCTTCAGAGCATTCGTTGCTCGGTTTTATCCGCCCGGTCTTCGTCAGGCTTCCGAAAAGATGTGGCGATTCAGGAACGCGATGGTGCACTCATTCAATCCGGGCCCGTACGCGCTAACTCACCGTTCCTCGCGGGCGCACCTAACAGCCCCGAACGGTCTTACGGTGCTAAATGCCGAGGTTTTTTGCGCTGCGCTTTTGTTCGCGGCGCACGCCTATTTCACCGAATTGAGCGCGTCCCCGGATCTGCAAGCGAATTTTGAGAAGCGCACAGAGAATCCGGACGGCGGCGCGATACAAACATGGGTCGTTGAGCAGGTTCACGTGCCGCCAACGCGTGGCGCCTGACAGGCGGTAAAGTGTCAAGGCACATAGTTCAGCGCGCCGCTGCTGAACTGCGGCGTAGCCGCAACAGATGGCCGGGCGCGTATCGAAGCGCGTGGCGATAGCCATTGCTGAAATCAAACCGGAACGTCACTCTTTATCGTGAGGCGTGTCGCGCTGGGCGATCGGGCTCGACGAGAAGGGGAAGATCGACTTCGCGCTCGTCAGCCCGGTGAACGACGGGCGCTAGTCCGTCGATGCGGGCGCCTGGTCGAGTGTAGGCATAGGATGTCGCTTGATCGCGGGAACTATTGAGAGCGCTTCGGTGAAGTCGTCGCGCGAGCCTGACAGGCAGTTGCAGCGGACGGTCAGGCATAAAGTAGCATGAATCAGGCCGACATCCTCCTACCGTTCGTGTGCACTATGCTGCTGACGATGGTCGTCTGGATATACATGTACGCGCGTCGCATCCCGTTCATCTTGCGCAGCAATTTCACTCCCGAGCAGCTCACGCCGTCAGAGCTCGCGCGCTTGTCGCCGCCCGAGGTCGCGAATCCGTCAGACAACCTCAAGAACCTCTTCGAGCTACCCACGATCTTCTATGCGGTCGTTCTTTACCTATACACAATGCGGCAGGTCGACGGGTTGTACTTGGGCGCAGCCTGGACCTTCTTCGCGTTTCGAGTCCTACATAGCGGGGTGCACTGCACGCTCAATTTCGTGCCGCTACGATTCTGGCTATATGCGATCTCAGCCCTGTCGCTCTGGTTGATGGTGTTGCGTATCGCTTGGGGTGTCCTCTCTTAGTAGTCGAACAACGAGCAAACGAGTAGATCACATGAAGAATCAATCGGTGCTCTCGGTCTTTGCGGCGCTGCTCATGATTTCACTGGGCCGTGCGTCCGCGGATGAGCCGTCAACCGCGGCCAACATGCAGAAAGCGCTAGGCATTGGGGGCCTGTTTTTCAGGTCCGAAGATCCGGTGCGTCTTGCGAAGTGGTACGAGACGTATCTTGGCATTTCGCCTGTGCCAACCAACGCGGAGCAGAACCCTTGGCATCAAGATGCCGGGCCAACCGCATTTGCCCCGTTCAAGAAGGACACGAAGTACTTCGGGAGGCCAGAACAAGGCTGGATGGTCGATTTTCGGGTAGCAGATCTCAAAGCAATGGTTGCTCAGCTCCGCGCAGCCGGCGTTACAGTCGAGGAGCCACAGAGTTATCCGAACGGCGATTTTGCTCGGCTGCATGATCCCGAAGGCAACCCAATCGAGCTCTGGCAGCCAAAGGAGCCAAAGTGAACGGGACTATGAGCGACGACGATCATCGCGATCGCACGTCGCGGCGCGGCTTCCTCAAGACCATCGGTGCCGCAGGCGCGACGGCCGTCGTGTCGTCGGCATGCGCTCCGCCGGCACAAACACCTGCGACGAACGCCCTTGCGGATTCCGAGCTGCACCTCGTCAACGGCCGGATCCACACGATCGACGGGCGGGGCACCGTCGCCGAGACGGTCGTGATGCGCAACGGCGTTTTCGCGGCGGCCGGCGGCCCGCCGCCACCGGGCGCTCGAGTCATCGATCTCGGCGGCCGGACGGTGGTGCCGGGCTTGGTCGAGCCGCACATCCACAGCGTGAGCCTCGCGAACCGGCCGGGCTATCACACGATCCTCGAGAACACGACGTCGATTCGCGACGTGCAGGAGGCGCTCGCGGCGCGGCGCAAGGATGTGCCCGAAGGGCAGTGGATCACGTCGATGGGCGGTTGGCATCCGAACCAATGGGCCGAGCATCGCCATCCGACGCTCGCCGAGCTCGACGAAGCGGTTCCCGATCGCCCCGTGTTTCTGTACGAGCGCTTCACGGGCCCGTGCGCCGTCAACAGCCTCGGCAAGAAGTTCTTCGACGCTGCCGACGCGGGGGAGCCCGTGCACCCGGACATCAAGAAAATCAATGTGAGCGAGACGGGAGCGATTGCGCCGGCCGGATTCGGCACCGGCGGCCCGTCCGCGTCCGCGCTGTTTCTCTTGCGCCGCATGCAGACGTTCGCGGATCGCGTGCGCAGCACGCAAGACGCGATGAGCTACTCGACCAGCGTTGGGCTGACGACGCATCTCGATCAGGTGCTGTTCCCGACGCCGGGTCCGCTGCACCCGTCGCAGATCCTTTCGAATCTCGACCAGTACACGATGTACGACCCGTGGCTCGACTTGCACCGCGCGGGCCGGGCGATCGTGCGGCTGCAGATCAACTTCCTGAGAACCAGAGCGATCCGGCGCTGCCCGAGCTTAACGAGCGCCTCAGGAACCAGTTTCAGTTTTTCGGCGACGACATGATGCGGACCGGTGCCATCGGCGAATGGGCCGCGCCGTTGTCTGCGGGCGCCACGTGGCTCGAGGCGCAGCGGCTCGTGGCGGCGAAGCAGGTGGCGCAACGAGAACAGCGTGCAGAACCTGGCGGGGCTCGCCCAAGTCGTCGAGGCCTACGAGAAGATGGATCAGGAATTCGGCATCAAGAACCTTCGTTGGGTCGTGCATCACGTGCCCGAAGTCACGCCCGAGCTGCTCACGAGGCTGCAAGCACTCGGCTGCGGCGTAGAGATGGGCGCGTTCCGCTGGGTCACGTCGAGCGATCCCAACCAAGTCGTCGGGCCGCAGTTCCGCACGATCGTCGACCACGGAATTCAGGTGGGCATTCACGGCGACGGCGTCCACATCGCGCCGCTGAATCCTTGGCCGCACATCTATTACGCAACGACGGGATTGAACTCGTTCGGCCAAGCGGTGAACCCCGGCCAACAGCTCACGCGACAAGAGGCGCTCTCGCTGTTTACCCGCTACAACAGCTGGTTCCTGCGGATGGAAGAGAAGATCGGCTCGATCGAGCCGGGCAAGCTCGCGGACCTCACGGTCCTCGATCGCGACTACTTCACCGTGCCCGATGCCGACATCAAAAATATCCGCTCGGTGCTCACGATCGTGGGCGGCAAAGTGGTTCACGACTCTGGCGCGTTGAAGATTTGATCAGCAAGGCTAGGCGGGCACGGCCGGCGCGACCGTCTTCTCCGGAAACTCGCAGAGATCGAAGATCAGGCACGCGGGGCAGTTCGGCTTGCGCGCCTTGCACACGTAGCGCCCGTGCAAGATCAGCCAGTGGTGCGCGTTGCGTTTGAACTCGTCCGGCGTGACCTTCACGAGCTCGTCCTCGACGGCGCGAACCGTGCCGCCGTGGGCGAGCCCCGTGCGGTTCGCGACGCGGAAGATATGCGTGTCGACGGCGATCGTCGGCTCGCCGAACGCGGTGTTCAGGATCACGTTCGCGGTCTTGCGTCCGACGCCGGGCAGCGCCTCGAGCGCATCGCGATCGCGCGGCACGGCGCCGCCGTGCTCGGTGACGAGCTTGCGGCAGGTCGCAATCAGGTTCTTCGCCTTGCTGTTGAAGAGCCCGATCGTCTTGATGTAGTCCTTGAGCCCCACTTCGCCGAGGTCGAGCAGCGCCTGCGGCGTGTTCGCGACCTTGAAAAGCTCCGCGGTGGCCTTGTTCACGCCGAGATCGGTCGCCTGCGCGGACAGCACGACCGCGACGAGCAGCTCGAACGGCGTCGTGTATTTGAGCTCCGTCGACGGGCTCGGGTTCGCTTTCGCGAACCGCTCGTAGATCGCACGGCGCTTCGCGGGCTTCACGGCTGCGCCGACGCCTCCGCACCCGCGATGCCAGCCGCCACGGCGGGCTCGGCGCGCTCGCTATAGAGCCGATTGCGCAACGCGAGCAACGCGGCCACGCCGAAGAAGGCGCCTGGCGGCAGGATCGCGACGAGCATCCCTTTGAACGGCAGATGCAGCTGCATCCACGTCGCCTCGTCGCCCACGAGCAGCGGCATTCCGGCGAACAGCGTCCCTGACCCAAGAAGCTCGCGCAGGCCGCCGAGTGCGACGAGCACCGCGATGAAGCCGAGCCCGCTCGCGAGGCCGGCGAGCAGCGCCTCGCCGACGGGCTTGCGAGCCGCGACGGTGTCCGCCTGCGCGAGCAGCGCGCAATTCGTCACGATCAACGGAACGTAGAGGCCGAGACTTTCGTGCAGGCCGTCGAGCAACGCGCTGCTCGTGAGATCGATACAGGTCACGAGCGACGCGACGATCAGCACGTAGAGCGGAATCCGCGCGACGGGTACCAGCGCGCGCCGCATCGGCGCGACGAGCAGGTTGGTGACGACGAGCACCGCCGCCGTTGCGAGACCGAGCGCGAGGCCGTTCACGATCGAAGTCGTCACCGCGAGCAGCGGGCAAAGCCCGAGCAGCTGGACGAGCGCGACGTTGTCGCGCCATAGACCCGAGGCGAAGACGGCGCGTGGATCGCTAGTGTTCTGCATCGTCGTGGCTGCGGGCGGCTGCGGCGGCGGCAAAGAGCTCGTCACGATGGCGCTCGAAGTATAGCAGCGTGTTCTTGACGCCTTTGACGACGCCGCGCGAGGTCACGGTCGCACCCGTGATCGAGTCGAACGCGCCGTCGTCCTTGTCGACGAGCCAGAGAGAGCGGTCGGGCGCGTCGAGCGACTTGCCGTCGAACTGCGTGATCCACTTGGACTTCTGGATGTCGATCGCGTCGCCGAGTCCCGGCGTCTCGCGGTGGCTCACGGCGCGCACGCCGGTCAGAACGCCGTCGCGCGAGACGCCGATCAAGAGACGGATCGTGGAGTTGTATCCCTCGGTCTCGGTGGTCGCGAACACGATAGCGACCGGCGTGTCGCCATCCTCCGCGACGTAGACGTCGACCGGTTCGTCGCTGCCGAGCAGCTCCTTGTCCGTAACGTTGATGCGCACCGTGGCGAGATCCCGCTCGCGAAGCGCCGGGTCGAGCACGCTGTTCAAGCTCGCAATCAGGCGCGCGCGGCGATTCGCCGCGATCCGGTCCTTGCTGAAGTCGTGGCTCGCGCTGATCGCGAACGCGGCCGCCGCGGCGATGATGGCCGCGAGCAGCGCCGTGCGTATCGGCCCTCCCTCAGCGGCGGCCATAGATCCTCGGGCGCGTGTAGCGATCGATGAGCGGCACCGCCGCGTTCATCAGCAGCACGGCGAACGCGAGGCCGTCGGGGTAGCCGCCCCATGTGCGGATCGCATACGTGAGGAAGCCGATGCACGCGCCGTAGATGATGCGGCCCCAGTTCGTGGTCGACGCCGAGACGGGATCGGTCGCGATGAAGAACGCGCCGAGCATGCTCGCGCCGCTGAAGAGATGGAATTCCGGCGCCGCGTAGTGGTGTGGGTCGATCAGATAGAACACGGTCGCGGGCAGCAAGAGCCCGAAGAGCAGCGCGAACGGGATCTGCCAGCGGATCGTGCCCGTAAAAAGCAGATACAGGCCGCCGAGCGCGATCAGGTTCGCGACCCACTCCCAGCCGCGGCCTCCGAAGTCGCCGAACAGCGAGCCGCCGCGCAGCTCGTCGAACGAGCGCGCCGAGCGCAGGCCTTCCTTCACGATGTCGAGCGGCGTCGCGCGCGTGAGCGTGTCGACGTCGAGCCCGCTCGGCAGCCGGCCGAGGAACGAGTACTCGATCTGGCCCAAGAGGCTCAGGTGCATGTAGTCGATATCGCCCATCCGCGGCGGGATCCACTGCGTCATCTCGACGGGAAACGAGAGCAGCAGGAAGACGTAGCCCACCATCGCGGGGTTGAACAGGTTCTTGCCGAGCCCGCCGAAGAGCTGTTTCGCGATCACGATCGCGACCGCGGCGCCGATCACGGGGACCCACGCCGGCACCAGCGGCGGTAACGCGAACGCGAGCAGCGCGGCCGTGATCAGCGCGCTACCGTCGTTGAGCGCGACGCGCGTGCCGCGGCCGCGCAACCTGAGCACCGCGCCTTCGCAGAGCAGGGCGGTAAGCCCCGCTAACGCGAAGTTGATCGCGAGGCCCCAGCCAAAGAACCAGGTGTATGTCAGCGCGGCAGGCACGAGCGCATAGAGCACTCGGCGCATGAAAGCCGGCACGGCGAGCGACCGCGCGCGCGTGCGGAGCCGGCGCGACCTCGAAGTGCGTGGTCATCGCGGCATCGTCAGAGCCTGGCGAATCCCGCGAAGCCGAGGAATGCGAGAGACAGGATGCCCGCGGTGACGAATACGATCGCCGCGCCGCGAAAGGGTATCGGCACGTCCGCGCGCGCGATGCGCTCCCTCAAGCCCGCGATCAGCGCCAGCGCGAGGCCGAAGCCGAGCGAGGCGCCGGCGCCGTAGAAGAGCGCGGCGACGAAGCTGCGGCTCGCGGCAGAGTTCAGCAGCGCGACGCCGAGCAGTGCGCAGTTGCTCGCGACGAGCGGCAGGTAGACGCCGAGCACGCGGTGCAACAGCGGCGAGAAGCGCCGGACGAGCGCGTTCGCGAGCCAGATCGACGCGCCGACGACGCCGACGAACGCGAGGATCCTGAGGTACTGCAGCTCGAAGCGCTGCAGAACGAAGCGGTCGACGAGGAAGCACAGGCCCGACGCCGTCGTGAGCACGAGTCCGGTCGCAAGCGCCATGCCGATCGCGCCCTCGAGCCGCCGCGATGCGCCGATGGCCGGGCACAGCCCGAGGAACTGCACGAGCACGAAGTTGTTGACGAGCGCGGCCGCGAGGACGATCAGCAGGAGCTCGCCCACGTCAGCTCACTTTCATGCCGGGCTCGGCGCCGCTGTCCGGGCTCAGCAGGAACGGGCCGCTCGTGTCGCCGCTTGCTGCGAGCACCATCCCCTCGGATACGCCGAAGCGCATCTTGCGAGGCTTCAGGTTCGCGACGAGGATCACGAGCCGGCCGACCAGCGCTGTCGGCTCGTAGCCGCTGCGAATCCCTGCGAACACCGTGCGCTGCGCGCCGCCGACGTCGAGCGTCAGCTTCAGCAGCTTGTCGGCGCCCTCGACGAGGCTCGCTTCGACAACGCGCGCGACGCGCAGGTCCGTCTTCGCGAACTGCGTCAGGTCGATCTCGGCGGCGGCGGCGCCGTCGGCGGACTTCGCCGCCGCGGGGCCGTCGGTAGCCTTCGCGGCGGCGGCGAGGTCCGTGGACTTCGCGGCGGCGTTCGCGGGCGCGCCGCCCGTCGGCGCGGCGCCTGTCGCCTCGGTCTGTGCGCGAGTCTCGGCGACGATCTTCTCGAGCGTCGCGAGCTCGATGCGCTGCAGCAGCGGCTCGAAGCGCGCGATCTTGCGGCCGAGCAGCGGCGCCGTGACGTCGCTCCAGCGGAGCTCGCCGGAGCCGAGCAGCTTCTCGGCGCGCTCGGCGAGCGCGGGCAGCACCGGCTTGAGATAGATCATCAGCGCCCGAAACAGATTCAGCCCGAGCGTGCAGACGCCGACGACCTCGGCGGCGGCCTGTGGATTCTTCGCGAGCAGCCAGGGCTTCTTCTCGTCGATGTATTGGTTCGCGCGATCGGCGAGCGCCATGATCCGGCGCACCGCGCGCGAGTATTCGCGCTGCTCGTAGTCGGCCGCGACCGTCGCGGCCGCGGACGAGAACTCGGCGTACAGCGCGTCGTCCGGCAGCCGCTCGGCGAGCGTGCCGCCGCCGAGCTTCTCGATGAACCCGGCGCAACGGCTCGCGATGTTCACGAGCTTGCCGACCAGATCGGAGTTCACCTTCGCGACGAAGTCCGTGAAGTTCAAGTCGATGTCTTCGATGGTCGGCGCCGAGCTTCGATGCGTAGTAGTAGCGCAGGTAGTCCGGGTCGACGTGCTTGGCGAACGATCGCGGCCGGGATGAATGTTCCGCGGCGTTTCGACATCTTCTCGCCGTCCACGGTCAAGTGGCCGTGCACGAACAGCGCGGTCGGCCTGCGATAGCTGGCACCCGAGAGCATCGCGGGCCAGAACAGCGCGTGGAAATAGGGAATGTCCTTGCCGATGAAATGATAAAGCTCGTGCCGGCTGCCTTCGTCCCAGAACTCGCCGAAATCGAGGCCCTCGCGCCGGCAGAGGCTCAGGAAGCTCGCCATGTAGCCGATCGGCGCGTCGAACCAGACGTAGAAGAACTTGTCGCGCTCGCCCGGGATCCGGAAGCCGAAGTAGGGCGGATCGCGCGAGATGTCCCAATCCTTGAGGCCGGCTTTGAACCATTCCTCGAGCTTGCGCGCGAGCGCGGCGTCGACGTGCTTCGGCACCCATTCGCGCAGCTCCGCTCTCGAAGCTGCTCGAGCTTCAAGAAGCAGGTGCTCCGACTCGCGCGCCACGGGCTTTGTGCCCGACAACGTGGAGACCGCGTCCTTCAGATCGAGCGGCGAATAAGTAGCGCCGCAGTTCTCGCACGAGTCGCCGTACTGATCCGGCTTGCCGCAGTTCGGGCAGGTTCCCCGGACGTAGCGGTCCGGAAGGAACATCTGCCGTTCCTCGTCGTAGGCCTGCTTGATGACCTTGCGCGCGATGAGCCCCCGCTTGGCGAGGCGGCGATAGAGCTCGGTGGTGATCTCCTCGTTCTCGGGGTCGTGGGTCGTGATGTAGTTGTCGACGCCGATCCGGAACGTCGCGAAGTCGCGCCGATGCTCGGCACTCACGCGCTTGATGAGCTCCTCGGGCGCGATGCCTTCTTGCTCCGCCCGGAGCATCGTCGGCGTGCCGTGCGCGTCGCTCGCGCACACGTACCAACATTGCTCGCCGCGCAGCCGCTGCAGGCGCACCCAGATGTCGGTCTGGACGTAGCCGAGGAGGTGGCCGATGTGCAGCGAATTATTGGCGTACGGCAACGCGCTCGTGACGAGGATTGTGCGCTTGGAAGTCAACTCGAACAGGCTCCGCAACCGAGATGGCTCGGTCCGCGAAGAGCGGAAGGCCGAGCCGTGGCCATTATGCCATCGGCTCGCGGTCTTTAGGCGAGGTCCTTGGCCTGCTCGAACTTGGATTTGTCGAACGCGTTCAAGTAGGCCTCCTGGCCGGAGATCACGCCGTCGTCGAGCAGCTTCTTGAGCGACGAGTCCATCGTGCACATGCCCTCGCGCCCGCTCGACTGCATCACGTTCTCGATCTGCTCGAGCTTGCCCTGACGAATGAGGTTCGCCGCGGCCGACGTGTTGATCAAAATCTCGAGT
Organism: uncultured Gammaproteobacteria bacterium; assembly: GCA_963699925.1. Classification (GTDB taxonomy): domain Bacteria; phylum Pseudomonadota; class Gammaproteobacteria; order Steroidobacterales; family Rariloculaceae; genus FEN-1219. The sequence goes on along the minus strand of CAVOVT010000007.1, from coordinate 215,798 downwards.
GCCGCGACTCGCCCGGTGCCGTCCTTGCGCTTGAGCAGCTGCTGCGACACGACGCCGCGCAACGAGGTCGACAGCATGTTGCGCACGTGGTCCTGCTTGTCGGACGGAAAGATGTTCACGACCCGGTCGATCGTGGCGGCGGCGCCGTTCGTGTGCAGGGTGCCCATCACGAGCACGCCCATCTCGGCCGCGGTCATCGCGATGCTCATCGTCTCGAGGTCGCGCAGCTCGCCGACGAGGATCGCGTCCGGGTCCTCGCGCAAAGCCGAGTGCAGCGCGTCGGCGAACGACGGGCTGTGCACGCCGACCTCGCGCTGGCTCATCAGACAGAGCTTGCGCTGGTGCACGAACTCGATCGGATCCTCGATCGTGAGGATGTGGCCCTTCACGCGGCTGTTGATCGCGTCGACCACGCCCGCGAGCGTGGTCGACTTGCCCGAGCCGGTCTTGCCCGTCACGAGGATCAGGCCGCGCGTCGCGGTCGCGAGCTCGTGCAGCGATTTCGGCATCTTGAGCTCGTCGAGCGTGAGCGCATTCGACGGGATACCCCGGAACACGCCGCCGATGCCGTTCAGGTGGCGGAACACGTTCACGCGGAACCGGGCGACGTCGGGAATCGAATGCGCGAAGTCGGCAGAGTCGTGCACGTTGAACTGGTTCAGCGCGGCCTCGCTCATGATGCCGAACAGCTCCGCCTTGAGCTCCTCGGGATCGAGCTTGTTGTTGTCGAGCGTGATCAAGTCGCCATGCACGCGCATGCGCGGCGGGTCGCCCGCGATCACGTGCAGGTCGGAGCCTTTCCGCATGTGCATGCTGCGCAAGAAGGAGTCTATCAATGACATCGCTAGCCTCCGCTCAGCCGACGCTCGCGCTGCTCGGCAGCACCGTCGTGTCGGTCACGAAACGCTCGAACTTCTTGCGGTCCGACGCGAAGCGGTACGCGTCGTCGGGATCGATGGTCTTCTTCGTGATCGCGTCGAGCAGCGCCTGGTCCATGAGCTGCATGCCCGACGTCCTTGCCGGTTTGCAGCTGGGCGGGAATCTGGTGAGTTTGCTCGGTCATGATCAGCTTCGCGATCGCGCGATTCATGACCAGAACCTCGACGATCGCGCGCCGGCCGCGGTTGTCCGGCGTCTTCACGAGCGTCTGCGTGACGACGGCGTGCAAAGAGTGCGCGAGGAAGCTCTTCGTCTGCTCGCGCTGCTCGGCCGGCAGCGCGTCGATGATGCGGTCCACCGACTTGACGGCGCTGGTCGTGTGCAGCGTGCCGAGCACGAGGTGGCCCGTCTCCGCGGCCGTCATCGCCATGCTGATCGTCTCGCCGTCGCGCAGCTCGCCGACGAGGATCACGTCGGGATCCTCGCGCAGGCTCGCGCGAACGCCTTCGGCGAAGCTCGGGATGTGCGTGCCGAGCTCGCGCTGCACGATCTGCGAGCGCTTGCTCCCGTGCACGAACTCGATCGGGTCCTCGAGACTGATGATGTTGCAGTTGCTCGTGGTGTTGATGTGGTCGATCATCGCCGCGAGCGTCGTCGACTTGCCCGTTCCGGTCGAGCCGGTGACGAGCACCATGCCCTGCTGGAGGTCGCAGAACTTCGTGATGACGGACGGCAAGCCCGAGGCTATCGAGCGTCGGGACCACCGACGGGATGGTCCGGAACGTCGCCCCGACGCCTGTCGCTTTGCGGAACACGTTGACGCGGAACCGGCCGCCGTCGCCGCTCACGTACGAGAAGTCGAGGTCGTTGCCCTTTTGGAACCGCTCCCTCTGGTTTGCGCTCAGGATCTCCGACGACGTAGCCCTCGAGCTCCGTATCGCCGAGGTCGCGGAACTTGATCGGCATCAGGTCGCCATGCAAGCGCAGCATCGGCGGCACGCCGACCGCGAGGTGAATATCCGAGCAGCCCTGAGCCAGGCCGAGCTTCAGGAACGCGTCGATGCGGGCCATGCGCGCGCTACTCCAGTTTGGCCGTGCCGGCCGCGAGCGCCGAGCGCAGCTCTTCCATCGAGTTGAAGCGCTTCGCCTTGTCGACCTGCATGGTCTTGCCGACGATGTCGCTCAGCTCGCGTGGGATGGCCGCATTGAGCTCGTGCAGCGCTTGTGCCTTGCCTTGCACGTGCTGGTACATCACGGACATGTGGTCGCCGCGGCTGTACGGCGGCGTGCCGGCGAGCATCTCGTACATGATCACGCCCAGGCTGTAGATGTCGGCGCGCTCGTCGACCTTCTTGCCGAGGATCTGCTCGGGCGCCATGTACTTCGGCGAGCCGATCACGTAGCCGGTCTTCGTGAGCTGCGTGTCGCCGCTCTTGGCCGCGGCCGCGACGCCGAAGTCCACGATCTTCAGCAAGCCCGAGTCGTCGATGAGGATGTTCGCCGGCTTCAAGTCGCGGTGAATGATGCCTTGCTGGTGGGCAACGCTCATGCCGATGCAGATGTCGCACGCATACGCGATGACCTTCTTCGCCTTCATCGGCTTCTCGCTCGCGATCTCGGCCCCGAGCGTGTGCGACGGGAAGTACTCCATCGAAATCGCGTAGCTGCCGCCGACGTACAGGAAGTCGTAGATCCGGATCACGTTCTTGTGCGTGATCCGCCGGGAGTATCGCAGCTCGTGCACGAAGCGCTTGAGCATCTCCTCGTCCGAGGCGACGTTCGCGTTCAAGAACTTGAGTATCAGGCGTTCCTCGACGACCGTGTCCTCGACGAGCACGACGGTGCCGAACGCGCCCTTGCCGATCTTCTGGATGAACTTGTAGCGGCCTTCGATCATGTCGCCCGAGTTCAGCGCGTTCAGATCGAACGACGGCGCCTCGGGCGCCGGCGGCTCGATGCTCTCATCCGGCCCGTCGACGAGCAGCGTGCGCGCGGTGGACGTCGCGCTGGCGGGCACCGGCGGCGGGGGCGGCTGCACGACCATCGTCGGGCCGCGGGCCGGCGCGCGGGTGGGAGCCATCGTCGGGCCGGGAGAGGGCAGCGGAGTCGAATACGGACCCGGAGTCGAGAAAGTGGCCGAAGACGTCAAACGGCCCGTCCCGGTGCGGCCTTCGAGCTTCTGAATGGCCTTGTTCGCGGCCCGAACCACGGTCTCATCCGCCCCCGCGGCGGCCTGCTGGATGTAGGGCTTCACGACCTCGGCTTGCTGCTCCCCGGCCAGTTGCGCGACGGCGCCGATCGCGGCGACGCGCACCTCTTTTTCGGGCCGCTGGAGGTATGGCAGCACCTTGTCGAGGATTTGGAAGCTGCCCACCTTGCCGACCGCGCTCAGCGCGATGGGCAGAGAGCGGTTGTTGCGCGCGACCATCTCGAGCAGCGCGGGCAGGGCCTTCGCGTCGCCGATCTCTGCGAGCGCGTCGGCGGCCCGCTCGCTGACCCACCAGTCGGGATCCTTCAGTCGCCTCGATGAGCTTGTCGACCGCGCGCTTGTCGCGGCAGGTGACGAGGATCTCTATTGCGGCGCGGCGGATGTTCTCGTCCTTGTCCTTGATTAGGTCGAGCACGGCGTCGACGACGCGCGAACCGCCGATGCGCGCGAGCGCATCCGACGCGCGCGAGCGCACCCACCAGTCCTCGTCCGCAATCGCGTCGAGCAAGTACTTGATGCTGTGCGTCGTGCCGATCTCGTTCAGGATCTCTACCGCGGCGCGGCGGCTGAACTCGTTCTCGGACTTCAGCGCGGCGATCAGGTATTTGGCCGTCTCGGGATCGTTCGCGCGACAGATCACCTCGACGGCCTTGTTCATGACCTCGAGGTCCGGGTCGAGCAGCAAGCTCGCGATCTGTGAGATGTCGATCGCGCCCTTGCCGCGCACGATGCCGGCGAGCGCGGCCTGCCGCACGAGCTTGTTCGAGTCCTTCAGCGACTCCTGCAGCGCTCTGCTCACGGCCGGCAGATCGAAGCGCGCGATCACGTTGAGCAAATGCATCTTGACCACTGGATCTTTGCCGTCCATGCGCGCCAAGAGATCCGGGACGAGCTCTTCGGTGGTGACCTCGTCGATGAGCTTGAAGAGCGCCGCCTTCTCGCTCGGTTGCAGGTTATAGACCTGCTGGAGGAGCTGACGGATGTTGAGGCGCTCCTTGTGCGCGGAGAGCACTTCGATCAGCGCCGCTTTCGAGTAATCGTCTTCGCCGAGGAAGTCGACCAAACGGTTGATGTTGTAGCGGCGGTTCGTCGAGAGCGCCCAGGCGGTGCCCGACACGATCCGCGGGTCCTCTTCGGTGAGCCCGCGCGCGATGTTCGGCAGCGTTTTGTCGTCGGTGAGGCTGCTCAGCAGCTCTACATATTCGACCGTCTGGCGCTTGTCCGCCGAGGCGAGCGCCTCGAGGATCTTCGGTACCGCGGCATTGCCGAGCTTACCGAGCTTCTGAAAAGCCTTTTTCGCATTCGGAGAGGTCGGGTCGCCTTCCTCTCGGATCTGCGAGATAAGCCGATCGGCTTGGTATGCGGTATAGAAATTCATCGGCCGCGGGAATCGATCCGAAAGCTACTGCCCTCAGCGAAATGGCTGGAAAGTCCGGCTCCCGGTGCCGATGCCCAGGCGCCCGAGGATCGAACATAATCAACTCCGATTGCGAGCGATTATGCCACACGGTTTTTTTCGAAACGTAACGTAGATCACAGGTTTAACCCGTCTGACGTGCCCCGAAACGAGGCGGCCCGCGCGGCTGCATTAGGTTACAATGCCGGCCCCTCGGCGCCCCCCGGAACATGCCTGAGCTCACGGCAGCGCTGCTGACGCAGCATCTGAAGCAGCTCGTCGTTCGAGAGACCGGCAGGCCGCTCGGCTCCGCCGGCACGGCGCTCGCGGTCGAGGCACAGGACGGCGGCTGGCGCGTCGAGGTCTCGTGCGGCTTCCCCATCGCGCGCAGCGCCGGTGACCTTCGTGCCGCGATCGCGGCCCATTGCGAGCCGCTCCTCGCGGGCGCGCCGCTCACCGTGGTGGTCGCGAGCGCGGTCGTCGCGCACGCCGTCCAGCAGGGGTTGAAGCCGCTGCCCGGAGTGCGAAACCTCGTCGCCGTCGCCTCGGGCAAGGGCGGAGTCGGCAAGTCGACCGTCGCCGTGAACATCGCGCTCGCGCTCGCGCAGGAAGGCGCCCGCGTCGGCGTGCTCGACGCCGACATCTACGGCCCGAGCCAGCCGCGGATGCTTGGCCTCATGGGCCGGCGGCCCGAGACGCGCGATGGCAAGTCGCTCGAGCCGCTCGTCGCGCACGGGCTCGAGGCGATGTCGATCGGCTTCCTCGTGGACGAGCAGCAACCGATGGCCTGGCGCGGGCCGATGGTCACGTCCGCCCTGAACCAGTTGCTCACGCAGACGAATTGGGGCGACCTCGACTATCTGATCGTCGATATGCCGCCCGGCACCGGCGACATCCAGCTCACTCTCGCGCAGCGCGTGCCGGTGAGCGGCGCGGTGATCGTCACGACGCCCCAGGACATCGCGCTCGCCGATGCCCGCAAGGGGCTCGAGATGTTCCAGAAGGTCAACGTGCCGGTGCTCGGCATCGTGGAGAACATGAGTCTGCACGTCTGCACGAGTTGCGGGCACGAGGAGCACATCTTCGGCGAGCACGGCGGCGAGACGCTGAGCGCGCAGTACGGCGTGCCGCTGCTCGGTGCGCTGCCGCTCGACCGGCGCATCCGCGTCGAGACGGACGAGGGCAGGCCGACCGTCGTGGCGGAGCCCGACGGTGCGCTCGCGAGCGCGTTCCGCGCTGTCGCTCTGCGCGCCGCGGGCGAGCTCGCGGCACGCGCGAAGGACTACAGCCGCCTTTTTCCGAGCATCTCTGTCGAGGACGATTGATGAGCGTGAAGTCCGATCGTTGGATCCGTCGCATGGTCGAGGAGCGCAAGATGATCGAGCCGTTCGAGCCCGATCAAGTGCGCCGCGGTGTCGACGGCGGGCGAGTGATCTCGTTCGGGACGTCGAGCTACGGTTACGACGTGCGCTGTGCGCCGGAGTTCAAGATCTTCACGAACATCAACTCGGCGATCGTCGACCCGAAGAAATTCGACGAGTCGAGCTTCGTCGACATGTCGGGCGAGGTCTGCATCATCCCGCCGAACTCGTTCGCGCTCGCGCGCACCGTGGAGTATTTTCGGATCCCGCGCGAGGTGCTCACGATCTGCGTCGGCAAGTCGACCTACGCGCGCTGCGGAATCATCGTGAACGTGACGCCGCTCGAGCCGGAATGGGAAGGCCATGTGACGCTCGAGTTCTCGAACACGACGACGCTGCCCGCGAAGATTTATGCGAACGAAGGCATCGCGCAGATGATCTTCTTCGAGTCCGACGAGGTTTGTGCGACCAGCTACAAGGACCGCGGCGGCAAGTACCAAGGCCAGCGCGGCGTGACGCTGCCGAAGACCTGAGCGGGCGCGGCGCGCGCCGCGATTCGAGGCAACCGCTACTTCTTCTCGATACCTTCGACCGACATCAGCGTGAGGGCCGTCTGGACCTCGTCGTCCTTGCGTGTCTCGATCCGCGCCGGCAGGTAGTCGAGCTCCGGCGCCACCCAGAGATACGTCTTCCGTGACGAGCCCTCGCGATGCTGGATGTAGCAATGCGTCGCGAGCTTGCCGATGCCTGTATCGATTTGCGCTTCGCCGTTGTCTTCGAAGCCGTAGGTCTTCGCTTGCTCGCTGTCGGCGATCCGATATTGGCCGGGTTTCCCGTTGACGATCAGGTCCTGCATGAGCGCGACGTGCAGACTGCCCGCGTCGACCGAAACGTCGTCGAGCGAGACTTCGCGTCGCCCATCCTTGTCGCTGACGGTCGCGACGTGGCGGTCCCAGTCGAATTGAATGTGCTTGTCGCCGTCGGCCTTACGGGTCCCGTCTTTGTACCAGTACTCGCTCGGCCGAACTTTCCCGCCCACGACGGTGAAGATGCTGCGTTCGATGGTCGGGTTCGGGGCGGCGAGCTTTCCGAGGATGCCTTTGGCGGTGGTCGTCGACGTGAACTCGTAAGTATTTTTCGCGGTGTCGTGGGTCACCTTGAACTCCGACGAGCCCAAGTTCTTGCCCTTGTACTCGGCCTCGTACGTGGCCGTGTACGTCGGCACGGGCGGCGCCGGGGAATCGGCGAGCTACGCGCGCAGCGACTCCGAGCAACGTGGCGCCTGTAAGCGAGGCCGCGACGATCGTCTTCATGCATCACCTTCCACGATCACCGGTTGCTGCAACCGCTTGCCGTCAAGCATGACCGCGTCGCCATCGAGCCTCAAGCGTCCGGTCACGAACCAGTCGACGGCACGCGGCAAGATCAGGTGCTCGCCCGCGTGCACCCGCGCGACGAGCGACTCGATCGGCTCGCCGGCACGCACCGGGACTCGATACTGAATCACGGCCGGCCCGGCATCGAGCTCCGCGGTGACGAAGTGCACCGTCGCGCCATGCATTATGTCGGCGTTCTCGAGCACGAGCCGATGTGTGTCGAGACCCGGATACTTCGGCAGCAGGGAAGGGTGGAGGTTCAATAGCCGCCCCGCGAAGCGCGCGACGAAGCTCGGGCGTCAGGATCCGCATGAACCCGGCGAGAACGACGAGGTCGGGCGCGTACCGGTCGAGCAGGTCGCCGAGCGCGCGGTCGTAGACGGCGCGCTCGGACCCGCGCGGGGCCGGCAAATATTCCGTCGGGATGCCGGCGGCGCGCGCGCGCTCGAGCCCGCGCGCCGCTGCGCGATTGCTCAGGACGAGCGCGATCTCGCCCGCGATCTTGCGCGCTGCGACGGCGTCGATCAGGGCCTGGAGGTTGGTGCCTTCGCCCGAGATCAGCACGGCGACGCGCTGACGCGCGCCGCTCATGACCCGGGCGCGTGCCCGGAGCGCGGGATGGCGTCTGCTTCGTAGCTGAATCGATCTCGGGATACCATCGCGCCGGCTCGGTGCGGACTTCGACTCGTGGAGGCCCGCTATAATAGCCGCCCTCGGGTTACCACGGAAAATTCGAGATGCCGGCTGGCCAGACCGCAGCGCGCTCGCGCGCTTGGCAACGCGTGCTCCTGTTGCTCGCGTCGTTGTCGCTGTCGTTCGCGGCGGGCGCGGCGACGTTCCCGAATCTGTACTCGGTGACGGTGAACCAGGATCCCGTGGCAACGGACCAGCGCGCGGCGGCCACGCAAACCGCGTTCGCGGCGGTGCTCGAGCGCGTCACGGGCAATCGCTATGCGGGGATCGATCCGGATTTGCAACCGCTGATGAAAGACGCGTCGCGCTATACCACCCAGTACGGCACGGACCGGCAGGGCCGCGCCATCGTCGGCTTCAACGCGACGCGTGTCGATCAGGCGCTCTCCGGGCTCAACGTTCGGATCTGGGGCTCGGAGCGTCCCCTCACGCTCGTCTGGGTCGCCGTCGACGATGGCCAGGGCGGCCGAGCGTTGCTTGGCAGTGGGCGACGCGCCGGCCGACGCGACGCCCGCGACCGTCGATCTCCTGATGATGCTGCGCACGGAGCTCGCGGCGGTCGCCGACGAGCGCGGGCTCCCGATCGTGCTGCCGCAGCTCGATAGCGAAGATCTCGCCGCCGTCACGATCGACGACGTCTCGAGCGGGGTCGACGATCGTGTCACGGCCGCCTCCGCGCGCTATCGCGCCGACGCGGTGCTGATCGGCCGCGTGCATCCGGGCCTCGTCGGCAACGAGGTCGAATGGCTGCTTCTGAAGGACGGCGCGCGGCGGATGCTCGAGGGAACGGCGGTGCGCGACGGCCTCGACGCAATCGCGGACCAGTACGCGACGGAGCTCAGCGTCGTCGGCGGCGCGACGACGTCGCGGTTGCGCGTGCTCGACGTCAAGACGCCGGATGACTACGGCCGCGTGATGAGCTATCTCGAGAAGGTGAGCTCGCTGCAGTCGGTCGATGTCGAGAGCCTCGAGCGCGGCACGCTGACCGTCCGCGTCGCGGCGCGCGGCGACGCGCGCGTGCTCGAGCGTGTGCTTGCGCTCGGCGGCGTCCTGCGGCCCGACTCCGCGGCGCCCGGCGGCGGCGCGCTCGTGTTTCGGATCGCGAGCCCGGGGACGCCCTGAATGAGCTGGCGCTGGGTACCGAACGCGATCTGCGGCGTGCGGATGCTGCTCGCCGTGCCGCTCGGCGCATTGTTGATCGAGGGGCACTATTCGGCGGCGCTCTGCGTGCTCGTGATCGCCGGAGTGTCTGACGGTCTCGACGGCTTCCTCGCGAAGACCTTCGACTGGCGCACGCGACTAGGCGGCTTGCTCGATCCCGCGGCCGACAAGCTGCTGCTCGTGACTGCGTTCTGCGCTTTGACGTATGCGGGCCTCACGCCGCTCGATTTGACCGCCGTCGTGATCGGCCGCGACGTCGTGATCGTCGCCGGCGCGGTGACTTACCAGCTGTTGATCGCGCCGGTGCAGGGCGAGCCCGCGGCGATCAGCAAGCTGAACACGGCATGCCAGCTCGGCTTCGTCTTCTTCACGATCACGAACGCGGCGTTCGGATTGCCGCCGCGGATCTCGCTGCTCGTGCTCGGCGCGGCCGTGGTGTTCACGAGTCTCGTGAGCGGCCTCACGTACGTGCTCCGCTGGAGCGCGCGCGCGTGGCGGGTCGCGCACGGTGCGGCCTAGCGGCGCGATGGGCCAGCTCCCGCTCGCGCTCGGGCTCGCGGATCACGCGCGCTTCGAGACGTTCGTCGACGGCGCGAACGCGACCGGCGGTCCGGCACGTGCGCGCGCTCGCGGACGGCGCACCGGACACGGTCTGGATCTCGGGCCCGCACGCGAGCGGCAAGACGCATCTGCTCCAGGCCGCGTGCCGCGGCGCATCGCTCGCCGGCCGGCGCGCAATGTACGTCGCGCTCCTCGAGGAGCACGCAACGGAGCCCGAGATTCTCGCCGGCCTCGACGGAGTCGATCTGCTCGCCCTCGATCGCGTCGACGCGGTTGCGCGAGACGCGGCGTGGGAGCGGCAGCTGTTCGTGCTGTTCAACGAGATCGCGACGAAGCGCGGCGGTCTGTTGCTGGCGGCGCTCGTGCCGCCGGCTGCGGCGGGCTTCGAGCTTCGCGATCTTGCGTCGCGCGCCGCCGGCGCGGTCGCGTACCGCCTCCAGGCGCTCACGCACTCGGAGCGTGTCGACGCGCTGCTCGCGCACGCGCACGCGCGCGGCCTCGATCTCGAGCGCGGCTCGGCGGAGTATCTGCTCGATCGCGTCGATCGCGATATGGTCGCGCTGCAGCGCTGGCTCGAGCGGCTCGATCGAGCCTCGCTCGCGGAGCACCGCAAGCTCACGATCCCATTCATCCGCGAGTTGCTCGCGACTCCTTAGCGCGCGCGCAGGCGAATCGCGATCCGCGCGACGCGCGCGCCGAGAGCGTGCGCGACGGCGATCTCGTCTTTCGACAGCGCGGTATTCCACGCAGTCGCTAGGTGCGTCGCGCCATAGGGCGAGCCGCCCGTGCGCGTGTCGAATAGCGCCGCCTCGGTGTAGGGCACGCCGACGATCAGCATGCCGTGGTGCAGCAGCGGCAACATCATGCTGAGCAGCGTGCTTTCTTGCCCGCCGTGCGCGGACGACGTCGCGGTGAACACGCCCGCGGGCCGGTCGGCGAGCGTGCCGGCGAGCCAGAGCTCGCTCGTCGAGTCGAGGAAGTGCTTGAGCGGCGCCGCCATGTTGCCGAAGCGCGTCGGACTGCCGAGCAGCAGCCCGTCGGCTTCCACGAGGTCGGAGAGCTCCGCGTACGGAGGCCCATCCTTAGGTGTAGGCGGGTCGCTTGCCGTGGTCGTCGCCGCGACGGGCGGCACGGTGCGGATACGCGCGATGGCGCCCGCGCTCTCGACCCCACGCGCGGCGTGACGAGCGAGCGCCGCGGTGCGCCCGCCGCGCGAGTAGTACAGGACGAGTATCGTCGAATTCATTCGGCGGTTCAGGCGACTGTGATAGATTCGCGCTCTCGAAAAGCACCGCCGGTAGAGACACGCACGTGCAACGCATCACGGGCCTGCTCCCCCGACGAACGCGCAGTCTAGCGCGCGTTCGAATCCGCTAGGAGCGGCGTCGGTTGCCTTGACGCCTTGTCGTGCCGCTTGTTACGTTCTCGCCGGCTTCGAATCCAACGATAAATAAGAACACGACGCCCGTGACCCGCGCGCTGTCACTGCTGCTCGCCTGCATGGCAATCATCGCCTGTACGACGCCGCCCGTTCAGGAGATGAGCGACGCGCGCCAGGCGATCGCGGCCGCCGAGCAAGCCAACGGCGACAAGGTTGCGCCCGACTCCCTGAACGACGCGCACCGGTTCCTCGCCGACGCGGAGCGGCAGATCCAGCAGGAGGCCTACGGCCAGGCGCGGATGAACGCGGTCCGGGCGAAGAATCGTGCGAGCCAGGCGCTGCACACGATTCAATCGGCGACGGAGCCGGGCGCTCAGCGGTGACGCAAGCTCCGCGCGTGGATGGGCGGCGAGCGATTCGCTGCATCGTCGCGGGCAGGGTCCAAGGCGTCTACTACCGCGCGGCGACGGCCGACCGAGCCGCGGCGCTCGGGCTGGACGGCTGGGTCAAGAATCTTTCCGACGGCCGCGTGGAGGCTGTCGCGAGCGGCTCGCTCGACGCGCTCACGGAGTTCGCCGCGTGGTTGTGGCAAGGCCCGCCGGCTGCGTGCGTCGCGAGCGTGCACGTCGAGGAGTGGACGGAGGCGGTCCCGGCTCGTTTCGACGTGCTCCGCTGAGACGCGCGCTTAGGCCTTGAACCACTTCGTGCGCAGCCGCTCGATCACCCGGTCGGAGTACCAGCGGCGGCCCGACGCTGCCGTTGTAGCGGGCGAGGCCTTTGACGAGGTCGCCACGTTCCATGTCGAGGTAATACTTCAAGATTAGGCAGCCGAGCAGCGTGTTCGTGCCGACCTTGAACAGCTCGTTCTTGTCTTTGTAGCCGAGCTGCGGCACCCAGAACGGCATCACTTGCATCAGACCCAGCGCGCTCGACGCCGAGATCGCGAAGCGGTCGAAGTTGCTCTCGACGTCGATCACCGCGAGCACGAGCTCGGGGGCCAAGCGCGCGCGGACGGCGTTGCGGTGGACGTTGCGGAGAATCTCGAGCCGCTCGTTCGCATCGGGCACTTGGTTCTCGAGCCGGCGCGACATGTCCGTGAGCCACACTTCGGCGTCGAAGCGGTCTTGGAAGCTGTCGGCGTTCTGGATTGCGTCGAGCAGGATGATGCGCAGGTCGGGGTCGGGTCCTTCGCGAGCGTCGCGCGGGCGACCCTCCGCGCCCTCAGCGGAGCACAGTGCTGCACAGAGCAGCGAGAGGAAGATCGCTTGAACCCGGCGTCTCATCGGCCTTCGATCCGACCCGAAAGACGCGGCGATTCTATTCGCGCTCCCCGCCGTAATGCCAGCGCGGGCTTCGCATTTGCGTCGCATCGGGGTTTCGCGCAGCATTCCGCGGTCTCAGGAGTGAGTTGCAATCGTGGACGGCCGTCCGAAGAGAATCCGACGCAAGGGAATCTATCTCTTGCCGAACCTGCTGACGACGGGGGCTCTGTTCGCGGGGTTCTACGCGATCGTCGCCGCGATCGACGGCAACTTTCGTGAGGCGGCGTGGAGCATCTTCGCTGCGATGTTCCTCGATGGGCTCGACGGCCGCGTCGCGCGGCTCACGAGCACGTCGAGCGAGTTCGGCAAGGAATACGACAGCTTGTCGGACATGGTCTCGTTCGGGCTCGCGCCCGCGATCGTCACTTATCAATGGGGCGTCGCGCGGCTCGCGGAATACGGTGAGGCGTGGCGCGGCCTCGGCTGGCTCGCGGCCTTCCTCTACTGCGCGGCGGCTGCGTTCCGGCTCGCGCGCTTCAACGCGAACACGGGTCAGGATCGGCGCTTCTTCCAAGGCTTGCCGAGCCCGTCGGCAGCCGCGATCGTCGCTTCGATGGTCTGGCTCGCGACTCACTACGGGATCGAGGGCCTTTTCGGGCTCGTCGCAGGCATCACGATCACGGCCGATCGCAGGCCTGCTCATGATGTCGCGTTTCGCGTATTGGAGCTTCAAGGACATCAATCCCGGCGAGCGCATGCGGTTCGCGAGACTGCTGCTGATTCCGCTCGTGATCATCGTGATCGCGGTCGCGCCGCAAGTGACGATCTTTGCGCTGTTCGTGCTCTACGCGGCGTCTGGTCCGAGCGCCTGGGCTTGGCACCGGCGGCGAGCGAAGCGGACGAGCGCGCGCACAGGCACCGCATGAGCGCCCGCGCGGAGCGCTATCTCGCGGAGATCGGGATCACGGTCTACAAGCGGCGCGGATTCGTTGCGGACTCGGTGAGCGCGCCGGGCGCGCCGGCCGAGATCGGCTCGACCGCGCGCGCCGCGACGGAGCCGCAGCCCGCCGTGCGAGCCGGCGCAAGCCTGGGAGCGCCTCGCCGCCGAAGTGCGCACGTGCACCCTCTGCGCTCTGCACAAGACGCGGACGCAAACGGTGTTCGGCGTCGGCCGGCGCGACGCCGACCTGCTCGTGATCGGCGAGGCGCCGGGCGCGGATGAAGACCGCCAAGGCGAGCCGTTCGTCGGCCGGGCCGGCCAGCTGCTGAACGCGATGCTGCGCGCGATCGGCCTGCCGCGCAGCGAGGTTTACATTGCGAACATCTTGAAATGCCGGCCGCCGGGCAACCGCGATCCGCAGCCGGACGAGGCGAGCCGTTGCACGCCCTATTTGTCGCGCCAGATCGCGCTCGTGAACCCGCGCGCGATCCTCGCCGTGGGCCGCATCGCGGCCCAGTGGTTGTTGCAGACGGATGCACCCATCGGTAGGCTGCGGGGACGAGTGTTCCGTTACGGCGAAACCGGCACGCCGCTGGTCGTGACGTATCACCCGGCGTACTTGCTGCGCAGCCCGTTGCAGAAGGCCACCGCCTGGACGGACTTGTGCATGGTCAAGGAGCTTTTGCAGAAACGAGCATGAGCGCCGCCGTCGAGCCCCGCACCGAGATCCGGCTCATGCAGCCATCCGACCTGAAGGCGGTTGCGGCTGTGGAGCGCGCGGCCTACGCGTTTCCGTGGAGCCTCGGCATCTTCCGCGACTGCCTGCTCGCGGGCTACTACTGCCTCGTGCTCGACGTCGGCAAGAACGTCGACCGGTTACGGCATCATGTCGATCGCGGCCGCGGAGGCTCATCTTGTTGAATCTCTGCGTGCACCCGAACGCCCAGCGCGCCGGCTACGGCCGGCGGTTGCTGAACGCCTTGTTGCTGAAGGCCGAGGACAGCGGACGTCGAGAAGATTTTCCTCGAGGTCCGGCCTTCGAACCTCGTGGCTCTGCGTCTCTACCGCTCGGTCGGCTTCGAGCAAATCGGCATCCGGCCGGCTTACTACCAGGCGGAACGCGGCCGCGAAGACGCGGTCGTCCTGTCGCTGTCGATCGAGTCGACGCGCTAGCCGCTATTCTTCGTTCGGATGCCCTTACGCCGCTTCGGCGTTAGACGACCGGGGTGGCCGGGGCTCCGATCGCCGAGCGTCCGCGGCTACCAATTGTTGGGCTCAGATTCCAGGTTTTGATACGCAGCGGGGCTCCCGCGCGGCAAGCGCTGCCGATCGGCGCGTCGGCCGCATTTTTGCATAGGCCAGGTACTCGAATTGGAGTATCGGGATGAGTAAGACGGATCAGGGCCGGCGGCAACGGGGCGGCGACGAAGCGCCCGGCGCGCGGAAGCCCAGGCCCCCTTTCAAGAAGCAGCACCAGCAGAGTCCCGGCCTCGAGTCGAAGCTTGATCCCCAGCCGGCGTTCAGAGCCGAAGAGTATCGGCCCGCGGGGAAGCTCAAGGACAAAGTCGCTCTAGTCACCGGCGGAGATTCCGGCATCGGCCGGGCCGTGGCGCTCATGTTCGCGCGGGAAGGTGCGTCGGTCGCGATCAACTATCTCGAGGTCGAGCAATCCGACGCCGAGAAGACGCGCCGCGAGATCGAGAAGACCGGTGCAACGTGTTGCTTGATTCCCGGTGATCTGACCGCCGAGGGCTTTTGCGAGGAATTGGTCGAAAAGGCGGTCGATCAATTCGGCAAGCTCGACATCCTCGTGTCCAACGCCGCTCATCAGCAGCGCAAGAACGACATCGAGGAACTGTCCGACGAGGAGATCGAGCGGACGTTCGCGACGAACATCTTCGCGTACATGCGGCTCGCGCGGGCCGCGGTTCCGCGCATGAAGCCGGGCGGCGCGATCATCGCGACGAGCTCGGAGACGGGCTTGCTCGGTTCGGAGAAGCTGCCCGATTACTCGGCCACCAAAGGCGCGATCAACGCATTCACGAAGACGTTGGCTCAAGCCCTGATCGAGAAGGGCATTCGAGTCAACGCCGTTGCGCCCGGACCCGTGTGGACGCCGCTCAATCCCTCGGACGGCGGGCTTCCGGCGGAAGGCGTCGCGAAGTTCGGCGAGCAGAGCCCCCTCAAACGTCCGGCGCAACCGGAAGAGCTCGCGCCCGCTTACGTGTTTCTAGCGTCGAATGCAGACTCTTCATATATTACCGGCACGGTCCTGCAGGTAATGGGCGGCGAGACGACCGGCGGCTAGCCGTCTCTACCGGCACAACAACACGGAGAACAGACCGAATGTCCGAAGGCAACGGCGTCGACGGCGACGCAGTAAGCGCCGCGCTGCCCGCCACGCAGCCCGATGCGATCTATCGCAGGATCGTCGAGTCGATCGGCGACGCGATCTTCATGCTCGACCCGCGCGGCCGGGTTCAGACCTGGACCGCGGGCGCTGCCGAGAGCCACGGCTATGCCGCCGCAGACATCATCGGCGAGCATTTCTCGCGTTTCTACAGCCAAGACCAAGTCGACAGCGGCCGTCCGGACCACGATCTTGGGCAAGCGGCTTCGTTGGGCCGCTTCGAGGACGAGGGTTGGCGCGTTCGCAAGGATGGGTCGCGCTTTTGGGCCAACGTCGTCATCAGTGCGGTGCGCGATGACAGCGGCGAGATCACCGGGTTCTCCGACATGACTCGCGACTTCACGGAGCGGCGAGCGCACGACAACGCGCTACAACAGACCGAGCAACGCTTCCGAACGCTGATCGAGGGCGTGCAGGACTATGCGATCTTCATGCTCGATAGCAGCGGCAGCGTGACGACGTGGAACACCGGGGCAGAGAAGCTGAAGGGTTATACCGCCGACGAGATCATCGGCAGCCATTTCTCGCGCTTTTATCCCGCCGACGCGATCGAGCGCGGTTGGCCGGATCACGAGCTGCGAATGGCGGAGATGGATGGCCGCTTCGAAGACGAGGGATGGCGCATACGCAAGGACGGCTCGCGGTTCTGGGCCAGCGTCGTAATCACCGCGCTGCGCGACAGCGATGGCGCCCTGATCGGCTTTTCGAAGATCACGCGTGATCTCACCGAGCGGAAAGCGGTCGAGCGACGGTTGGCCGAGAGCGAGGAGCAGCTCCGGCTGCTCGTGCAGGGAATCACTGACTACGCGATCTTGATGCTCGACGCCACGGGCGTCGTGACGAGCTGGAACACCGGCGCCGAAGCGATCACGGGGTACGCCGCCCCCGAAATGCTCGGCAAGCATTTTTCCCGCTTCTATACGCCCGAGGACATCCACGGCACCAAGCCGTGGCAGCAGCTGCGCGAGGCGCACGACAAAGGTCGTGCATCGGATGAGAGCTGGCGGGTCCGCAAGGACGGCACACGTTTCTGGGCGAGCACGGTGATCAGCGCGCTCTACGACGCCGAGCGCAAGCACCGCGGCTACGTGCACGTGCTCCAGGACCTGACGCAACGCAGGAATGCGGAGTCGCTGGCGGACACCTCGCAGCGCATGCACGAGTTCATTGCGATGCTCGCGCACGAGCTGCGCAACCCGCTCGCACCGATTCGCAACGCCGTGGAGCTCATGCGTAAGCGCGGCATGGGCGACAGGACGTTGGAAGCGATGCGCGACACCGTCGATCGGCAGGTCACGACACTGTCGAGAATCATCGACGACTTGCTCGACGTGAACCGCATCGCGCGCGGTCAGTTCGCCGTGGTCAAGGAAGACATCGATCTTCGCGACGTGATGCGCCAGGCGCTGGAGACGGGCAGGCCGCTCATCGATTCGCAGGCACATAGGCTTTCCATGACGATGCCGGAGAGGACGATCCCGATCCATGGAGACGCGGTCAGGCTGTCCCAGGCGATCACGAACCTGCTGAACAATGCCGCGCGGTACACGTCGCCCGGCGGTCTCATCACCGTCGCCGTCGAACCGCGGGGGAGTGACGTGACGGTTCGGATCACCGATACGGGACGCGGCATTGCCGCCGCGGACCAGGAGCGGATCTTCGATCTGTTCACGCAAGTGAACCCGGCCGACGCCGGGCTCGGCGGGCTCGGCGTCGGGCTCGCGCTCGTGCGCCGCGTCGTCGAGCTGCACGGCGGAACCGTGCACGCGAAGAGCACGGGCCTCGGCCACGGCAGCGAGCTCACCGTCATTCTGCCACTCGCCGTCCAGCGCCCGCAGGTCCTCGCGGCGACGCCCCGCATCGAGCCACGATCGAAGAACGACGCGTTGCGCCGGTTCCGCGTGCTCGTCGTCGACGACAACCGCGACGCCGCCGAAGCGCTGCAAATGCTTCTGCAGGCGCTCGGCCAGGAGTCCTACGCGGTGTTCGACGGCAAGTCGGCGCGCGAGGCGGCGCATAGGCTCAAGCCGCATCTGATTCTGCTCGACATCGGAATGCCCGACATGAGCGGCTACGACGTCGCGGATCTGTTGCGAGCCGATTTCGGGAAGGACGTTGCCGTGCTTGCCGCGGTGACGGGCTGGGGCCAGCAATCCGACAAGCGGCTCGCGCTCGCGCACGGCTTCAACTACCACTTCACGAAACCCGTCAGCGCTTCCGCCCTGAAGGTTTTCCTGGAAGCCGTCGGCGAAACGCGGCCGCACCGCTGAGCGCCGGCTCCCGTCTCGGCTCCGGCTCACCGCCGAAGCGTGGCTTAGCCCCGACCCGCCCAGCGAAGCCCGCGACACTAAACGCAATCCACTCGCGTTGCTCGACCGGGCCTCGTCACGGCCGATGCGAGCGCTCGTTGGGCCGCCGTGCTGAACGGCATCGTATCGGCGCCCGTGATGCGATGCTGATGATGCTCGCGACGAACGGTACCGCGATGGGTCGCTATCGGATTTCCACGCGCCTCGCGCTCGGCGGTTGGGCCGCGACGGTCGTGATGGGTGCGGCGAGCATCGGGCTGCTGCTATCGATGTTGAGCTTGTTCTGAGCGGCGCGTGGGGCGGGCGGCCGTCGCCCCGCCCTGGATCGGTGCGATGCGGTAGACTTGCGGCCGTTTTTGCGTGTCCGCAACGGAATGCCGTGAGCGCCGAAGTCACCGCCAAAGAAGTCAACCGCCGACGCACGTTCGCGATCATCTCGCACCCCGACGCGGGCAAGACGACGCTGACGGAGAAGCTGCTGCTCTTCGGCGGCGCGATTCAGATGGCCGGCACCGTCAAGGGTCGCAAGGCGAGCCGACACGCGACGTCCGACTGGATGCGGCTCGAGCAGGAGCGCGGCATCTCGGTCACGTCGTCGGTGATGCAATTCCCGTACGCGGGCGCGCTGATCAACTTGCTCGACACGCCGGGCCACGAGGACTTCTCCGAGGACACGTATCGGACGCTGACCGCGGTCGATAGCGCGCTGATGGTCATCGATGCGGCGAAGGGCGTCGAGGCGCGCACGATCAAGCTCATGGAAGTCTGCCGGTTACGCACGACGCCGATCATCAGCTTCGTGAACAAGCTCGACCGCGACGGTCGCTCGCCGATCGATCTGCTCGACGACATCGAGAGCGTGCTCGACATCAAGTGTGCGCCGATGACGTGGCCGATCGGGATGGGCCGCGAGTTCCGCGGCATCTACCATCTCGCGGACGACTGCGCGTTCCTTTACCAGAACCGCGACGGCAGCCGGCTGCCCGACGTGCGCCGCGTGCAAGGCATCGGCGCGCTGGAGCTTGCCGATGCGATCGGCGCGGACGGCGTCCGCAGCTTACGCGAGGAGCTCGAGCTCGTACGCGGCGCGACGGATTCGTTCGACGTCGGGCTCTATCTGGCCGGCAAGCAGACGCCCGTGTTCTTCGGCGCGGCGATCCACAACTACGGTGTCCGCGAGCTGCTCGACTCGTTCGTGGAGTTCGCGCCGCCGCCGCAGCCGCGCGCGACGAAGACGCGGGCCGTCGCACCGGGCGAGGACTCGTTCACGGGCTTTGTGTTCAAGATCCAGGCGAACATGGACCCGGCGCACCGCGACCGCATCGCTTTCGTGCGCGTGTGCTCGGGCGAGTATCGCCCCGGCATGCGCATGTTCCACTCGCGACTCGGACGCGAAGTGCGGGTCGGCGACGCGATCACGTTCATGGCGGCGGACCGCCAGCACGTCGACGAAGCCTATGCGGGCGACATCATCGGCTTGCACAACCACGGCACCATCAACATCGGCGACAGCTTCACGCAGGGCGAGGCGCTCGCGTTCACCGGGATTCCGAGCTTCGCGCCGGAGCTGTTCAGGCGTGCGGTGCTCAAGGACCCACTCAAGCTCAAGGCGCTGCAAAAGGGCCTCGCGCAGCTGTGCGAGGAGGGCGCGACGCAACTCTTCCGTCCGCTGCTCGGCAACGATTTGATCTTGGGCGCCGTCGGCCCGCTCCAGTTCGAAGTGGCGGCCTATCGACTCCGCGACGAATACAGTGTCGAGTGTCAGTTCGAGCCGGTCACGGTCGCCGCGGCACGCTGGGTGCGCGGCGACGATCGCGCGCAGGTCGAGGAGTTCACGAAGAAGCTCGTCGCGAACGTCGCGAAGGACCATGCCGGTGAGCTGGTCTATCTCGCGCCGACCACGGTCGCGCTCGCGCTCACGCAGGAGCGCTGGCCGAAGCTCAAGTTCTTCGCGACCCGCGACGCCGCGGCGACCTAGCGCCGCTCGATTTCGACGATGACGACGATCGGCGCCTCCCATCTTCGTTTCGGCAAGGCGGTCGCGCTCGCGCTCGCGCTCCTCGCGGTCGCGGCGCCGGCCGGCGCGCAGACCGCCGACCCCGGTTCGCCGGACCAGCGGGCGGCGGCCTTGGAGGCGCGCATGACGGACGCGGAGCGGGCCCGCCTGCTGCACAGCACGTTCGCGCGCCCGGACCGAACCGACAAGCCGCTGCCAGAGGGCGCGATCGTCTCGGCGTCGTTCACGCCGGGCATTCCGCGTCTCGGCATCCCGGCGCTGCGCGAAACGGACGCGAGCCTCGGCGTCGCCTGGGTCAACGGCCTGCGGCATGACGGCGCGACGGCGTTGCCTTCGTCGCTGTCGCTGGCGTCGAGCTGGGACCGGGACGTCGCGCGGCACGGCAGCGCGCTGATCGCCAAGGAGGCGCGCGCGAAGGGCTTCAACGTTTTTCTCGCGGGCGGCGTCGATCTCGCGCGCGAGCCGCGCAACGGCCGCAACTTCGAGTACCTCGGCGAAGACCCGCTCCTGGCCGGCACGCTCGCCGGCGAGACGGTCCGCGCGATCGAGGCCGCGCACATGATCTCGACGGTGAAGCATTTCGCGCTCAACGCCCAAGAGACCGGCCGCCACGTCGCGAATTCGCTCTTGTCGGACGCGGCGGCGCACGACAGCGACCTGCTCGCGTTCAAGATCGCGATCGACATCGGCCAACCGGGCGCGGTGATGTGCGCGTACAACCGCTACAACGGCCCGCACGCCTGTCAGAGCCGATACTTGCTCGGCGACGTGCTGAAAGGGGAGTGGCAATTCCCCGGCTTCGTGATGTCGGACTGGGGCGCGGTGCGCGACGTGCGCGACCTGCTCGCCGGTCTCGATCGGCAATCCGGCGAGGAGCTCGACGAGAAACCCTACTTCGCCGACGATCTGCTCGCGGCGGCGCAGAAGGACCGCGCGATGCATGCACGCATGCGAGACGCGGTCCGGCGCGTGCTGCGCTCGATGTTCGCCGCGGGCCTCTTCGACGATCCGCCGACGATCGCGCCGCTCGATGTCGCGGCGGGCGATGCGGTCGCGCGCGATGCGGCCGTTGCCGGCATCGTGCTTCTGAAGAACGACGGCGTGTTGCCGCTCCGGCGGAGCGCGCAGCGGGTCGCGGTGATCGGCGGGTTCGCCCACGTCGGCGTGATGTCCGGCGGCGGCTCCTCGCAAGTCGAGCCCGCATCCGGCCCCGCGATCACGTTCAGGCCCGCCGAAGCGCGGCGCAACATCGAGATCCATCCCTCGCCGCCGCTGGCCGCGATCAAGGCGCGGCTGCCCGGCGACGCGCGCGTGCGCTTCGACGACGGTTATTCGCCGACGGGGCCGCGGCGCTCGCGGCGGAAGCGGACGTTGCGATCGTGTTCGCGACGCAGTGGATGTCGGAAGGCGTCGACGCGCCGGACCTTTCGCTGCCGCAGGGCCAAGACGCGGTGATCGCCGCGGTCGCGGCGGCGAATCCTCGAACCGTCGTCGTTCTCGAGACCGGAGGCCCGGTGCTGATGCCGTGGCTCGCGAGCGTATCGGCCGTGCTGGAGGCTTGGTATCCGGGCTCGAGCGGCGGCGAGGCGATCGCCGACGTTCTATTCGGCGACGCGAACCCCGCGGGCCGGCTGCCGATCAGCTTTCCGGCTTCGCTCGAGCAATTGCCTAGGCCCAAGCTCGACGATACGTCGGACCCGAGCCGCGATGTCGGCTCGCAGTCCCACGCACTGCGAGGGTTCGACGTCGACTACGACATCGAGGGCGCCGATGTCGGCTATCGCTGGTTCGCGCGCACGAAGGCGACGCCGCTGTTGCCGTTCGGCTACGGGCTGAGCTACGCGCGCTTCGGCTATTCGGCTCTCGAGGTGACGGGCGGCGACTCGCTGCGAATCGCATTCTCGGTCACGAACGAAGGCGACCGCGCCGGTAAGGACGTGCCGCAGGTCTATGTGGTCGACCGGGCCGGAACGAAAGGCGTTCGCTTGGTCGGTTGGGGCAACGTGTCGCTTGCGCCCGGCGAGACGCGGCGCGTCGAGGTCGTCGCCGACCCGCGCGTGCTCGGCGATTGGTCGACGCAGCGGCGTGGCTGGCAGGTACGCGAAGGCCACTACGTCGTGGCGGTCGGGCACGCTTCCGATCGCGCCGACCTGACGGGCGAGGCCGCTTTGAAGGCCAGAGTGGTCCGCTGACGGCGAGCGGCCCGCGCCGATCAGGCGCGCGCGGGACGGAACGCGGCGACGCGCGCGTGCAGCTCGGCGAGCGCGGAAGCATCGGCGTCGCTTTCGTAGCGCGCGCGCAGGTAGGCCGCGACGATCGCGCGAATTTCGCCGGCCGCGTGCGGCAAGCGCGTCTCGGCGCGCGTGCCGTACGCAGCGGGGCCTTCGGTCGGCGCGCGCGGCGCGACGTCGACCCGCGCGAGACGGCGCGTGAACGCCGCGAACTCGCGCGCGGCCTCGTCCACTGGCCCTCGTCGCCGGCGACGCCATGCGAGCTGCAGGGTCACGAGCGCCGAGCCCGCGAGCGTCGCGCCAACGCACAACAGGAGCAGGTTCGACCAGCGGTCCATGCTCGTCCGGCCGTCTATCCCGAGCCACTCGAGCAGCTTGCGCTGAAGCCGCGGACCGTAGCCGATGACCCACTCGTTCCAGTAGGTCGAGGCCGCGTCCCAGGCGAGGAACGCGCGGCGCACCCACTGGAGCCGCCCGAGCGCGCTGCCGGGCGCACGCTGTCCCGCGAGCGCGCTGCGCCACGAGCCGAGCGCGACGCGCTCCGGCGCGACGGCGGAGACGGGGTCGACGCGAACCCAGCCTCGGCCGTCGAGCCACACCTCGGTCCACGCGTGCGCATCGGACTGGCGAATGATGTAGTAGCCGCCCAGGCCGTTGAGCTCGCCGCCCTGATAGCCCGTCACGACGCGGGCCGGCAGTCCCGCCGCGCGCATCATCACGGTGAACGCGGACGCGTAGTGCTCGCAGAAGCCCTCGCGCGTGTCGAACAGGAACTCGTCGACGGGCTGATCGCCGAGTGCGGCCGGCGTGAGCGTGTAGAAGAACGGCTGCGAGCGCAGATAGTTCATGCCGCGCTCGATGATCTCCTCGGGCGCCGGGTGATCTGCGAGCCAACCCTGCACGAGCGCGCGCGTGCGCGGGCTGCTCTCGGGCGGCAGCCGCCGGAAGAGCTGCCGCTCGCCGTCGCCGAGCGGCTCGAGCGCGCGAAAGCGCGTGTACGACGTCAGCGTGTAGTCGAGACGCGTCCCGCTCGGCATCCCGGGGAACGCCGTACGCAGCTGGTAGTCGCTACCCATCCGCAGCAGTGCGCTCGTCTTGCCCGAGCTTCGGCATCTCGAGCGCGAACGCCCAGTTGCGGCCCGTGGTCTCGAGCATCACTCGATACACCGTCGGCGCACCGAGATACTCGATGCTCGCGGCGACGTTGCGGCGATCGCCGATCAGCATCGACCACGTGCGTCCGTCGAAATTCGTCATCGTCGGACCGCGCCAGTACAGCTCTCCGGCGGCCGGGGGCGTGGACAGGAACTCCACGCGAAACGCGATCTCGTCCGAGAGCGCGAGCGACGTGATGTCGCCGGGGTTCACCGTGTCGCCGAGACCGGTCGTGGCGCTCGTCGACGTGCCTTGCACGGCCCACAGAGGCCCGGGCAGCCGCGGGAACAGCACGAACAGCGCGAGCATCAGCGGCAACGACTGCAGCAGCAGCCGACCGGCGAGCGCGCCGGTCGAGCGCAGCTCGAGCAGCGGCCCGCGACGGCTCAACTGCAGCAGCCCGACCGTCGTGAGCCAGACCAGTAGCAGCAGGTAGACCGCGGTGAACGGCCCTCGTGGCGTCAGCAGGCTCGCGAACAGCAGGAAATACGCCAGCATGATCAGCACGAGCTGGTCGCGATAGCCCTTGGACTCGAGCACCTTGAGCGCGATCATCACGACGAGCAGCGCGCTGCCGGCCTCGACGCCGTTGATCGTGCGATACGAGACGAGCACCGCGCAGAACGCCGCGAGCGCGAGCAACAGGCGCAGCGTGCGGATCGGCACGGGCCATTCGAACGCGGCGATCGCGAGACGCCATGCGATCGCGATACCGAGCAGCAGCGGCACCCAAAACGGCAGCGTCGGCCAATGCGGCAGCGTCGCGCCCGCCACGATCGCGGTCGTCCATTGAAGGCGCGCGAGATCTGCGGCCGACGTCGCGGAAGCGGGCGTGCCGAGCCTCATGGCGCAGTGATATCGCAGAGCGCGAGCGCTTCGAGGCACGCGCCGAGGTGTTGCGGGCCGGCGCCGAGCGGCAGCGACGCGCCGGGAATCTTGAGCGCGAACGTCCGCGCGTCGGCCGCGGCGTCGAGGCACCAGCGCGCGAGCTGAGCGAGGCGTGCCTCCGGCTCGAGATCCGGCAGCGCATCCCAGTCGAGCTCGCAGGGCTCGCGGTCGCCGCCCGCGAACTGCTTGAGCAGCAACACGTCGCTGCGCGCGAACGCCTTCCACGCGATCCGCTGGGGCGGGTCGCCGGGCGCGGCGGGCCGCAGGCCCGCGAAATCCGAGTCGCCGCCGTCGGGCTTGCCGCCGAATCCCGCCCCGGCGCCGTCGGGCAGTGGTCGCCCGGGAGGCGCCGGCCGCGGATACACGAGGCAGCGCGCGTCCATGTGAACCCACGTCCAGGCGCGGAACAGCCCGCCCGGATGGCGCGAGATCGACCGCGAAGCGCCCGAGCGCGACCCAGCCGCGGCGCTCGGTCGGCACTGCGATCTTGAGCGATACCTGCGCGCCGGGCGCCGCGTCGACAGGGCCGGTCGAGTGGCGCTCCCGCGCGAGCTCGATTTCGTAGCGCGGTGTGCCGGCGTCGTTGCGCAGTCCGATCCTGAACTCGGCGCGCTCGCCCGCGAACACCGGGTGCGCGCCGAGCAACTTGAGCTCGGCGCCGAGCAAGTTGCCGTGACAGTGGTGCATCAGCACGAGGCCGAGGCCCGCGAGCAGGAACGTGAGCATGAATCCCAGGCTCCCGCCGTAGTTCAGAGAGCCGAGCAGCATCACGAGGAGCATCAGCGCGAATACGGCTCCGAAGCGCGTGGGCAAGATGTAGATCCTACGGCGCTCGAGCACGACGGCGTGCGCGTCCGCACCCTGCCGCCGGCGCGCCCAGGCGGCGGCCCAGTTCTCGAGGCTGCGAGCGGGCGCGAACATCCGGTCTAGCGCGGCGCCCCAGGCCGCGATGTGCGCAGCGGAGCGGTGTGAAGCGGCGCCGCGTTCACGTGCGTCAGGGCAGGGGCACGGCCGAGAGGATGGCCGCGCCGATATCGGCGTCGCGCTCGAGCGAGCTTCCATGCGCGGGCTGCAGCCGGTGCGCCGCGATCGAGCCGAGCACGGCCTGCACGTCCTCCGGATGCACGCCGGCATGACCGCTCATCAACGCCCATGCCTGCGACGCGCGTACGAGCGCGATCCCGGCGCGCGGCGAAAGGCCGGCGACGAATTCGCCGGAACCGCGGGTGTAGCCGATCAGCGCCTGCACGTAGTCGAGCAGGGCCTCGGACGCGTGCACTTTCGGAACGTGCTCTTGCAGACGCAGCAGCGCGTCGAGCGACAGCACGGCCGCGAGCTGATCCGCGAGCGCGCGGCGCTCGCCGCTCACGAGCAATTGACGCTCGTCCTTCGGGTCGGGATAACCGAGCTCGATCTGCATCAAGAACCGATCGAGCTGCGACTCCGGCAGCGGAAACGTGCCGATCTGGTGCGCCGGGTTGCGTGTGGCGACGACGAAGAACGGCGCGGGCAGCGCATACGTCGTGCCGTCGGCCGTGACCTGCCGCTCCTCCATCGCCTCGAGCAGCGCGCTCTGCGCCTTCGGCGTCGCGCGATTGATCTCATCCGCGAGGACCAGCTGCGCGAAAATCGGCCCCTTGTGGAACTCGAAGCGTCCCGTGTC
Source organism: uncultured Gammaproteobacteria bacterium (assembly GCA_963699925.1). Classification (GTDB taxonomy): domain Bacteria; phylum Pseudomonadota; class Gammaproteobacteria; order Steroidobacterales; family Rariloculaceae; genus FEN-1219. The sequence goes on along the minus strand of CAVOVT010000007.1, from coordinate 189,906 downwards.
GCGGTGGAACACCGACACGCCGAGAACGTCGGCGGGCAAGAGGTCGCTCGTGAACTGGATCCGCTGGTAGCTCAGGCCGAGCGCGCGCGCGAGCGCGTGCGCGAGCGTCGTCTTGCCGACGCCGGGGAGATCTTCGATCAGCAGGTGGCCGCGCGCGAGCATACACGCGACCGCGAGCTTGAGCTGCGTGCTCTTGCCGACGATCACCCGGCCGAGCGCCGCGAGAACGGGCTCGACGACCGCCGCGTGATCGGCGGCGCGATTCGTGACGAGACTAGGCGATGCCATGCGGTCATGGTGGCGCAAAACGACGCGCCGCGACACCCCGTACCGGAGCAATTGTGAACCAGTCGGCAGCGTCGGCGCGTCGCGTCGATGTCTTCAGCCCGCTCGGGATTTGCGATCGGGAAAGTCGAGTACGAGCGTCTGGTGAAACGGCGTCGCACGCCATCGACCTTGTACGCTACGAAGCCGCTCACGCACGCGGACGATCAAGTCGGCCGTGAGCCACGCGGGAGGCTCGCGACCCACGGAGCGGAAGCTCCCGGCAATCGCCTCCGCGAAGCTCTCGGGCTCAACCTCCGACCACGCGTCGTTCTTGGCGATGCCTTGAACGCGCACGACGACCGTCTCGGTCTGCATTGCCTCGGGATCGCTGGACGGCTCGGCCGTCAGGGCTTCGTAGGTCTTGCCGGCTGCGATTTGCCCGTAGAACGACGCCTCGAGCCCCGCCTCCGTCTCGACCGCGTAGTGCACGAGGTCGTGCAGCAGTGCGCTGCGCGTCTCGAGCTCGCGCGCTTCCCGCGTGCCGTCGTCGCGCACGAGCTCGAGCCGATGACGCTCGTTCGTCAGTCTCGTGAGGCGAATCAGCATGGTCGTGCCGAGGCGTCCGCCGCGCGTTTGGGACTACCCGATCTCCGCGAGCCGCGCGAGCTGTTGCTCGAGCTGCGTGGCACGCTGCTCGAGCTCCGCGATGCGCTCGCGCTCCTTCGCCACCACGTCCGCCGGCGCGTTGGCGACGAAGCTCTGGTTCTCGAGCTTGCGGCGGCTCTTCCCGGCGTCGTCGCGCGATTTCGCGAGTTGCTTGCCGAGCCGGTCGCGCTCCGACGCCACGTCGATCAAGCCGGCGAGGGGCACGAGGATACGCATCGCGCCGAGCAGTGCGACCGCCGCGCCTTTCACCGTGGTACCGGGCGCGAGCACGTCGATGCGCTCGAGGCCCGCGAGCTTCCTGAGGCGCGCGGCGTGGCGCTCTGCGCGGGCGCGATCGACGTCGCTCGCGTCGGCGAGCTGGATGGCGAGCGCGGTCGAGCGGGGCAGGTTCGAGTCGCCGCGAATCTGGCGCACGCCGACGACGAATGCCTTGAGCCAGTCGATCTCCGCCTCGGCCTCGGCGTCGGTCGGGAAATCGCCGTTCTCCGGCATTCTCTCGAGCATCACGGTGGGGCTCTTCGTTCCTGTCCGAGCGCAAAGCTCGAGCCAGAGCTCCTCGGTTACGAACGGAATCAATGGATGCAGCAGCTTCAGCAGCGCGCCGAGCACGTCGGTGAGCGTGCGCTGCGCGCCGCGGCGCAGCTTCGGGTCGGCGCTCGAGTCGGTGAGCACCGCCTTCGTGAGCTCGAGGTACCAATCGCAGAGCTCGTGCCACGCGAAGTCGTAGAGGGTCTGCGCGACGAGGTCGAGCCGATAGTCGGCGTAGCGCTACGTGCACATCGCGAACGGTGTGCGCGAGCCGCGAGCGGATCCAGCGGTCCGCGAGACCGAGCTCGCTCTCGCCGCCGTCGTCGAGCTGGCTCAGCACGTAGGCGGACGCGTTCCAGAGCTTGTTGCAGAAGCGGTGGTAGCCCTGCGCGCGTCCGAGGTCGAAGCGCGCGTCGCGGCCCGTCGTCGCGAGCGACGCAAACGTGAAGCGCAGCGCGTCCGTGCCGACGCCTTCGATGCCGTTCGGGAACTCCTTGCGCGTCGCCTTCTCGATGCCGGCCTGCAGGTGCGTTTGCATGAGCCCTTCGGTGCGCTTCTTGAGCAGCGTGTCGAGGTCTACTCCGTCGATGAGGTCGAGCGGATCCAAGATGTTGCCCTTGGACTTCGACATCTTCTGGCCTTCGTGGTCGCGGACGAGCGCGTGGATATAGACCTCGCGGAACGGCACGTCGCCCATGAACTCGATGCCCATCATGATCATCCGCGCGACCCAGAAGAAAATGATGTCGAAGCTCGTCACGAGCACGTTGGTCGGATAGAACGTCCGCAGTGCCGGCGTCTCGTCGGGCCAGCCCATCGTCGCGAACGGCCAGAGCGCGGACGAGAACCAGGTATCGAGCACGTCGTCGTCCTGGCGCAGCTTCACGCCGGGGGCGAGTCCGTGCTTCCGCCGCGCCTCGGCCTCGTCGCGCGCGACATAGATCTTGCCCGCGTCGTCGTACCACGCCGGGATTCGATGACCCCACCAGAGCTGGCGCGAGATGCACCAGTCCTGGATGTTGTGCATCCACTCGAAATAGGTCTTCGACCAGCTCTCGGGCACGAAGCGCACGCGGCCTTGCTCGACCGCCTCGATCGCGGGTTTCGCGAGCGTCTTCGCGTTCACGTACCACTGATCCGTGAGCATCGGCTCGACGACGACGCCGCTGCGGTCCCCGCGCGGGATCATCGACGTGTGCTCGGTGACGCGCGCGAGAAAGCCGCCGCGCTCGAGATCGGCGAGCACGCGCTCGCGTGCGACGAAGCGGTCGAGGCCGCGATACGGCGCCGGCGCGTTGTCGTTCAGCGCCGCGTTCGCGTCGAAGATGCCGATCATCGGCAGGCTGTGCCGCAGGCCGACCTCGTAGTCGTTGAAGTCGTGCGCGGGCGTGATCTTCACGCAGCCGGTGCCGAACTCGGGATCGACGTATTCGTCGGCGATGATCGGGATCGAGCGGCCGGTCAGCGGCAGGTCGACGCGCTTGCCGATCAGCGCGCGGTAGCGCTCGTCGTTCGGGTGCACCGCGACGGCCGTGTCGCCGAGCATCGTCTCGGGCCGCGTCGTCGCGACGACGAGCTCGCCGCCGCCCTGGACGGGGTAACGCAGGTGCCAGAGCTTGCCGCGCTCCTCGCTGCTCAGCACCTCGAGATCCGATAGTGCGGTGTGCAGCACCGGGTCCCAGTTCACGAGACGCTTGCCGCGGTAGATCAGGCCCTTGTCGTGCAGCCGCACGAACACCTCGACGACCGCGCGCGACAGCTTCGGGTCCATCGTGAACGCGTCGCGCGACCAGTCGACGGACGCGCCGAGGCGGCGCAGCTGCTGCGAGATCGTGTTGCCGGAGCGCTCCTTCCATTGCCAGACGCGCTCGAGGAATTTCTCGCGGCCGAGCTCGACGCGGCTCGTGCCTTCGCGGTTCAGCTGCCGCTCGACGACCATCTGCGTCGCGATGCCGGCGTGGTCCGTGCCCGGTTGCCAGAGCGTGTTGCGGCCGCGCATCCGGTGATAGCGCGTGAGCGCGTCCATGATCGTGTCTTGGAGCGCGTGACCCATGTGCAGCGTGCCCGTCACGTTCGGCGGCGGAATCACGATGCAGTACGGCCGCTCGCGCGCGTAGCCCGCGAGGGCGCGAAGATAGCCCGCGGCCTCGCGCAGCGCGCGTAGTGGGAGCTCGCGCAGCTCGGTGATGCTCGGCGGGGCGGTGAGTCCTTGGGTGCACGCGAGCGCCGTTGGAGCGCGGCGACGCGTCGCGCGCGGCAGCGTCGGTCCCGCGGAGAGGATGTCGGTGAGGATTGGATGCTCTCGCGGGCATGGGTCACACCTGATGCGTGTTGAGCGTGTAGCCGCGGTCGCGGTAGAAGCGATAGCGGTCGCGGCTCTGCGCGCGCCGCGTCGCGTTGCCGTCGACGACCTCGGCGACGCGCCGATAGCGGCTGAAGAACTCCGGCACGTCCGGCGCGAGATTGATCATGAGGTCCCAGCGATCGCTCAAGCGGCCGCGGTTGAGGCCGATGATCACGGGCTCCGCGGCGCCGCGTCCGCGCCCTCGCGCACGATGTTGTGCGGGATGAAGCTGCCCTGCGAGAACGTCCAGAGCAGCTCGTCGAGCTTCTTCGCCTCGACGTCCGAGCAGCGCGTGGATGAACACGTGCTGGTCGCTGTCGTTTGCCTTGTCCACGATCCGGCAGGCGATCTTGAGGCGCGCGTCCTCGGAGTCGCTGTCGACGATGTAGAAGTCGACCTGTGTCACTGCGCGGCCGACGCGAGCAGGAAGTCGACGAGCAGCGGCACGGGTCGGCCCGTCGCGCCCTTGTTCGCGTTCGCGCGCCAAGCGACGCCCGCGATGTCGAGATGCGCCCACGGCACGCCGTCGACGAACCGCGCGAGGAAGTTCGCCGCGACGCTCGCGCCGCCGTCGCGCGTTCCCGAGTTCGCGAAGTCGGCGAAGTTGCTGCGCAGCGTCTCGCCGTACTCGTCGTGCATCGGCATGCGCCAGACCGGGTCGAGCGAGCGCTCGCCGGCCGCGTGCAGCGCCGCTGCGAGCTCGCTCGTCGTTGCAGAAGAGCCCGGTGTAGACGATGGCCGAGCGCGACCACGCACGCGCCCGTGAGCGTCGCGACGTCGATCAGGCAGCGCGGCTTGAACTGGCGCGCGTAGGTCATCGCGTCGCAGAGGATCAGGCGGCCTTCGGCGTCGGTGTTGATGATCTCGATCGTCTGGCCCGACATGCTCGTCACGATGTCGCCGGGCCGCGTCGCGCTGCCGCCGGGCATGTTCTCGCACGCCGGCAAGCACCGCGACGACGTTGCACTCGGGCTCGAGCTCGCCGATCGCCGCCATCGCGCCGAGCACGCCGCCCGCGCCGCACATGTCGAACTTCATCTCGTCCATCTTCGGCGGCGGCTTCATCGAGATGCCGCCGGTGTCGAACGTGACGCCCTTGCCGCAGATCGCGATCGGCGCGGCCTTCGGTGCGGGCGCCGCGATAATGGATCACGATGACGCTTCGCGGGCTCCGTCGGCGCCCTGCGTCACCGCGAGCAGCGCGCCCATCCCGAGGCGGCGCATGTCGGGCTCGCCGAGCACCTTGACCTCGAGGTTCTTGAAGCGCTTCGCGAGCGCACGCGCGGTTTCCGCGAGATGCGTCGGCGTGCAGACGTTCGGGGGCCGATTGCCGAGATCGCGTGCGAGGTCGGCGCCGTTGGCGATCGCGGTGCCGACCTTGATGCCGCGGCGCGCCGCGCGCTCGTCCGCGTCCGCGCGGCAGGCCGATGCCGAGCCGCGCGAGCTTCGCAGGCGGGTCGCGGCGGCTCTTGAGCTCGTCGAAGCGATAGAGTCTGCGCGCGTGCCGCCTCGACGCTTTGGCGCGCCGCCTGCTCGACGCCGATCGATTCGGCTGCCGTACGCGAGGTAGCTTAGCGCCTCGCGCGTGCCGGTGCCGCGCAGCGCCGCGACGCGCCGCCGCCGAGCGCGGTGGTGAGGCGCTTCGCGTCGAAGTCCGCATGCTTGCCGCAGCCGACGAGCAGCCAGCGGCGCCGCAGCGCCCTGCGTGCGATGGATCAGCGTCGTCGCGCCGAGCCGGCCGGCCGCGTCGCCGGCGCGGACGAGCTGCTTGATCGCGCCGCGCGCGGCTCTGTCGATTGCCTTCGTCGCGCCGCGGAGCTCGCCGTCGTCGAACACGGGCAGGATCGCGCACTCGGTGCGTTGGCGTGCCGGCTCGCCCGTCTTCAACGGAAAATCCATGTCGTCTCCTGTGGCGCGTCCCGCGATCGGCGTCGCGCGAATTGCTCAAGACAGCCGCCGCGGCGCACGGCCGCGCTGTGCTATCGTCTTGGAATACCGCGGAAAATGCAGTTTAGTGCATCCGATCTACTGAAGGTACTGGCAACGGACTCCGACGCGTGAGCTTGATCAGCCGCTACATCCTGCGCGAGACGTTCGGTGCGTGGCTGGTCGTCGTCGCGGTGCTGTTCGCGATCCTGATGACCAAGCAATTCGCCGACATCCTCGGCGACGCGGCGGCCGAGCGTCTGCCGCGCGATGCGGTCTGGTCGATCTTCGCGCTCACCTCGATGCGCTACGTGACGCTGCTGACGCCGATCGCGCTGTTCCTCGGCGTCATGCTCGCGCTCGCGCGGCTGAATCGCGACTGGCGAGACGGCCGCGCTCGTCGGCTTGCGGCGATCGGCCCCGGACGGTTGCTCGTGCCCGTGCTCACTCTCACGGTCGTGCTCGCGGCTCGTGCTCGCGTGGTTCTCGCTGCTCCTGAATCCCGCGCGCGAGCGCGCGGATCGACGCGATCAAGCGCAGGGCGCAGCAGGAGATGCGATCTCGGCGCGCTCGAGCCCGGCAAGTTCATGAGCCCGGACTCCGGCGACACCGTGATCTATCCGCGCGAGGTCGTCGGCAACGAGCTCGCGCGACGTGTTCGTCGAGCCGCCAGCAGGGCGATCGCGTCGTCGCGATCCTCGCCGGCCCGCGGCGAGCGCATCGGTCGATCCGGCTACCGGCGACGTCTCGTTCGTGCTGCGCGACGGCCGCCGTTACGAAGGCGTGCCGGGCGACAACGAGTTCCTCGTCGTCGAGTTCGACGAGCACGGCATGCCGATTCGGCCGCAAGGAACAGGCAACGAGGTCGTCGAGTCCGTGCTCTCGAAGCCCACGGCCGGCGCTGCTCGAGTCGGCGCTGCCGGCGGATCGCGCGGAGCTCGAGTGGCGCATCTCGTATCCGATCTCGGTGCTCGTGCTCGCGCTGCTCGCGGTGCCGCTGAGCCGCTCCGCGCCGCGCGAGGGTCGTTATGCGCGGCTCGGGATCGGGCTGCTCGGCTACATCGTCTACTGCCAACATGCTCGTCGATCGCGCGCGCTCTGGGTCGAGCGCGGGGTGGTCCCGGATGGGCTGGCCTGTGGTGGGTCCACGCGGTCGCGGCCGCGCTCGCGCTGTGGCTGCTCGCGCGCCAGTCGGGTTTCTTTGCGCGCAGCCGCGCTCGTCGCGGCGGAGGCTCGCGCGTGACTCTGCTGCGCGGCTACATCGTGATGTCGGTGTTTCGCGGTGTCGCGCTCGCGCTGACCGTGATCGTCGCCGTGTACGGCTCGATCGAGCTCGTGAGCCAGCTCCACGACGTCGGCACCGGCAGCTACGGCTTCCCGCAGCTCCTGATGCTACGTGCTGCTCCGTCTGCCGCGCAAGATCTTCGACACGCTGCCCGCGGCCGCGCTGATCGGCTCGCTGCTGAGCCTCGGCAACCTCGCGGTGCACCGCGAGCTCGTCGTGATGCGCGCGAGCGGCATCTCGTCGCTGCAGCTTCTCGGCACCGTGGGCCTCGCCGGGATCGGGCTCGCCGTGCTGATGGCGCTGCTCGGCGAATCGCTCGCGCCGTCGCTCGCCGGCTACGCGAACGAGATGCGCACGCAGGCGCTGCAGCCCGAGACACCGGCGCGACGAGCGGTCCCGCGACTTGGCTCCGCGACGGCGACCGCATCCTGAGCGTGCGGCGCCAGACCGGCGACCTCGGCTACGGCGGCGGCGTGCTGCTGTTCGAGCTCGGCCCGGACCAGCACGCTGAAGGAAATCGCGCGCGCCGATTCCGCCGACATCGACGCGCAGAGCCGCTGGGTGCTCGCGAACTACGCCGAGACCTCGTTCCTCGCGAACGGCGTCGCCACGCGCAGCGAGCGCGAAGCGACGCAGACGTATTCGCTGAACCCGAATCTCGCTGGTCTCCGTCGTGCGCGAGGACCGGCTCGACACGCCGGCGCTGCTGCGCTATATCCGCTATCTCAAGGACAACTCGCTCGACGCGAAGCACTACGAGATCGCGTTGTGGACGCGGCTCGCGTCCGTCGCGTCGGTCGTGCTGATGACCGTGCTCGCGCTGCCGTTCGTGTTCGGCGGGCTTGCGTTCGGCGGCCGCCGGCTCGCGCTTGCTCGTCGGGCTCGTGATCGGGCTCGGCTACTACATGCTCGGCGAGGTGCTCGCGAGCAGCGGCGAGGTGTTCAACGTCGAACCCTGCGATCGTCGCTTGGGCGCCGAGCGCCGTGCTGCTCGTCGCGACCGCGATCCTCGTCGCGCGGGTTCGCTAGCCCGGGGATTCCCCTCGGTCGTCGCCGGCGCGCGGATCACGCGCGTGCCGGACAGCCGGTCGTGCCAGCAGCGCGCTCGCGATCGACGAGCGCCCACCAGTAGCCGAGATCCCGCCGGCAGCAGGCGAGCCAGCTCGCGAAGAACCGCAGCGCCGCGCGCGGCCAGTCGACCGTGCTTCCCGTCGAGCGCGACGACGCGGATCCGCCACGCCTCCATGCCGAGGTCTGCCCGCCGCGTGTCCAGACGAGCCGCAGAATGCGAACGCGACCGCGACTAGGCCCGCCCGTACCAGAGCGTTCCGGCCGTCGATCGCGCGGCCGCCGCGAGGCGAATCATGCAGAGCGTGAAGACGAACAGTAGGCCGCCGACCAGCAGACGCATCGTAGAGTAGGGCGGCGAAACGGCGAGCGAGCGAGGCGCTCGGCGGCGCGGCGTTCGCGTACATCGTGCCGGTCTTGCTCGGGCTTTGCGGCATTCGGTCGGCACGAGCGCCGCAACGGGCGGCGATCCTTCTCGGCTCAACGGTGGAGCACGGCCGTGTATTCCGGGTTCTTGCGGATGAACGCCGCGACGAATGGGCAGGTCGGGATCACGCTGAGAGCCCTGCTCGAGCGCGTGGCGAAGCGCGTACGCGGCGAGACGCGACGCGATACCGCGGCCGCGCATGCGGGCGGAACGAAGTGTGGTGGTACTCGCGCGTGCGCGGGCCGGCCTCGCGGTACTCGAGCACCGCTACCGCGCTCCGCCGGACGACAGTGTGAAACGATGATCGGCGGGCTCACGGCGAACTCGCTCGTCGCCTGTGCCCGAGTCACTCGGCATCGTCGGCGTTGCAGGGCGGCGCGAGAGCCTCGATCAGGTCGGCGCTGATCTTGCTCGCGCATCTTCTCGTCGGGTTCCTTGAGCACGCCGATCACGTTCGCGTAGTACATTTGGAAGCAATCGCTGCGAGGATGGCTCTTGAACGTCTTCGAGAGATCGGTCGAGGAGCCGACGAACACCGACTCATAGAGTGGCGCTCTGCCCCGGCTCGATCGTTCTCGACGCGACGACGTAAACGCCCGGCAGTGCCTTGAACTTCGTGTCCCAGACGTAGACGCGGAACTCGTACTGCGTGCCGGATCGGCCTGCGAACGTTACCGCGTCGATCTTGGTGGTCTTTGTCACGCTCAGCTCCGGCCGGCGCGCCTGTGCTCGATGGGCATCACGGGCTAGCGACGCCGAGGCTTGCCCGAGCTGTCGTACGGGTCGAAGCCGCCGCCGGCGTCCCGAGTGGGCTTCTTGAGCGGCTTGGACGGGGGCGCCACAGCTGAAGCTTGGCGCGTCCCCCTGGCACTGAAGGGTTTGGCCGTGATGTTGGTTTGCTCGATCGCGAGCTCATCGTTGCCCAGCTTACGAAGTAGATGCGACGTGTCGTCTTGCTGAGCGCGATCCCATTCCCAACGCGAGCCGGCCTCATCCGTGACGACCTTGCCGGCCGAGTTGTCTTTGAGAGGGCGGATCGATTTGTCGTCGCCGGTCACCGCGCTGCATCCAGACCGAGATGGCGACGCAGTCTAGCAGATCGAACGGCAATGGAGCGGCGGATAAAAGAGAGCCCGGCGCGGGCCGGGCTCATCAGGGGGCTTCAAGATCTCCAGATCGGGGAGGAAATCCTCAAGCGAGGAAAAGTATAGCAACTGCAAGTGATTTGCCAGGTCAAGAAGTCTCAAGGTTTCGAGGGACGGCTGCACGCGGCGGATCTGGACGCTTCGGGGCCACGATCAGCTTAGCGTCGAGCGATCTTGAGTCTCTCCGCCATCCCAAGAAACTTCGCCTGCGCGCTCTTATGGATAGGCTCGACGGACGTTCCCTTGACCGCCTCGGCATCGCGCCGCGCGCGCTCTGCAATCTCGCGACAGGCCTGCTCGACGAGCTGCAAGTCTTCACCTTCGAATGCGATCGTAACGCGCTGCATCCCGCGATACTGCGGTTGCATCGCGAGGGTGTCGAGTTGTCGGTCGTAGCCGACATCCGCAACGTGGAGCAGTAGCCGCCCCTAGAGAACCTGGTTCCAGCCGTAGCGGCTCGGGATAAACCGTTAAGCGACGGGCCTGAGATCAGCGGCCAAGTTCCTTTAGGCGCTGTATACGGCCAGCGAGGGCCTCGTACTTCGTCGCGGAGGACGTGAATGCCTCTATCGAGCTTGGCGTCGTGTCACGCTTGGCGTCATTGCGCGCACGTTGCGCCTTCTCCCGGCACGACCATTCGATGAGTTGTAGATCCTCGACCGTGAAGTGGCACGGGACGAGCCTCGGTTTCGCGGATGATGTGGACATTGCTCCAGTATGCCAAATCTCGGCGAATCCGACGCCGAAATACGCGCCATTAGTAGGAAATCGCCCCTAGTCCTTATGCACATGATTCGCGACTTCCGCCGCTTTGCCGCCGAGGCGCCGGCGAGGTTCGTCGGCCGCGAGGTATTCGCGGACGCGAGTTGGGGCAGGAGTCCGTCTGCGCGCCGTTCCACTTGCCGCCGGCGCTTCTGGCCTAAGCAGAGAAATGACGACGGCCCTCGCACGGCGGTGAAGGGCTTCGGTTTCGATCGAAGGAGCGCGGTTTCTCGCCACCGTTGCAGTGACCTCCAATCAGGTTGAGATGCCGGTTACGGCCCGCGGCTCGCCGCCGCCGAGAGAGGCCGTTCGTTCCTGGGAGATCCGTACGAGGTCCGTACGGCAACGATCGAAATGACACAACCCATTGAAAAGGTTGGCGCTCCCTGGGGGAATCGAACCCCCGTTTTAGCCTTGAGAGGGCCACGTCCTGGACCGCTAGACGAAGGGAGCGCGGGTGCCGCGCCTCGGCGAGGGCTGGTATGATAGCGGCCTTTCGAGCAGGGTGCATCACGTAGTTTGTTGAACGACACGGAACTCAAATCCCGGCCGGTCCCCGTCATCGTCTCTCGCTCCGACCACAACATCAGTCGGGCCAACATCTCGCCAAATGCCTTGAAGGTGCTGTACCGGCTCCGCAGTGCCGGCTTTGCGGCGTTCTTGGTCGGCGGGGGCGTCCGCGATCTCCTTCTCGACCGCCATCCGAAGGACTTCGATGTGGTCACCGATGCGAGCCCGGATCAGATCCAAGAGGTCTTCCGCAACGCTCGCTTGATCGGCCGGCGCTTTCGGCTCGCGCACGTGCGCTTCGGGCGCGACGTCGTCGAGGTCGCCACGTTTCGCGCCGCGGGCGCCGAGCCCACCGACGAAGACCGTGCGCATTCCGACAGCGGCCGTATCCTGCGCGACAACGTCTACGGAACGATCGACGAGGACGTCTGGCGCCGCGACTTCACGATCAACGCCCTCTACTACAACATCGCGGACTTCAGCGTTTGGGACTACGCGAGCGGGTTCGAAGACATCCGCTCGCGCACGCTGCGGCTCATCGGCGATCCCGAGACGCGCTACCGCGAGGATCCGGTCCGGATGCTGCGCGCGATTCGCTTTGCGGCGAAGCTCGACTTCGAGCTCGCGCCGGAGACCGCGGCGCCGATCGCATCGCTCGGGGTGCTGTTGCGCGACGTGCCGCCCGCGCGGCTCTTCGACGAGTTGCTGAAGCTCTTTTACGGCGGCCACGCGGAGCAGAGCTTCGACTTGCTCGTGCGCTACGATCTACTGCGATATCTTTTCCGCGACACTGCGGCGCTCCTGCAAGGGCCCGACGGCGACAAGATCAAGGCTTTCATCCGCCTCGGTCTCAGCAACACGGACGAGCGGGTGCGCGCGGACAAGCCCGTCACGCCGATGTTTCTGTACGCCGTGTTCCTCTGGTTCCCGATTCGAGCGCTCGCGCTCAAGCTCCAGCAGGACGGCTGGAACGAGACGCACGCGATCATCGAGGCGTGTCAGCGCGTGGTCGCTTCGCAGCAAACCACGTTCCCGCGCCGCTTCAGCTCGCCGATGAAGGAGCTGCTCGCGATGCAGTGGCGCTTCAACGAGCGACACGGGGTCCGCGCCGCGCGGCTTCTCCAGCACAAGCGGTTCCGCGCGGCCTATGATTTCTTCATGCTGCGCTCGCGGTGCGGCGAGGTTGCGCCCGAGGAGGCGCAGTGGTGGACCGAGATTCAGCAGCTGCCGCCCGAAGAGCAGCAGAAGGTGATTGGCTCGAAGCGCCGACAGGGGCGGCGACGGCGCCGCGGCCGTCGGTCCGAGCACGGTTCGATGACCGACACCGCGCCCTGACGGGCGATGCCCACTTGCACCTGAGTTCCTCCGGCCGAACCGCGCGCCGATTACGCGAGCTACCGTGGACGACCAGCAATCGACGACCAAGCCCCAAGAAGTCATTCGCTTGGATGGACCTAGGTTCATCGTCGTCGAAGGGCCGATCGGGGTAGGCAAGACGAGCCTGGCGAAGCGGCTCGCGCAGAGCTTCGCGAGCGAGCTGATCCTCGAGCAGGCGGAGGAAAACCCGTTCCTCGAGCGTTTCTACAAGAATCGCCGCAACGCGGCGCTTGCCGGCGCAGTTGTTCTTCCTGCTCCAGCGCGCGCGGCAGATCGAGCAAATTCGCCAACGCGACATGTTCTCGCCCGTGCGGATCGCGGACTTCCTGCTGCAAAAGGACAAGCTCTTCGCAGAGCTCAACCTCGATCCGTACGAGCTCGGTCTCTATCGGCAGGTGGCCGATTCGCTCGATCTCGATCCGCCGACGCCCGATCTCGTGGTCTACTTGCAAGCCCCCGCGCCGGTGTTGATGCGGCGGGTCGCGATGCGCGGCATCGACTACGAGCAGCTCATCGACCAGGAGTATCTCGAGCGGCTCGGCGACGCGTACGCGCGGTTCTTCTACGACTTCGACGACGCGCCGCTCTTGATCGTGAACGCCGCGTCGATCGACCCGATCCATCGTGAGTCGGACTATCAAGAGCTGCTGCAAACGATCGTGCGCGTCAAGCGCGGGCGGCATTTCTTCAACCCGGCCGGAACTTCGTTCGGCTGAGTCTCGACTCGAGGTCGAGACGGGAGCGGCGGATGTACAAGCACCTTCAAGAGCGCGGCATGGAATCGCCGCCGGTCACCGTCTCGACGTTGCGCGAGATGAAGAAGGCCCGCGAGCCGATTGCCTGCCTCACGGCCTACGACGCGAGCTTCGCGCACCTCGTCGATCTCGCGGGAACCGACGTCGTGCTCGTCGGCGATACGCTCGGGATGGTGATTCAGGGACACGACACGACCGTGCCGGTCACGGTCGAGCACATGATCTACCACAGCCAGTGCGTGGCGCGCGCGCTGCGGCGCGCGTTCTTGATCGTCGACATGCCGTTCATGAGCTACACGACTCTCGCACTGGCGCTCGACAACGCCGCGCGCCTCATGCAAGAGGGCGGCGCGATGATGGTGAAGCTCGAGAGCGGCCAGGGGCAGGTCGAGATCGTCGAGCACCTCGCGCGCCAGGACATTCCGGTCTGCGCGCATCTCGGCCTCAAGCCGCAGTCGGTGCACAAGATCGGCGGCTTCAAGGTCCAGGGGCGCGAGGAGGAGACGGCGCGCAAGATCCTCGCCGACGCGCGCGCGCTGGAGGCCGCGGGCGCCGACATCGTGCTCCTCGAGTGCGTGCCGAACGCGGTCGGGCAGGCGGTGCAGGCTGCGCTCGACGTGCCCGTGATCGGCATCGGCGCGGGGCCGCTGGTCGACGGTCAGATCCTCGTGCTCTACGACATCCTCGGCATCACGCAGGGACGCATGCCGCGTTTCGTGCAGAACTTCATGACCGGCCGCGACTCGGCGCTCGAGGCGCTGCGCGCGTACGTGAACGCCGTGAAAGACCGCAGCTATCCGGCCGAGAAGCACACCTTCATGGCCTGACGGAGCCGCGCTCTTGATGCATCGAGAATGGCCGACTCGTCAGCGATGAGCACGCACGTGCACACGCTCTCGACGGTGCGCCGCGCGGGCGACGTGCGCGCGGCCGTGCGTCGCTGGCGCTCGGCGGGCGAAAGCGTCGCGTTCGTGCCGACCATGGGCAACCTGCACGACGGGCACGTGAGCCTCGCGGCTCTCGCTGCGGAGGAGTGCGACCGAGTCGTCGCGAGCATCTTCGTGAACCCGACGCAGTTCGGCCCGAGCGAGGACTTCGCGGCTTATCCGCGCACGCTCGAGGAGGACACGGGGCGTCTCGGCGCGGGCGGCAACGTCGACCTCCTGTTCGCTCCCGACGTGAGCGAGATGTACCCGTTCGGCCTCGAGCACGCCGTGCGGGTCTCGCTGCCGCCGCTCTCTCGCGAGCTGTGCGGAGCGAGCCGGCCGGGCCACTTCGACGGGGTTGCGTCGGTCGTTTGCCGGCTGCTGAACATCGTGACGCCCGACGTGCTCGTGCTCGGGCAGAAGGACTATCAGCAGGTCACGCTGCTGAAAGTCATGATCGAGGACTTGCGCCTGCCCGTCGCCGTGCGCGTCGGCGCGACTCTGCGCGAGCCGGACGGTTTGGCGCTGAGCTCTCGAAACCGTTACCTCGACGCTGCGCAGCGCCGCCAGGCCCCCGCGCTCCACACGGCGCTCGAGCGGGTGGGCGCGGCCGTGCGCGCGGGAGAGAAGGGGTTTGCCGATCTCGAGCGGCGGGCCGTCGACGAGCTCGCGCACGCCGGGTTCAAGCCCGACTACGTCGAAGTGCGCCGCGCGGCCGATCTAGCGAGGCCGAGCGCGAGCGATCGGGTGGAAGACCTTGTCGTGCTCGGTGCGGGGTGGCTCGGCCGCGCTCGCTTAATCGATAACGTCCGAGTCTGACGCTTCGAGCACCGCGACGCAGTTGCGGCCCTTGTCCTTTGCATCGTACATCGCGCTGTCGGCGCGCGTGACGAGAGTCGCGACGTCGTCGTCGGCTCGATTCGCGCTTACGCCGATCGAGATCGTGATCGCCGTCGACAGGCTCGGCGGCGACAAGCTCGCGACGTGTTGACGCAAGCGCTCCGCGGTGTGCTGCGCCTGGTCGAGCCCGATACCGGGTAGGAGCACCGCGAATTCGTCGCCGCCGAAGCGTGCGATGAGATCGGTCGGCCGCAGGTACCCCCGCAGCGCTTCGCTGACGGCCGCGAGCACGCGGTCGCCGGCGATGTGGCCGTACTGGTCGTTGAAAGTCTTGAAGTGGTCGATGTCGATCATCATGAGGCACAGAGACTGACCGCTCGCGCACGCGCGCGTGACCTCGCGCTCGAACATGTCCTTCATCCAGTGCCGATTGCCGAGCCCCGTGAGGCCGTCGGTCAATGCGTTGTACTGCGCTTGACGCAGAACGCCGAGGCTGCTTGCGATGAATTCGTTGTCCGAGCGCACGCGTTCGGAGAGCACGACGAGCAGGTTCTTCGAGAACGTGTGCGAGCGGTCGACGAGCTGCCACAAGAGGTGATGGCTGATCACCATCAGGTGCGAGTCCTCGACCGCGACGACGAACGCCGACGGATCCTTGTCCTCGATCAGGGACATCTCGCCGGCGCACGAGCCGGCAGCGAGATCCGCGATCTTCGGCGCGTGCAGCGAGCCGAGTTGCACGCTGAGCCTGCCGCTCAGCACGACGTAGACGCAGTGGTTGGTGCGATCCGGCGACAGCAGCACGTCCCCTTCCGCGACGTCGATCCGCCCGCAACGCGGCAAGAGATCGGCGATCGTCTCGGGGTCGACGCCGCGAAACAGCCCAATACTCTCGAGCAACGAACGGGTGAAGTCGGAATCGCTGGCGTGGCCAAGGGACGCGAGGGTGGAGCTGCTCATCGGCGGAAATTCGGACTCGATAAGAAGACGGGGGGATCTTAGCCAGGGCCGGGAAATGCCCGGAGTGACGCAGTTAGCAGTAACGGACAGTCTACTCGGAAAGCAGCCGCTCGCGCGCCTTCTTGATCCCCGCGAGAGCCGCGGCCGTCGCCTTCGGGAACTCGAGGTCGAGCCGCTCGAAGGTATCGTTGATCAGCTTGGCTACTTGCCAGCGAGCGAACGGTTTGTGGTCGCCCGGGATCGCGTACCAGGGCGCCCAGGGCCGCGACGTGGCCTCTAGGCAATCCCGGTAGGCGTCCATGTAGTCGTCCCAGAGCGCGCGCTCGTCCAGATCGCCCGCGTTGAATTTCCAGTGCTTGCTCGGATCGTCGATGCGCTCGAGCAAGCGCTTGCGCTGCTCGTCTTTCGAGATGTTGAGCCAGAACTTCAGCACGATCGTGCCTTCCTCGGCGAGATGGCGCTCGTGCTCGACGATTGCGCGAAAGCGTTCCTTCCAAAAGAGCTTCGGGGGTTTGTCGGGCAGCCGTTGCGGCCCCAAGAACTTCGGATGCACGCGTACGACGAGCACTTCTTCGTAGTAGCTGCGATTGAACACGGCGACGGTCCCGCGCGCCGGCAAGTGAGGCGCGGTGCGCCACAGGAAGTCGTGCGTGACCTCGACTGCGGACGGCTGCTTGAACGACGCGACGTGAAGTCCGCACGGATTGATGTGCGTAAAGACGTGACGGATCGTCCCGTCTTTGCCGGCCGCGTCGAGCGCTTGCAGGATGATCAGCATCGCCTGGCTGCCGCGCGAGTACAGCTTCTGCTGCCATTCGCCGACCTCGACGGCCGCCTTGGCGAGCTTCGAGTCCCAATCCTTGTCGTCCTTATCGGGCTTCGTCGGGCAGTCGGAGATCCGGAACTTGCCTTTGAACGGCACGAGGAGACGATGAGCGCGCGCTTTGAACATCAACGGCTCCTTGGAAATAGCAGCTCAAGAATCAAACGATGCTCGCCCGCGACTCCGCGTGACGGCCGAGCGCCCAGTGGACGTGCTCGCGCACGAGCGCGGACGGGTGCTCGCTGCGCGTCCGCAGAGCGCCGACGACCGTGGCGTCGGTCGCCGCGTTGCCGAGCGCGACGGCGATGTTGCGCAGCCAGCCTTCGTAGCCCGCGCGGCGCAGCGCGCTGCCCTCGGTCCGCTCGCGCCACTCGGGCTCGCTCCATGCGAACAGCCGCACGAGCTCGGCGCCGTCGAGCTCGTGGCGCACCGAGAAATCTTCGACCTCGGTCGGCCGAGCGAACTTGTTCCACGGGCAGAAAAGCTGGCAATCGTCGCAGCCGAAAATCCGATTGCCGATCGCGGCGCGGAGCTCGACCGGGATCGCGCCGCGCTGCTCGATCGTGAGGTAGGAAATGCAGCGTCGCGCGTCGAGCTGATAGGGCGCGACGATGGCCCGCGTAGGGCAGACGTCGAGGCACGCGGTGCAAGACCCGCAGTGATCGCCGACCGGCGAGTCGACCGGCAGGGGCAAGCTCGTGTAGAGCTCGCCGAGCACGAACCACGACCCCGCGTCACGATCGATCAGATTCGTGTGCTTGCCGATCCAGCCCAAGCCCGCGTTGCGCGCGAGCGCTTTCTCGAGCACCGGCGCGCTGTCGACGAATGCGCGAAACCCGCTCGCGCCCGCGCGCTCCTCGATAGCGCGCGCGAGGCGAGCGAGCCGCGTGCGCAGCACCTTGTGATAGTCGCGGCCGAGCGCATAGCGCGCGACGTAGCCGCGCCGAGAGTCCGCGAGCACGCCGCGCGCGTCGCGCGACCCTCGCGGCCAGTAGTCCATGCGCGCGGAGATCACGCGCAAGGTGCCGTCGACGAGCTCCGCCGGGTGCGTGCGCTTGCTGCCGTGTCGGCGCATGTATTCCATCGCGCCATGGCGCCCCGCGGCGAGCCATTCGTCGAGCCGGCGCTCGTCGGCGGCGAGGTCGACGCCGCTGACCCCGATTTTCGCGAAGCCGAGCGAACGGCCGAGCTCTTTCACTTCGGCCGCGAGTCGGGCGAGAGTCCGTTCGTCTTGGGGGGTCACGTCGTCGCGCAGAGCTCAGTGGTCGGGCCAGTATAATCGCGCCCATGCGCAGCCCCGACGAACGGCCGACCGCGATCTACAGCGCCACCCAACTGCGCGAGCTCGACCGGCGCGCGAGCGCGGAGCTCGGGATGCCGAGCTTCGAGCTGATGTCGCGCGCCGGGGCCGCCGCGCTCGCGGTGCTGCGCCGGCGCTGGCCGGACGCGCGCGCAATCGTCGTGCTCGCCGGGCGCGGGCAACAACGCCGGCGACGGCCTCGTGCTCGCGCGGCTCGCGAAGGCCGCGGGGCTCGACGTGCGCGTCCTCGCCGTCTCGCCGCCCGATCGTCTCGAGGGCGACGCGAAGCGCGCGCTCGAGGAGTGCATCGCGGCCGGCGTCGAGATCGAGCGGTTCGCGGGTCTCGAGAAATCGATGGGCGCCGGTCGGCCGATCATCGTCGACGCGCTGCTCGGCATCGGCGCCGACCGTCCGCTCACGGGGGACTTCGCCGCGGCCGTGACCGCGGCGAACTCGAGCGGCGCGCCGATCCTCGCGCTCGACGTCCCGAGCGGCCTGCATGCCGACACCGGTTGGCCGCTCGGCGACGCGATCCGGGCGGCCGCGACCGTCACGTTCATCGCGCTGAAGCAAGGGCTCTATCTCGGCCGCGCCTGCGACTATACCGGCGACATCGAGCTCGCCGACCTCGAAGTGCCGGCCGATCTGGCCCGGGGGCTCGATCCGGCGTTGACGCGGCTCGAGGTATCGCAGCTCGCGCACGCGTTGCCGCCGCGGCCGCGGTCGGCGCACAAAGGCTCGAGTGGCCGGCTGCTCGTGCTCGGCGGAGGTCCGGGGATGTCGGGCGCGATCCGGCTCGCGTCCGAGGCAGCGCTACGCGTGGGCGCGGGGCTCGTCTACGTCGCGACGCATCGCGACAGCGCGGCCGCCGTGCGCGCCGGGCGTCCCGAGGCGATCGTGCACGCAATCGACGCCGCCTCCGAGCTCGACGAGCTGATCGGCCTCGCGGACGCGGCGGTCGTCGGACCCGGCTTGGGCCGCTCCGATTGGGCTCGCGCTGGCCTCGAGCGAGTCCTCGACAGCGGACTGCCGCTGGTCGCCGACGCGGACGCGCTGAACTTGGTCGCGGCGAGGCCGGTCGCGCGTGGCCACTGGGTGATCACGCCGCATCCGGGCGAGGCCGCGCGCTTGCTCGGAAGCTCGGTGCAGGAAATCGAACACGACCGGCTCGCGTCGGTGCGCTCGCTCGCGTCTCGCTACGCCGCGGTCGCGGTCCTCAAGGGCGCGAATACGCTCGTCGCGACGGGCAGCGGGCCGCCCGCCGTCTGCGATCGCGGTAACCCCGGAATGGCGAGCGGCAGGCATGGGCGACGTGCTGTCCGGCGTGATCGGCGGATTGCTGGTCCAGACGCGCGACGCGGCGCAGAGCGCGCGGACGGGCGTGCTGCTGCACGCGCTGGCCGGCGACGACGCGGCGGTCGCCGGGCAGCGCGGCACGCTCGCGGCCGACCTCATGCCGTACCTGCGCCGATGGGCGAATCCGGGCTCGTAGTTCGACTTTGGCTCCGAGTCGGAGCTAGTTGATTTCGCTGGTGAAGCCGGGCGCCGCCTCGCGGCCGCGAAATGCTGGCCGCTGCTTGATCGGCCTACGTGGCGAGCTCGGCGCCGGCAAGACGACCTTTGTCCGAGCGCTGCTGCGCGGTCTCGGTTACGAGGCGCGCGTGCCGTCGCCGACGTACACGCTGCTCGAGCAGTACGCGATCGGCGAGCTCGTGATCGTGCATCTCGATCTCTATCGGCTCGCGAGTGAGACCGAGCTCGAGAATCTCGGCTTGAGGGATTGGCTCGAGACGGCCGCGACCTGGGTGCTGATCGAGTGGCCGGACCGCGCGCCCGGATTGGCTCGGCGTTGCGACCTCCTGCTCACGCTCGAAGAGGGGGAGCCCGGCACGCGCCGGCTCACGCTTCGGTCCGGAACCGAGGCCGGAATCGCGGCCTTGCGAAATAGTCGCGAGGAGCGCCTTAACTAAGCTCTCTAATGGCCTCTTTCATATACGAAAGCGATTGAAAACGGGCCCGCGAATTGTAAACATAAGCTCAGAACAAGCATTGGGAGGCTCCGGGGGTGAAGTCGGCGAGGGCGATCCAGGCCTTGTGCGGCGCGCTGCTGCTCGGGGCGACCCCCTACAGCTTCGCCGCGACCGTCAAGAACGTCCGGGTCTGGTCCGGACCCGACTCCACGCGCGTCGTCTTCGAGCTCACGGCCCCCGTCGAGCACCGCGTCTTTACGCTTGCCGATCCCGCCCGCGTCGTGATCGACCTGCCCGACACGAAGGCGGCCGGGCCGCTGTCGCTGCCGGAGCCGAAAGGCGTCGTCGCCGCCGTCCGCACCGGCGGCCGCAGCGGCGGCGATCTGCGCGTCGTGCTCGAGCTCACCAAGGCCGCTAGACCCAAGACGTTCCTGCTCGCGCCGAACGAGCAGTACGGCAATCGCCTCGTGGTCGACCTCTTTCAGGGCGACGACACGCCGGTCGCTGCGGCGAGCGCCGCCGGTGTCGGAGGGCGGCCGCGACGTCGTCGTTGCGATCGACGCGGGCCACGGCGGCGACGATCCGGGCGCGAGCGGCCGCAATGGTACCCACGAGAAGGACGTCGTGGTCGCGATCGCGCGCCGAGTCGCAGAGGAGCTCGACGCGCAGCCCGGGATGCACGCGGTGCTCGTGCGCGGCGGCGACTACTTCGTCCCGCTGCGCAAGCGCATCGAGATCGCGCACGCGGCGCAGGCGGATTTCTTCATGTCGATCCACGCCGACTCCTATCGCGACTCGACCGCGACCGGCGCGACGGTCTACGTCCTGAACGAGAAGGGCGCAACCGACGAGGCGGCGCTGCTGCTCGCGCGGCGCGAGAACGCGTCCGACCTGATCGGAGGAGTATCGCTCGCCGATACCGACCAGACGCTCGCGCGCGTGCTGCTCGATCTCTCCCAGAACGCGGCGCTGAGCGCGAGCACGGCGGCTGGCCAACGGCTCATCAAGAAGATGTCGGCCGTCACCCCGATGCGGCGCATGCAGGTTCAACAGGCGCCGTTTCTCGTGCTGAAGTCGCCCGATATTCCGTCGGTGCTCGTCGAGACGGCCTACATCTCCAATCCTCGCGAGGAGGCGTCGCTGCGCAACCCGCAGTATCAGGCCTCGCTCGCGCGCGCGTTGCGTGAAGGCATCGTCGACTATTTCACCGCGAACCCGCCGCAAGGCAGCTATTTCGCGCACACGCGAGCCTTCGCCGCCGACGCTGCATCATGTCGCGCGCGGCGAGACTCTATCGGAGATCGCCGAGCGCTACCGCATCAGCACCGCGACCTTGCGGCGGTCGAACAGTTTGAAGACCGACTCCGTTTACGTCGGCCAGGTGCTCACGATCCCGTCCGGTTGAGGCCGCGCGGCGTCCCGCGCCGCCGAGCCGCACTCCTGTACACTCGCGCCTTTCGGCGCTCGGGCCCGAGCGCTCCGCAACGGATTTCGCAAGGGCGCATCGGTGGCCATCCAAGTTCTGCCGTCGCAGCTGATCGATCAAATCGCCGCGGGCGAGGTCGTCGAGAGGCCCGCGTCGGTCGTGAAGGAGCTCGTCGAGAATTCGCTCGACGCGGGCGCGCGCTCGATCGGCGTCGAGATCGCGGGCGGCGGATCGCGCTTGATTCGCGTGACCGACGACGGCGTCGGGATCGCGGCGGACGAGCTCGCGCTCGCATTGTCGCGCCACGCGACGAGCAAGATCGCGAGCCTCGACGACCTCGAGAAGCTCGCGACGCTTGGGTTCCGGGGCGAGGCGCTGCCGAGCATCGGCTCGGTCGCGCGGATGCGGATCATGTCGCGGGTTGCGGGCGCCGAGCACGGTTGGAGCGTCACGTGCGAGGGCGGGGAGATCGGCGACAGGAAGCCGGCCCCGCACGCGTTCGGCACGACGATCGAGGTTCGAGACCTCTTCTACAACACGCCCGCGCGGCGCAAGTTCCAGCGCTCGGACAAGACCGAAGCCGGTCACGTCGAGGCGACGCTGCGCAACCTCGCGCTCGCCCGTTTCGACGTGCAGCTCGATTTCACGAACAACGAGCGGACGGCGTGGAGGCTGGCGGTCGCGCCTGATCGCGCGGCGCAGGAAGCGAGGATCGAAGCCCTCTGTGGCGCGGAGTTTCTCGGCAGCGCGCGCTACGTGTCGCGCGCGATCGAAGGGCTCCGTCTCTGGGGCTGGCTCGCGGCGCCCGCGTTCTCGCGGAGTGCAGGCCGACATGCAGTACACGTTCGTGAACGGGCGCGTCGTGCGCGACAAGCTGCTGCGTCACGCGGTGCGGCTCGGTTACCAAGACGTGTTGTTCCAAGCGCGGCACCCGGCGTTCGTGCTGTTTCTCGAGCTCGATCCGCGCCGCGTCGATGCGAACGCGCATCCGGCCAAGCTCGAGATCCGCTTCCGCGACTCGAGCCTCGTGCACGACTTCGTCTACCGCACCGTAGAGTCCGCGCTCGCGAGCACGCTGTCTTCAGGCGAGCGCGACGCGCCACCGCCCGTGCCGGGCGCGGCATTCGCGGCGAGCGCCCGGCCCGCGCTGCAGGCATCGGCGCAAGCGCGGCTCGAGCTGCCGGCGAGCGAGGTGCGCGAGCACGCGTCGCTCTATCAACGACTCCACGCGCGAACGGCCGCGCCGGAAGCATCGGCGGGCGGCGACGTCCCGCCGCTCGGCTTCGCGCTCGCGCAGCTCGCGGGCGTCTACGTGCTCGCCGCGAATCGCGACGGCCTGATCGTCGTCGACATGCACGCGGCGCATGAGCGGATCACCTACGAGCGTCTCAAGCGAGACCTCGAGACGCATAGCTTGAAGTCGCAACCGCTGCTCGTGCCGGTGTCGATCGCCGTGGGCGCCGCAGAGGCCGATCTGGTCGAGGAGTTCGCGGCAGAGCTCGAGTCCCTCGGCTTCGTGCTCGTGCGCCGAGGGCCGGCGACGATTTCCGTGGCCGCGATTCCGCTGCTGCTCGAAGGCGGCGACGTCGAGCCGTTGGTTCGCGACTTGCTCAGCGATCTTGCGGCGGGCAAGGGCGCGGCGCGAATCGAAGCCGCCGTGAACGAGCTGCTCGCGACGATGGCCTGCCATGCCGCGGTGCGCGCGAACCGGCGGCTCACGGTCGACGAGATGAACGCGCTGCTGCGCGAGATGGAACGCACCGAGCGCAGCGAAGCCTGCAATCACGGCCGCCCGACCTGGACGCAGGTGACGCTCGGGGACCTCGACCGGTTGTTCTTGCGCGGCCAGTGACTGGGACCAAGTCCGCGCCGCGTTGCGTGTGTCTCACGGGCCCGACTGCGTGCGGGAAGACGGAGCTCGCGCTCGAGCTCGCCGAGCGCGTGCCGCTCGAGATCGTGAGCATGGATTCGGCCATGGTCTATCGCGGGCTCGACATCGGCACGGCGAAGCCGTCTGCAGCGGTACGCGCGCGGGTGCCGCACCACCTGATCGACGTCGTGGAACCGACCGACGCTTACTCCGCGGGACGTTTCGCCCGCGACGCGACCGCGGCCGTGCGCGACATCGCTGCTCGCGGGCGGCTGCCGCTGCTCGTCGGCGGCACGTTGCTGTATCTGCGCGCGCTGCGCGAGGGCCTCGCGAGCCTGCCGCGCGCCGACGCGGCCTTGCGCACCGAGCTCGACGCGCAGGCGCGGCAGCTCGGCTGGCCCGCGATGCACGCGCGCCTCTCGAGCGTCGACCCTGCCGCGGCGGCGCGAATCGCGCCGACGGATCGGCAGCGAATCCAGCGCGCGCTCGAGGTGCACGCGCTGACCGGCCGCCCGCTGTCCGAGCTGCAGGGCTCCGCCGCGGCAGACGGCGGGCTCGAAATCGCAACCATCGCTCTCGTGCCGGAGGATCGCGCCGCGCTCGCGAGCCGCATCGAGCGGCGCTTCGAGGCGATGGTCGAGGCGGGGTTTGTCGCGGAAGTGCAGAACCTTCGTGCGCGCGGCGATCTAAGCAAAGACTTGCCGGCGATGCGCGCGGTCGGTTATCGGCAGATCTGGGGCCATCTCGAGGGCGCCTACGATTGGCAGGAGGCGAGGCGCCGGGCGATCGTCGCGACGCGTCAGCTCGCGAAGCGCCAGCTCACTTGGTTGCGCGGCGACCGCGTGAGCGAACGGTGGCCTGCGGAGGCGCCCGGGCTTAGCTCAACGTTTTCTCGCGCGAGTCGAGCGTTTCTCGGCGCGCGGGGTCTGAAAGACCGTTGGCTGTGTTAGCATTACCAGCCGTGGGAATGACCGGTCTCGCGATGAGACCCATGTCGGAGTGAGAGAGGTTTCGAGAAGCCCTTCTAGGGCCTCAGGCGATAGTGTCGACCTGATCTCGGCGCCCTAACAATAAGAAAGAAGGAGACTGTCCATGGCCAAAGGTCAATCGCTTCAGGACCCGTTTCTGAATGCTTTGCGCAAAGAAAAAGTACCCGTTTCGATCTACCTGGTGAACGGCATCAAGCTGCAAGGCCAAATCGATTCGTTCGATCAATTTGTCGTCTTGCTGCGCAACAGCGTAAGTCAGATGGTCTATAAGCACGCCATCTCGACCGTGGTCCCGGCGCGCAACGTCCGGGTACCGTCGATGGATGAGGATGAAGCTGAAGAGTAGCTCGGGCTCTCGGGCGCACGGAGGCGAGGTTGCTTGATCGTCCGCGCAGTGGCGAACGCGCGCTACTGCTCCATGTCGGCCTGAGCCGTCCCTGTCACGAAGACGAGACCGAGGAGTTTCGCGCACTCGCGGAATCCGCCGGCGCGGAGGTCGTTGCCGAGGTTCAGGCTCGTCGGGACCGCCCCGATCCGAAGTACTTCATCGGCAGCGGCAAGGTCGAGGAGGTCGCGGACCGCGCGCGCGCGACCCACGCCGAGCTGATTCTCGTCAATCAGCCGCTCAAGGCCGGCCAGGAGCGCAACCTCGAGATCACTCTCAAAACGCGCGTGCTCGACCGTAACGGGCTGATCCTCGATATCTTCGCGCAGCGTGCCGCGACATTCGAAGGCAAGCTCCAGGTGGAGCTCGCGCAGCACGAGCATCTCGCCTCGCGACTCGTGCGCGGCTGGACTCACCTCGAGCGCCAGAAGGGCGGCATCGGCCTGCGCGGTCCGGGCGAGACGCAGCTCGAGACCGACCGCCGGCTCGTGAGCCGCAGGATCAGGCACCTGCGCGAGCGTCTCGCCAAGGTCGAGAGGCAGCGCGAGGTGAGCCGCAAGGAAAGGGCGCGTGCGGAAGTGCCGACCGTAGCTCTCGTCGGCTACACGAACGCCGGCAAGACCACGCTGTTCAACACGCTGTCAGGAGCCGAGCTCGTCGCTCGTGACCAACTGTTCGCGACACTCGACCCGACGATACGGAAGCTCTCTTTGGAGCGCGGCGTCGAGGCGCTGCTGGTCGACACCGTGGGGTTCGTACGCGACCTGCCTCACGAGCTGATCGCCGCGTTCAAGGCCACTTTGACCGAGACGCGCGAGGCCGATCTGCTGCTGCACGTGATCGATGCGAGCGATCCGCACCACGACGATCGCCGCCGGCAAGTGGAAACGGTGCTCGCGGACATCGGCGCCGCGGAGGTGCCTACCTTACGCGTGTACAATAAAGCCGACAAAGCGCCCGCGGATTTCACGCCCGAGCCCGACGTTTCCGAGCAGGGTAAAGTGTGCGTCTCGGCCATCGCCGGTACGGGCATAGCGGCGTTGCGCGATGCGATTCGCGGCCGGCTCGCCGGCACTCGGCGGATCGCGCGGCTCACGCTCGGTCCGGAACAGAGCCGCTTGCGCGCGAAACTGTTCGATTGGCACGCGGTGCGCAGCGAGACGGTGGACGCGCACGGCGTGTCGACTCTGGAAGTGGAATTGACGGCTCGACGTTGGCAGGAATTGCGGGTGAGCCTAGGTTTAGCAGCCGACTCCATCCGCGAAAAAGTGCAGTGAGCAATGGCCTGGGACGACGGCGAAAAGGGCAATCCGTGGCGATCCGACAAGGGCAAGGGTCCGGCGGACCTCGACGCCCTCGTCCGCGACCTGCAGCGCAGGCTGGTCGCGCTTTTTCGCGGCGGTCGTAGGGGCACGAGCCAGGGCGGCGACCCGGCTCTGAACACGCATCTCGTGATCGGCGCGATCATCGTGCTCGCGCTCGTCTGGTTCGCCACGGGACTCTATCGAGTCGAGGAGGGCGAGCGTGGACTCGTGCTTCGCTTCGGCGCCTTCCAGAGAGTCGCGCAACCCGGCCAGCAGTGGCATCTGCCTTGGCCGATCGAGTCCGTCGAGAAGGTCAACGTGGCAGCGCCCGAGAGCGTCCCGTACCGCGCGAACCTGCTGACACGCGATGAGAACATCGTCGACGTCGAGATCGTCGTGCAGTTCAAGCGCACCGACGCGAAGGAGTTCCTGTTCAACGTGCGCGACCCGAAGACGATGCTCACGTCCGTCGCTTCGAGCGCGTTGCGCGAGGTCGTGGGCCGCAACACGCTCGATTTCGTGCTGCATGACGGCCGCGCGCAAGTCGCCCGCGAGATGCAAGACTCGATTCAATCGGCGCTCGATTCTTACGGCGCTGGCCTGACGGTGAGCGAGGTCAACGTCAAGGACGCCGCCCTCCCTCAGCAAGTGGACGACGCCGTGCAGGACGCCGCGAAGGCGAGCGACGAGAAGGAGCGGAAGATCCTCGACGCTCAGGCGTACGCGAACGACATCCTGCCGAAGGCGCGCGGCGAGGCCGAAAAACGCCGCCAGGACGCGGAGGCGTATCGCGCCGAGGCCGTCGCTAAAGCGGAAGGCGAGTCGGACCACTTCGAGCAGATCCTCGCGCAATACGCCCGCGCTCCGGCCGTCACGCGCGAGCGGCTCTACATCGAGACGCTCGAGGCTGTGCTTTCGAGCTCGACGAAGGTGCTCATCGACACCGGCAACGGCAACAACGTGCTCTATCTGCCGCTCGACCAGCTCATGCAGAAGCGGCCCGCCGCGCCGGGCGCCGACGCGCCCGCCGTGCCGCCTGTCCCGCCGAACAGCACCGTCGGGCCTCCGCGTAGCACGCGCGAGCGCGAAAGCCGCTGAACGGCAAGCGACATGAGCATGCGCGTCAACATCGTCTTGGTCGCCGCAGTGATCGTGGCGGTTTTCCTGCGAATGTCCGTATTCGCCGTTGACGAGCGCGAGCACGTCGTCGAGCTGCAGTTCGACAAGATCGTGAACGCGAGCGTCGAGCCCGGCCTGCACTTCAAGATTCCGTTCGCGGACGACGTCGTGCGCTACACGAAGACGATCCAGTCGAAGGAGCGCCGCGACGACAAAGTGCTCACGGCGGACCGAAAGAGTCTCGTGGTCGAATACTTGATCGTGTGGCGCATCGACGACCCCGCGCAGTACTACCGTTCGGTGAACGGAGGAGCCGAGGAGAACGCGATACAGAGCCTGTCGGAGATCGTGAGCGACGGGCTGCAGGCCGCGATCGGCCGCCGCACGGTCCCCGAGGTGGTCTCGGCCGCGCCGGCCGATCTGCTCGCCGACACGATGACCGCCGTGCGCGCGCGTGCGCCGGATTTCGGCATCCAGATCGTCGACGTGCGCATCAAGCGTATCGGTATGGCGGATGACACCGGCGTTTTCGAGCGGATGAAAAGGGAGCGCGAGGCCGTGGCGACGCAGTTGCGTGCCGAGGCCGACGAGCAGGTCGCGAGGATCAAGGCGGATGCGGATCGGCAGAGGACGGTAATCCTGTCGGAAGCCTATCGCGACGCGGAGCGAGTACGCGGCGCCGGCGACGCCCGTGCGGCGGAGATCTATGCGGCTGCGTATTCGAAGGATCGCGACTTCTACGCGTTCTATCGGAGCTTGCAGGCCTATCGGAACTCGATCGGACGTGATCAAGATGTGCTCGTCTTGAAACCTGACAGCGATTTCTTCCAGTTCTTGCAGAAGCAGACCGGCGCTACCGCGCGCTGATTCCAGGACAGTAAACCAATGGAACCTTGGGGGGCTTAAGGCTTTGGCCTGGGCGGATCTTCTTGCGGGCTTCGCGTTCTATCTCGTGATCGAGGGGCTGCTGCCGTTCATCGCGCCGCAGGCATGGCGTCGCGGGCTCTCGACCGTCGCGCGTCTCGAGGACTCGCACCTGCGCGCTTTTGGGCTCGCCGTCGTGATCGTCGGGCTGTTGCTGTTGGTCGCCATTCGAGGCTGATGTGGGTCGGACTGTCGTCGTAATCGGAACGCAATGGGGCGACGAGGGCAAAGGCGCCGTCGTCGACGTGCTCGCCGAGCGGGCGCACGCGGTCGTGCGCTTCCAAGGCGGACACAATGCGGGCCACACGCTCGTGATCGGCGATCGCAAGACCGTGTTGCACCTGATCCCGTCGGGCATTCTTCGCGACGACGTGATCTGCCTGATCGGCAACGGCGTCGTCGTCTCGCTCGATGCGCTGCTTCAAGAGATGGACGAGCTGATCGCGCGCGGCGTCCCGGTCGCGGACCGGTTGCGCGTGTCGCCGGCGTGTCCAGTGATCCTGAGCTCGCACGGATTGCTCGACAAGGCGCGCGAGCGCAAGAGTGGAGCCGCCGCGATCGGCACGACCGGCCGCGGCATCGGCCCCGCGTACGAGGACAAGATCGCGCGGCGCGCGATCCGGATCTCGGACCTGTTCATGCCCGACGTGCTCAAGGGCAAGCTCGAGCGCCTGCTCGATCTTCACAACTTCCTGCTCGAGCGCTACTACTCCGTCGCGCCGGTCGATCCGCAGCGCGAGCTCGACAATCTGCTCCAGTGCGGCGAGCGCGTGAAGCCGCTCGTCGTCGACGTCACCGAGACGCTCCGCAAGCTGCAGGCCGAGGGGCACAGCGTGCTGTTCGAGGGCGCGCAGGGCGCGATGCTCGACATCGATCTCGGCACGTATCCGTTCGTCACGTCGTCCAACACGACCGTCGGTGGTGCCGCGACCGGAACCGGCGTCGGCCCGGGCAGCGTCGACTATGTGCTCGGCATCGTGAAGGCGTACACCACTCGCGTCGGTGCGGGCCCGTTCCCGACCGAGCTCACCGACGACGTCGGCAAGCACCTCGGCAAGGTGGGCGCCGAGTTCGGCGCGACGACGGGGCGCGCGCGGCGTTGCGGCTGGTTCGACGCGGTGCTCGTTCGCCGCGCGGCGTTCACGAACAGCCTCACCGGTCTCTGCGTGACCAAGCTCGACGTGCTCGACGGCCTGCCCGAGATCAAGATCTGCGTCGGCTACCGGCTCGATGGCCGGGAGCTCGATACGCCGCCGCTCTTGATCGACCGTTATGGTGAATGCGAGCCGATCTACGAGAGTCATGCGGGCTGGACGCTACCCACGCTCGGTGCGACTTCCTACGAGCAGCTGCCGCCCGAAGCCAAGGCGTACCTCGGCCGGATCGAGCAGCTATCCGGCGTGGCCGATCGACGTGATCTCGACGGGACCGGCGCGCGACGCGGTCATCATTCGGCGCCATCCGTTTCAATAGTCTATAATCGCGAATCATTCTTATTTGTCGGGAGGCGCGTTGACGCTCTCGGACCTCAAGCCCGGCGACCGCGTGCGGATCGAGTCGATCGAAACCGCCGATCCCGCTGTCCAACGGCTCATGGTGCTCGGTCTAGTCGAAGGAGCGGAGCTCAGCTTCCTGCGCCGCTCGCTCGGCGGCGACCCGCTTGAGTTCCGCATCCGGGGCGCCGCGATCTCGCTGCGCCGCGAGGTCGCGCAGCACTTCCGCGTCGCGCCGGTCGAAGCCCATGGCCGCGCGCGCTGAAACGGCGGTCAGGGTCGAGACGATCGCGGTGCACCGCCGCGCCGCGGGCACGATCGCGGTCGTCGGAAATCCGAACGCCGGCAAGAGCTCCGTCTTCAATCGCCTGACGGGCCTGCATCAGCGCACCGCGAACTACCCGGGCGTCACGGTCGAGCGTCATGTCGGGCGGACCGTCGTCAACGGGGCGACGCTCGATTTGATCGATTTGCCCGGCACGTACTCGCTGAGTCCGAACTCCGCCGACGAGCGAATCGCGGTCGACGTGCTGTTCGGCCGTGTCCTGGGCACGCCACTCCCCGACGCGATTCTCGCGGTGATCGATTCGACGCGCCTCTATCAGGGCCTGTATCTGCTCCAGCAGCTCGTGGAGCTCGGCCGGCCGATGATCGTCGCGCTCACGATGGCGGACGCGGCCCAGCGCGAGGGGCTCAAGATCGACTACGTTGCGCTAGGGGAGTGCCTCGGCGGCGTGCACGTGTATCCGGTCGTCGCGACGACGGGCCGAGGCTTCGCGGAGCTCAAGGACGCGCTCGCGCGCGTGCTCGCGGCCGCGCCACCGAAGCTCAAGCCGCATTGGCCGGAGCTGCGCCGCGCGGCCGAATCGTTCGCGAAGGAGTGGGGCGCGCAGGGCGTCGCGGTGCATCCGGTCGAGGTCGAGCGGCTCTTGGTCGACCCGAACGCGACGACGGTCGTCGATTCGCGCCGGCTCGCCGAGCTCGGGCCCGCGCGCACGGCGCTGTTTGGCTCCGAACCGCCGCTCGCGGTCGAGGCTCGGCAGCGCTACCGCTGGGTGAACGAGACGCTGCGCGAAGTCGAGTCGCCCGGTTCGCGGGTCGCGAGCCGCGGTGCCGCGCTCGTCGACTGGCTCAACAGGCCGTGGCCCTCGACGGCGATGTTCGTGCTCGCGATGGCCGTGGTGTTCCAGGCCGTGTTCGCCTGGGCGAAACCGTTCATGGATCTCATCGACGCGGGCGCGAGCGGCCTCGGCCGCTGGGTCGGCACGCTGCTGCCGCCGGGCGCCGTGTCGAGCTTCGTGGTCGACGGCGCGATTGGGGGCGTCGGCAGCGTGGTCGTGTTCCTGCCGCAGATCCTGATCCTGTTCCTGTTCATCATCCTGATGGAGGACACGGGCTATCTCGCTCGAGCCGCGTTCCTCGTCGATCGCGCGATGCGCTCGGTTGGCCTCTCGGGCCAATCCGTGATCCCGCTCTTGTCGAGCTTCGCGTGCGCGGTGCCGGCGATCATGGCGACGCGCGTGATCCCGAATCGACGCGACCGGATCGCAACGATCATCGCCGCGCCGTTCATGACTTGCTCCGCGCGCCTCCCGGTCTACGCGTTGCTGATCGCCGCATTCGTGCCGGCGCGCACGATCGGCTTCTTGAACCTGCAAGGCCTCGTCCTGTTCGGGCTCTACGTCATCGGCATTCTCGGCGGAGTGGGCACGGCGCTGCTGCTGCGCTTCTCGCTCTTGCGCGGCGAGAAGCCCACTTTCATTCTCGCGCTGCCCGAGTTCCGCATGCCGAACGTCCAGACGGTCGCCATGAAGCTCCTGGACCGCGCGAAGGTGTTCCTCCAGCGCGCCGGCACCGTGATCTTTTCCGTCGCGGTCGTCGTCTGGGCGCTCGCGTATTTCCCGCGCTCGCCCGAGATCGATGCCGCGCGCAGCAACGCGCGCGCGGCGGCGGAGACGAGCTTGTCGGGCGAAGCGCTCGATAAGCGGGTTGCCGACATCGACCATCAGGCGGCAGCCGATCATCTCGCCCAGAGCTGGCTCGGCCGCGCGGGCCAAGTCGTCGAGCCCGTGTTCGCGCCGCTCGGCTGGGACTGGCGCGTGTCGGCGGCCGTGATCGCGGGCTTCCCGGCGCGCGAGGTCGTCGTCGCGGTGCTCGGCACGATCTACGCGGTCGGCAACGACGCCGACGACCAAAGCCTCGGCGAGCGCCTCAAGAGCGCAACTTGGCCTGACGGCCGGCCGGTGTTCACGCTGCCGATGGTGCTCGGGTTGTTGCTGTTCTACGCGTGGTGCCTGCAGTGTGCGGCGACGCTCGCGGTGATCCGCCGCGAAACGAACAGTTGGCGGTGGCCGCTGTTCGCCTGGAGCTATATGACGGTCTTGGGCTACAGCGGCGCGTTCCTGCTTTACCAGCTCGGCGGCGCCTGACCATGGCCGTCAAGAACTGGCGACGAGATTGCGCGCGAGCCGGTAGCGGAGTGCCGCGTGTTCTCGGTCGAGCGCTCGATCGCCGAATCGCCCGTCGACGGTATCGCGGCACAAGTTCTACCGGATCAAGTCGGGCTCGTGGGCCCAGATCGTCCCGGTCACGAAAGACGGCGATGTGGTGCTCGTGCGCCAGTATCGGCACGGAGCGAGCAAGGTCACGCTCGAAATGCCCGCGGGCCTCGTCGATCTCGGCGAGAATCCGGCGGACGCCGCGTTGCGCGAATGCCTCGAGGAGACGGGCTACCGCGCCCGCAATCCGATCTCGCTCGGCGTCGTGAACCCGAACCCCGCGCTATTTGCGAACCGGCTCTATGCTTATCTTGGCGACGGACGTCGTGCAGGAGCGCCCGATCGAGAACGTCGGCGCCGAGGAGACCGAGGTCGTGCTCGTGCCGACCCGCGATCTGCTGAAGCTGATGCTGGACGGCACGATCGACCACGCGCTCGTGCTCGCCACGCTCTGGCGCTATTTGCACGAGCACACGTCGTTCCTGCGCTAGCCCGATCGCGCGAAGAGAATGGGGACATTCCGGATTTAGGCGCCGACGCGCCGGCCGGAAATGCGGAATGTCCGCCATTTCCGCGCGGAGCTCGCGGTTTAGACGGTCTCGAGCGGCAAGTCGAGGGCGTCGGCCGGCTCATCGGCCTCGCCGTCGTGTTGCTGGCGCCGCCACATCGCGGCATAGAGCCCGTCGCGGCGCAGCAGCTCCGCGTGCGTGCCGCGCTCCGCGATCCGGCCCTCGGCGAGCACGATGATCTCTTCGGCGTCGACGATCGTCGACAAGCGGTGCGCGATCACGAGCGTCGTGCGGCCGCGCGACACCTCGCGCAGCGACGCCTGGATCTCGCGCTCGGTGCGCGTGTCGAGCGCCGACGTCGCCTCGTCGAACAACAATATTCGCGGGCGCTTGAGGATCGTGCGCGCGATCGCGACGCGCTGCTTCTCGCCGCCCGAGAGCTTCAGCCCGCGCTCGCCGACCATCGTCTGATAGCCGTCCGGCGACGCCATGATGAAGTCGTGGATTCGCGCGAGTCGCGCGGCTTCCTCGATCTCGGCCGGCGACGCGCCCGGGCGGCCGTAGGCGATGTTGTAGTAGATCGTGTCGTTGAAGAGCACGGTGTCCTGCGGAACGATGCCGATCGCGGCGCGCACGCTCGCCTGCGTCGCGTCGCGGATGTCCTCGCCGTCGATCGTCACGCGCCCGCGGCCGACGTCGTAGAAGCGGAACAGGAGCCGCGAGATCGTCGACTTGCCCGCGCCGCTCGCGCCGACGATCGCGACTCGGTGGCCGGCCGGCACGGTGAACGACACGTCGTCGAGAATTGTGCGCCGCGGGTCGTAGGCGAACGACACGTGCTCGAACGCGACGTCGCCGGGGCCGTCGCGCAGCGGCAGCGCGTTCGGCCGGTCCTTTACGTCCGCGCTCACGTCGAGCAGGTTGAACATCGACTCCATGTCGGTGAGCGCCTGCTTGATCTCGCGGTAGACGAAGCCCAGGAAATTCAGCGGGATATAGAGCTGGATCAGATAGGTGTTCACGAGCACGAAGTCGCCGACCGTGAGCGTCTTCGCGATCACGCCGCGGCCCGCCATCGCCATCAGGATCGCAAGGCCGGTGCCGATGATCGCGGCCTGGCCGATGTTGAGCAGCGACAGCGAGCTCTTGCTCGCGACCGACGCGCGCTCGTAACGCGCGAGCGCTTGATCGAAGCGCGCCGCCTCGTACTGCTCGTTGCCGAAGTACTTGACCGTCTCGTAGTTCAGCAGGCTGTCGATCGCGCGCGTGCTCGCCTCTTGATCCGTCTCGTTCATCTGCCGGCGATACTTTGAGCCGCCACTCGGTGACGAGCAGCGTGTAGCGCGATGTAGCCGACCACGCAGACGAGCGTTACGAGCGCATAGGTATAGTCGAAGAACGCCCAGAGGATCCCGCAGACGAGCGCGATCTCGATCAGCGTCGGCACGATGTTGAACAGCATGAACGTGAGCAGCGTGTCGATGCCGGTGGTGCCGCGCTCGATCGCGCGCGACAGACCGCCCGTCTGCCGCTCGAGGTGGAAGCTCAACGACAGGCTGTGCAGGTGCCGAAACGTCCGCAGCGCGACCGTGCGAATCGCGCGCTGCGCGACCTTCGCGAACACCGCGTCGCGAAGCTCGGAGAACGCGATCGCCGCGATCCGCAGCACGCCGTAGCCGACGATCATCCCGAGCGGCAACACGACCGGCAGATGCTGCGGGTCGGAGAAGAGATCCACCATCCGCTTGAACAGGATCGGCACGTAGACCGTCGCGAGCTTGGCCGCCGTCAGTAGCGCGAGCGCGCCGACGACTCGGACACGAATTGCCGGATTGCTCGCCGGCCACAAATGCGGCGCGAGCGAGCGCAGCGCGCCCCACTCGAAGCCCTTGTCGGATTTTGCTCTCTTGCTCGTCGCCGCCATGCACGCGATTGTAGCCCGGCGTGTAGAATGCCGCGCACTCGCGGAGCACTCGTTCGATGGATCCGATCTCGCGCGCGCCATTGGTCGTCTCGACGGAGACCGCGGGTCTCGGCAATCGAATCAAGTCGTGGGTGTCGGCGATGCGGCTCGGCGAGCGCGCGTACGTGCGCTGGGCCGTGACGAAGAACATGCCGGCGACCTTCGACGACCTGTTCGTGAACGACTGCGCCGTGCCCGCCGTCCCGGCCGGCGCAACGGAGTACGGTTCCTGGCGACTCGCAGTGCTGGCCGAGGACGAGCCGTTCTTGCCGGCCGGTTTCGCGACGGTCGGTGCGGGCGCGCATCCGCTGATCCGAGGTCTCGGCAAGGCTCTGGTGGAACGTCACGGGCAGGCGCACGGACCGCTACCGCTACATGGTGTTCCCGAAGCAGCACTCGCGGCGCTCCGCGCGAGCGCGACGCGCGCCACATCGATCTCGAGTACGGCCGAATCCCGCAGCACTTTCGAGACGTCTACGTGCCGCTGTTTCGCAGCATCGCGGTGCAGCCCGAGATCGCGGCTCGCGCCGCGGAGTGGGGCGCGCGGCTCGACGCGGATACGATCGGCGTGCAGATCCGCACTTGGCGCGACGACCCTCGCCGCTACCGCAAGTACCACTTGCCGGCCGTGCGCCGGCTCGCGAGGCTGCTCGACGCGGCGCCGGCGCGAAGCCGCTTCCTGGTCGTGAGCGACGCCGACGAGGTGATCGGCGACCTCGAGGCGCGTTACGGCGCGGAACGGGTGCTGCACTTTCCTCGCACGACGCCGCGGCGCGACAGCTGGCGCGCGCCCGAGGGCACGCGCGAGGATCTCGATCGACATGCTGCTGCTCGCGCGCACGCGCACGCTCTATGCGAGCTACCTGAGCACGTTCAGCGAGGCGGCCTGGTGGCTCGGCGGCGCGACCGCGCAAGTCGCGGTGTTCTAGGCGAGCGGGCGTCCGCGGCGTCGCGCGCAATCACGCGTGCCAGCACGCGGGGAGCACGAGCGTCGGCTTGCGGGTGTTGTTGCGATCGAGGACGTGTGGAAATGTGCGGCAGTGCTCGCGCCGCTCGAGCCGATCGTTGCGCTGCAGCGTAATCTCGGCGATCCGCGGCAGCTCGAGCCCGTCGGCTTTCACGGACCCGCAGCAGTTGTTCGGGTGGATGTGAACGACGGTGTGCGTCTGCAGCAGCTTCGCGAACGCCCGCGACACGAGCTCGAAGTAGCGCCTGTTCAGCAGCTCGTGCAGAAAGTGGAACTCGATGACCATGATACGAAACTGCGCGAGCAAGCCGTCCGGGCATGCGAGCAGGGTCTCGTACTCCGCGCCTTCGATGTCCATCTGCAGCAGCAGGTCGCCTGCGTAGGCGCCGATCGAGGAGCTCTTCCAGTGGTCGAGCGTCATATAGATGTCGTCGGATAGGCCGCCGACGTACTTCTTCTCGAACACGAACATGGGATTGGCTTCCGCGGGCCCGTCGACGGAATAGTCGGCGAGGAACACGCGCAGGCCGCGGGCTGCGAGCGCGGCCTCGAATCCAGACTCCGTCGACACTCCGGGCGAGAACGCGTACACGATGCCCTCGAGGTCGTTCGGCACGAGATAGCCGCCGTCGCCGTCGGGACCGAGTCGGACGAGCTCATAACCGCCGTCGATCGGCCAAAGCGAACGCAACATTCGCCTGACGTCCTCGGGCGAGGTGCGATCCGCGACGTGATAGCCGGTGCGGCCTATGGCTCTGATCAAGGTGTCGCGAACGACTCGATCGGTGTTTCTCATCGGCCGATCATAGCGTCGATGCTACGATGGTCCGCAAGCGAAAGCGGGGACGCGATGGCGAGATGGGTCAGACGCACGGTGCGTAAGCTGCTTGCACGCACGCGCTGGGGAAGAGAACGCAAGAGTCGCGATCCGTTCTACGTCACGGCCAACCTCATCCAATCGCAAGAGCCCGTGATCTTCGACGTGGGGTCGCACGTCGGCGAGACGGCCGCGCGCTATCGCGCGCTCTTTCCGCGTGCCTTGATCCATAGCTTCGAGCCGTTTCCGGCTTCGTTCGAGCGGCTCGAATCGACCTTCAGTGCGGACGCGCGCATCGTGCCGCACAACGTCGCCGTGGCCGAGAAAACGGGCGAGGCGATGCTCAAGGTCAATCGGGCGTCGGTCACGAACTCGCTGCTCGAAAGCGACCGGCGCGGCGATAACTACTGGGGCGAAAACTTGCTGGAGACGGAGCGCGAGATCGGTGTGAAAACCCTGGCGCTCGACGACTTCTGTCGAGAGCAACGGATCGAGCACGTCGACGTGCTGAAGATCGACGTGCAAGGGGCCGAATACGCGGTGCTGGCCGGCGCTCGAGGGCTACTCGCGCGGCAAGCCGTCGACCTCGTCTACATCGAGATGATCATCGCGCCCTCGTACGTCGGTCAGCACAAGTACCACTCCTATCTGACGTCGCTCGATGCGCTCGGCTACCAGCTGTTCGACTTGTTCAACTTAGGAAGGCGAGACGGCCGCCTGATTCAGATCGACGGCATCTTCGTCACGAGCGAGATTCTCGAGCGCTACGAGGCACGCAAGCGAAGCGAACGCCGGGCCTGAGCCACCGCCCGTCTTTTTCGATGCAGCGGTCCGAGCGGAGAGGCGCGGCGCGCGCTATGCGCCGGTCAAGCTCGCGATGCGGCCGCGTTGGCGACGAACCACCGGTACGTCGACCGGATGCCGTCGGCCAGCGAGATCTGTCGGCTTCCACCCGAGGCGCGTGATCTTCGCGACGTCCATGAGCTTGCGAGGCGTGCCGTCGGGCTTGCTGCCGTCGAGCTCGATCGATCCTTCGAAGCCGACGATCCCGCGCACGAGCTCCGCAAGCTCGGCGATCGTGACGTCCTCGCCCCAACCGACGTTGATCAGGTCGGGCGAGTCGTAGCTCGCCATAAGGAACAACAAGGCGTCGGCGAGATCGTCGACGTGCAGGAACTCGCGCCGCGGCGTACCCGTGCCCCAGATCGTGACCGCGGCCGCGTGCGCTTGCTTCGCCTCGTGGAACTTGCGGATCAGCGCCGGCAGCACGTGCGAGGTCTTCAGGTCGAAGTTGTCGCCGGGGCCGTACAAGTTCGTCGGCATCACGGAGATCGCGTTGAAGCCGTATTGACGCGAGTACGCCTCGCACATCTTGAGACCGGCGATCTTCGCAATCGCGTACCACTGATTCGTCGCCTCGAGCGGGCCGGTGAGCAGGGCGTCCTCGCGCAGCGGCTGCGGCGCGAGCCGCGGATAGACGCAGCTCGAGCCGAGGAAGCAGAGCTTCCTCGCGCCGTGGCGGTACGCGGCGTCGATCAGATTATTCTGGATCAGCAGGTTGTCGCGGATGAAGTCGGCGGGGTAGCTGTCGTTCGCGAGGATGCCGCCGACCTTGGCCGCGGCCATGAACACGTACTCGGGCCGGCGCTCGCTGAAGAAGCGCTCGACCGCAGCCTGGTCGCGCAGGTCGAGCGCGGCGCGCGGCGCGCTCAGGAGGTTCGCGTGCCCGTGCGTGCGCAGCGCGCGCACGATCGCCGACCCGACGAGGCCGCGCTCGCCCGCGACGAAGATGGCCGCGTCGCGATTCATTCCCGCGGATTGGCGACGGGGAAGCCCTCGCGCGCGATCAGGGCGTCGCGCTCCGCGAGCTGGCGGTCCGCATCGATCATCTCTCGGACCAGCTGCTCGAAGCCGATCTCGGCGCGCCACCCGAGCTCTCTGCGCGCCTTGGACGCGTCGCCGAGCAGCGTATCGACCTCGGTCGGCCGGAAGTAGCGCGGATCGACGCGCACGACGCGTCTTGCCGGTCGCTTTGTCGATCGCGTGCTCGTCGAGGCCTTGCCCACGCCAGCCGAGCTCGATGCCGAGCAGGCGAGCCGCGAGCGTCACGAACGAGCGCACCGAATGCTGCTCGCCGCTCGCGATGACGTAGTCCTCGGGCTTGCTCTGCTGGAGCATGAGCCATTGCGCGCGCACGTAGTCGCGCGCGTGGCCCCAGTCGCGCAGCGCGTCGAGGTTGCCGAGGTAGAGACACTCGTCGAGGCCGACCTTGATTCGCGCGAGCCCGCGCGTGACTTTGCGCGTGACGAATGTCTCGCCGCGCAGCGGGACTTTCGTGGTTGAACAGGATGCCGTTGCACGCGAACATCCCGTAAGCCTCGCGGTAGTTCACCGTGATCCAGTACGCGTACACCTTCGCGGCGCCATAGGGCGAGCGCGGATAGAAGGGCGTCGTCTCGCGCTGTGGCGTCTCCAGTACCTTGCCGAACATCTCCGAGCTCGACGCCTGGTAGAAGCGAGCGCGCTCCGTGAGCCCGCAGATCCGGATCGCTTCGAGCAGTCGCAGCGTGCCGAGCGCGTCGGAATTCGCCGTGTACTCGGCGGTCTCGAACGACACGGCCACGTGGCTCTGCGCGGCGAGGTTGTAGATCTCGTCGGGCTGGACTTCCTGGACGATCCTGATCAGGTTCGTTGCGTCCGTGAGGTCCCCGTAGTGCAGGATCATCCGTCTGTGCGGATCGTGCGGGATCGCTGTACAGATGATCGATCCGATCCGTGTTGAACAGGGACGCGCGGCGTTTCACGCCGTGCACCTCGTACCCTTTCGCGAGCAGCAGCTCGGCGAGATACGCGCCGTCCTGGCCCGTGATGCCCGTGATCAACGCGCGCTTCTTGTCTCCATCCTGCATGACGATTTCCCGATTCGAATCGTTGCTTCGGCGCCGCGCGCTATGACGCGCACGCGAGGCGCGTGCATGTTACCGCGTCAGGCGGTGGCGCGCTCGGCGGCTTGCTTGCCGTTCGTTAAGAACAGGCTCGCAGTATGTGCTCCTGGATCATCACGCCGCCGCCGACGTCCTTGAGATAGTAACGCGGGATGCCGAAGCCCTTCTTGCGGCGGTCGAGGATGCCGTCCGGCAGGATCCCGCGATAAGCGTGGCGTAAGAGACCCTTCGTCTCGCCGCCGTGATAGCGCAGGTCCTCATCGAGCGCGAACGAGAACTCGATGATCCGCCGGTCGAGCAGCGGCACGCGTGCCTCGAGCGACACCGCCATGCTCGTGCGGTCGACCTTCGTGAGCACGAGCCCGGGCAGGAACGTGTGGAAGTCGACGAGCTGCAGGCGCGTGCGCACGGGCAGGTCCGCGCGCCAGTGCTCGCGGTAGTGCCACCAATCGTCGTAGTCGCGCGCGATGCCGAGCTCGGCGCGGTACGCGGCCTTCGCGGGCCGTGGCATGCCGCCCATGATCCGCGCCCAGAGATCGGGGCCGCCGCTGAACGCGGTCTCGAGCAGCGTGAGCGCGCGCGACACCGCGTTGCGCCGATGCAGCGGTCGGCGCAATGCGTTCGTCGCGCTGTCCATGAAGCGCGGCCACGTGGGCCAGCGCTCGTAACGCGCGAAGCGGCGGTAGGTGCGGTAGCCGCCGAACACCTCGTCGCCGCCGTCGCCCGTCAAGCACGACCGTGACGTTCTCGCGAGCCGCGGCCGAGACGAGATACGTCGGCATCGACGATTCGTCCGCGAATGGCTCGTCGAACCAGCGACTTCAGCTTCGGCAACAGCTCCTGCGC
Organism: uncultured Gammaproteobacteria bacterium; assembly: GCA_963699925.1. GTDB lineage: Bacteria > Pseudomonadota > Gammaproteobacteria > Steroidobacterales > Rariloculaceae > FEN-1219. The sequence continues at coordinate 149,972 of CAVOVT010000007.1, read as the reverse complement.
GTGCGCCTGCGACAGGATCCGCTCGTGGTGATCGGTGTGGAAGAGCTGCGCGACCTCGCGCGCGTACGGCGTCTCCGAGACGGCGTCGGAGTCGAAGCCGATCGAGAACGTCGACACCTTGCGGCCGGATTCGCAGCCGCAGCGACGACGACGCTCGAGTCGATGCCGCCCGAGAGAAAGAAGCCGAGCGGCACGTCGGCGATCATCTGATCGGAGACGGCGGCGCGCGATCAGCGCTCGGAGCTCCGCGCAGCCCTCCTCGAGCGGCGGCCGCCGCGGCGTCTCGGGCAGCGGGATCGACCAGAAGCGCTGCGGGCCCTGCACGACGCCCGTCGCGGGGTCGAACACGAGCCAGTGCGCGGGCGGCAGCTTGTAGCAGCGCCGATAGAGCGTCTTCGGCGCCGGCACGTAGCGGTAGCCGAGGAAGTCGTAGAGCGCGCTGCCGTCGACCTCGAGCTTCTCCGCCGCGCACGCGATCTCGATCGCTTTGAGCTCCGACGCGAACGCGAAGCGGCGGCCGTCATGGTAGTAGTAGAGCGGCTTGATGCCGGGCCGGTCGCGATAGAGCTTGAGTTGTCGCGCGCGCGCGTCCCAGAGCGCGATCGCGAACATGCCGTCGATCTTGTCGACGAAGTCTTCGCCCCACTCGAGGTACGCGTTCAGCACGACCTCGGTGTCGGAATCCGTCTTGAAACGCGTGGCCGCGCTTCGCGAGCTCCTTGCGCAGCTCGAGATAGCCGTAGATCTCGCCGTTGAACACGAGCCAGCGTCTCGCCGTCGGGCGCGAGCATCGGCTGATTCGCGGCCGAGCTCAGATCGATGATCGACAGGCGGCGGAAGCCGACGCGGACCGGGCCCTGCGAGCCGCAGCTCGCTCGCGTCGGGTCCGCGATGCGCGATCGCGGCGAGCGCCGCCGCGTAGTTCCAAGTTCGGCTCGGTTCCGCCGACGAAGCCGCACACGTGTCGCTCGCCCTCGCGCGTCGCCGCGCATCGATCGATGCTCGGCACTTTAGGCAGACGGACCCTGGGCGCCGCAAATCGCTAGTGCCGCCGCTCGCGTCGACGCTCGCGCGCGCTGTGCTACGCTGACGCGCACGATTTTTCGGCCAACGCGCGAGCCGCAGCGACCGCTACCCGATGACGCTCAAAATCGCCCACGTCAACGTCGCGCGTGGCTATCGCGGCGGCGAGCGGCAGACGGAGCTCCTGATCCGCGCGCTACGCGGCGCGGACGTCGAGCAGGTGCTCGTCGCGCGGCGCGGCGCGCCGCTCGCGAGCCGGCTCGCGGACGCGGTCGAGGTGCGGCTCGTGTCGGGCAGCACGCTCAGCGTCGCGCGCGCGACGGCGGACGTCGGACCTCGTGCACGTGCACGAGGGCCGGAGCGTGTACGGCGCGTATTTGCGCTGGCTCTTGTCGCGCACGCCGTATGTGATCACGCGCCGCGTGAACAATCCGATTCGGCCGCACTGGTTCGCGCATCGCGCGTACCGGCGCGCCGCGTGCGTCGCGGCCGTCGCGCCGCAGGTCGCGGACGTCGTGCGCAGCTACGACCCCGAGATCCGCGTCGCGGTCGTTCACAGCAGCAGCAGCAGCTTGCCGGTCGACGACGACCGCGTGCGCAGGCGATCCGCGCCGCGCATCCGAGTCAAGTTCATCGTCGGCCACGTCGGCGCGCTCGACAACGACCAGAAGGGCCAGATCTACATCATCGCGGTCGCGCGCGAGCTCGAGCAGATCGCATCGCGACCTACACTTCATGCTCGTCGGCGGCGGCGAGGACGAAGGCATGCTCAAGACCGCGGCCGCGGGGTTGAGCAACGTCACGTTCACGGGCTTCGTGGACAACGTCGGCGACTATCTCGCGGCGTTCGACATCTTCGTGCTGCCGTCGAATCGCGAAGGCATCGGCAGCGTGCTGCTCGACGCGATGGACCGCGCGTTGCCGGTGGTCGCGAGCCGCGTCGGCGGCGTGCCCGACATCGTCCACGACGGCGAGAACGGAATACTGATCGACGCCGGCCGGCCGGACCAGCTGCGCGACGGCATTCTCGCGCTGTGCGCCGACCCCGACGCGCCGCCGCGTGCTCGGCGAGAGCGGCCGCGAGGTCGCGAAGAACTACACCGCCGAACGCGATGGCCCGCAAGTATCTCGAGTATCTACGGTGCCGCGCTCGGCCGATCGGTCTGACGTGGCGGCGATCAAGGCGCTCTGCATCACGGAGGACCCCGACCGGCCGACGACCGCGACGTTCGTCGGCTTGAAGCGCGCGGGCGTCGACGTCACGGTCGTCTGCCCGTCGAACGCGGTCAAGAGCCGCGCGACGCTTGCGGAAGCCGGCGTTCCGCTGCTCGAGCTCGACGTACGCGGACGGTTCGATCGCGCCGGTACGCAGCAGCTTGCGCGCGAGCTCGTGCGCGGCCGCTACGACGTGCTGCACGTGTTCAGCAACCGGCCGCTCGAGAGCGGGATCGCGGCCGTGCGCGGCTTGCCCGTGCGGCTCGTCGCGTATCGCGGGATCGTCGGCAACGTGAGCTTCTTCAGTCCGGTGTCGTGGCTCAGATTCTTGAATCCGCGCATCGATCGGATCGTCTGCGTCTGCAACGCCGTGCGCGACTATTTTCTCGCGATGCAGCCCGCGTTCTTGCGGATGCCGCCCGAGCGGCCCGTCACGATCTACAAAGGCCACAGCCTCGATTGGTACACGGCCAAGCCCGGCGACCTGACGCGCGGTCGGAGTTCCGGCCGGAGCATTCGTCGTCGTCTGCGTCGCGAACTACCGGCCGCGCAAAGGCATCGAGCTGCTCGTCGACGCGCTCGCGGAGTTGCCGCGCGAGTGGCCCGTGCATCTGCTGCTCGTCGGCCGGATGGACGCGCCGCGGCTGCAGGCGCGAATCGCCGCGAGCCCGGTGCGCGAGCGTATTCACGTGCCGGGACATCGCGACGACGCGCCCGCGCTCGTCGCCGCCTGCGACGTGTTTGCGCTGCCGTCGGTGAAGCGCGAGGGGCTCGCGCGCTCGCTGATCGAAGCGATGGCCTATGGCATCGCGCCGGTCGTGACGGATTGCGGCGGCAGCCCCGAAGTCGTCGTCGACGGCCGATCCGGAATCGTCGTGCCCGTGCACGATAGCGCGGCGCTCGCACGCGCGATCGCGCGGCTGTACGAGAATCCGGAGCTGCGCAGGCAGCTCGGCGACGGCCGCGCGCGAGCGGATCGCGAACGACTTCAGGATCGAGCGTACGATCGAGCAGACGCTCGCGCTCTATCGCGAGCTCGTTGGAGCGGGGGAGAAGCAACATGAATAGGTTCTCGTACGCAGCCGCGGCCGCCGCCGCGTGCGCGGCGCTCGCGAGCGCGGATGCGTTCGCGCAGGCCGGCGGGCCCGGTCAGCCTTGGCGCGGCGCCGGACCGCAGCCGTGCTTCGGCGCCGACGGCGGCGCGATGCAGTGCGCGCCGCCGGCCGCGAAGCTCGCGGTGCGCGCGGGCCGGCTGTTCGACAGCAACACCGGCCGGCTAGCTCGCGGACCAGGTCGTGCTGATCGAAGGCGAGCGGATCACCGACGTCGGCCCGGCCGCGAGCGTGAAGATCCCCGCCGGCGTGCGCGTGATCGACCTGAGCCACGCGACCGTGCTGCCCGGCCTCATCGACGCGCACACGCACATGTTCAACACGCCCAAGCCCGGCATGACGCGCGAGCAGTCGACGCTGATCGCGGTGCAGAACACGCAGGCGGATCTGCGCGCCGGCTTCACGACGATCCGCGACATGAGCTCGCACGGCAACGGCTATGCCGACGTCGACATCCGCAACGCGATCGACCAGGGGCTCATCGACGGGCCGCGCCAGCAGGTGTCGACGCGCGGCATCGTCTGGGGCGCGCCCGGCTCGCCGGCCGGCGATCCGCTCGCGAGCGCGGTCGTGCACGACGAGGAGCGAGGCGCGCGCCGCCGTGCGCGACCAGATCGAGCACGGCGCGGACTGGATCAAGCTGTTCCCGGGCGGCGCGTACTCGTTCACGCCGAGCGGCGAGGCGCAGTACGTGACGACGTATCCGCTGCCGGTGCTCCAGGCGCTGATCGACGAGACGCATCGCCTCGGCCACAAGACCGCCTGCCACGTGTTCGGCGGCGACGGGCTGAAGAACGCGATCGTGGCCGGCTGCGACACGGTCGAGCACGCGTTCGCGCTCGATCGCGGAGCTCGCGCAGCAGATGGTCGCGAAAGGGCTCTTCTACGATCCGACGCTGCAGCGCTATCTCGAGCCTTACATGGACGACAACGACGACAAGGCAACGGGCGGCAAGTACCGGATGACGGCGATCTTCGCGAAGGCCGTGCAGACCGCCGAACGCGACGCCGGGGCTGAAGATCATGGTCGGCAGCGGCGCCGACGGCGCGACGTACGTGCACGGCACGCAGGCGCTCGACTTCGAGGCGCTCGTGAAGCGCGGCGGCCTCGCGCCGGCGCGCGCGCTTGCAGGGCGCGACGATCGTGAACGCCGAGGCGCTCGGCTGGAAGGATCGGATCGGGTCGGTCGAGAAGGGCAAGTACGCCGACCTCGTCGCGGTGTCCGGCGATCCGCTCGCCGACATCACCGAGCTGCAGCGCGTCAAGTTCGTGATGAAGGGCGGCAAGGTGGTCCGCGACGAGCTCACGGCGCCCGCGCCGCGCTAGCACGCGAGCCGCTCGGTCGGGTGGCGGCCGCGCTCGCGGCTCGCGACAGCCGGATGGCGTGCGAGGACTTGAACCTCGCATTCATCTCGACCACCATCCCGAATGGAGACACCCATGGTCGCGGTCGACCGGCGTTGGGCAACGAAGGGCGTCGCCGGAATCCTCGTTCTCGGCGCCCTCGTCGTGTGCGCGCCGGCCCTGCCCCAGGCTGACGCGAAGCATGACGCGGTCGCGAGCCTGCAGGAGGAAATTCGAATCGCCGAGGAGCAGGGCGGCCCTAATTCCAGCCGACCTCATCGCGCCATTGACCGCGCTCGGCCTGCAGTACCAAGAGTCCGACGAGCCGAGGCTCGCCGCGGTGGCGTTCAACCAGGCCCTCGCCGCGGTCCGCGTCAACCGCGGTCTATACTCGCTCGACCAAGCATCGCTGCTGCGCGGTTTGATCGCGAACGCGGATTCCGTCGGCGATAGTTCGTTGGCATGGGACCGCGAGCAAGAGCTCTTGAGGTTGGCCGCGCGACATCCTGACGAGTTGGAGGCGGCTCGCATCTTTCGCGAGACTGCCGACAGGCGCATGGAGGTGCTCGCACGGTTTGACACCGGCGAGATTCCGCCCGAGGTGATCATCGGCTGCTACTACAACCCAACGATCGCAGAGCCGGACTTCGGGCTGTCGCCCAAGAACTGCACCGCAGGTAGCCGCGAGACGGCGAGGCGAGGCCTCGCAATGGAGGCTCGCGCTTACTACATGCGTGCCGTCGATATCCTCCTGCGCAATCAGAGCTACGCGAACGACGAGCTTCCGCCGCTTCTGATGGACCTCGCGAAGAACAGCTTCGAATTCGGCGGCCAGCGGCTCGGAAGACGGAGCCTGACGTATCTGCTCGCTTATCAAACGTCGAATGAAGCGCCGTTGCTGAGGCGTGCCGAGACGCTCGTTCAGATTGCGGACTGGGACCTGCTGCACGCCGTGGGGCTCGACGACGAAGACAGTGCGCTCGCGGAGTACTCGCGCGCTTATCGGCTGATGGAGCAAAACGGGATAGCACAAGACTCCGTGCGCGAGATTTTCGCGCCGGACGCGCCCGTCGTCATTCCCGCGTTCATGACGAGCCCGCTCGAGGGCGAGTCGAGCCGTTACGTGGACATCGCGTTCGTGATCGACAAGTACGGACGCAGCAAGCACGTGAAGATCGTCGACGCGCCAGAGGGCATCGACCGCGAGGCCGCGAAGCGAGTCGAGCACCTGGTCATGCAAAGCCGGTTCCGGCCGAGGCTCATCGACAGCCGAACCGCGGACGAGGGTCGGTTGGTGGTGCGCTACCCCCTGAACGAGTAACGCCTATCGCTGACGTTCGCGGCCGTGCGACGCTTCGACCGAGCCTCGACAAAGCGCTTCAGGTGCTTGAAGAAGGTGCCTTGCGCATCGCAATTCGCGATCACGAGGCCGCGCCATCCCTCGAGAAAGCCGAGCTGCAGGAAATAGCTGCGCAGGAAAGCCCAAACGGCACCGGCAGCGATGTGAGGCGGCGACCGCAGACGACCGCCCGTGCCGCACGACAGGGCGCTGTAGCGGCTGATCTTCTGAGGAATTGGTTTAGTCAAGGGTAACTCAAGAGATGTGGAGTGAGAACGCGGTACCGGCGTCGCACAAATCCAGCGCATCGAGCGCCGTCACTAGCTCGTCGCCGAGCCGCTCGTCGGCGTCAATCGACAATATCCAGCTCGCGCGAGCGAAAGACGCGGCGCGATTTCTCGTCGGGCCGAAGCCCATGAACTCGCCCCGGATGACTCGCACATTGGCGAACCGCTCGCATATCGCGAGCGTGTCGTCGACGGAGCCGTTCTCGTACACCACGACTTCCGGGAAGTTGCGGAGCGACCGCAGCGTTGCCGCGAGTGTAGCGGCGCCGTCGCGAACGATGAGCACCGGACAGATTTGCGCCAACCCCATCCCAACACTCGGGCGATCCCAGCAGCCACTGCCGCGTTAGACGAGGCGGCGCCGAAAATCATTCGCCGCTTTGCACCGTGGCTCCCGCGCCAGCGCCCCTCAGGGCCCCGGGGCGTATACTCCTCGACGGTCATTGCGATCGCCGGCTCGGCGATCTGGTCGTGGAGGGCTAGCCGATGAGCAACCGACCTTTCATCGTCGATCCGCACTTCCGGCTACAGGAATGGGTGGCCGAGGAGAAGGGCTACTTCGCGGACGAAGGGCTCGACTACGTGTTCCGCGAGCAGGTCCAGGCCACGGACGGCAAGATTCACGACCAGGGCGCGAAGGTCGGCGCGTATCAGTCGCTCGAGCAAGGACGCGAGACGAACGTGAGCTGCGCGTGTCATTGGACCGTGAACGTCGCGGCGTCCTCGGGGCATGGGCGCATCTATCCGCACGTCTACTCCGTCGCGCCGTCGGGCGTGTTCGTTGCGCCGGACTCGGCCGATCAAGACGCCCGAGGATCTCGCCGATGTGCCGATCTCGGTCGGTTATCAGTCCGGCAGCCACTACTCGACGATTCAAGCGCTCGAGCAGTACTTGCCGGCGGAGCGGATCAAGCTGTCGTTCAACGATGGGATGCTGTTCAAGCGCATGGAGCTGCTGCTCGAGCGGCCGCGTGCCGGCCGCGGCGCTATTCAGCGGCCCGTACTACTTCGCCGAGCAGCTCGGGCTTCCGCAAGATTCTCGACAACACCTTCATGATCGCGACGATGGTGCACGGCGATCCGGATCCGGAGGACCTGCGCAAGTTCTTCCGCGCGCTGCAGCGCGCGCAGCGCGACATCGACCTCAGGCCCGAGCTCTACACGCATTACTACAAGAAAGAGTTCCCCGTCCGCTATCACGACAAGATGGATACGCGCCGCTGGGGACCCGGCGAGCGTCTCGTGTTCGACACGTACACCGAGGACGCGTACCGGCAGGCCCGCGAATGGATCGCGGAGCACCGCATCTTTCCCGACCGGCGACCTGGGCTCGCCGAGCTACGGCGAGTCCGTGTTCAGATAGCAGTCGTCGCCCTCCGCATCGTCATTCTTTCGGGTCCGTATCGACGGGCCACAAGGCGCGTCGCGCCAGCACCAATCGCGCCCGTGCGATCTCCTCCGCGCGCCATTCCTCTTCCGTCGGTGCGCTGCGCGTCTGCGCACAAGCATTCAAAGCTCTTGGAGGCGTCTTCGAACGCGGCGATCGCCGCTTTGTACTCACCGAGCCTCTGCTGCCATTCGGGATTGTCGATTGGTGTCATGCTTCCCCAACCTCGTCCCCCCACCATCAATTAAAACCCCCTCAATGATTGCGACAGCTTTGATCGATCGAGGTTCTCGAACGATGCGTCGTCATTGAGCGTCGCGTTGACTTTCTCGCCATGGCTCCGAAAGGTCCAATGGTATTGACCGGCACATGTCTTGCATCGTTACGTAAATCGAATGCGGAACGGGGGCTGGAGCATGCAACGGAAAACGCTGCGATTCGGTAAAGGGTTCCGGATCGCTCTTGGCAACGAACGATCACAGGCGGGAGAGATGGTGATCGAGCCAGGCGGCAAAGAAGGCGGCCCGCGCAACCGCCACCGCGGCGCCGATCAATGGCTGTTCGTCGTCTCGGGAAGGGGATCGGCCCTGATCAACGGCAAGAGGCATGGGCTTCGTGCCGGCTCGTTGTTGCTGATCGAGCACGGCGACCTGCACGAGATCAAGAACACGGACGAGAAGGAGCCGCTGCGGACGCTGAACCTATACGTGCCGCCCGCCTACACGGAGGACGGCGAGGAGCTCTCACGCGGTCGAGATAGGGACCGCCAGGAGGCGGACATGCAGAAGGAGAGCGAGGACCCTATCACTCGCCGACGCAACGACGCGGTTGCGCACGACATAAGGGGCGCGGGCGGAAAACGTGTGAGTTGCATCATGTGCTCGCCGAGCGCGATTCGTTACGATGCGCGCCGTTGTTGTGGTCTCTGTCCCCCGACCTGCGCCCCCGACAATAAAAGTCTCCCAGCGAGCTAGGCTGGGGCGCCTTTTCCGAGATCCCTGCCGTGAAGCAGCGCCGGGTTGCCGGCCGAGCGTCAGGCGTTATCTACCCGCCGCGCGATTTTAACTAGTTCTAGCGCCGGTTTGACGCCATACAGGCCGGCGACCTGCTCGAGCATCGCGTCCGTGTAAAACGCCCGCGCGGCCTGTTCGGATTCCCAAACGTAAAAGTTCACGGCGACACGCCGCTCGACGTCGATCGTGAACGTCTTCGAGATCAGGCCGGGCATGCCTTCGAATTTCGCACGGGCTTTCGCGGCGACCGTTCGCAATTTATCGGCATTGAAGTCGGTCCCGAACTGAAAGCGGACGAAAGCGCCCATCACGATTTGTGCTCCTTCATTTTCGGAACTGAATGAGGTGGCTGCAGTCACAAATGATATCAAGACCGAGCCTTGGTGCCCGTCAAGGAGGAATCATGAAGCATGTCATCGGCAGGCTCATCGTCGCCGGTATCGCCCTAACTGCGATCGGCACCGCGGCTGCGGCTCTAACGCCCGATCAGGTCAAGGCCCGACTCGATGCCGCCGGTTACAGCAACGTCCGCATCGTCCGACGCGAAGGTGATCACTTTGACGCCAAGGCCACGAAGGACGGCAAAGAGGTGTCTCTGGACGTCGACGCCAAGACTGGCGCGATTGCGCCGGAAACAGAAGGAAAAGACGAGCAGCACTCGAACAAGTAGTTAGCCGCGCTCTCGCCGTCGCCGGCGGTCCGCATACGCCCATGCGGAGCTGCGGGGCGCGTACGTCACTCGAACTCGACGAACCGGAATGTGGTATCACGTTTGGCGCGGACCGTAAGCGTGCAGGCTCCCCAAGCGTCTGGCAGCGTCCACTCTACCTCGCTCTGGAACTCGAGCTTCTTGGCGCCGTGTTGGCAGTCGGCTCGAAGACTGCGGATCTTTCCCGAGACAGAAGTGAATGTGAACGTGCGTCCGCCCAGCGAATGTGTCCACGGGTCCACGCCGGCACGGACGTCGATCATCTGTTCGGCCCCAAAGGGCAAGCCGCCTTGGCCGCCCGGAAAGTCATGCTCGAGCGTCCAAGTGGCGCGCGTGCCTGTAACCGCGTCGAGCGCCTGGTAAGCCTGGCCAAGGCGAAGCAGGTCCTCTCTAAGCACTGGGTCCGTACGGGCGAGCCGCCGCATCTCGTCTGCGCCTTCCTTCGCCACGATCTGCTGCTCGCCGAGGAACTGTTCCGGAGGGCCTCCAGTCCGCCCCTGGAGTTGCCCCACTAAGGCCGCGGCATAGTTTTGGTCCGCTTCTCGCCAGCCGTTGGAAGCGCATGTTCGGCGAAGGATGCGACTGCCGGTTTCCGCTCTCATGTCGCAATGGACGTCGAGTCGATCGTCGCTATTGATCTCGTTGAAGCGCTCGTAGAACGCATCTTCAGCGATCCGGATGCGAAGCCTTAGCTCTTCTATTGGGTGTCCCCGAACGACGATTTGATCATCGACGGAATCGGTAGGGGTTGCGGGCGGTGGGGCTGGCGCGTCGTCCGCTATCGCAAAGCTGCCGTGGGGCCCGCGCAACACAACATTGCGACGGGCGCGAGCGTGTCGAAGATTCGTTTCATGGCGCAACTGCGACTGTATCTCGATGCCTGCGAGAAATCCGTGTCATTGCGCGGTACGCTGCAGGGCTACCTCGTCTCCAGGATTTCGGTTACGCCGTATGCCGAAGGCTCTTCCAGTCATAGCCCACCTGACGGTCTGCCTGATTCTTGCGCTCCAGACTCCTCGCGCCCGGGCCGACTCGATCGATGCCTACATCCGTACCGAGATGAGCAATCAGCGCATTCCGGGGTTGGCGCTTGCCGTCATTTGGCACGGCAAAGTCGTCAAAGCAAAGGGCTACGGACTTGCGAATCTCGAGGTGAATACACCGGTCACGCCCGACACGGTTTTCAGAATTGCATCCCTGAGCAAGGAGATCATGGCTACAGGCGTGATGCTGCTCGTTGAAGATGGCAGGTTGGCCCTAGATGCGCCCATCTGCAGGTATTTCGAGGATTGTCCTGAGCAATGGCGCCCGATTACGGTCCGGCAGCTGCTAACGCATACCTCGGGTCTTGCAAACGAGGCGCCGGGCAACAACCCTTTCAAGCTCGAGAGCGACCTCGATGTGATTCGAAGGGCCTACTCGGTGCCACTACTATCGCAACCGGGTGAGAAGTGGCTCTACAGCAATCTCGGCTACTCGGTTCTCGCCGAGATCATTCATCAAAGCTCCGGCAAGCCCTGGTCGGCATTCATCACGGAGAGGATCTTCGCGCCGCTGCAGATGCGCGCGACCCGCACGACCAACTGGAGCGAGATCGTTCCGAACCGGGCCGCCGGATATCAGTTCCGCGACAACAAGCAGAGCAACGCGCCGCCACTCATTGCGTTGCGTCCCAGTGGCGCGTTTCTGTCCACGCTTTCGGATCTCATCAAGTGGGATGCGGCAATCACGGCTGGCAGAGTGCTTCCCAAGCCCCTTCAAGATCAGATGTGGACCCCATCGCACCTGGAATACGGTTCATCCACGCACTATGGCTTTGGATGGTGGATAGATGAGAGCAACGGCCATCTCAGAATTCGTCACGGCGGGTCGCAGCCGGGGTTTCGCACCGAGTACACGCGGTTTCCCGACGAGCAGCTCAGTGTCATCGTCCTGGCCAATGGTGAAAGCGTCCGCCCCGACGACATCGCTCTCGAGGTGGCTAATGAGTTCATACCGGGACTTCTCGCGACTCGCAAGACAATCCGACTATCCACTAACGAGTTGGCCGCATATGCCGGGCAATACCGGGCGGGTGCTACGAATATTCTCACGATCGGCGTCGACGGGTCTGGGTTGAGCATCCAGTCAAGCGAATGCTGCGGTCAGTTCCACCTTGTTGCGGAGACCCCGTCTGTCTTCTTCCTCTCGAAAGACGAGAGTTACGTCTTCATTCGAAACGGAGATCGCGTCACACAGGTCGAAGTGCGCAACGGAACAGCTTCGGCACCGGGTGCGATCGAGCTGAAGGCCGACAGGATTCCGTAGCGGTTCCTGGCTCGCGTTGCCACCGGACGGCCGTCGGTTGAATCGCCAACTGTGGCAGCGAGGAGCGTATCAGAGGTCGCCAGTCTGGCCGGCGTGCTCAACCGCTTGGCCGACAACGCGCACTCAGCCGATCGGCAACGACTCGAGGTACTCCGCACCCACTTGGCATACACGACGACGTGCGGCGACAAGCCTTTGTCGCGCCTCTTTCTCTGCGATAGCTTCGGCGGCAGTCGGCGTCGCGTCCAGCCCCGCGTCTTCCATGCGCTTCACGATCACTGCGCTTGCGGCCTCGTAGGCTGCGCACGCATCTGCGTAGTCCCTCTGGAGCCGTTCCTGCTGGGTTGCTTCGGCGCCGTTCATACGCGCAGATTACGCGGCGTTTCGGCCGTTGTTTGTGCGATAGCGAACCGATCGCGACCTAGAGATCCTCGAGAAATGCTGCATGAAGCGCGACGATCATCCGCTTCCCGGCGGACCCGGGCGAGCACCTAGGCTCGCCGCCGCCAGACGTGGCGCCCCTCGCGGCTACAGCGACGACAGAACGCAGTACACTACCAGCGCATCTATTCAGCGCGCGATTTCTGGAGCGAGGAGCTTTGGACCACCGATGACAACGCAACCGAAGTTTACCGCGGCGCCCGAGGCCGCTGCCCCGACTCACTACTGGAAGGACGCCCTTTTCTTGGTGGGAGCCGTCGTGCTGTTGACGGTCGTGGATCTCGTCCTGTGCATTACGCTGGCAACCTCGCTCTGACGCCGCCGCCGCGGCAGAGGCGGCCGCGGAGCGCACCCGGGACCTTCAGTCGCAGCTTGCCGAATTTCAGGCGAGGCAGACGGAGCGCGGGCTCGTGTTCACGCTCGGCGACGTGCTGTTCGATACGGGGCAGGCGACGCTCAAGCCCGGCGCCGCGAGCACACTCGATCGGCTCGCGCAATTCATGCGCGACTATCCTGAGCGACGCGGGTTCCCGAGCGGATCGGAGCGCACCGCGGCCGCGAGGCAGGAGCAAAGCAACGGACCACGCGCCGAACATGATGCGGCCTGGCCGGCGGGCCTAGATTCTCGGCACCCACCCCGCCGCGCCTGACGGGCTATGGGCCGCCGATATTGTCTTTCGCGAGCCTGGGGTCGCGATCGACTGCTTCCTCTTCCGATCTTCTTCGACTCTGCAGCTGTGTTTGTCATGCACTGCGACGCTCGGTTACGCCGGGGCCGACTGTCGATATAAGGATTGCTATGACGGCGAATCATGGTGCCTCCCTAGGAAGAGACGCCCAGAAGGAGGCGCAGGGGCGCGCCCCTGCGGCGCAGCCGCACAGCCAGTCGTTCGCCGTGCTATCGATTGCGGTACTCGGCGTGGTGTATGGAGACATCGGCACAAGTCCGATCTACGCGTTGCGCGAGGCGTTTGCAGGGAACAGTCCGATACCGGTCTCACCGGACAATGTGCTCGGTGTCCTCTCGCTCATGTTCTGGACGCTGATCTCAATCGTGTCGATCAAGTACATGATCTTCGTGCTGCGAGCAGACAATCGGGGTGAAGGTGGCACGTTCGCATTGTTGGCGTTACTCAAGCCGGATGACGACCAAAACCGTTTCGGCCGACGCGTCCTGATTCTCCTGGGGATTCTCGGCGCGTCAATGCTGTACGGCGGCGCAATGATCACCCCGGCGATATCGGTGTTGAGCGCCGTGGAGGGCTTGCACGTAGCGGCGCCCGATTTGGATAGCTACGTGATTCCGATCACGGTGGTGATTCTGTTCGGCTTGTTCGCCGTACAGCGGAGCGGCACGGCCAAAGTGGGTGCGATATTCGGACCACTGACACTGATCTGGTTCGTGGTGCTCGGGGTGCTCGGAATCCGCGGAATCCTGCAGGCACCCGAGGTCTTGACCGCCATCGACCCTCGCTACGCGGTCAGATATTTCCTGGACAACGGACGGGTCGGATACTTCGCTCTGTATGCGGTCTTTCTCGTAACTACGGGCGGCGAAGCGCTGTATGCCGATCTGGGTCATTTCGGCCGGGTACCCATTCGCAAGGTCTGGTTCGCGTTCGTGCTTCCGGCGCTAATGTTGAATTACTTCGGACAGGGCGCATCGCTGATCGCGGATCCCGGCGAAATCTTCAACCCATTCTATAATCTCGCACCTTCCTGGGGACGGTTACCGTTGGTCGTGCTCGCCACCGCGGCCACGTGCATCGCATCGCAAGCAGTAATAACCGGCGCTTTCTCGATGACGCGCCAGGCTGTGCACCTCGGTCTGTTGCCCGCGTTGCAGGTTCGGCAGACATCCGCGGCGGCCCGTGGCCAGATTTACATGTCCAGTGTGAATTGGTTCTTGATGATCGCAGCGATCAGCTTGGTATTGGCTTTTCAGTCCTCCGGGAATCTCGCGGCAGCCTACGGTGTGGCCGTGAATTCCGCGATGGCCATTACGACGGTGCTCGCCTTCAACGTGGCGCGTGAGCGCGGTGGCTGGAGTCTGCCCGCGGCGGTCGCGCTGCTGATCGCGTTCCTCGCGGTCGACCTCGGCTTCCTCGGTGCGAATCTCGCTACTATCCCGCAAGGTGGGTGGCTGCCGTTGCTGATCGGGATCATTCTTTTCACCGTGATGACCACTTGGCGTCGTGGTGCAACCTTGCTCGCGGCGCAACTGGCGAGCCAGGTCCCCACGGTGGAGACGTTCATAAGGCGACTGGTTGCCGAGCAGACGGTGCGCGTGCCGGGTGCGGCGGTGTTCTTCACGGGTCGACTCGGTCAGACGCCGCCGGCGCTGCAGAAGCTCGTGCGCAGCACAGGTGTGTTGCACGAGCGGGTGATCCTCACCACGGTGGTGGTCGAACCGGTGGCCAGAGTCGACGCGGTCGAGCGCATAGAGCTCGCCGCACTCGATGGCGGGTTCCATCGCCTTGTGCTGCGCTACGGATTCATGCAACGCGCCAACATACCTTCGGACTTGGCGAGCTGTGCACAGCTAGGGCTGACTTTGGCCTTGGATCAGGTCCGCTATTTCATCGGAGAGGTGGACCTGCTGGCGGGCCGCAAGCGTCACGGCATGGCGGCCTGGCGAGACCGACTTTTCATCCGATTGGCGATCAACAGCCGGGATGCGACCGCTTTTTATCAAATTCCCGCAGCGCAAGTGATGAAGATCGGCTTGCAGGTCGGGATATAGAGACACTACGAGTCCACACCCTTGGAGCCGATCGTGCGGGTCGTCGACGAGTGCGGTTCGCACATCAAAGTTCGGCGAGTGAAGAGCAGCGCGTCAGCACGATCGACTCCGGCGTGCACATGACGCCAAAAGCGGCCGGTCACCGTGTAGTAACCCATCTTCAACGCAACCAAGCCGACGATGCTGAAAATGAAAGCGCCGACGAACGTCGATAGCGCGTTTTGTGATCAATCTCGGGGACGATTTTCGCCGCGCCGTCCACGTTCGTCAGCTTTGCCGCGAAGACGGCCGTCACCGAAAGCGCGCAAGCCGCGAGCGGCTTGACCCACAGTCGCTCCCGGACGCGATTCAAATAAAACTCGACGCGACTTCGCATCATGCTGCTCCCCTGTTGGCGCTCATTGGTCCGTGCCCGTCTGGAAGCATCTCGGAACTTCTTGCCGGGCAACGTGTCGTATTTCTGATCGCAGCGCGCTCGTCGTTGCCCAACTCGAATTACCTGCCTAGCGGCCGATTTCGGAGTGCGCCATGAACCCCACGCGACGTCTTCGAGATCTCGGCCAGAGTATCTGGCTCGATAACATTACGCGCGACCTGCTCGACACCGGCACGCTCGAGCGCTACATCGACGAGTTGTCGGTCACCGGTCTGACCTCGAACCCCACGATCTTTGATCATGCAATCAACAACAGCGGCGCGTATGACTCCGCAATCCGCGACCAAACGAAGCAAGGCCGATCGGGAGAGCGGTTGCTTTTCGATCTCATGCTCGACGATATCACGCGGGCTGCCGATTTGTTCCGCCCCGTCTTTGAACGGACGTGCGGCGTGGATGGCTTCGTATCACTCGAAGTTTCGCCGCTCCATGCTCACGACGCGAAGGCGACGATTGCGGAGGCGAAGGATCTCAGCAAGCGTGCCGGACGACCGAATGTATTCATCAAGATTCCCGGAACGAGCGAGGGCCTGGAAGCGATCGAGGAAGCTATCTTCGCCGGTGTCCCGGTCAATGTGACCTTGTTGTTTTCACGTGAGCAGTACGTCGCTGCCGCCGAGGCCTATCTGCGTGGAATCGAACGCCGAATCGCCGGGGGGCTCGCGCCCAACGTTGCCTCGGTCGCGTCGCTGTTCGTCAGCCGCTGGGACGTCGCCGTGGCAGACCGTGTGCCCGACGCGCTGAGGAACCGGCTGGGTATCGCGATTGGCCAGCGGACCTACGAGGCGTACTGCGACCTCATCGCGTCGCCACGTTGCCAGCGCGTGATGAATGCTGGCGGGCGGCCGCAGCGCTTGCTGATGGCGAGCACCGGAACGAAGGATCCGACGGCGTCCGACATCCTGTACGTCGAGGCACTGGCCGCGCCGCTTACCGTGAACACGATGCCCGAAAGCACGCTGAAGGCGTTTGCCGAGCACGGCGACGTCGGCTCGCCAATGCGGCCTGGCGAAGGCGACTACGACGGCGTGCTTACACAGTTCAAGAAAGTCGGCGTCGACATCGACGCAGTCGCTGCGACGTTGCAGGGGGAAGGAGCGGACGCTTTTGTCAGGTCGTGGAAGGAGTTGATCGGGCTAATCGTCTCGAAGAGCAAGACGTTGGGAGAGGGCGGCAGTAGTTCGTGAAGAACGGGGCATCCAAATTCACGTCGGCAGAGACGTGTCACCGGAAAGACAGAGGAGCTATCCAATGGCCGCAAGAACCGCGATTGGCAACTCTGCAGCAAGATCCATAGAAACCAAACCTCAGTTGGTATCACGCCAACAACGACATGCGATGATTGCCGAGTCCGCCTTTCGGCGCGCCGAGCAGCGAGGCTTTCAGGGCGGAGACCCCACGGAGGACTGGCTGCAGAGCGAAAAGGAAATCGACGCTTGCCTGGCGAGGGAGATTCCCTAAGCGACGGATCGTCACCGCCGCTCTCAAGCCCGGGCGTGTTTTTCGGAGGCCGCAATGCAGATATGAGGAACACACGAGGTGCGACCCGCCAAATCTGATGCTCTGGTGCTTTTCGGGGCGACCGGAGACCTCGCGCACAAGATGGTGTTCCCGGCGCTCTACGCGATGGTGAAGCGAGGCGTCCTCGACGTGCCGGTGATCGGCGTCGCGTTTTCGGGAATTGGTGTCGCCCAGTTGCGCAAGCGCGCGGAGGAGGGCATCCGCAAATTCAGCGTCGTCGATGACAAACGAGCGCTAGAGCGTCTGCTCTCATTGCTGCTCTACGTTGATGGTGATTATGAGGATTCGAGCACCTTCGCCGCCCTGAAGAAGGCCCTCAACGGTTCGCGTCGCCCCGCGCACTATCTCGCGATTCCGCCCGCACTCTTTGCGACCGTCATCGAAGGACTTGGCCGCGCCGGGCTCGCGAAGCGGGCTCGCGTGATCATCGAGAAGCCCTTCGGACGAGATCTCGCCTCGGCCCGTCGCCTGAATCGCGTTGCGCGCTCGGTGTTTCCCCAGGACTCGATTTTTCGCATCGATCACTTCCTCGCCAAGGAGGCGATCATGAATATCCTCTACTTTCGGTTCGCCAATACATTTCTCGAGCCGATTTGGAATCGCAATTACATCGCTAGCATTCAAATCACTCTTGCGGAGAACTTTGGCGTCGAGAGCCGGGGCGCGTTCTATGAGACCGCGGGTTGCCTACGCGACGTGGTCGAGAATCATCTCTTCCAGATCGTCGCGCTTCTAGCGATGGAGCCGCCGTCCTGTCGTGGCTTTGCAGCCGTGCATGGCGAAACCGCCGACGTTCTGCGGGCCATGCGCCCGCTGCTCGTGGAGGACGTAGTCCGCGGGCAGTACTCGGGCTACCGCAAGGAGCCGGGGGTCGCGAGACGCTCCGACGTCGAGACTTTTTGCGCGTTGCGCCTGTTCATCGATTCCTGGCGCTGGCAGGGCGTGCCGTGGTACCTGCGATCCGGCAAATATCTGCCCACTTCGGTGGCCGAAGTCGTTGTTCAATTGAAGGCGCCGCCGCAGCAATTGTTCGCGGATTCCAAGCCAGCGACGGGCCGCGCTAACTCTTTTTCCTTTCAGCTCGCACCAAGATCGACAGTCGCCCTCGCTGTCCGGGTCAAACGTTTTGGCAAACAGTTCGTTGGCGAGCAGCGGGAGCTTTGCCTCGTAGACGAACAGCCGGGGGAGGAGACCCCCTACGAGCGGTTGTTGGGTGACGCGATGGCGGGCGATGGTGCGCTTTTCACCAGGGAAGATGCAGTGGAAGCGGCATGGGCGGCCGTCGCTCCCGTGCTGGTTCGTCCGAAAAAGTCTATTCGCTACAGGCGTGGTAGTTGGGGCCCCAAGGAAGCCGACACCTTAATCGCTGCGGACGGCGGGTGGCATAACCCTGGGCTCGGTAACGTCGCGCAATGAGAGAGGCATGAACGTACTCGTCGGCGACGTTGGCGGTTCCCACGTCAAGTGCGTCGCCACACAAGAAGCGGGCGAAGTTCGAATCGGGGGCGAAGCTAACCTCGCAGCGCATGTCCGATTTCGTGGCGATCCAAGCTCGAGGATGTCGTGCGGGGCTTTCGCGATTGGACGATCCCGCCGCAAAGCTTCCACCGTTCGATGACGTTCCCAAAGAGTCGAAGTTGTCGATGCGACTCGATGACGAAGACGGTGGGCTGCTAGGCGTTCACGTGAGCGGCGAGCTCAAACGGAGTCGACCGTCGCACGGAGTACCGGTGCGGCCTCCCGACTCTTCCTAGATGCCCGCGTACCAATCGTACCCGCGGTCCGCCCAGAAGCTCCCTTTGCCGCCGCCGATGTTCGCGAATGTGGCAATCGCCTCGATGCGCATGATGTATTTCGCCATCTTGTAGCCCAGCGTGCGCTCGGTACGCAGCCGCAGCGGCGCGCCGTACGCGATCGGCAGCTTCTCGCCGTTCATATCGTAGGCGAGGATCGTCTGCGGATGAAAAGCGTCCTCGAGAGCATGTGTCTCGTAGTAGCGTCCGCTGCCGTCCGACGTGTTCTCCAAATCGTCCGCGCAACGGAAGAGAATGTAGCGTGCCTCCGGCTGCAACCGCACCATCTCGAGGACTCGCGCGAGCTGCACGCCTTTCCATTTGCCGATGCAACTCCAGCCCTCGACACAGTCGTGACGCGTAATTTGCTCTCGCGCCGGCATGGCGCGCAGATCCGCCAGTGAGAATGCCATCGGCGTCTCGACGAGCCCACGGACCTCGAGCTTCCAGTCCGCGAAGCCGTTCGCGGCGTGGGTGCGGTATTCGGCATCGTCCGGATCGGTCGAGCCGTTCGCCCGGAACATCGGCGACACGTCGGACTCGCTGAACTCTCGCGCCATGGACGTGGGTGACAGGAAGAACCGCTGCACGGCGGTGTTGATGTCCTCGCCGGTCTCGAGAATGCGGCGCGACCAGGGCATCTCGCCGAAGCGATCGCACGCCGACAGAGCCAACACGCTCGTGGACGCGGCGATGCCTGCGAGCACGCGACGGCGTTTCAGATTCGCGGCGCTCACCGCCCGCCTCCCTTTGTCGCGACGAGATAACGGCCGGTGATCATGGAGCGCATGTTGTTCCAGAGGCCCGATACCAAAACCATGCTCACGTGGACGACGACGAATAGCACGGTTGCCGCGGCGGCGACGAAATGAATCGTGCGCGCCGTCTGGCGTCCGCCGAACAAATCGATGAGCCAGGGGAAAGCCGCGTCCAGCCCCGGCGACATCGTCATGCCGGCAAGCACGATCAGCGGCAAGACAACGAAGATCATCGCGAGGTAGCTGAGCTTTTGCAGCACGTTGTAGCCGCCGCTGTGGTCGAAGCGAAGCCGCACGTGATCCCAGATCGATTGGCCGATGCCGCGGAGCTGGGCGCGGCTCGGCACGAGATCGCGCCAGACGTGCCGGGTCAGGATGCTTGCGACGACATACACGACGCCGTTGAGCACGAACGCCCAGGCAAAGAAGAAATGCCAGCGCCGGCCGGTCGCGAGATCCTGATAGCTCGGCACCGTCAGCCAACTGGGAAATCCACGCGCCTGCAACCGTCCGCCCAGCGTAGAAAGACCGAGGAAGCCGGTCGTGTTGAACTTCGCGCCCAGAACTTCGGTCTCGCCCAGCGGGCCGTTCGGGCTATTGCGAGCGCTCATCTTCAGGATCGGCGCATCGAAGTCCGACTTCTGTCCGATGTAGAGGGCAGGATGAGCGTTGAAGATTTGCAGCCCGCTCATCAGGAGAAGCGTCACGCAAAGTACATTGGTCCAATGGGTCACGCGTACGAGAAGCGTGTGGCGGCAGGTGAGGATCCGTCCGGGACGGGCCCCGGTGTCCATGCGCTGCGGAAGCACCTCGGTAGCCATGATCGCTCTCGGTAGACAATGGGCAGAGACGCCAGCAGATCTGTCGAGTTACACGGCGGATTGGATTCGCAGGATATCGTACGCGCTCGGCGACGATACTTCATGCAGCTCGTCGGAAGCCGAACCCTGCACGCGCATCTTGCGTCACGGGTGAGCGCCTCGCAGGTCTGGCGACGATCGGGAACGTGATCGCCGAAGAGGACCGGGTGCGATACTCCGAATCGGTTGCCTGTGCAGGTTCTGATCCATGCTCAGAAATAGCTTCGCCTGCGCGGTACTGTGCGCCGGGGCGGCGGGCTTCCGCCGGCGCCAGCCGATGAGTTCCGGGGCGTGGACAACGCAACGCCTCCACGCAGCTCGAACGCCACGATCTCGATGACTATGGCGTCTACGGTGTCTACGGACGCTCCTGGGGCGCGAGCTCTCTGAATCTGCGGCTCGGTGCTGCGGACAGCGACGTCACGATCGGCTCCGGATTCGCGGGCTTGGCGTTTCGCTATGCTCTACACGAGCACGCGTTCGGCGCAGGCATCGCGCACGTCTTCTTGTCCCCCGCGGCGAGTCACGACTCGTCGCGCGACGACTCGACTCAGGTCGAGCTCTTCGCGCGCCTCGCCGTTGCGCGCAACCTCCAGATCACGGTGTCGGTGCAGCATTTGCGGCACAGCGGGTTCAACGCCGTGCCCGGCGACCCGCGCGAGAATGCGAGCGTCGCTGGCCTCCGTTGCCGCTATACGTTCTAGAAGGCGAGCGCCTTCGCCGACGGCAGTCGTTTCTGGAAGTCACTTTGAAGCCCTCACGAAGGCGCGCACGACTCGTCCGAGGCTCAGCCCTTGGACCAAGATCGAGAAGACGACAATGACGTAAGTCACGGCCAATACGATCTCGCGTTCGTGGCTGGCTGGGAGCGAAAGCGCCAGCGCAACCGAGATGCCGCCGCGCAAACCGCCCCAGGTCATGATACTGACCGTGCCGGGGGTGAACTCCCGCCAATAACGAATGACGCTCACGGGACCGATCACGCTTACCCAACGGGCGAACAGTATCGCAGGGATGGCGAGTAATCCCCCGAATAGTAGGTCGCGCGTGAAAGTGAGCACCAGGACTTCCAATCCGATCAATACGAAAAGCAATGCGTTTAGGATCTCGTCGATGAGCTCCCAAAAGGCATCCAGGTTCCGGCGCGTTATATCGCTCATGGCAAACTCGCGGCCATGGTTCCCGATGAATAGTCCCGCGACCACAATCGCGATGGGGCCGCTGATGTGCAGGGCCGACGCGAGCGCGTAGCCACCCATCACGAGGGCCAGCGTGAGCATCACTTCGACTCGATAGTTATCGACGCTCTTCAGGAGGCGGAAGACGAGCCAGCCGATGACGAAGCCAAACGCTGCGCCGCCCGCGGCCTCTTCGATGAACAGCTGCCCGATGTGGGCCGCCGAGGCGTGTTCCCCTGCCACCGCGATCTCGCGCATTACGATGAACGCCACGATGCCGATGCCGTCGTTGAACAGCGACTCACCGGCGATCTGGACTTCCAAGCTGTGCGGCACCTTCGCGCCTTTGAGGATGCCGATCACTGCCACCGGGTCGGTGGGTGAGATAAGCGCGCCAAAGAGCAGACACCAGACGTAACTCAGTTCGAGCCCCAGCCAGGCGAGTGCAAGATATATCAAGGTGCCGTATACGAACATCGAGATGACGACGCCGGCCACTGCGAGCGTGGCGATCACGCCTCTCTGGTCCGCCAGGTCGCTCAGGTTGATGTGTAACGCGCCGGCGAACAGGAGAAAGCACAGCATGCCTTGCATGAGCGCATCGTTGAAATCGACCTGGCGGGTTAGTCGCACGGCCGCATCGTGTAGCCACGGTGCAAAATGTCCGGCACCCATCAACGCGAGCGACATGAACAGAGCGATCAGCATCACGCCGATCGTGGCCGGAAGTTCAAAGTAGCGGTAGTTGAGGTAGCTGAAGATCGCTGTGAGCGAGATCAGGATCGCTATGATTTGAAATACCGACATTAGCGTTCTGCCTTTTGCTCTGGTCGCCGCTTCAGCTGCGCACCGTGCGGGACCGCGCCGGCGAGCAGCAGGATACGGCCGAAACTGTTGGCGCCGCGCGCGGTCATAGACGTTGACCGCGACGTAACTGGCGATCGGCTCCGAGCACGACAACCGGGAATTCCCTCATGTTGATCGCCGTCTCCGAGACAGCGCCGACGTTCTCGTTTCGGTCGTCCGTTCAGCGAGGGCGTTCAGGATGCGACTCGGCATGATCGGTTTAGGACGCATGGGCGCTAGCCTGGTGCGACGCCTGACGAAGGACGGACACAAGTGCGTTGTCTACGACGTGAGCCCAGCGGCAGTGAAGAAGGTGACGGGCCGCAGCGTCCGGGGCTCCGCTTCGATCGACGAGTTGGTCGCTAAGCTGGCTAAACCGCGCGCGGTATGGCTGATGCTTCCTGCGGCCGTCGCCGGCAGGACAGTCGAGGAACGGGCCTCGAAAATGGGTGCCGGCGACATCATCATCGATGGCGGCAACAGCTACTATCGTGACGACCTCCTGAGGGCCGCGGCGCTCGAGAGGAGGGGGATACATTACGTCGATTGCGGCACGAGCGGTGGCGTCTTCGGGTTGGAGCGCGGCTTCTGTCTGATGATCGCGGAGAAGATCAGGTCGTCCAGCATCTCGATCCGATCTTCAAGAGCATCGCCTCAGGGATCAAGGGAGCGCCGCGTACGCCGGGCAGGAAGGGTGTTGCCGGTCCGGCCGAGCAAGGCTACCTGCACTGCGGCCCGACTGGCGCGGGGCACTTCGTAAAGATGGTCCACAACGGCATTGAGTATGGCCTCATGGCGGCTTACGCCGAAGGGCTGAACATCCTGCGAAACGCCAACGCCGATAAGCGCGTGCGCGATACCGATGCAGAGACGGCGCCGCTGCGCAACCCGAAGTATTATCAGTACGACGTGGACCTGTCCGAGATTGCGGAGGTCTGGCGACGCGGGCAGCGTGATCGGCTCATGGTTGCTCGATCTTACGGCTGCTGCGTTGTTGGAGAGCGCCGGCTTCAAGAACTACGCCGGCCGCGTATCGGATTCTGGGGAGGGGCGGTGGACGATCGCGGCAGCCATAGACGAAGGCGTGCCGGCGCCGGTGCTGAGCGCTGCGCTTTACGAGCGCTTCAGCTCGCGCGGCGACGCGGAGTTTGGCGATCGCGTGCTGTCTGCGATGCGTAAGCGATTCGGCGGGCATGACGAGAAGAAGGGCAGAACCAGAAGTCGCTAGAAGTCACCGCCGACCGGCACTGTCGGACGCGCGGGTGGTGTTCGGCGTCAACCGCGACTCCGGGAAGCAGATGCGCTCATCGCCGCAGATGGCAGCTGGCACAACCCGATGACGGTCGGTGGCGAAGCGACGGCCTCCGGCGACATCGTGTTCCTGCTGGATTGCGACAACACGCTCCTCGACAACGATCGTGTGCAGGACGACCTGCGAGCGCATCTTGTAGAACAGTTCGGCACCGCAAGCCGCGATAGATACTGGAAGATATTCGAAGCGTTGCGCGCGGAGTTGGGATATGCAGACTACCTCGGCGCATTGCAACGCTACAGGCTCGGCGCGCTCAACGATCCGCGCCTGCTACAGATGTCCTCGTTCCTGATCGACTATCCGTTTGCGGATCGGTTGTACGTCGGCGCACTTGCTGCCATCGCGCATCTGCGGACCTGGGGTCTGACGGTCATCCTGTCCGACGGCGACGTCGTCTTCCAGCCGCGCAAGATCCAGCGTTCCGGTCTGTGGGAAGCTGTCGAAGGCCGGGTACTGATCTACATCCACAAAGAGCAGATGCTGGCTGATCTCGAGTGGCGCTATCCGGCTCGTCACTACGTCATGGTGGATGACAAGCTGCGCATTCTGGCGGCGATGAAAGTGACGCTTGGAAATCGGCTGACGACCGTTTTTGCGCGCCAGGGGCATTACGCGTTCGATCCGCACAACCTGTCCGCTTATCCGCCGGCCGACCTAGACATCGCGGGCATCGGCAATTTGCTTGACTACGATGGGCCCGCGTTGAGCAGGTCCGTTACGGGTGAGCGGGAGACCGCGTGAATCAAAGGATCGACTTCCTCGATCTGCCCGGTCGCGGCGCCAGAGTATCGATGAAGCCGAAACGCGAATAGCGACTACCGCTTCGGCGGCGATTGCGCGGCCTGCCAGGCCGCTGTGGCTCTGCGCATCAAGTTCGGATGCAGCACGCCCAGTTGTGGGGAATGTCCGAACGGTGCCGCGGGCGGCGCCTCGAACCAGGGTGTGCTGTAGGGTAGCTCTACCGTCCTTAGCAGATTGAACTTGGTTGGGAAGCTCAAGCCGGCGAGCCTGAAGGCTGCGCCGTCCTGTGGGGTGATCGCAAACTCCGCCGCGCACAGGCGGTTCACCTTCTGGCTGGTGCCATAAGCGACGAGAACGCGGAACTGCGGCGCGTCATCATCGAATACGGTCAGAAGCATCGCTGGCCGCGGCTTGGGTGCGGGCTTGAGTACCGGCGTGTTCGGAAAGCGGCACCAGACGATTGCACCGGCTTGCGGTTCCGGCCACCAGATCTCGTCGCTGGTCGTCAAAAAAGCGAGGACCTGATGGATTTCCCGCGGCGGCCGCCAGCGAGCTTGGCGATGGCGCGCAATTCTTGCGCAGTCAGCGGGCCGTCATCCGCCTTGTAGGCGGGCAGCAAATCAGTGGCCAGACGTTTCAGGGCGTAGTGGATCACCTGCGTTTCGTTCAGGCCGAGCTCCTGCGCCAGACGCGAAACCGTCGCGCGCGTCACGCCCATGCGGTTGTCGGAGGAGCGAAAACGCAGCAGCAGCTTGTCAGTCGCACGGGTCGAGGACATCGTGAAGTCTCGAATAAATGTATATCTTCAGTATATACTAGGATGGTGGCCGGGAATACCCATCCTCTTCATCGTCTGCTAATTTGGTCCAGCCGCGAACGGGCCTAGAACGGGACCCAGGATATCTGGGGCAGTTGAAGCAACGGTCGCTCGCGGTTTGGAAAGAGTGGCGTTGCGCTTGGGCGCGGAGTTGTAGCTCTATGAGGTCATCGTGGTAACCGAGCAGCAAGAACGAATCCGACCGCTTCCGGTGAGATTGTGCTTCGGTCCAGAATAGGTCCCATAGTGGGACCTAAACTAACGACGCAACAGATTGATATAAAAAGGGGTTTTTGTCGATGGTGCCCAGGAGAGGACCGGCGCGATGGAGTTCTTGTGCGTCCGCAGCACGGCTCCCGTTTGCTCGCCGAGGAGGGCTCAGACCCGTTCGATCACGACGCCATCAGAGTGGAGCGCGAGAGCGTCCAGATCGTGTGCGTCCGACGTGACCACCGTGCCGGCGGGTTCGGCGCTTGCGACAACCAGCGCGTCGACCGCTGAGCCGCGTCGCGCGAGGCGTCGCAATAGGGCAGCTCTGCGAGCGAGGGGTTCTGGGACGATTTCCGCGATCTCGCAGGTCTTCAAGAATCTGTTCACGTTCGCGTCCCGACCGGCGTGTCCCTGAAGGCATTCGATAAGGACGACGGACGGCACGCGGGGCGGCCAAAGGCCCTGCTCACGAAATGCAACGATCAATGCCAACGAATCCCGAGAGTGCTGCGCCAGTCGGCTGACGCCACCGGAATCCAGGACGAGCATGCGCGGTTAGCCTGCCTTGCGTTCGGCGCGACGCCCTGCTATTCGTTGCGCGAGCGCCGCTGCCTTCGCTCGTTGTCGAGACGTCGGCCGACCAATGCGCTTCGCTAACTCAGCGGTGTACTGCTCGCTCCTCGCCACGAGCTCGCGTCGGCGAAGCTCGGCCCGAACCGCCTCCTGCAAGAGTTCCGACGCCGGGAGGGCTCCATCCTTCACTGCCTCGTAGAGGTCGTCGGGCAGATAGATTTGCATGCGCGGCATACGCCTAATATACGCCTATCAGTTCGTGGCCACAATGCGAGCCGGTGATGAGCGGCGGGAACGACTTGGACCGTTTTCGGTACGATTGCGGCCATAAAGGTCCCTCACTGGGACCATGCATGCAAGCAATTGATTCGGAATAAGTATTGTCATGGTGCCCAGGAGAGGTGTCGAAAAACGTGCTCAAGACGCTGAGTTCAGTGGGCTGTACCCACCCTGCTACCCATCCGCCGTGGGCGGTCTGGGGTTCGGTCCTTGAGCGCCGCTCGATCAGGCGTCTTCGCGCCCACCGCTGTTGGTCGCTCACGCGGAAATCAAGAACTCGACTTCGCGCGACCCTCTCAAGTCAACTGAGTACCCGCAAGGAACGCCGCTCGATTGCAGGTGGACCAAGCGTAAAGCTATTATTTCAGTAATACGTGGGCCGAGTATTACCATGAGCACGTCGAACGTCACGCAAAAGGGCCAAGTCACCATCCCAGTGGAGATGCGCAAGGCACTGGGCCTTCGAGCGGGTTCCAAAGTGCGGTTCAAGCGCCAAGGCCGGAGGGTTTCGCTCGAACCGGTCGAGGAACCTGCCGTGGAATCGCTGTTCGGCACCTTGAAGGTCCCGCGAACGCGAGGCATCGCGGACATCGATTCGGCTCTCGACGATCTCCGTCAAGAGCGTTTCCTTGGTGCGTCTGCCAAGCGACGAAGCGGACGTGATCGCCGTTGACACCAATGTCTTGCTGCGTGCGCTCGTGGATGATCCTACGGATCCGGGGCAGTGCACGGCAGCACGCGCGCTTGTCGCGCGGGCCGGCCAAGTGCGCGTTGCGAGCATCGTGTTTGTCGAAACGCTTTGGGTGTTGCACAGACGCTATCGAGCTGCTCGAACGGAGGTTTCACGCATAGCGCGCGAGCTGCTCGACCATCCACGCTACCAAATCGAGGCGGGCGCTGAACTCAGGCAAGCGTTGGAGATCTTTTCGACGAGCAACATCGATTTCGCGGACGCGGTAGCACTCGCGGATGCTCGTCGCGCGGGAGTGGGGTTGCACACGTTTGATCGAAGGCTTGCGAAGCTTTCTGATGCGACGATCGTGCAGTAGCGGACCCACTTACGTCGCTGGACGTATCGAAACGGCACGGTGGTGCCCAGGAGAGGACTTGAACCTCCACGGTATCTCTACCACTGGCACCTGAAACCAGCGCGTCTACCAATTCCGCCACCTGGGCATCGGGGCGAAGGCGCACGAATGTACTGACCCGCCCCAGGGGTGTCAAACCAACTTCGTATAAGATGCGCGCGTGATTCAAACCCGAGTTCGCTCCATCACGCAGGGCCGCTGGTCATGACGCGCCCCCCGCGCGACCGCGACGACGCCAAGCAAGAACGCCGCTACGAGCACCAGATCCCGAGCCGCGACGAAATCTCGCGGATGATGGAGCAGGCGGGCCGGCCGCTCACGCTCGAGGCGATCGCGCCGCGCTTCGAGATTGGCACCGAGCAGCACCGCCGCGCGCTCGAGGCGCGGATGCGCGCGATGGTCCGCGACGGCCAGCTGCTGCTCAATCGCAAGCGCGAGTACTGCCTCGTGCGCCACCTCGACCTCGTTACCGGCATCGTCCAGGCGCACCGCGACGGCTTCGGCTTCCTCACGCCGGACGAGGGCGGCGACGACGTCTATCTCTCGGCGCGCGAGATGCGCAGCCTGTGGGACGGCGACCGTATCGCGGTGCGCACGAGCGAGTCGCCGCGCGGCCGCGAAGGGCACCTCGTCGAGATCCTCGCACGCGGAAAAACGACGATCGTCGGCCGCTTCCGGCGCGAGCGCGGCATCGACTGGGTGCTCGAGGACGGCGACGAGCGCACGGACGTGCTGATCGCGCGCGACGAGAACCTCGGCGCGAAGCCCGGCGACATCGTGCGCGTCGAGGTGCTCGAGTATCCGAAGAAGGACAATCACGCCGTCGGCCGCGTGGTCGAGATCGTCGGCCGGGGCGAAGACCCGGGCATCGAGACCGAGGTCGCGATGCTCGCGCACGGCATCCCGCACGACTGGCCCGACGCGACGCTCGCCGAGGCGCGAGCGCTGCCGCACGAGGTGCAGGAAAGCTCGAAGCGCGGCCGCGAGGACGTGCGCGGCCTGCCGCTCGTGACGATCGACGGCATCGATGCGCGAGACTTCGACGACGCGGTGTTCGCCGAGCCGAGCGCGCACGGCTGGCGGCTGCTCGTCGCGATCGCCGACGTGAGCCACTACGTGCAGCCCGACACGCCGCTCGATCGCGAGGCGCGGCTGCGTGGCACGTCGGTCTACTTCCCGGATCGCGTGATCCCGATGTTGCCCGAGGAGCTCTCGAACGGGCTCTGCTCGTTGAATCCGAACGTCGATCGGCTCTGCTTCGTCTGCGAGATGACCGTCACGCCGCGCGGCGAGGTCACCCGCTCGCGCTTCTTCGACGGCGTGATGCGTTCGCACGCGCGGCTCACGTACGAGGAGGCGGCCGAGATCCTCGCCGAAGCGAAGCCGCGCTCGAAGCATGCGCAGCTCAAGTCCGCGCTCGCGCATTTGAACGACGTCTACGAGGCGCTGCGCGGCGCACGCGAGCGCCGCGGCGCGATCGACTTCGATCTCACGGAGACGAAGATCGTGCTCGACGCGCGCGGCAAGGTCGCGAGCGTGCGTCCAGTCCAGCGCCTCGTGACGCACAAGATCATCGAGGAGTGCATGATCGCGGCGAACGTCGAGTCCGCGAGACGGATGAAGAAGGCCCGGATCCCGGGGCTCTATCGCGTGCACGAAGGCCCGGAGGACGAGCGGCTCGAGGAGCTGCAGCTCTTCCTGCGTACGTTCGGCTTCAAGCTTGGTAGCGCCGAGAAGATAGCGCCGAAGGAGCTGAACCGGATCATCGAGAAGGTCGCGGGCCGGCCCGAGGCGGAGCTCATCGAGACCGTGATCCTGCGCTCGCTGAAGCAGGCGCGCTATCAACCGAGCAACGTGGGCCACT
Organism: uncultured Gammaproteobacteria bacterium; assembly: GCA_963699925.1. Taxonomy (GTDB): domain Bacteria; phylum Pseudomonadota; class Gammaproteobacteria; order Steroidobacterales; family Rariloculaceae; genus FEN-1219. The sequence goes on along the minus strand of CAVOVT010000007.1, from coordinate 120,775 downwards.
TCGGCCTCGCGCTGGGCGAGTACGCCCACTTCACGTCGCCGATCCGCCGCTATCCCGACCTGCTCGTGCATCGCGCGATCCGCCAGCTGAACGAGAAGGGGGGCACGAAGGGCTTCCGCTATTCGCTCAAGGAGATGGAGCAACTCGGCGAGCACACTTCGCGCACCGAGCGCCGGGCCGACGAGGCGACGCGCGACGTCGCGGAGCAGCTCAAGTGCATCTACCTGAAGAATCACGTCGGCGAAACGTACGACGTGATCGTGGCCAGCGTCGTGGCGTTCGGCCTGTTCGTGCGTGTGCCCGAGCTTCACGTCGACGGGCTCGTGCACGTGACGTCGCTGCCGCGCGATTACTACCACCGCGATCCGACCGGCACCGAGCTTCGCGGCGAGCGCTCGGGCAATGCCTATCGCCTCACCGACAAGCTTCGCGTGCGGCTCGCGAACGTGAACGTCGACGAGCGCAAGATCGACTTCGTGCCGATCGAGCCCGAGCACGACGACTCAGGCGCGGACTCTGCCGCGAACGACCCGGGCGGCACTCGGAAAGGCGGCTCGCGCAACGCGCCGCGAAACGCGCCGGGCGGCGGCGCGCGCGGCGACAAGCGTCCGCGCTCGGGTGGCGGCGCGGGCTCGCGTGCGCCGCGGCGCAAGCGCGGCCGTGGCTGACCGGCGGCAGCGGCGCGTCTACGGCCTGCACGCGGTGCGCGCGCTCGTCGAGCGCCGTCCCGAAGCTGTCGTGTCGGCGACGATCCTCGCCGACGCGAGCGGCCCGCTCGAGGATCTCGCGCGCGAGCTTGGGCGACGTCGCGTGCCGGTCGAACGCGTACGCCGCCCGGAGCTCGATCGGCTCTGCGACGGGGCCAGCCACCAGGGCGTGGTGATCGAGGTGCGTGGCGCCGCCGAGATGGATTTCGGCGACTTCGAGGATCTCGTCGTGCAGCGCGGGCGCGCCATCCGACTGCTCGTGCTCGACGGAGTAGAGGATCCGCGCAACCTCGGCGCATGCCTGCGCACGGCGGACGCGGCCGGCGTCGACGCCGTCGTCGTGCCGAAGGCGCACTCCGCGCCGCTGACGGCCGCCGCGATCAAAGCCGCGACCGGCGCCGTCGAGACGGTGCCGCTCGTGCGCGCGCCGAATCTCGCGCGCACGCTCACATGGCTCAAGGAAGCCGGCGTCTGGGTCGTCGGCGCGGACGCCGGAGCGCCGCAGTCTCTCCACGCTGCGAAGCTCGCGCCGCCGATCGCGCTCGTGCTCGGCGGCGAAGGCCGCGGGCTGCGCCGGCTCACGCGCGACACGTGCGACGAGCTCGTCTCGATACCGATGGCCGGTGCGGTCGCGAGCCTGAACGTCTCTGTGGCTGCCGGGATCGCGTTGTTCGAATTGCTGCGCCAGGCGCCGCGCTAAAGCCGACCTCGTCACGCAAAGAACGCTCCGTACCGGGCTTACGGACGCGCGGCCGGCACGCGAGTCACGTGCGCCTTGGCGAAACGCCGAGCACGTCGCCGACTCGACTCATGACCCGTCTCAGCGCGGACAGAGAAATTCTGCCGAGCTTGCTCGCATCAACGGCTTCGATCGTGGCGATCTTTGCGGTGCGGACGACCGATGGCGCAGGCAGGCCGGCCTCGGCCAGGTTGCTCACCGCTACGTCTCCCGGCCAGCCTCGGTTCTCGGCGCTGGTAATCATCAAGACCCAGAGGAGGCCGTGTGTCCGTTCAATGCCTCGCGTCGAGACAACCAGGGCCGGGCGATACTGCCGTGTCGCTCGATCGGTGTACGGGAATGGGACCTTGACGACGTCTCCCTGCTCAAAGGTCGCCATAGGCTTTCTTGTCGGCCTCTGAGTTCCACTCGTTGAAGGCGCGAAACGGATCATCCGTTTCCGTGCCCCGTCTCGCCTTCCTGAGAATCACCCTGTCTTGGTCGATTTCGTAGAGCAGCTCGTCCCCGACCTCGAGGCGCAAGGCGGCCCGCACCGGCTGAGGGATCGTCGTCTGCGCTTTGCTGGTCAACTTGCTCGTGATCATCGGAGCCGCCGGGCGAGTAAGAATAATCCTTACTGTAAGGAACTTCCTTGCGACACGTCAACGCTCGCCGTTCGAGCTGCGATCCCAGCCGCGTTGACCGGTAGCGGGGCGAGGTTTCGTGGATCTACTCGTCTGGAGATGCGTTGAATTTGAAAGGGCGCTGTGCTTTGTCGCGTCTCGCAGAACGGCAGAGCCCGTCTGGTCGCGAGACGGGCGCGAGCTTTTCTACCGACAGCGGGCCGCAGTGATGGCCGTCTCCGTCGAGACTTCGGATGACTTCACCTTCGCCCCCGCCCGACAGCTGTTCGACGGGCGATTCCTCACGAGCTCCAGTTTCGACCCCGGCGTGCGGACCTACGATGTCGCGGCCGACAGCCGGTTTCTGATGATCCAGTCCGTCGACGAGGCGGGCTCCCAGCCTGCGCTGGCGAGCATCGTCGTGGTGCAGAACTGGACTGACGAGCTGAAGAGGCGGGTGCCGGCGCACTAGCCCGTCCGCTCTCGATCTGCTGGGCCGGCGCCGCGCGGGCCGCAGGTTGAGCCACCTCGCCCGAGCGAGTAAGATGCGCCACCCCCGGAACCTGACAATCGGGGCTTTCCTCCTTGCCTCACCGCGCGTCGGGAGGCTTTGAACCCAAGGGGAGTTGCTTTGAGACACTACGAAGTCGTGTTTCTGGTCCACCCTGACCAGAGTGAACAAGTGCCCGCGATGCTCGAGCGGTATCGCAACCTCATCGAGGGGGCCAACGGCAAGATCCATCGCCAGGAAGATTGGGGGCGCCGCCAGCTCGCGCACTCGATCGCCAAGGTTCACAAGGCCCACTACCTGCTGCTCAACATCGAGGTCGACAAGCCGACCCTCGACGAGCTCGTCGGCGCGTTCCGCTTCAGCGACGCCGTGCTCCGCTACCTCGTGATCGCGCGCGACGAGGCGATCACCGAGCCGTCGCTGATGGCGAAGGCCCGCGAGGAAGAGGAGGCGCGCGAAGCTCAGGGCGGTTCGCGGCCTCCGCGTGAGCGGCCCCCGCGTCCGCTCGAGGGCGGCGATGCACCCGAGGCGGCGACGACGACGCGCCGGCCGAGCGCCCCCGCCGCGAGCGCGGCGAGCGCGACTGGGAGCCCGCGCGCTGAGGCGCGCGATCGAGACAGCACGGAGACACGACCATGGCCCGCTATTTCCGCCGCAAGAAGTTCTGCCGCTTCACCGCCGAAGGCGTCAAGGAGATCGACTACAAGGATCTCGCGACGCTCAAGGCCTATGTCACCGAGACCGGCAAGATCGTGCCGAGCCGCATCACGGGCACGCGCGCGCCGTATCAGCGTCAGCTCGCGACGGCGATCAAGCGCGCGCGCTACCTCGCGCTGCTGCCGTACACCGACCAGCACTGAGCCGCGTTGGATTTCCTGCGCTCGGCGCAGGCTCGAGGGCACGGCGCGTGAAAGCGTTCATCGATTGGGTGCTCGCGCAGCGCGTGCGGCCGATCGTGCTCGCGGTCGTCGCGGCGCCGCTGCTGCAGCCCGTTGCAGCGGCGCTTATCGCACTCGAGACGGCGCGGCGCGATTTCGCGGGCGGGGTGATTTGCGCGCTAGGCGTGCTCGCGGGGCTGCTCGCGATAGCGGCGATCTCGGGGGCGGACATGGGCCTGTTCGCCGCGATCGGCGTGGTGTGCGGAGTCTCCGGAGTGGGGATCGGTTTGCTGATTCGGCGCGCGGGCAACCTGGTGCTCGCGTACCAGGCCGCGGTGCTCGTCGCGATGGTCTTGGTTGCCGCGGTCTGGATACTGGGTCTCGATGTGCGCTCGTTCTTCGCGCCTGCGGTGGACGAGGTCGTGACTCTGCTGCAGTCGAACGAGATGCCGGCCGAGGACGTCGCGCTGATCGAAGAGCGGGGCGCGGCGGTCGTTCTGGCGGCGGCCGTGTTCGGGCAGCTCGTCGGCACACTGCTGATCGGTTACTGGTGGGTCTTGCTCGCGAGCCGCCAGCGGCGCTTCGCGCAGGAGTTCAGGAGGCTCGCGCTCGGGCGCGTGCTCGGCGCGATCGCTACGGCGCTGATCGTTCTCGCGCTAGCGTTCGACTTCGAGCTGGTTCAAAATCTTGCGCCTTTGGCGCTGCTCGGATTCGTGCTGCAAGGGGTCGCGGTCGTGCATGCGTGGGCGCACGCGCGGCGTTGGCCGCCCATGCTCGTCGCACCGCTGTACGTGCTGCTACTGGTGCCCGCGCTGAACGTGCTCGTGGTGTTGCCGCTCAGCCTCGTCGGTGTCGTGGACAATTGGTTCGATCTGCGCGCGTTGATCCGTCCGCAGACTTGAGATGAGAGTACGAAAATGGAAGTGATACTGCTCGAAAAGGTCAATAACGTCGGTGGCATCGGCGATCGCGTGAAGGTTAAGTCCGGCTTCGCGAGGAACTACCTGATTCCGCAGGGCAAGGCGACGCTCGCGACCGCCGCGAACATCGCGAAGTTCGAAGCGCGCCGCGCGGATCTCGAGGCGAAGGCCGCCACCGAGATCTCGACAGCGCAACAACGCGCGAAGAAGCTCGAGGGGCAGGTCATCAAGATCAAGGCGCAGAGCGGTTCCGAGGGCAAGCTGTTCGGGTCCGTCGGCACGGTCGACATCGCCGAGGCGGCGAGCAAGATCGTCCCCGTCGAGCGCAGCGAAGTGCGCTTGCACGAGGGACCGTTGCGTGTCGTGGGCGAGCACAAAGTCGAGCTGCACCTGCACGCGGACGTGAACGTCGAGATCACGGTCGTAGTCGAGTCCGACGAGCAAGAAGCGGTCCAGTAGGACCGCGCGGCGGTCTCGACCTCGGCCGAGCGAGAACGGAGTGGCCGAACCAGCGTCAACGCCGAGACCCGCCCTCGCGGCCGCGGACAAGCTCCGCCTGCCGCCGCACTCGGTCGAGGCCGAGCAGTCCCTGCTCGGCGGGCTGATGCTGGACCAGCGTGCCTGGGATCAAGTCGCGGACGTCGTCCACGGCGAGGACCTATACCGCGCCGATCATCGGCTGATCTTCGGCGCGATCGCGGAGCTCGTCGAGCCGCGATCAGCCGCCCGACGCGGTCACTGTCGCCGAGCACTTGCAGCGTTCCGGACAACTCGAGGCTGGCGGCGGCGTCGCGTATCTCGCTCGGCTCGTCGAGGACACGCCGAGTGCAGCGAACATCCGCGCGTATGCGCGGATCGTGCGCGAGCGCGCGATGCTGCGCAGGCTCATCGAGATCGGGGGCGACATCGCGGCGAGCGCGCATTCGACGCAGGGTCTCACGGTCGAGGAGATCGTCGATCTTGCCGAGCAGCGGGTGTTCGAGATCGCGGAAGGCGGCCGGCGGGGGCCGGGGTTCACGTCGCTGAAGGACATCCTGCCGAAGACGATCGACCGGCTCGATATGCTGAGCCACTCGCAGAGCGACATCACGGGCGTGTCGACCGGCTTCACCGAGATGGACAAGATGACCGCCGGTTTGCAGCGCGGCGAGCTCATCATCATTGCTGGGCGTCCGTCCATGGGCAAGTCGACGCTGGCCGTCAACATCGCCGAGCACGCGGCGATCGGCAGCGGCGTCCCCGCCGGCATCTTCAGCATGGAGATGTCTGCCGAGCAGCTGAGCTTCAGGATGCTGAGCTCGATCGGACGCGTGAGCCAGACGCGGCTGCGCAACGGCAAGCTCTCCGAGGAAGATTGGCCGCGCGTGCACTCGGCCGTGTCGATGATGTCGAGCGCGCCGATCTTCATCGACGACGGCGGCGCGCTGACGCCGACCGAGGTTCGATCGCGTGCTCGCGCGGTTGAAGCGCGAGCACGGGCTCGGGCTCATCGTGGTCGACTATCTTCAGCTGATGTCGGTAGCGGGAACTGTCGAGAATCGCGCGACGGAGCTCTCCGAGATCTCACGGTCGCTCAAGGCGCTCGCAAAGGAGCTCGACCTGCCGGTGATCGCGCTATCGCAGCTCAACCGGAGCGTGGAGCAGCGCAACGACAAGAAGCCCGTGATGTCGGATCTGCGCGAGTCGGGAGCGATCGAGCAGGACGCGGACCTGATCGTGTTCATCTACCGCGAGGAAGTCTACGACCGCGACACACCGCGCAAGGGCATCGCGGACATCATCATCGGCAAACAGCGCAACGGCCCGGTCGGGGAGTTCCGGCTCACGTTCCTCGGCGAGTTCACGAAGTTCGAGAACCTCGTGGACGAAGCGTACGGCGAAGGCGTGTTTTGACGCAGAGCGCGGCTCGCGTCGGCGAACGGGGGTAGGCAGTACGTTCGGCCGAGTCTGCGCGCCGCGCGCTCAGGTGACGAAGAACCCCATCTTCACGCCGGCGAGCTGAATCACGTCGTTGTCTTGCAGCTTGCGCGCCTGCGGGCCGATCGCCATGCCGTTCACGAGCGGGAATCCTTCGGTCTTGCCGCTCTCGACGTGCACGATGTAGTAACCCTCGGCACGGCGCGTGATCGCCGCGACCTGAACGCCCGGTCGGCCGAGCGTCGTGAGCGCTTTGTTGAGCTCGAGCTCGCGGCCCGCGAACGTGCCGGACAAGACCTGTAGCTTCGCGTGCGGAAGCACGGGCACTGCGTCGGGATCGACGTCTTGCGTCGCGGTCGGGGCGAACGGCCTGCGCGGTTTCGGCGGCTCGGCGCTTGCGGTCGCGCGCTTCAGTGCCGGAGCCGCCGTTGCGGCGGCTTCGGCGCGTGCGGCCTGCGCGACGTGCTTCTCGACGTGCTTCTCCACCTGGGCGCTCGGCTGGATCACCATCGTCTTCTCGAACTCGTCCTCGGGCTGCTGCTGCGCCTGATCGTCGACGTAGCGCAGCTGATGGTGGCCCACCGTGATCACGTCGGCGTGCTGCAGCGCATGTTTCTTGATCAGCTTGCCGTTGACGTACGTCCCGTTCGTGCTGTTCAAGTCCTCGAGAAACGAATCGTTGAGGATGTTGATGATCAGCGAATGGTGGCCGCTGACCGCCGCGTTGTCGATGCGGATGTCGTTGTCCGGCAACCGGCCGACCGTATAGCGCTCCTTGGTCATGTTGTATTCAGCCAAGGTTTGACCGTCCAAGCTGAGAATCAAACGTGCCATGGTTGTGTCCCGATTGCGGCGCTGCCGCTTATTTGTTGGATCGCCCGACGAGCGCTTTCGACTCATCTGAGAAGACTGCGGAACTTCCCGATCAGACCGGTATCGGCCGGGAAACTGTCCGCTATACGCACCAAGATCACCGAGACGTTGTCGCGCCCACCGTTGTCGTTGGTGAGCTTGATCAGCTGCTCGCCGATCGTCTTCACGTCGTTGTTGAACGTGCTGATCGTGAGATGAATGTCCTCGTCCTCGACCATGTCGGGGAGGCCGTCCGAGCACATCAGGAAATAGTCGCCTTTCTGGACCTCGATCTCCTGAACCTCGACGTCGACGTTCGCTTCGACGCCGAGCGCGCGCGTGACGTAGTTGCGGTTCGTCGACCGCTGCGCTTCCTCCTGCGAGTAGAAGCCGCGATCGACGAGCTCCTGGAGCAGGGAATGGTCCATCGTGATCTGCTCGAACCGATTGCCGCGCAGTCGATACACGCGCGAGTCGCCGACGTGGGCGATCGACACGCGGTCGTCGTAGAACAGGCTCGCGACGAGCGTCGTTCCCATGCCTTCGCATTGCGGTTGCGTCTGCGCCGTCTGGTTGATCACCTTGTTCGCGCGGTGAATCGCGTCGCGCAGCACGATCGTTTGCCGCATGTAGCCGGTGGTCGACTCGATCTCGTTGCGTTTTTCGGGGCGCTTGCACGCTTCGGTCACGAGATCGATGATCGTCTTGACCGCGATCCCGCTCGCGACTTCACCCGCGTTGTATCCGCCCATGCCGTCGGCGAGCACCCACAGACCGATCTCCGGTTGCGTCCCGATCGCGTCCTCGTTGTGATCTCGGACCTTGCCGACGTCGGTAACCTCGACGTGGACGAATTTACCTTTGAGGCTCATGCGCGCGTGATCGCCGGCTCAACCAAGGGCTTCAGGCCGCCACGCTTCGCATCGCTGAAGCCATCTCGGCGCCGGATTGGAAGCGCTCGGCCGGGTCCTTCGCGAGCGCCCGGTCCACGATCGCGTTCAGATGCATGGGGCAGGTCCGGACGTAGCTGCGGTGACAGACTGATGCGGTTCGTTTGCAATCACGAACATGAGCTTGGTCATCGATGCTCCGCGGAAGGGGAGATGGCCGGTCAGTAGTTGGTAAAGGCTAACACCCAGCGCGAATAAGTCAGTGTGACCGTTCACGTTTTTCCCTTCGAGCTGCTCCGGCGACATGAACGCCGGCGTCCCCAACACGATCCCGGTTCGCGTGCGGCCCACGTCGATCAGGCGTGCGATCCCGAAGTCGGTGATCTTCAGCCCGTCCGACACGGAATCATACATAATATTGGCGGGCTTGATATCCCTGTGAACGATGTTTCGAGAGTGCGCGTAATCGAGCGCGTCGGCCGTCCGGCTCAACAGCTCGAGCACCACGGGCACCGGCAACAGACGCTCGGGCGTCCCGAACTCGCTCAAGTGGCGCCCGCGTAGGTACTCCATCGCGATGTACGCGAGCCCGTCGGTCTCGCCGACGTCGAAGATCGTGACGATGTTCGGATGGCTGAGCTGGCCCGCGATCTCCGCTTCGCGGAGAAAGTTCTTGCGCGCTTCGTCGAGATCGTCCGGCTCGACTTCGGCCGCGAGGTCGACGGCCTTGAGCGCGACGATACGGTTGATCTTCGGATCGCGCCCCAAGTAGACGAATCCCATCGCGCCGCGGCCGATCGGCTCGAGCAACTCGTAGCGGCCCATCGTCGAGGGCATCGAGTCGCGCTCGAGCGGCCACGACGACTGCAGATGAGTGCTGCGCACGAGCCGTTTTGCGACGTCGCGAAAGCGGCCGTCCACGAGCGCGATGCGGTGGAAAAGCTCGGCCGCGTATTGGTCCTTCCCACCGGAGTCGAGCTCGCACGCAAGATCGTAGAGCTCCGGCAGCAACGCCGAGGTGGCCGAGATTTGCCGATACCGAGTCCACGCCTCGATGAGCTCGCCGCTCGCGACTGCGCGCCGCGCGTTCACGAGGTCGTGATCGGCGTCCGGAGCCGCCGTCGTCGGCGCGCGCAGCGCGAGCACGCCGCCGACGATCGGCGACCCACGCGATCGGCCCGACGACCGGCACCCAGAGTCCGGCGCGAAACGCGAGCGTGCCGAGAGCGAGCATGCCGAGCGCCGCCGCGACCGGAGCGGCGAACATCGAGCGCGCGCGAGCGCGCGGCCGGCAAGGCGAGCAGGGCGAGCAGGAGCGCGGCCGCGCCCCAGGCGACGGCGACGCCGCGCCAATCCGCCGCGACGCCCACGTCCTGCACGTAGCCCGCGATCGCGTTCGCGAGCAGCGTGTACGTCGGTTGCGGGCCGAAAGGCGTCATCTCCGCCGTGTCGGAGCCGCCGACGATCACGACCTTGATCGCGCAGCCGCGCAGGATCGTCGCCGAGCTCCGCCGCGCCTGCGTGCTGCGAAGCTTTGGGGTGCGAAGAATCGCAGCCAATGCGGCGCGTCGTCGGCGGCGCGCGCCGCTGGCGGCTGGACCGACGCGTCGCTCGAGCAGCGCGCTTGCGGCGCGTTGCGCGAGCGACTGGACCACGACGCCGTCTTCGTCCAGCGCCCGATCGGTGCGCACGACGCCGTCGATGTCGGGCTGGAACTTGCAGATGGCCGCCGTCGCGCCACTCGGTGGGCTCGAGGCGGGATTCGCCGTGCGGGAGCTCCGTCGGCCCGAGCACGAACGTGTCGTCTTGCGTCGGCGGGCGCGCGCGGCTGCGTCGCGACGACGAGCTTCGCGCCCTCCGCACGCGCGAGCGCGACGATACCGTCGAGGCCCGAGGGGTTATCGAGTTGAACGAGCAGCAGCTTCGCCGGAGCCGCCGGCGGAGAGAGGTGGGTCCAGGCGTCGAAGAGCCAACCGTCGAGTCGTGCTCGCGATCTGCAACGGCGCCACGTAAAGCGTTGCGGTCGCCAGCAGGCCGAGCGCGGCAGCTTCTAGAAAACTCTCGCGAAACTTGCGCACGCCATCCATCGTGGGAGCCCGCCCCGGCGGCCGAGGAGTATGCCACGCACGCCATCCCCGGCCGTGTGATCCAAGCCCGCTTTCCGCCGGCCTCGGCATCGGCAAAGCCTGGCTTTTCGCTCGTTTTGCGGTGGCGGTCCGGCTGCGGCAATTCGGCTATCCTCCGCCGATGCCTAATCGTAAGGTCGTGTTCATTTGCGATAGTTGCGGCGCGCAGCAGCCGAAGTGGCAGGGGCAGTGCCCGGACTGCGGCGCATGGAACACGCTGAGCGAGGGCCGGGCGCCCATGCGCGAGGCGCGCCGCGAGGTCGCCGCAGCGGGCGAGGTTGCGCTCACGCGGCTCGACGGGCTCGACGCGTCGCGCGTGAGCCGGGTCTCGACGGGGCTCGGCGAGTTCGACCGCGTGCTCGGCGGCGGGCTCGTGCCCGGCGGCGTCGTGCTGCTCGGCGGCGACCCCGGCATCGGCAAGTCGACGCTGCTCCTGCGCGCGCTCGCGAACCTCGCCGCGCGCGCGCCCGCGTGCTACGTGACGGGCGAGGAGTCGCTCGACCAAATCGCGCTGCGCGCGAGCCGTCTCGGCGTCGGCGAAGCGCCGCTCGACATGCTCGCCGAGACGAACGTCGAGCGCGTGCTCGCGGGCGTCGGAGCGAATCGAGGGCTCGGCGTGCTCGCGATCGATTCGATCCAAACGTTGTACAGCGAAGACCTGCAATCCGCGCCGGGCTCCGTGAGCCAGGTGCGCGAGTGCGCCGGCGCAACTCGTGCGCTTCGCGAAGGACGCGGGACGTCGCGACGCTGCTGATCGGTCACGTAACGAAGGAGGGCACGCTCGCGGGCCCGCGCGTTCTCGAGCACATGGTCGATACGGTGCTCTATTTCGAGAGCGACGTCGGCAGCCGTTTTCGAATCGTGCGCGCTGCGAAGAATCGCTTCGGCGCCGCGAACGAGCTTGGATTCTTCGTGATGGCAGAGGACGGCTTCCGCGAGGTCAAGAATCCGTCCGCGATCTTTCTCGCGCGGCATGGTGCGCCGGTGCCGGGCAGCGTGACGCTCGTGACCCGCGAAGGCACGCGGCCCGTGCTCGTCGAGGTGCAGGCGCTCGTCGACCCGAGCGCCGCGCAGTCTCCGCGGCGGCTCGCGCAGGGCTTCGACACGCAGCGAATGGGCCTGCTGCTCGCCGTGCTGCACCGGCACTGCGGAGTCGCTCTCGGGCAATGCGATGTCTTCGCGAACATCGTGGGTGGCCTGCGCATCTCGGAGACGGCGGCCGATCTTGCGCTCGCGCTCGCGGTCGTCTCGAGCCTGCGCGAGCAGGCCGTACCGCACGATCTCGCGGTCTTCGGCGAGATCGGTCTCACCGGCGAGGTCCGGCCCGTGCCGTTCGGCGAGGAGCGGCTCGTCGAGGCGCAGAAGCACGGCTTCAAGCGCGCGCTCGTGCCGCGCGCGAACGTGCCGCGGCGCGCGCTCGACATCGAGGTGGTGCCCGTGGATCGCGTGAACGACGCGCTGGCGGCGGCCAACCGCTGAGCAGGCCGGCGCTCGCGGACGAAGACGGCACGCGTCGCCGTCGCGACACGGCGGCGGGGTGGATGGCTCGCTCCTATGCGGCGACCTTCGGCGGGCTTTGCGAGCCCGGCGGAAAAACGCGCACGGTTTTGATTCCGTGCTCGCTCGCATCGAGGATCTCGATGGGATAGTCGGCGACCGTGACTCCCGTGCCCGTCTCGGGAATCGTCTCGAGCTGCTCGACGATCAGGCCGTTCAGCGTCTTCGGGCCGTCGGTGGGCAGGTTCCAGTTCATCACGCGATTGAGCTGGCGCACGTTCGCGCTCGCGTCGACGACGTAGCTGCGGTCGCTTTCCTTCGTCACGCCGATGTCGACCGCGGTCGCGAGCTCGCCGACGATCTCGCGCAGAATGTCCTGCGTCGTGATCAAGCCCTGAACGTCGCCGTATTCGTCGACGACGAACGCCGAGCGGCGCCGGTGCTGCTGGAAATTCAGCAGCTGCTTGTTGAGCGGCGTGCCCTCCGGAACGAAATGCGGCTCGCGGATGCGTTCGAGCAAGATCGTCTGCGTGAGCTCGCCGCGTACGAGCTCGGGAAGCAGGTCGCGCACGCGCGTGACGCCGACGATGTTGTCGATGTCGCCGCGGTAGACCGGCAGACGATCGTGCTGGCTCGTCTGGATGACCGCGAGGTTGTGCGGCCAATCCCGGTCGAGGTCGAGGCCGATCACCTCTTGGCGCGGCACCATCACGTCGTCGACCCTGATCGCGTCGAGATCGAGGATGCTGAGCAGCATCCTCTGGTGGCGCCGCGGCACCATCACGCCGGCTTCGGCGACTATCGTTCGCAGCTCGTCGGCGCTCAGCGAGTGCGACGCGATCTTGTCCGCTCGCACGCCGAGCAATCGCAGGAGCCCGTTCGTGATCAAGTTCAACACCCAGACGACCGGGTAAACGATCTTCAGCAGTACGTAATAGATAGGCGCCGACGGCAGCGCATAGCGGGGCGGATTCAGCGCGGCGAGCGTCTTCGGCGCGACCTCGGCGAAGATCAGCACGATGACCGTGAGCGCCAGCGTGCTCGCGAAGATCGCGCGCTCGCCGCCGACGCGGATCGCGATGAACGTGACGAGCGCGGCCGCGGCGATATTCGTGCCGGTGTTGCCGAGCAGGATCACGCCGATCAGCCGGTCCGGGCGCTGAAGAAGGCGCTCGGCGACGCGGGCGGCGCGATTGCCCGCGCGTGCTTGATGTCTCAACCGGTAGCGGTTGAGGCTCATGAGGGCGGTCTCGGTGGCCGAGAAGAACGCCGAGAATACGATCAGGACGACCACGAGCCCGACGAGCAGGCCCACTGGAGCTCGATCTAACAAGGAGCGCGACTCCTTCGAGGAGGCGGCGGGCTAGATTCGCCGAACGTCAAAACAGGTGTCAAGAAAGCGCGCCCGCGGGCCACGCCGGCCGCGCGCGCCCGACTTCGCGCGGCACGCCATGCTAGGCTTTTCCGCTACCGCCGGAGAAACTTTCACTCATGTTCGATCAGCTCAGCGCGCGCCTCACGGCCGCCTTGCAGCGCGTCACGGGGCGCGGCCGCATCACCGAGGATAACGTGCGCGAGACCGTGCGCGCGATCCGCATGGCATTGCTCGAGGCGGACGTCGCGCTGCCGGTCGCGAAGGCGCTCGTCGACCGCGTGCGCGAGCGCGCGCTCGGCGAGGAAGTCGCGCGGAGCCTGAACCCGGGCCAGGCATTCGTGAAGATCGTGCACGACGAGCTCGTCGCCGTGCTCGGCGGCGACTCGAGCCCGATCGCGCCGCACGGCCGGCCGGCCGTCATCATGCTGGTCGGGTTGCAGGGCGCCGGTAAGACGACGACGGCGGCGAAGCTCGCGCGCAGCCTGCTCGAGCAGCATGGCGGCGCCGTGCTGCTCGTGAGCACCGACGTCTACCGTCCCGCGGCGCGAGCGCAGCTCGCGAAGCTCGCCGGGGACATCGGCGCCGGCTATTTCGACACCGACGAAGGCTCGCCGGCCGTGATCGCCGAGCAGGCGCTCGCGGCCGCGAAGCGGGGCGGCCAACGCTGGCTGATTCTCGACACGGCGGGGCGCTTGCACGTCGACGCGGAGATGATGGCCGAGGCGCGCGCGCTGCACGCGCTCGTGAACCCCGCCGAGACGCTGTTCGTCGTCGACTCGATGGCCGGCCAAGACGCGGTGAACTCGGCGCGCGCATTCCACGAGGCGCTGCCGCTCACGGGCGTGATCCTCACGAAGACCGATGGCGACGCGCGCGGCGGCGTCGCGCTGTCGGTGCGCGAGGTGACCGGCTTGCCGATCAAGCTCGTCGGCACCGGCGAGAAGGTCGAAGCGCTCGAGCCGTTCGTGCCGACGCGCTTCGCGTCGCGGATCCTCGGCATGGGCGACGTCGTCGGCCTGGTCGAGCAAGTCCACAAGCAGATCGACCGCGAGGAGATGGAGCGCGTCGCGACCAAGGTGAAGCAGGGCCGCGAGATCAGCCTCGAGGACTACCGCGACCAGCTGCGCCAGATCGCGAACCTCGGCGGCTTCGAGCAGCTGCTCGACAAGATCCCGGGCGTTAGACCCGAGCAGCTCGCGGCTGCGAAGTTCGACCCGAAGATGTTTCGCCGCCAGATCGCGATCATCGACTCGATGACGCCGCGCGAGCGGCGATTCCCGGCGCTGATCGACGGGTCGCGCAAGCGGCGGATCGCGGCCGGCGCCGGCCTGCCCATTCAGGACGTGAGCCGGCTGCTCAAGCAGCACAAGAACCTCGCGAAGACGATGAAGCAAATGGCGAAGGGCGGCGGCATGCAGCGCCTCTTGGGGGCGATGCGCGGCGGCGGCCCGCCACCGTTTCGCGGGCGGCGCTGAGCGCCCTCGTTTTCGCGGGCTTACGCGGGCCCCGGGGGGTTACGCCGGGGCCTCCAAATCAGTAGAATGCCGCGTTTTCGACGCCCGGTCGGGATGGCTTGGGCGGTCTCCAGGCGCACTACCGCAGGATCCTCAAGGTTATGGTCGTCATTCGTCTTTCGCGCGGCGGCACCGTGAAGCGGCCGTTCTATCACATCGTCGTCACGGATCGGCGCAGCCGCCGCGACGGGCGTTACATCGAGCGGATCGGTTTCTTCAACCCGATCGCGACCGGCGGCGAGGAGCGCTTTCGTGTCGATACGAGCCGCGTCGAGTATTGGATGGGCCAGGGCGCCCAGCAGTCCGAGCGCGTAGCCGATCTCCTGAAGCAGAACAAAGGGGCCGCCGCCGCGGCCTAATCGTGCGCGCTGCGCGCGCTCTGCGATCACGCAGTGAGCGCGAAGCAGCCCCATCGACTCGTCACGCTCGGCCGCATCAGCGGCGTGCATGGCGTGCACGGCTGGGTCAGGGTTTACTCCTACACCGAGCCGCGCGACAACGTCGTCGGCTTCGAGCGTTGGACGATTCGGGCGCAGGGCGGCGAGCGCACGGTCGAGGTCGAGGACGGTCGCGCGCAGGGCCGGAGCGTGGTCGCGAAGCTGCGCGGAATCGACGATCGCGAAGCGGCCCGCGAGCTGATCGGGGCGGATATCGCGGTCGAGCGGTCGGCGCTGCCGGCGTGCGAGCCGGGCGAGTATTACTGGGCCGATCTCGAGGGGCTCGAAGTGGTCACGCCGGCGGGCGATCGGCTCGGCACGGTGGATCACCTCGTCGCGACCGGCGTACACGACGTGCTCGTGCTCGCGGGCACGCCGCAGCGGCTGATCCCGTTCGTGCACGGCGCGGTGATCCGCGGCGTCGATCTCGCCGCGGGCGTGATCGTCGCGGATTGGTCGCCGGAGGTTTGAGGGCCGCAGATGTACCGAATCGGGGTCGTCGCGCTGTTCCCGGAGCTCGTCGCGCCGGTCGCGAGCACGGGCGTCGTCGGCCGGGCGCGCGAGCGCGGGCTGCTGTCGCTCGAGCACGCGTCGCCGCGGGACTTCACGACCGACCGGCACCGGACCGTCGACGACCGGCCTTACGGCGGCGGGCCGGGCATGGTGCTGAAGTACGAGCCGCTTCGCGACGCCGTGCGCGCGCTGCGCGCGCGGCTGCCGGCCGGTACGCGGGAGATCGTGCTCACGGCGCAAGGCCGGCCGTTCGACCAGGCGTTCGCGCGCGAGCTCGCGGCGGCGCCGGGCTTGTTGCTGGTCGCGGGGCGCTACGAAGGGCTCGACGAGCGTTTCGTGGCGGCCGAAGTACGCACGGAGCTGTCGCTCGGCGATTACGTGCTGTCGGGCGGCGAGCTCGCGGCGGCGGTCGTGATCGACGCGGTCGCGCGGCTATTGCCCGGGGTGCTCGGGCACGAAGACTCGAACGTCGAGGACTCGTATTCGGCCGGGCTGCTCGACTGCCCGCAGTACACGCGACCCGAGCTCGTCGACGGACGCGGCGTGCCCGAGGTGCTGCTCGGCGGCGATCATGCCGCGGTGCGCCGCTGGCGGTTGAAGCAGGCTCTTGGGCGGACCTGGCTCAGGCGCCCGCAGCTGCTCGCGGCGCGGGTGCTGACGGCGGAGGAGAGCGAGCTTTTGGAGGAGTTCCGGGGCGAGTGGTCGACCGTGAACTCACGCAGCGAGTTCCCGTAGAATACGCGCTCGCGAAACGGTCGACCGTTGGGGGCGACCTTGGGAAAGACCACGGCTGCCCGGACGGCACTGCAAGAGGATTTTTCAGCCATGTCCAGACTGATTGACCAGATCGAAACCGAGCTCATGAAAAAGGACGTCCCGGACTTCGCACCGGGCGATACCGTGGTCGTCCAGGTCCGCGTCACGGAAGGCGACCGCGAGCGCCTTCAGGCCTACGAAGGGATCGTGATCGCGAAAAGAAATCGCGGGCTCAATTCAGCGTTCACGGTGAGGAAGATTTCGCACGGCGAGGGGGTAGAGCGCGTTTTCAAGACCCACAGTCCCGCGGTTGCGGAAATCAAGGTGAAACGACGTGGTGATGTCCGCAGAGCCAAGCTCTATTACCTCCGAGACCTCAGCGGCAAGGCCGCCCGAATCAAAGAAAAAGTCTGATCGCGCGCGCGTGGCCTGGCCGCGCATGCGGCACAACGCTCTGCTGCGTCGTCTCGTCTGCGGCGCGCTTTGCGCCGTGCTCGCGTCCGCTTGCTCGATCATCGGCAAGCGCGCCGCGGACACGCTATCGACGATCGTCCTCGATCAGGACGATCCCGATCTCATCACGAGCGGCCTGCCCGGGTACCTTCTGTTCGTCGACGGGCTGATCACGCAGCACCCGCAGAACGTGAACCTGCTATCGGCCGGCGCGCAGCTGTTCGCGATCTATGGCTCGCGCTTCGCGACCGGGGATCACGCGGTCGTGCTGACAGCGAAAGCCCGCCGCTATGGCGAGCGCGCGATTTGCATCGCTCACACCCCGGCGTGCAGCTGGAGCACGAAGGACTACGACACGTTCGTCGCCGAGCTCGGCAAGGTCGAGCGCAAGCAGATCGGCGCCCTGTATTCCTACGCCGTCGGTTGGCTCAGCAATCTGCAGGCGACGAGCGAGGACTGGGGCGCGGTCGCGGATTTGCCGTGAGTCGAAGCGGTGCTCCAGCGCGCGCTCGCGCTCGACGAGACCTACGAGCATGGCGCCATTCACGGCTACCTCGGCATCCTGGGCGCGCTGCGCCCGCCGGCTCTCGGCGGCAAACCCGACGAGGCGCGCGCGCACTTCGAGCGCGCGATCGAGCTCTCCGGCGGAAAAGATTTGTCGATCAAGGTAGAATACGCACGCCGTTACGCGCGTCTCGTATTCGATCAGGAGTTGCACGACCGTTTGTTGACGGAAGTCCTGAACTCGCCCACCGAGGCGCCGAAGCTCACGCTCTTCAATGTCCTCGCGAAGAAGGAAGCCGAGGGCCTGCTCGCTACGTCCAAGGAGTACTTCTGATGAACCGGGCAGCGATCCGAACGTCGCGCGTTCTCGCGGCAATGCTTGCTCGCCTGTCTCGGCTTCGCCGCCTCGGCCGCCGACTTGAAGCTCGCGACCGTCGCGCCGGACGGCTCTCACTGGATGCAGCAGATGCGCGCAGGCGCCGACGAGATCAAGACGCGCACGGGCGGGCGCGTAGTCGTGAAATTCTACCCCGGCGGCGTGATGGGCAACGACTCCCAGGTGCTGCGCAAGATTCGCGTCAACCAGCTCCAGGGCGGCGCCTTCTCGGCCGGCGGCCTCGCGGAACGCTACGCGGGCCTCAACGTCTATGGCATCCCGCTGCTGTTCCGCTCGCTTGACGAGGTCGACGCGGTCCGCGCGAAGCTCGACCCGAAGCTCGCCGCCGGACTCGAGCAGGCCGGCTTCGTGACGTTCGGTTTCGTCGAGGGCGGTTTCGCGAACTTGTTCTCGAACGAGCCGATCCGCTCCGTCAGCGAGATGCGCCGCAAGAAGGTGTGGGTGCCGGACGGCGATCAAATCAGCTTCCTGGCGATGCAAGAGCTCGGGTTGTCGCCGGTGACCTTACCGGTGACCGACGTGCTGACGGGTCTGCAGACGGGCCTCATCGAGATCACGTTCGCGTCGCCGGTCGTCGCGCTCGTGCTCCAGTGGCACACGAAGGTGAAGTACATCACGCGGCTGCCGGTCTCGTATTCGTATGGCGTGCCTGCGATCGAGAAGGAGGCGTTCGGGCACTTGAGCGCAGACGACCAGAAGGTCGTCCGCGAGGTCATGACCAAGACCTTGAGTGGGCTCGACCACGAGGCGCGCGCAGAAAACGAGCATGCGTACGAGACGCTGTTGAACGCCGGGTTGAAGCCCGTCGAGGTCGGCGCCGGCGATCTGGACGCCTGGCGGCATACGATCGAGGGCATGTATCCGCAGATCCGATCGCGCCCGGACATCAACGCCGAGGTGTTCGACGACCTGCAGGCGATCCTCGCCGAATACCGCAAGGCGCATCCGTAGGCGCAAGCGGGGGTCGCCCATTGCGACGGCTCGCATAGTTCCTGGCTCACACGCGCGGCGCGAATCGGGCTCGCGCTCGAGAACGGGCTGCTCGTCGCGCTGCTCGGGTTCCTGATCGTGTTCTCGTTTGCGCAGATCGTGCTGCGCAACGTTTTCTCGATCGGCGTCACTTGGGGCGACGGCCTGACGCGCGTGATCGTGCTCTGGCTCGCGCTGCTCGGCGCTCTCGCCGCGAGCCGCGACGGCCGGCACATCAGAATGAACGCGTTCGTGCAGTGGCTGCCGCCGCGGCTCCAGCATGTCGTCGGCGTCGGCTCGGACTTGTTCGCCGCGATCGTGAGCGCCGCTCTCGCTTACTTCGCGTTCGAGTTCGTGCGCGACGCACGCAGCTACGGTGACACGCTGCTCGGACAATTCCCGGCGTGGTGGTTCGAATCGATCATGCCGGTCGCGTTCGCGCTGATCGCGTATCGGTTCGTAGCTCACGCGCTGGTCCCTAAGCGAGGCGCCTGATCGTGCCTTGGGTGCCGCTGATTCTCGTCGTTCTCGTGCTGCTCGGCGCGCCGCTGTTCGCGGTGATCGCGACGAGCGCGATCGTCGGCTTTCATGGCGAAGGCACCGACCTCTCCGTCGTCGCGAGCGATTTCTTTCAGCTTTCCGAGACGCCCGTGCTCGTTGCGATTCCGCTGTTCACGTATGCGGGCTTCGTGCTGAGCGCGGGGCAGGCGCCGCGACGGCTCGTGCGGCTTTCCCAGGCGCTGCTCGGCTGGTTTCCGGGCGGGCTCGCGATCATCACGCTCGTGTCGTGCGCTCTGTTCACGGCGTTCACGGGCGCGTCGGGCGTCACGATCATCGCGCTCGGATGCGCTGTTCCATCCGGCGCTGATGCAGGCGGGATACGACGAGCGCTTCAGCCTGGGGCTCAACACCGCGTCGGGCAGCCTGGGGCTCCTGTTCGCGCCATCGCTGCCGCTCATTCTTTATGGCGTCGTCGCGATGGCGCCGATCGACGACCTGTTCCTCGCCGGAGTGCTGCCGGGCGTACTGATTCTTTTGATGCTCACGGCGTACAGCTACTGGCGCAATCGCGGCGCGAGGTACGCGCTGATGGAGCGGTCGGGCCGCGAGGTTTGGGCCGCGATCAAAGAGACGCGCTGGGACTTGCCGCTGCCCGTGGTGGTGCTTGGTGGAATCTACAGCGGCTACTTCGCGGTGTCCGAGGCTGCCGCGGTCACCGCGCTTTACGTGACGATCATCGAGCTCGTCGTGCTGCGCGAAGTTAGCTGGCGTGCGTTGCCCGGAATCATGCGCGAATCGATGGTGCTCGTCGGTGCGATCTTCATCATCCTCGGCGTCTCGCTCGCGTCGACGAGCTACATGATCGACGCCGGCATGCCGCAGGCGCTGTTCGCGAGCGTGAGCTCGTTCGTCACCGGGCCGCGCAGCTTCCTGCTCGTGCTGCTCGTGTTCTTGCTAGTACTCGGCGCGATCCTCGACATCTTCTCGGCCACCGTGCTGGTCGTGCCGCTGATCCTGCCGATCGCGGCCCAATACGGCGTCAACCCGGTCCACCTCGGGATCGTCTTCATCGCGACGATGGAGCTCGGCTATTTGATGCCGCCCGTGGGCCTGAACCTTTTCATCGCGAGCCACCGCTTCGACAAACCGATCACTTCGATCTATCTGGCGACGCAGCCCTTCTTGCTCATCGTCGCAATCATTGCCGTTGCGATCATCGCGTTTTGGCCCGGGCTTTCCTTGATGCTGCTACATTGAGCCAAGGCAGCGAGGACGAACATGAGCACGAACGATCGGAGTTGGGTGTGGCGCGTCGGGGCGGCGATTTGGCGCGGGCTCGACAGGCTACGCAGAGTCCTCCACCTGTTGCTCCTGCTGTTCCTGTTGCTGATCGTGGCGGCGAGCCTGTTCGGCGAGCGGGTGTTCGTGCCGAGCAAGGCCGCGCTCGTGATCGCGCCCCAAGGCTCGCTCGTCGATCAGCTGTCCGGCGACCCGCTGCAGCGCGCGCTCGCCCGCGCGCGCGGCACCCGGCTTCAGGAGACGTCGCTTCGCGACGTAATCGATGCGCTGCGCGCGGCACGCGCCGACGGCCGCATCAAAGGCGTCGTGCTCGATCTCGACGGCCTGACGAGCGCGGGCTTGAGCAAGCTCCAGGAGCTCGCGAAGGAGCTCGCGGCGTTCAAGGAGAGCGGCAAGCCGGTGACCGCGGTCGGCGACGCGTTCTCGCGCGACCAGTACTACCTCGCCGCGCAAGCCGACAAGATCTACATGCATCCGATGGGCGCAGGTCCATGATCGACGGCTATAGCCCGTTTCCTGCCGTACTACAAGTCGGCGCTCGAGAAGTTCTACGTCGACTACAACGTCTGGACGGTCGGCGAGTACAAGTCGTTCGTCGAGCCGATCACGCGCGACGACATGTCGCCGCAGGACAAGGAGTCGAGCTCCGAGTACCTGCGCGCACTTTGGGGTGCCTACCAGGCCGACGTCACGTCCGCGCGCAAGCTGCCGCCCGATGCGTTGCAGCGCTACGCGGACGGCGCCGCGACGCTGCTCGCGGACGCCGGCGGCGACTCCGGCAAAGCTCGCGGTCGACTACGGGCTCGTCGACGAGCTCCTGACGCGCGACGCGATGCGCGCGCGGATCCGCGATTCGATCGGCGCGACTAGCCGCGGCAAGCCGCACGCGGACGACTTCCCGGAGATCGGCTTCGAGGACTACGTGCGCGCCGTGCGCAAGGGCAAGCGCACGGAGAAGGCGAGCAACGTCGCCGTGATCGTCGCCGCGGGCACCATTCTCGACGGCACGCAGCCTCCGGGATCGATCGGCGGCGATTCGCTCGCCGAGCTGATTCGCCAGGCGGAGGACGACGACTCGGTCAAAGCGCTCGTGCTGCGCGTCGACTCGGGCGGCGGCAGCGCGTTCGCGTCCGACGTGATCCTCGACGAGCTCGAGGCGTTCCAGCGCTCGAAGCGGCCGCTCGTCGTGTCGATGGGCAGCGTCGCGGCCTCGGGCGGGTACTGGATATCGATGGCCGCCAACGAAATCTGGGCGAGCCCGACCACGCTCACGGGCTCGATCGGCGTCGGCGCGACCGATCCCGACGTTCCAGCGCTTGCTCGACAAGCTCGGCGTGCACGTCGACGGCATCGGCACGACGCCGATCACGGGCACCATCGACCCGTTGCAGGCGATGAACGACACGGCGAAGAGCGTCGATCGCGCGAATCGGTCCAGCACACCTATCGCGAGTTCGTCGGCAAAGTCGCCGAGCACCGCAAGAAGTCGTACGACGAGATCGACGCGTCGGCGCGCGGCCGCGTCTGGGTCGGCAGCGAGGCGCTTGAGCCGCGGGCTCGTCGACAAGCTCGGCAACCTCGACGACGCGATCGCCTCCGCGGCGGAGCTCGCGGGTCTCGAGAAGGGCGCCTATGGAATCGAGCGCATCGAGCCGCAGCTGGGCCTGAGCGAGCAGCTCGCGCTTCAGTTCGCGACGGCGGCTGGGCCCGCGATGAAGGCGCTGAGCTCCGCGCCCGGCTGGCAAGACACGGTTTCGCGCTGGCTCGAGACGGCGATGTCGCCGCTCGCGTATCTGGAGCGTTGGAACGATCCGCGCGGCGTCTACGCGTATTGCTTCTGCGACACGCGCTGATGCGATGAGCGGCGACGACGACGAGCGGCGCGGATCGACTTCGAATCGACCGCTGGCTCTGGTGCGCGCGCTTCTTCAAGTCGCGCAGCGCCGCGGCCGAGGCTGTCCGCGGCGGACGCGTGCGGCTGAACGGCGGCAACGCGTGAAGCCCGCGCACGACGTCAAGCCCGGGGACGCGGTCACGATCGAGCTCGGCGCGCACGGTGACGAGCGCGAGATCACGATTGCCGCGATCCCCGCGCGCCGCGGGCCGGCCAGCGAGGCCGCAACGTGCTACGTCGAATCCTCGGCATCGGTCGAGCGCCGGCGCGCCGCGGCCGAAGCGCGCGCGCTCGCGCCGCCGCCGCCGACTGCCGGCCGGCCCGACAAGCGCACGCGCCGGCTGCTGCTGCGCGCGCGGGACCGACGCTAGCTCGCGTCAGTCTTCGGTGACGATCAGCTCGGGATTCTTCGGGTAGTCGTAGTAGGCGAGCTTTGCGCCCGCGCGCCGCGCTCGCCGCGCTGCTCCAGCTCGTCGTCGACAGGTCGATCGCGACCGCTCCGCTCGTCGGCAGGTTGTCGAGCGCGAGGTCGGGAAGCAGCCGGTTCACGAGCTCGGTGAGACCCGGATTGTGGCCGACCACGAGCAGGCACGACAGCGAGTCGTCCTGCGCGGCGACGACGCCGAGAATGTCGTCGGGCGACGCCAGGTAGAGCGCGCGCTCGGTCCGGACTTCCTTGCGCTTGATCCCGAGCGCTTTCGCGACGAGCTCGGCGGTGCGCTGCGCGCGCGTGGCGTGGCTCGCGACGATGCAGATCCGGGCGCGCGCTGCGCGTGCTTTGAGCCGCTTGCCCATCCGCGGCGCGTCGCGCTCGCCGCGACCCGCGAGGGGTCGATCCGCGTCGCCGACGTCGTCGTCCCAGCTCGACTTCGCGTGACGAAAGAGAATCAACTGCTTCACGTTCGTCCCCGCGACCGCGACGTCACAGCAGGCCGGCCTCGAGCCGCGCCTCCTCGGACATCATCGATTGGTTCCAAGGCGGGTCGAACACGAGCTCGACGTCGGCGCGCGCCACGGTCGGGATCAGGCCGACCTTCTCGCGCACGTCCTGCGCGAGGATCTCGCCCATGCCGCAGCCGGGCGCGGTCAGCGTCATCTTGATCTTGACCTCGCGCTCGCCGTTCGCCGTGCGCTCGACCTTGCACTCGTAGACGAGCCCGAGCTCGACGATGTTGATCGGAATCTCGGGGTCGTAGCACGTGCGCAGCTGTTGCCACACGGCGGCCTCGATCTCGGCCTCGCTCGCGTCCTCGGGCACCTCGGGCCCCGCGAGCGGCTCCTTGCCGATCGCGTCGCCATCCTTGCCGGCGATTCGGAACAGATTGCCGTCGATGTAGACCGTGAAGCTGCCGCCCAAGCGCCTGCGTCATGAAGCCCGCCATGCCCGCGAGCAGCTTGACCTGGTCGCCGGCCGGGATCACGACGGCGTCGCAGTCGCGCGTGAGCGTCACGTGCTCGTTCTGGGACTGATACATCGCGTCACTCCGTCGTGACGGGCGCGTCCTCGTGGCCCGTCACCGCGGCCTTGAGCGCGTGCCACGCGAGGCTCGCGCACTTCACGCGCGTCGGGTACTCGCGCACGCCCGCGAGCGCCGCGAGCTTGTCGAGATCCTCCGGAGGCTCCTCGACGGCGCCCGTCAGCAGGCCGTGCACCTTCTCGAAGAGCTCGAGCGACTCGCCGACCGTCTGGCCCTTCACGCGCTCCGTCATCAGCGAAGACGACGCGACGGAGATCGCGCAGCCGGTGCCTTTGAAGCGGATGTCCTCGACGCGCCCGCCGGCGACGTTGACGTAGAGCGTGAGCTTGTCGCCGCAAAGCGGGTTCACGGCCTCGATCACGTGGTTAGCACCCGGCAGCTCGCCGAAATTGCGCGGCTTTCGGTTGTGATCGAGGATCACCTCGCGATACAGCTCTTGCAGCTCATCCACGGAACAGCTCCACGGCGCGCTTCAGGCCCGCCATCAGCCGGTCGATGTCCGACCGATCGTTGTACAGGGCGAACGACGCGCGCGCGGTCGCGGCGACGCCGAAGCGCTCCATGACCGGCATCGCGCAGTGGTGGCCCGTGCGGATCGCGACGCCCTCGCGATCGACGATCGTGCCGAGATCGTGCGCGTGAATGCCGTCGACTACGAACGAAAGCACGCTCGCTTTATCGCGCGCCGTGCCGATCAGCCGCACGCCCGGGATCTCGGCGAGCAAGCGCTCCGTCGCATGCTCGAGCAGCGCGTGCTCGTGCGTCGCGACCGCGTCGAAGTCGATGCGCTCGAGGTAGTCGATCGCGGCACCCAAGCCGACCGCGCCGGTGATGTTCGGCGTGCCGGCCTCGAACTTGTACGGCAGTGCGTTGTACGTCGTGCGCTCGAACGACACCGTGAGGATCATGTCGCCGCCGCCCTGGTAGGGCGGCATCGCTTCGAGCAACTTGCGCTTGCCGTACAACACGCCGATGCCCGTCGGGCCGAACATCTTGTGGCCCGAGAACGCGAGGAAGTCGCAGTCGAGCGCGCGCACGTCGACGCGCATGTGCGGCACGGCCTGGGCCGCATCGACGAGCACGACGGCGCCCGACGCGCGTGCGCCTCGGCTACGAGCTCGGCGACCGGGTTCACGGTGCCGAGCGCGTTCGACACGTAAGTCAGCGCGACGATCTTCGTGCGCGGCGAGAGCAGCGCGGCGGAACGCGTCGCGGTCGAGCTCGCCCGAGTCCGTGATCGGCGCCGCGACGAGCCGCGCGCCGGTCTCGCTCGCAGATCATCTGCCACGGCACGATGTTCGAATGGTGCTCGAGCCAGGTCGATCAGCACCTCGTCGCCGGGCTCGAGCCGCTCTCGGCCGAGCGTCGCGGCGACGAGGTTGATGCCTTCGGTCGTGCCGCGCGTGAACACGATCTCCTCGCGGGCCGCGGCGTTGATGAAGCCGCGCACCTTCGTCGCGCGCGCCTTCGAACGCGGCGGTCGAGCGCTCGCTGAGCTCGTGCACGCCGCGGTGCACGTTGGCGTGATTCAGCCGTTGCTGGAGCGCCTCGGCGTCGAGCGCGAAGCGCGGCTGCTGCGAGGACGCCGCGTTGTCGAGATACGCGAGCGGCTAGCCCGTGCACGAGCTGGTGGAGCGCCGGGAAGTCCGCGCGCAGCCGCGCGATGTCGCGTGATCAGCGCGCGGCGCGGCGACCCGGCCGGCGGCGCGGCTCATCGTGAGCCTCCGCGAGCGCGCGCGAGACGCGCGCCGACCTTGTCGGCGACGCTCGCACGGATGTCCGGCGCCGCAATGCGCTCGAGCACGGTGGCCGCGAACGCCGTCGTCAGGATCTCGCGCGCGTGCGCTTCGTCGACGCCGCGCGAGCGCAGATAGAACAGGTGCTCGGCGTCGAGCTCGCCGACCGTCGAGCCGTGGCTGCACTTCACGTCGTCCGCATAGATCTCGAGCTCGGGCTTCGTGTCGATCTCGGCTTGCTCCGAGAGCAGCAGGTTGTCGCTGCTCTGCTGCGCGTCGATGCCGCTGCGCGCCGCGATGTACGACGACCTTGCCGTTGAATACGCCGCGGCCGCGCCGGCCGATGATGCCGCGGAACGCTCTCGTTGCTGCGCGTGTCGGGCGCGATGTGGTCGATCGCGCGTGTGGTCGTCGACGTGCTGGCCCTGCGCCGGCGAGCAACAGCCCGTAGAGGTCGAGCGCGGCGCCGGGCTCGCGCAGCTTCACGTCGATGTCGTTGCGCACGAGCCGGCCGCCGAGGTCGAAGAGCCCGAGCGAGCGCGACGCGCGCGCCGCGAGCTCCACCGCGAGCAGCGACGTATGCGCGTGTCGGTAGCCGTGCTCTTGAACGCTGTACAGCGCGAGCCGCGAATCGCTCGGCGAGCGCGATCTCGGTCACGACGTTGAGCCAACCGTCGGCGTCCGCCGCGTCGACGACGTGCTGCACGATCGTCGACCTCGGCGCCGCGGCCGATCTCGATGACGAGCCTCGGCTGGGCGACGAGCCTCTGCGCGCCGCTGGCGACGAGCACGAGCTTGAGCGGCTCCGCGATTCGCGCGCCGTCGGCCACGCGAAGCCACGCGCCGGATTGCGCGTACGCCGTGTTCAGAGCCGCGAGCGGGTGAGCGGCGGTCGAGACCCGCGCGCCGCGGGTCGCGTCTCGGCTGCAGCCAATACGCGTCGAGGTCGCGGACCTCCAGACCCGAGCTTGGCATGACGGTACCGAGCTGCGGGACGAGATGCCCGTCGACGAAGACGAGGCGCGGGGCGTCGATCGCCATGCCGGGCTCGGCGAGCGCGCGTCTCGGCCGCCGCGAGCGCGGCCGCGTCCGGCCGGCGCGGAGCGAAGTCGAGCTCGGCGTCGACGAGCGGCTTCAGGTCCGTGTAGCGCCAGTCCTCGCGGCGCGGCGTCGGCAGGCCCGTGCCGCGCCGAGCTCGGCGAGCGCGGCTTGCGCGCACGGCCTGCGATGCCGGCCGAGCCGGGTAGGCGCGGCGCCCGGCGCGCGAAGCGCCGCTTGAGCGTCGTGACCGTCACGGCCGCGCCGCCTCCGCCTGCACCCAGTCGTAGCCGCGCGCGTCGAGCTCGCGCGCGAGCTCGGGGCCGCCCGACTGCACGATCCGCCCGCCGGCCAGCACGTGCACGCGGTCCGGCACGATGAGCTCGAGCAGCCGCTCGTAGTGCGTGACGAGCAGCATCGAGCGGTTCGGGCTGCGCAGGCTGTTGACGCCCGTGCGCGACGACCTTGCAGCGCGTCGACGTCGAGGCCCGAGTCGGTCTCGTCGAGCACCGCGAGCCGCGGCTCGAGCAGCAGCATCTGCAGGACCTCGTTGCGCTTCTTCTCGCCGCCCGAGAACCCTTGGTTCACGCTGCGGTTCAGAAAATCCTTTGGAATTTGCATGAGTTCCATCTTGTTCTTGATCAGCTTCATGAACTCGAATGCATCGATCGGCTGCTCGCCGCGGGCCTGGCGCTGGGCGTTCAGCGCGGCCTTGAGCAGGTAGGCGTTGTTCACGCCCGGGATCTCGATCGGGTACTGGAACGCCAGGAACACGCCGGCGCGCGCGCGCTCCTCGGGCGCCAGCGCGAGCAGGTCCTGGCCGTCGAGCAGGATCCGGCCGGCCGTGACCTCGTAGTCCTCGCGGCCCGCGAGCACCTGCGCGAGCGTGCTCTTGCCCGAGCCGTTCGGGCCCATGATCGCGTGCACCTCGCCGGTCGGGACCTCGAGGTCGACGCCGTTCAGGATCTCGCGGTCGCCGATGCGGGCGTGCAGGTTCTCGATCTTCAGCATCGTGCTCATCTCAGCCGACCGCGCCTTCGAGGCTCACGTTCAAGAGATTCTGCGCCTCGACCGCGAACTCCATCGGCAGCTCCTTGAACACCTCGCGGCAGAAGCCGTTCACGATCATGTTGACCGCGTCCTCCTCGCCGAGGCCGCGCTGGCGGCAATAGAACAGCTGGTCCTCGCTGATCTTCGAGGTCGTCGCCTCGTGCTCGACGCGCGCGGAACGGTTGCGCGACTCGATGTACGGGAAGGTGTGCGCGCCGCACTCGGCGCCGAGCAGCAGCGAGTCGCATTGCGTGTAGTTGCGCGCGCCGTGCGCGGTCGGCATCATCCTCACGAGGCCGCGGTAGGAGTTCTGGCCGTGGCCGGCCGAGATGCCCTTCGAGACGATCGTGCTGCGCGTGTTGCGGCCGATGTGGATCATCTTCGTGCCGGTATCGGCCTGCTGGTAGTTGTTCGCGACCGCGACCGAGTAGAACTCGCCGACCGAGTTCTCGCCGCGCAGCACGCAGCTCGGGTATTTCCAGGTGATCGCGGAGCCGGTCTCGACCTGCGTCCACGAGATCTTCGAGCTGCGCGCCGCGGCACTCGCCGCGCTTCGTGACGAAGTTGTAGATGCCGCCGCGGCCTTGCTCGTCGCCCGGGTACCAGTTCTGCACGGTCGAGTACTTGATCTCGCGCGCCGTCGAGCGCGACGAGCTCGACGACGGCCGCGTGCAGCTGGTTCTCGTCGCGCATCGGCGCCGTGCAGCCCTCGAGGTAGCTCACGTGGCTGCCTTCGTCGGCGACGATCAGCGTGCGCTCGAACTGGCCCGTCTTCGCCGCGTTGATGCGGAAATAGGTCGACAGCTCCATCGGGCAGCGCACGCCCTTCGGCACGTAGACGAAGGAGCCGTCGGTGAAGACCGCCGAGTTGAGCGTCGCGAAGAAGTTGTCGCGGTAGGGCACGACGCTGCCGAGATACTTCTGCACCAGCTCCGGGTGCTTCTGCACGGCTTCCGAGAACGAGCAGAAGATGACGCCCGCTGCGGCGAGCTTGTCCTTGAACGTGGTCGCGACCGAGACGCTGTCGAACACCGCGTCGACCGCGACGCCCGCGAGCTTCGCGCGCTCGTGCAGCGGGATGCCGAGCTTGTCGTAGGTCTCGAGCAGCTTCGGGTCGACCTCGTCGAGGCTCTTCGGCGCGTCGGTCCTGCGGTCTTCGGCGCCGAGTAGTACGAGATCGCCTGATAGTCGATCGGCGGGTAGCGCACGTGCGCCCAGGTCGGCTCCTCGAGCGTGAGCCAGTGGCGATACGCCTTGAGCCGCCAGTCGGTCAGCAACTCGGGCTCGCCCTTCTTGGCCGAGATGAGCCGGATGACGTCCTCGTCGAGGCCGGGCGGCACGGTGTCCTGCTCGATGTCGGTGACGAAGCCGTGCCGATAGCTTGCGTTTGACGAGGTCGTCGAGATCCTGTGAGTTCGTTGCCATTCGTGGTCCTGTTCGTCTCTCTCAACGCACGCTCGCGGTCTTGCCCAAGCCCGCGCGCAAGTCCGGCGGCGGCAGCGGTTGGCTGCGATGCTGCAAGTCCGCGAGGGTCACGCCCTGGAGCGCCTTGCGAATGTTCGAGTTGATCCTTTGCCAAGCCATGCCGACGCGGCAGAACGACTCGAGGTCGCAGCCGCCGTCGACGGAGCTGCATTCGGTGATCGCGACCGGTCCCTCGAGCGCGTCGATGATCTCGGCCGCGCTGATCGCCTCCGGCGCGCGTGCGAGCGCATAGCCGCCCTGCGCGCCACGAGTCGGACACGACGAGGCCCGCGTGCACGAGCGACTTCAGCAGCTTGCTGGACCGTCGGTTGGCCCAGAGTGCGTCGCGCTCGCGACCTCGCCGGCCGTCGACAGGCCCTCGTCTCTGGCCGCGCAGCTGGGCCAGAACCATGGTCCCGTAGTCGGTCAGCTTGCTCATTCGCAGCATCGGCCGCGTCCTGCTGCAGTTGAAAGTAGACCATTTTAGTACTAATTTGAGCGACGTCCAATGCCGGCGCGGGTCGGCACCGCGAAAGACGTCGACGGAGCCGGGCGTGTATCTAAGGGCGCCGATCGGGCCGCGCGGTCGCGCTCTTCGGGCGGCAGGTAGTCGATGAGCTCTTTGAGCCGGGCCTTGAACCGCTCGCGCTCGACGGTATGGACGCCGGGCGTCTCGAGCGCGAGCCGGACCTGGCTGATCGCGAGCGGCAGATTGCCGATCGGCCGTAGTAATAGGACATGTAGTAGTACGCGTCGCCGACGTCGCCCTCGGCATTCGCGGCGCGCGCGATCAAGCGCAGCTGCTCGGGCGTGGCCTCGACGTTGTTGAGCAAATCGAGCAGCAACGCGTGCGCGGCCGACGCCTGGCCGGCCGCGATCAGCGCTTCCGCGTAACTGATCGTGAGCGGGACGTTGCGCGGGAAGAGCCGCACCGCATCCCGGTAGTGCTTGAGCGCTTCCTCCGTCGAGCCCCCGGCCATCAGCGCCTCGGCTTGGCCGATCCGATACGGGATGACGGTCGGATTCTCCGTCGCAAGCTCGCGCATGATCCGCTCGGCGTTGTCGTTGAGCGACAGGCGCATCTCTGCGAGCGCGAGGCCGTAGCGGTCTGCCGGGTTCTCGCTATCGCCCTGGTCTTTGAACAGCGCGAACGCGGCCTCGGGCGTCGGCGCCCCGAGCACCTCGAGCCGCGCCTTCGCGAGGCCGTAGGCGACGCTGTCGGCGTGCTTCGTGGGCGGCAGCTGTCGTGCGCGTGCGCGTGCTTCGGCGATACGCTCGCTCGTCACCGGGTGGCTCTGCAGAATCGCCGGCACGCGCGCTTCCTGCGAGCCGTAGCGCTTCTGGATCTCGTCGAAGAAGCTCGCCATGCCGTTCGGATCGAAACCCGCGGACGGACAGCACGTCCATCCCGACGCGATCGGCCTCGGCCTCGTTCGCACGCGTGAAGTTGATCATGTGCTGCTGCGCGAGGCCCTGCGTGCCGGCGACCACGCCGGTGAGTGCTTCGCCCCCGACGTGCGCGACCGCGCCGAGCAAGACCGCCGCCAGCATCGCGGCCATCGACACGATGCTCGTGTGCTCGTTGTCGTACATCGCGCGCGCGATGTGCCGTTGCGTCACGTGCGAGATCTCGTGCGCGAGCACGCCCGCGAGCTCGTTCTCGTTGTTCGTCGCGAGCAGCAGGCCGGAGTTCACGCCGACATAGCCGCCCGGCAGCGCAAACGCGTTGATCTCGTTGTCCTTGACGAAAAAGAAGTGAAAATTGAAGTCGCCATTGTTCGCGTGGCTCGCGATCTGGCCGCCGAGGGAGCCGAGGTATTCCGTGAGCTGCGGATCGTCGACGACCACGCCGGCGTTGCGCAGCTGGAGCATCACGCCGCGCCCGAGCTGAGCCTCGCGGCTCTTGTTGAGCGCCTGGTCGGCCGGCGTGCCGAAGTCCGGCAGCTTGTCGTTCGGCTCCGCTACCGCGATCGACGTGGCGGCGAGCGCGAGTAAGGTCACGAGCGTTTTCACGATCCGCGAGCCTCCATGTCCCTGGCCGCAAGATTCATTGGACCCGACGACCACCGTCGCGTTCAAATCAGAGCGCCTTGGCGGCCGCGAGCACCTCGTCGACGTGCCCATCGACCTTTACTTTACGCCATTCGTTGCGCAATACGCCGTCCGCGTCGACGAGGAAGGTGCTCCGCTCGATCCCGAGCACCTTCTTGCCGTACATGTTCTTCTCTTTGATTACGTCGAATTGCCTGCAGAGCTTCTCGTCCGCGTCGGAGAGCAGGTCGAAGGGCAGGGAGTATTTCGCCCTGAATTTCTCGTGGGAGCCCAGGCTGTCGCGCGACACGCCGAGCACTCGGACGCCCAGGCGCTTGAACGCCGCTTGTCTGTCGCGGAAGTCCCTGGCCCTCGAGCGTGCAGCCCGGCGTGTCGTCCTTCGGATAGAAATAGAGAACGTACGACGCTCCCGGCGAGATCCTGGCTGCTCAGAGGGCCGCCGGTGGAGGGCGCGGAAAACGCGGGGACTTTCTTGCCGAGCTTAGGTGCAGCCATTCCGTTGCTCCGTTGGGTGCGGCCTCGGGTTAGGCCTGCTTGACGGGCTCCATGATCGCGTCGACGTTGAGCTGGTCGCAGAAGTCCATGAACTCCTCGCGCAGGCCCGAGATGTGCACGCTGCCCGGAATGTTGATCGACATCTGCACCGAGAACATCGGCGCGCCCGTATGCGTCGCCGCATAGCTGCGCGTCGAGACTTCCGCGATCTCGACTTTTCGTGCCGCGAAAAAACCGCTGAGGCTGTGCACGACGCCGGGCTGATCGAGCCCGACGACGTCGACCGCGTAGGGCAGCAGCTCCTTGCCGAAGCGGCGCGGCTCGGTGCGCTTCAGCTGCATCGTGACGCCGTTGCTGCTCGCGAAGCGATTGAGCTCGCGCTCCATGCGGCTGATCGTGTGCCAGTTGCCGGCGACGAGCAGCAGCATCGCGAACTCCGACCCGAATGCGCCCATCCGGCTCTCTTTGATATTGCCGCCGCAGTCCATGATCACACGGGTCAGTTCCTGCACGACGGCGGTGGGATCGCCGCCGACAGCGGAGATGACCATGAGTTGTTCCATCGGCGGACTATCTCGCTGAGCCAGGGCGGCAGTGTACCTAGAACGTCCCGCCCTGCAACGTTCGAAGTTGCGCGGCCCAGACGCCCGTCGGTACTATCGTGCGCCTTTTCGGGACTGGCGGCACGGACTCGACGATGTTGAAGGGCAGCATGGTGGCGGTCGTCACGCCGATGGAGGCGGACGGCACGGTGAACTACCGCGACTTCGCACGCGTCATCGACTTCCACGTGACCGGCGGTACCGAGGCTTTGATCGTGGCCGGGACGACCGGAGAGTCTGCGACTCTCGATCACGAGGAGCACGTCGAGCTGCTCGAGCGCGCCTGCGAAATCGCGGAAGGGCGCATTCCGATCATCGCGGGCACTGGCTCCAACTCGACGACGCAGACGCTTGATGCTGTCGCGCGCCGTCGATCGGTTGCCGATCGCCGCATACCTCGTCGTCACCCCGTACTACAACAAGCCCCCCCAGGAGGGGATGCGCCGTCATTTCTCCGCGGTCGCCGACGCGGTCCATCATCCCGTGATCCTGTACAACGTGCCCGGCCGAACCGGCGTCGACCTGAAGCCGGAAACGGTCGCGAAGCTCGCGACGCATCCGAACATCGCGGGCATCAAAGAAGCGACCGGGGAACTCGCGCGCGTGCGAGTGCTCAGAGAGACGTGCGGCGCCGATTTCGCGCTGCTCAGTGGCGACGACGCCACTGCTCGAGAGTTCATGCTTCAAGGCGGCGACGGCGTGATCTCGGTCACCGGCAACGTGGCTCCGGCGCCCATGCGTCGCCTCTGCGACGCGGCGCGCGGCGGCCGGCGCGGCGAAGCCGAGAGAATCGACGCCGATTTGCAGTCGCTTCACAAGAATTTGTTCTGCGAGAGCAACCCGATCCCGGTCAAATGGGCCGTTCAAAAGATGGGACTCATCGGTCCCGGAATTCGCCTCCCGTTGATGGCGTTGGCGCCGCAATATCATTCGCTGGTGGCGAGCGCGATGATCACGGCCGGCGTCCAAGTCGCCGCGGCGTGATTCGGCGATTCGCCGCAGCTTCCGCTGCGCTTCTGATCTTCGCCGAGCTCTGCGCGTGCTCCCACGGCCGCGCGATCACGTGCGACCCGACATCGCGTTACGCAGGCGCGTCGACGGCCGGTCCCGTTCGTATTCCCGACGACTTGAATCCCCCCGACGAGACGGAGTCGCTGAGGCTGCCGCCGGACACCGGCCCCACGGCGCAGTTGAGCACGCCGTGCCTCGAGACGCCGCCGGGCTTCTACTCGGATGGCGCTTCGAACAACCCACGGGGCACGCCCGGCCCGCGACAAAAGGGCGCTGGGGGCGGGACCGCGCCGCCGTCGCCGCGCAAGGCGGCCCCGCCGCCCACCGCGGCTCCGGGTCCCGCTTCCGCTCCGGCACCCGGACCCAACCAGCCGCCGCCGGTCGCCGCCCCCGTGCCGCCGCCGACCGCCGCGCCCGCGCCGCCGCCGACCGAGGCGCCTCCCCCGGGCGGCGACCGAGAGATCACGAACTAGCGCAGACCTAGGCGCGGCGCGGCCGTTGCAGCCGCGACATACCGTGTCACACGTTCATACCCGGCCCGCCGCGGCTATAAAGCGCACCACTTCGCCGTCAGACGGCGAATGGAGGAGGGGGCACGTGTTTGCGCTGCCGGTGCGCCGGGAAGGATCCATGGCAGAGGACATTTCGTTTTTTCAGCAGGCGCTCGCCGAGCGCCTGCACGACGGGCCGTTGCAGGAGCTCGTCGCGCTGCAGCTCGCGGCCGCCAACCTGATGCGCTCGGGCGCTCCGGGCTCGGGCCAGGCCGCGCAAGTCGCCGAAGTCGGCAACCTTGCTCAGGCGGCCATCGATAGTCTCCAGCAGATCATCCGCGACCTGATGGGCGACGCTTCGCAGCCCCTGCCGCTCGCAACCCGCCTCAGCGAGCTCTGCGAGCAATTCACGGCCGGCAGCGGCATCGACTGCAAGCTCCAAGTCGTCCCGGCGCACGTCGACTTTGAGCCCGGCGCCGGCGAGATCGTGTTCCGCACGCTGCGCGAGCTCCTGACCAATGTCCGCAAGCATTCGCAAGCGACGGTGGTCAGGCTCACGAGCCGCTTCCGCGGCGACGAGGTCGTGATCACCGTCGCCGACAACGGTGTCGGGCTGCAATCGAGCGCGCAGCGCAAGCACCCGTTCGAGGGCGGCGGCTTCGGGCTTTGGAGCATCGAGCATCGGCTCGGCGAGCTCGGCGGGACGCTCGAAATCGCGAACGACTCCGGCTTGCGCGCCACCGTCGTGGTGCCGCGCAGGTTCCTGCTCGGAAATTGATCAGCGCCCCGGTGACGTCGCGGGGGCGCCCGCGTCGCTGAGCTTGCGCGTGACGCGATCCTGGACCCACTGCGCGCTCCACCAGTCGATTGGCGTGACCGCGTTGCCCGCGAGCAGCATCGTGAAGTGCAGGTGATCGCCGCCCGCGAGGCCCGTCGAGCCGCTGCGGCCGATCTCCTTGTCGAGGTCGACCATGTCGCCGACCTGAACCTCGATCGAGGAGAGATGCGCGTAGAGCGACATCAGGCCCATGCCGTGGTCGAGGATCACGCAGTTGCCGTAGATGCCGAGCCAGCCCGCGTGCAGCACGCGGCCGCGGTTCGCGGCTTTGACCGGCGCGCCGGCGAGCGACGCGAGATCGAAGCCCAGGTGCACCTGGCGGTCGACCTCCTTGCCTTTGTATAGATAGGTGCGCTGGTCCGCGAAACCGGCCTCGACGGCCGTGTTCGTGAGCTGCTTGAACGGGCCGCGCCAGAGGATCTCGGGAGACGTCTGCGCCGCGAGCTTCACGATCGTTTCGTTGTTCATCTGGCGCAGGTCGCGATTGATCTTCAGGTACGCCGCGAGCAAGTCGTTCGGGTCCTCGACCTTGAGCTCCGGAGAGTTCTGGACGATCGGCGGGACGACCTTCGCGAGGAACGCGTCGTCGAGGTCGATGCGGCTCGAGCGAAACTGCTTCGGGAATACTCGATAGTCGAAGCTTCCGCTGCCTTCGTTGCCGACGCTGTCGCGCGCATAGATACGGATCGGCGTGTTCTTGGGGTCTTGGTCCCAGAGCAGCGCGAAAAAAGCGACGCGCAGCGCGGGATCGCTGCTCGCGATTCCCGCGCCGCTCGCGGGATACCCCGGATATTCATAGTTCCCGACCTTGACGCCGGATTGCACGTCGGGCGGCGTCACGCGGTAGACGACGACCTCCGAGCCGCCATGGTTCACGTAGTGAAACGACGACACGACCGCGATCTGCGGCGGTAGCAACCGGACCTCGACGCCGCGCGTCTGCGTCGAGGTCGCCTCCCGAAGGCCGAATAGCACGGGACGCACGGCCGTCACGCGGATCTCGGCTTTGCCCTGCTTGAGCTCGGGCACTACGTTCTTGCCGGACGGGCGCTTGATCGAGACGCGGTCGCCCGCGACCGTGAGCTCGGCGGCGCTGTCGTGCGTCAGAGAAAACACCGGCGCGACTGTCGGGTCTTGGACGAGCGTGATGTCGAGGCGCTTGAGCGCGGCCTTCGGCGTCACCACGCTGACCGCGATCTCGCCCGTGCGGCCGATGACGTCCGGCCCGGTGATCTCGATCGCGGGGCCGGGGGCGTTGCCCGCGTTCACCCAGATCAACGAGAGCGCCGACCACAGCCACGACGAAGACGACGAGTACTTTCCACATGGGCTGCGATTGTACCGGCAGCTCGCGTGATTCACACTGCCCGCGATGAGCCGCTCGCTGCGCACGTTGTTCGCGTTTCTCGCCGCGTTCG
The DNA here is from genome assembly GCA_963699925.1 of uncultured Gammaproteobacteria bacterium. Lineage (GTDB taxonomy): Bacteria > Pseudomonadota > Gammaproteobacteria > Steroidobacterales > Rariloculaceae > FEN-1219. The sequence goes on along the minus strand of CAVOVT010000007.1, from coordinate 84,851 downwards.
CGGCGACGACGGCGTCGTCGCAAACCAACGACACGCCCTCGCAGTAAATCTCATTAGTGTAGGCTCGCCGGCGTGTGCATCGTGCCGTCGAACTGGAGAGAGGCATGTACAAGAAGATCCTGGTCGCCGTGGACCTCACGGCCGATACGGCGCCGATCGTCGAGCGCGCGAAGGCGCTCGCGAAGATCCACGGCGCGGAGCTCTCGTTACTGCACGTGATCGAGCCGGTGCCGCTCGTGACGCCGTTCGACGTGCCCGACGTCATGGCGCCGACGGTGCTCCAGACTCAAGACGAGCTCGCGGCGGGCGCACGCAAGCGGCTAGAGAAGATCGCCGCCGATCTCGGCGTACCGCCGAGTCGCGCCGAGGTGATCGTCGGCAACACGCAGGCGGAGATCGTCCGCGCCGCCAGCAACGGCGGCGCGGATCTGATCGTGCTCGGCGGCCGCGAGCGGCACGGGTTGTCGCTGCTCGTGGACTTCACCGAGGACGCCGTGCTGCACAAGGCCGCATGCGACGTCCTCGTGGTCCGGGTCAAGTCGAAGGCCTGACCCGCGCGAATCAGCCCATCGCGGGCAGGATCGCGTCCTTCTTGTTCTTGACGAACTGCTCGAACGTCTGCAGGGCAGGGTTCAGCTTGCGCGCGGTGTCCGCGCTGCGGGCCGCGAGCATCTCCTTCTCGAAGTCGCGGTACGCCTGGAACATGTTGCCCATCTCGTCCGCACCCGGGAAGCCGAAGCCGCGATAGACGTCGGCCTCGACCGCGTTGTATTTCACCGGGCCGACGCCGAGCACCTTGCTGAGCGTCTTGCCCATCTGCTCGATCGTGAGCGCCTCGCCGTAGATGCCGACCGTCTTGCCGATGTACTGCGAGCCGCCTTTGAAGATGCCGTACGCGACCTTGCCGATGTCTTCGGCCGCGATGCCCGCCATCTTCGCGGTGCCCATCGGGAACGCCCACGCGAGCTGGCCGTCCTGGCCCTTCTTCGGGGCGAGGCCGAACATGTAGAGGTTGTCCCAATAGAATGACGTGACGAGGAACGTCGTCGGCACGCCCGCGAAGAACGCGTTGGCCTCGGCCTTCGCGTCGAAGTGCGGCACGCGATACTTCTGCTGCAGCATCGGCATCCGCTTGTCGTCGGGCTTCATGAACTTGCGGATGTCCTCGAGCGTCGACCAGATCACGTGCTTGACGCCGGCGGCCTTCGCGGCATCGGCGATGTTCTTGGCCTGCGCCTTCTCCTTCTCGCCGGAGAAGTGCTCCCAGAAATTCGTGACGGCGTAGACGCCGTACGCGCCCGCGAACGCCTTCTTGAGGCTCTCGACGTCGTCGAGGTCCGCCTTCACGACCTGCGCGCCGGCCGACGCGAGGGCCTTTGCCTTGTCCTTGTTCGTGTCGCGCGTAACCGCGCGGCACGCGAACCCGCCCGCGGGATCCGCCAGGATCGCTCGGCAGAGTCCGCCGCCCTGCGAGCCCGTCGAGCCCAGTACTGCGATGATTTTCTTGTCGGCCATGGTGAATTCCTCGATCAGACGTTTCGGAAGAAGAGCCGAAGCATAAACGCGTTTCGTGAGGGAGAGTAGTAGGCGAATGCCGCGTGGGCGGCGGCCAAACGGTCCGAGGGCCAGTGCTAGTGCGCAGCCTGCTGCTGCTCGTGGAGCATCGTCTCGAAGCGTTTCTCTTGCGCCGCGATATGCGCGAGGTAGCCCGCGTGATCGACGAACGGGTTCGGATCGCCCGGCTTGCGTCGCTGCAGCGCCGCGTATTTTTCCTGCAGCCCGTAGAAAGAGCCATGCGAGCCCAAGAACACGTCGACCGGCAGCGAGCGCGCCTTCGCGAACGTCGCGACGTAGTCCGACGCGATTTGCGGATAGTCCTTGTTGCCGACGAGCACGTAGCCGTCGTTGACACCGAAGCTGCACACGATCAGCGCGTGATAGGTCTTGCCTTCCTCGCGCACGTCGAGACCCCAGCTCGTGCAGCCCTTCGTGTGGCCGGGTGTGAGGTGAGCGGTGAGCGTCGTGCCGCCGAGTGAAACCGTGTCGCCGTCGTGCAGCACGCGGTCGATCGGACCGAGCAGGATCTTGATGTCGGTGAATTTGAAGCCGAGCGCCTAGAGCACGCGCGCCGCGGCCGGTCAACGCGACGAAGAAGCGAACGTGCGGCCGTCGAGACCGGCGCGTATGCTCGCAGCGCATTTCGATCGGGGAGGGGACGTCGATGCAAGTGCTCGCCGCGATTCGTCGCACGCCGCTGCTCTGGCTGCTCGTCTTCGTGCCGATCGTGCTTGCGGCCGAGCACCTCCGTCCCGACGCGCACACGGCGCTGTTCCTCCTCTCGATCTTGGCGTCGTGCCGCTTGCGGCGTTGCTCAGCATGGCGACCGAGTCGGTCGCGGCCAAGACGGGCGACACGATCGGCGGCCTGCTGAACGCGACGCTCGGCAATCTCACCGAGCTCGTGATCGCGCTCGCGGCGCTCGGCGCCGGCGAGTACATGCTCGTGAAGGCGTCGATCGCGGGCGCGATCGTGACGAACTCGCTGTTCATGCTCGGCGGCTCGTTCCTGCTCGGCGGTTTGAAGCATCACGTGCAGGAGTTCAACCGGAGCACCGCGCGCCTTGCAGGCCGGGCTGCTGTTCCTCGCGACCGTCGCGCTGCTGATTCCGTCCGCGATCAGCCGGGCGGACGCGACACCCGAAGCGGCGTTCACGGAGAAGCTCAGCGTCGGCCTTGCGATCCTCTTGATGGTCACTTACGCGCTCGGGCTCGTGTTCTCGCTGAAGACCCACCGCGACTTCTTCGGCAGCGCCGCGCACGGCGGGAGGACGACGAAGAGCATTGGCCTATCGGCGTCGCGCTCGCGACGCTCGCGGGCGTGACCGTGCTCGTGGCGCTCGTGAGCGAGGTCTTCGTCGCGTCGGTGCAGGATGCCGCGCTCGCGCTCGGGATGAGCCAGGCGTTCGTCGGCTTCATCGTCGTCGCGCTCGTCGGCGCCGCGGCCGAGATGGCGGCTCGGCATTCTCCGGCGCGCGCAAGAACCGGCTCGATCTAGCGTCGGCATCGCGCTCGGCAGCGCCGTCGCAGATCGCGCTGTTCGTAGCGCCGCTGCTCGTGCTGCTGAGCTATGTGATCGGCCCCGCGCCGATGAGCCTGCAGCTCTGGCCCGGCGCCGTCACGATGATCGTGATCGCGACGCTGACCGCGGCGCTCGTGACGACGAGCGGGCGCTCGGCGTGGTTCATCGGCGTGCTCGTGCTCGTCGTTTACGCGACGCTCGCGCTCACGCTCTATCTGTTGCCGCCGCCGACGAGCTGATATGGCGCCGCTGCGACGCGTGTTCGCTCAGGCCGGCGCGAGGCGAGGGCCGATCCGACAACGATCGCTCGTACGTCTCGACAGCCGTCTGCAGCTTGAAGAACATGCGCTCGCGGCCGAGGGTGGCTCCCAGACGCCGAGCGCTGCACGACCGCGAGCACGTTCGGGTTCAGCGCCGTCGAGCCACAGCACGATGCCTTCGCGCCGCAGCTTCTTCTTCGGCTGGCTCCAGCATCCTGAGCGCCGTGTATTCGATGTCGATCACGGCTCGGCAGTCGAGGATGACGACCTTCGGCTTCGCCTCCTGGATCAGCGCCCGGATCTTTTCGCCGAGCCGCTCCGCGTTCGCGAAGAAGATCCGGCCCTCGGGCCGCAGCATCAGCAAGCCGGGCCAGGTCTCGTCGTCCGCGTGCTCCGCGGATCTCGCCCGGAAGACGTGCGTCCCGCGCTTGCGGCCGAGCACGTAGAGCGGCGGATTGTTCGCCTGCTGCGCGAGCGCGAGGAGCGAGACGATCACCGCGACGACGATGCCCTTCAGAGTGCCGAGCAGGACCACGCCGAGGCACGCGACCGGCCGCCCAGTAGAACTCGGTCGTCCGCACGCGCGCGATCGCGCGGAACTCCTCCGGCTTGATCAGCGGGATCGAGTAGACGACGACGACGGCGGCGAGCACCGCGTTCGGCATCAGCGCGATCAAGGGCGCGAGCAGCAGCAGAGTCGCGAGCGCGGCTGGCCGCGGTCACGAGCTCCGCGAACTGCGTGCGCGCGCCCGCGCTGCGATTCACGGCCGTCTGCGACGTGCCGCCGCCGGCCGGCATGGCGCCGAAGAGGCCGCCGCCGACGTTCGCGAGCGCCGATCGCGAGCAGCTCGCGGTTCGCGCGCGGGCGCGGCTCGTCCGGCGCCGCGAACGCGCGCCCGGCGGCGATGGTCTCCGTGAAGCTCATGAGCGCGATGCCGACGGCGGCGGGCCAGAGCTGTGCGACGAGACCGAGCTGCGGCCAGACCAAGCTCGGCAGCCCGCGCGGCACGGTGCCGACCGTCGCGACGCCGTAGCTCTGCAGATCCAGAAACCCGCAGATCCGCGATGCCCGCGGCGACCGCGATCAGCGGCGCGGGCGCGCGCGGCGTGAAGCGCTCGAGCGCCGAACAGCAGCACGACGATCCCGGCCGACAGCGCGAGTGTCGATCAGAGACGTCTGTGGCAAGTGCTGCGATGATCGACCAGCAGTCCCTGAGGAAGCCGGCCTTGTCGATATGGATGCCGAGCAGCTTCGGGATCTGGTCGACGACGATCACGAGCCCGATGCCCGACTTGAACCCCGTCAGCACGGGCTCGGAGATGAAGTTCGCGACGAAGCCGAGCCGGAGCGCCGAGGCGAGCACGAGCATTGCGCCGACGATGATCGCGAGCGTCGCGGACGCGGCCAGCGAGATCGGCCGGCTGCCGCGTTCGGCGCCGCCTCGCCGAGGGCCGCGGCCGACAAGATCGCGATCGTCGTCGTCGTGCTCACGCTGAGCGGGCGCGAGGTGCCGAGCACCGCGTAGATCGCCATGGGCACGAGGACGGTGTACAAGCCGATCTGGACCGGCAGTCCGGCGATCGTCGCGTACGCCATCGCCTTCGGGATCACGACGGCTGCCGCGACGAGTCCCGCAACGGCGTCTGCAGCGCAGCCAGCGGCGATCGAAAGGCAATAGCCATTCGCGCGCCGCCGTTGAATCTTCGGCGTTGTGGGGTCGTCAAAAAACTTCGCGGCTCTCTCCGCGGGCTTCAAATTGCGTTACTCTTATACGCCGACCGCGGGCAAGAACAATGACGAGGCCGGCGGCGCCTAGAAGAACAGCGCAGAGAGACGCTGCTGAGCTACTGCGGACACTACGAACACCGGCAGCAGTCCGTCCGTGATGGCAAGGAGCGACTTGATGGCCCGCTGCCTAGATGAATCACCGATATTCGCCCGTCGGGCGTCGAGCGCGGCGGGCACATCACCGCGCGTCCGCGAAACCGTCTGACACATTCCTTGCTGCTCCTGCTCGGGCTCGCCGGCGCCGGGCCCTGCGCGGCCGAGAGCAGCGAGTTCGTCGACTCCGCGGCGCACGTTCTCGCGCTGTTCATCATCATCGCGGTGCCGATCGGCGGCATCGTCCTGTTCTGGCTCGTGCACATCCTGCCCGAGAAGTTCGCTCACCAGCGTCACCATCCGCAGCTCGCCGCGATCAAGACGCTCTGCCTGCTGTCGCTCGTGTTCGGCGGGATTCTCTGGCCGCTCGCGTGGCTCTGGGCGTTCACGAAGCCCGTGATGCACCAGATGGCGTACGGCCGCGACAAGCACGACGACTACTACGAGAAGCACGGCCTGCCGGTACCGAGCGACGAGCCGAAGGCGCTGCATAGCGAGCTGGATCGCGTTCGCCACGAGATCGCAGAGCTCGAGAAGCGAGGGGACTTGCCGACCGCCCTCGCGGCGCTGCGCGAGCGGCTCGCGGAGCTCGAAGCCGCGACCGCGGAACCATCGACCGCCACAGGTGCCGGCTGATGGAAGCGCTGCTCATCGGCATCTACTCGTTCTTCGTCTGGCTGATCTTCATCAAGCTGAAGTGGCTGCCATGGAACACGGTATCTCAAGTCACCGTCGTGATCATCCCGATCGTCGGCCTCACCGCGCTGATCCTGCTGCTGAACGTCTACGCGCCGTCGTCGTCCGACGTGCGCGTGATCAAGTACGTCGTCCAGGTCGTGCCGCAGGTGCGCGGGCAGGTGACCGAAGTGGCGGTCGAAGGGCAACCAACCCGTCAAGAAGGGCGACGTGCTTTTCAAGATCGATCCGACGCCGTACCAGCTTCAAGTCGACACGCTGGCGGCGCAGCTTGCGGCGACCGAGGGCTCGGTCAAGCAGCTCAACGAGCAATTGCGTGCCGCGCAAAGCAAGACGGAGGCGGTCCGCGCGAAGATCGAGCTCGAGCGCACGCGCGTTACCCAGAACCGCGAGCTCGTCGCGGCCGGCGCCGGCGACCGGTTCACGCTCGAGCAAACTGAGTCCAACGTGAAGCAGCTCGAGTCCGAGCTCGCGGCCAACGTCGCGGCCGAGGCGCAGATCCGCGCGCGGCTCGGCGCGACGGTCGGCGACGACCAGGCCGAGGTCGCGCAGATCAAGGCGCAGCTCGCGAACGCGCGTTGGGAACTCTCGCAGACGGTGTTCTATGCGCCGGCCGACGGCACGGTCATCAACCTGCAGCTGCGGCCGGGCCAGATGGCTACCGCGCTCGGCATGTTGCCGGTGATGACTTTCGTCGAGGACGACTTCCAGGTCCTAGCGCTGTTCAACCAGAACGAGCTTCATCAGGTTCAGCCCGGAGACGAGGCCGAGATCGCGCTCGAGACATATCCGGGCCGCATCATCAAGGCGACCGTGAACTCGATCGTCTGGGCGCAGGGCCAGGGTCAGATCCCGCTGAGCGCTACGATCCCGCTGACGGGCTTCCAGGCGCTGCCGCCGGGGCGCTTCGCGGTGCGCCTCGACATCGCACCGAGCGATCACGACGTTTTCCTCGCGGCGGGCGCGGCCGGGCACGGCGCGATCTACACGCAGTCGTTCCACCACATCCAGATCCTGCGCAAGGTCCTGCTGCGCATCAATTCGTACGTGAACTGGCTGGTTCTCAAGCTGCACTGACATGGTTGGAAACCGCACGGTGCGCGAGCGCATGGAAGACGATCGACGGCGTTGGCGCTGCGGCTCGCGCCCGGTACCGTGCTCGCGGGCTGCATCACCGTCGCCAAGCCGCCGAATTCCGACGAGCTCGCGAGCCAGGTGCTCCCAGACGGGGCCTCGGTGCCGGAGCAGTTCACGGCGGGTGGCGCGACGCCAGGCATGGTTGAAGCGAGCTGGCTGGCGACGTTTGCCGATCCCGAGCTCGATGCGCTCGTGAACGAGGCGATCGCGCACAACGCGGACCTACAAGCCGCGGCCGCTCGCGTCGAGCAGGCGGCGGGTTACGTGCGCGCTGCGGGCGGGCAGCTCTACCCGAGCGTCGACCTGCTCGCGCGCGGCGGCAGCGGGCTCGGCGACAACACGGGGCTCGAAGGTGGGCTCCTGAGCGCATCCTGGGAGATCGACGTCTGGGGCCGCGTGCGTTACAGCGTTCGCGGCGCGAAGGCGAAGTACGCCGCGAGCGAGGCGGATTTCGCGTACGCGCGTCAATCGCTCGCCGCGCTCGTGGCGAAGTCCTGGTTCCTCGCGACCGAGGCGACGCTGCAGCGCGAGGTCGCGAGCGACATGGTGGACGCCGCGGCCAAGCTGCTCGATCTTGCGCAGCAGCGTTTCCGCATCGGCGCCGGCAACGAGCTCGACGTGACGAGCGCGCGGATCAACCACGAGACGTATCGCGACAACTTGCGCCAGCTCGACTTGTCGCGCGAGCAAGCGCTGCGGTCGTTGGAGCTGCTCGTCGGCCGCTATCCGGCGGCGGCGCTCGCGGCTGCGACGCAACTCGGCGCGTTGCCGCCGAGCGTGCCCGTGGGTCTGCCGTCCGAGCTGCTCGAGCGCCGTCCCGACGTGCTCGCGGCCGAGCAGCGCGTCGCGGCCGCGTTCAACCTCATGCACGAGGCCAAGGCGGCGCGCCTGCCGCGCTTCTCGCTGACGGGGAGCATTTCCGACCTGGCGAGCGAATTCTTCGTGCTCAAGAACCGGGACAATCCGGTCTGGAGCATCGGCGGCACGGTGTTCGCGCCGTTGTTCAGCGGCGGCGAGCTCAAAGCGAAGGTCGAAATTCGCACCGCCGAGCAAAAGGAGGCGATGGCGCACTATGTCCAGACCGCGCTCAAGGCGTTCGGCGACGTGGAGAATGCGCTGTCGAGCGAGTACGCGCTCGCGGATCGCGAGCAGATTCTGACGTCGGCGGTCACGGATTCACAACGCGCGCTCGAGCTTGCCGAGATGCGCTACCGGATAGGCTCGGGCGACCTGCGCCAGGTCGAGCAGCAGCAGCTCGCGTATCAATCGTCGCGGATGAACTTGCTGCGAGTGCGGAGCGAGCGCCTTGTCCAGCGAGTGAATTTGCATCTCGCGCTCGGCGGCGACTTCGCGCCGGCCGCCTGACGAATGCGCGGCGCCCCGGCGGCTCTTTTGGGCGGCGCGTCGTAAAGGAGGTTGCTGGCGGAGAGAGAGGGATTCGAACCCTCGATACGCCTTTTGGGCGTATACACACTTTCCAGGCGTGCGCCTTCAACCGCTCGGCCACCTCTCCGGATTCGCAAGCGCCCGCGCGTCCGCGGGGCCGGCAGCGTAGCATGCTTTGTGCAGGCCCGGCTCCGTCTGGACTCCCCGACGCCTTGCGTCGGCGCGCCGCCGCCGCCATGTGAGCGGCGTCGCCGCCGTGCGCGAATCGCACGGCTCGCGTACGGGCTGGTAAAGTAGCGTTGGTCCGCGTCGGTTCCCCCGCGACAACAAGCCGTGAACCCCGTCAGGCCCGGAAGGGAGCAGCGGTAGCGGTCGAGTTGGGTGCCGGGGTCGGGCTGGCGCGGACCTCCCATGATCGCAGAGGAGATCGCTTGAGCTATCGGGTTCTTGCACTGAAATGGCGGCCGCGGCGCTTCGACCAGCTGGTCGGGCAGCCGCACGTCGTGCAGGCGCTCGTGAACTCGCTCAAGGAGCAGCGGCTCCATCACGCCTATCTGTTCACCGGTACGCGCGGCGTCGGCAAGACCACGATCGCGCGGCTGCTCGCGAAGGCGCTGAACTGCGAGACGGGCATCGTCCCGGAGCCGTGCGGCGTGTGCTCGACCTGCGTTGCGATCGACGAGGGGCGGTTCGTCGATCTGATCGAGGTCGACGCGGCCTCGCGCACGAAAGTCGACGACACGCGCGAGCTGCTCGACAACGTTCAGTACGCACCGACCCGAGGCCGCTTCAAGGTGTACCTCATCGACGAGGTGCACATGCTGTCGGCGCATTCGTTCAACGCGCTCCTGAAGACGCTCGAGGAGCCACCGCCGCACGTGAAGTTCCTGTTCGCGACCACGGATCCGCAGAAGTTGCCGGTCACCGTGCTGTCGCGCTGCCTGCAGTTCAACCTCCGGCGGCACACGGTGGCCGAGATCGAGTCGCGGCTCGCCGAGATCTGCAAGGCGGAAGGCATTGCGGCCGACGCCGACGGCTTGAAGGCGCTTGCGCGCGCGGCCGACGGCAGCATGCGCGACGCGCTGAGCCTGCTCGACCAAGGCGTCGCGTTCGGCGCCGGCAAGGTCGAGGGGCCCCGCGATCCGCGCGATGCTCGGCACGATCGATCGCGAGCACGTGCTGCGCTTGCTCGAGGCCCTCGCGAGTCAGGACGGCAAGGCGCTGCTCGCTGAGGTAGACCGGCTCGACGAGCGCTCGCCCGACTACGGCGCGGTGCTCGACGACTTGCTGGCCGCGTTGCAGCACATCGCGGTGTTGCAGCTCGTGAAAGGCCGGCTCGAAGACGCGGAGGTCGAGGCCCTCGCGCCGCTCGCCGTCGCGACTGACGCCCGAGGACGTGCAACTCTACTTCCAGATCGCGCTCGCGGGCCGCCGCGACCTCGCGGTGCTCCGCGATCCGCGCGTGGGCTTCGAGATGACGCTGCTGCGGATGCTCGCGTTTCGCCCCGTCGACGCCGAAGCGCCGCGCGCGAGCGCCGGCGGCGCGGCGCGGCGCCGTACGCGGCGCGGAACAACCCAGCGGAGCGGACCGGATCGGGAGCGGTCCGGCTCCGCCATCCCAGGCCTGCCGCCCGCGGCTCGACGGGACAGCCCGGCCGGCGGAGCGAGCGCGGCGCCGCGAGTAGCCGAAGCGGCCAGCGGCAAAGGCAACGGCGCGTCCGGCCGCCGACGTCGACTGGCCCGGGTTGCTGCGGTCGCTCGACCTTCGCGGGCCGGCTCGTCAGCTTGCCGATCATTGCGATCTGCAGTCGCACTCCGGCGGCGCGTGGCAGCTCGTCTTGCCCGCCGACAAGCAGCATTTGAACACTCAGCAGCTGCGCGGCCGGATCGAGAGTGCGCTGCGCGAGCATTTCGGCCGCGAGTTGCGGCTCGCGATCGTCGCGGGGACGCCGCCGCGCCCGACGCCCGCGGACCTTCGGCTCGCGAGCGAGAACGAGCGTATGCGCGCGGCACGCGAGGCGATCGAGAACGATCCAAACGTTCGGGCGCTCCAAGAGCAGCTCGGCGCCACGCTCGAGGCCGATAGCATCCGGCCGTCGAAGTAAGGCCGAGGGAACGAGGAAGCGACGAGGTAACCGATGAAAGGACTGAGCCAGTTGATGCGCCAGGCGCAGGAGATGCAGGCCAACATGCAGAAGGCCCAGGACGAGCTCGCCTCGACCGAGGTCGAGGGTACCGCAGGCGGCGGCATGGTCAAAGTGATCGTGACGTGCAAGCACGAGGTGCGCCGCGTGACGATCGAGCCGGCATTGCTCGGCGATGACAAGGAGATGCTCGAAGATTTGATCGCGGCGGCATTCAACGATGCCCGCGTCAAGGTCGAGCGCACGGTCCAGGAGAAGCTCTCGGCCGTCACCGGTGGGCTCGCGCTGCCGACCGGTCTCAAGCTGCCGTTCTGACAACGTGGCCGACGCTTACTCACCGCTGCTCAGTCAACTGATCCAGGCGCTCCAGTGCCTGCCGGGCGTCGGCGTGAAAACCGCGCAGCGGATGGCGTTCTATTTGCTCGAGCGCGATCGGGGCGGCGCCGACCGGTTGTCGAACGTGCTCGACGAGGCGCTGCGATCGATCCGCAACTGCGAGCGCTGTCGCATGCTGACGGAGGAAACGCTCTGTCGGTTCTGCGCAAGCGACCGGCGCGACGCGGGGCAGCTCTGCGTCGTCGAGACGCCGGCCGACCTGCTCGCGATCGAGCAGTCGGGCGCCTATAGCGGCCGCTACTTCGTGTTGATGGGACACCTCTCGCCGATCGACGGCATCGGGCCGAGCGAGCTCGGCCTCGAGCTGCTCGAGCGGCGCTTCGAGCAAGAGGGATTCGCGGAAGTCGTGCTTGGCGACGAGCGTGACGGTGGAGGGCGACGCGACCGCGAGCCTCGTCGCGTCGCTCGCGCACAAGCACGGCGTGCGCGCGAGCCGCATCGCGTACGGCGTGCCCGTCGGCGGCGAGCTCGAGTACATCGACAGCGGCACTCTGTCGCGTGCGCTGCGCGGGACGGCGCGAGATCGAGTCGGTCCCCGGGGAGCGCGCATGAGCGATCGCGATCCGGGCTGCCTGTTCTGCAAAATCGTCGCGGGCGAGATTCCGTCGACCCGTGTCTACGAGACGGAGACGCTACTTGCGTTCAAGGACATTCACCCGCAGGCTCCGTTCCATTGCCTCGTGATCCCGAAAGTTCACCGCGCGACGCTGAACGATCTCGGTCCAGGCGACGAGAAGCTCATCGGCTCCCTGCTGCTCGCCGCGAAGCGCATCGCGGCCGACGCTTCGCTGCCCGGCTACCGGGTTGCGATGAACGTGGGGCGGGAAGGCGGCCAGGTGGTCTTCCACGCTGCATCTGCACGTGCTCGGCGGCCGCCCGCTGAGCGGCGCGCTAGGCTAGACCCGTCGAAGCTGGATATCGTGTGAACCGTAGAGAGAACCTGATCTGGATCGATCTCGAGATGACGGGGCTGAACCCCGACAAGGACCGTATCATCGAGATCGCGACCGTGGTCACCGACAAGGAGCTCACCGTGCTCGCCGAAGGGCCCGTGTGCGCGATTCACCAGACCGAGGACGTCCTCGCGGCCATGGACGAGTGGAACACGCGCCAGCATGCGATGTCGGGGCTCGCGGAGCGAGTGCGGGCGAGCACGACGACCGAGCACGAAGCCGAGCAGGAGACGCTCGCGTTCTTGCGCAGGCACGTCGAGCAGGGCGTATCGCCGATATGCGGCAATAGCATTTGCCAAGATCGGCGCTTCCTGATTCGTCACATGCCCGAGCTCGCGCGCTTTTTTCCATTACCGCAATCTCGACGTCTCGACGCTCAAGATTCTCGTGAAGCTGTGGCTGCCGGAGATCGCCGGCCGATTCGAGAAGAACTCCGTCCATCTCGCGCTCGCCGACATTCACGATTCGATTCGCGAGCTGCGTTTCTATCGCGAGCAGCTTTTCAAAAACTGATCGGGCTCCTGCGGCGAATGAGCCGCAATCGACAGAAAACGCAGTTCTCGGTTTTCAAGGCCGGGCGGATAAGCTAGTCTCGGCCGAACCGCAGGACTCAAACGGGGTATTCGATGACGGCGCGGATCGCTGCTCTTGCGTGTCTTTTGTGTGCGGCGTTCGCGCACGCGGAGACTCGCTATGTCACCGACAAGCTGTCGATAGAGCTGCGCCGCGGACCGGGAAACGAGTACAAGATCACGCGCAACCTCGAGGCTGGTCTCTCGGTCGAAGTGCTCGAGCAAACGCCCGACGGCTACTCTCGGGTTCACGTGGGCGACGCCCAAGGCTCCGAAGGCTGGGTGCTGACGCAATTCCTGTCGACGGAAAGAAGCGCGCGCGACCGCCTTGCGGCGGCCGAGAAGACGGCGAGCGATGCGAAGGCGCATGCGGCCGACCTGGAGCGCCAAGTCGCCGACCTCACGGCGAAGCTCGGCGACACCAAGACCGAGCTCGACCACACGCGCGAGAACCACGAACACGTGAGCCGCGAGCTTTCGAACATCAAGACCGCGGCAGCCAACGTCGTCGACATACAGCAGCAGAACGAAAGTCTGCGCCAAAAACTGATCGACCGCGATCGCCAGGTCGAGGAGCTTACCGCCGCGAACGGCGCGCTCTCGGGGCGCAGCCGTCAGAACTGGTTCATCGTAGGCGCTTCGGTATTGTTCGGCGGAATCGTGCTCGGTTTGATCGCACCCAGCCTGCGCCGCAAGCGTCGCTCCGACTGGTAGACGCAGGTTGCGAGCCGCTCGCTTTTCGGACAGTGTATCGAGCATGCTGATCGACAGCTTGATCGTTCCAGAATGCATCTATCGACCCGGGAGCTTCACCGGGTTGATGACGCTTTACGAGAGCAACTACATCAAGCTCGGCCAGCTCACGACGGCATTCGAATGGTCCGGATGGTCGATGGTGTCGACCTCGCCGAGAGACATAGATCTGCACGCACAGCTGCTCCGCAGAGAGCCGTACACGACGACGCTGAAGCTCACATATTGGTTCGAGGAATCGGACGGTATGGTCGTGCCGGACCCGGATCTGATTCTGCGTATCTACCACGACGCTCGGCTAGTCGAGGCCGTCTCCGGTCGCGACCGGCACACGCACCACAAGCTGCGCGAGCTCGCGAGCGACAGCGGCGCCGAGCTCGACCGCCGGTGGCGCATCAACATGATGTTGAACAAGTGGCTCGACTATCTGTTCGACGTCGGCCACAGCCTCCGCAGTCCCGCCGCGAAGGCCGTTTCGCGCGCCTGAAACGGTCCGATCTTGCTCTGAATCACGGTTTGCCGAGGCTCCGCCGGCTATAGTCGCGGTTGGCATTGGTAAGCAGAATCGTCGACATGTTGGGAGCGCTACTCGAGAAGCAGCGCGCCGAATCCGCAGAGCAGCTGCTCAAGCTCTATTGGAACCGCGCGGGCGTGAAGCGCGAGCTCAAGGCGCTCCGCCGCGAGCGTTTCGAGCTGCTCGATAAGCTCAAGGAGCAGGAGGGCGCGATCGTTCGCGCGCAGGAGCAGCTCGAGGGACTCGAGCGGCTCCTGATCAATCCCCTGGCCGCTGCGAACGCCATGGTTTACTTCCAGCTCCGCCATCTGTGGCGCATGGGCGCGCAGCGGCTCGAGCAATTCGGTAAGGAGCTGCAGCTGCAGCGGGAAAAGCGCGAGCGCGCAGCCCTGCACGAAGCGGAAACGGCCAAGCGCAATCGACGCCTCGACGCTATCGACGAGAAGCTCCGCGGTCTCGTCGACAAGCGCAAGGCCGTGGTCGACGAGATCGCTCGGCGCGAGCAGCAGCTCGAGAAGATGAACAAGCTGATCCGCTTTTTTCGCGGACCCCGACATCAAGAACTAGGCTCGCGGGGCTCGGAAGCGGCCGGCAGATGCTCGAAGAGAAGCTCGAGGAGCTCAAGGAGCTCGCCGAGAAGATTCAGGGCGAGCCGCTGCCGGAGCCCGAGGAGCTGTCGCTCGAGAGCCGGCGTCTGATCAACACGGCCGTGATCGCGCTAGCGCAGCATCTCGTCGTGCACTTCTCGGAGCACGATCTCGCGTCGCTTGCGAAGACCGCCACGGAGCGCGCGGTCGGCGACATGAAGTTCGGCGATCGGCGCGATTGCGATCGGATGGTCGAGCGCGTGCGCGAGAAAATCGAAGAGCTCAAGCAGCAGAAGACGCTCGCCGATCACGTGAAGAAGCGCGCCGACCAGCTGCTCGACCGAGGTCAAATACCGTAACGAGACCGACTCGGTGCCGACGGTCGACTGCTTGCAGCTGATCAGCCGCGCCTCCGGCGCTCAGACGACGACCGACGGCGACCTCGCGCGTCGCTCGAGCGACGCGCCGCTGCGGATCAACGTGCTCGCCGACGACTACTGGGACGTGCTCGACGTCCTGCGCTGAGCCCGCGGGCGCTCAGTGCGCTTTCGTCGCTTCTCGCCCGCCGCGACGCTTCGGACCCCGTGAGCAGCTGCCGTTGATGCGGATGCTGGATCTCCGCCATCTCGGCGACCACTTGCGCCGCCTCGCGCAGCAGAATCGTCTCCGGAAGCTCCGCCGAGTCGAGTTGGTCCAC
This sequence comes from uncultured Gammaproteobacteria bacterium, assembly GCA_963699925.1. Lineage (GTDB taxonomy): Bacteria > Pseudomonadota > Gammaproteobacteria > Steroidobacterales > Rariloculaceae > FEN-1219. The sequence continues at coordinate 69,796 of CAVOVT010000007.1, read as the reverse complement.
GCTCGTGAGCGGTGCGATGCCGAGCGCCGCACGGCGCGTGTTCTCGCGCGTCGAGGCGCCCTTGCTCGATCGCCTTGTTCTCCGCTTGCCGCGTCTCTGAGATTCAGAGAAACGGCCTTCTGCGCGTTGAGCTCCTTGATCGCGGCGACGTCGCTGAGGAGATAACGGAAGTCCGGGTCGTTGGCCGAGCGCGTGGCCTGATGCGGCCCTCAACGTGTCGAGCTCCGCGTCGAGGCCCGGCACCGGGCGGAAGCGAGTCGGCTGGATCCGGTCCCAGGGCAGGGCGGTGTCGCGCGTGCTCTCGCCGACGGTTGCCGTATCGACCATCGACGGCAGCTCGATGTCGGGAATCACGCCGCGGTGCTGCGTGCTCTCGCCGGTGACCCGGTAGTACTTGCCGATCGTCAGCGTGAGCTGGCCGTTGTCGGTGCCGCGCATCAAGCCGGTCGAGCGGGAACAGGTTCTGCACGGAGCCCTTGCCGAACGTCTGCTGACCGATGATCACGCCGCGGTCGTAGTCCTGGATCGCCGCGGCGAAGATCTCCGACGCGCTTGCGCTGTAGCGGTCCACGAGCACCGCGAGCGGGCCGGTGTAGATCGCGCCGGGGCTCGGGTCGTCGAGTACTTGGATGTTGCCGCGCGTCTCGCGCAGCTGAACGATCGGGCCGCGATCGATGAACAAGCCGCTGAGCTCGGTCGCCTCGGAGAGGTGACCGCCGCCGTTCGCGCGCAGGTCCATCACGATGCCGTCGACGCCGCCCTCGGCTTTGAACTCGTCGATGCAGCCGCGTGACGTCGCGCGACGTGCTCGTGTAGTCGTCGTCGCCGCGGCTGCGAGCGGCGAAGTCCTGGTAGAAGCTCGGGCACGGTGATCACGCCGATCTTGTACGTGTCGCCGTCGAACGGGATCTCGAGCGTGGTCTTCTTCGCCGCCTGCTCCTCGAGCTTGATCTTGTCGCGCGTGAGCTCGATCGTCTTCTCGGGCGAGCCGGGTGCGGCGCCCGCCGGCAGGACCTGCAGCCGCACGCGCGTGCCGCCCGGGCCGCGAATCTTCGGCACGACGTCGTCGAGCCGCCAGCCGATCACGTCGACGAGCTCGCCCGCCTTGCCTTCGCCGACGGCCGTGATGCGATCGCTCCTGCTTTGAGCTGGCCGTCGACCTTGCGCCGGACCGCCCGGGATGATGTTCATCACCTTGACGTAGTCGTCATCGAGCTGCAGGGACGCGCCGATCCCGTCGTAGGACAGGCTCATCTGAATCCGATATTCCTCGCTCTGGCGCGGGGACAAATAGCTCGAGTGCGGGTCCATGTTGTGCGCGACGGCGTTCATGTAGGTCTCGAACACGTCGTCCGTCGTGAGCTGGGTCACGCGCTTGTAGGACCGCTCGTAACGCTCCTTGAGGGTCTCCGTAGCCTGCTTCCAGGTCTTGCCGGTTAGCATGAGGCGCAGCGCGTCGCTCTTGACGTTCTGCCGCCAAACCTCGTCGAGCTCGGCCGTCGATGCGGGCCACGGCAACATGCTCCGATCCCAGCGAAAGGATTCGTCGATCGTGAAGTCGGGCTCCGTGTCGAGCAGCTTGATCGCATAGTCGACGCGCTCCGCGGCCCGTTTGCGGAACAGGTTGAACATGTCGAATACCGGCTGCAGCTCGCCGCTGCGGGTCCGGTCATCGAGCTCGTAGCGCGAGCTGGTTGAAGCTCGCGATGTCGCTCGCGGTGAAGTACATTCGGTTGCCGTCGAGCGTATCGAGATAGCGGTCGAGAATCGCGGACGACAACGAGTTGTCGAGGTGCGGTTGCGAGTAGTGCAACTCTTCGATGAGCTTGGTTACGTTGCTGCTGATCGCCGGCTGTTTGGGGTCCATCTGGATGGGCTTCAGCGGCTCGACCGCCGCGTACGCCACGGTGACGGTCGATAAGATCAATGCGCCGGTCCAAATCCGGCCGAGAAACTCCCTCACGTGACCTCCTTGGGGATCCGTGGCGAATTACGGTATGCGTCCGACAAGTGTCCTTTCGTTGGCTTGGCGAATCAAGCCCGCGGCCGCGAAAACCCGATGGCGGTCACGACAAGAATTGTCACGGGTCGCCGCGACCGGAGTCACGCGTTGAGACCTGCGGTCGTGCTGCTCGGGTTCGTGCTCGGGAGCGCAGGCGCAATCACGTTCGGCCTTCTCGGAGTTGCCGCCGTGTTCACGTGGCTGCTGCCCGAATATCCTCGTCTCGAAGACGAGCTGCCGGCGCTCTGGCGAAGTCTCGGCATGTTCGCAGGTTTGACCTGTATGGCGGCCTTGAGTTTCTACGGCCAACTGCGAATGACAGGTTGGCGGTGGCCGGCCGTCGCGGTCTTGCTGCTCGGAATCGCCGTCGTCGGCTGGATCCAGTGGCCTCGCTAGGTGCGAGCGGGTCGCGACGCTATCAGCGGTTCTTGTTGCGTCCGATGCGTTCCCACGAGGAGCTTCGGTTGAAAGCGCCCGTGTTGTAGGGATCGAAGCCGTCGCCGGTCGGCCGATCCAGCGTGAGTTGCGGGTTGTCGAGCACGTCGATCGGGGCGCGGTCCTTCTTCGCCTTCTTCGTACCGGCGGGTTTCGCGGCGGGCGGGGCGGGCTGCGGGGACGCAGGAGCGCGAGCGGGCGTTTCCGTCCGCTGAGCGGGGGCTTCGCCGCGCGGAATGGCCGGCGGCGGTCGCGGCTGGACTTGCGGCTGCGCGGTCGACGAGCTTCGGCGTGCGCCGAACCGTAAGTCGCTGAAGTCGAATGGACCCGAGTTCGAGTCCCAGCCGAGCCAACGTTTCAAAAGTCTGAGCATGGTGGCCTGCGCCGCAGGGGCCGCTCTTCCAACGCGGCCCACGCCGCTTTAGAGAGTGTCGGGATAAACCCGAGAAAAAGATAGCAGAAGACTCAACTTGCGCGCCATGCTTCATGTGAATCTGTGAAGCGATTCACACGGAGCGCGCTCGCCATGTGCGGCCGATCAGCCGAACGAGCTGAAGTAGCACATAGGGGCTCAAAACGAGCAGCCACGCGGCGGGCTCGAGCTGCATGAAGTCCGCCCAGATTTGGTCGGCAAGTGCGAGCGGCGCCGCCGCCCGCATAGGCGCCCGCAGCCTGGCGGCCGACCCAGTAGATCGCGGGCGGAAGCAGCAGCAAACCCGCAGCGAACAGGCCCGCTGCGATCGCAATTTCCCGCTTGATCGTCCGGCTCTGCATCTGGAGGCGATTAGTGTGCCATCGTTTCCAGGAAGCGGAACTGGCTCTCTCCGACGGTCACGACGTCCCCATGGTGCAGCTCCTGCCGTTCGATCCGCACGGAGTTCACGAACACGCCGTTCGTGCTGCCGAGATCCTCGATCAGCACGCCGCCTCGCGGCGAGACCGTCAGCCGCGCGTGCTCGCGGCTCACGAAGTGGGTCAGTATCTGGATGTCGCAGTCGGAGCCGCGCCCAATCGTGATCGTGCCCTTCGCGAGGGCGAAGGGCCGTGGCCCCTCGCTCGTGAGACAGATCAACGCCGGCGTGTTGGCCGAGTCCGCCTTGACATCCGCGCGCTGCGAGCGGCCAGACGTCTTCGCGCCGCGGCCTAGGTCCGGAACCTCCGTCGCGCTCGCCCTTTCGAGCGGGCCGAGGCGTTGGCTGATCTCGGCCTGCAGCGTACGTATTCGCTCGTCACGCGCGGCTAACGCGCGATCCTTTTCGACGATCGCGCGCTCCAGGCTTACGTTATCCCGACGCGCCTGCTCGAGCTGCGCCCGGATGTCGCCGATCTGCTCGCGCGGGGCATCGAGAACCGCCGGCACGCTCGCCGATTCCACGCGCGGCTCGGGATCGCCCGGCTTCCGCTGCAGGGCGGCAAGCGCTTCACGCGCCTGGTCGCGATCGCGCCGGGCCTCGGCCGTCTCGGCCCGGGCGCGTTCGAGCTCGGCCGCAAGGCGGTCCAGCGACGATGGGATCGCGGCGGAATCGGTTCGTAGCTTCTTCAGCTCCGTGTCGAGCGCTTCGGCTTTGCGCGCCTCGGCGACGAGTTGGGCGCTGAGCGCATCCGCGCGCGTCGTCTCGCGCGCGGCCATTCCGTCGGAAGTCGTCGAGCGTGCAGTGCGCTCCGCGACCTCACTCTCGAGATCTGCGATCCGCGCGTCCTGCCGCGCGGCTCGCGACTCGAGCGCATCCCACCAGGCGCGGCGATTCGCGATGTATGTGGTCAGCGTGTCGAGCTGCTCTCGCAGGGCCGCTTCAGCCGGAATGCCCGGCGGGGCGGGTGCTCGGCGCTCGAATGCGGCACGCAGCGTCGCGATCTCGCGGCGCTCGATTTCTCGCTCCTGACGGACGCGCTCGACCTCCGTCCGCGCCTCGGCCGCTTCCTTGCGGAGCAGATCCGTCTTGTCGAGCAGCCGCGCGATTCGGTTGTCTCGGTCCGCGAGCTCGGCACCCAGCCCGTCCTCGACGCTGCGACGCTCTTTGAGGGCCGAACGCGCGGCCTCAAGCGCCACCGTGAGGCTGCTTATCGCGGCGTCTTTCTCGGTGAGACGACGCTCGATCTCGAGCCAGCGTGCCGACAACCGCGCGATATCGCTCTCGAGCGCCCCGATTTTGGCCGCGCGTTGCTCGAGGTCCTGCTTGAGCGCTTCGACGCTCTCCGCTTCGTGAGGCCCGAGCGCCGAGATGCGGACCGTGTGCTCGCGGTCGTCGTCGTCCTCGATCGCGATCAAATGTTTGTTGGATTCGAAGACCGCGGTCTCGATGAGAATCGGCAGCTCGTCGGTGAGGTCGACGTCGCTCAGATCAATGTCGATGCGATTATCCTGATCAGGATCAGTCGGCATTTCAGTGTCTTATGGGTTGTTCTTGCAGCATAAGTTAAGCTAGGTCGAGTGCTCCGGCATCTGCGTGACACCCGCCGCGGGGGGCCCTGGACGCGGCACGCCGGTAGCCGATTCGGCGGCCCGCGTCCGCACCGACCACGGGGTCGCGAGCTATTGTCAAATCCCGGTGCGCTCCGCGAGCCGCCGCCGTTCGTCCCGGACGTCAGCCGATACCCGGCTCCGGACCCGCGCCGTAGCCGCGCGGTGAGGTCAGGAACTGCTTGAGTTGCTGAGTCAGGCCGCGACACGCGGCCGCTTGCGGCCGAGCGATGAACGGCATCGGGATGATGATCGCCGGCATCACGGAGCGGCCTTTGACGTCGGCGTGGATCGTTCCGGCGGACTCGGCCTTGCTTGATGTCCCAGATCGTCGCGTCGTAGCGCGAATCGTCTTCCCACCACGCCAAGCCCATGCAGCCCGCGCCGCCGATTCCCGCCGCGCACGTGATGCCGCCGCCGCTCGCGACTCGATCGGTCGAGCCGTCGAGCCAAACGACGTACCGGACGCCGGTGTTGCGCACCTGCTGCATGACCTCGGGCTTCTCGAGCAGCCGGGAAAGATCGTCCGTGCTCAGCGGCGCCGTCGAAGGCTCGAACCACGGGTACATGCTGTCCTCGAACGCCTTCGTCGGATGCACCTCGAGGCGGGCTATCGCCCTTCGCGAGCGCGTCGCTGATGCACTGCACGAAGCCTTCCTCGGCTTCGTGGTTCGAATGTTGCTTGCGGGCCAGCACGACGAGCTGCTCGCCCTTGCTGACGACCACGTCGGTCTGCTTGTACGGCTCCATGTGCGTCTCGACGCCGCAGGACGCGAACAGCGGCCCGAGGGCGGCCGCCAACAGCCAGGGCCGTGCCGCGAACGAGCTAGTTTTTGACTTCCGATTGCGCTGTCGCGACACCGACCGCTGCCGTTGGCCATTCATGTTGCTTCTCCGCTAGCCAGACCTTGATCTGAGGCTGCTGGGCAAACTTGGTGGAAATCGCCGCGCCGACTTCGCGCATCGCGGTAACCGCGGCCTTCTGCACGGCGTCTTGCCGGCTGTGACCGAGCTGGTGCTTCCCATATCCGCTGACGGGCCACGCAACGACCATGTTCCCGTTCGGCTCGAACAGCGTGAGCTGGTATTGAATCCAGACTTCGACGAACTTGTTCTTCTCGTTGACGGGACGTCGAACTCGAATTTCTCGAGCGTCGTCTTCGAGCACGCCGTCGAGCGACTCGTCGGTCGACGCACCGCGTCGACCTTGCGCGTCTCCTGGAACATCTTCGAGTACAGCGGCTTCAGCATCGCGACGTTCGCGTCGCCGAGCGCGATCGTCCAGAGCGACTCGTCGCGAATCTCTTCCGTGTAGATGTAGTTGTAGAGCTCCTCGGGGATGATGATGCCCATGCGGACGGGCAGCGCCTCGACGAGCGGCGACGGGAACTTCGACTCGACGATCACGTTGGACGAGCACGCCGCCAGGAGCACCCCGGCCGCGATTGCCGACCAGACGCGCAGCGAGCGAATTCGAGACGGGATCGGCATGAGCCGGATTCTACGTCCTCCCCGGACCCTTGCGTAGCGGTTTCAACGTTAACACCGAAGCGAGCCTCGCCAAAGATCGACGAGCGGTGTCACCCGCTTATGACCGCGGTCCCGTGCCAAAGATCCCGCGAGTGGGAGATGAACCTTCCGAGCACGCGGGCGGGACGGGCGCGGCTCGCGATCGGCTCGAGTGAGACCCGCGACGGGGCTCAGCGTTGCGCGTCGTCGACCGCGTCGGGCCCAGCCGCCGTGCCGGTCCTTGCCGGCGATGAAGGTGATGTCGACGCGCCGGTTCTGCGCGCGATGCTCGGGCGTGTCGTTCGCGACGCGGGGTTGGGTATCGGCGTGCCCGCTCACCATCGAGCCGCGCCGGCTCGACGCCGGCGGCGAGCAGCTCGTGGGCGACCGACGCGGCGCGCGCGGCCGAGAGGTCCCAATTGGAGCGGTACGTCGCCGCCGCTCTTGATCGGCACGTTGTCGGTATGCCCCGCGACCGTGATAGCGCCCGGCATGCTCACGATGAGCCGGCCCACCTTGGCGAGCGCGTCGTGGGCCCCGGGCTCGAGCTCGGCGTTTCCGGATGCGAAGGAGTCCTTTTCGAGCAACTGAATCACCACGTTCGTGCTGTCGCGGCGAATCACGATTCGGCCGTCCTGGATTTCCTGGCTGAACAGGTCCCTGAGCCGCTGCGTGCGCTCCTCGGCCTGCTCCTCCTGCGCCTTGAGCTCCTTGAGCCGTGCTTCGAGACCGAGGTCGAGCGTGTTGAGATCGGAATCGACGGTGTGCTGGCGTACCTCGTTGCGATCGGTGGGCTCGGGCGTGCCGGGGCTGAACTCTTGGGCCTCGAGGCTCGTGCCCTTCGGCGCGCCGTCGGTCGGCACCGCCGTCTGAACCCCGAACGCCTCGTGCATCGCGCCCGACATGAGCTTGAACTTCTCCGCGTCCATCTCGGAGAACGACAGCATCAGCACGAAGAAGGACATCAGGAGGACCATGAGATCGGCGAACGTGACGATCCATGGCGGAGCGCTGTAGGTCTTCGGCGACTCCTCGCCGTAGCTGCTCATCGCGGCGCCTACGCTGCGCGCTGCTCTTCGGCGCGCCTCGATTTGGGCAGATAGTTCTTCAGCAGGTCGCGCATCACGCGCGGATGCTGTCCGTCCTGGATGCTCATGACGGCGTCGATGATCAGCGACTTCGCGAGCCGTTCCTCGGTGCTGCGGAGCGCGAGCTTATCGGCGATCGGAATCGCGACCAGGTTGGCGATCATCGCGCCGTACAAGGTCGTGAGCAGCGCAATGGCCATCGCGGGCGCGATCTGCTTCGGGTCGTTCATCGAGCCGAGCATCTGCACGAGGCCGATCAACGTGCCGATCATTCCCATCGCGGGTGCCGCGTCGCCGATCGCCTTGAAGATTGCCTGCCCGTCGCGATGGCGCTTCAAGGTGAGGTCGAGGTCTTTGCTCAGGATCGCGCGGACGACCTCGGGGTCGTGCCCGTCGACGACCAAGTTCATGGCCTTCCTGAAAAACTCGTCGGGAATGTCGGCCTCCTCGAGCGCGAGCAAACCGCTCGCTCGAGCTCGGTTCGCGAGCTCGATCGACTTGTCGATCAAGTCTTCGGCTTCGGGCACACGATAGATGAATGCCTTGATCGCGACCTTGGTCGCATTCAGGAATTGGCTCACGCGGAATTTCATCAGCGTCACCAGCAGAGTGCCGCCGAGCACGAGCACGAGCGAGGGGGCGTTAACGAACGCGGCCACCGAGCCGCCGAGCACGATGGCCGTGCCGACCACGATGCAGACGCCGACTAGGCCGATCAGAGTTGCCAGATCCACGCCGATTCCTTTCGATTCGCGCTCGGCCTTGCGGAGCGATATGCCGCGCACGCGAGGGGCCCGCAAAGGCACTCAACGGTTATCGTCCCGCCGCGAGCTTTCTGAAGGCGGCCAAAGGCCGCGAACAGCGTCGATGTGTGAGCGTGCTAAAGTAGCGAACGGATTTTGTCACGCAACTCACGGACTTGCGTGCGAGGAGGCGGGGATGTTTCGGCGTCAATTCTGGGTGATTCTGTGCATCGTCTGTACTGCGCCCGCGGCGGCGGACGAGGCGCGCCAGTATTCGATCGACGCGGCGGGATCCGACATCCATTGGCTCGTCTACAAGGCCGGCAGCCTGGCGCGCCTCGGCCACAATCACGTGATCTCGGTCGCCGATCTCGCCGGCACCGCGACGACGAGCGCCGATCTGTCCGCCTCGCGCTTCGAGCTGCAGTTCCACGTCCAAGCGCTCACCGTCGACGATCCCAAGTTGCGCAGCGGCCTGGGTCCGGATTTCGCGAGCGTTCCGAGCGCGGACGACATTGCGGGCACGCGCAAGAACATGCTGAGCGACCGAGTCCTGATGGGCGAGAAGTACCAGACGATCAAGGTCACCGGCGTCGGCCCAACCGGGCCGGCCGGCGCGCAGACCTTGAAGATCACCGTCGAGCTGCTCGGCCGCACCGTGCCGCTGACCGTGCCGACCAACGTCGAGACGCACGGCGACGACCTGACGGCGAGCGGGGAGTTCGAGCTCACGCACACGGCGCTCGGCATGATGCCGTTCACCGTGATGCTCGGCGCGCTCCAGGTCGCCGACAACATGAAGTTCGTCTACCGGATCCACGCGACCGCCGCGCCGGCGTCGCGTTAGGTCGCGCCGGCGGCCGCTCGTTCCGGCCGGTCGATGGCCCGGTTCTCCCAGTCCGCGCTCGCCCGGCTCGACGATGCGTTGCGCGGCTCGGTGGCCGCGCGCCTCGCGCCCGGCGTCGTTGCGGCGCTGACCGATCCTGCCGACGTCGTCTACCGCGGCGCGTTCGGCCTCGCGGGCACTGCGAGCCGCGAGCCACTGCGCACGGACCACGTTTTTCGCATCGCGTCGCTCACGAAGCTCATCACGACGCTCGCCGTGCTGATGCTCGTGGAGGAGGGGCGCGTCGAGCTCGACGCCCCGTTCAAGCGCTATTTGCCTGGGTTCCGGCAGCCGCCCGTGCTCCGCTCCTTCGATCGCGAAACGCTTCGCTTCGATGCCGCGCCCACCGCGCGCGACATCACGATCGCCGACCTCCTCACGCACACGTCGGGCTACGGCAGCTGGTTTCTGAACGCCGAGATTCGCGCGCTGACCGGCGCGGTGCCGGACTTCTACGAGCCGCCTTTCCTGATGTCCGAGCCGGGCACGCGCTTTCAGTACGGCATCAGCACCGATGTGCTCGGTCAGCTGCTCGCGCCCGTCACGGGCCAGCCGCTCGCGGCGTTCTTCGCGACGCGCATCTTTTCACCGCTCGGCATGCGCGACACGAGCTACGACCTGCCGAGCGATCCGAGCCGGCTCGCGCACCTGCACGTCGCGACGGCCGGCGGTTTCGAGCAAGTGCCGGACGAGCGGCACGGCGCGGCGCAGCGCGGCGGCGCCGGCCTCTATTCGACGGCGGAGGATTTCCTCGCGCTGTTGCGCCTGTTGCTGAACGGGGGCGTCGCTAGCGGACACCGTCTGCTCGCGCCCGAGACCGTGGCCGCTCTCGCACGCAATCAGGTCGGCTCGCTACGGGTCGTGCGCCAGCGCTCGGCGTTGCCGGCGCTGAGCGACGACTTCCTGTTCATGGACGGCACCCAGCGCTTCGGCTTCGGTGTGCTGATCGAAACCCGTGGGCGCGAGCCGGGCCGATTGCCCGGCAGCTATGGTTGGGGCGGCCTCTACAACACGTATTTCTGGGTCGACCCCCTCGCGGGGCTCGCGGCCGTGGTGATGATGCAGGTGAGCCCCTTCTCGCGGCCCGCCTGCATCGAGGTCTGCGACCGGTTCGAGCGAGCCGTCTTCTCTGCGCTCGAGGAGTAAGGGCTTCGGAGGTTCGCGACGGGCCCGAGGCTACCGTGATTCGCTGCTCTCCCGCTGTGACTTGAGCCCGTTGTCGGCGCTCAAGATTCCCCGCGCGTAGCCGAATCAGGTTCAGTGGGCTCGGCGCTCCCAAGCCGTGCGCCTGACGTCTAGGAGAGCAGGATGCTGGTCCTTGTCGGCTACGTGATCGTGGTCGGTGCAGTCTTCGGTGGATTCGCCTTGGCAGGCGGCCATCTCGCCGCGATGTTGCAACCCGTCGAGCTTCTGATGATCGGAGGCGCAGCACTCGGGGCTTTCATCGTAGGCAACCCCGGGAAAACGCTCAAGGCGACGTTCAAGGCGCTACCCTCGCTGCTCAAGGGCTCGAAGTACACGAAGGCGTTGTACATGGAGCTCATGGCGCTGCTGTACGAGATCCTCGACAAGACGCGCAAGGAGGGCCTGCTCGCGGTCGAGCGCGACATCGACGCGCCGAAAGAGAGTCCGATGTTCCGCAAGTACCCGCGCGTGCTGAAGGACCATCACCTCGTCGAATTCATCACCGATTACCTGCGTCTGATGGTGAGCGGCAAGCTGAACGCGCTCGAGATCGAGGCGTTGATGGACGGCGAAATCCAGACGCATCACCAAGAAGGCGAGATCCCCGCGCATGCGCTGCAGCGAGTCGGCGACGGCCTCCCCGCGTTCGGCATCGTCGCGGCCGTGATGGGCGTGGTCCACACGATGGAGTCGGTAGGCCTGCCGCCGTCGGAGCTCGGTCTCCTGATCGCGCACGCGCTCGTCGGCACATTCCTCGGCATCTTGCTCTCGTACGGATTCGTCAGTCCCTTGAGCAGCGTGCTCGAGCAGAAGCTGCACGAGGCGACCAAGGCGCTCGAGTGCATCAAGGTCACGCTGCTCGCGAGCTTGAACGACGCCGTGCCGTCGGTCGCGGTCGAGTTCGGACGGAAGGTGCTGTACTCGACCGAGCGGCCAGGCTTCGCGGAGCTCGAAAAGCACGTCAAGGGCGCGGCGAAGGCCGCTACGGCAAAGAAGTAGCCGCGCAATGACCGGCGATTCGAACGGCGCACCGCTCATCATCAGGCGGATCAAGAAGGTCAAGGGCGGCGGCCACCACGGCGGAGCATGGAAGATCGCTTACGCGGACTTCGTGACCGCGATGATGGCGTTCTTTCTGTTGATGTGGCTGATCGGCTCGACGACGAAGGGCGATCTCGAAGGTATCGCGGAGTTCTTCCGCACGCCGCTCAAAGTCGCGCTCGCGGGCGGTTCGGGCTCGGGTGACAGCTCGAGCGTCATCCAGGGCGGCGGCACGGACCTCACGCATAGCGCGGGACAAGTGCAGAAGACCGACGCGCCCGCGAAGCGCCAGACCATCAATTTGCAGGCCGCGCGCGCGGAGCTCGCGCGCCGCGAGCTCGAGAAGCTCGAAGGGCTCAAGAAGCGCTTCGAGGACGCGATCGACAAGGATCCGAAGCTCGCGCAATTCCGGAATCAGATCAAGCTCGAGATCACGCCCGAAGGATTGCAGATCACGGTCGTCGACGAGCAGAACCGCGCGATGTTCGACACAGGCAGCGCGACCGTGAAGGACTACACGCGCGACATCATGCACGCGATCGGCGGGCTCCTGAACGGCGTGGACAATGCGATCTCGCTCGCGGGGCACACGGACTCGAAGGCGTACGCGGGCGGAGAGCGCGGCTACTCTAACTGGGAGCTGTCCGCCGACCGCGCGAACGCGTCGCGGCGCGAGCTCGTCGCGGGCGGCATGAACGAAAGCAAAGTGCTGCGGGTCGTCGGCCTGAGCTCGTCGCTCCCGCTCGACTCCGCGAATCCGCTGAACCCGATGAACCGGCGCATCAGCCTCGTCGTGCTGAACGAGAAGACCGAGCGGCAGATCCGCGGCTTGCCGGAGGAGCCGATGCAGGAAATCGAGAACGAAGCCGATGCGGCGAAAGCGCTCGGCGTCGACGGCGGCGCCGCGCCCGATGCCGCGCCCGACGGTGCGGCGCCAGCCGCTCAACCTGCGACGGCGCCGGGCGAGCCGCTCACGCCCACGCCCACGCCCACGCCCGCGCCGAGCGAGCGCCTCGCCCAGCCTCAGGACGGCGCGCGGAGTCAGCTCTAACCCTTGACCGTCAGCAGCAGCGTTTCACGCCGCTCCACTTCCGCTGCTGCTCGGCGCGGAAAAAGTCTGCGCGGCTCGGCGGCGGCGCCTCGGATGCATGGTGCGCGAGGCGGTGCGCGACGTAGCGTTCGTACGCGTCGTCGCCGCTGATCGCGCGCAGCGTGTGCCAACAGCGCCGCAGGAGCTCAATCACGGATCCAATCCTCCACGAGGCGGCTCGGCACGTGCGGGGTCTCGGCGGTCGGCGGGCAGCGCTTGCCGGTGTACGCCGCATAGCAGACGCGGCACGTTTCGAACACGAGCACCCAGACGGTGAGCATGAAGAAAAGCGTGAGCGCGGCGTCGAGGCGGTCGTTGAAGATCAGCCGCGGCACCTGCGTCGCGGCACCCCCCGACGCGAGCTGCTCGGCGAGATCGTTCGCGTGCGCGAGGAAGCCGAGCTTCGCGTCGGGACTGAACAGCTTCTGCCACGCTGCGGTCGAGGTCACGACGACGAGCCAGGCGAGCGGGGCGGCCGTGACCCACACAAAGCGAGCTTTTCGCGACTTCACGAGGATCGCGGTCGCGACGCAGAGCGCGATCGCCGCGAGCATCTGATTCGCGATCCCGAACAGCGGCCAGAGGCTGTTGATGCCGCCGAGCGGGTCGATCACGCCGAAGTAGAGAAAATAGCCCCAGCCCGCGACCACGAGACCGCTGCAGACGAGCACGCTCGGATACCAGCTCGTCCGGCCCATCGCCGGTACGACGTTGCCGATCATGTCTTGCAGCATGAAGCGTGCGACGCGAGTGCCCGCGTCGACAGTCGTGAGGATGAACAGCGCCTCGAACATGATCGCGAAGTGATACCAGACCGCGAGCAGCGACTTGCCGAACGCGCTCGAGAAGATGCTCGCCATGCCCGACCGCAAGAGACGGAGCGCCGCCGGTGCGCGCGAACAGCGTCGCTTCGCCCATCGATTGCGCGAGCTCGTGCATCTGGGTCGCCGTTACCGGGAATCCCCACGACGAGATCTTCGCGACCGCATCGGCTGCATCCGCCCCGACGACGCCCGCGGGGCTGTTGATCGCGAAGTACACGCCCGGATCGAGCACGCACGCGGCGACCATCGCCATGATCGCGACGAACGACTCGACGGCCATCGCGCCGTAGCCGATGAAACGCGCGTCGCGCTCGTTCGCGAGCAGCTTCGGCGTCGTCCCGGACGAGATCAGCGCGTGGAAGCCGCGAGATCGCGCCGCACGCGATCGTGATGAACACGAACGGGAACACCGTGCCGCCGAAGATCGGGCCCGTGCCGTCGACGAACTGCGTGAGGGCCGGCATCTTCACCGCGGGATTCAGGATCACGATCGCGATTGCGAGCGCGACGATCGTGCCGATCTTCATGAACGTCGACAGATAGTCGCGAGGCGCAAGCAACAGCCATACCGGTAGCACCGCCGCCGCGAAGCCGTAGAGGATCACCATCAGCGCGAGCGCCGGCCCGTCGTAGTCGAACCAGGCACGAACGCCCAAGTGCGCGTCGACCCAGCTGCCGCCGGAGACGGCGAGGAGCAACAGCACGACGCCGATCGCGGTGCCTTCGAGCACGCGCCCCGGGCGCAGATGGCGCATGTACAGGCCGACGAGGATTGCGATCGGGATCGTCGCCGCGACGGTCGAGGTCGCCCACGGGCTGTGGCGCATCGCGTTGACGACGACGAGGCCGAGCACGGCGATCAGGATGATCATGATTGCGAGCACGCCGATCAGTGCGACGGCGCCGCCGACCGCGCCGAGCTCGTCCCGCGCCATCTGGCCGAGCGAGCGGCCGTCGCGGCGGATCGAGCAGAACAACGCGACGAAATCCTGCACGCAGCCGCCGAGCACGGCGCCGAAGATGATCCAGAGCGTGCCCGGCAAGTAGCCGAACTGGGCCGCGAGGGTAGGGCCGATCAACGGGCCGGGTCCCGCGATCGCGGCGAAATGGTGGCCGAACACGATCCAGCGGTTGGTCGGCATGAAGTCGCGGCCGTCGCTGAAGCGCTCGGCAGGAGTCGCGCGTGTCGGGTCGAGCGCGAGCACCTTCGCGGCCAGGAACGCGCTGTAGAAACGGTAGCCGATCGCGTAGACGCAGACCGCCGCGAGGACGAACCACATCGCATTGACGCTCTCGCCGCGATGCGTCGCGACCGCGGCAAGCGCGATCACACCCACTACTATGACCGCCGCCCATGCCGCGATGGCAATCGGACGCGGCAGCCGCTGCATTGGCTCACTCACCATCGTCAGGATTCCCCCTATCTCGGGCTCGCGCGCCACGTGCGGCGATTGCCTTCCATTCGTAAACCTACCGTAGTTTCCGCCGCACTGCCTACCAAGTGCGACTCAACCGGCGGTGCAGCGGGGAATTTGTGCATGAGCCGATCGAGCGCGCGCGAATGCCGCGGGCGCTGCGGATGGGCGTCCCTCTGGCTGCTGCCAGAGGGACATTGGTGGAGGCGGCGGGAATCGAACCCGCGTCCGCAAGTCCTCCGCCCTCGGCTCTACATGCGTAGCCACGTCTATTGTTTTAACTGGCAGCAACCCGACGGACAGGGAACACTGACAGCGATTCCGTTTATGATCTTAGCGAGTCGGCCCCGGACGTACCTCGTCGCGATCTTGTGAGCAGGACCCCTGAATGTCCTCGAAGGACTCTGGACGCACAAGCACGGCTCCAGTCAGACGGCTCAGCCGGGTTTTAGGCGGCTAGGGCGTAGTTGCCATCGTTCGCAACTAACGTTTGCAGATGGTTTAACGAGGAATCTGCACCTCGGCATGCACTTCAGGTTTCGCGACCCACGTCGAAGCCATGTCGCCCCCAAGTGGACCGTTCTAGTTTATGGCCGCTCGCTGGCGTTGCAAGGCGATCTCGGTCGCGCGTTCAATGAATCCGCGCTCTGAGCACGCGCGCCTCGTCGCGCTCCCAATCCCGCTCCTTCTCGGTGGCGCGCTTGTCGTGCTGCTTCTTGCCCTTTGCTAGGCCCGACCGCCAGCTTGGCGCGGCCCTTGCTCCAATAGAGCTCGAGCGCGACGAGCGTGTAGCCCTTGCGCTCGACGAGGCCCGTGAGCCGGTCGATCTCGCGGCGATTCAGCAGCAGCTTGCGGATGCGGGTCGGCTCGCGGTCGACGTGCGTCGAGGCCGAGTTCAGCGGCGTGACGTGCGAGCCGTGCAGCCACGCCTCGCCGTCGCGCACCATCACGAAGCTGTCGACGAGCTGCGCTTTGCCCGCACGCAGGCTCTTCACCTCCCAGCCTTGCAGCGCGAGCCCGGCCTCGAATCGCTCCTCGATGAAATAGTCGAAGCGCGCTTTCTTGTTCTGCGCGATCGTGTTGGACTTCGCTTTTTCTTCTTTCTTGGCCATGTCTCGTCAATGATCCTAGAATCGCTCGCCGAAAAATACTGCGCTCGAGCGCAGCGGGGAGACGGTTCTTGCCGACAGTGCAGCGCAACGCGCGCGTGCCCTACAGCGCGAAGCAGATGTTCGACCTCGTCAACGACATCGAGAAGTACCCCGAGTTCTTGCACTGGTGCAGCGGCGCTCGAGTCGACGCTCGCCAAGGCAACACGATCGAGGCGACGCTCGACATCGGCCGTTCTCGGATTTCAGCGCAGCTTCCGGACCCGCAACACGCTGCGCAGCCCCGACCGGATCTCGCTCGAGCTCGTGTCGGGCCCGTTCCGGAGGCTGCGCGGCGAATGGCGGTTCAGCGATCGGCCCGACGGCGGCGCCGACGTCTCGTTGTCGCTCGCGTTCGAGGTCACGTTGTCGCCGTTCGGCGCGGTGTTCTCGAAGGTGTTCGAGGAGCTCGCCGGCGCGCAGATGGACGCGTTCACGCAGCGCGCGGCGGCCGTGTATGGCGGCCGGACGACCTAGCAAGCAATAGGCGGCGACGGAGCGGCCCTGGCGAGCCGGCCTTCGTGATCGCGGGCTCGTGTCGTATCAGGACGGCTGCAGCTCGACGTTGCGCTCGAGCTTGCGCGACGCGCTCGTTCTCGAAGTAGACGATGATCCAGCGCCGCTGCGACTTCCCGCGATCGGCCGTGGCGGAAGTAATAGGCGTAGTCCCAGCGGTCGCGATGAAAGCTGTCCGCGACCATCGGCGTGCCGAGCAAGAACTGCACTTGGCTGCGCGTCATCCCGACCTGGACACGATCGATGTCCGAATCCTTCAGCAGGTTGCCTTGCTGGATGTCGATTCGGTAAACGCACGCGCTCAGGAATACAACGCCGACGCACAGCATTGCGAGCAAACGCAATGACGAGAACGGTTCGCGACTAGATAAGGTGGAGCGCACGTCAGGTTCGGTCCATAATGAGGCCGCAATCATACCCGATCGACTTGAGACGAGTGGATACGTGGAAGGACAAGATCTTCGCAAGCTCGGACTCAAGGTCACGTCGCCGCGCCTCAAGGTGCTGGAGATCCTCGAGAAGAGCACCAAGCGGCACATGTCCGCCGAGGCGATCTATCGCGCGCTGCTCGATAGCGGCGAAGAGCTCGGTCTCGCGACTGTCTACCGTGTGCTCACGCAGTTCGAGAGGGCGGGGCTCGTCACCCGCAACAACTTCGAAGGCGGCACGGCCGTCTTCGAGCTCGCCGACCGCACGCACCACGACCACATGGTGTGCCTCGAGAGCGGCCGAGTGATCGAGTTTTACGACGAGCGAATCGAGCAGCTACAGCGCGAGATCGCCGCCAAGCACGGCTACGACATCCAAGAGCACAGCCTCGTGTTGTACGTGCGGCCGAAGAAGCGCTGATTCCGTCATCTCTTCGCGCGTTCGATCATCTCCGCGGCATGCGCGCGGGTTCGCTCCGTGATCTCGATTCCGCCGAGCATTCGCGACAGCTCCTCGACGCGCTCGGCCGAGCCGAGCGCGCGCACGTTCGTGCGGCTGGTCTTGCCGTCCGTGAGCTTGACTACTCGATAGTGGCGCCGTCCCTGGCTCGCGACCTGAGGGAGGTGAGTCACGCAGACCACCTGCCGGCTCTCGCCGAGCTGGCTCAGCTTGCGGCCCACGATCTCGGCCACGCGGCCGCCGACGCCGGCGTCGACCTCGTCGAAGACGAACGTTGGCACGGGCGACGCGCCCGACAGCACGACTTCGATCGCGAGGCTGATGCGCGACAGCTCGCCGCCGGACGCGACTCGCTCGAGTGCGCCGAACGGCTGCCCGGGATTGAGCCGTACGTCGAAAGTCGACGCGCTCGAGGCCCGTCGCGTCCGCGCGGTCCTCCGGTCTAGCCGCGAGCTCGACGCGAAACTCCCCGTTCGGCATTCCGAGCTCCACGAGCTGCTCGGTGACCGCGCGCCCTAGCGCCGCGGCGCTCTTCTTGCGCGCTGCCGACAGCTGGGTGGCGCGCTTGAAGTAGGCGGCCCGCGCGCTCGCCGCTCGCGCCGTCAGCTCCTCGCATCGACTCTGCGCCGCCGTCCAGATCGGCGAGCCGCCGCTTGAGCGTCTCGAGCACTGCGCCGAGCTCGTGCTCGCCGACCGAGTGCCGGCGCGCGAGCGCGCGGAATTTCGCGAGCCTCTCCTCGAGCCACTCGAGCCGCGCGGGATCCGCTTCGAGGCGCTCTCGATAGCGATTCAGCGTCGAGCCGACCTCGCGAAGCTCGATCTCGACGCCGGCTAGCCGCTCGGCCGCAGCGCGCGCAAGCTCGGCGTCGTGCTCCGCCGAGCCGCTCGAGCTCCTGGCGGGCCTGCACCACGGCGGCGTCGGCGGCTCCGGTTTCGCTCTCGAGCAAGCCGTCGAGCGCGGCCGCGACGCCGCTGCAGCAGCCGATCGACGTTCGCGAGCCGGTCGCGCTCCACGCGCAGCGTGTCGGGCTCGCCGCTCGCGGGCGCGAGCGACTCGAGCTCGCCGACTTGAAAGCGCAGCAGCTCGAGCTGCGCGAGCCGGTCGGCGCTGGCCTCTCGCCGGCTGGCGAGCTCGCGCTCGCAGCGCCGCCACGCGGCGTACGCGTCCGCCACGCCGCGCGCGCGCTCTTCGAGCGCCGCCGTGCGCGTCGAGCAGCGCGCGCTGTGCGGCCGGGTCGAGCAGCGACTGGTGCTCGTGCTGGCCGTGGATGTCGACGAGCAGCCCGCCGAGCAGCTTGAGGTCTTGCAGCGTCGCGGGCTGGCCGTTGATGAACGAGCGCGACCGGCCGTCGGCGCCGATCACGCGCCGCAGCGTGCATTGCGCGCCGTCGTCGAGCCCGCGCTCGCGAAGCCAATCGATCGCCGCGTGCCCTTCCGGGCAGTCGAATTGCACGCTGATCTCGGCTCGCTCGGCGCCGGAGCGCACCGTGCTCGCGTCTGCGCGATCGCCGAGCGCGAGGCCGAGAGCGTCGACGAGGATCGATTTGCCGGCGCCGGTCTCGCCGGTCATCACGCTGAAGCCGCGCTCGAGCTCGAGCTCGACCTCGTCGATGACGGCGTAGTTCCTGACCTTGATCAGGCTCAGCATCGTTCAGGCGCGGGGGACGGACGGATCGCCGCGATTCGCTCGGCCCCAGTTGAGCTTCGAGCGCAGAAGCTCGTAGTAGTTGTAGTCGCGCGGATGGAGCAGCGTGACCGTCTCGTTCGCGAGCCCGATCCGCAGCACCTCGCCGCTCGCGATGCGGCCGAGCGGCTTCGCCGTCGCAAACGACGTGCGCCGCCGAGCCGGCGCCGGTGTCGACGCGGACCTCGATCGAGCTCGTGAGCTTCAGCACGAGCGGCCGGTCGCTCAGCGTGTGCGGGCAGATCGGCACCATCACGAGCGCGTCGACGTTCGGCTGGATGATCGGCCCGCCGCACGACAACGCGTAGGCCGTGGAGCCCGTCGGCGTCGCGACGATCAAGCCGTCGCCGCGATGCGTGTTGACATAACTGCCGTCGACGGTCGTCACGAAGTCGAGCATGCGGCCGGTCTCGCCCTTCTGGAGCACGACGTCGTTCAGCGCGACGAGCCGCGGATGCGCGGTGCCGTCCGCGATCTTGCGCGTTCAGCATCAAGCGCCGTTCCTCGAGGTAGTCGCCGGCGAGAATCGCGTCGATCGCCTCGAACATGTGCTCGGGCGAGATGTCCGTCAGGAACCCGAGGCGGCCGCGATTGATTCCGAGCAGCGGCACGCCGCGCTCGGCCACATGGCGAGCGGCGTGCAGCAGCGTGCCGTCGCCGCCGATGGCGACGACGACGTCGACGCGCTCCGCGAGCTGCGTTTCCGGCGACGATCGTGACGCCTTCGCCGAGCGACTCGGCCGTCAGCTTGTCGCGGCGCGAAACACTTGGATGCGGCGCTTACGAAGATGGGCGAGGACTTGCTTCGCCGGCTCGGCAACGCTCGGCTCGCTCAAACGTCCCCACAGGCCGACCGTTTTGAATTGCTGCGGCATGCCTTCGGGCTTTCTTGACAGTGGCCAGAACCGGTTGTTAGCGTGGCCAGCGCTGAACCGCGCCCTAAATTACCACAGCCGCGACCTATGGCGAGCGACAAGCGGCGAGACGTTCTGGACGAGCGCGCGCAGACGCTGTTGCGGATTCTCGTCGACAAATACATTCGCGAAGGCCAGCCGGTCGGCTCGCGGACCCTGTCGCGCGACTCGGGGCTCGATCTCAGCCCCGCGACGATTCGCAACATCATGTCCGAACTCGAGGAGCTCGGCTTCGTCGAGCTCGCCGCACACGTCCGCGGGGCGCATTCCGACGATCAAAGGCTACCGCTTCTTCGTCGACACATTAATTAAGCTGACTCCGCCGAATGGCGACGACCTGCTTCGCTTCGCCCAAGGCCTCAACGACGCTGGGCGGCGATCCGCAGGCGCTCGCGCTTTCCGTCTCCAATCTGCTCTCGGCGGTCACGCAGCTCGCCGGCATCGTGACGGTGCCGCGGCGCGCACAGACCTCGCTTCGCCAGATCGAGTTCCTGCCGCTGTCCGGTAAACGCGTCCTCGCGATCCTCGTCGTCAACGACCGCGAGGTCCAGAACAAAATCGTCAACGTTCAGCGAGATTTCAGCGCCGACGAGCTGCGGCGAGCGACGAATTACCTGAACGACCGTTTCAGCGGCCGCTCGCTGCCGCAGGTTCGCGAGCTGCTGCTCGCCGAGCTGCGCAAGACCCGCGCGTCGATGAACGCGCTGATGGTCGAGGCGATCGAGATGGCCCATCAGGTGTTCCCCGACAGCGAGCCGGAGCCCGAGTTCGTGATGGCGGGCGAGACGAATCTCATGGGCCTCGAGGAGCTCGCGGACGTCGAGACGCTGAAGGGGCTGTTCGAGGCGTTCGGGCGCCAGCGCGACATCCTGCACCTGCTCGACCAGAGCATGCGCGCGGAGGGCGTGCAGATCTTCATCGGCCACGAGTCGGGCTATCAGCTGCTCGACTACTGCAGCATCGTCGCGGCGCCGTATGCGACCGCGGACGATACGATGGGCGTGCTCGGCGTCATCGGCCCGACCCGGATGGCCTACGAGCGCGTGATCCCGATCGTCGACGTGACCGCGAAACTGCTGGGCCGCGCCTTGAAGTCGAACGCCTAAGCCCCACTATGTCGTCGACAGCCCGAACGGCCCGCTGCCGGCCGGGATCGGCGCGGAGGATTGGATTTGCATGAGTGAAGACCGACAGAGTGACTCGACGGCCGGGAGCCGGCCCGCCGACCCGGACGCCGCTCTCGCCGCGCTCGAGACGGCTCGCAAAGAAGCCGAGGAGAACTGGAACAAGTACGTGCGCACGGCGGCCGAGTTCGACAACTTCCGCAAGCGCAGCGCTCGCGATCTCGAGCTCGCGCGCAAGTACGGCGCCGAGCGGCTCGCGCAGGCCATTCTCCCGGTTCGCGACAGCTTGGCGGCGGGTCTCGCCGCGAGCGCGACGGCCGATCCCGACGCCGTGATCAAGGGCCAGCAGGCGACGCTGCGCCTCCTCGACGACGCGCTGGCGGCGGTCGGCGTCACCGAGATCGATCCGAAGGGCGAGCCGTTCGACCCCGCGAAGCACGAGGCGCTGAGCATGCTGCCGGCGCCCGAACGTCGAGCCGAACAGCGTGCTCGAAGTCATCCAGAAGGGCTACCAGCTCAACGACCGGCTGCTGCGCGCCGCCAAGGTGATCGTCGCGCGCGGCGACGACGGCTGATCGCGCTTGAATTGAAGGAGCCGCGCCCCATCTCGGGGTGACGCCGTAGCAGACGTAAGTTTTTCAACGATTTTTTTTGGAGCAGAACGAAGATGGGAAGAGTGATCGGCATCGACTTGGGAACGACCAACTCCTGCGTCGCCGATCATGGACGGCGGCAAGCCGAAGGTGATCGAGAACAGCGAGGGCGATCGCACGACGCCTTCGATCGTCGCCTTCACGAAGGACGGCGAGGTCCTGGTCGGGCCAAACGGCCAAGCGCCAAGCGGTCACCAATCCGACCAACACGCTGTTCGCGGTGAAGCGCCTGATCGGCCGCCGCTACGAGGACGACGTCGTGCAGAAGGACGTCGGCATGGTGCCGTACAAGGTCGTCGAAGGCCGACAACGGCGACGCGTGGGTCGAGGTCGGCGGCAAGAAGATGGCGCCGCCCGAGATCTCGGCGCGCGTGCTCACGAAGATGAAGCAGACGGCCGAGGACTACCTCGGCGAGAAGGTCACCGAGGCCGTGATCACGGTTCCGGCCTATTTCAACGACTCGCAGCGCCAGGCGACGAAGGACGCCGGCAAGATCGCGGGTCTCGAGGTCAAGCGCATCATCAACGAGCCGACGGCGGCCGCGCTCGCCTATGGCCTCGACAAGAAGCGCGGCGACAAGAAGATCGCCGTGTACGACCTCGGCGGCGGCACGTTCGACATCTCGATCATCGAGATCGCGGAAGTCGACGGCGAGCATCAGTTCGAGGTGCTCGCGACCAACGGCGACACGTTCCTCGGCGGCGAGGACTTCGACAAGCGGATCATCGATTACCTCTCCAAGGAGTTCCAGAAGGAGAGCGGCATCGACATCCGCCGCGATCCGCTCGCGATGCAGCGCCTGAAGGAAGCGTCCGAGAAGGCGAAGATCGAGCTGTCGTCGCGTCAGCAGACCGAGGTCAATCTGCCGTACATCACGGCGGACGCGAGCGGTCCGAAGCACCTGAACATCAAGCTGACGCGGGCGAAGCTCGAGTCGCTGGTCGAGGACTTGATCGAGAAGACGATCGCGCCGTGCAAGACCGCGCTCAACGACGCGGGCCTGAAGGTCGTCCGAGGTCGACGACGTGATCCTCGTCGGCGGCCAGACGCGCATGCCGAAGGTGCAGGAGACGGTGCAGCAGCTGTTCGGCAAGGAGCCGCGCAAGGACGTGAACCCGGACGAGGCGGTCGCGGTCGGCGCGGCGATCCAGGCCGGCGTGCTCGCGGGCGAGGTGAAGGACGTGCTGCTGCTCGACGTGACGCCGTTGTCGCTCGGTATCGAGACGCTCGGCGGCGTGATGACGAAGCTGATCGACAAGAACACGACGATCCCGACCAAGGCGAATCAGACGTTCTCGACCGCCGAGGACAACCAGACGGCCGTGACGATCCACGTGCTTGCAGGGCGAGCGCGGCCGCGCGAGCGACAACAAGTCGCTCGGCCGCTTCGATCTGACCGACATCCCGCCGGCGCCGCGCGGCATGCCGCAGGTCGAGGTCACGTTCGACATCGACGCGAACGGCATCCTGAACGTGTCCGCGAAGGACAAGGCGACGGGCAAGGAGCAGAAGATCGTGATCAAGGCGTCCTCGGGCTTGAGCGAGGACGAGATCAAGCGGATGGTCGGCGACGCCGAGGCGCACGCGGCCGAGGACGCGAAGTTCCGCGAGCTCGCGGAGATCCGCAACCAGGCCGACGGTCTCGTGCACGCGACCGAGAAGATGCTGCGCGAGCTCGGCGACAAGGTGTCGGGCGAGGAGCGCGTGAAGATCGAGTCGGCGCTCGCGGGCGTCAAGGACGCGATCAAGGGCGACAACAAGAGCACGATCGAGACCAAGCTCAAGGCGCTCGAAGAGGCGTCCGGCACCGTCGCGCAGCGGCTCTACGCGCAGCAGCAGGGCGGCCAGTCCGGCCCCGCGGGCGGCGGACAGGGCGGCGGCGCTGCGGGCGGCGACGACAACGTCGTCGATGCCGAGTTCGAAGAGGTCAAGGACGACAAGAAGGGCAACGCCTAAAGTCACCGCGCAAGCGGACGATGTTTTGGAGTGACTGAGGCGGAGAGCACGCGCGAGCGTGCTCTCCGCGTTCGTGCCGGGGACGCGAGGATGGCGAAGCGGGACTACTACGAAGTGCTCGGCGTCGCGCGGGACGCCGCCGGAGGCCGACGTCAAGAAGGCGTATCGGCGCCTCGCGATGAAGCATCATCCCGACCGCAATCCGGACAACCCCGAGGCCGAAGGCAGCTTCAAGGAGGCCAAGGAGGCCTACGAGGTTCTGTCCGACGCGGACAAGCGCGCCGCCTACGACCAGTTCGGCCACGCGGGCGTCAGCGGCAGCGCAGGGCATGGGCGGCGGCTTCGGCGGCCGGCGACGCGTTCAGCGACATCTTCGGCGACGTGTTCGGCGACATCTTCGGCGCCGGCCGCCGCGGCGGTCGCAACTCAGGTCTTCCGCGGCGCCGATCTGCGCTACGAGCTCGAGCTGTCGCTCGAGCAGGCGGTCGCCGGCGACTCGATCGACCTCGATCTGCCGACGCAGGTCGAGTGCACGCGCTGCGCGGGCAAGGGCGCCGAGCCCGGCACGATCGCCGACCACCTGCAAGACCTGCGGCGGCGCGGGCCAGGTGCGCGTCGCGCAGGGCTTCTTCTCGATCCAGCAGACCTGCCCGAGCTGCGGCGGCGCCGGCTCGCTGATCGAGCAGCCCGTGCCGCGAGTGCTCGGGGCGCGGCCGCGTCCGCAAGATCAAGACGCTGTCGGTCAAAGTGCCGCCCGGCGTCGACAACGGCGACCGGATCCGGCTGTCGCGCGAGGGCGAAGCGGGCCGCAACGGCGGGCCGCCCGGCGACCTCTACGTGGACATCTCGGTCACGGAGCATCCGATCTTCACGCGCGAGGGCCAGAACCTGAGCTGCGAGGTGCCGGTGAGCTTCGCGACCGCCGCGCTCGGCGGCTCGCGTCGACGTGCCGACGCTCGACGGCAACGTGCGTGCTCAAGGTGCCGGCGGAGACGCAGTCGGGCAGCGTGTTCAGGCTGCGCGGCAAGGGCGTGCGGTCGGTGCGCGCGAGCGGCGTCGGCGATCTGTTCTGCCGCGTCCAGGTCGAGACGCCGGTGAATCTGACCGCCGAGCAGAAGCAGACGCTGCGCGCGTTCGACGAGTCGCTTCAGAGCGAGGGCTCCCGGCATAATCCGCGCGCGCGCTCGTGGTTCGACGGCGTGAAAGAGTTCTTCGAGCGGATGGGAGCCTGACCGGTTGTTGAAGATTGCGGTGCTCGGCGCCGCCGGCCGCATGGGCCGCGCCGTGCTGAGCTGCGTGCTCGAGGCCGGCGACCTGCGGCTCGTCGGGCGCGGTGACGGAGCCGAACGACCGGCTGCTCGGCCGCGACGCGGGCGAGCTCGCCGGCGCCGCGTCGCTCGGCGTGCCGCTCACCGACGATCCGCGGCAGGCGCTGAACGGCGCGCAAGTCGCCGTCGACTTCACGCTGCCGAGCGCGACCGAGGCGAATCTGCGCGCCTGCGTCGACAGCGGCGCGGCGCTCGTGATCGGCACGACCGGCCTCGAGGACCGCCAGCTCGCGGCGATGGAGAAGGCGGCCCACGAGATCCCGATCGTCTACTCGCGCAATCATGAGCGTCGGCGTCAACGTGTTCATGGAGCTCGTTGCGCGCGCGGCGAAGGCGCTCGGCGACGGCTACGACGTCGAGATCGCGGAGAGCTCATCACCGCAGCAAGGTCGATGCCCCGTCGGGCACCGCGCTCGCGCTCGGCGAGCGCATCGCCGCGGCGCGGGGCCGGCGGCTCGAGGATCTCGCGGTCTATGCGCGCCAAGGGCGCGTCGGGCCGCGCGTTCCGGGCACGATCGGCTTCTCGGTCGTTCGCGGCGGCAACATCGTCGGCGAGCACACGGTGCAGGTTCATCGGCGCCGAGGAGGAGGTCGAGTTCAGTGCACGCGGCGCAGGACCGCAAGACCTTCGCGCGCGGCGCGTTGCGAGCGGCGCGCTGGGTCGCGGGCCGAGCGCCGGGCCTCTACTCGATGGCGGACGTGCTCGGTCTCGCGCGCGACTAGGGCGGAGAAAATGTCGTGCCGTCGGCGCGCTCGATCTGTAGATCGCCGACGAACGGCTCGGGCTAGAATTGCCGCCTGAGTTTCCCCGATCGACTTGAACACGGGAGCGCGGCATGGAGGCCGGCGATTCCCGCGGCGTCGTGCAACGCGCGATTTCTCAGGAGCTCAGCGTGGCAGAGCCGGCGATACTAGCGCTCGAAGACGGCACGGTGTTCAACGGCATTTCGGTGGCGCCGAAGGCCGCACGCTCGGCGAAGTGGTGTTCAACACCGCGATGACCGGGCTATCAGGAGATCCTGACCGACCCTTCCTACTACCGGCAGATCGTCACGCTCACGTATCCGCACATCGGCAACGCCGGCACGAACTCCGACGACTTCGAATCGACCGAAGATCTACGCCGCGGGTCTGATCATCCGCGATCTGTCCGCTGGCCGTGAGCAATTGGCGCGCGGAGGACTCGCTCGAGCATTTCCTCAAGCGCGGCAAGACGCGTTGCGATCGCCGAGATCGACACGCGGCGCCTCACGCGCATCCTCCGCGACAAGGGCGCGCAGGCCGGCTGCATCGTGACCGGCGCGAAGGCGAACCCCGACGAAGCGATGCGGGCGGCCCGCAAGTTCCCGGGCCTGAAGGGCATGGACCTCGCGCGGCTCGTGAGCACGAAGCAGACCTATCAGTGGAACCAGGGCAGCATCTGGCCCGAGCGCCAGAGCGTCTACACGAAGCGCGTCGCGAGCTTCCACGTCGTCGCGTACGACTACGGCATCAAGCGCAACATCCTGCGGCTGATCGCGGATCAGGACTGCCGCCTCACCGTCGTGCCGGCGACGACGTCGGCCGATGAGGTGATGTCGCTGCTGCCGGACGGCGTGTTCCTGTCCAACGGCCCCGGCGATCCCGGAGCCCTGCGACTACGCGATCGAGGCGATCGGCACGATCGTCGACGAGCGGCGTGCCGACGTTCGGCATCTGCCTCGGGCATCAGCTGCTCGGGCTCGCGAGCGGCGCGAAGACCGTCAAGATGAAGTTCGGTCACCACGGCGCGAACCACCCGGTCGTCGAGATCGACTCCGGGCGCGTGATGATCACGAGCCAGAACCACGGCTTCGCGGTCCAGGAGGACACGCTGCCCGCGAACGTGCGCGCGACGCACCGCTCGCTGTTCGACGGCACGCTGCAGGGCATCGAGCGAACCGATCGGCCCGCGTTCTCGTTCCAGGGCCATCCCGAGGCGAGCCCGGGGCCGCACGACCTGAAGCCGCTGTTCCAGCGCTTCACGGCCGCGATGAAGGCCTATCGGCACCGCGCACAAGCCGATGTGAAATCAATAACGTTACGTAGACTACTTATGAGTTGAGGCTTAACTAGATGCCGCGTCGCGACGACCTCGAGAGCATCCTGATCATCGGCGCCGGCCCGATCGTCATCGGCCAGGCGTGCGAGTTCGATTACTCCGGCACGCAGGCCTGCAAGGCGCTCAAGGAAGAGGGCTATCGCGTCATCCTCGTGAACTCGAATCCCGGCGACGATCATGACGGACCCCGCGAGCGCGGACGCGATCTACATCGAGCCGATCCACTGGCGCACGGTCGCCGCGATCATCGAGAAGGAGAAGCCGACCGCGCTGCTGCCGACGATGGGCGGCCAGACGGCGCTCAACTGCGCGCTCGACCTCGTCCGCGAGGGCGTGCTCGAGCAACTACGGCGTCGAGCTGATCGCCGCCTCGCGCGAAGCGATCGACATGGCCGAGGACCGCGAGCTCTTCCGGCACGCGATGAAGGACATCGGCCTCGCGACGCCGCGCGCCGGGATCGCGCACTCGCTCGAGGAGGCCTGGGCCGTTCAAGAGGAGGTCGGCTTTCCGACGATCGTCCGGCCGTCGTTCACGCTCGGCGGCAGCGGCGGCGGCATCGCCTACAACCGCGAGGAGTTCGAAGACATCGTGACCCGCGGCATCGACCAGTCGCCGACCGGCGAGGTGCTGGTCGAGGAGTCGGTGATCGGCTGGAAAGAGTTCGAGATGGAGGTCGTTCGCGACCAGCAACGACAACTGCATCATCATCTGCTCGATCGAGAACGTCGATCCGATGGGCATCCACACGGGCGACTCGATCACGGTCGCGCCGGCGCAGACGCTGACCGACAAGGAATACCAGCGGATGCGCGACGCCTCGATCGCGGTGCTGCGCAAGATCGGCGTCGACACCGGCGGCTCGAACGTGCAGTTCGCGCTCAATCCCGAAGGACGGCCGGCTGCTCGTGATCGAGATGAATCCGCGCGTGTCGCGCTCGTCGGCGCTCGCGTCGAAGGCCACCGGCTTCCCGATCGCGAAGGTCGCGGCGAAGCTCGCCGTCGGCTACACGCTCGACGAGCTCAAGAACGAGATCACGGGCGGCGCGACGCCGGCCTCGTTCGAGCCGACGATCGACTACGTCGTGACGAAGATCCCGCGCTTCACGTTCGAGAAGTTCCCGCAGGCCGCGGATCGCGCTCACGACGCAGATGAAGTCGGTCGGCGAGGTCATGGCGATCGGGCGCACGTTCCAGGAGTCGCTGCAGAAGGCGATGCGCGGGCTCGAGACCGGCGTCGACGGCTTCAATCCGGTCATGACCAAGGTCGACGGCGAGGAGGACTGGGCGAAGCTCCGGCACGAGCTCAAGATGGCCGGGCAGCCGGCGCCTCTGGTACGTCGGCGACGCGTTCCGGTTCGGCCTGTCGCTCGAAGAGGTCCAGTCGCTCACCAACATCGATCGCGTGGTTCCTCGTCCAGATCCAAGGAGATCGTCGCGCTCGAGAAGCGGATCGCGGCAGGAGGGCCCGGGCATTCTCGTGGCCGTCGGAGCTGCGCCAGCTCAAGCGCAAAGGCTTCAGCGATCGGCGCATCGCCGACCTGATCGGCGTCAAGGAAAAGATAGTACGGACAGCACGTTACAAAGAGAACGTGAGGCCTGTCTTTAAGAGAGTCGATAGCTGCGCGGCCGAGTTCGCGAGCGCGACGGCCTATCTCTACTCGACCTACGAGGAGTACTGCGAGGCGGACCCGACCGATCGGCGAGAAGATCATGATCCTCGGCGGCGGCCCGAACCGCATCGGCCAGGGCATCGAGTTCGACTACTGCTGCGTGCACGCGTCGTTCGCGCTCAAGGAGATCGGGTTCGAGACCATCATGGTCAACTGCAACCCCGAGACGGTGTCGACCGACTACGACACGTCGGATCGCCTGTATTTCGAGCCCGTGACGCTCGAGGACGTGCTCGAGATCGTCCACAAGGAGAAGCCGAAGGGCGTGATCGTGACCGTACGGCGGCCAGACGCCGCTGAAGCTCGCGCGCGCGCTCGAGGAGGCGGGCGTCCCGATGATCGGCACGTCGCCGGACTCGATCGATCTCGCCGAGGATCGCGAGCGGTTCCAGCAGCTCGTCCACAAGCTCAAGCTCAAGCAGCCGCCGAACCGCACCGCGCGTAACGTCGACGAAGCCGTCGCGATGGCGAAGGAGGTCGGCTATCCGCTGATCGTGCGGCCGTCGTACGTGCTCGGCGGACGTGCGATGGAGATCGTGCACGGCGAGGACGAGCTGCGCGATTACGTCGAGCGGGCCGTGAGCGTCTCGAACGACAGCCCGATCTTGCTCGACCGCTTCCTGGATCTCGCGGTCGAGGTCGACGTCGACGCGATCGCAGACGGCGAGGAAGTCATCGTCGCCGGCATCATGGAGCACGTCGAGCAGGCAGGCATCCATTCCGGCGATTCCGGTTGCTCGCTGCCGCCGTTCAGCCTGACGCCCGAGATGCAGCAGAAGCTAGGCGAGCAAGTGCGGCAGATGGCCCAGGCGCTGAAGGTCAACGGCATCATGAACACGCAGTTCGCGATCCAGAACGGCGTGATCTACGTGCTCGAGGTGAACCCGCGGGCGTCGCGAACGATTCCGTTCGTGTCGAAGGCGATCGGCCAGCCGCTCGCGAAGATCGCCGCGAAGGCGATGGCCGGGATGATCGTTCAAGCAGCAGGGCGTGTCGGTCGTCGGACGGCGGCCGTACTACTCCGTCAAGGAGTCTGTGTTCCCGTTCATCAAGTTCCCGGATGCCGACCCGATCCTCGGCCCCGAGATGAAATCGACGGGCGAGGTCATGGGCACGGGCAGGACCTTCGGCGAGGCGTACGCGAAAGCGCAGATCGCCTCCGGCGTCGTGCTGCCGCGGCGCGGGCTCGCGTTCATCAGCGTTCGCGACCGCGACAAGCCCGGCGTCGTCGAGCTTGGCAAGATGCTCATCGCCCGCGGCTTCGAGATCGTCGCGACCGGCGGCACGGCGCAAGCGCTCGCGGACGGCGGCGTGCCTTGCCAGCGCGTCAACAAGGTCCGCGAAGGCCGCCCGCATGTCGTCGACATGATCAAGAACCGCGAGCTCTCGCTGATCGTGAACACGACGGAGGGCAAGCAGGCGATCCGCGAGTCGCACTCGATCCGCGGCGAGGCGGTGCACTACAAGGTCACGTACTACACGAGTCTCGCGGCCGCGAAAGCGACTTGCGACGCGATCGACCACATCGATAGCGTAGGCGTGAATCGGCTCCAGGACCTGCACGCGGAGGCGTCGGTTTGAGCAAGGTGCCATTGACCGCGCGCGGCGCGGCGAAACTCAAGGAAGAGCTTCGCCGCCTGAAGAACGAGGAGCGGCCCGAAGGTCACGCAGGCGATCGCGACCGCGCGCGCGCACGGCGATCTCAAGGAGAACGCCGAGTACCACGCGGCCAAGGAGCAGCAGGGCCTCATGGAGGCGCGGATCCGCGACATCGAGGCGAAGCTCGGCAACGCGCAGATCATCGACGTCACGCGAGCTCAACGCGAACGGCAAGGTCGTGTTCGGCTCGACGGTGCATCTCGTCGACGTGAAGGACGGCACCGAGGCCCGCTATCAAATCGTCGGCGAGGACGAGGCCGACATCAAAGGCGGGCTTGCTCTCGATCGGCTCGCCGATCGCGCGCGCGTTGATCGGCAAGCAGGAAGGCGACGAGGTCGAAGTCGCGACGCCGAGCGGCCGCCGCGCCTACGAGATCACCGCGGTCGAGTACATCTGAGTCCGGCGGCCGGGCCGATGCCGCGCCGCAGCGGGTCGAGCAGTCGCTGGCGCCAACGCCAGGAACGCGACATCTACGTCGAGCAGGCCGGCCGCGCGGGGTGGCGCTCGCGCGCCGTGTTCAAGCTCGAGCAGATCAACGCGAAGGAACGCATCCTGCGGCCCGGCGCGGTGTGCGTCGACTTGGGCTCGAGCCCGGGCAGCTGGAGCCAGCTCGCCGCGAAGCTCGTGGCCCGGGCGGCCGCGTGATCGCGGTCGATCTGCTTGCCGATGGACGCGCTGCCCGGCGTCGAGTTCGTGCTCGGCGACTTCACGGCGCACGAGACGCTCGCGGCGCTTCGCGCCAGGCTCGGCGGTGCGAAGGCCGATCTTGTAATGTCGGACATGGCGCCCAACATCACCGGCACCCGCGCCATGGACCAGCCCCGCAGCCTCGCGCTGATCGAAGAAGCGCTGCTGTTCGCCGAAGAGGTTCTCAAGCCCGGCGGCACGTTGCTGCTGAAGGCGTTCCAAGGCGAGGGAATCGACGACTTCGTGCAGGTCGCTCAGGCTCGTTTCGGCGTCGTGAAGCGCATCAAACCGAAGGCGTCGCGCGCCGAAAGTCGCGAGATTTATTTGCTAGCCAGGAACCATGGGATGGTGTAGGGTCTAACGCTTGGACACGGTCTACGCGACCGTTCGCGAGGTAACGCATTGAACGACTTGGCAAAGAACGTCATTCTTTGGATCGTCATCGCCGTCGTCCTGCTGACCGTTTTCCAGAGCTTTGGGCCGGGCAGCGGTCAGCGCGTCCAACCGCTTCCGTACTCGACGTTCCTCTCCTACGTCAAGGACGGCTCGGTCGAGGAGGTGGTGTTCGAGGGCGACGTGATCCGCGGCCGAGCGGCACAACAGCGAGTCGTTCGTCACCTATAGCCCCGAGACGTCCAACACGGCGCTGATCGGCGAGCTCGAGAAGCACAACGTCACGATCTCGGCGAGCGCGCCGAAGCAGCAGTCGTTCCTGCTGCAGCTGTTCATCTCCTCGTTCCCGATCCTGCTGCTGATCGCGGTCTGGGTCTACTTCATGCGCCAGATGCAGGGCGCGGGCGGCGGGCGCGGCGCGATGTCGTTCGGCAAGAGCCGAGCGCGGCTGCTCGGCGAGGACCAGGTCAGCGTCACGTTCGCGGACGTCGCGGGCGTGGAAGAGGCGAAGGAAGAGGTCGTCGAGATCGTCGACTTCCTGAAGGACCCGGCCAAGTTCCAGCGCCTCGGCGGCAAGATTCCGAAGGGCGTGCTGATGGTCGGCTCGCCCGGCACGGGCAAGACGCTGCTCGCGCGCGCGATCGCGGGCGAGGCGAAGGTGCCGTTCTTCACGATCTCGGGCTCCGACTTCGTCGAGATGTTCGTCGGCGTCGGCGCCTCGCGCGTGCGCGACATGTTCGACCAGGCGAAGAAGCACGCGCCGTGCATCATCTTCATCGACGAGATCGACGCGGTCGGCCGCCATCGCGGCGCGGGCCTCGGCGGCGGTCACGACGAGCGCGAGCAGACGCTGAATCAGCTGCTCGTCGAGATGGACGGCTTCGAAGGCAACGAAGGCGTGATCGTGATCGCGGCGACGAACCGCCCCGACGTGCTCGATCCCGCGCTGCTGCGCCCGGGCCGTTTCGATCGCCAGGTCGTCGTGCCGCTGCCCGACGTGCGCGGCCGCGAGCAGATCCTGAAGGTCCACATGCGCAAGGTGCCCGTCGACGGCAACGTGAAGCCGTCGGTCATCGCGCGCGGCACGCCGGGGTTCTCCGGCGCCGATCTCGCGAACCTCGTGAACGAGGCCGCGCTGATCGCCGCGCGCTCGAACCGCCGCACCGTGAGCATGGAGGAGTTCGACAAGGCCAAGGACAAGATCATGATGGGCGCCGAGCGCCGCTCGCTCGTGATGAGCGAGGCGGAGAAGAAGCTCACGGCCTACCACGAGTCCGGCCATGCGATCGTCGGGCTCTCGGTCCCGGATCACGACCCCGTTTACAAGGTGACGATCATCCCGCGCGGCCGCGCGCTCGGCGTGACGATGTTCTTGCCGGAAGAAGATCGTTACAGCTACTCGAAGCAGCGGCTCATGAGCTCGATGAAGAGCCTGTACGGCGGCCGGCTCGCCGAGGAGCTCGTGTTCGGCCCGGCATACGTCACGACCGGCGCCGCGAACGACATCGAGCGCGCGACGGACATCGCGCGCAACATGGTCACGAAGTGGGGCCTGTCGGATCGGCTTGGCCCGCTGACTTACACCGAGGACGACGGCGAGATCTTCCTCGGCCGCAGCGTCACTCGCCACAAGCAGGTCTCCGACGTCACCGCGCACGCGATCGACGAAGAGGTCCGCACGCTGATCGACAACTGCTACGGCGACGCGAAGCGGATCCTCGAGAGCAACCGCGACAAGCTCGACGTGATGGCCGCCGCGCTGATGAAGTACGAGACGATCGACGAGGCGCAGATCAGGGACATCATGGAAGGCCGCGACCCGCGGCCGCCGGCAGATTGGGACGAGCCGTCGGAGCCCGGTAAGCTCGCGCCGCGCGAGGTCGCGCCGGACAAGGGCGCCGCACCGCTCGGCGGGCCGGCAGGGCAGCACTGAGCCGCGGCGCCGTTAGGACGTTCTTGCCGGCGCCGCGTTCATGCGCGCCGAATATCCTTCCCGAGACACGCCAAGACGCCATCCCTGGGGCTCTGTTCGCACATCCCTGTGCTCACAAGGTCTCGGGAAGGACATTCGGCGCTCATGAACGCTCGGTAGCAGTCCTCGGCCGAGGCGCACGAGGCGAGTGCCGCCCCATCGGCGCCGTCGCGCTGGTGGTGCAAGAAGGGCGACGCTTCTAGAATGCGGCGACGCTGACGGGCGGGAGATGTCTATGGGGCGGCGTTACTTCGGCACCGATGGAATTCGGGGGCGCGTCGGCGAAGACCCGATGACCGTCGATTTCGCGCTGCGGCTCGCAAGCGCCGCGGCCCACGCCTTGGCTCCGCAAGGCGGCACCGTGCTCATCGGCAAGGACACCCGCGTCTCGGGCTACATGTTCGAGTCGGCGCTCGAGGCCGGCTTCGTCGCCTCCGGCGTGGACGTGCTGCTGACCGGTCCGCTGCCGACGCCCGCGATCGCTTACCTCACGAAGAAGTCCGGTGCGGACTTCGGCATCGTCATCAGCGCATCGCACAATCCCTACTTCGACAACGGCATCAAGTTCTTCGATAGCGAGGGCGAGAAGCTATCGGACGAGCTCGAAGCGGCGATCGAGAACGGTCTCGCATCCGCACCCGTCACGCGGGATTCGCGCGCGCTCGGACAGGCCAAGACCGCGGCGTCCGCGCGCTCCGAGTACATGGATTTCTGCAAGGCCACGATTCCATCGGGAATGGGGTTCGAGGACTTCAAGATCGTCGTCGACGCGTCGCACGGGGCCGGCTACAAGGTCGCGCCGCGCCTGATGTCGGATCTCGGCGCCGACGTCGTGCCGGTCGGCTGCTCGCCGAACGGCCGCAACATCAACGACAACTGCGGATCCACGCGCCCCGATTTGCTGAAGCTCACGGTCACGGGCGTGCGCGCGAACGTCGGCATGGCGCTCGACGGCGACGGCGATCGGGTCGTGATGGTCGACGAACGCGGCGACCTGGTCGACGGCGACCAGTTGCTGTACGTGCTCGCGCGCGACCGGCTCGAGTCGCGGACGCTCGTCGGCCCCGTCGTCGGCACGGTCATGTCGAATCTGGGTCTCGAGCTCGCGCTGCGCGAGCGTGGCGTCGACTTCCTGCGCGCGAAGGTGGGCGATCGTTACGTTCTGCAGATGCTCAAGGAGCACGGCGGTGTGCTCGGGGGCGAGACGTCCGGCCACCTGCTGTGTCTCGATAGGACCACGACGGGCGACGGTCTCGTCACCGCTCTCCAGGTGCTCGCCGTGATGCAGAGAACCGGCCTCAAGCTCAGCGAGCTCACGCGAGGCATGGAGCAGTTCCCCCAGGTGCTCGTGAACGTGAAGATCCGCGAGCCCGTGAACCCGAACGACGACCCCATGGTCCGCGACGCGGTCGACGAGGCGGAGTCGGAGCTCGGCGACCGCGGCCGCGTCGTGCTGCGCGCGTCCGGAACGGAACCGGTGATCCGGATCATGGTGGAGGGCGAGGATCGGCACCAGGTCGGCACGGTCGCGAATCGGCTCGCCGAGACGGTGCGCGAGGTCTTCGGGCAGAGCTGAACGGCGTGCGCCGCCCGCGGCCAGGCGGCGCCATATAACGACACGTCTCGGTCAGAGGCGGCGGAAGCCCGCCGGGCGTCCTTCCCGAGACCTTGTGAGCACATGGATGTGCGAACAGAGCTCCAAGGATGGCGTCTTGGCGTGTGTCGGGAAGGATGCTCGGCGGGCTTCCGCCGCCTCCGACCGAGACACCGGCCAATCGCGCGGCGCGGGCGCCGCGGTGGCGTTGCGCTCTCGGGGGCTCGCCCTTAAGCTGCGGCCCGCGAAACGAGTGCGGGCGGAATCTACGTGGCGCGAAAACCCCTGATCGCCGGGAATTGGAAGATGAACGGCTCGCTCGGCGAGAGCCGCAAGCTCGTCGACGCGTTGCGCGCCGGCGTCGGCTCCGCGGCGCGCGCCGACATGCTGCTTGCACCGCCGTACGTCTATATCCCCGCCGTTCGGGAGTGGATCGCCGGCACCTCGATACTGCTCGGCGCCCAGGACGTCGCGGACAAGCAGGCGAGCGGCGCCTATACCGGCGAGGTCTCGGGCGCGATGCTCGCGGACGCTCGGCTGCGGGTACGCGATCGTCGGCCACTCGGAGCGGCGCACGCTCTATGGCGAGACGGACGCGATCGTCGCCGCCAAGTTCGAGGCGGCGCAGGCCGCGACGCTCGTGCCGATTCTCTGCGTGGGCGAGACGCTCGCCGAGCGCGATGCCGGCGCGACCGAGCAGACGGTGTCGCGTCAGCTCGAAGCCGTGCTCGACGCCGCCGGCGTGGACGCGTTCGCGCGCGCGGTTCTCGCGTACGAACCGGTTTGGGCCATCGGCACGGGCCGCACCGCGACCCCCGAGCAGGCGCAACAGGTGCATGCGTTCCTGCGTGCCGCGGTCGCGGCGCGGAATGCTACAATCGCCGCCGATCTCAAGATCCTTTACGGCGGAAGCGTCAAAGGCGCGAACGCGCGAGCGTTGTTCGACATGGACGACATCGACGGCGGTCTCGTCGGCGGTGCGTCACTCGTTGCTGCGGAGTTTCTGGACATCTTCCGCGCAGCTACCTGAACAGGAACGGATTCGAAGATGCTGCACAACATCGTGCTGGTCGTACACATCCTCGTTGCGGGCATGATCATCGGCCTCGTGCTGCTGCAGCGCGGCAAGGGCGCCGAGGCCGGCACGGGCTTCGGGGCCGGCGCATCGGGAACGGTTTTCGGCGCGCGCGGCTCGGCGAATTTCCTGTCGCACGCGACGGGCGTGCTCGCGACGGTGTTCTTCATCACCAGCCTCACGCTCGCGTACTTGTCCACGCAGCGCACGGCGCCCACGAGCTTGCTCGATGTGCCCACTCAAACGGCCCCGGCGCCGCAGGCGCCGCCGAGTGCGCAGCCGCCGGCCGCGACGCCGCCGGCGCCAAACGATTTGCCGCAGCTGCCGGACGATTCGCGGTCGCCTCCCTCCGGCGACACGCCGCCCGCGACCGGTCCGGACTCGGGCGGCGGCAACGCGCCGAGTAAGTGACGCGAACGCCCACTCGCGCGAGGGGTCGTCGCGCCCGAGTTGAGCTCGTTTTCGTGCCCACGTGGTGGAATTGGTAGACACGCTATCTTGAGGGGGTAGTGGCGCAAGCTGTGTCGGTTCGAGTCCGACCGTGGGCACCATCAACTGTAAACCGGGTCGCTCGTGGCCCCGACGCTGCGCACGCGGCGCGGCGGCCGATTATGTCGCGACCGCGTGGTACGCCGCACGCGTGCCGACCGAGCCCCCAAGCGCGTTAGCGCGCCTCGGTCTCCTCGGTGCTCGCCTCGACCGAGGCGGTGCACTACACTCTCGACGCCGTTCGCGGCTCACATAAAAACATTGCGGCCCCATCCCGGGAGCACACGCAGGAGAGATTGTGGGCGACTCAAGAACGAGAGCCACAATGACCTTCAGGCGAGGGGCGAAGCGCCTTGCGTGGCGGTTTGCGCGGCCCGTCTACCGGCGTATGCAACGACGCGCGCCCCAGGAATTCTCGATAGGAATCGCGGTCGGCGATTCGCCGTGGGCGCTGCGGTTGCCGCAATCGATTGCGAACCCGGTCCTCACGCTGGCCGACGTCACCGACGTGCCGGCCGCATTCGTCGCAGACCCGTTCATGTGTCAACGCGACGGGCGCTGGTTCCTGTTCTTCGAGGTCTTCAATGAGCTGACGCGTAGGGGCGAGATCGCGGTAGCCGTGAGCCGCGATGCGCTGACGTGGGAGTACCAGCGCGTCGTGCTCGCGGAGCCGTTCCATCTGTCGTATCCCTATGTGTTCGAGTCACAGGGGTCCTACTACATGATTCCGGAGACCGCGGCCGCGAGGTCGGTGCGTCTATACCGGGCGATCGACTTTCCGTTCACGTGGGAGTTGATCGGCAATCTTCTCGAGGGGAGGCGCTACGCCGACTCCTCGATCCTGTTCCATGGCGACAAGTGGTGGCTGTTCACGGATACGGGTAGCGACGGGAAGAGTCCGCAGCTGCGCCTCTATTTCGCCGAAGAGCTGAGAGGTCCCTGGCACGAGCATCCGTCGAGTCCGCTGCGCAACGACCCGCACCTCTCGCGCCCCGCGGGCAGAGTCGTCGTGGCTGACGGCAGGCCCATTCAGTTCGTGCAGGACGTGTATCCCGTGTACGGCAAGAGCGTGTCCGCGTTTGCGGTCACGAAGCTCACGCCGATCGAGTACGAGGAGCAGCGGTTGGGCGATCAGCCGATCCTCGTGGGGGGCGACGCGGCGTGGAACCGGCACGGGATGCATCACATCGACGCGCACT
Source organism: uncultured Gammaproteobacteria bacterium (assembly GCA_963699925.1). Lineage (GTDB taxonomy): Bacteria > Pseudomonadota > Gammaproteobacteria > Steroidobacterales > Rariloculaceae > FEN-1219. The sequence continues at coordinate 32,085 of CAVOVT010000007.1, read as the reverse complement.
TGCGCGGCGACGGCTCCTGGATCGCGTGCGTGGACGGTTTCGGCCTTAGCGAGGCCGCGAAGGAACACGCCGCATAGGCGATCCGCGGTCGTCGAGCCGGGGCGCCGAGACCGATTAAGGCCGTCTCGTCCTGGATCACACAAACCCGGTACAATTTTCGCTACACCGTGGTGGACGCGGCACCGGCCATAGGTCGGGCCCGGCCGCGGACGGCAAAAATTCGGTGAAAATCGGACTGCGTAGGCTGCTACAATCCGCGCCGACTTCGAGTCAGGGACCATGCTCGAAAAATACGCTCCGATTCTGATTTTCCTGATCGTCGCCGGCGCTTTGAGCGTGGTCTTGTTGTTCCTCGGTTTCACTTTCGGCCGCGGTCGCAAGGATCCCGCAGAAGCTCGCGCCATACGAGTGCGGGTTCGACGCCTTCGAAGACACGCGCATGCGGTTCGACGTGCGCTATTACCTCGTGGCGATCCTGTTCATCATCTTCGATCTCGAGATCGCGTTCCTGTTTCCATGGGCCGTGTCGCTAGACCGAATCGGCGTGTTCGGCCTCGTCGCGATGGGGATCTTTCTCGCCGTGCTCGTGGTCGGATTCATATACGAGTGGCGCAAAGGAGCGCTCGAGTGGGACTGAGCCAACAGGTCGAAACGCCGTTCAACGTGCCCGAGGTGATGGAGAAGGGCTTCTTCGTCACGGGCGTCGACGCACTGATGAACTGGGCGCGCACCGGCTCGCTCTGGCCGATGACGTTCGGTCTTGCCTGCTGCGCGGTCGAGATGATGCACGCGGGCGCGTCGCGCTATGACCTCGATCGCTTCGGCGTGATCTTTCGGCCGAGTCCGCGCCAATCGGACGTGATGATCGTCGCCGGGACGCTCGTGAACAAAATGGCGCCCGCGCTCCGCAAGGTCTACGACCAGATGCCGGAGCCGCGCTGGGTGATCTCGATGGGGTCGTGCGCGAACGGAGGCGGCTACTATCACTATTCCTATGCCGTGGTCCGCGGCTGCGATCGCATCGTGCCCGTGGATGTCTACGTGCCCGGCTGCCCGCCGACCGCGGAGGCTTTGCTGTTCGGCGTGATTCAGCTGCAGCAAAAGATCCGGCGCACTCAAACCATCGCGCGTTGAAGGAACCTCGAAGCGGCGATCGATGAGCCGGGCGACCGGCCCAGGCAAACGTGATGGGTGGCGATCGGCCCGAAGGAAGAGCTGGCGAGCGAATGCAGAACAAGGAACTGACGCCGAAGTACGCGGCCCTCGCGGCTGCGATCGAGAGCAAGCTCGGCTCGAAGGTCGAGCGCCTCCCGACGAGCACGGGCGAGCTCGGTTACCGCGTCGACGCCGAGCTGCTGATCGACGTCTGCCGCACGCTGCGCGACGAGCGCGAGCTCGGGTTCGAGATGCTGATCGACGTCTGCGGCGTCGACTATCAGGCCTACGGCCAGGACGAGTGGCAGACCGACACCGCGACCGCGACGGGCTTCAGCCGGGGCCGCGTGCGCGACTTGCGCGCGGCCGCGGGAGACTTGGATTCCGACAACCTCGGCGCGGCGCGCGAGGGCCCAGACGAAGAGCAGATCAACGCGGTCGGCTACCGGCCGAAGGCGCGGTTCGCGGCCGTGTACCACCTGCTGTCGATCACGCATAACCATCGCCTGCGTCTCAGGGCGTTTTGTCCGAACGACGAACGACCGATCCTCGACAGCGTCCACGAAGTCTGGAGCTCGGCGGACTGGTTCGAGCGCGAGGCGTTCGACTTATACGGCATCCTGTTCAAAGGGCATCCGGACCTCCGGCGTTTGCTCACGGACTATGGCTTCATCGGCCACCCGTTCCGCAAGGATTTCCCGCTGATTGGCAACGTCGAGGTGCGCTACGACCCGGTCAAGGGCCGCGTCGTCTACGAGCCCGTCAGCATCGAGCCGCGCACGCTGGTTCCGAAGGTGATCCGCAGCGACAACCGTTACGACCCGGATCTCAAGGACGCGCCGAGCAATGGCTGAGATCCAAAACTTCACGCTGAACTTCGGGCCGCAGCATCCGGCTGCGCACGGCGTGCTCCGGCTCGTGCTCGAGATGGATGGCGAAGTGATCCAGAAGGCGGACCCGCACGTCGGCCTTCTGCACCGAGCGACCGAGAAACTCGCGGAAAGCAAGCCGTTCAATCAGTCGATCGGCTACATGGATCGACTCGACTACGTCTCGATGATGTGCAACGAGCACGGTTACGTGCTCGCGATCGAGAGACTGCTCGGGATCACGCCGCCGCTGCGCGCGCAGTACATCCGCGTGCTGTTCGACGAGGTCACGCGAGTCCTGAATCACCTGATGTGGCTCGGCTCGCACGCCCTCGACATCGGCGCGATGACGATGTTCCTCTACTGCTTCCGCGAGCGCGAGGACCTGATGGACTGCTACGAGGCCGTCTCGGGCACGCGCATGCATGCGACCTACTACCGGCCCGGCGGCGTCTATCGCGACTTGCCGGACCGGATGCCGCGCTATCAGGCTTCGTCGCATCGCGACGAGAAGGATCTCGCGCGGATCAACGAGGCACGCAGCGGCTCGCTGCTCGACTTCATCGAGGACTTCACGAGGCGCTTCCCCGCGAACATCGACGAGTACGAGACGCTCTTGACCGACAACCGGATCTGGAAGCAACGCACCGTCAATATCGGCGTCGTGTCGCCGGAGCGCGCGCTGCAGCTCGGCTTCTCGGGACCGATGCTGCGCGGAAGCGGCATCGCGTGGGACCTGCGCAAGAAACAGCCGTACGAGGTCTACGACAAGATGGACTTCGACATTCCCGTCGGCGTGAATGGCGACTGCTACGACCGCTATCTCGTGCGCATCGAGGAGATGCGCCAGTCGAACGAGATCATCAAGCAATGCGTCGACTGGCTGAAGGCCAATCCGGGCCTAGTGATGCTCGAGGACCCCAAGGTCTCGCCGCCGCGGCGTATCGAGATGAAGGACGACATGGAGTCGCTGATCCACCACTTTAAGCTGTTCACCGAGGGCTACGCGGTGCCCGAGGGCGAGGCCTACGCCGCGATCGAGCATCCGAAGGGCGAGTTCGGCGTCTACCTGATCTCCGACGGCTCCAACAAGCCGTATCGACTGAAGGTCCGTGCGGCCGGTTTCCCGCACCTCGCGGCGCTGAACGAGATGGTCGTCGGCCACATGCTCGCCGATGTCGTCGCGGTGATCGGCACGCAGGACATCGTGTTCGGGGAGATCGATCGATGAGCGCGCCGCCGCCGTCGGGCAATCCGGCCGACGCACCCGAGGTCGTTAGGCCCAAGTCGCCGACTGCGAGCGGCGAGCGCGTGGAGCTTTCGGCGCACGTGCGCGAGGAAATCGACCACTGGGTCGCGAAGTTCCCGCAGGGCCGGCAACGCTCGGCGATCATCGGCGCGCTGCACGCGGCGCAGCACGAGAATCACGGCTTCTTGACGCCCGAGATCATGACGGCCGTCGCCGAATACCTGCAGCTGCCGCCGATCCAGGTGTTCGAGGTCGCGACCTTCTACTCGATGTTCGAGACGAAGCCGGTCGGCCGGCATAGCGTCTCGATCTGCACCAACATCTCGTGCATGCTGCGCGGCGCCGACGAGATCGTCGCGCGGGTCGAGAAGAAGCTCGGCATCAAGACGGGGCAGAGCACGCCCGACGGCAAGTTCTACCTCAAGCAGGAAGAAGAATGTCTCGCGGCGTGCTGTGGTGCGCCGATGCTGATGATCGATCACGTCTATCACGAGAACCTCACGCCCGACTCCGTCGGCGCGATTCTCGACTCGGTGCAGGACTGACGCAGTGGCGGAACGGCGCTTCAACCTCGTGTGCTTCGAGACGCTGCAATACGGCGCGGAATCGCACACGCTCGAGAGCTATCGGAAGATCGGCGGTTACCAATCGTGGGAGCGCGTGCTCAAAGGCGAGCTCACGCGCGACGCGATCATCGACGAGATGAAGAAGGCGGGCATCCGCGGCCGCGGCGGCGCGGGCTTCCCGACCGGCGTGAAGATGAGCTTCATGCCGCGGACGGCGCCGATGCAGAAATACCTCGTCTGCAACTCCGACGAGAGCGAGCCCGGCACCTGCCACGACCGCGACATCCTGCGCTACAACCCGCACGCGCTCGTCGAAGGGCTCGCGCTCGAGAGCTATGCGATCGGCGCCACGGTCGCGTACAACTACATCCGCGGCGAGTTCGTGGCCGAGCCGATCCCGCGCTTCGAAGCCGCGCTCGCAGGAGACCTACGCCGCCGGGCTGCTCGGCAAGAACGTGCGCGGCTCGGGCATCGACATGGAGATCCACACGTTCGTCGGCGCCGGTGCCTACATCTGCGGCGAGGAGACCGCGCTGCTCGAGTCGCTCGAGGGCAAGCAGGGCAAGCCGCGCTTCAAGCCGCCGTTCCCGGCCGCGTACGGTGTCTACGGCGCGCCCACCACGATCAACAACACCCAGAGCGTCGCGTCGATACCGACGATCCTTCGGAAGGGCGGGCAGTGGTTCGCGGACCTCGGCGTGAAAGGCTCCGGCGGCACCGCGATCTTCTCCGTCTCCGGGCACGTCGAGAAGCCCGGCAACTACGAGCTGCCGCTCGGCATACCGTTCCCGGAGCTGCTCGAGATCGCGGGCGGCGTTTGGAAAGGCCGCAAGCTCAAGGCCGTGATCCCGGGCGGCTCGTCGTGCCCCGTCGTGCCGGCCGAGAAGATGATGACGCTCACCATGGACTTCGACACGGTCAAGGCAGCCGGCTCGGGGCTCGGCACGGGTGCCACCATCGTGATGGACGAGACGACTTGCATGGTTAGCATGCTGCGGCGGCTCGCGCGCTTCTACTACGCCGAGTCGTGCGGCCAGTGCACGCCGTGCCGCGAGGGCACGGGCTGGCTCTACCGCGTGCTCACGCGGATCACGCAAGGGCAGGGCGCGAAGGCCGACCTCGACATGCTCGTCGACGTCGCGAACAAGATCGAAGGCCATACGATTTGCGCGCTCGGCGACGCGGCCGCGTGGCCGGTGCAGAGCTTCCTGAAGCACTTCCGCCACGAGTTCGAGTACATGGTCGAGCACAAGGGCCGCAGCATCGTCGAGACACTGCCGTCGGTGGCGGCATGAGCACGCCGAGCCCGCCGCCGCCCGCCGCCGCCAGTGCACCGCCGCCCGCGTCCACGACGCCGCAAGCGACCGCTCCGCCGGCCGATCCGAACGTGGTGAACCTCGAGGTCAACGGCGTGGCGCTGAAGGCGCGCAAGGGCCAGATGCTCATCGAGGTCACGGATCTCGCCGACATCTACGTTCCGCGTTTTTGCTATCACAAGAAGCTCACGATCGCGGCGAACTGCCGTATGTGCCTCGTCGAGGTCGAGAAGGCGCCGAAGCCGCTGCCCGCGTGCGCGACGCCGGTCGCCGAGGGCATGAAGGTCTTCACGCGCAGTAAACGCGCGATCTCGGCACAGAAGGCGACGATGGAGTTCCTGCTGATCAACCATCCGCTCGACTGCCCGATCTGCGACCAGGGCGGGGAGTGCGAGCTCCAAGATCTTGCGATGGGCTTCGGCCGCGGGATCTCGCGCTACACCGAGCGCAAGCGGATCGTGAAGGACAAGAATCTTGGGTCCGCTCGTCTCCACGGACATGACGCGCTGCATCCAGTGCACGCGCTGCGTGCGCTTCGGCGCCGAGATCGCCGGCATCCAGGAGCTCGGCACGACGGGCCGCAGCGACCGAATGGAGATCGGCACCTACATCGAGAAGAGTGTCGACCACGAGCTCTCCGGCAACATCATCGATCTCTGTCCGGTCGGCGCGCTCAACAACAAGCCGTACCGCTTCAGCGCGCGCGCCTGGGAAATGGTCGCGAAGCCGCTCGTCGGCCCGCACGACTGCGCGGGCAGCAATCTCTTCGGGCACGTGTTGCGGGGGAAATTGCGGCGCATCGTCCCGCGCGACAATGAAGAGATCAACGAGAGCTGGATCTCGGACCGCGACCGTTTCAGTTGCCACGCGCTCTATACCGAGGACCGCCTGCTGCGGCCGCGAGTGAAGCGGAACGGCGAATGGGCCGACGCGACTTGGGCCGACGCGCTCGAGAGCGCGGCCGAGCTCCTGACCGAGGCCGCGGACGCGAGCGGCGACTCGATCGGCGTGCTCGCGAGCCCGAGTGCGACGCTCGAGGAGCTGTATCTCTTGACCCGGATCGCGCGCCATCTCGGCAGCGACAACGTCGACACGCGCCTGAGACGGCGCGATTTCCGCGACCAGGCCGCCGATCCCTCGGTCCCTTCGCTTGGGTCGAGCATTGCGGCGCTCGAGTCGCAGGCCGGCGTCGTCGTGATCGGCTCGAACCTCCGGATGGAGGTGCCGATCATCGCGCACCGCCTCCGCAATGCCGCGCGCAAGGGCGCGAGGATCGCGTTCGTGAATCCCGAGCGCTACACGTATCACTTCAAAACGGTGTCGTACGTCGACGCTCCGCTCGAGTCGTTCGCCGCGTCGCTCGCCGGTGTCGTTATGGCCGCCGCGCAAGCCGCCAACGTCGACGCGCCGGCGCACGTGCGCGAGCTCGTCGCGCGCGCGCAGCCGACGGATGCGCAGCGCGCCGCGGCCGAGGCGCTCGCGCGCAAGCCGGGCCTCGTGCTGCTCGGCTTGATCGCGCAGCGCCATCCGCGCTATTCCGACATTCGCGCGCTCGCGGCGGCGCTCGCCGACCTCACGGGCGCGACGCTCGGCTACCTGAGCGAGGGGGCGAACTCCGCCGGCGCCGCGCTCGCCGGCGCGGTGCCGCATCGCGGCCTCGGCGGTAAGCCGCTGTCGCGCGCCGGCCGGGACGCGCGCGCGATGATCGAGTCGCCGCGCTCGGCCTACGTTCTGTTCGGCATCGAGCCGGGCCAAGACCTCGCCGCGGGTGCAAAAGCGCTCGATCCTCTCCGGGCCGCGAAGGTGGTCGCGTTCACCTCGTTCGTCTCGGCCGAGCTCCTCGACGTCGCGAACGTGCTGCTGCCGATCGCGACGTTCGCGGAAACCGCCGGCACGTTCGTGAACGCGGAAGGGCGATGGCAGAGCTTCGACGCGGCATGCCGAGCCCGCCGGCGAGTCGCGTCCCGGTTGGCGCGTGCTTCGCGTGCTCGGCAACGAGCTCGAGCTGCCGAACTGCGAGTACCGGACGCCGAGCGACGTCTCCGAAGAGCTAGAGCACGAGCTCGGTGGGAGACCCGAGATCGGCGCGGAGCCCTATCGCGGCAGCTTCGCCGTGTCCGGAGGCGGCGGCGCTCACGCGGTCGACACGCGCGACCTCGACGTGCCCATTTACGCCGTCGACGCGCTCGTGCGACGTTCGGAGCCGTTGCAGCTCACCGAGCTCGCGCAGCGCGGAGTGGCGGTGTAGCGATGTTCGATTCGTTGCTCGCGCAAGGCATGTCGATCTGGAACGCGGTTCCGGCGTCGCTGCAGTTCCTGATCGTCGTGCTGGTCAAGATCGTCGTCGTGCTGATCCCGCTGATCCTGTCCGTCGCGTACTTCACGTACTGGGAGCGCAAGATCCTCGGCTGGATGCAGCGAAGGATCGGCCCGAATCGCGTCGGCCCGAAGGGCTTGCTCCAGCCGTTCGCCGACGTGATCAAGATGCTGCTCAAAGAGATCGTCGTGCCGACGAAGTCGAACCGCTTCTTGTTCGTGCTCGCGCCGATGCTCTCGCTCGTGCCCGCGTTCGCGGTCTGGGCCGCGGTGCCCTTCAACAACCGGTTCGTGATCGCGGACATCGACGCGGGCCTACTTTACGTGCTCGCGCTGACCTCGCTCGGCGTCTACGGCGTGATCCTCGCCGGCTGGGCGTCGAACTCGAAATACGCGTTCTTGGGCGCGATGCGCTCGGCGGCGCAGATCGTGGCGTACGAGATCGCGATGGGCTTTGCGCTCGTCGGCGTGCTGATGGCGTCGCGGAGCCTGAACCTCGGCAAGATCATCCTCGCGCAGCAGGGCACGAGCATCCTGAGCTGGTTTTGCCTGCCGCTGTTTCCGCTCTTCATCGTCTATTTCATCGCGGGCGTCGCCGAGACGAACCGGGCGCCGTTCGACGTCGCGGAGGGCGAGTCTGAGATCGTCGCGGGCTTCCACGTCGAATATTCGGGCATCGCGTTCGGCCTGTTCTTCCTCGCCGAGTACGCGAACATGATCTTGATCACGGCGCTGACGGTCGTGTTCTTCTTCGGTGGCTGGCTGTCGCCGCTCGCCGGCATCCCGGGCCTCGAAGACACGTTCCTCGCAGCGCCGAGCGTCGTCTGGCTCGTGCTCAAGATGGCCGTTTTCGCGTTCGTGTTCTTGTGGATTCGCGCGACGTTCCCGCGCTATCGCTACGACCAGATCATGCGGCTCGGCTGGAAGGTGCTGATCCCCGTGACGATCGTCTGGATCGGCGTCGAGGGCGTGCTCGCGGCGCTGAAGGTCGGCCCGTGGTCGGGTGCGGCGTAGGAGGGCGGCATGCGTAGCCTAGTCAAAACGTTCTTGATGACCGAGCTCGCTCAGGGACTGAGCGTGACTTGGCGAAACCTGTTTCGCAAGAAGGTCACGGTCCAGTATCCCGAGGAGAAGACGCCGCAGTCGCCGCGCTTCCGCGGGCTGCACGCGCTGCGCCGCTATCCGAACGGCCAGGAGCGCTGCATCGCATGCAAGCTCTGCGAGGCGGTGTGCCCCGCGCTCGCGATCACGATCGAATCGGACGTCGGCGCCGACGGCACGCGCCGCACGACGCGCTACGACATCGATCTCTTCAAGTGCATCTACTGCGGGTTCTGCGAGGAAGCCTGCCCCGTCGACGCGATCGTCGAGACGCGGATCCACGAGTACCACATGGAAGCACGCGGCGAGAACATCATGACGAAGGACAAGCTGCTCGCGGTCGGGGACAAGTACGAAGCAATGATCGCGGCCGACAAGGCAGCCGACGCCGCAGTTCCGCTGAGCTCGAGCCCACTGGAGAAGAAGTTGAGCCAGAAGTTTGCCAAGCGCCTCTTGACCCGCCGGCTTGCGCGACGCGTGATGCGGCGTCGGATTACCGCGATCAAGAAAAAGGAAGTCTGAGTCTTGCTGAGCGGCGTTCTCTTTTACGTGTTCGCGGCGTTCCTCGTCGCTGCGCTATCGGCGTGATCACGACCCGCAACCCCGTGCATGCGGTGTTGTTCCTCGTGCTCGCGTTCGTGCAGAGCGCCGCGCTCTGGCTGCTGATCGAGGCGGAGTTCCTCGCGATCGTGCTCGTGCTCGTCTATGTCGGCGCAGTCATGGTGCTGTTCCTGTTCGTCGTGATGATGCTCGACATCAACGTCGAGGAGCTCCGCGAGGGCTTCACGCGCTACTTGCCGCTCGGCATCGCGGTCGCGCTGATCGTCGTCGTCGAGATCGGCCACGTGATCTGGTTCCGCTCGCAAGGGCTCGCGTTCGTCACGACGCCGAAGCCGACGCCCGAGGGCTACAGCAACACGAAGGAGCTCGGCGCGGTGCTCTACACGCAGCACGTCTACGCGTTCGAGATCGCCTCCGTGATCCTGCTGCTCGCGATCGTGGCGGCGATCACGCTCACGATGCGCCAGCGGCGCGGGCTTGAAGGTTCAGAACATCGCGAAGCAGGTCGCCGTGCGGCGCGAGGATCGCGTCCGGCATCGTCAAAGTGGAAGCGAGCACGGAGCGCTGATGCTGACCATCACTACGGCGCACTATCTCGTGCTCGCGGCGATCCTGTTCAGCCTGAGCGTCGCGGGCATCTTCATCAATCGCAAGAACGTGATCCTGCTGTTGATGTGCATCGAGCTCATGCTGCTCGCGGTGAACTTCAACTTCATCGCGTTCTCGCGGATGCTGGACGACACGCTCGGGCAGGTGTTCGTGTTCTTCATCCTCACCGTCGCGGCGGCCGAGGCCGCGATCGGCCTCGCGATCCTCGTCGTGCTGTTCCGCAATACGCGCAGCATCAACGTCGACGAGCTCGACAGGCTCAAGGGCTGACGCCGTGCAGAACGTCTACCTCGCAATCGTTCTTGGCCCCGCTCGCCGCCGCCGCGGCGGCCGGCCTGTTCGGCAAGGCGATCGGCCGCGCCGGCGCGCACACGGTCACGATCTTGGGCGTCGCGATCTCGTTCGCGCTGTCGGTCTACGTGCTCGACGGGCAGCTCCACGGCGCGCCGATCTACAACGCCGTGCTCTACGAGTGGGCGGAGGTCGGCGGTCTGTCGTTCGAGGTCGGGTTCCTGATCGATCACCTGACCGCGCTGATGATGGTCGTCGTGACGTTCGTGTCGCTCGCCGTGCACGTCTACACGATCGGCTACATGCACGACGACCCGGGCTACCAGCGCTTCTTCAGCTACATCTCGCTGTTCACGTTCTCGATGCTGATGCTCGTGATGAGCAACAACTTCCTCCAGCTCTTCTTCGGCTGGGAGGCGGTCGGCGTCGTCTCGTACCTCTTGATCGGCTTCTGGTACACGCGGCCGACCGCGATTTTCGCGAGCCTGAAGGCGTTCCTCGTGAACCGGGTCGGCGACTTCGGTTTCCTGTTGGGAATTGCGGCGCTCGCGACCTACACCGGCACGCTGAATTACTCGCTCACGTTCGAGCAGGCGGAGCGTCTCGCGGGAACGAGCATCGAGATCTTCTCGGGCGCGCACTGGTCGTTGCTCACGTTCGCGTGCATTTGTCTCTTCGTCGGCGCGATGCGCCAAGTCCGCTCAGATGCCGCTGCACGTCTGGCTGCCCGATTCGATGGAGGGCCCGACGCCGATCTCCGCGTTGATCCATGCCGCGACGATGGTCACGGCCGGCATCTTCATGGTCGCGCGGATGTCGCCGCTGTTCGAGCACAGCGAGGTCGCGCTTTCGGTCGTGATCACGATCGGCGCGCTCACCGCGTTCCTGACGGGCCTGCTTGGGCTAGTGCAGCAGGACATCAAGCGCGTGATCGCGTACTCGACGCTCTCGCAGCTCGGCTACATGACCGTCGCGCTCGGCGCGTCCGCCTACGGCGCTGGCATCTTCCATCTGATGACGCACGCGTTCTTCAAGGCGCTGCTGTTCCTCGCCGCGGGCTCCGTGATCATCGCGATGCATCACGAGCAAGACATTCGGAAGATGGGCGGCCTCGGAAATACCTGCCGATCACCTACTGGACGTTCGTGATCGGCACGCTCGCGCTGATCGGTTTCCCGGGTTTCGCGGGTTTCTTCTCGAAGGACGCGCTGATCGAGGCCGTCGCGCGCGTCCGAGACTCCGGGCCACGTGCTCGCGTACTGGGCCGTGCTGCTCGGCGTGTTCGTGACCTCGCTCTACAGCTTCCGGCTGATGTTCGTCGTGTTCCACGGCGAGGAGCGGATCGATCACCACACGAAGGAGCACCTGCACGAGATCGCCCTGGGTCGTCACGCTGCCGCTCGATCGCGCTCGCGATCCCGTCGCGTGGTCGTCGGCTGGCTCACCGTGGGCCGAGTGCTGTTCGGCGACTGGTTCAAGGGCGCGATTTTCGTGCTGCCCGACCACGATCCGCTGCGCGAGCTCGGCGCGGAGTTCCACGGCCCGCTCGAGTTCGTGATCGAGGCGCTGAAAGCGCCCGCGGTCTACCTCGCCGCCGCCGGCGCCGTGGTCGCCTGGTATCCTGTACCTCAAGCGCCCCGATTTGCCCGCGCGCTGGCAACAGACAGTTCTCGGGCCTCTATCGCGTGCTCGCGAACAAGTACTACTTCGACTGGTTCAACGAGAACGTGCTCGCGAGGGGCGGGCGGCTGCTCGGCGGCTTCCTCTGGAAGGTCGGCGACCAAACGCTGATCGACGGCGCGCTCGTGAACGGCAGCGCGAAGACCGTCGGCCTCGTCGCGAGCGTCGCGCGGGGTCTCCAGTCGGGCTATCTCTATCACTATGCGTTCGCGATGATCGTCGGTCTCGCAGTGCTCGTCGGCTGGCTCGTGTTCAGGACATGACGAGGCAAGGAACGCTATGAATCTGGCCGCTGCTGAGCGTCTTGATTTGGCTGCCGATCGCGGGCGCGATCGTCGTGCTGCTGCTCGGCTCGGGCGCGCGCGTTCAGCTCGGCAAGCAGGTGGCGCTGGGCGTGTCGATCCTCACGTTCGTGGCCAGCATCCCGCTCTACACGCGGTTCGATTCTTCCACGGCCGCGATGCAGTTCGTCGAGAACGTGCCGTGGATCTTGCGCTTCAAGGCCTACTACGCGCTCGGCGTCGACGGGATCTCGATGCCGCTCGTGCTGCTCACGACGTTCCTGACGCCGCTCGTCGTGATCGCGGGCTGGCAGGTGATCAAGCTGCGGCCCGCGCAGTACTTCGCGTCGTTCCTGCTGCTCGAAGGCATGATGATCGGCGTGTTCGCGGCGACCGACGCGCTGCTGTTCTACATCTTCTGGGAAGCGATGCTCGTGCCGATGTTCATCATCATCGGCGTCTGGGGCGGCGAGCGGCGCGTCTACGCGACCGTGAAGTTCTTCCTCTACACGTTCCTGGGCTCGGTCTTCATGCTCGTCGCGCTGATCTACCTGTACTCGAAGGCCGGCGACTACTCGATCGCGTCGTTCCAGAACCTGCCGCTCACGATGAACGAGCAGGTGCTGATCTTCTTCGCGTTCCTGCTCGCGTTTGCGGTCAAGGTGCCGATGTTCCCGGTGCACACCTGGCTCCCCGACGCGCACGTCGAGGCGCCGACCGGCGGCTCGGTGATCCTCGCCGCGATCCTGCTGAAGATGGGCGGCTACGGCTTCATCCGCTTCAGCCTGCCGATCACGCCGGACGCGAGCCACTCGCTCGCCTGGCTCATGATCGGCCTGTCGCTGATCGCGGTCGTCTACATCGGCTTCGTCGCGCTCGTGCAGGCCGACATGAAGAAGCTGATCGCGTACTCGTCGATCGCGCACATGGGCTTCGTGACGCTCGGGTTCTTCGTGATCTTCCTCGCGACCGCGAACGCGCCCGGCAGCGACGGCGCGCGGCTCGCGCTGCAGGGCGGCATGATGCAGATGCTGTCGCACGGGCTGATCTCGGGCGCGATGTTCCTCTGCGTCGGCGTGCTCTACGACCGGATGCACAGCCGCCAGATCGCCGACTACGGCGGCGTCGTGAACACGATGCCGAAGTTCGCGGCGCTGATGGTGCTGTTCGCGCTCGCGAACGCGGGGCTGCCCGGCACGTCGGGCTTCGTCGGCGAGTTCTTCGTGATCATCGGCAGCTTCCACGCGAGCGCGTGGCTCGCGTTCTTCGCCGCGACGACGCTCGTGCTCGGCGCGGCGTACACGCTCTGGATGGTCAAGCGCGTCGTGTTCGGCGCGGTCGCGAACGAGCATGTCGCGGCGCTCCCTGACGTGAACGCGCGCGAGTTCTGGATGCTCATGGTGCTCGCGGTTGCGGTGCTGATCGTCGGCATCTGGCCCGCGCCGATCGTGAGCGCGATGGACACGACGCTCGGCGCGCTGCTCGACCACGTCGTCCAGTCGAAGCTCTAGCCGTCCTAAGGATACGCCGCCCGCCATGCCGACTACCGATCTAGTCACCGCCGCTCCGGAGATCTTCCTCACGTTCGCGATCTGCGTGGTGCTGCTCGTCGACGTGTTCCTGCGCGACGACCAGCGCAACGTCACGTACGTGCTGTCGATGCTCGCGCTGATCGGCACGGCGGCCGTCACGCTGCACACATCGGTCGATCATCGCGTGCTCGCTTTCGGCGGCAGCTTCGTTTTGGATCCGACCTCCGGCGTGCTCAAGATGTTCGCCTACATCGTCGTCGGCGTCGTGTTCCTGTACTCGCGCGAGAACCTCGAGCAGAACGGGCTGCTCAAAGGCGAGTTCTTCCTGCTCGGGCTGTTCGGGCTGCTCGGGATCATGATCATGATCTCGGCGAACAGCCTGCTCACGCTGTACCTGGGGCTCGAGGTGCTCGCGCTCGCGCAGTACACGCTCGTCGCGTTCAATCGCGACTCCGCGGTCTCGGCCGAGGCGGCGATGAAGTACTTCGTGCTCGGCGCGATCGCGTCGGGCACGCTGCTCTACGGCATGTCGCTGCTCTACGGGATCACGGGCACGCTGCAGCTCGACACGCTCGCGGAGCACTTCGCCCGGCCGGGCGGCATCGGCGTGCCGGCGCTGCTCGCGCTCGCGTTCATCGTCGCGGGCGTCGCGTTCAAGTTCGGCGCGGTGCCGTTCCACATGTGGCTGCCGGACGTCTACCAGGGCGCGCCGGCGCCCGTGACGCTCTACATCGGCTCGGCGCCCGAGATCGCTGCGTTCGCGCTCGTCTGGCGCGTGCTCGTCGAGGGGCTCGGGCCGCTGCACGACACGGGCTGGCAGGACATGCTGATCGTGCTCTCGGTGCTGTCGCTCGGCGTCGGCAACCTGCTCGCGATCGCGCAAACGAATCTCAAGCGCATGCTCGCGTACTCGACGATCTCCCACGTCGGCTTCATCTTGATGGGGTTCATCGCGGGCACGCCGCAGGGCATCCAGGCCGCGATGTTCTACACGTTCGCGTACGTGCTGATGGCGGCCGCGGCGTTCGGCATGATCATCCTGCTGTCGCGCGCGGGCTTCGAGGCCGAGCGGCTCGAGGACTTCAAGGGCTTGAACGCGCGCAGCCCGTGGTTCGCGTTCGTCATGCTGATGATCATGTTCAGCATGGCCGGCGTGCCGCCGTTCGTCGGCTTCTACGCGAAGCTCGTCGTGCTCGGCAGCGTGCTCGACCGGGGGCTCGTCTGGCTCGCCGACGGTCGGCGTGCTGTTCGCGGTGATCGGCGCGTTTTACTACATCAGAATCGTCTGGTTCATGTACTTCGCGGAGCCGCCGATCGCGAGCCGCTCTCGGCCGCGCCGGACATGCGAATCGCTCTCAGCGCGAACGGGCTCGGGCTCCTGGCGCTCGGTGTGTTCCCGGGCCTCTTGATCGATCTTTGCGCTCGCGTGCTGGGCGGCTGAGCCGCGTTGTAGTAGAATCCAAGCCAGCCTCACCGGTAGCCGATTCGGCTCTTCGTCGGGGGAACGCGAGATGCGAGCGAACTGGAAAGTCGTCCTTCCCACTGCATTGCTGGCACTGGTCGCGGCGTTTGCGGCGCGAGCGCACCACTCGTTCACGGCCACGTACTTCGAAGATCGCCAGATCACGATCGAAGGCAAGCTGCTCCAGTTCATGTTCCGCAACCCGCACTCGTTCGTGCACATCGAGGCGCCCGGCGACGACGGCCAGATGCACCGCTGGGCGGTCGAGTGGGGCGGCGCGGGCGCGCTCGCGGGCCAGGGCGTCACGAACCAGACGCTGCGCGCGGGCGACGTCGTGAAGATCACCGGCAACCCGGGCCGCGACGCGGGCGACTATCGGATGCGGATGCAGTACCTGCGCCGCGATTCCGACGGGTTCGAGTGGGGCAAGAAGCCCGGCGAAACCTTCCAATAGAGCCGCGGCACTTTGCGCGCGCTCGTCCTCGGCGGAGCACTGGCCGCTGCGCTCGCGGCGGCGAGCGCGCACGCGCAGATCGACCTCTCCGGCGAGTGGGCCGGCAAGTATCACGAGGACTTCGACGACCGCGTTCCGGGCGACGTCCAGGGCGACTTCACGGGCGTGCCGATGAACGACGCGGCGCGCCGCTTCGCCGAGTCGTGGGACGTCACGCGCGTGAACCTGCTCGAGCACCAGTGCCAGCCGTACAACGTCGCGCACATCTTCCGCGGCCCGATGCAGTTTCGGATCTGGACCGAGAAGGACCCCGCGACGCAGTCGATCATCGCGTACCGCGAGTACCTCGGCACGTACCAGCAATATCGCACGATCTGGATGGACGGCCGGCCGCATCCGCCCGACTACGTGCCGCACACGAACATGGGCTTCTCGACCGGCGAGTGGCACGGCGACATCCTCACGGTGACCACGACGCACATCAAGAAGGAGTTCTACCGGCGCAGCGGCATTCCGAGCAGCGATCGCACGACGCTCGTCGAGCACTACATCCGCCACGGCAATCTGCTCTCGCACGTGATGATCATCACGGACCCCGTGTATCTCACGGAGCCGTATCGTCAACAGCGAAGAGTTCGTGCTGATGGAGCGCGGCAACCAGAACTGGCTCTACAACTGCGAGTACGTGATGGAAGTGCCGATGGACAAGAACAAGGTGCCGTACTACTTGCCCGGCATGAATCCGTTCATCGAGGACTACGCGAAGAAGTTCGGCCTGCCGTTCGAGGCGGTGTTCGGCGGCGCGCCGACGACGTATCCCGAGTACGAGCCGAAGCTCGAGCAGCTGATGAAAGGCCGATGACGCACGCCGCGCCGCAATCTGCGCTCGAACGACGTCGCTCGTCGCGCGCGCCGCGTCGTCGCCGGTCTCGCGCTCGTGTCGCTCGCCGCGGCGTCGAGCGTCGCGCGCGCGCAGAGCGGCTCGCCGTTCGACGGCACGAGCCCCGCACGCGTGAGCTACTCGGCGTCCGACAAGGACGCGCGCTCGGGAATGGATCGCGCGGAGCGCACCGTCGACGGCGTCGAGACGTATCACGTGCAGGGCAACGTCTACATGCTCGTCGGCGCCGGCGCGAACGTCGCGGTGCAGGTCGGCGCCGACGGCGTGCTCGTCGTCGACACCGGCGCCGCCGCCACGCGCGCGCGCCGTGCTCGCGGCCATCCGCGCGCCTGTCGAGCGGCCCGATCCGCTGGATCGTCAACACGAGCGCGGACGTGGACCACACGGGCGGCAACGAGACGATCTCGCAGGCCGGCCAGACCGTGAACGGCAACCCGGCCGCGATCATCGCGCACGAGAACGTGCTCGCGCGGATGACCGAGGCGAACCGGCCGATCACCGAGCTGCCGCTCAACACGTTCTTCGAGCCGGCGCGCGACTTCTACTTCAACGGCGAGGCGGTGTTCCTCTATCACCCGGCGAACGCGCACACCGACGGCGACGTGTTCGTCTACTTCCGCGGCTCCGACGTGCTCGTCTCGGGCGACCTGTTCACGACGACGCAGTATCCGGTGATCCGCGCGGATCAGGGCGGCGGCGTCGACGGCGTCGTCGCGGGCCTGAACCAGATGCTCGACATCGCGGTGCCGAAGTACCTGCAAGAAGGCGGCACGTACGTGATCCCGGGCCACGGCCGCGTCTGCGACGAGGCCGACCTGCTCGATTACCGCGACATGGTCGTGATCGTGCGCGACCGGATCCGCAATCTCGCGGCGCAGGGCATGACGCTGCAGCAAGTGCTCGCGACGAAGCCTGCGCTCGACTACGACGGGCGCTACGACAGCCCGCGCGGCCCGTGGACGTCGGCGATGTTCGTCGAGGCGATCTACCGCGACGCCGGAAAGGCCACGAGCGGCAAGCAGCGGGCGGCGGCGAAGTGACCGCGGATCCCAGCTTCCGCCATCGCGTCGGCGCTCGCTTGCGTGCGCCGCGTTGGCTCGCTGCGCTCGCCGGCCGAGCGTTAGCGCAGCCGCGCCCAGCCGGCGAGCGCGCCCGCGTCGCCGAAGGCCGGCGCGCCGATCGACCTCACGGGCTACTGGGTCGCGGTCGTGAGCGAGGACTGGCGCCACCGGATGGCGACGCCGCGCAAGGGCGATTACGAGAGCTTGCCGCTCAACGCGAACGGCCGCCGCGACGGCCGACACTTGGAATCTCGACGCCGACAACGCGGCCGGCGTCCAGTGCAAGGCGTTCGGCGTCGGCGGCCTCATCCGCCAGCCCGGCCGGCTGCACATCACCTGGGCCGACGACGACACGCTGAGCGTCGACTTCGACGCCGGCACGCAGACGCGGCTGCTCGAGTTCGCGGCCAGCGCGCAGCCGCCGGGCGAGAAGACGTGGCAGGGATTCTCGCGCGCCGCAGTGGCAGCGGCCGCCGCAGGCCGGCGGCGGGCCGCGGTCGCGCGCAGATCGGCAACAACACCGGGCCGATCGCGCCGGGCGGCGGCGGGCGCGGGCAGCGCGGCGGGCCCGATCTCTCGCCGGCGCTCGCCGAGGGCGGCTCGCTCAAGGTCGTCACGACGAATTTCCGCGCGGGCTATCTGCGCAAGAACGGCGTGCCGTACAGCGAGTCCGCGTCGATCACCGAGTACTTCCACCGCTTGCCGGACGCGCCGAGCGGCGACGTCTGGCTGCACGTCGTCACGATCGTCGAGGACCCCGAGTACCTCAACGAGCCGTTCTACACGAGCACGATGTTCAAGCGCGAAGCGAACGGCGCGAAGTGGAGCCCGACGCCGTGCCGCACGGCGCCGCCGCCGGCAGGTCCACAAGCTGCCGCGCGTCCAGCCGAGCCGCTGCCGCGCTGACTTGCCGGCGACGCTTCCGCGGAAGCGTCGCTGCACAATTTCGGTGCGAAATCCCTCCGCGGAGGGATTTTCCGAAGGCCCCGTCGTGGTCGACCCAAGCTACCATCACCACGCGCCGCTAATTCGTTATTGACCACAAGTGGACGCCGTCTCCCGCATCCGTCGACTCCCACGTAATTCAAGACCTTAGGCTGGCCCTTCCGATTCTAAATCTCCGCCGCGCGCTAGTAGTCTCCACGCAGGCGGAGCCTCTGGCGAAGCCCCTGGAGCGCGATCGGCGAGCCGATGAACGTGCTGCTCCGGGAAGCGCGCGCCGCGCGCGATGATCTGCCGATAGATCTCGTCGGCGCGTATGACGTTGAGGCCGTCGGCCGCGAGATATTGGAGCCGAAGGCCGCGATCCGTGTTGAGCGCGGCCGAGCGGAGCCAGCCCGACATGTCGGCGGCTCCGCCCGCGTACGTGCCGAGCAGGTCGAGCGCCGAGTCGAACCCGACGCTCGCGCAGCGAGCGTGCGACGGGCTCGTAGCTCGCGCTCGTCGAGCCGCCGCTCGACGAGATCGACGTCGATCGGCGCGTCGTTCGCGCGGCCGACGAGCACCGCGTCGTAGCCGCGGCCGTTCACGGTGTTCGCGAACAGCGCGCCGTGCGGGAACGCGGAGAAGAACGTCGCGATCTCGCTCTTCGCGGCGTCTTCGGTCGTCTCGTAGAGCTGCACGAACGCGGTCACGACGCCGTCGTCGTTCAAGCGCGACTTGCAGAGCTCCCAGAACTCGCGCGTGTAGAGCGCGGCCGCGCCCTTGACCCACGGGTCGAGCGGGTCGGACGTGATCGCGTCGAACTTCTCGCGCGAGGTCGCGAGCGCGTGGCGGCCGTCGTCGACTGCGGATCTCGACCTTCGGGCTCGCGACCACGCCATGGTTCGCGTCGGCGAAGTAGTCCTTCGCGACCTTCGATGACGAGCGGCTCGATCTCTGCGACGACCACGCGCTCGACCGCGGGGTCGATGCTAACGGCGCCCGCCGTGATTCCGGCGCCGAGCCCGATGACGAACACCGAGCGCGGCTGCTCGGGGATCAGCGTCGCCAGATGGCCGAGCATGCGCTGGAGACGCATGTCTTGCGGGTACGTCGAGGCCTGCGTCTTGCCGGCGTTGTGATACGTGACGATCCCGCTCGGCTCGTGCGTGACCGCGATCGACGCGGCGACGCCCTCGCCGACGTAGACGACGTTTGCGTCTTGGCCGCGCGTCGGCAAGAAGCGGCCATACGCGACGAGCGCGCGGCGGCAGCGGAGGGATGGACCAGGCCAGCGCAATCGCCGCGCCGAGCGACGGCGCGCCGCCAGCGAGAGCGTGCCGAGCGCGGCGCCGCGCCGATCGGTGAGGAGCAACAAGAGCGCGGCGCTCGCCGCCACCATGATCGAGAGCTGCTGGGTGCCCAGGCTGCCCAGCAACGGAATCAGCGCGAAGCTCGTCGCGAGCGCACCGACGATCGCGCCGGCCGTGTTCGCCGCGTAGAGCGCGCCCACGGTGCGCCGCGAGTCGCGCTCGCCCGTCGCGCGCACGCGACGTCGATGCCGCGAGCGCGAGCGGGAAGCTCGCGCCCCAGAGGAGCGCGGCAGGCAGTATCGCGATACGCGGCGCGCAACAGATCGAGCTCGAGCGTGAGCGCGGCGGTCGGCGGGAGCGTGACGTCGAGCGGCCAATAGGGCAGGGCGCGTGCTATCGCGTATGCGCACCATGCGATCGCGGCGCAGAGCGCGAGTTGGCACCCCGCGAGCGCTCGGCGAGCGTCGAGCCGCTCGGCCGAGCGCCGCGCCCGCGGCGCTGCCGGCGCCGAGACCGAGCAGGAAGACGGCGAGCAGCACCGCGAACGCGTAGACCGTGCCGCCGAAGAGCAGCGAGAGGTTGCGGGTCCAGAGGATCTCCGCGCAGAGCGCGGTCATCCCCGATAGCCCGGCGGCGACCAGGACAGGCCATACGACCTCGCCGGTCGGCTTCGCGGGAGTGTTGCCGGCCGTCGTCCTCGGCGGTTTCGTCGTTGCCGGCAATGTCGCCGTCGCCGCCCCCGACGTCGTCGCGGTCGATGCCGGCGTCGTGGATTGCGGCGACTTCTTTGCGGCGGCGAGCGCGAAGCTCGCGAGTCCGACGGCGAAGTCGAGCGCGACGGCGACGAACGTCGCGACCTGCGCATCGTGCACGCGGAGCAAGTAGAAGCCCGCGAGCGCACAGCCGCCGACGGCGCCCGCGACGTTCGCGGCGTAGAGGTGGCCGAGCGGCGCCGCGGGATCCTTTTGAGATTCCACCCACGGCGCTACGGCGGGCAGCGTCGCACCCATCAGGATCGTCGCCGGCAACAGGGCAAGCGCGGCGACGAGCAGGCGCAGCGCGAGACCCGGCGCGCCCGATCCGACCCAAGCGGAGTAGAGGCCGCCGAGCGCCGGGATCGCATACAGCGCGACGACTCCGAGCGCGCCGATCGCGAGCTCGAGGGCGCCGAGCACGCGCAACGGGTGCGCTTTGCGCGAGACGTAGCGCGGCAAGATCAAGCTGCCGATGCAAAGACCGCCGAGATACGTCGGCAACAGCACTCCGAGCGAGAACGCGGACGCGCCGATCGCAAACGACAGCAGCTGAAACCAAACGACTTGATAGATCAGCGCCGCGCAGCCGCTCACGGCGAAAAGCACCAGCAGCATGCCGGGCATTGCGCCAGCAAGCCGGCTCGATTGCAACCGGCGGTGGAGCGTGCTGGACCGAGAGCCCGCCGCAAGAAACGTCAAACGCTCCGCATGCCGTTCGCTATGATCGAAGCATGGCGGACACTCACGCTTTGCTCGAGCTGCTGCGCGACGTGACGCAACGGCTCGATGACGATGTCTCGCTCGAGTCGCTCGCGAGACGCGCGGGCTGGTCGCGCTTCCACTTGCATCGCGAGCTCGGCGCGCTGCTCGGCGAGACGCCGAAGCGTTACACGCAGCGGCTTCGGCTCGCGACCGCCGCGGCATTGCTCGCGACGACGGAGCGCTCGATCGGCGACGTGGCGTCGGCGGCCGGGTTCGCGAGCCACGCCGTGTTCACGCGCGCGTTTCGACGCTCGCTCGGCCGCACGCCGGAGCAATATCGCGCGACCGTGCTTCGTGAGGCGCCGCGGCACCTGCGCCGCAGGCACCGCGAGCTCGTCTCGAGCACCGTGCCGTGTCTCGGCTTGTATCGAATGACGACGATCCGACGGGGGACCACGACCATGCCTACGCTCTCGATCGAACGACGACAGCTACCGGAGGTTCCGGTGCTCCTGATCCGCCGACGCATTCCGCGCGACCAGCTCGCCGCGACGATCGGCGAATGCTTCGGCCTGCTCTGGGACTTCGCGCAAAAGGCGGGGCTCGCCGAGACGGGCCGTCCGACGGTTCGGTACCAGGCCGTCGGCCCCGGGCTATGGACGATCGAGGCCTGCAAGCCGCTCGCCGCGAGAGCTGAGGGGCGAGGAGAGATCGAGGCGGGCACATTGCCGGCGGGCGCTGCGGCCGTCGCGTTGCACGCAGGTCCGTACGACGAGCTGCAGCAGACTTACACCGCGCTCGAGCAGTGGATCGAGCAGAACGGCTGGCGCACGAACGGCGCGCCCTGGGAGGTTTACCTCAACGATCCGTCGCTGGCTCCGGATCCGAAGGATTGGCGCACCGAAGTGTGTTGGCCGATCGCGAAGAAGTGATCGCCTTGCGCCTTGCGGCGCCAGGCATGCCCTCTGTATGATGCCGCCTCTTTCCGGTGCGGGGTGGAGCAGCCTGGTAGCTCGTCGGGCTCATAACCCGAAGGTCGTAGGTTCAAATCCTACCCCCGCTACCACTTTTCGCGCTTCAGATGCGTAGCCGTCCCCAGCAGTAAGAGATCCCGGCTACGTGCGATCGCGCGTCGGCCGAGCAATCGCCGGTCAACGCACGCGCAACAGCGTGAGCCCTTCACCGACCGTTAGCATCGCCTCGTCCACGCGCTCGTCTTTGCACGCGAGCTCGTTGAACGCCAGCATCGCCTGGGCGTGTGTGGAGCGGGAGCCCAGCTCGATGATCGGCGCTCCCGATAGCGCCAGGGTGTTGTCCACGGCGATCAGGCCGCCACGGCGCACGAGTTTCAACAGCCGCTCGTAGTAGACGGGGTAGTTGGGCTTATCGGCGTCAATGAACGCGAAGTCGAAGCGGCCCGCTTCACCCGCCGCGAGCAGCGCGTCGAGCGTCTCGAGTCCGGGCCCGATTCTCAAGTCGATGCGATCTGCGACTCCCGCCTTGCGCCAAAAGGGTTGGCCGACGGCAGTCCACTCGGTGCTCACATCGCAAGCGATCACCGTGCCATCGGCCGGCAGCGCGAGCGCCACGGCGAGCGCAGAGTAGCCCGTGTAGGTGCCGAGCTCGATGCAGCGCTTCGCGCCGATCAGCTTCACGAGCAGCGCCATCAATGCGCCCTGGTCTGCGCCGATCTGCATGACGTTGTGCGGCACTTTCGAAGTGGCCGCGCGCAGCTCCGCGAGCACCTCTGGCTCGCGCGTTTGGCGCAGCACGTAGGCGTAGACGTTCGCGGGCAGAAGGTTGGTTCGGGTGCTCATAGGGCAGTTCAGTCGACGGGTTTGCTGCCGTCGTATTGTAGCTGCGTACGCTCGGGCCTGGCGGGCCAGCGTCGGCAAACCGCGCTATCCTTCGCCGCTGAATTGCCGGTCAGCGTCATGTTGGGGGATCGATAACATGCGAAAACAATCTCGCTCGTTCCTTCTTTTATCGACATTCGGCCTCGTCGGCGCACTTGCTGTCGTAGGCGCTCAGGAGGGAAGAGCTCAGACGGCCCAGCAATCGCTCTGGTCCGATCCTGCCACCTGGCCGAACCACAAGGTGCCGGTCGCAGGCGACAAGCCCACCA
Organism: uncultured Gammaproteobacteria bacterium; assembly: GCA_963699925.1. Lineage (GTDB taxonomy): Bacteria > Pseudomonadota > Gammaproteobacteria > Steroidobacterales > Rariloculaceae > FEN-1219. The sequence continues at coordinate 8,865 of CAVOVT010000007.1, read as the reverse complement.
TTGGGAGAGACAAGGACGTGATCCTCGACGTCAGTCCGCCGGCGCTGCTCGGTCTGTCCATCGACGGCAAGCTCACCTTCTCAAACGATGCCGACCTGGAGCTGACCACCGAGTGGATCATGTTGCACGGGGAGCTGGCCATTGGCAGCGAAGCGAGCCCCCACACGCGCAAGGCGACCATCACCCTCACCAATAACGTCAAGGGCGAAGACGTCATGGCGGGCATGGGTGACCGCGGGATCATGATCTCGGGCGGAACCCTGAACCTGCACGGTGATCGGACCAACAGCTGGACCAAGCTGGCCAGCACGGCTAAGGCGGGCAGCACTTCGATCCAGGTCCTCAACGCCGCGGGCTGGCGGGTGGGCGACGAGATTGTCCTCGCGTCGACGGATTACGATCCCCGGCAGGCCGAGCGGCGCACCATTTCCGCCATCAGCGGCAAACAAGATCACGCTCGACAAGAAGCTCGACTACATGCACTTCGGCAAGATCACCTTCGACGTGGATGAGCGCGGCGAAGTGGGTTTGCTGACGCGCAACATCAAGATCCAGGCATCGGCCGACGCGGAACAGTCGTTCTTCGGCGGGCACATCATGGCGATGCCCTCGAGCCACATGTACGTCGAGGGCGTCGAGCTGCAATCGCATGGGCCAGAACCTGACGCTGGCGCGGTATCCGATCCATTGGCACCTGGTCGGCGATGCGCAGGGCCAGTACATCAAGAACGCCTCCATCCACGACACCTACAACCGCTGCGTGACCGTGCACGGCACGAATTACGTGCGCGTCGAAAACAACGTGACCTACAACACCGTCGGTCACTGCTTCTTCCTGGAAGACGGCATCGAGCACGGCAACGAGTTCGTCAGGAACCTCGCCATCCAGATCAAGTGCCATCCCACCAAGGAATGCGTCCCGTACCAATCTCGCCCCAAACGGAGAGATCAGCGAGAATCGCCAGACCATCAGGCAAGCCAGCATGTCCGGCAAGGACACCCTGCTGCCTTCGGACAACACGGTGGCGGCTTACTGGATCACCAATCCCGACAACACCTTTATCGACAATGTGGCCGCCGGTTCCGATGAGAATGGTTTCTGGTTGTCGTTGCCGGAGCACCCGCAAGGCGCAGTTCCTGGGCACGGACATCGCCAAGAACATCTGGCCACGCCGCACCAAGTTCCGCGAATTCAGGAACAACACGGCCCACTCCAACTTCGACGGGTTCATGTTCGACCGGAACATCAATGTGGAAAACGTCTTCGGGTTGGCCGGCCCCTCGTACATGCCCAAGGAAAACCCTGCTGACCCGAACAGCAAGAGCGTGGATGCGCTGTTCGAGAATCTCACCAGCTACAAGAACCGCAATGGCGGCGTCTGGGGCCGAGGCGAGCGGCACGTCTTCAGGAACCTGAAGTCGGCGGACAATGCCATTGGTTTCACGAGTTCAACCGGTTCCTTCGGCGATGACTTATTTACCTCACTGGTGGTTGATTCGCTGTTCGTGGGCGAAACCGACAACATCGGCAACCCCGTAACTCCGGAGGAAAAGGCCTACGGCCGCAGCCTGCCGAAGCGCCTGATTCCGGATTACCCGATCCACGCCTACGAGTACTACGACTACCGCCATGACATAGTGAACACGACCTTCGTGAACTACCAGGACAACAAACAGCGCGGATCAGGAGCGCTTTCATGGCTGTTGTTTACGGGCGCCGGGGTTACCACCGAAAACACCGTCAAGGGTGCGAAGTTCGTCAATGCCAAGCCCGTGTACTTTCCGAAAATCGACCCCAGGTTCGATAGTGACAACCGGAGTGGTTCCGCCTACCGGACCTTGGCGATCCACGATCTGGACGGCTCGACGACCGGCATCCCTGACTCCTATGTCCTGATCCACGACGGCGAGAACGACAGCGTCGCCACGGACGACACCTGCAAGATTCAGCCCACCTGGAACGCCGCCGTGTGCGCGGGTGATATCGGACGCCTGCAGTTCAGCATCAGGAGGCCCGGACCCACAAGGGGTGCTGGTCTTGCGCTGAAAGATGTTGCTGTGCGGTCAGCTGCGCCAGCGGCTGCGCCTGCGCCGGCGGCTGCGCCTGCGCGGGCGGCTGTTCCTCAACAGCCAATTGTCCTGAGCCGCAATGGCAAGGACTTCAAGATCACGGCCAACCAGAGCACTGTGCGCGCCGGTACCGAGATCCGTGTGAAGACCGAAAGACCGGAAGTTGCCATCAGTTTGAGTGAAATGGCCAAAGACTCATGGGTCGTGTTCGAGCTGCCGGGTTTCGCCAACGCGGCCTCCGGGAAGCAGCAGGACAGCATCGACGCCCTGCGTAAGGCGACCGAGACTTCGTATTTCAAGGGTCCGGATGCCGTCTGGGTGAAACTGGTAATCCCGACCGCCCCCAAGGGCGTTGGCAGGGATCAGTTTGGCCCGTTGGACACTCAAACCAGCATTACGGTAAGCCGATAAGCAAAACCGGACCATCGCCACGGACGGCAATGATTCGGAACTTCCGGCGCGTCGGGCATGGGTGGGGCTCCAATCGTGTTGCTCCGGAATTTACGCGAGGACTGGGGGCCACGCCATTGGTCCGCCTAGCCGAGAGAGCGGGTCGCCCAACACGGAGATCCAAAGGGCCGCTCGGCTACGCCGCAGCCCGCAAGTTGGCCGTGTGCGATCTAACAAAGCCTCCCCCCGCTACCAACCTTTGCAGCGAAACTCGCCGTGGCCATGCGGTTCTGTGGACCTGGATCTCGGCAAGTTAGTCCTTTAGCGACGACGAACGTCGCGCCGCTCTCAGAGCAGCGGCCGCACCCGTGTGACAAGTTCGTGTAGGAAATCGATCGGTCGATTCATCACGACGAAGTGATGGCAGCCCTCGAATCTCACGAATTCCTTGTGGGGAGCCACGATGCTCGCGCAATATCGTTCGGCGAGCTCGATAGGCGTGTGGTGGTCGTGAGTGCCGTAAAAAAAAAGGAACATAGGTCGGCTGAACGTGAGACCAAGCGCGGGCAAATCGATCCGGTGTATCTCCCGTAACAGCTGGCTTCTGGAGAACTGCACGCCCCTCATCATTGTCGGCACTTCATTCGCCAGGAAGTCCGGTGCGACTGGGTGGGGACGAGGCTCAACAAGAGTCGCCGTCACCGTCTGCGGTGCGGTTGGCCCATTCGTAGATCCGCCTGAGCCGCTCCCAGTCTGTGTGCGGCGGGGGGGCGATTTCTTCGAGAACGGCCAGGATGTCGAGTGCGCCAAGCTGCCTTGCGCGCTGAACATGTCGCCGGTAGTTGTAGAGTTCGTTCTGCCGTCCGTTAACGATTTGCCCTGTACCGACAAATGCCGCGAACATCTCCGGGCGATGCTTCACCATATGCACTCCGAGAGCCGAACCCCAGGAGTGGCCAACGACAAGAACCTTCGGCCGACGCAATTCGGCTAAGAGGAATTCGACGATTTCCACCGCATCTTTGAGGATGCGTTCAAAGGAAAGTGGTCCACATCCATCTTCGCCATTTTTCGCGAACGTGCGGCCGGCTCCGCGCTGATCCCAATGCACTACGGTGAAGTGCTCCTCCCAAGGTTTCCAAGCGGCCGCGGCCGGCACTGAAGTACCGCCGGGGCCGCCGTGTAGATGAGCAATATCGGGTTGTCCAGCTTATGCCCGCCGAGCTGAATCCATTGTTCTATGCCGCCAATTGGGACGTACATGGATCGGCTACTACCTGGTTTAGATCAGCCCAACCACGTTTGGTCCGCATTGACCAGGCGAACTGCGTTGCCGGGCGTTTCGACCGCGGTCGGGCGCGCTAACGCGCGCTGCATGTTCTCGATGAAGAGATCACATTGCTCCCTGCGTAAGCTCTCTTTGGCGACTGGGCCGACGGACGTGAATTGCATGCATGCGCTCGAAGATGGAGTGAAGCTGATGCGTGCCCTTTCAGACGTCCGTTTTGTCGAAGACGTCCTCAACGCTGAGGCCGAAGCTGGCGGCGAAGGTCGATCATCTCGCTGATCAAGTTTGCAACTTGCTCTACTTCTCGCCAGGCAATCCGACTCTATTAAAGACCAACGAGAGCGGATGCTCCGTGCCGTTCTGATCGATGGCCACGACGTCGATCTTCATCGTCTTTCCATCCGCAGACACTCGCCTCACGCCCTTGTTGATCACGCGGCCGTTGAACTTTGCTATGACGTTCACCGAATAGTCGTCCAGCACGGTTTCGGAGTAGGTATACGGTGTCTTGGTGCCGTCGATCTGAAATTCGGCCAGCGGGTTCGACTGATATTGTGGGTAGTCTTTGCCGTCGCTCTTGGAAACCACCTGTATGAAATCCGGATGTCCGTTCGGCGCTTTGCGAATCACTATGTTCACCAGATACCCATCGTTCCGCAGATCGTAGCTGCGCGTCTCGGAGGCCAAAAACCCCTTCGGTAGATCGGAAGCTTGCGGATCCAGCTCCCAGATACCCAGCACTCGCGGAACCTGCGCGGTCGCGCCCGTCGTGAACACGAGAAATGCGCAGGCCATCGAGGTGGCTAACGGTTTCATCGAACTTCTCCTTGGTCGTTGGCACGCCACGCCAAGCATGGTCCATGCCAACAAAGTTGCACGCCTCCGGCGGTGCGAGACGACGCGAGCGTCCCGGAATCGCGACGCGGTCGTCGCGAAACCGACACTACGCCTACCGGGAGTCGACCGCCCTGAGCGCGGCGAAGCCGTACCCGTCGCTGCCACCGTGGCGGGCCGCGTCGCCCGCTCGGCCAAAACGCGCTGGGGACTGTCGGCACGACCTGTCGCGGCCGAAAACGGACGTTGGATACGAGGTTCAAATTGCCCCTCGGTGTGCGGCTAGCGGCCAAATCTCTGCCCGGTGAGCTACGCCGCGGGCCGCAAGTTCGCTATGTGCGATCTAAGAAAGCCTCCCTCCGCTACCACACAAATTTGAGCCGAGGCGCCTGCGATGCGAAGCAGAGCCGCCTCGGGGCTCCGCGACGACACAGAGTCTGTTCGGTCCTCTTTCTCGTCGACCGAACATCGCCTAGTCGGCGTAGCTCTGAGCGTGCCTTTTCGAACGCTAACCGGTGCGATGCTAGTGGCGAGATCCTTCACGAGCGCCTTGTAATAGGCCTCGAGGTTCGGAAACGGCCTCTCGACGGCCAGCAGCTTCGGAGCTGCCCGCGCCGCTTGCAGACGTTCTAGCTCGAGCTCGGCCGTGCGAAGCCGCTCGGCGATCGCTGCGGATCGGAGCGCACCGCTCGCGATCGCGTCGGCCGAGTTCGTCACCTGGGCTTTCGCTTGGCGATCGCCTGGCCGCAAGAAAATGAAATGCGAAGCGCGTGCCTGTCGAAAGCTATTCCAGCGCGCTTGCGGACGGGAGCTATACTCAATTATGGGAACGTCGGTGAGGACCATGCAGACCGCGTTCAAAAATACTCTTCTTCTCGCCGTCGCGTGCGGCGCCGTCGCGGTTTGCAACGCCGTTGCCGGCGGGGACATACTGGTAGAGCCGGCTCAACGCCCACCCCCGACCGCTGACGACGAAATCATCGTCTACGGTAGTATCCCGGAGCTTCGACGCCAGTTGCTGCGCGCCAGAGACGCAATGTTCGCCCGGTTCAACGAGATCAACAGCGACGACAAGTTCGACATCCACTGCTATTCGGAACCGCATACTGGCACGCTTATCAAGGTGGAGCGCTGCGTGCCGAACTACCAGCGCAAGTTGGAATCAAGTTACGCGCAGGCGTTTTTGGAGCAGAGCCGCGGCGAGGCCGGCATTCCGCCCGAAGCGTATTGGGGTGATATGACGTTCTGGAACGGCAAACTTAGCGAGGAGTGGCGCCGGCTCGCGAACGAAGATCCAGAGTTCGAAAAGACCATGCAGCGCTTCGGGAGCGCAAGGACAGCGTTGGATCGGTTGACGCCGTCGTTTTTCTCATCGTCGCGCGACGTCACGCCAAGCGATACAACGTCGCTACACGGCGCGCAGCGAGTGCTCGATGTGAGCGTCGGCCGCAGACCCTGGAAGCATAAGCTTGATGCCAGAACGTTCACGATCGTCGCAGCGGGCGGGACGATTGAGGGACTGACAGTCATGTGCGACAACGCGACCGAAAGTCTGGAGTACGCGCCTGGCTCGGAGTGGACAGTGCCAATAGACTACGGACGTTGTCGGCTGCAAGTTGATGCAACGCCCGGGACTTCGTTGACGCTCTACGAATACCCCGCGACGATCGCTCCCTAGCGCGCGGAGGCCGAGCCGCGCGGCGACGAGCGGGTGCGCAGAGCGCTGCGGCGGGTCGAGCGCGGCGAATTACCTGGCGCTATTCACCAGCCGGATCTCCGCCGTGCGTCGTCCGCATCGGCTGCACGTCACGCACCGCTTCACGTCATCGAGCAGTAGGCCGGGACCGTACTGCATCCTGAGCTTCACGAGGCTGAGCTTCGCGGAGTGCTGGCACGGGTCGCAGCACGCCCAGATCGAACAGCCGGGCGCGAGGTCGCCGATAGTGTCGACGCGGATCTCGGGCACGCGCGGATCGTGGCGCGCGCGAGCGAGCCGCGTCCACCCAGGAGTCGCGGACAACGACTACTGTACGTTGGGCGTTCGAGCAGAAGGGGAGGGGCATCAGTCTCGACGCCGCGAACCTCAAGCAGTTCGAGAAACTGCTCGCCGCAGAATGTCCGCTGTCGACCCGGACCGGTCCGCCGCGAATGCCCGCTTCGCGGAAGCGAAATGAGACCCTTACTTCGCTGCGGCCACGCGGGCCGCTTTGAGCTCTTGCCAATTTGGCGCGTACTTGAGCGCCTCGTCGTATTTGGCAAGTGCCAATTTCGCCTGCCCCTGGCGCGCTAGCGCGTCACCCCAACCCTTGAGCGCATCGGCGAAGTGGGGAGTCTTTTTGTGGGCGGCTTCGAACTCGGCGATCGCGCCGTCGATGTCGCCCTTTGCGAGACGCATCTCGCCCCACTCGGAAAACGCAAACGGAAGTGATGGTGCTTGCCGCGCCGCCTCGGAAAACCACCGTTCGGCCGACGTCCAGTCCTGCTTGATCGCGGCGATCCCGCCTCGGACTCGCACGCACAGGTAGCAATCGAGTGGAGTCGCTGACACCAGTGTCTCGGCACCGGCGACATCGCCGGCCTTTGCCATTGCCAGCGCTTCAAGCGGCTGAATCCAGACTGCCCTCACTCGTCCGAAAAGCTTGTTTGCCGACGTGTGCGCGTCGAGCCACGCATCGCACGCCCGCGCGTCCGCCAAGGCTGCCGGCCAGTCGTTCGCTATTCGCGGCGATCCAATACGCAGGAAGCGCATTGAACGCAATGATGGCATCCAACTGCAGGAAACGAAGGGTCGTCGTTCGGCTCCAGGTCCGCGACGATCTTGCGCGCGGATTCAGGGTCGTGATTGACCGCGTAGGCAGTCGCCGACAGGGCCGGCGACAACTCGACGGACCCCAGGTAGTCGGGCGCTGCCTCCGCGAGCATCCAATCTCGAGCAGATTTCTGATTGTCGCCGGTCAGCGTTTCCAGCCAGGCCGTAGAGAGTATTTTGGTGTTCTCAAAGAATTCCTCCGTGGTCCCGGGCGTACGTTTTTGGGCACTGATCTCAAGTGGTCGGGAATATTCGAGTTCCTGCTCGTCGTGCCCGGACCACACTTCCGCACCGACCAGGCAGATTTCGGCGGAGTTGGTCAGTGCGCCCGAATAAGCAAGCCCCCGCAAGCAGTGTTTGCGCGCGCTCTCCAGATCGCCATTCGCGTTCAGGTCAAGCATTCCCCATTCGATATAGGCCCAGCCGCGCTCGCTCTGCGGACCGTTCGTCGCAAGGTCGGCGATGACGCGGAAAGCCTCCGCGTTGCGGTTCTGCCCGGAAAGAAACTGAGCGAACCGATAGGGCTGACTGGTGCGATAGACCGCTTCCGCCGCCTTACCAGCGAGTTCGTCAAACTCGCTTTCCTGGCCCGTCACCGTGGCGGGCGGCGCATCGGCAAAGCGCGCGGTCACGGCGATTCCAGTCGGCGTGCGGATCACTTCACCGGAGATGTGATTGGAGTGACCGAACCTGTTTCGGAGCAAATTGCGGAATTCACCTAAGCTGACGCCAGTTTCAGGAATTTCGACCTTGATGTCCGACCCCCAATTGTATTGGTAGGAGTCTGCGGGGCGGTCGGAGGCCGTGGCTGTCTGCATAGCTTGCAGCTTGTCCAGAAACCGAGTCGCGACAACCTCGCCGGTGAGGCCGTCCCGGACCATGTCGGGCGGGACCGAGAACGCCTCCACGACCAGACCATGATCCGATATCGCATCGCGGATCATGATCAAGGCACCGATGGCAACGACGGTTACGGCCAGGATCACAAACAAGCGCAGCGCCACTCGTAGCCTTTCGTCAAAGCGCCTGAGCTTGAGCAATTGCAGGTTGACCGCGCGCTGCTCGTGCAGGTGTTCGGTCTGGATCTCGACCAGACGGCTCTGCTTGACGAAGTAGGCGGAAACGCTTCCGGCGAGCTCGGGATCGCTCCTGGCCGCCTCGGCTGCCAGCGCGGCGGCGGTCGGATCTAGGGGCGTCGAGGTCTCGGGGGTCGTGCCTTCGGCAGGCGACTCGCTATCCGTACCTAAGAATCCTGAGATTCCACCTGACTCGGCCACGCCCGCCCCCTTTCTGGATGCGGCTTAGCCTACCCGAAGCCCCGAGCAGCCGCTTCCAGAGTCACGGACGCCCAAGGGGCGTTCGAAATTCCTGTCCGCCGGGATCGCACGGCTGACATGCGCCAAGCGTCTGCAATCGCGCTATCCTTTGCGGCTGAATTACCAGTCACCATGGGTCGATAACATGCGAAAACCAA
>CAVOVT010000006.1:0-79121 GCA_963699925.1 uncultured Gammaproteobacteria bacterium | reverse complement strand
GGGCGGCAGCTGTTGCCGGACATACGCCACAGCGACAACGAGGCGGACTTCCTCCACCGGCAATATGATCTCGTCATCAGCAGCAGCGCGCTGCACTACTTCGAAGCCTGGCGCGATGAAGTCGCGAAGGTCGCGGCGGCGACTCGCGACTATCTGTACGTCGCGCGACTCCAGGTCGTGAAGGACACGCCCTCGTTCGTCGTCTCGCACAAGATCCATCACACGGGATACGGCGAATTTCTGAGCTGGTTCATCAATCGCGCTGAATTCATCGGCTGCGCGGAGCAGTGCGGCCTCGAGCTCGTCCGCGAGTTTCTCTACTACAACGTCTCGACGATACGCGGCGCTCCGGAAAAGGGCGATTGCCGCGGATTTCTGTTCCGCCGCGCGGCAGCTCGGCGGACGGCGCCTGATTGTCGCGGCCCGCGAACCCGCGCACGCGTCTCATCGCACTCGCTTATCGCTTCAGCGGTGCGGGACGGCCCGCCGGCCGTCCGGGAGCGGAACGAAGAGCCGGTGTTTGCCAGAAGGGTCGGGGGCGATGCGGTCGATCGCATGCAGTCCGATCTTCGAGTCTCCGAGCGCCGACCTGAGCGCGCTCAGGATGCGCTCGTCGTCGCCAGAGCGGAATCCGTTCGCGGGCACGAACAAGAAATCGAAACTGCCGACGTCGGTCTGCCGCAACTGATATTGCTGCACGCTGTCCGCGAAGCGGTTCAGCTTCGCGAAAATCCCTTGCGGGGTGCAGTACCGGCCGTCCGGCAGAACGGCAAGCTCGTTCGAGCGCCCGTTCACGATCGACAGTAGCGGGAACCCCCGCCCGCACGGGCACGGGTCGGCCGACAGTCGGCCGATGTCTTTGAGGTTGTAGCGAATGAACGGCGCGGTGCGATTGAGCAACGCCGTCACGACGATCTCGCCTTGGGCGCCCGCGGGCACCGGTTTGCCGCCGGACACGATCTCGAGGACGACGCAGTCAGTCGTCACGTGATAGCCGCTGCCCGCGGCGCACTGAAAAGCGATGTTGTCGGTTTCGAGCGTCCCGAAGACATCCAACGGCGCCGTGCCGAAGGCGCGCTCGAGCAGAGCGCGCGTGTCCGGCAACAACAGCTCCGAGTCGGTGAAGACGAGGCGCGGCGCCGGAGCCAGCAGCCGCCGGGTTTCGAGGCAGTGGTGCGCCAGCGCGCGCAGCGCGGAAGGATAGCCCTGCAAGATGTCGGGGGCGAAGCTCGCGCCAAGCGTCGACCACCCGCGCGGGCTCGGTGCCGGAGTCGAGACTCTGCTCGCGCATGAGCCCGAGCTTCGAATACCAAGGATTTCGATTTTTTGGCCGCCCGGTCAGGCGCAGCACCTTGTCGCGCAGCCGCCGGCCGCTGCTCAGATAGGGACGCAGGTACTGGGCCTTGCGCCACTGGTCATAGGGCCGGTCGATCCTGAATTGAAACGGCTCGCCGCTCGTGCCGGACGTGGCGATCGTTACGGTATCGGGCGGGGCATCCAATGACATCGCCGCGGGCCGGCGGCCCGGAGCATCTGCTTGTCGATGATCGGCAGCGACTGCAGATCGCTCAGCTGCGCGGAGCTCGCCGGCGCGAACGCCGTGAGCCGCATACAGGTCGCGATAGAACGGCACGCGCGCTCCGGGCGTGGTCGACGAGCATCCGCAGCTGCCGCAGCTGCCGGGCGGCGAGCGCCGCGGGCGTCCGCCGCTCGTTGCGCAGCATCTGCGACAAGAAGAGCAGGCGCCTCAACAAGCCCGCGGCTCCCGAAGCGAGTTGGCCGCCGTCGTCGTTCCGCCGAGTATTGCGCAGCTGATGGATCGCCAGCAGCGGCGCGGCGAGCCATCGCGCCACGCTGCTGCTGGGACGGTAGAAAAGATGGCAGAGCAGCAATCGGCAGCCGCGCTTGGCCTTGGCTTCCTGAGCGGCCCGGCCGTAGATCAAAGTACGCAACCCTAGCGCCGGCGCCCAATCGGCGGGGTGATAGAAGCTGAGATTGGCGTAGGTGAAGTCATTGCGCCGACGGTGTTGCTCGATTCCGATCCACGTCATCATGCCCACCGCTCCCGAGCGCACGACCGCCAACATGGCCAGGCACTCGCTCGTGCGCGTGCCGCCTCGAAGATGAGCAGATCGCTCGCGCAGTGTCCGCGCCAGCTGCGGCATGAAGTCGGGTCCATAGAGCGGTTCGACGCGGTTCCTATGGCGAAAGTGCTCGCGCGTCAGGCGATACAGCCGCACGCGCATTCGGCTCGGCTGGACTCGATCTGTCGAATCACGACCCCGTTGCGACGGCTGCGGTTGCGTTCGGTGCGCGCGTTCTGCGCAGCCTTCTTGCTGTGCCGGCGCAGGTCGGCGACATAGGAATCGAAGTCCGACCATGCGACATCCAGCTCGGCGGTCGTGTCCAACGCTGAGCGCAGGTAGTGCCTGGCGCGCAGCACCGTCGCCAGAGGTTCATCCGCGGAAGTTAGGCCGAGAAATGCGACGCCGGCTCGCAGGGCCGCGGCGTGTGCTTCGATCCCGTCGACGAGGCATTCGAACCATTCGCCGTTGCATGACGCTGTCGGCCGTTCTGGCCACGACCGGCGACTGCCGCATGAACGGAGTTTGAAACAGGAACACGGGCTGAGTCGACACGCCCAGCTTGCGTGCACGCGGGCGCTGCACGCCCGAGCAGCAGGGAATCGAGTGAATTGTGCGCCGAATCTGCGCGATGAATTCGCACAGGCCTGCCGCCGCCAGCCCCTGCCGATCCTCCAGCAGGAAGGCCTGCAGGGACAGAGCGGACGGCTCGCATGCTGCGCAATGGCCCGCAGCAATTCCAGCCGCAATGCGGGCCGGCCGTCGACGAGGCGCTGCCACTCGGCGTCCGGCATCTCGTCCAAGGTCCGCGCAATGCGCACGGACTGATGTCGTCGTGCTCATGGTCCGGCCGGTATGCCGCTCAGCCGGCAGCGGTCGCAGAGCAGCTTCCGGCCGCAGCGCGTTCGCCAGCAGCGCACGTCCTGATCCAGTGCCAGCGCGAGGCGCGCCAGATGATCGGCCTTGGTCGAGCCCTTGAGCAGCACGAGGTCGCCGGCGCGGACATAGTCCGTGAGCCAGCGTGAAGCGTCGTGCACGCTGGCGAATGCCAGCAGCTTGTCGCCGCCGCGCTCGCTGCAGCCGACGGTAGGATGCCGCGGCGCGCGGTCCCGACCAGCAGCACGCGGTCGGCCGCAGCCAGCGCCGCGATGACGGCATCGCGATAGAGGCGGGGGCGCCCGTCGCCATCGGAGATGGTGCCCAGCACGATCACTTTGCGCGCGGCCTGCGCGTCCGCCATGTACTTCATGACGCCGAGCAACGACCAGGCCGGCGCCTTCCAGTCGTCGCGAATGAACGTTACGCCGCGTGCGGCCGTGTAGACGCTCATGCGGCCGGGCGTGGGCTCGTGCCGGCCCACGGCTTGGGCCGCCTGCTCGAGCGGGACACCGAGCGAGCATGCAGTTGCCACCGCGGCCAGCACGTTGCTGGCGTGGTAGCCCGCCAGCAGCTGTGTCTGCACCGTGCACCGTTTCGCCGCCGTGCGGATGCGCAGAGTCAAGCCGCGCCGGCCAGCGATCGGTCACGATCTCGGCGCGAAAGTCCGCCTCGTTGTGCAGGCCATAGGTGACGACGCGGGCGCGGCAGTCGCTGCGCCATCGCCGCGACGAGCGGGTCATCGGCATTGAGCACGGCCAGGCCATCGGCCGGCAGGCTGGTGACGAGCGCGCCGCTTCTCGGCCGCCACGGCCTCGCGGCTGCCGAACGCGTAGATATGATCCTCGCCGACGTTCGTCACGACGCCGACCTGCGGCCGGAGCACCGCCATCATCGGCGCGAGCTTGCCGGGCACGCTCGCGCCGACCTCTTGCACGCAGAACTGAATCCACGGCGGCGACCCGAGGACCGAGCGGGCAACGTCGTAAAGCTGATTGTTGCTGTTGACGCTCTTCGTGCAGCGATAGCGGCCTGCGAGCGCCGCATGCACGAGCTCCTTGGTGGTGGTCTTGCCGGCGCTGCCGGTGATGCCGATGACGCGGGGTCCGGGTAACCAACGCCGGTATGCGGCCGCCACCCTGATGATCGGTCGCTGGTAGGTGGACTTGACCACCGGCTTGGCCCGCGTCTCGAGCCAATCCACCACTCCGCTCAGGGTGACCGACATGCGCGGGAGCGCCCTCAGCTCGCGAAGCAAGGCGCGCGTACGAACACGGAGCGCTTGCCGCCCGGCGAGCGTTCGAGCTCGCTCACCTCGCGCACGGTGACGTCGACGGGCTCGCCGAGCATGTGCACGAACTGCGCGCAGATCCGCGCGCGCCACGCGACCGTTTGCTGCGGAGAGCGCACGATCACGTCGATTCGGAACGCTCCGGGCGCGGTCTGAACGATGCGGTATTGCAGGATCGAATCTTCGGATTCGATCGCAGTCGTCAGAAGATAGGGCGACACCCGGCGCCCGCTCGGCAAGGTGATCATGTCGCCTTCGCGACCGACGAAACCGCGCATCGTCTGGCCGGCCCGGCCGCAGGGGCAGGGCTCGTCGCTGAATGAGGCTTGATCCCCGATGTCGAAGCGCAGCAGCGGCATCGCCAGATTGCACAGTGTCGTAAGGACCACCGGAGCGGGCGCACCCTCGGGCCGCGGCTCGACGTAGACGGATTCGAAATTCGTGTGGTAACGACCGGCGCGACACTGCCACGCAACTTCCTTGAATTCCGTGCTGCCGTAGACATCGTAGAGCCGCCCCGCGAACGCGTGCTCGATGCGAGCGCGCATGGCCGGTGTCAGCACCTCGGAGCTCGTGCAGAGCGTCGCGATTCGCGGTAGCGCGCGCCCGAGCCGCTCCGCCGTGTCGATCACATCCAATAGATAAGAAGGAAACGCGTAAATGACATGCGGACGATAGTGCGCCATCTCTTCGAGATGCTCGTCCACGGGGGTGTGGATCGATAGGCGCCGCCGCCCGAAGAAAAGCCCGCGTCCGCAGCCTCGGGAATGGCCGTTGCGGCGCAGCTCGTCGGGTGCCTGCTCGCTGACGACCAGCACGCGCTTCGGCATGCCGAGACCCGAGGTCATCGCGACGCGCCGCATCTTGAGCGCATACCTGCTCAGCAACCACGCTCGACGGTCGAAGTACGTGGTGGTGGGCTCGCCGGAGCTGCCGGACGTTCGCGAAGCGAACGCGCCGCTCCGCGCCGGATCATCGGCGAGAAAGGCATCCGGCTCGCGCTGTATCTGGCGCTTGTCGAGGAGCGGGAAGCGCAGTAGATCGGCGGCGCTCACGAGACTGTCCGCGTTCAGGCGCAGACGCCGATAGTAAGGCACCCGGGTAGCGGCATAGCGCATCATTCGCACCAAGTTGCGCGCCTGATAGTCGCGAATCTGCTCTGAAGACCACCACTGTGAGCGCAGCGTGCCCACCAGCTTCGCGCCCACGTAGAGCCGATCTGTCGCTCTCAACAGTCCGTCTCTGTGCTATGAACGGGTTCTTTCGGTGCCGTCGCCGTCGGGCGCGGGGCACAACGCCTCGGCGAGCAGGGTCTCGTACCGGAGCGCGACGCCCCGCCAGGAGTGCCGCTCGCGCACCAGCGCGCGATTGCGATCCGCGAAGCGCTGCCGCAGCGGGGGGTTCTCCGCCAAGCTCGTCAAGGCGCCGCTCAGCTCGTCGACGTCTCTTGGCGTGAACAGCAGACCGTTGGATCCGTGCTCGATGAGCTCGACCGTACCGCCGGTGCGGCTCGCGATGACCGGCAGGCCGGCGGACATGGCTTCGAGCAGCGCCATGCTGCAGGACTCCGACACGGACGCCAGCACGAACAGATCGGCTTGCGCGTAGAGGGACGCCAGGCTGGCGTGCTCCACGAAACCGAGAAATCGGACGCGGTGGGCGACGCCATGCTCGGCCGCCAGCCGAGTGAGCGCGTCCCGCGCCGGGCCTTCTCCCACGATATCGAGCGTCACGTCATGGGCCGTCTTGGCCAAGGCGGCTATCAAGGTGTCGAGCCCTTTGCGCGCGATCAACCGGGCCACGGTCAGCACTCTTACTCCGCTATGGGTGCGCTCCCGCGGCCGCCGCGGGCTCGGTGCGGCGCCGTTGGGAATGACTTCGACCGCGATCTCGGGGAAAGACGTCAGCGCAAGGTCGCGCAATGCGTGGCTGTTCGCGACGACATGGTCGGCTCGGTGCCAGACTCGATGCGTGATCGGCCGCAGAAGCCGGTGCAGCCATTGCAACGAGGGCTCGAAGCCGGGAACGTCGGACCCGCGAAGCGAGACGAGATAGGGCCGCCGCCGGTGCGGGCCCGGAACGAGGCTCAGCAGCCCGGTGGGCAAGCCGAAGTAGTAGACATAGGCATCGTGGCGATGACGCCGCGCGAGCGCGCGCAAATGTGGAGCGGCCCGCGCCACGAACAAGAGCGCGCCGAGCATTCCGGACTCGTGGATGCCGCGACGGTAGGCGCGAACGCGGTGCACGCAAATTCCGTCGATGTTCTCTGTGGCCGGAGCCTCGCGCGTACCGCGGGTCACGAAATCGATCTGGTGGCCCAGCGCCACGAATTCTCGGGCAAGGGCCAGCGAGGCGTAACTCGCCCCACCCCCGTCCGGCGGAAATTCGTAGTTTACGAACGCGAGGCGCATGCGAACGCACTCACCCTGTGCCAGGAGGATCCTGTTCCCTCCGACTATACACGCGGGCATCGGGACTAAACGACGACCGCTGTGGGTTTCGTGTAGTAGACGGGATCGTGATGCGTCACGATCATCTCGAGGCGATCACATCGGCAATGAAGCGCTCCTCGGTGCGGCGAATTCCAAGCGCGCCTCAAGGCTTCCGTGTATATTGCTCTTAGCCGTGCTTCGCCGGCGATTCCCCATCACAGGAACACACGTGAGCACCTCGCTCTACGTGAGCAATCTTTCGTCGTCTACTACGGAAGAGCAGCTTGCAGGTACTTTCGAACAGTTCGGGACCGTGCTCTCCGTGAAGCTCAAACGCGATCCGGAAACGGGCCGCATGCGCCGTTGCGGCTTCGTCGAAATGGAGACGGCGGCAGAGGCTCAAAGGGCCGCCGCCGGCTTGAACGCCACGCGCTTCGACGGCCGCGTGGTTTCGGTCACCCGCGCCGCGCGAAGCTGAGGGGCGTCACGTTGAAAGGCGCAAATTCGAAACGGTGGTCGCGATCGCGCTTCGCGCGAGCGACCCTGCGACGACAGCTACGCGCGAGAGCGGGCAGTGCCAAGTCGTAAGCTCCGCAGGAGCCTTGCGCTCCTCGCATCCAACGTCGTGCTCAAGTGTGCCGCGGCAGGCGAGCGACGAGCGGCCGCCCGGCGTACTGACGACGGTGCGATCACTTCCAAGGTCGAGAGCGCCCTGCAAGACGAGCGTTCGCTCAGAGCCCCCGGGCTAGTCGTCGCAACCGAGGACCGCGTCGTGCGGCTGACCGGCGCCGTGTGCTCTCAAACGCAGATCGACACCGCCGCCAGAATCGCCCGCACGATCTACGGCGTGTTGTCGGTCCGGAACGAGTTGCGCCTGATGCCGCACTGACGGCCGCTCACATGCGGACGCGTCGCGCTGATCGCAGATGCCAGTGAATCCCAACCTTCCGCCGCCGTTGCGCGCGCCTCGAAAATTGCCGGCGAGCGCCGAGTACGATCCGGCGGCGGCGATCGATATCAGCGACGGCGCGATGCGGGTGGCGTTCGTCGGCACGTATAGTCCGCGCCGGTGCGGGATCGCGACCTTCACCGCAGACCTCGCACGCGCCGTGGCGGGCGATCGGCGCGTGTCGCCGATCGTGCTCGCGGTCACCGATCCCGCGGGACCCTACCAGTACCCGTCCGACGTCAAGTTCGAGATCCGGCAGAACGTCAAAGCCGACTACGCCCGCGCGGCAGAGTTCGTCAACTACAGCAACGTTCGCCTAGTCTGCATCCAGCACGAATATGGCATCTTCGGCGGCGACGACGGCGGATATCTTCTCGATTTCGTCTACGCGTTGCGCGTACCCGCGATGGTTACGCTGCACACGGTTCTCAAACGTCCGTCGGAGAACCAAGCGGCGATCGTGCGGAAGATATGGGAGCACTGCGCGCAGCTCGTCGTGATGAGCCAGATCGCAAAGGACCTGCTCGCGACTTCGTACGGCGTGAGCGGATCGAAAGTGCGGATCATCCCGCACGGCATTCCGGTGATGGATCGGCGCACCGATCACCAGGCGCTGAAGGCCGAGTTCGGCGTCGCGGCTCGGCGGTTGCTGCTCACGTTCGGACTGCTCAGCCGCAACAAGGGCATCGAGACGGTGATCCGCGCGCTGCCCGCCGTCGTTCGCCGGTTTCCCGATGTGTCTACTTCGTGGTCGGCGCCACGCATCCCGCCGTCTGCGCCGCGAAGGCGAGGCCTATCGCACCTTGCTCGAGCGCGAGGCCGAGAGGCTCGGCGTGCGCGAGCACGTCGTGTTTCGCGGCCAATTCGTCTCGCCTGAGAGCTTCGCCGCTATCTGCAGGCGGCCGACGTCTTCGTCAGCCCGTACCTGAACGAGGCCCAGGTCACGAGCGGCGCGCTCTCGTACGCGATGGGCGCGGGCGCGGCCGTGGTCTCGACTCCGTACTGGCACGCGCAGGAGTTGCTCGCGGACGGCCGCGGCCGCCTGTTTCCCTTCAACGATCACGAGGCGTTGAGCCGCACGTTGCTCGAGTTGCTCAGCTCGCCCGCGAGCTCGGCGCGTCCGCGAGGCTGCGTTCGCGCGTCGCGCGATCGATGGCCTGGCCCGCAGTCGGCGACGGCCTACTTCGAGATGATCCGCGGCACGCGTGCGCGCGGCCGAGCGCGACCACGTCGCGTCTGCGCGGCCGCAGGCCGCTTGCCGCGAGCAGCTTGCCGGAGCTGCGCCTCGACCACCTGCTGCGGATGACCGACGACACCGGCATCATCCAGCACGCCACTTACAGCGTGCCCGCGCGCAGCACGGGCTACTGCGTCGACGACAATGCGCGCGCGTTGATCGTGGCCGTGCGCGCCGATCGCATCAAGGTCGGCGCGCAGACGCGCATGCTCGTCACTCGCTACCTCAGCTTTCTGCACGGATCGCAGCGGCCGGACGGCAGCTTCCGGAACTTCATGAGCTACGAGCGCGTTCTGGACTCGGCACCTGCGTCCGACGACTGCATCGGGCGCGCGCTTTGGGCGCTCGGCGTCACCGCAAGCATCGCGGCGAGACGAAGGTTGCCGCATGCTCGCGCGCGAGATGCTGACGCGCGCGCTGCCGCATACGGGCAGTCTCGGGCCGCGCGGCAGCGCTCAAGTGATGCTCGGCCTCGTGAGCTTCTAGTGGCGGACCCCGGCGCCGCGAGGAGCGTCGGCTGCTCGATGGCCTGGTCGCGAAGCTGCTCGACGCCTATCGCGCCAACGCGACAGACGATTGGCGCTGGTTCGAGTCCACGCTCACCTACGACAACGCGATCCTGCCGCTCGCGCTGTTCGCCGCGTATTCGATCACCGGCGAGCGGGCCACGCTGCGCGACGCGCGCGATCGCTCGAATTCCTCGAGGAGGTCTGCTTCGACGGCGATCAGCTTGCGCTCGTCGGCAACGCCGGCTGGCACAGCGCCGGCGGCGAGAAGGCGCGCGCCGACGAGCAGGCCATCGACGCCGCCGCCTTCGTGCTCGCGTTTCGCTGCGCGTACGCGGTCACCAAGGACCGCCACTATCTGCGGCGGATGCGCGAGGCGTTCGCGTGGTTCCTCGGCGCCAACCGGTTGGGTCTGCCGCTGTACGACTTTGCGACCGGCGGGTGCCGCGACGGCATCGGCGTATCGCAGGTGAACCAGAACCAAGGAGCCGAGAGCACGATTGCTTTTTGATGGCTCTGCTCGAGATGCTGGAGGTGGCCGGCGACGGAAGCTCGAGCGCCATCCGCCGACGATCGCGTACGGCCGGGCGCAAATGCCACCCATCCGCATTAAGCGCACGCGGTATCGGCTTTGCGCGACGCGCGCCGCGTGCTCGCCAAGCCGTATCTTCCGGGCGAAGAGACGATGCTGCCGGGCGAATCGCGCGCGCAGCTGCTGATGGCGCGCGTCCTCGCCATTCCCGAGGAGGAGGTTCGATGCGCTTGAATGCCGAGATGCCGCGGCGTTTCGAGCGGCGTCACCGCGACCTGCATCGGTATTCTGGGAGCGCCATTTCGACGCGGTCGCCCACTACGTGCCCGCAGCGCGTCGACGTCTCGGCCGACCGGCGGCGCTTGATCGGGGCTTACTTCACCCACGAATACTCGGTCGAGGCGGCCGCGCTCTTCAACCCGTCGATCGTGCCGGCGCCCGATCAGAGCGGCTTGCCGAGCGGCGCGAAGCGCTTCGTGATGAGCTTGCGCGCGGTCGGCGAGGGGCATTTGTCGTCGATCGAGTTCCGCTCGGGCGTGCTCGGCGCGAACGGCGAGATCGGAATCGACGACGCCGGGACGTATCTCGTTGCGGGCCAACGGACGCCGCCCGCCCAATTCGACAAAGCGCCCTTCGCGGCCAAATTGCAGGAGCTCGGTGCGATCAACGAATTGTCGTCCGGGCTGCTGGACCGGCTCGGGACGACGTTCACGCCGGAGGAGCTCGAGGCCGCGTTGAGCATCCGCGAGTCCGGTGCCGCCCCCGGCGATTTGGTTCGAGACCGCGCAAGATCATTCGTGTCCTCGCCTCCTCCAACTACGTGACGACCTTTCCAGCGGACTCCAGCCTCGGCGAGCGGGTAATCTTTCCGGCTGGCCCGAACGAAACGCGCGGGATGGAAGACGCGCGCTTCGTCCTGTTCACGGATCGCGACGGCGCCACCAAGTACTACGCCACGTACACCGCCTACGACGGCTTCTCCATCTTGCCGCAGCTCATCGAGACCGAAGACTTCGTGCACTTCAGGATCTCGACTCTGAACGGCGCGGCGGCGCAGAACAAAGGCATGGCGCTGTTCCCGCGCAGGATCGACGGTAAGTACGTCATGCTCTCGCGCAGAGACCGCGAGAACCTGCATCTGTCGACCTCGGACGACGTGCACTATTGGAATGACGTGACGGAGCTGTATCGCCCGCAGCATCCATGGGAGCTCCTGCAGATCGGCAACTGCGGGTCGCCGATCGAGACGCCCGCCGGTTGGCTGGTGCTCACGCATGGCGTCGGACCGATGCGCTGCTATTCGATCGGTGCGATGTTGCTGGATCTCGACGATCCGCGGCACGTGAAGGGTCATTTGGCGACACCGCTCATCGAGCCGAACGAGGACGAGCGTGAAGGTTATGTGCCGAACGTGGTGTATACGTGCGGCGCCATCGTGCATGGGGGCGAGCTCATCGTTCCCTATGGCTTTTCCGATTTCGGCATCGCCATCGCGCGCATGCCGCTCGCCGACGTGCTCGATGCCCTCTCGCCGACGAGCTCACGCGCCGATAGCTAAGGAGTTGGAGCGGGTGATGCGGCGCCCTGGGTCGAGCCCGGCCAAGCGGTTGTCACGAGCCACGCGGCGCGCGCCACGCTGTCGCGGACCGTCGGAAGATGCGCGGGCTCGCGCCGAAGCATTTCCTGAACTCCGTCGAGAAGTGCGCAGAGCTCGTGAACCCGCATTCGAAGGCGATCTCGGTGATGCTGCGGTCGGCAAACGTCAGTCGACGACAACAGCCGGCGTGCGGATTGTAGGCGGCAAACCTTCAGATACTCCGTGGGCGTCAATCCTTCCGACGCGAGAGCGATCTGCACGTAGCGAGGCGTTACTCCGACGTGATTCGCAATGTCCTCGGTCGAGAGGCCGGGCTTCGCGTAGTTTTCCTGGATGAACGACTTGATCTGCGCGCGGCGAAAGTCGACGGCGGAGCTCTCCTCACGATCTTCGGGCATCTGCACCCGCGGTGTGAGGGCGAGCACGTTGAGGAACGAGCACGCGAGACTGCGCCCTGTCGCGCCGAACCGCCCTTGCCTCGATAGGGCGAGCGACGTATCCATGATTCGCGACAGGAGATCGCTCACGGCCTCGGGAAGCTCGAGGCTTCGGCCGACCAAGTCCATCGGGTCCGGGATGTAGCGACGTAACAAGCGCTCGTCGATGTGCAGCGCTGCGGTGGTGTACGAGCGCTCCGATCGTCCATTCGCCGGGCGATCTCCGGCGCGCAGAGCACGAGCTCGTTCGGGCGCCAGACGCAGCGTTCCGCGCCCTTCCGTTGCGAGCACGGACTCTTGGTCGGCACGCACGATTTGAAAAAAAGCGTCCGGCCACGAGCTGCCGTGATTCGTGACCCGCAGTGCGGGCATCACGCCTTTCGAGATCGAGACGCCGTCGCCCGGACAGAACTCGAACTGCGGCGCGAACGCCACAGGTCCCAACAGTTGGAACTCGAAGCGAGTGGAAAACCAATCGCTCGACTCTGCGGCGAACTTGTCCCACAGAGCCGAGCTCCGGGCGGTTTCAACGGCGACCGACACTGACTACCTCCCCCTCCGAGGCAGCTCGCGCAGGCGAACTTCACGCCCGAGCTTGTTCCGTGCCGCCACGAAACACAAGTACCGGGCGGTTTGGTCAGTCAGTAAATAACCGTTCGGTCAGAATCTAAACGTGCCGTTGACCCCGATGGTTCTCGGCCTCCAGGTCGTGGCCGTGAGCCGCGGATCCGCCCCGCCAAACGCGTCTGCCGACGCCCATCACAGGAAGCTCGTTGGTCACGTTGTTTACGAACAACGAGGCATCGACGATGTTGAGTCGCATGCCGAGCCTGAGGTTCACCAGGTTCGTCTCCGGATTGACCGGCAAGAGCGGGTTATAGGTCGCGACGTCCGCCGGAGTCTGCGAGTTGAATCTGCCGTCGTTCTTGGAATGGTAGACGTCCTCGATCCATGCGTAGGAGTTGTGCTTGCCGATCTTGAAGTCGAACTCCGTGGCGACGCTCGCCGTCCAGGGCGGCACTGCGGAACCGGGACCCGTGATCTGCTCGCCGGCCGTCACCAGACCTGCCACGGTAGTGGTGTACGTGGCGTCCGTGTGACCGATCATCGTATTGAACTTCACGTGGTCGCCGATCAAAGCCTGGAGGTTGACATCGAACCCATTGGACGTCGCGGTGCCGAGATTGAAGATCATCGAGAAGCCGCAGCCCGCTACGCCCTCGGGGTTCTGAATGTTTGTCCAGTCGATGTGGTAGGCCGAGAAGTCGATCGATAGACGATTGTTGAGCTGCCGTGTCTTGACGCCGGCTTCGTAGCTCCACAGCGAGTCCGGCTCGAACGAATGGCTGAACACGAGCCCCTTCGCGATGTATCCGGGCTTGGCCGCCTGACACGCGGGCTGCGCGTTGTCGATCTGCGGATTCACGCCGCCGATCCGGAAGCCCTTCGCCGCGTTGATGTAGTACATCGTGCTGGTCGGTGGCCTGCCACGAGACCGCGACCTTCGGGGTGAACGGGTTGCCCGATGCGTCGGCGTCGAAGGACTGGCTGCCGCCGTTGAACGGGCCCGCGACGAAGCTATTGACGTGCTGAGTGTAGTGCGTCGACCGGCCGGCCATGCTCAGGGTCCACTTGTCGGTCATGTGCCAGTCGACGTTACCGAACACCGCGACTTCTTGGCTGTGCGTGTGCACGTCGTTGAACGCGACCCACTGCACCGAGATAGAACGGCACGCCGAGCACCTGGTCGATCGGCTTGCCGTAGTTCGCGAGAACCAACGCCGGAAGGTCCGGGTGGATCACGTGCGCGAAGTCGTACTGTTTCTGGTCGGACAGCGAATATGCCCGCGACCCAGCTCCAGCGCCCTGTACCGTGTCGGACGCGACTCTGAACTCCTCCGTGAGATCGTCCTGGTCGATGCCGTAGTAGCCGAAGCCGAAGTCATCGGCGGCCCCGGTGAGCGGGTAGGGATTCCCGAAGAAGGCCCAGTCCTGATACTCCGTGTAGTCCGCGGTGAAGTCGTAGTACCGCTTGACCAGCGCCGTCACGTTCGTCAACACGAGCTTGTCTAGGTCCCATGTGAGCTTGACGCTTCCGACCGTGAGCTGGTCATTGGTGGCTTGGTTCGTCGAGTGATCCGAGTTCCAGACGCCGTTGTCGGGATCGGAAGCGAGAATCTCGTAGCCCGTCGGGTCGTTGGCCTTGATACTCTGCCAGTTGATCGACGGCTCGACGGAAAGGCGGTCGTTGGGCTTCCAAGTGAGCGCGAAGCGCGCGGCCTCGGTCTTCTGCGAATTCGCGTCCGGCTCGATGACGTATAGGCAACCCGCTTGCTTCACCGCGGGCTGGCAGTGGTCGATCCAGCCGCCCTCGTCGCGGTACCACGCGCTGAATCGGAACCCTACCTTGTCCTCGACGATCGGGCCGCCGATCGCATAGCCGGCCTCGTAGGTGTCACCGCCGTCCTCGGTGCTGCCGAGCTCCGTGCGCGCGTATTGGCTATAGCTCTTCAGGCTGGGGGCGTTCGGAATCAACCGGACCGCGCCGCCTTCGGAGGTCGAGCCGAACAGAGTTCCTTGCGGACCGCGTAGAACCTCGACGCGCGCGAGATCGAACACCACCGGCATGGCCACCGAGCCGCCGATGTTCGTGTTGTTGCCGATCGTCGTGAACGGGACGTCCTCCAGATACATGCCGGTCGTCGGCTCGCTCGTCCGCGACGAGATGCCTCGGATCTGAATGTTGGTTACCGCCAGACCGGCACCCTACGCTCTCGGTCAGAACGACCCCGGGGGTGCGGATCGCTAGATCCTCGAAATCCTTCGCATTCAGCTGATCGATCATGTTCGCGTCGAACGCGGTGATGCTGACCGGGACCTTGGACACGTCCACGCCGGTGGCCGCCTTCGTGGCCGTCACGACGATTTCCTCGAGCTGATTCTGGCCGGTCTGCTCTTGTGCGACCACGCCGCGAGGCGCCACGCCTGCCGTCATCGCCGCCGCCACCGCGACCGCCAACAAACCACGGCGGCAAGCGCCCACATTCTCGCCGAACGATTGTCGATCCATTTTTTATCCCCCGAGACGAAGAAGCATAGTGACCCGCGGGCTCACGGCTGAGACATGAGCCACACCGGATGGGAGCTAATGTGCGCTCGATTGGCCGCCGCTTCTTTCGCAGGGACGAACAGGCTTGTTCGTCTGCTACGCGCTATTGCGCCGCACGCAATCGATGCCGTATAGACGGTCACCCATGAGTGGCAGATCGCTGCACGGCTGGCGAGCGCTGACGGATGGCTTCCCGTGGTTCGAAGGACCCGGACGCTTTCCGCTGCCCGCCTACTCGGAGTTCATGCCGCCGCCGCGGCTAGGGCTGACCCCTTACGGCGGCTTCGATGCGACGCTGTTCGCGGAGAACGATCCGTACGGGTGGCGCGTCCAGGAAGTGGACGAGGTGCATCAGATTTTGCCGGGCCTTCAAAACGTCGCCAATCAGGTCATGGCGCATCTTTTGAAGTTCATGGCGGATCCTTCCTCGGTGTACGTCGCGGGACCGAACGGGCGCAATCTCGAGGGCAACCCGTACTGGTCGACCGAGCTCGCGGCGCACGGCAGCGAGCTCGCTCGCCGGAGTCACGTGCTGCTGATGCCGCTCGCGCTCGCGAAAACACAGGACGACCGCGGCCGGCGCCACTGGACGATGTTCGGCGGCAGCGAGCAGGGCCCGGAGCGCGCGTTCTGGCAGAGCTTCTACTCGGCTCCGGGCCGCGAGATTCCGGCGAAAGACTCGCGCCGGATCGTGAGCCGGATGCTCGAGGGCGCGTCCGGCGTCGCGACCGCCGACGCGAACGGCCTCTACGCGGCGGGCTTTCGGATCTTACCGGTCGGCGACGTGCGCCCGTTCCCGGACTGGGTCGTCGACCCGTTGCCGAAGTGGACGCGGCGGTACCTGATCGGCGACGACGCACGCCTGCGCGGCGCGCGCTTCGTGTTGACGTTCCGGCCCTTTCCGTCGCTGCCGGCCGCGATCCGAGAAGCTTATCTGAGCGGCCGGATCGAGCTCTTGCCGAGCCCCTTCAGCCTGTTGTTCTGGGGCATGCCGATCTATCACCACGCGCGCCAACAGCACGCGCTGGCGCTGCAGTACTCCGTGCTGCGGCTCGTCGGCGCGCCACGAGAGCTGGGGCCTACGCGTGCCGCAATTCGGGTGGCTGCGTCACACGCGGCCAGGGCAGCCCGAGCCCGAGACGTTCGGCGAGCCGATCCAGAACGACTACGCGCGCACCCATCGTTGGGAACGGCTGCCGCGAGACGACGACGCGGCCTCGCGCGGTCTGCACATCAGCTCGATCGCAACCACGCTGTTCAGCACCGCGCTGGAGGATCTCGACCTCTATCACAAGCCGATGGCGCGTAACTGCCAGATCTGGACGCGTGACGGCGAGCTGCTGCTCGACGGACCCACCGCCGCGCGAGCGGATATCCGCCGCGCCGCGGACCGGATCCTCGCAGGCGGCGTGTTTCTCTACCGGTTCCAGTTTCCACCGATGCGCGTCGGTCGCCACGACGTGTACTGGCAGCGCCCGCTCTGCGCGTGCTCCGTGCCGGATCGCGCAGAGGTCCGTCTGATCGATGCCGACCTGAACGGCTATATCACCGCGTACGACATGGGCGAGCCGAACTGCATCCAGCGGCCCGTCGAGCTCTATCCGCGCGTGCTCCGCCGCACCGTGTACTTGGACCTGCTGCACCGGATCGACCGCACGCACGATCGCTTTCGTTATCAGACGACGCTGAATGCGCTGAACGTCCTCGACACGGCGGACCTCTGGCGCGGGCGGCGGCTGCCGCGCTCGTTCGCGGAGGAGATGCTGCGCGTCGCGCAGGACAAGGAGCCGTACGACGAATGGCTCGAGCTCGTGACCGATCGCTGCACGACGCCCGACGGCCGCGAAGCGGCTCGTCGAGACACTGCGCGCGCGCGTCGAGCCGAAGCACCGGCCGCTGCCGCGCGCGCTCACCTATCGCTCGACCGCGACCCGTGTCCTACGAGGAAGCGTACTGGCGATACCTCGCGACCCTCTCGACCGGCGAATTCGTGAACAAGACGAACTCCGACGTGATCGACGATCCGCCGACGCGTGAGCGCATGACACACGCGAAGCGAGATCTCCACGCGCTCGGCGAGTTCCTGATGCAGGAGCACCGCGCGGCGATCGCGGCCGCCGGGATGGAAGGCGTCGCGCTCGTCGGCGAGCACGTGTTCAAGTGGGACACCGACTTCGAGTACACGCAGTTCGGCGGCTGGGTCGCGAACCAGGACGACGGCGAATGGGAGCGCAACGTCGTCGTCGTGATTCCGGGCAAGAATCGCGCGGAAGCGGTCGTCATGGGTGATCACTACGACACGGCGTACATGGAAGACGTCTACGAGGTCGCGCGCGGTGGAACCGGAGCACGAGTCTCGGCGCAGGGCGCCGACGACAACGCGTCGGCCACCGCGACGCTGCTGCTCGCGGCGCCGGTGTTCCTAAAGCTGGCCAAGGAAGGCAAGCTCGAGCGCGACGTTTGGCTCGTGCACTTGACGGGCGAGGAGTTCCCTTCCGACTGCATGGGCGCCCGCGCGCTGTGCCAGGCGCTCGTCGAGCGGACGCTTGCGATTCGCGTCGACGGCCGCTCGGTCGATCTCTCGCGCACGCGGCTTACGGGCGCGCTCGTGATGGACATGATTGCGCACAACCGCGGGATCGGCCGGAATGTCTTCCAAATTTCGCCCGGGCGCGGAGCGGATTCGATCGCGCTCGCGTACGAGGCGCATCTCGCGACGCTCGCGTGGAACGCGGGCGCCGCGCGTTGGAACCGGCGCGGCGATCGCTTAGGTCTTGGCGCCGGGGCCCGGAGCGCGGACGCGCGCACTCTGCCGGCCATCGCGCGGCACCCGACGCTCGAGGGCGAGATCAGGACGATCAACAACCCGCAGAGCTCGGTCTTCAACACCGACGTGCAGATCTTCTCCGACGTCGGCATCCCCTGCGTGCTCGTGATGGAGAACTACGATATCAATCGCAGCGGCTACCACGACACGAAGGACACGCTCGAGAACATCGACCTCGACTATGGGGCAGCCGTGTCGGCGATCTGCATCGAAGCGATCGCGCGCGCCGCGCGCGCGCGTCCGACGAAGCGCGCGAGCCGCCGCGCGCCGATCCGACGAGATTGATCCGCGCGCAAGACGAGCCGCGACTCGGACGCTCAGCTTTTCGGTAGCACGCCGCCGGGCGTCATCCGGTCGATCGCCTGCGGCAGAATCTCGGCGAGCTTTTGCTTGAGCTCGGCGACGGGCATTCCGGTCTTGGCCGACATCTGCTGGAGCAGATCCGAGCCCAGCACTTGCTCGACGTGCTCCGGGTCGATCGGTTGATTAGGACCCGTGCCGACCCAGGAACGCACGGTCGGCCCGAAGCCTTGCGTTTCGAATTGATTCACGACGCCCTGCACGCCGCCGTTGCGCCGGATGACGTCGGTCACGACGGCACCCACCACTCCGCCAAAGACACCATCGAGCAATCCCATCGTCGTCTCCCGCCGGTCTCGCGCCGTGCAAGCGATCACATTAGCTCAACTCGACGCCGGCCGCGCGCCGCGGGTGTGTGTGCTGTTTCGGGAAATAGCCGCGATCGAGACCGCCCGTGCTACCTTAGCGACCGCCCAGAATCGATGGCTATGTCTTCGCTATTCCGGGGGCGCTCTTCGGCCCCGGGAGAAACGCAAATCCCACCAAGAGGAGAGACCCCATGGACATCATCATCACGTTGATCATCGGCGGCATCATCGGCTGGATCGGCAGCCTGATCATGAAGACCGACGCTCAGATGGGCCTGATCGCGAACATCGTCGTCGGCATCGTCGGCTCGTTCCTGGGCTTCTGGATCGCCGGGCAGCTCGGTTTCGCGGAGAACCAAGCGATCGTGCGTTGGCTGATTGCGATCGGCGGCGCGGTGCTGCTGATCGCGATCTTGAAGGCTCTGAAAATCTTCAAGTAACGGCCCTCCCGCGCGTCGGCGTTTCGCTCGCGCCGCCGATCGATCGGCGGACGCGGCGGGCGCTTGCGCGCGCCGTGCCCCTGCAACGGGCTCTACGAAGCCCAGCAGCCAGTTACAAACCTTACGAAATCCTTACAGGACTGTCGGCTCCGAACAACACCTGTTACTACCAATCCCCGGAAATCCAAGCACCACGAGGGCTAAAGCGAAAAATGATTTGAGAATCATATTGCGTAGGCGCAACATTCGGGACCGCGGGCCGTGGCCGCTATGGCACGAGCCGCATGGAAGCTGTGGAAGCTGTCTCAAATACGCCATGGGGGTATTCGTCCGATGCGATCCAAAACCGTGGGCTGCCTGCTGGTGGCCACCGTTCCAACGTTCGTAGCGTTCTCCGCGTACGCGCAGCAGGGAGGAGGGCTCGAGGAAATCGTCGTCACCGCAACACGCCGCGAGCAGAATCTCCAAGACGTACCTATCTCGATCGTCGCGGTCACCGGGGACTCGCTGCAGATGCGTGGCCTCGACTCCCTCGAGCGAGTGAGCCAATCGATTCCGAACCTCGTCGTCACGGGTGGTCCGGGCGGTACGGGAGGAACCGGGTTCACCGTGCGCGGCATCCCGAACGTCGGCACCTATGTCGATGGCGTATGGCAGGTCGGCACGAACGGACTTTTGACTGAGCAATTCGTCGACATCGATCGAATCGAAGTGCTGCGCGGCCCGCAAGGCACGGAGTTCGGCCGAGACTCGACCGGCGGCGCGATCCGCATCTGGACGAAAAAGCCATCGGACGAGTACAACGGCAACGTGACCGTGACCGCCGGCTCGTACGACCGGCACGACGTGACGGCGTCCGTCGACCTGCCGCTCACGGACAAGCTGCTCTCACGATTCACGGGAGCAAGCTTGAACCGCGACGGCTACATCGACAGCCTCACGACGGGTGTCGCGGGCGGCAATATCGATCAGCAGGTGGCGCGTGCGGACCTTCTCTGGACTCCGACCGACAAGCTCACCTGGCGCTTCAATTACCAGTACGACGACAACAAGAGCATCGAGCCGCGAATCCAGGACGCCGTTTTCCCAACGACCCCCCTAGCCGGTCAGGCCATCAGCACGTACTCGCTGTATGTGGCCGCGGGCGCGGGGGCGTTGACAACATCTCGCAACAGGCGGGTTATCCCGGCGGCGAAGTCGGCAAGTGGCAGAACAAGTCGAACGTCTATCTGCCGAACGACATCACGAACAAGCAGTTTTCGTCGGACGTGAGTTGGCAGCTCACGGACAAGATGAAGCTCCAGTTCGTCACCGCGCAGACGAGCCAGGACGTCAAGACGATCGTGGACTGGGACAACAGCCAGTGGGATCTCGTTACGGACGTGAACCAGAACCAGCTGAGCGTGTTCAGCCAAGAGATCCAGCTCACCGGCGGCGGCGACCGCGTGAAGTGGGTCGGCGGCGCGTATTACTGGAACCAGACCAACGATCTGCGCAGCACGCGCTATTCGGTCGAGGAGTTCGTGTCCGGCCTGTACGACATCAATACGGCTTTCGCGAACCCGATTTGCACGTCGGTCCATCACGCCGACCCGCATCCTCCGGCGGCTGGAGGTCCTCTCGCGGACTGCCAAGACGTCTATGCAAATGCGATCGGTGGCGCCGGCCGTTACGACAGGCTCACCCGCGCCGACGCAGAACGGTTGGGCCGCGTTCGGCGAGGCGACGATCTCGCTGACGAAGCAAGATCGACATGACGATCGGAATGCGGCATCACAAGCAGGACGACAACACGCAGCCGCTCGCGTTCGTCCCGGGAGTCACCGGGCCGCGCCCGGCGAGCCCGAACGACCGGTTCATCGGCAACGTCTACGAGGGTAGCGCGGTCGGCATTGCCTCGACGCCGTCGAGCTTCGATAAGAACACGTACCGGTTTTCCGTCCAGGACCAGTTCACGAAGGACGTGATGGGCTACATCGGCTACTCCGAGGGCTTCAACTCGGGCGGCGCAAGCGCCTACACGAACGGCGCGGGGGCGCAGGCGGTATCCCCTTACAAGCCGCAGTTCCTGAAGAACACGGAGATCGGCGTGCGTTCGGACCTCGCGAACAAGCACTTGCGACTCAATGCGACGATCTTCCACACGGATTGGGAAGACATTCAGGCGCTCGGCAGGGTGTTCGGCCCGAACGGCGAGCTGCTTCCGCAGTTGCTGACGACGAACATCGGCGCCGCGCTGGCCCAAGGCGCCGAGATCGAGATGATCATCGTTCCAACCGAGAAGTGGCTGTTCAACCTCAACCTCGGTTACCTCGACGCCAAGTACACGGACATCGCGCCGGGGACTCTCGGGATCGAACTTGAATACCGAGTTCCAGCAGGCGCCGAAGCACACCGGCAGCGCCGGCATCCAGTACACGGCGAGTCTGCACCAGGGAGCGTCGATCGTGACGCGGGTCGATTATCTTTACCAAAGCACCTTCTGGCGGTTCCTGCCGTTCCTCCGCACGGACTTCTGGGGGCTCCCCGCGAGCTATTCCGAGAGCGGCGGCCAGGGCGTCGTGAATCTGCGTATGCAGTACAACCCGGGCGGCGGGAAGTGGAGTCTCGCGGTATTCGGCACGAATCTCACGAACGAGCAATTGATCAACTCGGGCTTCTTCGACGGCATCTGGGGCTTCGACTTCGCGACCGTCGGTCGTCCGCGTGAGGGCGGCGTGCAGTTCAACTTCAGGTTCCAGTAGCAGCTAGTCTCTCGATCTTCGCGAGATGAAGGCGCCGGCGAGCAATCGCCGGCGCTTTTTCTTTGACCGACGAGTCTGCCCGGCTTGTCCCGCAGGTCCGCATCGAGGCCTTCGACCCGACCTCGCCACCCCGATATAAGGGTAACGCCGCGCTAGCGCTTGACGGCGTCCCCGTAGACCTCGATCCGGCCGACGTTCACGTAGCCGCCCGGGCCGTGGCCGCTGCCCGGCAGCAAGTCCGCGAATCCGACCGAGTCGACCTTCGTGAGATCGGGATGCTCGACCCAGGTGCCCACGGTCACGACGCGATCGATGTCGAGCTTGAGCCAGCGCACGTCCGCGATCGTGACGTCGGCCTGGTTGAAGTCGGAGAAGGGGCCCGTCGTGCGGTCGCCGACGAGCCACGTGCCGTCGGCGAGCTCTAGCACCGGCCGGATCTGGTGGAACCCCGACGTCCGCACGACCCAGCGGATCTTGGCGAGCGGGCTCGAGAGATCGACGAAGCGCTCGCGGTCGCGCAGCGTCGCCGCGCTCGGCGACGTCGTCGTCCCGTTCCAGAGGTTGAGCGGATAGAGATCGGACGACCCGCGCACCGCGACGAGCTGGATCTCCTTCGCCGAAGCGCCGTGCAGTCGAAGCTCGAGGTTCGAGGTCGCGACTGCGCCCTGCGAGGCGGGCCACGCGCCGTGCTCGTCGGGCGGCGTGGCGAGTGCCTTCCAGCCTTCGCTGAAGAACACGGGCGGGCGCGTCGGCTGCGCCTGAGGCGCTCTCGGCGCGCCGCTCTGTGCGAGCGCGGTCGTGGCGAAGCACGCAAGCAAGGCGCCAAAAACTGCGGCGGGTCGAATCATCTCGTTTCTCCGCTGGTCGAGTCTGGCATCCTAGCTCAGTCGGGAGGTCGGCCATGCTGCGCCAGCGGTCGTGGCTTTGTCTCTGAAGCCGCCGGGGGTGCAGGCCCGGCGGCGACGAGTATCGACAGCCACACGGCGAAGGCTTAATTTGCGCGCGAGGCGCGGCCGATCGTCGGCCGCTGCGAGCGACCTGAGGAGCGCGCATTGCTCGGCGGCGGGACGCAGTTCGAGGCCCATGGTGAACGCGCCCCAGGCTGGCGGCGTTGGCTCGCGTATTCCCTCGGCACGGCGCTCTTGCTCAAGCTCGTCGCGCTGCTCGTCATCAAGTCCGCGTTCTTCTCCGCCGCTCACGAGCCCCAGGTGACGCCGCGGCTCGTCGACGAGCATCTGGCCGTCCAGTCGACCGCGTCTCAGCCATCCGCCACGGAATCCCCGCGATGATCGACATGACGTTGGTAGACCTCTCGCGCCTGCAATTCGCGCTGACGGCGCTGTACCACTTCCTGTTCGTGCCGCTCACGCTCGGCCTCTCGATGATCCTCGCGATCATGGAAGCCACGTACGTGATGACGGGCCGCGAAGTCTGGAAGCGCATGACGCAGTTCTGGGGCGTGCTGTTCGGCATCAATTTCGCGATGGGCGTCGCAACCGGCATCACGATGGAATTCCAGTTCGGCACCAACTGGGCCTACTACTCGCACTATGTCGGCGACATCTTCGGCGCGCCGCTCGCGATCGAAGGCCTGATGGCGTTCTTTCTCGAGTCGACGTTCGTCGGGCTGTTCTTCTTCGGCTGGGACCGGCTCTCGAAAGTCGGGCACCTCGTCGTGACCGTGCTCGTCGCGCTCGGCTCGAACCTGTCCGCGCTCTGGATCCTGATCGCGAACGCGTGGATGCAGCACCCGGTCGGCGCCGAGTTCAACTACGAGACGATGCGGATGGAGCTCACGTCGTTCTGGGACGTGCTGTTCAACGTCGTCGCGCAATCGAAGTTCGTGCACACGGTCGCGGCGGGCTACGTCACCGGCGCGATGTTCGTGCTCGCGATCTCCGCGTGGTACTTGCTGCGCGGCCGCAACCGCGACCTCGCGCAGCGCTCGATGGCCGTGGCCGCGAGCTTCGGGCTCGCATCGGCGCTGTCGGTCGTCGTGCTCGGCGACGAATCCGGCTACACCGCGACCGAGAACCAGGAGATGAAGATCGCCGCGATCGAGGCGATGTGGGAGACGGAGCCGGCGCCCGCGGGCTTCACGATCTTCGGTATCCCGGATCTCTCCGCGCACAAGACCCACGCCGAGCTCAAGATTCCGTGGGTGCTCGGACTGATCGCGACGCGCTCGCTCGATCGCGAGGTTCCGGGCATCGACGACCTGCTCGCCGAGGCGCGCACGCGGATCGCGAGCGGCATCACGGCGCACGCGGCGCTACAGCGGCTGCGCCGCAATCCGGCCGACGCGGACGCGAAGACGCTGTTCGAGGCGCACAAGGCGGACCTGGGCTACGGGCTGCTGCTGCTCGAGCAAACCGACAACCCCGCCGCCGCGACGCCCGCGCAGCTCGAAGTCGCCGCGGTGTCGACGATCCCGAACGTGCCGGTCCTCTTCTGGTCGTTCCGCGTGATGGTGCTGCTCGGCTTCACGTTCATCGCGATGTTCGGCTTCGCATTCTGGCTGTCGGCCGTGCAGAAGCTCGACCGGTACCGATGGTTCTTGCGAGCGGCGTTCTGCGCGCTGCCGTTGCCGTGGGTCGCGATCGAGCTCGGCTGGATCGTCGCGGAGTACGGCCGCCAGCCGTGGGCGATCGAGGGCGTGCTGCCGACTTTTCTCGGCGTGTCGGTGACCGCGCCGAGCAACGTCGCGCTGTCGCTCACGGGCTTCGTCGTGTTCTACACCGCGCTCGCGATCGTCGACGGCTTCTTGATGGCGCGGACGATCCGGCTCGGGCCCGACGGCCTGGGCTACTGGCCGCCGGCCGAGCCGAACGGCGAGCGCGCGCCGCGGGCGGCGCACTGAGGATATCGGCATGCTCGACTACGCAACGCTGCGCGTGATCTGGTGGCTCCTGCTCGGCGCTCTCTTGATCGGCTTCGCCGTGATGGACGGTTTCGATCTCGGCGTCGCGGCGCTGTTTCGCTGGCTCGGGCGCGACGACGACGAGCGCCGCGCGGTGCTCGAGTCGATCGAGCCCGTCTGGGACGGCAACCAGGTGTGGCTGATCCTCGGCGGCGGCGCGGTGTTCGCGGCGTGGCCGCTGCTCTACGCCGCGTCGTTCTCGGGCCTCTACTTCGCGATGCTGCTGGTGCTGCTCGCGCTGATCCTTCGACCCGTCGGCTTCTTCTTCCGCAACAAGCTCGAGCACGCGCGCTGGCGGAGCTCGTGGGATTGGGCCCTGTTCGTTTCGGGCGCCGTGCCCTCGCTGCTGTTCGGCGTCGCGTTCGGCAACCTGTTCCTCGGCGTGCCGTTCCACATCGACGATCTCGGCCGGCCCGTGTACACGGGCGCGTTCGTCGATCTGCTGCATCCGTTCGCGCTGCTCTCGGGCGTCGCGAGCCTCGCGATGCTCACGATGCACGGCGCGACCTATGCCGCGCTGAAAGTCGGCGAGCCGATGGCCGCGCGAGCACGCCGCGCGGCCTCGATTGCGGCCGCCGTGCTGCTCGTCGCGTTCACGGCGGCCGGCGTCTGGCTCATGTCTCTCAAAGGTTTCACGATCACGGGCGCGTTCGATGCGGCGGGCCCGTCGAATCCGCTGCGCAAGACGGTGGAGACAGCGGCAGGAGCTTGGCTCGGCGGGTACGCCGCGCGGCCCGCGTTTTGGCTGGCGCCGATGGTCGTGTACCTAGGAGTGTTTGCGATGTTCGTTCTGCAGCGCGCGGCTCGACCGGGCCTCGCGTTCATCGCGAGCGCGCTCGCGGTGGCGGGCGTGATTCTCACGGCGGGTTTCGCGCTGTTTCCGTTCCTGCTGCCGTCGTCGACGACGCCGGGCGCAAGCCTCACGGTCTGGGATGCGTCGAGCAGCCGGCACACGCTCTTCATCATGTTGCTCGCGACGCTGCTGTTCCTGCCGATCGTGTTGATCTACACGAGCTGGGTGTTCTATGTGCTGCGCGGCACGATCACGCTCGAGCACGTGCGCAAGAAGCTGGCGTCGTACTGAGCCGGAGAGAACGATGTGGTATTTCGCATGGATCTTGGGGCTCGGGCTCGCGCTGCTGTTCGGCGTCTTGAACGCGATGTGGTTCGAGCTGCGCGCGTCCGATCGCGACCGACGTCAACCGTGAGCCGCGCCGCTCAGCGGACCGCGGCGATGCTCGTCACGCGCAGGCCGAGCAGCACGCCGGCCGTCACGAGCTGCGGCACGCCCTGCTGACTGAGTAGATACACGGCCACGCCGCTCGAGCCGTCGTACAAGAAATTGTAGGACGCATCCGCGGCGATCGGTCCACAGTCGATCGGGTTGCCGACGGTGGAAACGGGCGTCAACGCGCCGGTGCTCGCGTCGATGCCGGCTTCGTAGAAGCAACCCGCGGTGCTTCCGGCCGAGACCGCGGTCGTCACGATCGCGTATTGACCGGAGCCGTCGATCGTCACGGACTGTTGCGGTGCCGCGGTAACGGCCGCGGCCGAGAGCGAGATCGCGGCGAGCTCCCCGGTCTGCGAATCGATGGACCACGCCGAGAGCTGCGCGCTCTCCGTCAGCGCCGGATCGGCGTTCGTGACGTAGAGAAACTTCCCCGAAGGGTGAATCGCGCCCGGCCCTGGCACGATGTGATACGCGACGGGGCTGCCCGCGAGCTGCGTCAGAGCGCCGGTTGCCGCGTCGATCGAGAATTCGTAAATCCCATTGGCCGTGGTGTCATAGATGAAGCGTCCGTCGGGCGCGATCAGCAGGTTGCCGCCGGCGGCCGGCGCGCTGACGGTGGATCGCGCCGTGAGCGCCCCCGTTGCCGCGTCGATCGAGTAGACCTTCAGGTCACCCGACATCGCGACCGCGTAGAGGAAGTCTGCGGCGGGATCGGTCGCGAGCGTCACGATCGGATCGCCCGTATCGAACGGTGCGGCCGGAACGCTCCCGAGAAAGCCGTCCGCCTGAATCGCGAACGCGGCTAGAGCGGCTTGGTTCGTCGCGAAGTCGATCGAATAGAGAAACTTTCCGTCGCGGCTGATCGCGAGCGGCGCGCCGGCCGTTTCCGGTCCGAACGGCGTGTTGCTGACGACCGAGAGCCGGCCGCTGTTCGGATCGAACCGGAAAGCATAGATGCCGCCGCCCGTCGTGGAGCTCGAGGCCGATAGGTAGGTCGATGCGTAGACGAGCCTGACGGGCAGCGCCGGAGCGCCGAGGTTGCCGCCGCCGCCACCTCCGCCCCCACCCCCGCCGCCGCAGGCGGCGAGCGCCATCGCGACGCACACGGCGGCGCAGCACCGCGCCCGGCGCACGGTAGTGCGTGATGGCTGACGTTCATTCGGCCTCACGGGCGCGTTCTCGATTTCGCTGACCTTTCGAGCCACGGCCGTAGCACTCGGTTCCACCACATGATCGTGCCCGTCACGAACGTGGCCGCGGGAGCCAGGCCGAACAGCGCCCAAACCGCCTTCGTCGCCTGGTCGCAGAAACCGGGCCCCGCGCACGGGATGCCGATGCCCAGGATGCGGCCGAAGTGCAGATACGCGAGCCAGTACAGCGCCGTCGTCGACGAACCGATGCCCCGCGTTCGCGTCGGTCTGCGGCTCGAGCCAATCGGCGAATGCCTGGACCTGCTCGGGTGCGCAGAGATAGATGCCGCTCAGGCCGAACACGAGGATGAACGCGAAGCTCCAAAAGCCGATCACGCCGTGCAGCTCCCAGATGAAACGCTTCCAGCCGACGCCGCGGCGTACCACGAGGCTTCGGCGCCAGCGCTCGAGGCCGGGCCACCAGATCGTGAGCCCCGTGAGGGCGAGCGAGACGGTGGCGATCGCGCCGAATAGATTCAGCGTCCGACCGACGGCTCCGGCGAAGAGGTTGTCGTGCAGCGTCGCGATCCAGTCGACCACGGCGAGGCCCCAGGGCTTGAACGGCCCCACGTCGGCGCCGCTGCGCGGATCGAACAGCCGTACCTTCGAATCCCCGCCGCGATGCATCCAGACGCCGACGGCCTCATCGAGATCGCGCGCGCGAGCGAGTCGCTCGATCTGGTAGCCGGGGTACACGTGCACCACCGCTGCGGACAGCTCGGCATCATCCAGCCGCGGCGCGGTGGCGTTCGAAACGATCGGCGTCCGAGTCGTGGCGACGTTGAGCTCGTTCCGATAGACCAGCACGCTGCCGGTTACGCTGATCATGATGATGTAGAGGCCGAGGCCGATCCCGGCCCAGAGATGCACTTGGAACAGCGCCTTGCGCAGCAGGGTGGTCTGCGGATGCCGAACCCAGCGGCGCCACGCGCTCGATCGATCGCTCGTCATGTCGGCGGCAAGGTTACGACACGCGG
Organism: uncultured Gammaproteobacteria bacterium; assembly: GCA_963699925.1. Classification (GTDB taxonomy): domain Bacteria; phylum Pseudomonadota; class Gammaproteobacteria; order Steroidobacterales; family Rariloculaceae; genus FEN-1219. Next base: position 51,074 of record CAVOVT010000006.1, on the reverse strand, counting down.
CGGATCGCCGTCGCGTCCCGGACGAGCCCGATCACTTCTTCGTTTGCGCGCTCAACGCGTCGTGGTAGGCGCGGTCTTTCGCTTGATAGTCCGCTAGGGCTTTCGCGACGTCGGGGTTCTCGTGGGCGAGGCGCAGCATCTCGTCGTCGAGGCGCTTGGCCATGTAGCGCAGCTTGTCGAAGGGTTCTTGGGCGACGACCGCGCCCATTTCGAGCGTCACGCTTGCAACGGGGCATGCGAAGCTCGGGGGGGCGGGCTGGCACTGGCTGTACAAGTAGCTCAGCAGATCCGAGGCGCCTTGCGTCGTCGCGTTGTCGACGAACTGCGGCCGGCAGACGCGCCGCGAGATTCGCGAGCCCGTCGGCATTTCCTGGTGGCAATGCATGTCGAGCTCGTGGTCGCTGGTGTTCGCGTTGAACAGCTTGTACAGGTCTTCCTGAGCCCGTTCGAGCTCGCGTCTCATGCTGCTGAGCCGCTGCCGCGTGACGACGATCTCGTCGATGCCGCTAGGCGCCGTCGGCTCGGAAGCCCGTGGAGACGCCGGGACCTGGGCGTGCGGCCGACAGCGTTGTCGCGATGACGAGGAGGGCTGCAGCGATTGGGAAGGAACGACACATCGGTCTGGGTACCGGTCATGTCGCGCGTCGCGCGGCGACCGATAGAGTGTTCCCACCGATGGTCGAGGTCAAACGAGAACCGCGGCGGCCTTGCGTCGCCGCCGTGCTGACCGGTTCGGCTCGGCGGAGCCCTCGTCACCGCTCGCCCAGTGCTGCTAAGCTCGCGCGACTTGCGAGGGGGCTCATGCATGTTTAGCCATAATCAAGTGCTCGCCCGCGCATGCACGCGCCGTGCGGCGATTCTCGGTCTGACCGTCGGGTTCGCGTTGCTCGGCGCTCGCGCCGTGGCGGCCTGCGAGATGCCGCCGCTCGCGGCCGTGCCGGCCGCGAAAGACGTCGGGGGCAAGCAGAAGGAGATTCTCGAGGACGTCCAGCGTTACCACGACGCGATGACGGTCTACGCGGACTGCCTCAAGAAGGAGCTCTTGGCGGCCGGCGGGAACGATGCGCCGCCGCTGATGAAGACGCTGCTCGTGACCCGCTACAACTCCGCCGTCGCCGAAGTCCAGGCGGTCTTGAAGGCGTTCGACGAGAACGTGAAGCCGACCGCTCGCTCGGCCGCCCCCGACCACAAATTCGAGAACGGCGGCGTCGACTCCGCGTTCCAGCAGTTCCCGGGCGGCGGCACGTCGTCTTCCGGGCAGCCGCGACCGCCGGGGCAGTGACAGCATGCGACCGTCGTCGTGGCGGCGCCGGATCGCGTGGCGAGCGCTCGTCTGTCTCGCGTTCGTCGGCTCCGCTGACGCGGCTCGCGCCGCGGATTCGTGTCCCGGCGGCCGCGACTGGGTGCTGACCAACGGCACGATCCTCACGATGGATGCCGCGGACAGCACAGTGAGCACCGTCCGCATCCGCGACAAGCGAATCATCACGGTCGGCGAGGCCGTCGGTCCGCAAGGAGCCGTGCACGAGGTTCGTCGATCTCGGCGGCCGCACCGTGATTCCGGGTCTCATCGACGGCCACACGCACTTCGTGCGCACGGCGCAGGCGCCGGGCCCGTTCGTCGAAGGTCTCGAGGCCGCCGCGTCGATCCGCGAGCTACAGGCCGCGCTCGCGACCGCCGCGAAGAAAGGCGAGCCGGGCGAGTGGGTCACCGCGATCGGCGGCTGGACGCCGATCCAGTTCAAGGAACGGCGCATGCCGACGCGCGAAGAGCTCAGTGCGGCCGTGCCCGACCACCCCGTCTACATGCAGGTCGGCTACTCGACGCGCGGAGTCGTGAACGACGCCGGCCGCAAGGCGCTCGCCGCCGCCGGCATCGCGACCTCGGAAGCCGGCGACGTCGCGCCCGACGGCGCGGGCCTCACGTTCGTGCTGCGCTCGGCGAGCGTCGAGCGCATGAAGCGCCGCTTCCCGGACTACATGAACTACGCGACCTCGCTCGGGCTCACGACCGTCGTCGATCATGCGTGCTGCGACTGGCTCGGCGCGCACTCTGACGGCGGCCGATCGGCCGAATCTTGCGATCGCGGAGTACTTCTGGCGCGCCGGCAAGCTGCCGCTGCGCCTGCGCATTCAATACGACCACCGCGACACGCGCGACCAGAACGACATCCACTCGGCCACCGCGCGGATCGCGAACGCGACGCAAGGTCTCGGCGACGACATGTACAAGGCCGTGCGCTTCGGCGAGCAGGTCATCGCGGGCGGCGCAACGGACGAAGAGGTGTATACCGTCTACCAGCGGATCGCCGACGCGGGCTGGGCGCTCTCGCAGCACACGATTCGGCACGACGAGATCGAGCGCTACATCAAGATCATGGAGCGCGTGGCAGCGAAGACGCCGGTGCGCGACCTGCGCTGGACGCTCGAGCACGTGTTCGAGATCACGCCCGACCAGATCGAGCGCCTCAAGGCGATCGGCGTCGGCGTGCGCGTGCAGGATCACGACTACATCCGCAACGACTACTCGAGCTGGAAGGCGGGCCCGCCGTTCAAGACCTTGCTCGCGAGCGGCATCAAGATGGGCGCCGGCACCGACTCCGACGTCGTCGGCGCGCTGAATCCGTGGCTGGCTATCTATTTCATGACGACGGGCAAGGACGCGGGCGGCGATCTGCTGCTGCCCGGCGAGCAGATCGGCCGCAAGGACGCGCTCCGGCTCTATACGGCTGACGAATGCGTGGTTCAACTTCGAGGAGAAGAGTCTCGGCTCGATCGAGGTCGGTAAGCTCGCGGATCTCGTCGTGCTCGACAAGCCGTTCCTCACGATCTCCGACGAAGAGCTCAAGCAGATGAAGCCGCTGCTCACGATGGTGGGCGGTCGCGTCGTATTCGCGCGCGCGCCGTTCGCGGCCCTGAAAGAGTAAACCGGCGCGTTCGTGCATCGGCTCGGGCCTCGCTGAGGACATCTATCCGCGCCGGTCGCCTGCTCGCACTCGCGTTGGCTACTTGCGCGGCGGCGCGAGCCTCTTGAGCTCCTCGAACCAGTTCTGCACGACGACGACATCGTTGCTGTTCCCGACGGACGGCGACTTGATCATCAAGAACCGGCCGTCGGGCGCGAGGTCCCAGCTGCGCGCCGATCCTGCGCCCCGCAGCGGTGTCGTGAGTGGTGCGAAGCCGCGGTTCTCGAACAGGACGCGCGGCGTCCCGATCGTCAGTGTCGGGGACGTCTGAATCGGCACGCTCATCATCGCGCCGTCGCCGAGCCGTCTGTAGAAAACCTCGTCGCCGGCCTTCGACCAGATCGCACCCCATCCGCCGCGCTGATCGGAGATCAAGTGACGCTCGCCGAGCTTTGGGAAGCGCTCTATGTAGACGCCATACTGCCCCGAGTCGTCCGTGTGATACGCGATCCACTCGCCGTTCGGCGAGATGTTGACGGCGGAAGCGCCGGTCGGGCGATCGATGAGGCTCCTCCACGATCTCTCGCCGGAGGCATCGGGCTCGATCGTGAGCAGGCCGATTTTCGGCTGTGCGGTCCCCGCGCCGTAAGTGAACACGAACGTCTTGCCGTCCGGCGTCCAGCTGCCGGGAACCATGAATCCCGTCTGCATCTTGATCAGCGGCTCTATGGCCGCGGTGCCGTCCGCGGCCGTCCATGCGATGCTCCGCGTCTCCGCCGAGGAGAACACTAGCCGCCGGTCGTCGGGCGACCACATAGGCCACTGATCGGCACCGGGCGACGTCGTGATTCGGCTCAGCACCGGGCGGTCGACGTCCGACGTCCAGATGTCGGTATTTCCCGTTTCGTCGCGCATGCTCACGGCGATCCGTCGGCCGTCGTGGGAGACGCGCGCGTAGCTGTAGTTGCCGGGTGGAAGCCCTGCCGGCACTTCCAGACCTTCGCGCGTCATCCAGGACAGAGTCATCGCGTCGAACGTGCCGACCGCCTGACCGCGGACATAGACGAGCGTGCCGTTGTCGGCGACGGCGTACTGCGCGATGCCGAACGCGCTCTGCATCACGCCTTGCACGACGGGCACCGCGTTGCCCGTAATCGTGAGGGTGCGTGGGTCGAACGGCGCCGCGATCAGGGAGTTCCGAGTCGCGAAAACGAGGTGGCCGGACGGGACGTAGCGCGCGTCGACGCCCGTCGAGAGCATGGTGCGCTTTCCGGTCGCGAGCGATGCAACGACGATGTCCCCCGCCTCGCTCGCAGGCGTCGCGAAGGTCGTGAACAGAACCGAATCCCCGTCGGGCAGGAGCTGCGGTGTGTAGATACGCTCGGCGTCGCGCGCAGGCACGACGAGCTCCGGTGTGCCGCCATTCGCCGGGATACGAAAGACGCCTTCCGGCTGCGCTTGCAAGATCGAGCCGTCGCGCGACCAGCTCATCGTGGGCACGTAGTTCGAGTCGAATCGGCCGAGACTCGCCGAGCGGGCCCCGGACAACGATATGCGTTCTATTTCGCCGCGTCCGCGCAGGAACGCGACGGAAGAGCCGTCCGGCGAGAACAACGGCTGGGCCATGTCGGCTGCGCTCGTACCGGGGATCGCGCGCGCCTCGATCTCGCCGAGCGCACGCACGTAGAGCCCAACGCTCGTGTTGAGCACGATCGACTGACCGTCGCGCGAGATGTCGAGCATGCGCAGACCGGGCACGAGGAGCCGCACATCGTCCGGCAGCCGGACGGGAAAGCGGCTGATGGGCGACGGTGTCGGCGCAGCGGGCCGCAGCGCCACCGCCGCGAGCGCGGTGAGCACGGCCCCGACGGCTACCGCTGCGGCAAGCTGCACGAAGCGCGTCAGCGAGCGCGGCCGAGCGTGCGGCGACGCGCCGGCATCGGTGTCGAACGCGCCGCCGAGCGCGAGCTTCACGTCGCGGATGTCGGCGATGCGTTCCTTTGGATCTTTCTTGAGGCACAGCTCGAGCGTGCGGCGCACCGCGGCCGAGACGCCGCCGGGCAGTGTGCTCAACTCGGGTTCGCGCTCGAGCACGCGCGCGAGCGTCGTCGTGACGTCGTCGCCCAAGAACAACGGTCGGCCCGTCAGCATCTCGTAGAGCACGCAGCCGAACGCCCAGATGTCGGCGCGCTTGTCGACGGGCTTGCCGCGCGCCTGCTCGGGCGACATGTAGGCGGCGGTGCCGAGCACGAGGCCGACCCCCGTCATCGCGGGCGTCGTGAGCGCCGCCGCCCGCGGCGGCCCCGCTCGCCTGCGGGTCGAGCGCCTTCGCGATGCCGAAGTCGAGCACCTTGACCGTGCCGTCGGCTGTGACTCTGATGTTGTCGGGCTTGAGATCGCGATGGATGATGCCGCGCTCGTGCGCGGCCTCGAGCGCGGAGGCGATTTGGCTTGCGAGCGCGAGCGCCTCGCGCACCGGCACTGGGCCCTCCGCGATGCGCTGGCTCAGCGAGATCGCCCTCGACGAGCTCCATCACGAGCGCGGTCGTTGCGCCGCTGCGCTCGAGCCCATAGATGTGCGCGATGTTCGCGTGATTGAGCGCGGCGAGCAGCTCGGCCTCGCGCTGCAAGCGCGCAAGCCGGCCCGGGTCGGTGACGAGGTCTTCGGGGAGGATCTTGAGCGCGACCTGGCGTTTCAGGTTCGTGTCCGTCGCGCGGTAAACCTCGCCCATGCCGCCAACCCCGATCAAGGCGGCAACCTCATATGGACCCAGGCGCGTGCCGGGCGTCAGCGACATCGTGCGTTCGCGCCGCGTGAACGCGGCCCCCCACCGTCGGCTGTCTTGGTTGTTGGTCGGCGCGGATTCTAGCAGCGGCTTGCACCCTAGTCCTTTTCGAGCGGCATGATGGCGCCGGTCGTGGGCCGGCGCAGACGTTCGCGTCGCCGCGTCTCGGCGTCGACCCTCGCGCGCTCCTCGTCGCCCATCAGGTACGACGGTTTGGCCGTGAGGAAGAGGTCGGTGCGCCCCAACCGCCGCGTGCACGTGATCGGCTCGACGAACAAGCCCGGCAAGATGAAGCGGTCCAGCGGCTCGCGGAAGACATAGCAGTCGTCGGAGACCCAGTGCACGCCGTAAGGGCCTGTGGGTTCTTCGGGCAGCGCCGCGCGTCCCCTGGCGGGCGAATCGAACACGGTGAGCGGCGGCCCAAGGCCGCGCTCGCGGCGGCGCAGGCGCTCCGACTCGTCGAAAGCGCGTTGCTGCGCGATCGTCCCGGGGAAAGAAAACGAGCGGCGCGCGTCGGCGCGAGCGCCGTCCTTGAGAACGGCGACGGTTGCGCGTCGGCGCGCTTCGACGAGCTCGGAAGCGGAAGGACCACTCGGCGCCGCGGCGCGCGCCTCGCCGGGCGACGGGGCGGACGGCGTGATTGCGGCCTTTGGCGCCGTGCGGTTCTCGGGCACGGAACGCCGCGCGCGCGCCGGGGCGTCTTCGCGCCGAGAGGCGCCTGCCAATCCGGCGGCAGCGCCCGCCGGCGCAGGTCCCTCTTCCGGCGCGGACGGAGCCGGCTCCGGAGCGAGCCAAACGATCGCGGCCTGCAGCGCCGGGGCCGCCGAGCGCTTCGGCGTGCCCCAGAAAGCTCGCAGCAAGCCGCAGAGGACCAGCGCATGGACCAGAAGCGACAAGCCAATGCCGGAGCGCCAGAGCCGCATTGCCGAGAGATCCCCGGGGCGACGAAGCCACTAGACCGAGGCGACGCCGCCGAGTTCCTGCTGCGCGGCCGCCGGCGGCGCCGCTCGAGCGCGCGCGCCTCACCAGGGCGCGGGCTTGTAGTCCTTCAGGAACTGTCCCCAAACGTGCTCGCCCGTGAGCCGGCCGACGAAGATCGGGTCGACGATCCGCGCCGCGCCGTCGATCACGTCGAGCGGCGGCGAGAAGCCCTGCTCGGCCTTGCGCAGCGCGTGCACCGCCGGGTCCTCGTCCGTCACCCAGCCCGTGTCGACCGCGTTCATGTGGATGCCGTCCTTCACGAAGTCGGGCGCGCTCGTGCGCGTCATCATGTTGAGCGCCGCCTTCGCCATGTTCGTGTGCGGATGCTTGTCCGTCTTCGTCGTGCGATAGAACTGGCCTTCCATCGCGCTCACGTTCACGACGTGCTTGTGGCGCTCGGGCGTGCGCATGCATCAGCGGTTTCAGGCGCGCGTTCAGCACGTACGGCGCGATCGCGTTGACGAGCTGCACCTCGAGCAGCTCCGGCGTTTCCACTTCGTCGAGGCGCAAGCGCCAGCTGTTCACCTCGCGCAGATCGACCTGCTGGAGATCCTCGTCGTAGCGCTGCCGCGGAAACAGCTCCTCGCCCGCGCGCAAGTCTTCATCGATGTAGCGGCGCTGCGAGAGCTCGGCGCTGCGGACCAAGCCTTCGCCTTGCGCGAGGCCGCGAGCCAACAGAGCGGTGCCGCCGCGCTCGCGCGCGCCGGCCAGCATCGCGTGCAGCTCGCTCTGCTGCGCGAGCACGCGCCGCGAGGCCTCGGGCAGCGCGCCGAACGGCGCCGATCTCGCGCTCGAGCAAGTGGCGAAAGAACCCCGGCGGCCGGCGCACGGTTTGGCACGCGTTGTTGAGAATGTGGTCGAGGCGCGGCAGCCGCGCGGCGAGGAACTGCGCGAGCAGCTCGACGCTCGGCGTGTGGCGCAGGTCGACCCCGTAGATCTGCAGACGCTCGCGGAACGCGCCGAAGTCGGGCTCCTGCGCGTAGCGGCTCGCGGCGTCGACCGGGAAGCGCGTCGTGGCGATGACGTGACGCGCCGGCGCGCAACAGCTTGAGCGCCGCTTGGTAGCCGATCTTCACGCGCGCGCCGGTCACGAGCGCGTAGTGCCCGTCGAGGTCGGCCGTGAGCTCGCGCTTCGCGTAGTTGAAGTCGCCGCAAAGCTCGCACATCGAGTCGTAGTAGCGATGCACCTTCGCGAACGGCTGCTTGCAGACGTAGCAGGCGCGCTCGTGCTTGAGCGCCGCACGCTCGTCGAGGTCCTCGGGCTTGGGCGGCTCGAGCTTCAGCGGCGCATAGACGGAAGATTTGCGCTGCAAGCGCAGCGCCGCGCGCTCGATCAGGTCGCGGTCGTGCGCCTTCGCGGCATCGCGCTCGGCGCGCCGAAACGCCTTGGCCATCCGGACGAGATCGCGCCGCTCGGGTTTTGCGACGAGCCCGGCGAGCGTCAGCAACTCGCGGCGCTTCTCTCGATCGAGCCGCGTGAGGTGCGAGCGGTCGGCTTCGATCGCGCGCAGCACGCGCACGCAGGTTTCCACGTCGTCCGCGGTGAGCTCGGCGGCCGGGACGGGAGCCGCGATGGTCTGTTCCATCGCGGCATTGTAGTTCGAGGTGCAGCCGCCGCATCGCGGCGCGCGCGTTGAACGGCTGCGATCAGCGCCTCGCGCCGAGCGCGATGATCGCAATGCCCGCGATTCCGGCCGCCGCGCCGCCGATCAGATAGAACATCGTTCGGTCGGTGTAGTCTCCCGTGATCGTCTGCTTCGCGCGCTCGGTCACCGCTCCGGTCTTTTGATAGCCGAAGTAGAGCAGCACAGCGCCGATCACCACGAGCACGATACCGAGAATTCTTCTGTCCATATCACCCTCCCGGGGCTAGGTCTGGCATCAACGCAATCGACGCTCGACGATTCGTCGGAATTCCGAAAAACTCTGTCGGACTTTCGAGCACACGACGATGCTACGCTGCCCGTCGGTCGAATTCAGGGGCCCGAAATGACTAACCACATCGCACATTTCGAGATATTTGCGAACGACGTAGAGCGCGCACGTAAGTTCTACGAGAAGGTCTTCGCTTGGCGTTTCGAGGTGGCTGGCCCGCCCGACTTCTATCTCATCGAAACCGGGCCGCCGGTCGACCGCGGCGTCTCGCAGGGCCTGATCGCGAAGCGGAGCGGGCCCGCGGCGCAGGGGCCGATCAACGCGTTTCGCGTGACGATCAGCGTCGATTCGATCGGCGAAATTGCCGCCGCGATCGAGGCGGCCGGCGGCAAGCTGCGGTCGGCGGTGATCGACATCCCGCACGTCGGCCAGGTGCTCGAATTCGCGGACACCGAGGACAACATCGCCTGCGCGCTGCAGTACGAGGCGCGCTGACACGCTACGCTGACGAATGAGCACGATCGAGACATTGCGGTCCTACGTCGAGGGCTATCCGCTCGGCGGCCGGATCCCTCGCCACTCACACGACCGGGACCAGCTGGCGCTGATCTCCGAGTCCGCGGCCGTCGTCGAGACCGACACGGTCTACGTCGTGCATCCGTTGCTGAAGGGGCTCTGGCTGCCGGCCGGCATCGAGCACTCGATCTATTCCCCGCGACGGTTCTATTTGCACGCGCTGTACTTCGAGCCGGGCACGTTGCGCACGGACTCCGATCCGCAAGTTCTCGGCCTCGACAACCTCGCGCGCGAGCTGATCTTGTTCCTGTGCGCGACGCCGCGAGCGTCGGAGCGCGGAACGCGGCACGCACACGCGCTGGCGCTGCTCGAGGAGATTCTCCCCGCCGCGAAGCCCGAGTCGTTCTCGCTGCCGCGGCCGCGCCACGAGCGCGCGCGCAAGCTCGCCGACTGGTTCGCATCGAACCCGAGCGACGCGCGCGCCGTCGAGATCGTCGCAGCCGAAATCGGCGGCGCGAGCCTGCGCACGTTCGAACGCATGTTTGCAGAGGAGACGGGCTTGAGTCTCGCGGCGTGGCGGCGCCAGAGCCGCTTGCTCACGTCGCTGTCTTTGCTCGCGCAGGGGAAGAGCATCGGCGAGGTTGCGCACGCGGTCGGCTACGAGAGCGCGGCGGCCTTCAGCACGGCATTCAAGCAGTGCTTCGGAGTCTCGCCATCCAACTACGGCTAGGTCCTTCGAGGGCGTCTGCGGCCGGTGAACAGGTGCGCGAACAGCGGGCGCAGGTCGTCGTCGTTCAAATGCCGGCGCGCCGGTCCGCGGCGGATCGAGATGGCCTTCACGTGGAAGGAACAACGGTCCCCTCAAGTGCCTCGAATCTCGGACGCCGTCGAGGAGGTCTCGCCGGACGGCGAGACGTACACGGTCACGGTCACGTCGACGGACGCCGCGGGGCGCTCGGTCGATGTCGCGCACAGAGTCTTTTGGCGACTTCATTGAGGACCGAACCATGAACCGATCGGCAACACGGGTCGCGCTCGCGGCGCTCGCGGCGCTCACACTCGCCTCGACAGCGAGCGCGCATCACGGCTACTCGGAATACGATCGCTGCGAGTTCGCGACGTTCGAGGGCGAGATCCTGCGCGTCGAGTGGGGCAACCCGCACGTGTTGATCTCGCTGAAAACGGCCGACACCACGTACCGCGTCGAATGGGCGGCCGTCGACCAGCTACGCAGGGCCAACGTCGAGGACGGCGCCCTGAAGGCCGGCGATCGGGTGGTGATCACCGGCAGCAAGAACCGCAATCCCGACCTCAACGTCATCACTCTGCTCTCGTCCGTGAGCCGGCCGAGCGACGGCTGGAGCTGGTCGCGGCCGCGAAATCAGGTCTGCAAGACCGCCGACGAGTCGAAGGCCGCTCCGTGATCGGTCAGTAGCCGGGGGTCGGCTCGTCGCCAAAGATCGACGCGACGGCGAGCCGCAGCGGCGCGGGCAGCTCGGCGCGCCCATTGAGCCACACCTCGGGCGCCGCATAGTGCCGGCTGTCCGCGCGCAGCCAAATTTCCCGCCGGTTCGCGATCGCGAAGTCATCCGCGCGCGGCGAAATCGCGAGCGCCGCAATGGCGCCGCCGTGATTGAAGATCGGCTCGGTGGCTCGCGTGTCGATCTCGTAGCCCGTGATGCCTGCCTGGCCGAGCAACAGCTCGCCGGCGTTGGAGACCTCGAACTGGGCGGGCAACCAGTACTGCGCCACCGCGTCGCGCCGAGCGTTCTGTAGGTCGATCACGACCATCTTCTTATCGCCGTCGGCGACCACCACGTGCGTGCACGTGCGGTCCGCGCGGATCTGCCGCGGCGTCAGCTCGAGCGGCGGCATCGGCGGCGTGACGAGCTCGTCGAGCGCCGACGTCACGCGCGTAGAAGTGCAGCTTCGCGTCGTCCGTGCCGACGACCACCTTGCGCTCGCCGCAGGACGACGCGCTGAGGGCGACTCCGGTGAGAGAGTGTCGTGCGCTCTCCGCGCGAAACGTCCGCGTACGCGCGCAGGCTGACGTCGTGCGCTCCGACCGCGACGAAGCGGGCTCCGTCGACCGGCGCCGCCGCGACGACGTCGGGCAGAGTCGAGCTCTCCACGGCCTCCTGCGAATCCGTGAGCGTCCAGCTCTTGACCGCGTTGCCGCGCACCGCGACGAGCGTCTTGCCGTCGCCGCTCGGAAGCAGCGACGAGACGCCGTCGGCGCCCGGCAGCCGCCAACGGCGCGCCTCGTATCGGTAGCGCACGTTCCACTTCTTCAGAGTGCCGCTCGTATCCAACGAGTACAGGAAGGCGCCGTTCGGCGAGTACTCGAGGCGCACGACGTCGGCTTGGTGCGAGGACTGGTGCGAGCGATAGTAGCGATACGCAGAGAACAGCGAGCCGACGACGAGCGCGATTGCGAGCGCGATGCGCACGCGCTGGTCATCGGCCGGCAGCGGCGCCGACGGCCGCATGCCCCTGCGGTACCAGCGTGTGAGCTGGATCGAGAACGCGATCCAGCCCGCCACCGCGCACGCGATGCCGCCGCCGAGCGCGAAGTACACGATCAGGATCCCGGGGCTGCCGGGAGTGTCCCAGCCGATGCTCTCGCCGAGCTGCCAGGCGCCGTACGTGATGAGCGTGCCGAGCACCGCGACACCGAAGGGCACGAGCTTGAGCAACCAGCCGATATAGCGCCGCGCGACCCACAGCGCGAGAGAGAACGCCGCGAGAGCGCTGACGACGTAGACGTCGACGATCGTGATTGCTGCGAGGCTGCCTAAGTCCATCGGGCGCGACGCAGTCGTGGTGCGGACGAATCTACGGTGCGCGCGGCGGCGTCGCTGTGCGCGCCGCCACATTCCACGCAGACATGGCCCTTCGGTGGCTCGCCGCGTTGAACAAAATCCGTTGCGCGCAGCGGCCCTGCTTGCACCGCGGTGGAGCGGCGTCAGACGCGGGACTGCAGATCGCCCTTCTTCGCCGCGCGCACCAAATGATCCGCCGCGCGGAACGCGAGCGCCTGGATCGTGAGCGTCGGGTGGTTGCGGCCGCCGGTGACGAAGTTGCTGCCGTCGACGACGTAGAGATTCGGCACGTCGTGCGCGCGGTGGTACTTGTCGACGACCGACGTCTTCGCGTCGTTGCCCATCCGGCAGGTGCCGCGGTTGTGCGCGCCGCCGCGGCTGTCGCGCACGGGCGAGGCCCAGACCTTCTTCGCGCCGGCCGCCTCGAGAATCTCGACCGACTTCTGCGTGAAGAACTCCATGTTCTTGATGTCGTCGGGATGGCTCTGCGTCGTGATCCGCATCGCGGGCAGGCCCCATTCGTCCTTCACGTCGGGATCGAGATCGACGCGATTCGTCTCGAGCGGCAGCTGCGTGACGAAGCACGAGATGTTCATCTTGTGGTTCGCTTCCTCGCGCAGCGCCTTCTTGTAGCCCGCGCCCCAGCGCGGGCTGCCCGGCGACAGGCCGTTCAGCCCGTAGCTGATCGGCGTGTCGAAGCCGCGCGCCGTGAGCCGGCCGCCGCCGTAGAAGCCGCGCTTCGGATCGGACGGCACGTAGTCGACGATGCCGGCGCCCGAGATCACGCCCTTGAAGTCGTTGAGCTCGTGCTCGAACAGCGCGTTCGCGCCCGCGCCGTTGCCGATCATCAGGTATTTGCCGACGACGCCGCTCGAGTTCGCGAGCCCGTCGGGAAACCTCGCCGACTTCGAGAGCAGCAACAGGCGCGCCGACTCGGAGCCGTTCGCGGACAGCACGACGGCCTTCGCCTTCTGGAAGTGCTCGCGCTTGTCCGCGTCGAAGTAGGTCGCGCCCGTGACGCGGCCCTTCTTGTCGACCGGGATCTCGCGCACGTAGCTGTACGGCCGGATCTCGCAGTTGCCGGTCGCGACCGCGAGCGGCAGCATCGTGACCGCCGAGCTCGAGCGCGCGCCGACGTGGCAGCCGAAGCCCGAGCACATGCCGCAGTTCACGCAGCCCGTGCGGCCCATGTACGGCTGCGTGATGATCGCGAGCGGGCCGGGCACGACGCGTGAGCCCGAGCTTCTTCGGCGGCGACCTCGAACAGCGCGCCGGAGGACTTCAGCGGCACGGGCGGCACCGGGTAGTCCTTCGACATCGGCGCGACGAACGGCGAGTCGACGCGCAGCCCCGAGATGCCCATCTCCCACTCGGCCTGCGCGTAGTACGGCTCGAGCTCGTCGTAGGTGATCGGCCAATCCTCGAGGCCCGTGCCCGCGATCGCGCCGACGTGGCTCTTCTCGTTGAACTCCCACGGCAAGTGGCGCCAGCTGCTGCCGCCGTAGGTGACCGTGCCGCCGCCGACGACGCAGCCGTACGCGTGCGTGCCGGGCGCCGCCTTCTCCTTGTCGTTGCGGCGGAACGTGTTCCGCTGCCGCGACGGATCGCTCATGAGCCGGTCCGCGGGCGCGGGATTGCCGTTCACGAGCTCGTCTTTCGTGTACTCCCAGTCGCGCCGAACTTGCCCCAGCCGCCTTGCTCGAGCACGACGACCGAGAAGCCGGCGGTCGACAGCTGCTTGGCCATGATGCCGCCCGCGGCACCCGATCCGATGACGACGAAGTCGACTTCGGTGTCCGGCGTGTAAGTCTTCAATGCCGTTCTCCCGCGGTTAGCCGCGCGCGCGTGGCAGCGCGTCGTAGTAGCCGAAGGGCGGGGTGTGCTCGAGCGAATCGTCCCAGCCGACCAGCGCCCAGCCGACCCGGCCGTGATTGCCGCCGTGCACCGGGTTCGCGAAGAAGCCCGTGATCGTGTGCACGCGGACGAGCTCGAAGAACGGCGTCTTCTCGATCGACGTGAGCAGCTTGATCTTGTCGTCGGCGGAGAGCGCCGAGAAGCGGCTCGCGCTCGGGCACGAGCTTCTTCGCCTGCGCGGCGAGATCCTCGAGACCCTTGCGGTAGTCCTCTTGCCGGTCGCGCTCGAACGTCACGAGCGCGCGGTCGATGAACGCGACGACGTGCGCCTCGCGAGCGCCCGGCGTCTCGTCGGTCGGGATGATCTCGGCGCGTCAGCGCCTCGACCTCGACGGCCTGCTCCGGCGTGAAGAACGCGAACGTTGGCGGCTGGCCCGACGCGGCCGCCGTGCGCACGAACTCTTGCGCCTCGACGATCGCCGGCAGATTCGCCGCGAGCCACGCGGCGCCCAGACCTGACGCGGATTCCGGTCAGGAACGCGCGCCGGGACTTCCCCCCCGTTGCCATGCTTGCCCCTTTTTTTGCTATGGCTCGGCTGGCCAAGAGCGACAGTCGTAGCGCCGCGTCGTAACCGTGTCAAGCGCCGGGCCGCTCGAGGCTCACGGCGCCACGCAGTCGAAGCTCGCGGGATCGTTCGTGTCGCCATTGCCTTTGTACTTCGCGAGCCGCGGATACGCGCAAAGCGGACGCGTGAGCGGCGAATTCGCCTTCGTCGCGACCATGCGCTCGGGCGCGGCGCCGCGCTCGACCCAGCGCTCGAGCGCCGTGAGCGTGTCGATCTGATCGGGGCCGGCGCCGCCGCCGCAGTGCAGCACGCCGGGCGCGAGGAACAGGCGCACGAGTCCTTTGCGGCAGGCACTTTGCCGTTCACGGCGGCGAAATACGCGATCGTCGATAGCGGGCTCGGGCCGGGATCGTTGAAGCCGTGCCAGAGCAGCAGCTTGCCGCCGCGCGCGACGAACGCCGCGATGTCCGGATTCTGCTGATGGACGTGCGCGGCCGCGATGCCGCCGTCGAGCGCCGCCATGTCGCGCTCGGGGTCGAACGTGAATAGGTCGTACTTCGGGTCCGCTTTCACGATGTACGACACGAACGGCGCGCCGAGCACCGCGTTGAGCCCGTTCGGCTGCTGCGGCGTGCCGATCATCCGCGCGACCCAGTCGCTCTCGCCGCCGCGCATCAGCGGCATTGCGGCGGGCTTGCCGTCCTTCGTCTTCACGCCCGCGTAGACGCGGCGCACGGTCTCGACCTGCGCGGGCGTCAGGCAACGCTCACCCGATTCGCCGGCCTTGCACGCGAGCTCGCCCGGATCCCACGCGCACGTGCGCGGGTCGTTGAGTATGCCGTCCTTGATCCCGTCCTGCGCATCGCACGCCGCGAGCACCGCGTCGTGGATCAGCGCCGCGTGCGCGGGCAGCAGGTTGCTCTCGGGCCTGGCGTGAAACGCCTGCACGCGAAGGATCGCGTTCGAGTAGGTGAGCGGCGTGTACACCGGCGCGCCCGCGATCACGCCGTCATAGTCGTCTGGATAGCGCTGGACCTCGGCGAGACCCTGGCGTCCGCCGGTCGAGCAGCCTTGCCAGTACGCGTGCTCGGGCGCGCGGCCGTAGCGTTGCGCGACGATCTCCTTGCCGGTCGTCGTCGCGAGATGGGTCGCGCGGTGGCCGAAGTCGATGATGCCGTCGACGTTCGGCTTACCGTCGACGCCGATCGCGAACGAGGGGTCGAGCGCGCTCGGGCTCGCGTGGCCGAGGTCGTTCTCGATCACCGCGTAGCCGCGCGCGAGCCCGTCGGCCGCGGCCTCGACGCGAAGATTGCCCGCGAACCCGCCGCCGCCGATCCCGAGCACCTTGCCGTTCCAGCTCGCGGGCAGACGATAGACCGCGCCGATGTGCGAGCCCGGTGTCGGCGAGATCGTCACGCGCACCTCGCAGAACGCCGGGAGGTGCCTGCTTTCGTCGGCGGTGACGGGCGTCGCGGACACGATCTTCGCGTCGCCGAACGAGGCGTTCGCCGCAACGCGGCCGCACACGTCCTGCGCGAGTGCGGTGGCTGCGATCGCGGCCGATACGACGGCGCACACCAGGGAGACAGAGCGGAACATGATCTCGAGCCGGCGCATCGTCGTTCCCCTTCGACAATCGCCGGCCGAGTATCGCACCGCGGCGGGGCGCATCAAGCCCGAGCGAACGCCGAGCGATACACGGCGGCTTGGTTCGCGGTGCGGCGCTCGGTATTCTCGCAGGTGTGCCGATCTACGAATACAAATGCCGCAAGTGCAAGAAGCGCTTCGAGGAGCTCGTGAAGATCGGCGAGACGCCGCAGTGCCCGCGCTGCCACGACGGGAATCCGGAGCGGCTGTTTTCGATGACGGCCGCGGTCAGCACGTCGACGACGCGCGAGAAGTCCCTGCGGATCGCGCGCAGCGCCGCGCGGTCGGTGAAGCGCGAGAAGGATCACGCAGACGCCGTGTACCACCGCAACTACATCAAGGAGCACAGCGAGCCGAGCGAGCCGGCGCCGAAGAAGAAAGCCCCCGCGGCTCGCAAGCCGACGAAGAAGCGCCGCGGGAAATAGGCTGCGCTTACGCCGCGGGGCCGGACGGCACCCCGCGGCACGCGCTTGATACACTGCCGCGATCGAAACGGAGGTTCTCATGAGAACCCATCG
This sequence comes from uncultured Gammaproteobacteria bacterium, assembly GCA_963699925.1. Classification (GTDB taxonomy): domain Bacteria; phylum Pseudomonadota; class Gammaproteobacteria; order Steroidobacterales; family Rariloculaceae; genus FEN-1219. The sequence continues at coordinate 34,603 of CAVOVT010000006.1, read as the reverse complement.
TTGGCCCTTCGCGGCGGTGACCCTGTTCGCTCTGCTGGTCGGTTGCAGCAAGTCCTCGCCCACCGGCGATGACGCGAAACCGCCGGCGCAAGCGCGGCCGGCACATGACGTCGGAGCATCCCCGGGCATCGACGTCGCGGCGATCGACCACTCGGTGCGACCCGGCGACGATTTCTTCTCGTACGCCAACGGCAGTTGGCTCCGAACGACCGAGATTCCGGCGGACCGCTCACGCATAGGGACGTTCCAGCTGCTCAGCGACCAGGCGGAGCAGCGAACCTCGGATCTCGTCCGCGATCTTGGTGCGACACGGCCCGGAGCGGGTACGAACGCGCGCAAGGTCGCGGATGCCTATGCGGCCTACATGGACGAGGACGCGATCGAGCGGCACGGGCTCACCGGGCTCGAGCCGCTGCTCGACACGATCGATGCGGTGAAGTCGCGCGAGGATCTCGCGCGCTTGCTCGGCGACCGGTTGCGGGCAGACGTCGATCCGATCAACGCGACGAACTATCACACCGATCACCTGTTCGGCTTGTTCGTGACTCAGGCGCTCGAGGACCCGTCTCGGAACGTCGCGTATTTGCTCCAGGGCGGCCTAGCGATGCCGAGTCGCGACTACTACCTGTCCGACGACGCCGCGATGCGCGGCTACCGCGAGAAATATGCGTCGTACGTGGCCTCGATGCTGACGACCGCAGGCACGCGCGACGCGCAAGCGTCAGCGGCCGCGGTCGTCGATCTCGAGAGGAAGATCGCGAAGGCGCACGCGTCGCTCGTCGAGAGCGAGGACGTTCACGCCGTGAAGCTGTGGAGGACGGCCGACTTCAAGGCCAACGCGCCCGGGCTCGACTGGGATGCGTTCTTCGCGGCCGCGGGTCTCGCGGATCAAGCCGATATTGCCGTGTGGCAACCTGCCGCCATCGCGGCTCTCGCGAAACTGACAACGGACGCGCCGCTCGATGCATGGCGGGCGCTGTTGCGGTTTCACACGCTCGACCGCTACGCACCGTGGCTGCCCAAGACATACGCCGATCTCACGTTCGATTTTCACCAGCGCACGTTGCTCGGCGTGCCGGAGCAGCGCGAGCGTTGGAGGCGGGCAGTTGCGATCGACGAGCGCCGATCTCGGCGAGGCCGTCGGCCGGCTTTATGTGGAGCGGTATTTCCCGGCGTCCTCCAAGGCCGCGGATCGAGGCGATGGTCGACGAACATCGTCGCGGCGTTCCGCTCAGGGCATCGACGCGCTCGCCTGGATGACGCCATCGGCACGAAGGCGAACGCGAAGGCCAAGCTCGCTTACGCTACGCGTCGGCGTCGGTTATCCCGACGTTTGGCGCGATTACGCGGCGCTCGAGGTGCGTCCCGACGATGCGCTCGGCAATCATCTGCGCGCGGCGAAGTCCCACTACCTCGCAGCGCAAAAGGCGAAGCTTGGCCGAGCCGATCGATCGACGGCGAATGGTGGATGACGCCGCAGACTGTGAACGCGGTGAATCTGCCGGTGCAGAACGCGTTGAACTTCCCGGCGGCGATCCTCGAACCGCCGTTCTTCGACCCGGACGCGGACCCGGCCGCGAACTACGGCGCGATTGGCGCGGTGATCGGCCACGAAATCAGCCACAGCTTCGACAATCTCGGCGCGGAGTTCGACGCGGACGGACGACTGGTGAATTGGTGGACGCCGGCGGACGCGGCGCACTTCAAGGCCGCCGGCGAGGCGCTCGCGAGGCAGTACGACACTTACGAGGCGCTGCCGGGGCTGCACGTGAACGGCCACCAGACGCTCGGCGAGAACCTCGCGGACCTCGCGGGTCTGCAAGCGGCATATCTCGCGTATCACGCGTCGCTCAACGGCAAGCCCGCGCCCGTGATCGACGAGTTGTCCGCGGACCAAAGGCTGTTCCTTGCCTACGCGCAGAACTGGCGCGTCAAGATTCGCGACGGCGCGCTGCGCGCGGCGGTGAACACGGACGTGCACGCGCCGAGCCGCTTCCGCGCCGCGACCGTGCGCAATCTCGACCCGTGGTACGCGGCATTCGACGTGCAGCTCGCCGCGAAGGAGTACCTCGCGCCCGACGAGCGCGTCCGGATCTGGTGACGCGCGCGCCTCTACGTGCGGCCGGCGCGCATGGCGGCGGCGCGGTCGAGCGAAGCCGAGGTCACTTCGGCCGATACGCGGTGCGCGCCGTGTCGCCGTACGGCACGGGTCCGACCGTCGCTCGAATCTTGATCTGCTTGTGCCGCTCGACCGTCGGCTTCGATGTGCCGCCGCCTTCCTCGCCCCAGAGCAGCGTGACTTTCGTGCCGGGCTTCGCGTACTTCGCGTCGATGACGGCGAGCGAGAGCATCGAGCGCTCGTTGAAGCTGTAGCCCGTGTAAGTGGACAGGCCGATCGTCTTGCCGCCTTTCACGATCTTGTCGAACGGCAGCGTCGCGTAGTTGGCGAGCGGCAGGTCGATGTACTTGGCGACGTTGCGGCCCGCGGAGAACAGCGTGCCGAGCGCCTTGCGCACGTCGTCGCCGTGCCACGCGAGCGTGACCTTGCGTCGCGAAGGCTTCTTCGCGAGCTTCTCGAGCGCCTTGCGGCCGACGAAGTCGTGGTCGAAGCGCACGAAAGCGCCGTAGCCGAGCTCGTAGGGCGTGAGGTAGTAGTCCTCGATGCTTCTTCGCGACGAAGCTGCCGCCGAGCGACGCCATCGCCTCGTAGCTCGTGCCTGCGAGCCACTCGCGGTACGGCTGCATCTGCTTGCCCGTGTACACGGCCGGCAGCGGCGACGGGATCCAGCCGGACTCGAGCGTGCTCGTCGGATAGGTGCGCGCGCCGACGCGTCGGATGCCGAACTCGCTCGCCCGCCGTCGAGCAGCGCGTCGCGCACGGCCTCGCGCTTCAGCCCACGGCCCGAAGAGCTCCCAGCCCGGCTGACCGACCATGCCGTGGCGCAGCGCGTGGACCTTGCAGCCGCCGACCTCGACCGTGCTCATCTGGAAGAACTTGATGTCCGGCATCGGCTTGGCCGTAGCGGCTTCGCATGACCTTCGCAGCGTTCGGCCCCTGCACCTGATAGCGATACGACTTGCGTCTGGCCCTTGTTCACGAGCGAGCGCTCGTCGCGCTCGAAGGCTCGCGTCGTAGCCGCCGGTCGCGACGTGGAACTGCACCCAGTTCAGCGCTGGCGGACGGCCGACCAAGTTGAAACGGTTCGGCGCGAGGTGGAACAGGATCGCGTCGCCGATCACGTAGCCGTCATGGTTGCACGCGACGAACTGCTTGGCGGTGTCGACGCGGAAGTTCTCGAACGTGTTCACGCCGAGTGACGCGAACACCTTGAGCGCGTCGGCGCCCTCGACGTAGAGATCCGTCATGTGGTGCGACTGGTCGAACAGCGCGCAGGTCTCGCGCCACGAGCGCTGCTCGTCGCGCCAGTTCGTGAACTCGCTCGGCACGACCGGGAACGCGTACGGCCCGATCTGCGAGTTGCGCAGCATGTTGACGGGGCTCTTCGCGGCCCGGATCGCTTCTTCCAGGTTCTTGTGCGCCATGACTTCGACTCCCCTGCGACAAAAAAGAAGGGCGGCTGTCGTGCGACAGCCGCCCCGTGTGCGACGAAGATGACGGTCGGCGGCTTAAGCCTTGGCCGTGCGCCAGCCCTCGGCGTAGGTCTCGCGCGCGACCTTCGAGTACGGCACCGGGCTCACGATGGCGCGGACGTCCATCTGCTTGTGCGGCTCGACCGTGACCTTCTTCGTGCCGCCGTTCTCCTCGCCCCAGACCAGCGTCACTTCGGTGCCGATCTTGACGTCCGGATCGACGATGCCGAGCGACAGCATCGAGCGCTCGTTGTAGCTGTAGCCCGCGAACATCGACGCGCCGACGGTCTTGCCCTTGAGCGTGATCTTGTCGTACGAAGCGGACGCGTAGTTCGACAGCGGCAGGTCGATGTACTTGTAGTGCTCGCCCTGTCGTGGAACATCGACGCGAAGATCTTCTCGACGTCGTCGCTGTTCCAGGCGAACGTGACCTTCTGGCGATGCGGCTTGTTCGCGATCTTCTCGAGCGCCTCGCGGCCGATGAAGTCGTGGTCGAACTTCACGAACGGGCCGTAGCCGATCTCGTACGGCGTGACGTAGTAGTCCTCGATGTTCGTTCGAGACGAAGCTGCCGGCGAGTCCGCCGGTGGCCTCGTAGCTGTTCGCCGGGCAGCCACTTGCGGTACTTCTTCATCCGCTCGTCCGTGTAGACGGCCGGCAGCGGCGACGGAATCCAGCCCGACTCGAGCGTGTTGGTCGCGTAGGCGCGCGAGCCGACCTGCTTCAGGCCGAACTCCTTGCCCGCGGCGACGATCGCGTCGCGGATCTCCTCGCGCTCCTCGTACGGGCCCCAGATCTCGAGGCCCGGCGCGCCGGCCATGCCGTGGCGCAGCGCGCGCACCGTCTTCTTGCCGATCTTGATCGTGCCCATGAAGAAGAACTTGATCTCGGGCACCGGGCCGCCGTTGAGCTTCTCGATGACCTTCCACGCGTTCGGGCCCTGGATCTGGAAGCGGTACGAGATCCGGTTGACCGCCTTGCCCTTCGGATTGCCGGGCGAGCGGTCGTCCTTCTTGATCTTGACGTTGTACTTGCCGGTCTCGGCGTGGAACTGGATCCAGTTCGCCGTCGGCGCGCGGCCGACGAACACGAGCTTGTTCTGCTCGAGGTGGAACAGGATGCCGTCGCCGATCACGTGGCCGCTGTAGCTGCACGGCACGAACTGCTTCGCGCGGTTGACCGGGAAGTTGTTGAAGCTGTTGATCGCGAGGTTCGAGAGAAGCTTCAGCGCGTCGGGCCCTTCGATGTAGATGTCCACCATGTGGTGCGACTGATCGAACAGCACGGCGGTGTTGCGCCATGCGGCCTGCTCGTAGCGCCAGTTCGAAAACTCGGACGGGACCACCGGATAGACGTACGCGCCGATCTGCGAGTTGCGCAGCATGTCGACCGGGTTCTTGGCGCTCTTGAGCACCTCTTCGAAATTCTTGGGGGCCATGGCTTTTTCTTCCTCCGCGGCGAGAGCTCTTGTGAGAGTGGTTATACCGAAAAGCCGCGCAGTCTAACACCACTCGCGCGAATTTCGAACCAGCCGGTTCGGCTAGAGGCGTCGCTGCGCTTGGTTCAGCGCGCGAGCCGTCTCGGCGGCGCGGCGGAGTCGCCGCTACGAGATCAGGCGACGCGGTCGATGATCGCGTTCAGCGTGGCGCTCGGCCGCATCGCCGCCGCGCAGAGCTTCGGGTCGGGGTGGTAGTAGCCGCCGATGTCGACCGGCTTGCCCTGAACGGCCGTGAGCTCGGCCGACGATCTTCGCCTCGTTCTTCTCGAGCGCGTCTGCGACGGGCGCGAACTTGGCCTCGAGCCTTCGTCCTTCGTCTGGTCCGCGAGCGCGCGCGCCCAGTACATCGCGAGATAGAAATGGCTGCCGCGGTTGTCGAGCTCGCCGATCTTGCGCTGCGGCGACTTGTCGTTCTCGAGGACCTTGCCGTTCGCCGCGTCGAGCGCCTCGGCGAGGCACGAGCGCGCTGCGCGTTGCCGGACTTGCGGCCGAGGTCCTCGATCGACACCGCGAGCGCGAGGAACTCGCCGAGCGAGTCCCAGCGCAGGTAGTCCTCCTGCAGGAACTGCTGCACGTGCTTCGGCGCCGAGCCGCCGGCGCCGGTCTCGTAGAGGCCGCCGCCCGCGAGCAGCGGCACGATCGAGAGCATCTTCGCGCTGGTGCCGAGCTCGAGGATCGGGAAGAGGTCGGTCAGGTAGTCGCGCAGCACGTTGCCCGTCACCGAGATCGTGTCGTCGCCCGTCGCGGACGCGCTTCAGCGTCGCGCGCATCGCCTCGACCGGCGACAGGATGCGGATGTCGAGGCCGCTGCGTGTCGTGGTCCTTCAGGTACTGCTTCGTCCTCGCGATCAAGTTGCGGTCGTAGGCGCGCTGCTCGTCGAGCCAGAAGATCGCGGCGGCGCCGGTCGCGCGCGCGCGGTCCACCGCGAGCTTCACCCAGTCGCGGATCGGCCAAATCCTTCGTCTGGCACATCCGCCAGATGTCGCCGGGCTCGACCGCGTGCTCGGTGAGCGACCGTGCCGCTCGCATCGACGACGCGCACCGTGCCCTTCGCCGCGATCTCGAAGGTCTTGTCGTGCGAGCCGTACTCCTCGGCCTTCTGCGCCATCAGCCCGACGTTCGCGACGTTGCCCATCGTCGGCACGTCGAAGGCGCCGTTCTTCTTGCAGTCCTCGATCACCTCTTGATAGATGCCCGCGTAGCAGCGGTCCGGGATCATCGCCTTGGTGTCGTGCAGCTTGCCGTCCGGGCCCCACATCTCGCCCGACGAGCGGATCGCGGCCGGCATCGACGCGTCGACGATCACGTCGCTCGGCACGTGCAGGTTGGTGATGCCCTTGCTCGAGTCGACCATCGCGAGCGGCGGCCGCACCTTGTAGACCGCGTCGAGATCGGCCTCGATCGCGGCCTGCTGGTCTGCCGGCAGCGACTGGATCTTCGCGTACGACGTCGCCGATGCCGTTGTTCGGATCCACGCCGAGCTTCGCGAACGTCGCGGCGTGCTTCGCGAACACGTCCGCGTAGTACACGCTGACCGCGTGCCCGAACATGATCGGGTCGGACACCTTCATCATCGTGGCCTTCAGGTGCAGCGACAGCAGCACGCCGTTCTGCTTCGCGTCGGCGATCTGCTGACTTGTAGAAATCGCGCAGCTCGCTGCTTGCGCATCGACGGTGGACGCGATCAGCTCCGCGTCGTCGCACCCCGACCGCTGTCCTTGAGCACCGTCGTCTTGCCGGCGGCGTCGACGTGCTCGATCTTGAGCTTCGCCGGCCTTCGCGATGACCGCGGACTGCTCGTTGCGCGTAGAAGTCGCCGCCGCTCATGCGACGCGACGTGCGTCTTCGAGTCCTGGCTCCACTCGCCCATCGAGTGCGGGTGCGTCTTCGCGTAGTGCTTCACCGGATGGCGCGACGCGCCGGTCCGAGTTGCCCTCGCGCAGCACCGGGTTCACCGCGCTGCCGAGCACCTTGCCGTAGCGCGTCTTGATCTTCTTCTCGGCGTCGTTCTTCGGCTCCTCGGGATACGTCGGCACCGGATAGCCCTGCTGGACGAGCTCCGCGATCGCCGCCTTGCAGCTGCGGCACCGACGCGCTGATGTTCGGCAGCTTGATGATGTTGGCTTCGGGCGTCTTCGCGAGCTCGCCGAGCTCGGCGAGGTCGTCGGACTGGCGCTGCGCGGGCTTCAGGCCGTCCGGAAAGCTCGCGAGCAGCCGGCCCGACAGCGAGATGTCGCGCGTCTCGACCGCGATACCCGCGGCCTTCGTGAACGCGCTGCACGATCGGCAGCAGCGAGTAGGTGGCGAGCGCGGGAGCTTCGTCGGTCTGCGTGTAGATGATCTTCGTGCTCATGAGGTCCTTGTCGCGGAGCGGTCCGTTCGGACGCCCGCATTATATTCGCCGTGCGGCTCCGTCGTGCGCATCAACCGAGATCGGGGCCGAGATGAGCTCCAATCAAGGATGCGCGACGCACAAGATCCGATAGCCGTTGTCGAGCGTCGGCATCGGCACGCCGACTTCTCGGCTCAGCTCGAGAGCGTGACCCAAGGTCTCGACGTATTCGAGCCGGCTGCCGCGCAGCACGTCCTGCTGGGACGACATGCGATGCTCCGGCGACTTCTCGAGGAACGTCCTCCCGACCGCGCGGACGATCTCGATCGCCGCTTCGTCGCTCGCACGCACGATGCTCGGGACGGGCAGCGGAGACGCGTCGACGAGCTCGATCTCGAGCGCCGCCGCGAGCGCGGCGGTCTCGCGCACGATGCGCACGACGACGACCGCGGTTTGCGGGTCCATGAGGAACTTCCACGTGATCTGGCGCGTGAGCGCCGCGAGCAGGAACAGCGGAATCCAGCCGGCGTACTTCGACCACTCGCGCGTCCGGATGTCCGGCACCGCCTGGCTGCGAACGCCGGCGGCATCGACGAGGCGCGCGAGCTCTTCGGCGCGCGGGGTCGTTCCGCCCGTCTCGTCGCCGAGGTAGAGACACACGTTGCGCGTGAACTTGACCTCGCCGCTTGGCGTGAGCTCGCCGGAGAAATCCGCCATCGCGCCGAGGACGCTCGACGCGCCGAAAACGCGCGCGAGCAATTCGTTCTTGAGCACGCCGTTCTGCACGGAGAGCACGGCCTGGAAGCGAACGTGCCCGACGCTCGCGAGAGTCGCCGGCGTGTCGATGGCCTTCGTAGCGACGACGAGCGCATCGGCCTCGAGCAGCTCTTTCGGATCGTCGATCACGGCCGGCCGAGCCTCGACGTTCGCCAGCCCGGTCACGACGAGACCCTGTTCCCTGATCCTGCGCGCGCGCTCGCCGCGCGCGACCATGACGACGTCGTGTCCCGACCGGGACAGGTGTGCGCCGAGGATCGTGCCCAGCGCGCCCGCGCCGAGAATGGCGAATCTCATGACCGTTCGAGCCCGGCGGCCGCTCGCGGCGTCGACCGCGCCGGCAGGGCTAGGTGATCGAGGCCTGGTAGATGCTCTCGATCGACTTGTCGAGCGCGTCGTTGAACTGCTGCTCGGACTGCTGCGCCGTGAGCCCTTCGGCGAGCGCGCGCGAGAAGCTCGCGCGTCATCCCGTGGTTGCGCGCGAGGCGCTTGTTCGCGTCGTCGCGCGTATAGCCGCCCGACAGCGCGACGACGCGCAGCACGTTCTTGTGCTTGATCAGGTCCGCGTAGAAGTCGTCCTTGTCCGGGATCGTGAGCTTGAGCATCACTTTCTGGTCGGGCTTCAGCGCGCGCGAGCTCCTTCGTGATCGCGGCCTTGAGCAGCTCCTCGGCGTCGGCTTTGTTCGGCGTCTTGATGTCCACCTCGGGCTCGATGATCGGCACGAGGCCGGCGGCGACGATCTGCTTGCCGAGCTCGAACTGCTGCTTCACGACGGCGTCGATGCCGGCCTTGTTCGCCTGCTTGATCACCGAGCGCATCTTCGTGCCGAATACGTCCTTGGCCTTCGCGCGCTTCAAGAGCGCGTCGAGGCCCGGCGATCGGCTTCATGAGCTGCACGCCGTCCTTCTCGTCGGCGAGGCCCTTGTCGACCTTGAGGAACGGCACGACGCCTTTCGACGTTCCAGAGGTAGGTCGGCGTCGGCTTGCCGTCGATGTCGCGGTCCATCGTGTTCTCGAACAGGATCGCGCCGATCAGCCGTTTGCCGCTGAACGCGGGGCTCGTGATCATCCGCGTGCGCATCTTGTGCACGACGTCGTACATCTCCTGCTCGTTCTTCCAGGCGTCCTCGCCGAGACCGTAGAGCTTCAGCGCCTTCGGCGTGCTGCCGCCGCTCTGGTCGAGCGCCGCGATGAAACCCTTGTCGTTCTTGATCTTGGCCAGCTGCTGGTCGAAGTTGCTCACGAGAATGCTCCCTTTGGGATCCGATGACTCGACGGCGGAAGCCGCTTCAAGCTCGCGCGACGCGCGCGTCGAACGAGTCGGCGGCTATTCTAGCTCAGCCGTGATCGGGCAGAATTCCGCCATGCGTGAATTTTGCTGGCTGTTCCTCGTCGCGGCGCCCGCGCTGGCGCGCGCGGACCTTCCCCCGGACATCGAGCGGGTGCTCACGGCGCACAAGATCCCGCCGTCCGACGTCAGCGTCCTCGTCGAGGAGGTCGGCGCGCGCGAGCCGATCGTGAGCCATCTTCCGAAGGAGCCGCGCAGCCCCGCGTCCGTGATGAAGACGATCACGACGTGGAGCGCGCTCGAGCTGCTCGGTCCGACCTATACGTTGGCAGACCGAGGTCTACTTCCTCGGCGACTTCGACGGCCGCAAGCTCGACGGCGGTCTCGCTCTCAAAGGCTACGGCGATCCGTACCTCGTGGAGGAAGAGCTCTGGAAGCTCGTGCACGCGCTGCGCCGCTCGGGCCTCGAGGAGATCGGCGGCGACCTCGTGCTCGACGACAGCTATTTCGACGTGAGCGGACGAGCCCGAGCCCGGCGCGTTCGACGGCCAGCCGTACCGCACCTATAACGTCGTTCCGAGCGCCTTGATGATGAACTTCAAGGCCGTCACGTTTCAGTTCCTCGTCGACCCCGAGCGCAATCGCGTTCGCGTCGTGACGGACCCGACGCTCGACAATCTCACGATCCGCAATCGCATCGATCTCGTCGACGGCGCGTGCGGCGGCTACAACAACGGCATCGAGTTCAGCCACGCGAACCCCGACGACGCTCGCCGAGGTCGTGCTCGACGGCAAGTTCTCGCGCCGCTGCGACGGCTACACGATGAGCCGCACGGCGCTGCAGCACGACACGTATGCGTTCGGGCTCTTTCAGACGCTCTGGCGCGAGGCCGGCGGGCAGTCTCGACGGCAAGTTTCGGAGCGGCACGGTGCCCGACGGCAACCTGCCCGCGCTCGTCTGGCGGTCTCGTCCGCTCGGCGAGGTGATCCGCGCGATCAACAAGAACAGCAACAACGTGATGACGCGCGATCTCGTCTACACGCTCGGCGCGGAGATCGGCGGAGTGCCCGGCACGCGCGCGAAAGGCATCGCGGCGATCCGCGATTTCCTCGCTTCGCGCGGCCTCGACGTGAGCTCGCTCATGATGCAGAACGGCGCGGGTCTATCACGCGACGAGCGCGCGTCGGCCGACCTGCTCGCGGGCGTGCTTCTCGCCGCGTACCGGAGCCCGTTCGCGCCCGAGTTCATGGCGTCGCTGTCGCTCGGCGGCCTCGACGGCACGACGCGCGGGCGATTCCATCGCGACAATCAGGTGCTCATGCACGTGAAGACCGGGCGGCTCGACCACGTCTCGGCGCTCGCGGGCTACGTGCACGCTGACAGCGGCAAGACCTACGTGCTGGTCGCGATCATGAACTCGGAAGACGCGCACCGCGGTCCCGGGCAGGAGTTCGAGGAGGCGGTGGTGCGCTGGGTCCAGTCACAGCCGTAACGAGCGCGACCTACAGCCAGCCCTTCTCGCGCGCGATCCGCGCCGCGTCGATGCGGTTCTTCGCGCCGAGCTTCAAGATCGCTTCGGAAAGGTAGTTGCGAACCGTGCCCGCGGAGATCCCGAGCCGCCCCGCGATCGCGGCGGTTGTCGCACCCTCGGTCGCGAGCGCGAGGATCTCGCGCTGGCGCGGTGTGAGCGGATCGACGTCCCCGTTCCACGATTCGGCGGCGAGCTGCGGATCGATGACTCGCAAGCCGCGCTGCACCCGGCGCACGGCGTCGGCGAGCTCATCGGCAGGCTGTGCTTTCAGCACGTAGCCGCTCACGCCGGCTTCGAGCGCACGGCGCAAGTAACCCGCACGAGCGAAGTTCGTGAGCACGATGACGCGGGCTTGCGTCTGACCTTGCAGCGACCGGGCTACGTCCAAGCCGGACATCTGCGGCATCTCCACGTCCGTGATCAGCACGTCGGGCCGGTGCTCGAGGACTAGGGCGAGCGCCGCAGCTCCGTCGTTTGCCTGCGCGACGACTTCGATGTCGTCCTCGAGTGAGAGCAGCGCCGCGAGCGCGCCAAGCACCATGCGTTGGTCCTCGGCGATGACCACTCGGATCTTGCGCGTGCTCATCCCTTCTCCAGCGCGGAGATCGGCAGGCTCACGGACAGACGAGTTCCGATCGCGGAGCTCCAAACCGCCGTGCCGCCGAGCGCTTCGGCGCGCGCGCGGATGCTGCGCATTCCAATGCCTTCCTCGTGTCGTCCCCCGCGCCCGTCGTCCGAGATCTCCAATCGATAGGTGTCGTCGGCTCGGAATAGGGCAACTCGACACGTCCTCGCTTGCGAGTGCCGGAGGATGTTCGTGACCGCTTCTCGAACGATGAGCGCGAGAACGCGTTCCTTTGCCGGTGGCATCTCGAAGTTGTCGACGCGGCGCTGCACGCTCACACCTGCCGCCTTCAGCAGCGACTCGACTCGGTCGATCTCCGCGTAGATGTCGCCGGTGTGATAGCCGTGTATCGCGCTGCGCACGTCCTCGAGCGCCTGTCTCGCGATGCGCTCGACGTCGCGGATCTCGGTCAAGGCGCGCTTGGGGTCGGTGCGAAAAACGCGGCGCGCGAGCTCCGCCTTGAGCGCGAGGCCCGACAAAGAGTGACCGAGAACGTCATGCAAATCCTGCGCGATCCGCTCGCGCTCGCTGGCCTTGTCGCGCCGCTGCAGCTCCCGCGTTTGGCGAACGGCGAAGATCGCGCCGCTGCCGGAGATGAATATCTGCGCCGCGACGAAGAGCGGGAGATATGGGCTCTGCGATCCGTCGACATACAGCATGGTCCACTCGGCGCCGAACAACACGGCCATCGCGAACAGGAGCGCGATCGACAGGTCTACGCGGCCGCCCAGTGCCGGGGCCACGAAGGCCGCCGCAACGGGGAAGTAGAGCGCGCCGGCCGGGCGGTAAGCGAGCGCGCCGACTGCGATCCCGAGCAGCGCGACGCAGATGCCGGCGACGAACCTGCGCTGCTCGTCATAGGTAAGCGCAGTCAGGAACAGAACGAGGACGACCAGGAGCGTCGCAGTCGTCGCCGTCCACTCGAGCCAACCCGCGCCCTGACGGTACGGCGCCCAGAAGACGTAGGCCAAGGGCAGCGTCCAAACGAGCATGCCCCAAGGCACGGGTTTCCGGACGGTCGGCGGGTGCGAGCTCATGGGCGGCTCCGCGGGGTGCCACGATTTTGCCATCGGCAGGAGGCTCGAGGAACGTGACATTTGTCATCTGCGCGTGCTGACACCCGGCAATGCTCCGCGCGTTTCGGCATCGCGATACTTTCTGGTAGTCGAAGCAGTGCAAGGAGCTCGTCGTGCGTTTCTCGGTGGTCACCGTCGGCAGCGAAGGCGACACGCGCCCGCTCGCGGCGTTGTGCCGCGAGCTGCTCGATCACGGTCACGATGTAAGGCTCTTCGCCGATGACTCGACTCTGACTCTGCCCAGAGCGCTGGGTGTGTCGTGCGAGGTGCTTCGAGGGGACATCCAGTCGAGCCTGCCGATCGTCGATCCGCGACAGAAATTGCGGTTCTCGGATCTGCTGCGTGTCGGCAAAGACTTGAAGGCACATATTGCGAGCAATTCGGCCGCGTGGCTGCGCGCCGTTGGCGAGCATGGCGCGCGCTCGGACGCGATCTTGTTCTCGAGTCTCGCGCTGAGCGTCGGTGTCACGCTGCGCGACGAGCTCGCGAAGCCCGTGATCGGATTGGCGTTTCAGCCGGGCGGCGCGCCGACGCGCGAGTTCAGCGCGCCGGGGCTGCCGCCGCTGAAGCTGCCAGGCCCGTTGAACGCTTTGACCCACAAGCTCGCGATGCGCCACCTCTGGAGCTTCTTCGCGCAGAGCGCTCCGAAGGCGCGGCGCGAAGTGTTCGGGACAATCGTGACGAAGCGGCCGGCGTTCGATTTTCCGATGCTCTACGGCATCTCGCAGGAGCTCGTCGCGCAGCCCGCCGACTGGCTGGCGGACCATGTAATCTGCGGACACTGGCGCGCGCCGATGACCGACTGGCGGCCGCCGCGCGATCTCGCCGACTTCATCGGCGAGGAGCCGCCGATCTACGCGGGATTCGGCAGCCCTTCGGCATTCGTCCGTGAAAAGCCTCTGAAGGCGCTCGTCGAAGCAGTCGCTGGTCGCCGCGTCGTGTTCTCGCCGGGCTGGAGCAAGATCGACCGTTCGATCTTACCGGACACCTTCCTCATCGCGCGCGATGTGCCCCACGAATGGCTGTTTCCACGCTGCAGCCTTGCGATTCATCACGGTGGCGCCGGCACGACTCACACGGCGGCGCGGGCGGGAGTACCGCAGGTCATCTTGCCGTTCGGGGGCGACCAGTTCTTTTGGGCCGGACGCATAGCGGCGCGCGGCGCCGCGCCGAGGGCGTTTCGCGGAGCGGCAACAAAGGCCGGCGTGATTGCGAAGATGATCTCGTTCGCGCAGATGGACTCGACGCGGCAAAGGGCCAAGGAGTTGGGTCTCGCGATGGCACGCGAGGACGGCGTCGGCAAGGCCGTGAGGGAGATCGAGGCGCTGGTTGGGCGCCGGCGCGAGCGGCGCGCCGCCGCGATGGCCGTTTGAGCAGCGCTCCGCGCCAAGCAGCCCCGTCGCCACGAGCGGACCGATGCCGCCGATCGTAGAATTGCGACTGCGAGCACAGTCGAGCATTCTCGGGCTGGATCCAAGCAAGCGTTTGAGCGACCGGCCCGCTTGAAAGTCCCGCTGCCGAGGGTCGTGTTGCGTCAGTGACTTTCGGGCGGCGCGTCTACCGCGAGGCTTCGCGCCCGTGTCTCTGTACGCTGTGTCCGCATGCCGGTGCCTCCCGCAATGAATGTGCTCGCAACTGACAGAAATTGCTGGTAATTCCTGCTGAATGCTGTATATAATATCAGCTATCGCTGGTCACTCCTGTGGAGACACCGATGGCTGCAGTACTCCCCCGCGGCGCCGCTGGAATCGTGAGTTTCGTCGATCGCTCGATCGAAGAGCTCGACGTCGAAATCTGCCGGCTCACGCGGCAAATGAACTCCGAAACCTATCGGCTGCTGATCCTCGTGCGCGACTTCGACGACCGCTTCGGCTGGGCAAAGTGGGGCTTGAGGAGCTGTGCCGAATGGCTTGCGTGGCGCTGCGGATTGTCGCTGTCAGCGGCGCGCGAGAAAGTCCGCACCGCTCAGGCGCTACGGACCCTGCCGGTGATCTCGGCCGCTTTCGCAGACGGACGGTTGTCGTACACGAAGGTTCGCGCGCTCACGCGCGTCGCGCACGCGAGCGACGAGGATCTGCTGCTCGCGTATGCGCTCGAGGCGACCGCAGCCCAGGTTGAAGAGCGGTGCCGGCAAATGCGTAACGTGGAACCGGAGTCGGTCGACGCCGCAAGGCGCGTTTGGGAGCGTCGCTCATTGACGATGTTCCGCGATCGTGTGCGCGGCTGCATGCGGATCACGATCGAGTTGCCGATCGAAGACGGCGATCTCGTCGGGTGCGCGATCGAGAGTGCGGTCGCCGCGGGGGAAGTCGCGCTCGGTGCCGAGTTCGCGTCGGATCCTGACCGCGCGGCGGATTGCTGGCGTGCGCAGCAGGCCGACGCGCTCGTTGCGATCGTGAAGGCCTATTTCGGAGGGCGCGCGCGCGATGGAGCGTCGGGCGAGGCCTCCGCGGAGAGCGACGGGACGGCTGCACGCCGGTCAGCGTTCACGGCTGACCACTCCCTCGTCGTTGTGCACGTCGATGAGAAATCCCTCCCCGGAGGGACCGGGCGCGCGGATCTGCCGATCGAAACGGTCAAGCGCTACTTGTGCGACGGAAGCGTCATCGCCGTCGTCGAGGACGACCGAGGCAACCCGCTCGACGTCGGCCGCAAGCAGCGGACCGTTACGACGCCGATAAGACGCGCGCTCTGGTCTCGCGACCGCGGCTGCTCCTTCCCAGGCTGCCATCGCACGCGCTACGTCGACGCGCATCACATTCAGCACTGGACGAACGGCGGCGAGACGAAGCTCGAAAACCTCACGCTTCTTTGCACGCATCATCACACTTGTTGCACGAAGGCGGGTTCACGATTCAAAGCGACGCGCACGGCGAAATCTATTTCAGGCGGCCCGACGGTCGCGTGATTCCCAAAGGCGGGTATCGTGCGGTGGACATGCTCGACGATGTCGCGGCGCGGTTGCCGGGCGAGGATCCCTCCACTGAGGCGCGGATGGCGGCGATCGTGCAGGGATTCGCGTCGCCGGTTGAGACGCCGCCGTAGCACTACGGTTAGTTACGCGCGCGGCGGCGCGACCGAGAAATTCGGTGCGGCCGCGCTTACTGCGCGGTCATGCCGCCGTCGATCATGAGCGTGTGGCCGGTCACGAACGACGCGTCGCTCGAGCAAAGCCAGAGCACCGCGTTCGCGACCTCGTCCGGCGTGCCGACGCGTCCGATCGGGTGCACGCGGGCGAAGTCTTGCATCGTGATTGAGTCGCGACCTCTCACGCCGTCGAGGCGAATGGGAAGGCGCCGCGTTCGTTTGCGCGCGGGCTGCTTTGCCCCAGCTCTTCGAAGTACCATCCGCGAGAATTCTGTCGAAGGTTGAGAGGGGCGCGTATGCGGGGCGTTGTGCTGTTCTGTTGCGGACTACTGGTCGGGATCACCGTGATGCAGGTCGGCGCTGCCGAGGACTCGACGGTGCGCGGCCTGAACCACGTGGGCATCGTGGTCAAGGACTACGCGGCGGCGCTCGCGTTCTACGAGAACACGTTGGGGTTCCGAGAGGCGTATACGATTAAGAACGACGACGGCAGCCCGCGCCTCACGTACCTACAGCTGAACCGAAGCACGTTCGTCGAGCTGATCCCGGCCGCGCAGAGTCAGCCGACCGGCATCACGCACTTCGGTATCGAGGTCGGCGATCTCGCCGGGACCGTGGCCACGCTACGCAAGCGCGGCGCGACGATCGACGAGCCGGGGCGCACGCCATCGGGCGCCCTTTTCGCGCGCATGAAGGACGCCGAGGGCACGCAGATCGAATTCATGGAGTTCACGCCCGACTCCTTGCAGCGCAAAGCGATCGATTCCTGGAAGTAGAGGAGGGTCGATGCCATTCACTCGTCGGGATCTGCTGCTTGCGGGCGCTGCCGGCACCGTGGCGCTGGCGACTCCATCGCGCGGCCGCGCTCAGCCGTCTCGGCCATCCCAACCGAACATCGTCTTCATCCTTGCCGACGATCTCGGCTATGCCGACCTGTCCTGCTACGGGCGCCGAGAGTACGCGACACCGAACATCGACCGGATCGCGGCTGGCGGCATGCGCTTCTTGCAGGCCTATGCGAATTCGGCCGTCTGCTCGGCGTCGCGCACGGCGCTCATCACTGGCCGCTATCAGGACCGCCTGCCGGTCGGGCTCGAGGAGCCGATTGCTCCGCGCGACGACGGCATGATCGTCGGCTTGCCGCCGGGTCTGCCGACGCTGCCGGCGCAGCTCAAGAAGGCGGGCTACGCGACCGCGTTGGTCGGCAAGTGGCATCTCGGTCCGCCGCCTGACTTTAGCCCGTTGAAGAGCGGCTACGACCATTTCTATGGCTTTCGCGGCAGCAGCTCCGACTATTTCGATCACGACGAGACGTTGTGGAGCGCGGACGAACCCTCGCACGAGCGCGGCTACCTCACCGATCTGTTCGGCGAGCACGCAGTGCGCCTCGTCCGGGAGCTCGCGGCGGCGCGGCAGCCGTTCATGCTGAGCCTGCACTTCAATGCGCCGCATTGGCCCTGGGAAGGGCCCGGTGACGAAACGGAGTCGCGACGGTTGGCAAAGCCCGGCTCTCACGGCCTGTTTGATTACGACGGCGGCTCGCAGAAGACTTATGGCGAGATGGTCACGCGCATGGACTATCAGGTCGGCCGCGTCCTCGATGCTCTCGATGCGAGCGGTATCGCGCGCGACACGATCGTGATTTTCACGAGCGACAACGGCGGCGAACGGTTCAGCGACACCTGGCCGTACAGCGGCATGAAGACGACTCTGCTCGAGGGCGGTTTGCGGATTCCCGCGATCGTGCGGTGGCCGCGGCGCGTGCCGGCCCATTCGGTGAACCCGCAACAGACGATCATCCACATGGACTGGCTGCCGACGTTGCTGGCCGCCGCCGGGGCCACGCCCGACGCGGGCTTTCCGTCGGACGGCATGAGCCTGCTACCGACACTCACCGCCCACGCGCCGCCGGTGCCTAGGAAGCTTTTTTGGCGTTACTTGAACCTGCTCCAGGAAGCTTGCCGAGACGGCGACTGGAAGTACCTCAGGATCCTCGACAACTCGTTCCTGTTCAACGTGGTGGAGGATCCGCGCGAGCGCGCGAACCTTAAGGAGCGCCACCCGGAGATCCTCGACCGGCTCGTCGCCGAGTATCGGTCGTGGAACGAGACGATGCTGCCGCTCGACCCCGGCTCGTACACGAGTGGGCCGACCGGCGCGGAGCTCGCCGATCACTACGGTGTGACGACGCCGAAGAACATCGGCCACCTCGCGCCCGCAGCGACGGGCCGCTAGCCCTGCGCCGCCCAAACGATACGTGACGTTCTTCGCAGCCACCGGAGCGCCAAGCCATGCAACGGCTTCACCGTCGGCCTTTCCTCGGTGAGACGACGCGCCCGTCTATGGGAGCTTGAAGTCGGCGAGCGCGGGCGGCGTCACCGCACGCTCATGCGGCCGTTGGAGCTGGGGGATCCAGTCGTAAGGCACGCGGTAGCCCCGATAGACGGCGTTCGAGCGGCGCGGAGCGTCGCCGAAGAACGGGCTCATGTACTCCCAGACGATCGCGCCGTTGGTCGTGACCTCGAATAAGCGCCCGGGTGCGCCTTCGGTGATCAGCGTATTGCCGTTCGGCAGCCGCTGCGCGCTGGAAATATTCGAGCTGTAGAACTGCGCCGGCGAGACGTACGACCAAACGAGCTCGAGCGTGACGGGATTGATCTCGAGCACACGCGAGTTCGCACGCGCGAAGATCCCCGAGCCGTTCGGCGCGACGGGGGTCGCGGCGCCGTAGCCGCTCGCCCCGCCGTTGTCGAACACGAGCAGGTCGCCGGCGCCCGGCAGACCCTTCGGGATCATGTGCACGTGGTGCTGACCGATGATCTGGCGAATCTTGCGCAGCGCGTCGGACTGGCTGTAGTCCGGGCCGATGCGCCAGGCGATCGAGCCGTCGCGAGCGACGATCGCGATCAAGCTCGCCTGGCGGCTGCTGATGATCACGTTGCTCGGCGCGAACCGCTTGTCGCCTTCGTCGAACCAGTGATTCGGGCCGACGTAGGTCGCCGAGTTCATATGGAACCAGTCGAACCCGTTGCGGGCGGCGTTGGGTGGGCGGGGACCGGCACCCGAACCGGGGCCGGGGCCACGGCCCGGACCGGGGCCAGCGCCGGGGCCGGGGCCGGCATGGATCGCGGCGCGCGCGTCGGCGTCGAAGCCGAGCTCGTCGATGTGCTCGCCGACCGTCCACTCCCAGACGATCTTGCCGTCGCCCGACACCTCGATCAGCCGATCGTCCTCGAGCATCGCGTCGGAAACGGAGGGCACGACGTGGCTTGTGTGAGTCACGATCAACGTCTTGCTGCCGGTGATCGCGGGCCTAGCCTCGGGCGAGTAATAGCCTGCCGGAAAGTCCTCTCGCTGCCAGTCGTGATGCTGGCGCAGCGCCCAGACCTTCTTGCCCTCGCCCGTCTCGATCTCGAGATTGTGATCGAAGCGCCAGACGACGTTGCCGTCGAAGTCCCTCTGCACGAGCTCGAGCGACTCTTGGTGCGGCGGGTGAGCCCCGGCCGCGGCGATGATGCTGCCGCCTGGCAGCACGCGCGCCGGGCCGCCGGCGGAATCGTTGTAGCCGTCCCAGCGCTTGACGACGTTGCCGTTCATGTCGATGACGATAACGGCTTGCGTGTCGAGGATCGATAGCACCGTGTATCCGTTCCATGTCCGCGCCGGATCGTAGATCGTCGTGCCCGTCGGATAGACCGAAGGCGCGGCGGATACGACGGTCGCCATCACGACGAGGGTGCAGGTCGCGAGCTTCGCTCCGAGTCGTGTCATCGCAGTGCCGATCCTCTAGTGCTGGGTGAGGGTCACAATCTCGACCTGACCCTATCCCGCGATTATATCGATGGCCCCGAGTCGAAGTGTTGCGCGGCATGCCCGATGTGTTCGAAGCCCGCGGCGACGCCTAGGATCGGAATCTCCCAACGCCCTGGCAACCGTCGTTGAACCGAGAGGCGCGGATGGACGATCTCGTCTTGGATTGCGTCGTCGTCGAGCCAGTTGCGAGCGATGACGAAGCCACGCGAGGCTACTGTGCCGTGAGTCCGCCGTCGATGCCGAGCGTCGCGCCCGTCACGAACGACGCGTCGCTCGAGCAAAGCCAGAGCACCGCGTTCGCGACCTCGTCCGGCGTGCCGACGCGTCCGATCGGGTGCACTCGGGCGAAGTCTTGCATCGTGATCTTGAGGCCGCTCGCGAAGCTCGCGCCCATGTCGGTATCGACTACGGCCGGCGCCACGACGTTCACGCGGATCCCGAGCCGCGCGTTCTCGAGCGCCGCGGCCTTCGTGAGGCCGACGACCGCGTGCTTCGACGCGACGTAGCTGCCGACGCCGCGGCCTGAACCGACCACGCCAACGACCGACGTGTTGTTCACGATCGCGCCGCTGCGGCGCTTCAGCATTTCCTTGATCTCGTACTTCATCGCCAGCCAGACGCCTTTCGCGTTGACCGCCATGACGCGGTCGAAGTCCTCTTCGCTCGCCTCCGGGATCATCGCGAGCTCCGATAGCACGCCTGCGTTGTTGAACGCGCAGTCGAGCGCGCCGAGCCCGCTCACTGCGCGTGCGACGAGCGCCTCGACGTCCTTGGCGACGGTCACGTCGGTGCGCTGGAACAGCGCGGTGCCGCCGGCCTTCTCGATGAGCGCGACCGTCTCCTCGCCGTTTTCGACGTTGCGGTTGCCGATCGCGACCTTCGCGCCGGCGCGCGCGAACGCGAGCGCCGTCGCGCGACCGATGCCCGCGCCGCCGCCCGTGATCAGCGCCACTTTGCCCTTGAAGTCGTACATGCTTGTCTCACTCGACCCGGTGGCGCTTCGCGATCAGCCAGTCGCCGTTGCGCTTCACGAGCTCGTCCTCGTAGCGGCCGACGGCCGACATGTGGATGTCGACGTTCGTCTTCATCACGACGAGCCAGGTCGCAATGTGCCGCGCGGCCGTCGGGCTCGTGATCTCGATCAGCTCGTCGCTGTTGCGGTTGTAACGGCGCAAGCTCGCGGGGTCGTAGCTCAGCGTCGAAGGATCGGTGTTCTTCGCGCGCTCGATGCGATCGGTGATGATCGTGCGGATGTCGGCTCGGCCGTCGTAGCGGAGCTTCTGATAGCCGAACACCGGCCTGTCGGACGCGAGCTCGTAGACGGCGTCCTCCGCGAACGCGCTCGCGAACATGTCGGGGTCGCTGAGCTCGAAGCCGATGTTCGCCTTCGACAGCGCCTGCTCGATCGCCTCGCGGTCCGTGAACCGCTGCGCGGCGGAATCCGTACCGCCCGCCGGGCTCGCATCCGCGGGACCGGCCACCGGCGCGCAAGCGGCCGCCGCGACCGACAGAGCGGCGGCAACGGCGAGCGACGCGATCGAGCGGACGGATCGGAAGACCGCAATGCGTGATCGAGTGCTCATCGATCCACCTCCACGATGATTACAGTGGGGCCATCATCCTTCCGCGCGTGCACCGACTCAACTTGAAGCTCGCGGAGGCTGGGCGGAAGCGGAGTCTGCTGCTATGTTTGCGCGCAGGGTTGGTGGGACACCCGGGGGCTTGATGATCTTTCGATACGCGCTCGCGGCGCTCGTCGCGAGCTCGCTCGCGCTCTCTGCCGGCGCGCAGAGCATCGCGAGCCGCACGGCGCAGAAGGTCGCCGCGAAGACCAGCACCGTCGTCTTGGATCCGACGAAGCCGCCGCCCGGGATCGAGCCGTTAGCCATCGACCTCTTCACGACGCAAAACTTCTATTTCGACGCCGAGCACTGGGCGGACAAGCGCTACACGCGCTGCAACACGCCGAACGAGCTCTGGAGCATGGGGTCGGCTGAGGGCGGCGGCGCGCATCGAGGGGCCGGAACCTGGGGCGACTGCAGCCGCGGCCTGTCCGCGAACGACATCGCGAGCCCGTATCCGTACAAGACGGCCGAGGAGCACTACGACGCGCTGCTCGCGCAAGCGAAGGCGCACGGCGGCCCGACGCAGCACACTCGCGCGAGCGCGCCGGATTGGGACGGCTGGTACCGGCGCGGCCGCGACAAGCAGTGGATCTACGGCGACGCGCTGCTCGCCGGCACGATGGCTTCGCTGCTGACGCCGGAATATCAGAAGCGCATGACCCAGCTCGTCTATCACGCGGCCGTGAGCAACGCACCGCAGTCGCCGGCGTCGCTCTGCTATCCGGAAGGGTTGATCCGCTGGTGGAGCGCGCCTGCGATCCGCGACATCGAGGTGCTCGTCACGCCGAAAGAGGTGCAGTTCCTGTCCGGCGTCGCGGACAACTTCATTCGCAAGATCCTGATCGGCCAGCAGCACGTACAGAAGGTGCCGCAGTGGTACGGCGAGACCGTCGGGTTTTGGGACGGCGACACGCTCGTTGCATGGACCGCGAACGTGCAGGGCTGGACGATCGCGCATTCGATGTTCGAGTTCAGCGACGCGATGCAGGTGATCGAGGTCGTGAAGCCGGGACCGGACGGCAAGGGCCTCGTCGTCGACGCGACGTTCTACGACCCCGAGGCGTTCGTGAGGCCGCTGCACACGGCGGCAACGTGGAACCGGGTCGGCAACATCGACGATCCCGAGCGTCGCTACACGTTCGTCGAGTGCCGCACGCAGGGCCAGAGCGCGGTCGGTGCGGACGGCAGGGTCAAGCAGCTCACGCCGTTGGACGAGGGCTACGTCGACTACTTCGGCCGACCGTGGGCGGAAGACTGGGAGAAGCACTTCGAGCAAGGCTGGACACACCCGAAGGAGTGACCTTCGCGGGGTGCCCGACGGCTTCAGCGCTCGCCGGCACGATCTTTACTCGGGCAGGCGGTCGCCGGTTTCCTTGGCCATTACGCCTTCGATCCACCCGCGGTAGTAGGACAGTCGTACCTGGTAGCTCACTTCGCCGTAGACCCCGGCGCGGAAGTCTGCGATGTCGCCGTCCCACCGCTTCCAGGATGCCAAGGCCGCCAGCTTCCAGCCGCCAGCGTCCTCGATGAGGACCGGTCCGCCGCTGTCGCCGCTGGCGAGCATCCCTTCCAACGGCAATGCTTCGCTGCCCCGATCGAACCGATAGGCGAGCCACGGCCCTTCTGCCGTTTCGATGCGATTGAACGCTCGGCGTAGGACCGTGCGGTGCCGGCCCTCCACCTCTCCGTTCGCCCCGTCACCGGTCGCGCCCTTGCCAATGAGCTCCGCCGTGCGGCCTTGCTCGTCGCCACCCCGATAGAGGACGGCCGGTCGCACGTCGTCGACGGCATCGGCGAGCTCGATCAAGGCGATGTCCCTGAGTGCCATCAGCTCCGCCACGACCGGCGCAGAGGGCCCGTGGTCGGGGACGTGCGGCATCCGAAATTCGGGGTGGACGATGATCTTGGCGATCGCGCGCGTTCGACTTGCAAGCGTGACCGTCTGAATCGGAGCGTTTTGCCAACTGACCGCATGCCCGGCCGTCACGACCCACCGAGGCGCGATCAGAACGCCGTGACCTTCGACCGGCAGGTCGGCGAGCGGCGGGAAGAAGTCGTCGGGCACGCGATACCGCTCGTCGGGAACGTCGTGCCTGATCACGATCGCGAAGACGCTCATGGGGGCCAGCGCCGCTAGCGCGAGCACGAGACCGGTTCGGATCCGATGGATCAATCCACTCTCACTCTCGGTTGAAAGGCGCGGCCGAATAGACCACCTTGCCGCCGACCATCGTGAGCAGCGATTCGATGCGGCCGATCTGCTCCGTCGGCACGGTCGAGTAGTCGGCCGAGAGCACGGCTAGATCGGCGAGCTTGCCGACCTCGAGCGAGCCGCGGTTTTTTTCATCGTGCGAGAACCAGGCGCTGCCGAGCGTGTAGAAGCGCAGCGCATCCTCGCGGCTCGGCGTTTCCTCTGGCCCGCGGATCGCGACGCCGCCGACGGTTCTTGCCGTCCGCGAACCACTGCAGCGCCGTGAACGGGTTGTACGACGCGACGCGGTGCGCATCGGTGCCCGCGCCGATCGCGACGCCGAGCCGCTTGCCGGTCACGACCGGCGGGATGCGCTTGCCCGCGTCGGGTCCCCGTGCGCGCACGAGCGCGTCGCCGCCGAAGTACATTGCGTCCTGCACGGTCCAGCCGACCCCGAGCGCGGCCATCCGCTCGAGGCTCTTGTCGGACGCATCGTTCAAATGCGCGATCGACCAGCGCAGTCCCGCTATCGGCCACGTCGCGATTCACGCGCTCGAAGATCCCGAGCAACTGATCGACGGTGGCGTCGGGACCCCAGTGCATCGTGAGCGCGAGCCCGCGCTCGGCCGCCCACTTCGCGATCTCGTAGTAGCGCTCCTTGTCGGCTTCGCTCGGTGCAGGGTTGTTGTTCATCGCGAGCGTGATCCGTTCGCCGATGCCGTTGAACTTCAAGTAGTCGTCGCCGAAGCCCATCGGCAATAGCTCGGTGAGCTGCGCGAGCTCGTCTTTCTCGTGCCCCGCGGTCTGGCCGTTCAAGCTGTACGCGACACGCACGGTCATCTCGTGGTGCCGCCAAACGTCGAAGAGCGCCCGGTAGTCGCTCGGGAACAAGTTGTTGCCGCCCGGATCGACGACGCCCGTGAGGCCGAGCCGGTTGAGCTCGCGGAAGAACGCCTTCGTGCCCTCGACCTGCTGCACGTAGGTCGGCCGCGGCAGCCGATCGAACAACGCGACGATCGCGTTGTTGCCGCCCGTGATAGCGCCGGTCGGTTTGCCGGCGGCGTCGCGCTCGAGCTTGCCGCCGGCCGGGAGATCGGCGTCGCTCTTGATCCCGAGCTTCGCGAGCCCCGCGTCGCTCAAGAGCGCCCAGCCGTAGCCAAGCTGCACGTAGACGGGGCTCCCCGGGGCCGCGGACTCGAGCTCGGCCTGCGTCGGCCGCCGCCGCTCCGCGAACTGCAGCTCGTTCCAGCCGCCTGCGACGATCAGCCACGCGCCCGGCTCGTGCGAACGCGCCGCGACCCCGATCCTTAGCATGGCCTCGGTAAGCGAGCGTGCGCCGATCCAGTTCACTTCGCTCGTGAACGAGAGCGCTGCGCGGATCGCGTGCAGATGCGAATCGATCAGACCCGGGATCGCGGTCCGGCCGCCGAGGTCGACGACGCGCGTCGCCGGTCCCGCGAGCTTACGGATCTGCGCGCTCGGCCCTAGTGCCGTGATCTTGCCGTCGCGAATCGCGAGCGCTTCGCGCACGCTCGAGCGCGCGTCGAGCGTCACGATCTTGCCGTTCACGAGCACGGCGTCCGGCGGCTGCGCCACGGCGGGCAGCGCGCCCGAGATCGAGAGCAACAGCACCACGAGCCCGACTCGCTTCATCACGTCCCCCGTGCGCGCTCTTGGGTCGCGCGCGCCCGACACTAACGCACGCGCGCCGCCGCGCATAGCCGCGCGCGGTTGGCGGCCGCCTCGGTGCCGAGGCACAATCGCCGCACTTCACTGGGCCGGGGGGCCGATCGCTATGACGTTGCGGACTGCTGTAAACGCGAGTCTCCGGCTCCTCGCGACTGCCGGGGCAGGCGCATTGATCGCCCTCGCGATCGTCGCGCGCGTCGATGCGCAGGCGTCGCATCCGCAGCCCTCGCGCGCCACGCCCGCGAAACCGCCGGCGCCGGCGGCCGCCGGTAGCGCGCCGGCGACGTCCGAAGTCTCGCGCAGGCCCACGCTCGGCGGCTATCTAGGCGAGCAGCGCCTACCCGATTTCCGCGTGTTCTTGCCGCCGCCGCCCGCGGCCGGCTCGCCGCTTGCGGCCGCGGACGCGGCGATCTTCGACGAGACTCGCAAGCTCGAGAACGGCCCGCGTTGGCAGCTCGCGGTGAGCGACGATCGGGTCAACATGAAGGCGCTGCTCGGCGACTTCGGCTGCTCGACCGGCCTGGACCTTTCGTCGGTCGACGCGCCCGCGATCACGCGCGTGATCGTGCGCTCGTCCGCGGATCTTTTCCCGCTGATCGGCGCGTCCAAGGACGCTTACAAGCGGCCGCGCCCGTTCGCCGAGCGGGAAGGCCCGATTTGCGTCGTGCCGTCGGAGGACCTCACGGCGAGCCCCTCGTACCCGTCGGGGCATTCGGCGGCCGGCTGGCTCTACGCGCTGTTACTCGCGGAGATCGATCCTGCGCACGCGGACGCAATCGTCCAGCGCGGGCGCGCATTCGGCGAGAGCCGCGTGGTCTGCGGCGTGCACTATTACACCGACATCGAAGGCGGCCGTATGGCGGCGACCGCGCTCGTCGCGGCGCTGCATGGCGCGCCCGAGTTCGAGACCGACATCGCGAGCGCGCGCGCAGAGCTCTTCTCCCTGCGCGGGGGCGCGCAGCCCGCGGCCGCCGCGTGCGAGAGCGAGAAGGCGAACCTAGCCACGCCTTGGTGAGCGCGCCTCCGCGCGCGCACCCTCAGCCGCGCCGGCGGCTCGGTGTCGCGCATGCAGTGTCGGTCTGCGTCGGGATGGTGATCGGCGCCGGTATCTTCAAATCGACGCCTCTCGCGGCCGCCGTCGACCTGCCGTCCGACGCGGCAGTGCTCGCGCTGTGGGTGTTCGGTGGCGCGATGTCGCTCGCGGGTGCCCTCTGCTTCGCCGAGCTCGCGGCCGCGTTCCCGGATCCCGGCGGCGACTATTTCTTTCTGCGCAAGGCCTACGGCGCCGAAGCGGGGTTCCTGTTCGCGTGGTCGCGCTTCGCCGTGATCCACACCGGCTCGATGGCGATGCTCGCGTTCAGCTTCGGCGACTACCTCGCGACGATTGTGGACGTCGGTCCTTACGGCAGCGCGCTGATCGCGAGCGCGACGATCGTCGCGCTCGCGGCACTGAATCTCGCCGGGCTGCGCTTCGGCATCGGCACGCAGCTCGCACTGATGTTCGTCGTGATCGCGGGCCTGCTCGTCGTCGCCGCGGCGGGCGTCTGGCTCGCCGAGAGCGGTGCGGCCACTCCGAACGCAGCGGCGTCGTTCGTGCAGGCCGGCATCGGCGCCGGTGCGGCGGCCGACGCAGCCGCGATCGCAGCTAAGGGCGCCGCCGCCGCGCCGCCGTTCGCGACGATCTCGGTGGGCGCCGCGCTCGTGTACGTGTTCCTCGCGTACGGCGGCTGGAGCGACGCCGCGACGCTATCGGCGGAGATGCGCGATCGCGAGCGCGGCATGCGCCGCGCGCTCGTGCTCGGCATGAGCGTGGTGACCGCGCTCTACCTGGTCGTGAACTTCGGGTTCCTGCGCGGGCTCGGCCGCGAGGCGTTCGTCGCGAGCAATGCGCCGGGCGCGGACCTCATGCGTCGCGCGCTCGGCATTCCGGGCGAGGTCGCGATCGTCGCCGTGGTGGCCGTCACGTCGATCACGTCGATGAATGCGATCTTCATCGCGGGCGCGCGCACGACCTACGCGGCCGCGCGCGACACCGAGTCCCTGTTCCACCTGCGGCATTGGCACGCGGAGCGCGGCACCCCGTACCGCGCGATCGTCGCGATGAGCGTCGTATCGCTCGCGCTGGTCGCGCTCGGCACGTACACGCGCGGCGGCTTCGTGACGATGGTGGACTATCTCTCGCCGGTCTATTGGTTGTTCCTGACGATGAGCGGCGTCGCGCTGTTCGTACTGCGGCGCCGCTATCCCGAGGCGGAGCGACCCTTCCGCGTGCCGCTCTATCCGTACGTGCCGCTCGCGTTCATCGCGAGCAGCGTCTACGTGTTCTGGTCGAGCGTTGCGTACGTTCGCACAGGCGCGATGGTCGGCGTCGCGGTGCTCGCGTCCGGCGCGGTGCTTCTCGCCGTGCTGCGCGCGCTGTCGAGGCGTCGTTAGGTTCTGCTATCGTGCCCCGCTCCGGCGGCGACCATGGAGTGCGGTAATGGATGTTCGGTTCTCGGGCGTAGAGGCGCGCGTGATCGGGTGCCTCATGGAAAAGTCGGTCCTGACGCCGGATCAATACCCTCTTTCGCTCAACGCGCTGACCAACGCATGCAATCAGAAGTCGAGCCGCGATCCCGTGCTCACGCTCGACGCCGGCGCGGTGCAGCACGCGGTGAACGATCTCGTCGCGGCGAAGCACGTGATGGTGCAGAACTTCGGCTCCCGAGTGGACAAGTACCAGCAGCGCTTTTGCAACACGCAGTTTGCTGCGATCCAGCTCACACCGGCCGAGTTCGCGGTGATTTGCCTGTTGCTGCTGCGCGGGGCGCAGACGCCTGGAGAGCTCAAAGCCCATAGCGGCCGCTTGCACGAGTTCGCGGACGTCGCCGAGGTCGACGCCACGCTGGAGTCTCTGCTCGCGCGCAGCGACGGGCCGTTCGTCGCGCGTTTGCCGCGAGAGCCGCGCCGCAAGGACCACGCGTACGCGCATCTCTTTGGCGGGCCGGTCGAATCGGTGGCGCAAGACCGCGAGTTGCCGGTGCGCGAGCCGCGAGCCGGTTCGCGACGACGCGTTCTCGGCGCTCGAGCGTCGAGTCGCCGAGCTCGAGCGCGGGCTCGCCGCGATCAAGGAGTCGCTCGGCATCGGCTGAGCACCGGAAGCGAGTCGACTCAGAAGTCGAGCGGCTCGAACGTCCGAAAGGCTCCGATGCCCGCGACCCAGCGCCCGGGGAACTGCTCGATCGCGATGTTGTTCTCGTTGACCGCGTCGTTGTAGAGCTTGCGCCGCTGGGCGATCTGCTCGTCGAGCTCCGCGAGACGCCGGCGTAGGATCGCGAAATGCGAGTTTGCGGCGAGTTCGCGATCGCCGTCCGCGAGCGAGAGCAACGTGCCGAGCTCGCGGCGCAGGGCGATCTCCGCGGGGCCGAGCACGGTCGGATCGAACGAGTGGCGAGCCGCGAAGATCGCGGAGCGCGCCTCGAGCACGCGGTCGAGCGCCGCCTGATCGTTGCGCAGATATTTCGAGCAGATCTCGACGAACCGCGGCAGCTCATCGTGCCGCTCGCGGACCGGGACGTCGAGGTTCGACCAAGCGCGGGCCACGCGCTGCTTCGTCGCGACGAGGTAGTTGTAGGTCGAGACGAACCAAAGCGCGGCCGCAACGATCGCGGCGAACACGACGAAGCCTAGGAACATCGGTCTTCTCAGCGCGCCGCGGCGGTTCTATCGAGCAGCACGGCGACCGTTTTCGCGAGATCGTGCGCGAGCACGAGGTGTTGATCCGCGTCGAGGTGCACGCCGTCGATCGCGCTCGTCTTCACGACACGCCCCGCGTCGAAGAACGGGCAGCCGAGCTCGGTCGCGACCGCGGCGAGTGCCTCGGCGAGCCCTTGGCTCTTGACGTCCGCGCCTTCGAACTTCTCCGCCATCGCGCCCTTCGCCGTGCGCGCGGGCGGCGGCGCGACGATCAGGATCTCGGGCACCGGCATGTCGGGCTCGATCGGCGCCGTGCGGATCGCGCGCACGAGCGTCGCGACGCCTTGCGCGGAATGCCACGCGTTGTACCAGTGCGTCGATTGGAAATCGTTGGTGCCGAGCAGCAGCACGACGAGCGCGAGCGGCGAGCTCACCTCGATGCGCTGCTGCAAACCGGTGAGGCCGTTGCGCCCCGGCTTGAACGGATCCTCCCAAACCGTGCGCCGGCCGTTGAGACAATCCTCGATCACGCGCACGCTGCGGCCCGCCCGGATCAGGTGATCCTCCATCACGCCCGGCCAGCGCTCCGCGAAATCGAGCCGCTTGCGGGTGTTCGGGACGATGCCCCACGAGAGCGAGTCGCTGTAGACCAGAATCTGCTGCATCGGTGGGCCTCTAGCGGAGCGGCGCGGCGAGCGCGCGGCGGACCGTCAGATCGGGACTTTGCGGTCCGGGAACGCCTTGTGCCAGCGGTTGATGCGGACGGTTGCGCGCAAGCCGTTCGTCCAGAACGGGTCGTCCTTGAAGATGTCCCGCGCCTCGGCCTCGTCCTTCGCCTCGATGATCCAGAGGCCGCCGAGCGGCTTGTCCGTGGGGATCTCGCGCAGCGAGCCCGGCACGAGCACGCGGTCCTTGTTGTCGTCGAGAAACTTCAGATGCGCGGCGAACAGCTTGTCGCGGATCTCTTTGACGTTCGGCTTGTCTTCGAATTGCACGATGTAGAGCATGTCCGTCCTCTCGAAAGTAATCGGGTGCGCGCGCGTCGCTCAGTGCTCGGCGTCGGCGCCGCCGTTCACGCTGCGCGCGATCTCGCTGAGTACCGCTTGATTCGCACGCATCGCGCGCTCGACGACGGTATCGTAATTTTCGATCAGCTGCTCGCCGAGCTTCGTGAGCGACGCGCCGCCGCGCGACTTGCCGCCGGCCCAGGTCGCGACGAGCGGCTTCGCGAACAGCTTGTTGAGCTCGTCGACGAGCAGCCACGCTCGCCGGTAGGACATCTTCATCGCGCGCGCCGCGCCGGAGATCGATTCTTGCGTGCGGATCTGACGCAGCAGATTGATCTTGCCGGGGCCGATCTGGCCGATGCCGGGCAGGTTCACTTTGATCCAGAGCTCGGCGGTCGGCTTCGTCGTCATGCGCGCTAGCGTATTCGCATTCTTCTCGCCCGCACAGGGGCCGCGCAGCGTCGTCGTCTCGGCGTAACCGTATTCCATCGCAGGCGCGGGCGAGCGCGACGTGCGCGTTCCGGGGGACGCCAAGACGCCATCCCTGGAGCTCGGGCGCGCACATCCCTGTGCGCTCACGCCCCCGGAACGCACACGTCGCGCTCGCCCGCGCATCGGCCGGCGCGACGCCGAGACGACGGACGACGACACCGGCCTCTGCGCGCGACGGCCGCGAGTGAGGGTTAGATTTCGATCTCGGTGGCGAGCACGACGACGCGGCGCGTCGGCATGCGGAAGAACTCTGCGGCCTGCGCGCCGCGGCGCTGGAGGTACGCGAACACGTGCGCGCGCCAGCCCGCGAAGCCCGGCCGCGGCAGCGCGCGCACGAGGTGCCAGCCCAAGAAGAACGTGCAGTCCGACTCGACGACGCGCAGGCCGCGCTGGCGCGCGCCGCGCAGCGCCTCGCTCACGTCCGGCGTCTCCATGAAGCCGAAGCGCGCGCGCACGGCGTGCACGTTCGGCATCAGCTCCTCGACCCAGGCGCGCGACGCGCGGTCGTGGCGCGGGCTGCGCAGCACCTCGAGATTCAGGATCACGATGTGCTCGTGGTAGACGTGGTTGTGCTCGAGGTTGCGCAGCAGCGCGGTCGGCACGAAGCCGCTGTGGCTCACGAGGAACACGGCCGTGCCGGGCACCTGGTCGCGCCGGCGAGCAGCCGCGGCAGCTCGGTCCAGGGCACCGCGCGACGCTGCAGCGCGCGTCGCAGCCGCGCGCGGCCGTCGCGCCAGGTCTCGAAGCCGCATGAACATGATCGCCGCGAGCAGCGAGCGGCACCCAGCCGCCGCTCGGGATCTTCGTCGCGTTGCCGGCGATGAACGCGAGGTCGAGGCACAGGAACACGCCGAACGACAGCGCGATCCGCCAGGCGGGCCATCCCCAGGACGTGCGCGCGACGACCGCGCCGAGCAGCGTCGTGATCAGCATCGTGCCGATCACCGCGGCGCCGTAGGCGCCCGACAGCGCGCTCGACGACCGGAACGACAGCACGAAGCCCGCGACCGCGACGAACATGAAGCGGTTCGCGGCCGGCACGTAGATCTGGCCGCGCTCGTCGGGCGAGGTCTGCAGGATCGTCACGCGCGGCAGCAGATCGAGCTGCACGGCCTGGCGCGTGACCGAGAACGCGCCCGAAATGTTCGCCTGCGACGCGATGATCGTCGCGGCCGTCGCGAGCACGACGAGGAACGGCAGCGCCGAGGCCGGTCGCGAGCTCGAAGAACGGATTCACGATCGCGCTGTTCGCGACCGAGCAGCAGCGGCGCCCTGGCCGAAATAGTTGAGCAGCAGCCCGGGCCAGACGAGCATGAACCACGCGAGCCGCACGGGCTTCTTGCCGAAGTGACCCATGTCGGCGTACAGCGCCTCGCCGCCCGTGAGCGCGAGGAACACGGCGCCGAGGATCGCGAGCGCGAGGCCCGGATGACGCGCGCAGCAGCGCGATCCCGATAGCCCGGGAACAGCGCCTCGAGCACGCGCGGCTCGCGCACGATCGCCAGCACGCCGAGAACGCCGAGCGTCGTGAACCACACCACCATGATCGGCCCGAACATGCCGCCGACGCGCGCGGTGCCGCGGCGCTGGAACAGGAACAGCGCGGTGATGATCACGAGCGTGATCGGGCACCACCGCGCTGCTAGAACTCGGGATTCAAGATCTCGAGGCCTTCGACGGCGCGAGAGCACCGAGATCGCGGGCGTGATCAGCGCGTCGCAGTAGAAGAGCGCGGTGCCGAGCGCGGCGATCGCGACGAACCGTCCGGCCCAGACGCTCGTCGTGCCGAGCTTCTGCTGCACGAGCGCGAGCAGCGACAGGATGCCGCCTTCGCCCGCGTTGTCGGAGCGCAGGATCAGCACGATGTACTTGAGCGTGATGACGAGGAACAGGCTCCAGAAGATCAGCGACAGCACGCCGAGCACGGTTGCGGCGTCCGTCGCGCCGCCCGCGGCGGCCGTCGCTTCCTTCAGCGCGTAGAGCGGGCTCGTGCCGATGTCGCCGTAGACGACGCCGAGCGCGCCGATCGTCGCGCGGGCCAGAGAGCGTTGCTCACTCATGGGAGGATGAATTCGACATTCGACGCCAACAGCGTGCAGACGTCAGCGTAGCTCGTTTGCGCGCTAGAGCTTGTGAGCTGGGTCGTAGGTTGGCTTCACCGTTCCGAGGCGCTTCGCGACCTCGAACAGCGTCGGGTAGTACTGCACGAAAGTGTTGTCGACCGCCGTGTTCTGCGCGTGGCACGAGTAGCACGCGGCGCTCGTCGGCAGCGCCGCACGCCGAATCCTTGAGGCCGTTCCGGCTCCGCCGAACGCGAAATAGCCCCAGCCGTTGCTGCCCGCGTTCTTGCCGAAGCGCGCGGTGTCCTTCACGGCCGACTCGATCGCGAGCAGCGGGCCTTGCGACTTGCCGACATTGTCGATCGACGCGGCCGTCTCCGCGCGGCGCGCCTCGAGAATGAACATCGTCTTCTCGGGCCACTTGCCGGAGCGCATGAACTCCCGATACGCGTCGGGCATGACGTAGACGTTCGAGAACACCGAGCCGCCGTCGCGGCGCATCGCGGCGGCGACCGGGCCGTAGAACATGTCGAGACCGGTCGTGAGGTAGATCCACTCGCGATAGTCCGCGGGCCGTTCGAGCTCGCCGGACGCGTTGAAGGACGGAGCGGGATCGGCGAGGC
The DNA here is from genome assembly GCA_963699925.1 of uncultured Gammaproteobacteria bacterium. Classification (GTDB taxonomy): domain Bacteria; phylum Pseudomonadota; class Gammaproteobacteria; order Steroidobacterales; family Rariloculaceae; genus FEN-1219. Next base: position 1,620 of record CAVOVT010000006.1, on the reverse strand, counting down.
ATGTCGCCGCGGCGGCGAGCAGCAGGGCAGTGCAAACGCCGGCGCGAAAGATCGACTGGGTCATCGTCAAGGCTCCGTCGGTTCGCGACGCGCCGCGCGCGAAACGCGCGCCCGGCTAAATCGCGAACGCGAATTGTACTCGCAGCCGGACGCAGCAGCGAACCGGCAGCGGCGCGCGCGTCAAGCCGCCAGATCGATTCTGCCGAGGTAAACGCTCTTGCCGAGATCGACGTCGAGCCGCTTCGTCACGCGGCCGTCGATCTCGATTACGACGCGATAACGTCCGCTGTTCGGCTCGAGCCCGTCGATCTTGAACTCCCCGAACGCGTCGGTAGTCGCTTCGCCGACGACCGTTCCCGACCGCTCGAGCCTGACTCGCGCGTCGGCAACGCAATCGGTCACGGCGGCAACGGTCTTGACGATCGTGCCGCCGACGAACTCGCGCGTGTAGCGATGCAGATTCTTGTAGTGGACGCGCGGCTTCGTCGCCGACTCCGGTTGCAGCTCGCTCAGGTTCTCTTGCGACTTGATCGCGGCCATCTCGTCGTCGGTGACCTTGACGGCCTTGAGCGCGCCCGTCGCACACACCTGGGCGCAGCGCGGCTCCTTCCAGCCGCGGTCGAGCAAATGCGCGTCGAAGAACCAATGTTGTGGAAGCTGCAGGTCCTCGTTCCAGCGAATCGCGCCGTACGGGCACGCGTCGGCGATGGCCTTCTGGCCCTTCGCCTTGACCGGATGGATGTGCACGATGCCGTCGTCTCGCTTCGTCACCGCACCGTTCTTCGCCGCCGCGATGCAGGGCGCGTCGTCGCAGTGCTGGCACATCACCGGCACGTAGGCGACGTCCATCAAAGGGCCCGAGCCGCGCTCGCGGCTGCGGATGTCGATCCAGCGATGCTGGTGGCGCGGCATCGGCGCCGAATAGCCTTCGAACTCGTTGCCGACGTGCTCGTCCTGGTTCGCGAGCGTGCAGCAATTGCAGTTCGTGCACTTCGCGACGTCGACGATCAGGTTCCACTTCTTCATGCGTTTCGTTCGGTGGCTACGCGATGGCCACTCGTTTTTGCTGCTGGGTTTTTTTGCGTTCGGCTTCTTCCTGCTCGGCCGGCAGCGACGTCTCGCCGACTCTCCATCGCTCCACCTCGATCAGGCAACAGCTCGCGCTCATCGAGTGGGCCTTGCTGATCTGCGACTTCTTCGAGGACAAGAGATTCACGCAGCCGCCGCGGTCCGCCGATTTGCCCGGCTCGCCGATCGGATCGTAGACGCCCGAGGAGGCATATGAGTGCACGACCCCCCTGCGTATCCGCTGCGTGACCTTGGCCGCGCATATCACCGAGCCGCGCTCGTTATGGAGACGAACCAAATCGTTGTCGCGAATCCCACGCGTCTTCGCGTCCTCGGGATTGATCCGCAGCACCCAGTAGTAGTAGCCGTCGACGAGCACGCGATGATCCGGGATGTCGTTCAGGAAGCTGTCCTTGCCGTCCATCTGCGTGTGGAACGAGAACCGCGGGTGCGGCGAGATGAGCTGCAACGGGAAGTCTTCGAAGCCTTCGCCGTTCGGGAACTCCGCGGGCCTCGCGTACTTCGCGATCGGCGGCCGCTCCTCACGATGGA
>CAVOVT010000005.1:0-263943 GCA_963699925.1 uncultured Gammaproteobacteria bacterium | reverse complement strand
CGGTCTCGAGCGCGATCGGCCGGCGCCAGACCTTGTGGATGTAGTCGAGCACGCGCTCGGCGCGCTCGACGTCGAGCCCGCGCCCGTCGGTGTCGTTCTCGTGGTGCAGCTCGAGCGAGCCGTCGTGGCCGACGTGCTTCGCGAGCACCGCGGGCGCGCCGAAGTTGTACTTCGGCGCGAGGATCGTCTCGCGCAGCGCGTTGATGTCGTGCTCGAGCACGCGCACGCCGCCGTCCGCGCTCTGCTCGAAGCGGAACAGCTTGAGCTCCTCGGCGAGCTCTTGCGAAAGGTGATTGCGGATGAAGCCGAAATCGTCGTCCTCGGCGCGAATTTCGAACGCGTGCTCGAGCCCATGCTCTTCGACGATCGACTCCCAGATCGAGAAGCCCAAGTGGTACGGATTGACGACGAGCGAAGCCTGCTGCTCGGCTGCGTGCGGCCGGACGACGTCCGAGTGCGTCTTGATCGCGTCGAGATACTCGTTCTGCGGCAGGAAGTCCGCCTCGCGGAGCAGCCGCGCGTGCCAGTACGACGCCCAGCCCTCGTTCATGATCTGGCAGGCGAACACCGGATAGAAGTAGAACGACTCCTCGCGCACGGCACGAAAGATGTCGCGCTCCCATTCCTCGAGCTCCGGCGCGTACTCCGCGATGAACCACAGCAAGTCCCGCTCGGGCTGCGGCGGAATCGTGGCGCGCGTGCGCTCGAGCGGCGCATCGACCACTTCCGTTCCGCCCGGCAGGTTGTCGAAACGCGTCTGGAACGCGATCGCCGGACGACCGGCGGCCCGCGTCGACGTACTCCGGGTAACGGTCGCGGCGCAGCGGCTGGAACGTGTCGATGTGCGCCTCGAGCGACAGCGCCGCATCGAGCACTTGCTCGACGCGCGTCTGGCCATGGTGCTCGACGGCCTGGCCGATCTGGCGCGCGTGCGTCGCGGCCTGCTCGACGATCTTGTAGCCGACCTGCTCCTGGCTGCTTCTTGAACAGCGCGTTGTTCTTCGCGAAATCCGCGTGGCCGAGCACGTGCGCGGTGACGAGCGTGTTCTCCTGCAGGGAGTTGTTGCCCGCGAGGTAGGCGCGGCCCGGGTTGCCGGGAAACACGACCTCGAACAGCCGCGAGTGCCCCATCCGATGCTGCACGAGCTGGTGGATGTAACGCACGCCGAACGACCAGTGCGGCATCCGTACCGGCAGCCCGTAGACCGCGATCTCCATCATGAAGCTCGACGGCACTTCCTCGAAATGCACCGGGTAGTAGTCGAGCCCGTGGTTGCGGGCGAGCTCCTCGAGCCGGCGCGCGTAGCTGCCTAGGCTCTCGGTCATGGGTTAGACCTCGACCTGCGACTGCTGGCTGAAGAAGCCGCGGATTGCGTCCCAGACCGATTCCGGCGTCGACAGGCCGTAGCGCCCCGCGACGCCGATCTCGGCTTCGAGCTGCTCGAACAGCATCGACGTCTCGGATGACAGCGCCTGCTGCGCGGCCGGCGCAGTCTCCACGTAGCCGATGTAGTTCACGATCTCGCCGAGCTCGGCGAGCGACGCCTGCGCGGCCTCGCGGTCGTGGCGGAAGTTCGCGCCGTCCGACGCGTAGAACACATAGATGTTGAAGCGGCCCGGATCGTAGCGCTGCGAGGCAATCTCGCTGATCTTCTTGAACGCCGACGATGCAACGGTGCCGCCCGAGCCGCTGACCTGGAAGAATTCAGCCTCCGCGAACTCCCAAGCCTCGATCGTGTGCGCGACGAACACGGGCTCGATGTGCGTGTACTGGCGGCGCAGCCCTTGCACGACCCAGAAGAAAAACGTCTTCGCGAGCCGGCGGTCGCGCTCCGTCATGCTCGAGGAGACGTCCATCGCGAAGAACACGACGGCTTCCGTCGCGGGGCGCTGGCGCATCGCGAGCTGCCGGTAGCGCAAGTCGTCGTCGGTGAATGCGGGCGCATCCGCTTGGATCGCGCGCCGCTTGATGGCTTCCTTCAACGAGCGGCGGCGGTCGAGACGCGAGCGCACGCCGCGCCGGCTCCAGCCCTCGCGCGTGTACTCGTCCTGGCGCATCGCGCCGCTCTTGACCTTGAGGTTCGGGAGCTTCAGCTCCTCCCAAAGCCAATCGACGATGTCGTCGATCTTGAGCTCGAGCACGAACTGGTAGCCGCCCTCGTCGTTCCCGCCCTCGCCCTTGCCCGGGTCGCCGTCCGCGGGGCTCGCGAGCACGTCGCCGGGCTTGCCGTCGCCTTGGCCGACGCCAGCGCCCTCGCCCGTGTCGCGCAAACGGAACCGCGAGTGCTCGAGGAAACGCACAGGCACTTGGACGGTGCTGTCGGCGCGCGGCAGCACGTCGCTGCCCGCGATCAGCTCCGGCAGCTTCTCGCGGACCGCGGAACGGACCTTGTCGTTGTGGCGAAGCCAGTCGCGCGCGCCGCGCGAGAAGAGGTCGTACCAGTGGCGATCCTCGCCCGGGCGCTCGATGAAATCGGACGACCTGGGTTCCATTTTCGCCTGTCCTCGCAGCTATTCCTGCGACAGCAATGTCGTCACGTAATTCAGAGCTTCTTTCGCGCTATGCGAGTCGTAGCCGTACTCTTGGATCAAGCGCTCCTGCACCGCGGAGATCTTCTGCTCGGCGTCTTCGTCCGGCCGGGCGCGCGAGGTTACGAGCCGCAGCACGTCGCGGCGCTCCTCGAACAAGTACTGCTCGATCGCCTCGTGCAGGCGGGAGTGGTTGTCGAGCGTGAATTTCTCGCCGGCCTTGAATGCCACCATCGCCTTGCGCACGACTTCCTGCCGGAACGACATCTTGCCGGACTCCGAGATCTTGATCTTTTCCTCGACCGAGCGCAGGAAGCGCTCGTCGGGCGGGCGTGAGTCGCCCGTGATCGGATCCTCGATCTCGCGCTTGTCGAGCGACGCCTCGACCTCGTCGAGATACTTCTCGAGCAGCTCTTGCGCTTCCGTCTGGAACGACGCGAACAGCGCGCGATGCACGTCCTCCTTGACCCAGCGGTTGTAGAAATCCTTGCGCGCGAGCACGAGGAACTCGATCCATTGCTTCTTGCGGCCCGCGTCCATCCGCGCGTCCGTCTCGATCGCGTCCTTGAGCGCGAGCAGCATGTCCATGCTCGTGAGGCTCGCGACGTCGTTGCGCGTGATCGCGTTGCTGATCGCGTTGATCACGAAGCGCGGGCTCACTCCGGTCAAACCTTCGTCGGTCGATTCGGCGCGAATTCGCGGGACGTCCGCGGCCGTGAAGCCTTCCACGTCCTCGGCGGCATAGAGCTTGAGCTTCTTCGTGAGATCGAGCCCCTCGCGAGTCGGCTTCTGAAGCCGGGTGAGTATCGAGAACACGGCCGCGAGGTCGACCACGATGCGGGTCGAAATGCACCTTGCGGAACGCCGGCGCGCTCGACACGAGCTTGCGGTAGATCCGCGCCTCGTCGCCGAAACGAGAGCGTGTACGGCACCTTCACGATCACCATGCGATCGAGCAGCGCCTCGTTCTCCTTCTCTTGGAGGAACTTGTTGAACTCGGCGAGGTTCGTGTGCGCGAGGATCGTCTCGTCGAGATGGATCAGCGGGAAGCGCGACACCTTGACGTTCTTCTCCTGCGTCAGCGTGAGCAAGAGATACAGGAACTCGCGCTTGACCTTGAGGATCTCGATCATCTCGAGCACGCCGCGGCTCGCCGCGTAGACGGCGCCCGACCACGACCAGGCTCGCGGATCGCCTTCGTCGCCGATGTCCGCGACCTTCGACAAGTCCACCGAGCCCACGAGATCCGCGATGTCCGCGGTGGTCGGGTCGTGCGGCGCGTACGTGCCGACGCCGACGCGCGCGGCCTCGGACAAGAACACGCGCTCGACCGGGAAACGCATGAAGTCGCCCTGGAACTCGTCGTCTAGCCGCGCGCGTGCGTGCGGCGACAGCTCGCCCGTGATGTCGACGCCGTAGGTCGCGCGGAAACGCGGGCGCAGGCTCGCGGGGATCAGGTTCAGCGGCGACTCATGCAGCGGCGATCCCTGCAAAGCGTACAGTGCGCCGTCTTCCGTGTGGCTGTACTCCTCGAGCCCGCGCTTGAGCAGGATCACGAGCGTCGATTTGCCACCCGACGGCGGCCCGAGCAAGAGCAGCAGTCTGCGGCCCACGTCGGAGCCCGCCGCCGCGGCCTTGAAGTAATCGATCACGCGATCGAGCGCGGCGTCGATGCCGAATAGCTCGCCCGACGAACAACGCCTTCTCCGACACAGAGGGCTCGTGATTGGTCGACGGGACCGCCGACGGGATACGAGCGTCGCGATACCAGCACAGCATGTCGTAGATGTACTGGTGCGAGGAGCGTGTGAATTTGGTGGGATCCCTTGGAACGATGTCCTGGAGGAAATCCGCGAACGTGCCGCGCCAATGTTGCGCGTGATGCTCGGTAGCGAAGGCCGTGAGGTCGTCGATAAAAGAGGGGCGGGAACTGTCCTTGAGCAAGCTCATTTCCCGGTGAGCAGCAAGAGAGTCCGATAGTGTCATCATTATCCTCTTACGCTTTGTTCTCGGTCCCACACAGGCGTGCGGCTGTTTTTTCGTTGTTGCTTTTTTGGCTGTCGAAACGCCCTCCGTTGTTTACGTGCGTTGCTATTTAGATGAACGCGCTCGCGCAACGTTCCGTTAAATAGTCTCGTTGCCAGGCTCGTTTTTTCGGGCTCGAGTGTCTGTGAGAGCAGTCACAATAATGGCGAATCGTTCAACATAATTGCTTCCGACGCAACATGACTTTTTGCAACCATGAATTCACCGAGTTGCAATTGCCGGCCGCGGTCGCGGCCAAAGTCAGCATACTCAATGCTCACCGAGACAACGTGCAAAACGCGCGCCGTCCCGGCGGTGGGACCGAAACACGAGTGGTTTTGCGCGAACGCGCGCGTTCAGGTTCGGGCTGAATCGGCGCCGGCGCGCGGGGATGGCGCCTTGGAGGGCGTCGAGCGAAGCTACTTTTCGCCGCCGCCCTGTGCCGCGGTGCGGCGTGCCTCGAGCAAGGAGCGGCGCATGTCGATCGCGATCGTCGATTCGGGCTTCGCATCGCTCGTTTTCTCGAGCTGCTCGATCGCGCGGACGTCGGTGTCCGACAGCGTCGGCAAGCTCACGGAGGTCTCGGCCGTCGAGCTGTTGCCCTTCGCCGACTGATACTTGCGTTTCCACGCCTCGGCGCTGCGCTTGAGCTCGATGATCGTGTTCGAGTGTCGATTGAGCGACGCCTCGAGCTGGCGAATGATCTCGCGCTTCTCGTCGAGCCCCGCCTCGAGCGCCGTGGCGCGGTCCTGATCGGCCCGCAGGCTCTTGATCATCGCCTTGCGGGCGTCGAGCTCGGCGCGCAACGCTTCGAGCTCGCCGGACTCGTCGCTTCGCCTTGCCCTTGGCCTCACGCAGCGCGGCGAGCTCCTTGTTCTGCTCTTCGATCCGCCGCTCGGCCTTTTGCAGCTCGCTTCTGAGCTCCTCGACCAAGCGATCCTTGACCTTCGCATCGGCCTTGAGACGGTCGACGACTTCGGCATCGCGGCGCAACGCGCGCACGAGCTCTTTCTTGCTGTCGAGCTCCGAGCTCACGCGCTCGAACTCGAGATCCTTGTCGCGCACTTCCTTGCGAAGCTTCGACGCTTCCTCGGCCTCGCCCTTCAGCGCTCTCGATCAGTTGGTCTTGACCGTCGACGCGCTTCTTGAGCTCCGCCGCCTGCTCGCCGTGACTCTCGACGCCGACCCTCGAGCTCCGCCAGCCGCGTGCGCTTCTCGTCGAGCTCGCGAAGCACGAGCGAGAGCTCGGAGCCCCAGTCCGCAAGCAGCCCGCTCAGACGATCGCGGAGGTCCTGAATCGACGCTGGTCGGTCAGTCATGAGGGAATGTCCGGACAAACAGCGCCTTACCGTGCCGTTTCCGCACGCCGATTACGGTGAATCACGTCACAACTGCGAGACGCGACAAGGGTTTGGCCGACATCGGCACGCGCGGCGGCGCGAGCCGGCCGCCGGGGTCAGCGGAAGCGCGTCTGGAGCGCGGCGAGCGCGTCGGCGCCGGGGCACAGCGCGTCGTAGGGGACCTCGTTGAGCGGCGTCGCGGTGGTCCCGTTGACCTCGTGCAAGTCGGGCTCGCCCTCATCGACGTAAAGCAGCCCGGTGACGATCTCGCCGTCGCGCTGATGCGCGCTCAGGTACTCGATCGCGTCTGCCGCGGCTGCCGACCTTGAAGTCCTTGTCGACCTTGCGCAGCAGCACTCGGCTGCCGTCGTGCAGCACGACCGGCAGCACTTCGCCTTCGTCGTACGCGGCCTTGATCTCCTGCGCCGGCATGACGAAGTCCGCATCGATCACGGGATGGTTGAACTCGCGCGCGTGCGCGTAGCTCTTCGTCGAGTCCTCGTGGTCGTTGAAAGTCACGCACGGCGACAGCACGTCGATCAGCGCGAAACCGCGGTGCCGGATGCCGGCCTTGATCAGCGGCACGAGCTGCTCCTTGTCGCCGGAGAAGCTGCGCGCGACGAACGTGCCGCCGAGCGCGAGCGCGATCTGCACGGGATCGATCGGCGGCTGCTTGTTGACCTCGCCGCGCTTCGCCTTCGAGCCGACGTCCGCTGACGCGGAGAACTGGCCCTTCGTGAGCCCGTACACGCCGTTGTTCTCGATGATGTAGACCATGTCGAGGTTGCGGCGCAGCGCGTGCATGAACTGGCCGAGCCCGATCGACAGCGAGTCGCCGTCGCCCGACACGCCGAGCAGGTAGAGCCCGCGATTCGCTGCGCTCGCGCCGGTCGCGATCGACGGCATGCGGCCGTGCACGGCGTTGAAGCCGTGCGAGGCGCTCAAGAAATAGGCGGGCGTCTTCGACGAGCAGCCGATGCCGCTCATCTTCGCGACCGCGTGCGGCGCTATGTCGAGCTCGAAGAACGCCTGCACGATCGCGGCGGTGATCGAGTCGTGGCCGCAGCCCGCGCAGAGCGTCGACATGCTGCCTTCGTAGTCGCGCATCGTGAGGCCGAGCGCGTTGCGCTTGAGGCCCGGGTGGACGATCTTCGGTTTCGCGATCGACGTCATGCGGCGGCCCCTCGCGCGGCGGCCTGCTCGAGCGTCTCGACGACGCAGCGGCAGTCGATCGGGCAGGCCGCCGTATTGCAGGATCGAGTGCAGACGCGAAGGATGGCAAGCCAGCTCGATCGTGAGCAGGCTCTTGAGCTGAGCGTCGCGGTTCTGCTCGACGACGAAGATGCGCTCGTGCTGCTCGACGAACTGGGCCACCTCGTCTCCGAAGGGGTAGGCCCGCAGGCGGCAGTAGTCGAGGTGGATGCCGCTCCCCGCGAGCCGGTCGAGTGCCTCGCGAATCGCGCCGTCCGAGCTCCCGATCGCCGATCAGCCCCCACCTCGCCGCTTTCGCGGCGCGGCGGACGACGGGCTTCGGCACGAGCTCGGCCGCCGTGCGCCACTTCTTCGCGAGCCGGTCGACCACCTGCTGGTATTCGACCGAGTCCTCCGTGTAGAGCCCGAACTGGTTGTGACCGGAGCCGCGCACGAAGTACGCGCCGTTCGGGTGCGCGCCGGGCAGCGTGCGGTACGGGATTCCGTCGCCGTCCACGTCGACATAGCGATGGAACGCCTTGACCCCCTCGAGCTGCTCGGCGCTCAGGACCTTGCCTCGGTCCGGCCGATAGGCGGGATCCCACTCGAGCTCTTTGCACATCCAATCGTTCATGCCGATGTCGAGATCGGACAAGACGATCACCGGCGTCTGGAGGCGCTCGGCGAGATCGAACGCCTGCACCGCGATCTCGAAGCACTCGCGTGGGTCGCTCGGAAAGAGCAGCACGTGCTTCGTGTCGCCATGCGAGGCGAACGCTGCCGCAAGAATGTCCGCCTGCTGCGTGCGCGTCGGCATGCCGGTGGAGGGACCGACGCGCTGGACGTCGAACACGACCGCGGGCAGCTCGGTGAAGTATGCGAAGCCCAAGAACTCGTTCATCAGCGACAAGCCCGGACCGCTCGTCGGCGTGAACGCGCGCGCGCCGTTCCACGACGCGCCGAGCACGATGCCGATCGCCGCGAGCTCGTCCTCGGCCTGGACGATGCAATAGAGCTTCTCGCCGGTCTTCGGATCCTTGCGATAGCGCTCGCAGAAACCCTTGAACGCGTCCATCAGCGACGTCGACGGCGTGATCGGATACCACGCGCCGACGGTCGCGCCCGGCATACACGCAGCCGAGCGCGGCCGCCGTGTTGCCGTCGATCATGATGTGGCCCGCGCGTCTTGTCGAGCGGCTCGACGCGCGTCGGCAGCGGACACTCGAAATGCTCGGTCGCGTATTTGAACCCGAGCTCGATCGGCCTCGAGGTTCGAGTCGATCAGCGCCGGTTTGCTCTTGAACGTCTCCGCGACGAGCTGCTCGATCACCTTGCGCTCGAGCGCGAGCAGCGCCGCGAGTGAGCCGACGTAGGCCATGTTCTTCATCAGGATGCGCGTGCGCGCGCTCTTGAAGTGCTCGTTGCACATCCGCGCAAGCGGCACGCCGAGGATCTCGATGTCGCGGCGTGCGAGTTGGCGGTCGCGCGGCCAGGTCGAGTCGTAGATCAGCACGCCGCCGGGGCTCACTTCGGCGAGGTCGCGCGCGTAGGTCGCGGAGTTCATCGCGACCATCACGTCGACCGCGCCCGAGCGGCCGACGTAGCCGTCGCCGTTGACGCGGATCTCGTACCACGTCGGCAGCCCTTGGATGTTGGACGGGAAGAAATTCTTGCCGCTGACGGGCACACCCATCCGGAAGACCGTCTTCATGAGCAGCGAATTGGCGCTGGCCGAGCCAGTGCCGTTCACGTTCGCGACCTTCAGGACGAAGTCGTTTATCCCGGCTTGTGTTGAGATCTGCCACTGATCCGGAGTCTGCGGGCCTTCGTCCCGCGCGTACGGTATGGAGAGCGTCGACTTCTGCATGTCCCAGGCGCCGGTCGGGCAGCGCTCGGCGCAGAGCCCGCAGTGCACGCAGAGGTTCTCGTCCTTGAGCATCACGCGTCCGGTTTGCTTCAGCGGCTCGGAGACGAAGAACGGCTGATCGGCGCGCAGCCTGCGGCGCCTTGAGCCGTTCCTCGACTTGGGCTTCCGTGCCGTTCGGCGCGATCGTGAGGCAATCGACGGGACAAACGTCGATGCACGCGTCGCACTCGATGCAGAGCTTCGGCGTGAACACCGTTTGCAGATCGCAATTCAGACAGCGCTCGACCTCGGTCGCGACCTGCTCGGCCGTGAAGCCGAGCTCGACCTCGATGTTGAGCTTCTTGAAGCGCTTCTGAGGTCGACGTGCGGCATGATCCGGCGCGCCGCGGGATCGTAGCCGTTGCTGTAGCTCCACTCGTGGATGCCCATCTTCGCGGTCGCGAGATTCACGCCGCGCGGCATTCGCTGCTTCAGGTCCGAGCCCTGGCAGTGCTTGTGGATCGAGATCGCCGCCTGATGGCCGTGCTCGACGGCCCAGATGATGTTTTTCGGCCCGAACGCCGAGTCGCCGCCGAAGAACACGCCGGGCCGCGTCGACTCGAACGTGACGGGATCGATCGACCGGCACGTCGTGCTTGTCGAACGTAAGCCCCAAGTCGCGCTCGATCCACGGGAACGCATTCTCCTGGCCGATCGCGAGCACGACGTCGTCGCACGGCAAGAAGACTTCGCGCAGCGTGCGCTGAGCGACGATCTCGCCGGCGGCGTCGAGCTCGTACTCGAGCTCGTCGAACTTCATCCCCGTGAGCTTGCCGGCCTCGATCACGAATTCCTTGGGCGAGTGATTGACGACGATCTCGATGCGCTCCTCTTCCGCGTCCTCGAGCTCCCAATCCGACGCCTTGAAGAAATTGCGCGGCTTGCGCGCGAGAACTTTCACGTCCTTCGCACCGAGCCGCAACGAGCTACGGCAGCAATCCATCGCGGTATTACCGACGCCGATGATCAGCACGCGCTCGCCGACCGACTGCGTGTGACCGAACGCGATCGAGCCGAGCCAGTCGATGCCGATGTGGATTCGGTCGGTCGCGTCGCGGCCCGGCAGCTTCAAGTTCTTGCCTCTCGGCGCGCCGCTGCCGACGAAGACCGCGTCGAACGGTTCCGCGAGCAACGCGCGGAGGCTCGTGACCGGTGTGGACGAACGTAGCTCCACGCCGATGTCGAGAATGTTCGCGATCTCCTCGTCGAGAACCTCGGTCGGCAGCCGAAAGGCCGGGATGTTGCTGCGCATCAGCCCACCCGGTTTGTCGAGCGCCTCGAAAATCACGCACTCGTAGCCGAGCGGCGCGAGGTCGTTCGCGACCGTGAGCGACGCGCAGCCCGCGCCTATGAGCGCGACGCGCTTGCCGTTCTTTACGCGCGGCGCCTTTGGCAGGCGCGCGCTCACGTCGCCGCAGTTGTCCGCCGCGACGCGCTTCAAGCGGCAGATCGCGACCGGCTTCTCCTCGACGCGGCCTCGCCGGCACGCGGGCTCGCACGGGCGGTCGCAAACCCGGCCCAGTATCCCGGGAAAGACGTTCGACTCGCGGTTCAGCATATACGCGTCGTCGAAGCGGCCTAGCGCGATGAGACGGATGTACTCCGGTACGTCGGTGTGGGCGGGGCATGCCCATTGGCAGTCGACGACGCGGTGGAAGAACTCGCCTGCGGTGTTCGTCGGATTCATCGTTAGGGAGGCGTCGCCGGGAACCGGTCTCAGTCCAATGTGACCAAGGGCTTTAGGCAACGTTCAACGCAGTGAGCCGTCGCGACGCAGCGACGCGAAGAGAGGACCCCGGCGATGAGGCACGGACAGAGACTTCAGCGCGGGCGAGGAGCGGAGCGAAAATCGGCGATGAACACTCGCGAAGCAAGTCGTGCAGCCCCCAAGGTGATGTTTCATTATAGTCGCAACGAGCCGGGCGCACACTCGTTCCCCGCGGTTGAACGTCGCGCGTCGCGGCGAGAACACAACGTAATGCCGCACGTCGAGCGGTGGCCGCACCACCCGCTCCTCGCGCTGTCACGCTGCGGCACGATGATCGTTGGGGATAGAATGCCCGCGATGGCGATGTTTCGCTCAGCCATTCCCGATGCGCGCCGCGATGCTCCGCGGCGGCTCGTGGCCGCGCTCGCGGCTTTCTTCCTGTTCACGGTGAGCGCACACGCACAGACGGCCGGTGCCGCTCCGACGCCGGCCGACACCGAGGCGCGCGCGCCGCAAGGCAAGCCCGTGCAGGCGCCGAGCGGCGCCGCTCAGCCCGCGCCCGCCCAGAACACCGCGCCCTTGGCGAGCAACGAGGCACAGGGTGACACCGGCGCGGCGAGCGCGGCAGCGCTCGACAAAGCCCCGCCCGACCCGAAGGACGTCGTCGAGTCGCAGCAGCGGCTCGCGACGCGCGCCGAGGAGCAATTCGGCAAGCGAAGCCGCCAAGCCGCGGAGGCATACGTCGATCTGGCCGAAGCGCAGCGCCGCGCCGGCGACCACGCGGCGGCCGAACAGAGCTATCTCACCGCGATCGATGTCTACCACTCGCTCGAGGGGCCTTTCACGCCGCTGGCGATCGAGCCGCTGACGGCGCTCGGCGACAACTATCGCGAGAACAACGACTACATGCGAGCGGTCACGGCGTATACCGAAGCGCGGACGATCAATCGCCACGTATACGGATTACTTAACGAGGACCAGATTCCGCTCATCGACCGCATCACCGACGTCATGCTCGACCTGAACAAGCCGGCCGACGCCGACGAGCAGCAGCTCGACGAGCTCCGGATCGTCGAGCGTAGCCACCCGCCCGAGTCCGACGAAGCGCTCGCGGCGCTCTACAAATACGCTGGCTGGCTGCGGGATCAGGGACGCTTCCAGGACGAGCGCGACCAGTACATGCGCGCGCTCCGAACGGTGCACGACCACTATGGCAAGGACGACCCGCACGAGGTGCCCGCGCTGCTCGGGATCGGCGACAGCTTCCGAGTTCAAAGGATCCCGGAGCCGCAAGGCGCGGGCTCGCTGCACGACGCACTGCAGATTCTCACGACGCACGGCAGCACGGACAAGCTCGCGCTCGCGGAGACCCTCCGCGACATCGGCGACTGGGAGGTCGCGTTCACGAAGGTCGAGTACGACGGTACCGAATACAGGCGCTCGTGGCAGTATCTCGGCGAAGTGCCGGACGGCGAGAAGTACCGCAAGCAATGGTACTCGGGGCCGAACTACGTGCTCCGCGAGCCCGTGAGCTTAGCCGGCTTGAGCCAGGACCCGAACTCGCCCGCCGGGCACGTGATCGTGAAATTCGACCTCGACAAGACGGGCCACGCGAGCAACGTTACGATCGTCGAATCCGACCCGCCGGGCTTCAAGGACGAGGCCGTCCTCCGCCACATCCGGCGCTCGCGTTTCCGGCCGCAGATGACCGATGGTGTGCCGGTCGCGCGCGAGTCGCTGGCCCTTCAGTTCAACTATCGGTACTCGCGAAATGCAACCTCATCCGACAAAGAAAAAGGCAAAGCCGACAAGGGGTAGGCACGGATCGATCGGCCTCGCGGCGCTCGCGGCACTCTCGCTCGCGCAGGCGCTCGCGGCCCAGTCGACCGAGACGGCGGCGGCCGACGTCGCGCCCGGCGCGAAGGCGCCGAGCGGCGAGCTCGCGAAGCTTCCCTCGGCAAGGCGTTTACGCGACGCGATGATCGACGCGAGCGACTTCAGCGCCGCGTTGAAGCCGGCGACCGATGCCGTCGCGATGCAGACGAAGACGCGCGACGCCGATTACCCGACCGACCTCACGACGCTCGCGAGAATTCAGGCCGAGCTCGGCCAGCTCGACAAGGCCGAGACGAACTATCTCGCCGCGATTGCCGCCGTCGAGGCTGCCGACGGAGAATTCTCGCTCGATCTGCTGAGCCCCTATCGGGGGCTCGCGCGGTCCTATATCCGCGGCGGCCGCTATCCCGACGCGATTACGATGCTCCAGACGGCGCGCGAGGTCAGCCAGCGCAACCTCGGCCTGTTCAACGTCGAGCAGTCGCCGCTGCTCGACGACATCACGACGGCATACCTCGGGCTCGGCGATACGCGCGAGGCGCAGCGCTTGCAGGTCGAGCGGCTCGACAACGCGGTCAAGCGCTTCGGCGCGACGGATCAGCGGGTGATCCCGTATCGCTATCACCTCGCGGATTACTATGAGCGCTCGCGCCTGCCGGACAGCGCACGCGACCAATACACGGAGGTGCTCAAGACGCAGCAGTCGCAGCTCGGTCCCGCTCATCCGTCGCTGCTCGCGCCGCTGCGCCAGCTCGTGGCTCTGGACCTGCTGACGGATCAGACCGCACACGGCGAAGCGCACGCACGCTTGGTCTCGGTGCTCGAGCAGAACCCGAATACGGATCCCGTCGAGCGCGGGCTCGCGCTCGCGACGCTCGGCGACTGGGCGATCGTCGCGGGTGACGCGGACGCCGCGCGCGCCTACTACGAGCAGGCCTGGGCGGCTCTGAGCCAGAAGCCGGACTTCGACGTCGCCGGCGCGTTCGCGAAGCCCGAGATGATCGACTTCGTCGCGCCGCTGAGCTCGGTGGATCGCGGCGAGCGGTCGAAGCCCTACACGTGGGCCGAGATCGAGTTCAAGCTCGACGTCGACGCGGACGGCAGTCCACGCAACGTTCACGTCGTCCATCACGAGGGCGCGCAGCCTTGGCCGAAGGAAGCGCGATTACAACCGCCGCGTGCGCGAGACGCACTTCCGTCCGAGGATCGTCGCGGGCGAGCCGGTTGCGACGGACAACGTAGAATTCACGCACTACTTCCGCGTCTACGTCGACGATAAGAAAAAGAAGAGCGCCGACGTGCCAAACAAGGAAGGCTGACGTCACGAGTCGGCACGCGTGGAAATCAAAGGCAGAGGAGCGCTGTCGAACAAGGACGGCCGTTTCGCGCGTCGCGAGCGCGAGCCAGACGGCGATGCGCTGGATGCGGCGCTACGCGACGGCGACGCTCCGCCCGCGCCGCGCACCGAGCTGCACCTCGACGCGGCGCGCACGATCATCGCGCGCAACCAATCGCCCGACATCGGCTTCAGCCAGTCGATCAATCCGTATCGCGGTTGCGAGCACGGCTGCATCTACTGCTATGCGCGGCCGTCGCACTCCTACCTCGACCTGTCACCGGGGCGGGACTTCGAGACGCAGATCTTCTACAAGCCGAACGCGGTCGAGCTGCTGCGCGAGGAGCTCGCGGCGCCGAATTATGTCGTGAGCCCGATCGCGCTCGGCACGAACACGGACCCGTACCAGCCCGTCGAGAAACAGCTGCGCATCACGCGCGGGATCCTCGAGCTGCTGCTCGAGCTGCGCCATCCGCTCACGATCGTGACCAAGGGCGGCCTGATCCTGCGCGACCTCGACGTGCTCGAGCGCCTCGCGGCCGACGAGCTCGCCGCCGTGATGGTGAGCGTCACGACGCTCGACGACGAGCTCAAGCGCAAGCTCGAGCCGCGCACAGCCGGGCCGAAGCTGCGGCTCAAGATGATTCGCGAGCTCGCGCAGCGTGGGATCCCGACCGGCGTGATGGCGGCGCCGATGATCCCAGGGCTCAACGACCACGAGCTCGAGAGCATCCTCGAGGAGGCGGCGGCCGCGGGCGCGCGCACCGCGGGCTACGTGCTGCTGCGCCTGCCGCACGAGCTCAAGGCACTGTTCGAGGAATGGCTCACGCGAGCACTACCCCGGCCGAGCCGCGCACGTCTTGAGTCTTCTTAGGCAGATGCACGGCGGCGAGGTTTACGACTCGACGTTTCATGCGCGCCAACGCGGGGCGGGGCCGTTCGCCGCCCTGCTTCAGGCTCGCTTCGAACGCGCGCGGCGCGCGCTCGAGCTCGACCGGTCGCCGACGCTGGACAGCTCTTCGTTCGTCCGGCCGACGCCGCGCAGCGGCCAGCTGGACCTCTGGTCCCGCCAGCGAGACTAACGCGGGTGTCTCAATATTTGTAGGGTCCGAGGCTCGACCGCGGCGTTTGCGGTCTACAATTTCGCTGGGTTCGAGAGAGCTTGAAGCCGTGGCAGAGCACCGCCTACTGATCATCGACGACGACGCGCGTCTCGCGGAGATGCTCGTCGAATACTTGGCTCCTGAAGGCATCGAGCTCACTATCGTGCCGACCGGCATTCAGGGCCTGCGCAGCGCGCAACGCGAGAACTACGACCTGATCATTCTCGACGTGATGCTGCCCGGTCTCTCGGGCTTCGATCTGCTGAAGCAATTGCGCGAGTCGGGCTCGAAGACACCGGTGCTGATGCTGACCGCGCGCGGCGACGACGTCGACCGAATCGTCGGCCTCGATCTCGGCGCCGACGACTATCTGCCGAAGCCGTTCAACCCGCGCGAGCTGCTCGCGCGCGTGAAAGCGATCCTGCGGCGCACGACGGACTCCGAGGGCGACGAGCCCGTCGAGATCACGGTCGGCAAGCTGCGCGTGAACTTGCGCCGCCGCGAAGCGTGGCTCGGCGACCAGTCGCTGAAGCTCACGAACGCCGAGTTCGTGATCCTCGTGACGTTGATGCGAGCGCCCGGCGAGGTCGTGTCGCGAGAGGCGCTGACGCGCACGGCGCTCGGCCGCCAGCTGCTGCCGGACGATCGCAGCCTCGACACCCACATCAGCAATTTGCGCCGCAAGCTCGGCAGCGATGCCGACGCCGATTCGGAAGTCGTGATCCGCAGCATCCGCGGCAGCGGCTACGTGCTCGTGCCGCCAGGGGAGTGAGCGGTGAGCCTGTTCTGGAAGATCCTCGTGGCCTTCATGATCGCGATGACCGTGACGCTCGTCGGTTCGGTCTACGTGAGCTTCCAGCTCGCGGGCACCGCATTCGATCAGGTCAACGTCGAGGGCCGCGAGAAGATCATCGAGGAGGCCGCTGCCGCGCTCGCGCACGGCGGCGAGCGCGAGCTCAAGGCGTGGCTCTACAATAATCCGCGGCCCGCGCCAGGCATCGTTCTGCTCGTGACCAACGAGCGCGGCGACGAGCTGCTCGGACGCGCGATGCCGCGCGAGGTCGTGCGGCTCCTGATGACCCGACCGTTGACGCGCCGCCCGAGCGTGCCGGCGAACTTGAAGCCGATGCAACTGACGGCGAACCTCATCGGCCCGAACAACGAGGAATATCGACTGCTGTTCGTGCGCGCGCCGGTCACGTTCCTCGGGCTTCTGATGTGGCCCGGCACGCAGTTCGCGGTCATCAGCATCGCGCTGCTCGCGGTCGCTGCGACGTCGTTGTTGCTGGCGCGTTATCTGTCGTCGCCGATCGTGCGGCTGCAGAAGGCGAGCCGAGCGCTCGCCGCCGGCGCGCTCGACACCCGCGTCGGCCAGCCGTTCACGCGCCGCAAGGACGAGGTCGGCACGCTCGCGCGTGACTTCGACGCGATGGCCGAGCGAATCCAGGCGCTCGTGACCGACAAGGAGACGCTTGCTGCGCGACGTGTCGCACGAGCTGCGCTCCCCGCTCGCGCGGATCCGGATGGCGCTCGCGCTCGCGCAGCGGCGCGCCGAACAGGCCGCGCAGCCCGACCTCGCGCGCATCGAACGCGAGGCCGAGAAGCTCGACGAGCTCGTGGGACACGTGATGACGTTGTCGCGTCTGCGCACCGCGACGGCGCCGCGGCGCGACGTCGTCCGGCTCGATTCGCTCGTCGCGGAAGTCGTCGAGGATGCGCGCTTCGAGCGCCCCGAGGCCAAGCTCGAGTACTCGGCGAGCGGCGACGTGCTGCTGCGCGGGGATCCCGACGGCCTCAAGAGTGCCGTCGAGAACGTCGTACGCAACGCGTTGGTCTACGGCGATCCCGCGCAGCCCATCGAAGTGCGGCTCGATGTCGGCTCCGACGCCGCTAGGGTTCGCGTGCTCGATCGGGGGCCCGGCGTGCCGCCCGAGGATCTCGCCAAGATCTTCGAACCCTTCTTCCGGGCCGATAAGAGCCGCGATCACGCACATGGCGGGCAAGGGATAGGGCTCGCGATCACGGCGCGCGTGATGGAGCTGCATGCGGGCAGCGTCGAGGCCCGCAACCGGGACGGCGGCGGCCTCGAGGTGATTCTCGAGCTCCCGCTAGGCGGAAGACCCGAGCCGCTCGAACGGCTGCAACCCGCCTCACGCAGCGCAGCGGTGCCGCGCGCGATTTAGATCGCCGCGTCGCCAATTCAGAGGCTGTAACCGCGCTCCTCGTGCAGCACGAGATCGAGGCCCTCGTTCTCCTGCTCGCGTGACACGCGTAGCGGCACGATGGTATTGACGACCTTCAGCAGCACGAACGTCGCGATCCCGCACCAAACCGCTGTGGCCGTCGCTCCGAGCAGCTGCACGCCGAGCTGCCTCGCGACCGTGACACCGGCGGGCAAGCCGAGCCCGTCCAGAGCGGGGGCCGAGAAGATCGCGGTGAGCAGCAGGCCGGTGAACCCGCCCACGCCGTGGACTGGAAAAACGTCGAGCGAGTCGTCGATGCGCAGCCTGCGCTTGAGGATCTGCGTCGCGAAGAAGCAGACCACGCCCGCGACGAGGCCGATCACGAGCGCGCCCGCCGGGCCGACAAAACCCGACGCCGGAGTGATCGTGCCGAGGCCCGCGACCATGCCGGTCGCGATGCCGAGCACGCTCGGCTTACGGAACCGGACCCATTCGAGCGTCATCCACGCGAGCGAGCCCGCCGCCGCGGCGATGTGCGTCACGAGTATCGCCATCGCCGCTGAGCCGTTCGCGGCGAGCGCGCTGCCGCCGTTGAACCCGAACCAACCGACCCAGAGCAGGGACGCGCCGCTCACCGTCATCGTGAGGTTGTGCGGCAGCATCGGCGTCTCGGGGAAGCCGCTGCGGTTGCCGATCACGAGCGCCGCAACGAGAGCGGCCACGCCCGCATTGACGTGCACGACGGCACCGCCCGCGAAGTCTCTGAACCCGAGATCGGCGAGCCAGCCGCCGCCCCAGACCCAATGAGTCACGGGCAGGTAAACGATCACGAGCCACAAGCTGCAAAAGAGCAGCATCGCACTGAACCGCGTCCGCTCCGCGAAGCCGCCGACGATCAGGGCCGGCGTGATGATCGCGAACGTAAGCTGGAACATCACGAATGCCGTCTCGGGGACGACGCCGCTGACGGAGTCGAGCTCGACTCCGCGCAGCCACGCCTTCGACAGCCCGCCGAACAAGCCCGCCGGCCCGCTCGCGGAGAACGCGACCGAGTAGCCGAACGCTACCCAGAGCACTGACACGATGCAGCAGAGCGCAAAGCACTGCATCAGCACCGACAGCACGTTGCGGCTACGGACCAGACCGCCGTAGAACAAGGCGAGGCCCGGCAAAGTCATGAGAAGCACGAGAGCGGTCGAGGTCAGCAGCCATGCTGTGGCGCCCGCGTCGATAGACGATTGCGCATTTGCCGACAAGGGCCACGACGACACGCCCAGCAGCACGAACGGCCAAAGCGCCGCGAGTCTCTTCACAACGACCCCCTTGTTATTCTTGTGGGACGGCGCGCGGGCTAGATCGCCGCGTCGCCGGTTTCGCCAGTGCGAATCCGGTAGACCTGCTCCAGGCTCACGACGAAGATCTTGCCGTCGCCGACCTTGCCCGTTTTCGCAGCGGCGATGATTGCCTCGATGACGCGCTCCGCGAGCTCATCGCTGACGGCCACCTCGACCTTTACCTTGGGAAGGAAATCGACGACGTACTCCGCCCCGCGATATAGCTCGGTGTGACCGCGCTGGCGGCCAAATCCCTTCACTTCGGTGACCGTCATTCCTTGGATGCCGACGTCGGCGAGCGCGTTGCGGACGTCGTCCAGGCGAAACGGTTTGACCACTGCGGTTATCAGCTTCATTGGGCCCCCAAAGGTCGTGAATGCATGCCCGCCGCGCGGGAACAGTCAATCGAGTCGTTTGTCAATCGTGAACAGCACGGTATTCTAGCCAAGTCCCGCCGACGGACGCAGTGTAGGCTTGGATGCCCGCACGGACGCAGGCGCGTTCCGCGGTCGCGGCGCAAAACTTTCGGGTGCTGGCGCGGTCCATTCACAATGAAGACCCTATCGGTGAGCAAGATGAGCAAAGCGTTCGACGTCGGGATCAAGCCCTCTGAAATCACGCCGGAATCGGTTTTCATGAGCCGTCGCACCGTGCTCGCGGCAGCCGTAGCGTGCGGCCTCCTGCCGAGCGCGATGGCGGCCGCCGCGACGATACCGGCGGACGGCATGTTCACCGACCTCAAGAAGTGGCCCGACTCGACGACCGAGAAGGTCGCGTCGTTCAAGGACATCACGACCTACAACAACTTCTACGAGTTCGGCACGGACAAGGGCGATCCGGCGGCCAACGCGCACACGCTGAAGACCTCGCCCGTGGTCGGTGGACGTGACCGGCGAGTGCGGCAAGCCCGGCACGCTATCACTCGAGGACATCCTCAAGCCTCATGCGCTCGAGGAGCGCATCTATCGTCATCGCTGCGTCGAGGCTTGGTCGATGGTGATCCCGTGGGTCGGCTTCCCGCTCGGCGATCTGCTCAAGCGCTTCGAGCCGACCTCGAAGGCGAAATACGTGCAGTTCTTCTCGCTCGCGGACAAGCGAGCAGATGCCCGGCGTCCGCTATCCTGTGCTCGAGTGGCCGTACCGCGAAGGGCTCACGATCGAGGAGGCGATGCATCCGCTCACGCTCGCGACCGTCGGCCTGTATGGCAAAGTGCTGCCGAACCAGAGCGGCGCCCCGCTTAAGGATCGTGATTCCGTGGAAGTACGGGTTCAAGGGCGCGAAGTCGGTCGTCCGGATCCACTTCACGGACCGACAGCCGCAGACGAGCTGGAACATGGCCGGCCCGCCGGAGTACGGCTTCTACTCGAACGTCAACCCGAATAGGCCCCATCCGCGCTGGAGCCAGGCGAAGGAACGGCGGCTCGGCGGCGGCCTGTTCTCGGGCACGATCGATACGAAGATCTTCAACGGCTATGGCGATCAAGTAGCGCAGCTCTATCAGGGGCTCGACCTCATCAAGAACTACTAAGGCCCTTCGCCGGCTCGTTCGAATGAAACGTGGCCTGCTCGTCATCAAGACGCTCGTCTTCGTCGCGTGCCTCGTGCCGTTCGTGGTGCTCGTCTTGCGCGCGCTCGAAATCGGAGGGTTGGATCTTGGCGCCGATCCGAAAGCCGAGGTGCTGAAGACGTGCGGCATGACGGGCTTGAACCTGCTGATGCTCACGCTCTGCGTCACGCCGATCCGGCGCGCGACCGGCATCAACCGTCTCGTCACGCTACGCCGGATGCTCGGCCTGTTCTGCGTTCTTCTATCTATGCCTGCACTTCCTGACCTACATCGGTCTCTACATTCAGTTCGACTGGAGCACGCTGCTCGAGGACATCGGCAAGCGTCCCTACATCACGGTCGGCTTCACGGCGCTGGTGCTGATGGTGCCGCTCGCGGTGACCTCGACGAACGGGTTCCAGCGCCGGCTCGGGCGTCGCTGGGTGAAGCTTCATAGGTTGGTCTACGTGATCGCGATTCTCGCGGTCGTGCATTACTGGTGGCAGGTGAAGCTCGATGTCAGCGATCCGCTGCTATACGTGGTGCTGCTCGCGGGCCTGCTTTACGCGCGCGTCGCGCACTGGCGCGAGGTCGAGCGTAAGAGGAGCGCTTCAGTAGACGCGAAAGCCGCTGTGGCGCCGGCGTACCAGCGCGTCGAGCCACCATAGACCGCCCGCGAAACCGCCGACGAGCGCGACGAGCAACGCGGCTGCGACCCACGGCATCGGCAGACTGCCGCGATAGGTCTCGAGCCGCGCGACGTAGGCCGCGTTCTCGCGCTCGAGATCGCCGAGCGGCCTCGTGCATCGCCTCGGCGGAATCTTTGCTCGCCGCCACGCTCCTCGCGAGCTGCTGCGACGACTCGTCCGGCGCTTGCGCGCGCGCCGCGATAGTCGGCATATTCGCTGCGCAGCCCCGCGAGCTCGGCCTCGAGCTCGACCACGCGCGCTGCGCGCGGGCTTATCCGGGACCAGGAACGCCGCCTTCACCCAGCCCTCCTCGCCGACCGGCGTGCGCACGCGCGCGAGGGTCGCGCTGCGCTCGAGCAGCTGGACCGGCGTGCCACTGACGAGGTTCGAGAGCGGCTTGTCGCTCAAGTCTTCGGACTCGGTAAAGCGCGAGCCGCAGACTGTCCGTCACGTAGAGCGTCTCGCGCGGACGCACGTCGCGGCGCACGCACAAAGCGCTGCGGTCAAGGCGAGACGCTTCAGCATTCCGTCCCTTCGGATCCGACCGGTTCGACGACCGGCGAACATTATAGGTAGCGTGGCGCCCGCCAGACTGTGAACGGTGCCCGCTTCCGCGTCACATCGCCGACGTGCGCGCCTGCGGCCACGAACGCGGGCGCCGCGGCGGCCCGGCCGAAGGGCTGCGGGCGACCGAGGTGGAACCCCTGTCCGTACTCGACGTCGAGCGCGAGCAGCCGTTCGGCGATCTGCGCGCTCTCGACGTGCTCCGCGATCGCGGCCACTCCGAGCGTGCGCGCCGCCTTCGCGATGCCCGAGACGATCGATTCGGCGACCCGATCCTCGAGCACGCGGCGCACGAACCGGCCGTCGATCTTCAAATAGTCGACCGGAAGACGTTTCAGATGCGCGAGCGAGCTCAAGCCCGCAGCCAAAGTCGTCGAGCGCGAGCTTGCAGCCCGCCTGCGACAGCTCGCGGATCAGCTGCTCGGCACCGGCCAGCTGATTCATCGCCGCCGCTTCCTTGATCTCGAAGCAGAACGATCCAGGGGGCAACCCGGCCTGCGCGATTTGCTCGAGCACGAACGCCGCGTACTTGCCGCTCGACATCGACTGAGCCGACACGTTGACCGTGAAGCAGAGTGCGCCGTCGCCGATACCGTGCGTGCGCAGCGTGTCGATCGCCGAGCAGATCACCCAACGATCGAGCGCGGGCAAGAACTGATAGCGGTCGGCCGCGTCGAGAAACTTGTCGGGCGCGAGCAGCTCGCCGTCGGGGCTGCGCATCCTGACGAGCAGCTCGTAGCCGACGGTCTCGGTTGCGCGCGTCCGCAAGCCGACGATCGGCTGCGCCTCGAGGCGAAAGTCGTTGTTCTTGAGCGCCTCGTTGCAAGCTCGCTGCGGCGATGAGCTGGCTCGAGCGCAGCAAAGTGATACTACCGTCGAGCTCCTCGGTTTCGATCCGGTTGCGTCCTTGCTGCTTCGCGCGCTTGCACGCGAGCTCGGCCGACGCGAGCAGGTGCGCCATGCGCTCGCGCGCCGCTCCGGCCACGCCGACGCTCACCGACACCGGTAGCGAGTCGCTGCCGTCGACGTAGCCGATCTGGCCGGCGGCGGCGAGGATTTTCTTGCCGACGTCGAATCGCTTCCGCGACCGTGCGCTTGGGCAGCAACAGCGCGAAGCGGTCGCCGCCGATCCGGCTCGCGAGGCCGTCCGCTCCTGCGGAGCGGCGGACCACTTCGGCCGACGCGTTGAATCACCTCGTCGCCCGCGTTGAAGCCGAATGCTTCGTTGATCGTCTGCAGCCGATCGATGTCGACGTAGAGCAGCGCGTGCGCGGCGGCCGGGTCGTCGAGCTGCCGCTGTGCGCGGCGCTCGAAAATCAGGCGATTCACGAGCCCGGTCAGGGGATCGTACTGGCTGCTCAGGATTCCGACCGCCTTGCGGCTCACGAACTCCAGAATCCGGACGTCGCGAAGCTCGAAGTCCTCGGCAGTCCGTCGACCGGAACAGCGCCACGAGCCCCGTCACGCGGTTGTTCGGGTCGCGGATCGGACACGACAGGATCTTGTATGGCGCGGCATCGGCGGCCGCGCCCGCGACGCGATTCACGACCATCGGTCGATTGTTGAGCTGCACCCAAGCGAGCAGATGCCTTGCGTGCGGTCGAGAATTTGCGAGCCGCTCAGCGCGTGGATCGACGGCGCAGGAATCGCGAGGTTCTTGTCGGGCACGAGCAGCGCGCCGAGCACGCAGCCGAGGTGCTGCGACGCAGTGGCGCAGGAGCTGCTCGAGCGCGCTCGCGTCCTCGCGCTCGTTCTCGTCGACGGACAGCAGCAGGTCGAGCCCGCCGGATCGTCGCTCGGCGCGGCGGCGAGCACCGTGCGCTCGAGGTTCATGCGGTTCTCGAGGCAGTCGAGCACGGGGCGCAAGCAGGCCCGCGAGCAGCGAGCCGCTGTAGCGCGTGCTCTGGCTGCTGCTGCAGCTCGATCACGAGCGCAGCCGAGCGGGCGCGCCGTCGTCGCTGCGCAGGCCGGCGACGAACGCCGGGACGCCGTCGACGGTGTTCTCGACGCGGCCGCGTCCCGCGACCGTATCGGACGCGCGCAGCTCGTCGAGCAGCTCTGCGCAGCTCGGGCCGCTCGGAGCCGTCGGAGCACCAGATGAGCTCGCCCGCCGGGTCGTAGATCGCGATGCTGCCGGCGCTCGGCAGCAGCATCTTCACGAGCTGGCCGTAGGGGCGTAGCCGCGCCTTGCCGGCAGCGGCCGACGTGTCTTCCTGGGACGGAGGGGCGGAGGGCTCTGGCATTGACGCAGACGTCGGAAGATGGCGTCGCGCGAATGATGCGCGAAAAGCGCCCGCCGGAACCTTGATGGAGGTCGCAAACGGCGCGCGGCGCGCCGCGCCGGTGCCCGATCAGGTGCGGTTCGCGAGGAAGCGCGGGGCTTCTTGGCGGGAGAGCTCGACCACCTTGAGCGGCTCGGCCCGCTCCAGTTGCCCGAGCAGGGCCGCATAGAGCTTGACGATCGTGCCGGCGTGGTCGCCGGCTTCGGCCGCGGACATCTTCTGGACGCTGGCCTGGACGCGGCTCTCGTTGCCGACCGGGCGCGGCGGCTCAGCGCGGCTTGGAGCTCGGCGAACTCCCGCGCGCAGGGCCGGCGGAAGGTCGGCGTGATCGAGGTCGCCGAGATGCTCGCCGAACGCGCGAATCAGGCGCTGCTTGATCGGACCGTCGCCGACCAGAGTCTGGACGGCTTCCGCGAAACGCTCGGTGAGGTGCGACACGTTCGTGCCTTTCTTGTTGTTGGTCGCCGCGCTCGTTACGCGGCAAGCGGCCGACGCCCCCGGAACCCTGAGAGTCTAGTTATGTCGCAATCGTATACCAGAGTTCACCAAGATCGCGCAAGTCCTTTGACTATGAGACGAATGCGTTTCTAGTTCGGCAACTTCTCAGGCGCGCCGCCGCGGCTTGGCGATTTTGAACTTCTTCATCCGGTCCGCGAGCGTCGTCGGTTTCACGCCGAGCAGCTTCGCGGCACCGCTCGGGCCGGACACGCGCCAAGCCGCGAGCGTCAGTGCCCGCTCGATGTTCTGCCGCTCGAGCTCGCGCAACGCGGCTTCGGTCAGGAGCTGCGATGAATCGGTTCCCGCCACGGCAGTCTTGCGCCGCCGGCGCATTCAGAATGTCGCTCATCGCGAGGTCGAGTCGCAGCACCTTGCCGCGCGACAAGATCACGGCGCGCTCGATCACGTTCTTGAGCTCGCGGATGTTGCCCGGCCAGTCGTAGCGCTTGAGCAGCGCGGCTTGCTGCTTCGACAACGTGAGCGGCGCGTGGCCGAACTCCTGGCACGTCCTCTCGAGAAAGTGGCTCGCGATCTGCACGACGTCCTCTGCCGCGCTCGCGCAGCGGCGGCACGTCGATCGGGAACACGCTGAGCCGGTAGTAGAGATCCTCGCGAAACCGGCCCGTCCGCGACCGCCTGCTCGAGATCGCGGTTCGTCGCCGCGATGACGCGAACGTCGACCGCGTGCGTGCGATCGTCGCCGACGCGCTCGTATTCGCTCTCCTGCAAGACGCGCAGCAGCTTGCTCTGCAGGTCGAGCGGAATCTCGCCGACCTCGTCGAGGAAGATCGTGCCGCCGTCCGCGAGCTCGAATCGGCCGACGCGGTCGCGATGCGCGCCGGTGAACGCGCCCTTCACGTGTCCGAAGAACTCGCTCTCGAACAGCTCGTGCGGAATCGACGCGCAGTTGACCTTGACGAGCGGGCCTTCGCTGCGCGGGCTGCGCGCGTGGATCACGTGCGCGACGAGCTCCTTGCCGACGCCCGACTCGCCCTGAATCAGCACGCTCGCCGACGTCTGCGCGACCGCCTCGATGCGCGCGAGCATCTTCTGCAGCGCCGGGCTCTCGCCGATGATGCGGCCGAAGTTCATCGACACGCTGCACTTCCTCGCGCAGATAGTCGCGCTCGCGCTCGAGCTCGGCGCGCAGCCGCGCGTTCTCCTCGAACGCCGCGCGCAATTGGCGCTCCTGCGCGATTGCGCTCGGTCACGTCTTTCGACGCGACCATCAGCGCGACGACGGCGCCGGTGCTGTCGCGGTCCGCGGTCGCCGAGAGCTCCACCTCGACGAGCTCGCCGGACTTGGTGACGTAGGTGCGCGGCTCGTTCTCGAGCTCGCCCTGCGCGATCACGTCCTGCAGCCGGCCGCCGCCGAGCGTCGTCTGGAACTCGGTGCCCATGAAGTCCGTGATCGAGCCGGCCGAGCACTTCCTCGCGCCGATAGCCGAGCTTCTTGAGCCAACGATCGCTGACGTGAATGATTCGGCCGGCGGCGTCGACGGTGTGCAGCATCGCGGGCGTCGCGCGGTACAGCTCGCGGTAGCGCTGCTCGATCCGCGCCTGCTGGCCGACCTCGGTGTACACGGCGACCGTGCGCAGGTAGTCGCCGTCGGCGCCGCGCTCGACGATCGCGCTCGCGAGACAGTCGACGCGCTCGCCCTTCTTCGTCCTGCAGATCCACGGGCACGCCATTCGAGTCGCCCGGTCCGACGCAACACCGGCATGAATTCCTCGGAGATCCGCTTCGCGGATTCGGGGCTGCCGAGATCTTGCGGACGAACGTTCGTTATCTCGTCTCGCGAATAGCCGAAGCGGCGCAGCCATGCGTCGCTCGCATCGAGGAAGATAGCCGTCCTCGTTGAGTGATCACGGTCAGCGCCGGGCTCTTCCGGAAGAGCCATTGGTAGCTGTCTTCGAATGACATGCGCGCGATTTTACGGAATTCCGTTGACATGCGGCAACGGTTTTCCGCTAATCACGGAAAGCCGTGATGACTTGAAATGCTATAACTCCTTGTTTGTTAAGTCAATCGAGCTTGGCACGTCGCGTGCAATGGAGCACGCGTAGTCAAGTAGGTACGAGTCGAACCCACCTAGGTTCGGAAGGAAAGCAAATCATGAGTAAGGTTACACGCAATCGGCTGGCGCCCGTGGTCGCCGGATTGTCCGTGGGCCTGCTCGCTCAGCAGGCATCGGCGACCGAGGAGATCGTTGTTTACGGTTCGGCGCTTCCGGGTTCAAGAGTCGAGCCACGCGGTGTTTCGCGCGGAAATCGACAATTACATCCGCGCGCTGAACAGTCGAGCTCCGGACTACGCTCGATCAGAGATCTGAAACGTACGCCGGCGCCGAAGCTCGAGCTCGCGAGCAACACGACGCCCGCGCGCGGCTGAGCACTGAGAACAAGCGGCCACCACTCCTCCCCCCGTGGTGTCCGCTGGCCGAGTCGGACGGCCGTTCTCGGGGGGCCGGGTTTCCGGCAGCGAACATGGACATGTCTTCGCACTGAAGAACATGGATGTTCTTGCACCCGGCCCTCTTTTTTTCCGCCGCTCTAGCGCCGCCGGTCACGTGCGGCTTCGGCTTGCAGATTCTCGGCGAGGAACGCGAGCGTCTTCTGCCACGAGTCGGTCGCGGCCTGCTCGTCGTAGGTTCCGCCGCTCGGATTCGCGAACCCGCGCTTGCGCGTTCGGGATAGATCAGGATCTCGGCCGGCTTGCCGAGCTTCAGCAGCGTCGAGCGAAAGTTCTGCACGTCGCGGACCGGGATGCTCTCGTCGAGCCCCGCGAAGAAGCCGAGCATCGGCATGCTCGAGCGTCGCGAGCTCGGACTCGCTGCTGCACGATCTGCCCGTAGTACATCACCATCGCGTCGAGCTGGTCCGGCAGCATGCAGCGCGGTCTGCAACGACCAGCCGCCGCCGAGCGCCCAGCCGATGCTGCCGATCCGCGGCGCGAGCGCGTACTTCTCGAGGTAGTCGTAGGCCTGCTTCAAGTTCGCGCGCGCCGCATCCGGATCGCGCGACGAGCGCGGTCATCAGCGCCTGCGCCTTCTCCGGGCGTGGTCGCCGTCGCTCCGCCGTAGAGATCGACGGCGAGCGCGACATAGCCCTCGCCCGCGAGCCGGCGCGTCATGGCCTTGATCTCGTCGTTGAGACCCCACCACTCGTGAATCACGATGATCCCCGGCAGCGGCTCGGCCGCGTCGCGCGGCATCGCGAGAAAGCCGACGAGGTTGCGCTTCTGGGCCTCGCCGTACGCGACCTCCTGCTCGAGCAACGGGGCCTTCGGCGCGTCGCGGCGGCGCAGGGACGTCGGCGGTCGTGCGCGGTCGGCTGCGGCCGCGCGGCCGCGGCGTGCCGGACGGCTCGCGGGCGGGCGGCCGGCGGCGAGATCGCTACACGCCGCGGCGAGCAGCGCCGCGGCTGCGACAGCGCGATGAGCCGCGTTCACGAATCGCTCCGGCTTCGACATCGCGCGAACTCCATCACAAGCCGCGCTTCGTTGGCAAGGAACGGCGTCTAGCGAGCGCGGAACTCGAGCGCGCGCGCCGCGCGCGCGCCGGTCG
Source organism: uncultured Gammaproteobacteria bacterium (assembly GCA_963699925.1). Taxonomy (GTDB): domain Bacteria; phylum Pseudomonadota; class Gammaproteobacteria; order Steroidobacterales; family Rariloculaceae; genus FEN-1219. Next base: position 236,306 of record CAVOVT010000005.1, on the reverse strand, counting down.
GCTGCCCGTCCCGATAAACCGGCGACGCCGTTCACGCACGGTCAGCAGCACGCGCGAGTGGAACTCGCGTGCCCTCGAGCGGCGACCAACCGCACTTGTAGCGAATCTCGCGCCGCGTCCACGCGCGTCGTCGCGTCGAGATCGACCGCGACGAGGTCGGCGAAATAGCCTTCGCGGACGAACCCGCGCGTCTCGATCCCGAACAGCACGGCCGGATTGTGCGCGGCCTTCTCGACGATCTTCTCGAGCGTGATAGAGCCCGTCGCGATGCTGCTCGAGCAGCATCAGCAACGAGTGCTGCACGAGCGGCAAGCCGGACGGCGCTTCGAAGTAGCCGCGCGCCTTCTCGGCGAGCGTGTGCGGCGCGTGGTCCGTCGCGATCACGTCGATCACGTCTGCCACGACGGCGCGCCGCAACGCGTCGCGGTCGGCGGCCGTCTTGATCGCCGGATTGCATTTGATCCGCGTGCCGAGATCGGCGTAGCTCGACTCTCTCGTACCACAGGTGGTGCACGCAGACTTCCGCCGTGATTCGCTTTGCCCGCGATCGGCCCCGCATCGAACAGCGAGAGCTCGCGCGCCGTGGTCAGGTGCAGCACGTGCAGTCTCGTGCCGTGCCGGCGAGCGAGGCCGACGGCGAGCGACGACGACTTGTAGCAAGCCTCGGCCGAGCGGATCTTCGGGTGCTCCGACGATCGGCACGGCGTCGCCGTATTGCTCGCGCGCGCGCCTCTCGGCTTCGCCGGATCATCGGCGAGTCCTCGCAGTGCGTCGCGACCGGCAACCGCGCCTCGCGAAAGATCGCCTCGAGCGTGGCGGGATCGTCGACGAGCATGTTGCCGGTCGACGCGCCCATGAACACCTTGATTCCGCACGCGTCGGTCGGGACCGACGCGCCGTGATTTCCTCGAGGTTCGTGTTGGTCGCGCCGAGGTAGAACCCGTAGTTCATGTGACACGTCGCGGCGGCGATCTCCTTCTTCGCCGCGAGCGCCGCGCGATCGGTCGTCGGCGGCGTCGTGTTCGGCATCTCGAGGAAGCTCGTGACGCCGCCGCAGACCGCGGCGAGCGACTCGCTCGCGAGCGTCGCCTTGTGCGTGAGGCCCGGGCTCGCGGCAGTGGACCTGGCCGTCGATCAAGCCCGGCAGCAGGTGCTTGCCCGTCGAGATCGACGACCTCGCGCGCCGGCCGGGACCGGCGCCCGCGCCGATCGCGCTCGATGCGGTCGCCGCGAATCAGCACGTCGGTCGCGACGATCCGCCCCTCGTTCACGAGCTGCGCGTTGACGATCGCGAGCAGCGCTCATGGCAGCACTCCGCTCGCCGCAAGAAACGGTCCGTCGCCGCGACGAGCTCGGACGTGATCCCGGGCTCGTAGGCCGAGTGGCCGGCGTCGAGCACGACGCGGAACTCCGCTTCGGGCCACGCTCGTGCAGCTCCCACGCGCTCTCGATCGGGCACACGACGTCGTAGCGACCTTGCACGATCACCGCCGGAATCTTGCGGATTCGGTCGACGCCGCGCAGCAGCTGATCCTCGCCGTCGAAGAAGCCGCGATTCACGAAGTAGTGCGCCTCGATGCGCGCGAACGCGAGCGCGAACTCGGGCTGCGCCGAACTCGCGTCGTGCGCTCGGCGTTCGGCCACAGCGAGCTCGTCGCGCCCTCCCAAACGGACCACGCGCGCGCGGCCGCGAGCTGCTCGCGCCGGCGTCGCCGCGCGTCAGCCGCCGGTGGTATGCGCGCGAGCAATCGCCGCGCTCCGCCGCCGGGATCGGCGCGAGGTACTCGCTGCCACGCCTCCGGGAACAGCATGCTCGCGCCCCACTGGTAGAACCAGTCGATCTCCTTGCGGCGCAGCAAGAAGATCCCGCGCAGCACGAGCTCGGTGACGGCGACGCGGATGCGTCTCGGCGTACGCGAGCGCGAGCGTGCTGCCCCACGAGCCGCCGAACACTTGCCAGCGCTCGATCCCGAGACGCGCCGCGCAACGCCTCGATGTCGGCGACGAGATCCCACGTCGTGTTCTCCTCGAGCGACGCGTGCGGGCGGCTGCGGCCCGAGCCGCGCTGATCGAAGAGCACGATGCGATAGCCGTCGGGATCGAAGAAGCGCCGGGCGTTCACGTCGCCGCCGCCGCCCGGACCGCCGTGCACGAACACGCCGGCTTGCCGCGCGGATTGCCGGATTGCTCGTAATAGATCTCGTGGCCCGAGCCGACTTGCAAGAAGCCCGTATCGAACGGCTCGATCGGATCGTACAGCTCGCGTTTCTTCACTTAGGCGTGCGTCCTCCGTCTTCGTCGGCCGCCGACCGTCCTCGTATACTCGGCGGCACTCGAAGGATGCCACCCCGAGCCGCGCGCGCGCCACAGTCGGCGGCCGCCGCGAGTGCGGCGCGGGAGCGAACTGGGGCTCGCTCGCTCTAGTCTCTAACCGCGTCGACGGCAAAGGACCGAAGAATGAAAAGATTTCTCGCGCTCGCAGCCCTCGCGTGCGCGGCTTTGCGCCCCGCGCTCGCGAAAGACCCCGACATCCGACGGCGAGATCGCGATCGACGCGATGAACGACATCCTCGGCGGCGCGTTCACGTCCCGGATCAACATGAACCTGCGCGAGGACAAGACCTGGGCGTACGGCGCCGACACGGAAGTCGTCGACACGCAGGCGCAGCGCCCGTTCCTCGCGCGCGCGCCGGTGCAGCCCGACAAGACCGCCGAAGCCATGGTCGAGATCAAGCGCGAGCTCGACGATTTCGTCGGCGGCCGCCCGCCGACCGCGCAAGAGGTCGAGACGAGCAAGAAGGGCAGCACGCTCACGCTACCGGGGCGCTGGGAGACCTCGCGCTCCGTCGCTCGCGATATCGCGGCGCTCGTGCGCTTCCATCTGCCGGACGACTATTGGAGCCGTTATGCGGAACTCGTCGCGCGTCTGACTGTCCGTGAAGTCGACACCGCTGCGAAGCGGCTACTCGCGCCGGATCGGCTCACTTGGGTCGTGGTCGGTGACCGCAGCGTGATCGAAAGCAAGGTCCGCGCGCTCGGCTACGGTGAGATCGCGATCATCGACGCGGACGGCAAACCCGTCGCGACGCATTGAGCGGCGCGGCTTCGCGGCTTGAAAGAGATATGAGCTGTATGCAGAATTGTCCGCCGCCCCGTGCTGCTATTCGCCACCTCACTCGCCGCGCAACTGCGAATTAGACATCCGATGATCGACTGCCAAGGCCTCACCAAACAGTACGGCCATCTCCGCGCCGTGGACGACCTCACGTTCCGCGTGCAGCCGGGCGAGGTGCTCGGCTTCCTCGGACCGAACGGCGCCGGCAAGACGACGACGATGCGCATCGTCGCGGGCTTCTTGCCCGCGACCGACGGCCGCGTGACCGTCTGCGGCTTCGACGTCGAGGCCCAGGCTACCGAGGCGAAGCGCCGGATCGGCTATCTGCCGGAAGGCGCGCCGAGCTATCCCGAGATGACGCCGCGCACGTTCCTCGAGTTCGTCGCGTCCGCGCGCGAGGTCCCGCCGCGGGTGCGCAAGGCGCGGCTCGACGAGGTGTTCCAGCTGCTGCACCTCGAGAAGGTGCTCGACCAGACGATCGACACGCTGTCGAAGGGCTACAAACGCCGCGTCGGCCTCGCGCAGGCGATCGTGCACGACCCCGAGGTGCTGATCCTCGACGAGCCGACGGACGGCCTCGACCCAAACCAGAAGCACGAGGTCCGCGAGCTGATCGGCCGGATGGCGAAGAGCAAGATCATCGTGATCTCGACGCACATGCTCGAGGAAGTCGAGGCGGTCTGCAACCGCGCGATCATCATCGCGCGGGGCAAGATCCTCGCGGACGACACGCCGGCCGGCCTCGCGGGGCGCGTTCCGTCGCGCCGGCTCGACGAGGTGTTCCGCTCGATCACGGGGGGCGCCGCAGCATGAACGGAGTCCTCGCCGTGATGAAGCGCGAGCTCGCGAGCTACTTCGCGACGCCGGTCGCGTACGTGTTCATCCTGATCTTCCTCGTGCTCGCGGCCGCGTTCACGTTCTACATCGGCAACTTCTACGAACGCGGCCAGGCCGACCTCACGGCCTTCTTCACGTTCCACCCGTGGCTGTTCTTGTTCCTCGTGCCGGCGCTCAGCATGCGGCTCTGGGCCGAGGAGCGTAAGTCGGGCAGCATCGAGCTCCTGATGACGCTGCCGATCGAGGTCTGGCAGGCCGTCGCTCGGCAAGTTCCTCGCCGCCTGGCTGTTCACAGGTCTCGCGATCGCGCTCACGTTCCCGATCTGGATCACCGTCAACTACCTCGGCCAGCCCGACAACGGCGTGATCTTCGCGGCCTACGTCGGGAGCTTCCTGATGGCCGGCGGCTTCCTCGCGGTCGGCGCCTGCATCTCGGCGACCACGAAGAATCAGGTCATCGCGTTCATCTTGTCCGTCGTCGCCTGCTTCCTGCTCCTGCTCGCGGGCTTCGACCTCGTGCTGAACTTCTTCTCGGGCTGGACGCCGCAGGCTCTGCTCGACGCGATCGCATCCTTGAGCTTCCTCACGCATTTCCAGAACATCAGCAAGGGCGTGATCGACCTGCGCGACCTCGTGTACTTCGCGCTCGCTGATCGGCGTGTGCCTCTACGCCAACACGATCGTCCTGCACCTGAAGAAGGCGGATTGACGCGATGAGCACACGCGTTCGGCAACGTATCGGTTATTCGACCCTCGTGCTCATGCTGCTCGCGTTCATCGTCGCCGTGATGGCGAGCAACGTGGTCTTGCGCGGCTGGCGGATCGACCTCACGAAGAACCAGCTGTTCACGCTGTCGCCCGGCACCCGTAAGGTGCTGCAGAAGATCGACGAGCCGATCGATCTTTATCTTTTCTTCTCGAACCAGGAGTCGCAGGGCCTGCCTGCGCTGCGCGCTTACGCGAACCGCGTGACGGAGACGCTCCAGGAATTCGCCGCCAACGCGCCCAAGGGCAAGCTCGTGCTGCACGTCGTCGATCCGATCCCGTTCTCGGAGGACGAGGATCGCGCGGAGCAGTTCGGCCTCCAAGCCGCGATGGTCGGCGACAAGAACGTCTACTTCGGCCTCGCGGGCTCGAACAGCGTCGGCACGAACGACACGATCCCGTTCTTCGACCCCGAGCCGTCGAAGGAGGCGTTCCTCGAGTACGACTTGGCGAGGCTCGTCTACAACCTCGCTAACCCAAAAAAGCCGGTCGTGGGGCTGCTCTCGGGAGCGCCGATCGGAGGCAGCTTCGACCCGCAGACCCAGCAACCGACACAGCCCTGGACGATCGTCGAGCAGGCACGGGAGCTGCTCGAGCTCCGGATGCTGCCCGACGTCGACGCTCAAGATCGACGACGACATCAACGTGCTCTGGATCGTGCACCCCGCGATGCTGGACGACGCGACGCAGTACGCGATCGACCAGTTCGTGATGCGCGGCGGCCGCGCGCTGATCTTCGTCGATCCGATGGCCGAGATTCTCGCGGCCGGGCAGGAGCCGACCGGGCTCGCCGCACCGCCCAGCTCGAATCTCGAGAAGCTGTTCAAGGCCTGGGGCGTCGAGTTCTCGGCGGGCGACGTCGTCGCGGACAACCGCTACGCGCTCGGGCATCCGGCAGGGCCAGAAGTCCGTGCGCCACGTCGGCCTGCTCGGCCTCGACATGGACGCGATGAGCAAGGACGACGTGATCACGTCCGGCCTGAGCACCGTGAACGTCGGGCTCGCGGGCTACTTCAAGTCCGCGGAGGGCGCGACGAGCAAGCTCACTCCGCTGCTCCAGTCGAGCACGGAGGCCGAGATCTTGCCGGTCATGCGCTTCCAGTTCCTGCCCGACCCCAGCGAGCTCTTGAACGGATTCAAGGCGACCGGCATGCGGTACACGATCGCCGCGCGGCTCGAGGGGCCGCTCAAGAGCGCGTTCCCCGACGGGCCGCCGAAGCCGCCCGAGGGCCGCGACGCGCCGGTGGACGACAAGCTTAAAGTGGAGCACAAGGCCTCGACCGACAACGCGAACCTCGTGCTCGTCGGCGACGTCGACATGCTCAGCGACCGGCTCTGGGTCGCAGGTGCAGAACTTCCTCGGCCAGCGGCTCGTGCAACCGTTCGCGAACAACGGCGACTTCGTGATCAACGCGCTCGACAACCTGGCGGGCAGCGCGGACCTGATCGGCCTGCGCAGCCGCGCGACGTACACGCGGCCGTTCACGACCGTCGATAAGCTGCGCCGCGACGCGGACGCGAAGTTTCGCGAGACCGAGACGGAGCTCCAGGCCCAACTATCGGATACCGAGAAGAAGCTCGGCGACCTCCAGGCCGGACGCAACGACAAGAGCTCGACGCTGATGAACTCGGCGCAGCAAGAGGAGATCCAGCGTTTCCTCGGCGAGCAAGTGCGGATCCGCCAGCAGTTGCGCTCGGTGCGCCACGAGCTCGACCAGGACATCAACAACCTCGGCACGGCGCTCAAGGTGATCAACATCCTCGTGATGCCGATCGTGCTGATCGGCGTGTTGCTGCTCGTCGCGGCGTTAGCGCCGAAGGAAGGCGGCGCGATGAGCCGCAACGGGCTGATCGCGCTCGCCGTGGCGCTCGTCGTGCTCGGCGCGCTCGCGTTCTTCGGGCAGCGCGGCCGCTCGACGGCGCCGACCGCGGGCGGGCCGATCATGCCCGGGCCTCGAGGCCGCGCTCAACGACGTCGAGCGCGATCAAGTCACGAAGGCGGGCGGCGAGACGGTCGCGACGATCGAGAAGCACGCCGACGGCTGGACCGTCGCGGAGAAGGGCGGCTATGCGGCCGACGTCGCGAAGCTGCGCCAGAACCTGCGCGCGCTCGCCGAGGCGAAGATCCTCGAGACGAAGACCGCGAACCCCGCGTTCTACGACAAGCTCGGCGTGCAAGACATCGCGAGCGACAAGGCGACCGGCCTCGGCGTGGCGATCTCGGCGCCCGGCAAGGACTTCGGCACCGCTGATCCTCGGCGACGCGAAAGGCACGAAACAGCGCTATGCGCGCCGCGCGAACGAGGCGCAGAGCTACCTGATCGACCGCGACCCGAGCTTCCCGAAGACCGCGGCGCAATGGCTCGACCCCGTGATCCTCGACGTGCGCGGCAACCGCGTTCGCCAGGTCACGATCAAGCACCCGGACGGCGAGGTCGTCACGATCAGCAAGCCGAACGCCGACGCGATGAACTTCGACGTGGCCGGCGTGCCGAAGGGCCGCGAGCTGCTGTACCCCGGCGTCGCGAACGTGATTGGCAATGCGCTGCGCGAGCTCAACCTCGAGGACGTCGAGCAGCGCCGACAACACACCGCCCGACAAGCCCGTGCAGGTCGAGTACCGGACGTTCGACGGCCTGATCGTGCGCGTGATCGGCGCGAAGCGCGGCGACGACGCGTGGGTCTCGTTCGCCGCGAGCGTCGACGCGGACCAGGTCGCGCAGAACCAAGCCGCGGCTAGCCAACAAGCGCACCGCCCGCCGCCAACGAGGCCGACGCCGAAGAAGCCGGATGCCGACAAGTCCGGCGGGGGCGCCGGGGCGGCCGATGCCGCGAAGCCCGCGGAGCCCGCAGCGGCCGATCCGACCGCCGAGGCGCAGCGGATCAATGCGCACGTCATGGCCTGGCGCTACAAGCTCGCGAACTTCCAGTACGAACAAATGACGCGGCGGATGGCCGACCTGCTGAAGCCGGCCGGCTAGCGAACGCCGCGGGTCGCCTCGATGAGCCCCGCGCCCAGCTACACGCCCGATCGCCGCGAGCTACGTGCCGCGGATCGCGAGCGCGCGCGTCTACGACGTCGCGATCGAGTCGCCGCTCGACTACGCGCGCCGGCTTTCGGCGCGCCTCGACAACACCGTGCTGCTCAAGCGCGAGGATCTCCAGCCCGTGTTCTCGTTCAAGCTGCGCGGCGCGTACAACAAGATCGCGCAGGCGCCGCGCGCGATGATCGAGCGCGGCGTGATCTGCAGCTCGGCCGGCAACCACGCGCAGGGCGTCGCGCTCGCGGCGCGCAAGCACGGGCTCGACGCGACGATCGTGATGCCGACGACCGCGTCGCCGATCAAAGTCGAGGCGGTCGCCGCGCTCGGCGGCGAGGTCGTGCTCGAAGGCCTGACCTACGACGACGCGACCCGCTTCGCGCTCGAGCTCGCGGCGAAGACCGGCAGAGCGTTCGTGCATCCGTTCGACGACCCCGACGTGATCGCGGGCCAAGGCACGATCGCGCTCGAGCTCGAGCGTCAGTGGCGCGACCGCCCGCCGGCCGCGATCTTCGTGCCGGTCGGCGGCGGCGGGCTGATCGGCGGCATCGGCGCGTACGTGAAGGAGCGCTATCCCGAGGTGCGGATCGTCGGCGTGGAGCCGTTCGAGTCCGCGAGCATGGCGAAGTCGCTGTACGCGGGCACGCCGCGTGACGCTCGACCACGTCGGCACGTTCGCCGACGGCGTCGCGGTGCGGCGCGTCGGCGACGAGGCGTTCCGGCTCGCGCGCGAGGTCGTCGACGAGGTCGTGCTCGTGAGCACGGACGAGATCTGCGCCGCGATCAAGGACATCTTCGAGGACAGCCGCGTGGTCGTCGAGCCCGCCGGCGCGCTCGGCGTCGCGGGCTTGAAGCGCTGGCTCGGGCAGAACCCGGTCCGCGGCGAGACGCTGATCGCGATCAACAGCGGCGCGAACTTGAGCTTCGGCAGGCTGCGCCACGTGACCGAGCGCGCCGAGATCGGCGAGCATCGCGAGGCGCTGATCGCGGCCGAGATCCCGGAGCGGCGCGGCGCGTTCCTCGCGTTCTGCGAGGCGCTCGGGCTGCGCAACGTGACCGAGTTCAATTACCGCTACGCGGCGCGGCGAGACCGCGCGGATCTTCGTCGGCGTGTCGCTCGCGCGCGGCGAGGAAGAGGCCCGCGAGCTGATCGCGACGCTCTCGCACCACGGCTATCCCGTGCTCGACTTGAGCGGCAACGAGGTCGCGAAGCTGCACGTGCGACACATGGTCGGCGGCCGCGTGCCGGGGCTCGCCGACGAGCATCTGTACCGCTTCGAGTTCCCGGAGCGCCCGGGCGCGCTACTCGCGTTCCTGAAAGCGATCGGCCAGCGCTGGAACATCAGCCTCTTTCACTACCGCAATCACGGCTCGGATTACGGCCGCGTGCTCGCGGGCGTGCAGGTGCCGGCCGACGAGCGGCCGGAGCTCGCGCGCCATCTCGCGGCGCTCGGCTACGCGTACTGGGAGGAGACCGACAACCCCGCGTACCGCCTCTTCCTCGGCGCCGAACGATCGCTCTAACACGCGTCGATGTGCTCGATCTTCGAGGCTTGCGACAGGCGGTAGAAGCGGCGTAGCTCCGTGCGAGCGGCCTCGCCCGGCGCGCCGCTCGCGATCGCCGACCCGAGCCGGCGACAGTACTTCGCGGCCCAACGGTTCGCGCGCCGATAGCGTTCGAGCTCGTCGCCATCGAGCCGCTCGTCGAGCCGCGGCATCTCGAACAGCCAGTGGTGCACGCGGCGCGGCGGCCGCTGACCCTGGCGCACCAGCAGCAGCGTGGTCGCGACGTATTTGTCGACCTCCGCCTGCAGCTCCATCTCGAGCATCGTCACGGACTTCTCGCGCTGCGCGTTCCACGCGTAGTACGTGAAGTGGCTTACGCCCTCGAACACGGTCCAGAAGTCTTCGATGTTGTCCGCGTCGAGCCGCTCGAAAGGGTCGCTCTGCGCGAGGCGCTCGAGCACTCCGTGATCGAGGTAGAGCGACACGTCCGCCTCGCCGTCCGTCTCGGCGATCAAGAGCTTCTCGTCGAGCTCGCGCCCGCCCGCGTCGAGAGCGCGCGCGAGCTCCGAGTCGGTCGTGACGAAGTCGTCGACCTCGTACGCGAGATCGAGCGCGTAGAGATCGCTGAGCAACGCTTGGAGACGTCCGAGGCGCATCTGGTCGGGAGCGTCAGTGGCGCGTCGTCGCGTCGAGCGACGGGCTCGGCTCGATGCCGAGAGACCGGAGCACGCGCGCGGCGCGCAGGCTGCCGGTCTTCAACCAGACCTCGTAGAGACGCAGGATGTCGTAGTCGTCGCTCCCGCGCGCGGAGTCGCGGATCTCGGCGAGCACGTCGACGAACTCGCGGAATTTCGCGGCGAGCTCGGCGAACACGCCGCCGAACGCGCGGCCGCGAACCGTGCCGCGCACGCTCGACGGACAACGAGCCGTATGCGGCGCAGCCCATCTCGATGTAGTAGTCGACGTCGACGAGCTTGCGCGCGAAGGCCTCCTGGAAGAAGCCCGCGACGAACAGCGACGTGTCGCCGACGCGCTGGAGCACGGCGTTGCGCGCCTGGAGGTCCGGCGCGGCCGCGGCCTCCGCGAGCAGCAGTGCGAGCGGCGGCGGACCGGGGCCGTCCGTGCGGCGGTCGTAGAGCTTCTCGGAGCGCGCGAACAGCGTGAGCAGATTGACCACGTAGTACGCGGTGTGGTCGTCGGCCGCGACGCCCTGCTTCTCCATGGCGTCGGCCACCGAGTCCTTGAAGAACTCTTGCAGATTCGCAACTGGGCGAATCCTTTCGGGCTGCTTCGCGCGCAATGCCGTTCTCCGCTCGCGGCGGCGCGCTGCCGATGACGGCAGAGCGATGCCGTTGCTACCGAGTATAGCAATCCGAGCGAGCAAGGACTGAGCCAGCCATCACGTTTCGCGGGACGCGGTGAGACCCGCTACTCAGTTTCGGCGCGTGCGCAGCGCTGGGGCGAGCCATGACCCAGGATCGTGCGCGGCCGACGCGCGCCGCTCCGGCCCAGTCGAGCGCGCGCTGCGCGGCCGCAATTTGCGGGCCGAGCGCGCCGAGCATGCGCGTGCAGTGGCCATGGATGCGCTCGTCCCAATGCCGGCGCCGCAGCGATCGCGGCGCCGTTCAGGTGTAGCTCGCCTCGAGCAGCACGCACGAGCTCGTCTCGAGCGGCTCGAGCCGCCACTTGAGGCGCAGCTGTACGCGGCACGGCCGGTCGAGCAGCGTCTCATCGAGCGTGAGCTTCACGGGACGCAAGCATTCGAGCACCTTGCCGCGCCGCAGCACCGTGCGGCGCTGCTGCGCGTACTCGCAACCGGGCCGCGGCTGCGGCGCGTCGAGCACGATCCGCGCCGCGCCCCAACGGCCGCGCGCCGACGACGTCGATCAGCGCGGAGAACACGCTCGTGATCGGCGCTTCGATTCGCGTCTCGTGACGTTGCCTCGGCATCGGAGCCCTCCGCTGGCATCCGAGGCAACGCTACGCCTGCGCGGTCCGCGCGCGCGACGCGCGAATTTCGCGCGAGCGGCGGAAAAGCGTCTAGGGCAGCAGGACCGTGGAGCCCGTCGTGCGCCGCGCCTCGAGGTCGCGGTGCGCGGACGCCGCGTCCGCGAGCGCGTAGGTCTGATTCACCTCGATCCTGACGACGCCGCGCTCGACGAGCCCGAACAGCTCGGCGCAGCCCGCCTCGAGGTCCGCTCGCTCGCGGATGAAGTCGCCGAGCGTCGGCCGCGTGACGTAGAGCGAGCCGCGCTTCGTGAGCTCCAGGAGCGAGAACGGCGCGACCGTGCCCGACGCGTTGCCGAAGCTCACGAGCAGACCGTGCGTCCGCAAACAGTCGAGCGACTGGAAGAACGTGTCGCGGCCGACCGAGTCGTAGACGACCGGCACGCCGCGCGCCGTCCGTGAGCGCGCGGACGCGCGCGCGGATGTCCTCGCTCGCGAGCAGCACGTGCTCGCAGCCGTGCTCGAGCGCGAGCGCGCGCTTGTCCTCGGTGCCCACGATGCCGATCACGCGCGCGCCGAGGTGCCGCGCCCACTGCGCGGCGATCAGGCCGACGCCGCCCGCGGCGGCGTAGAGCAGGATCCAGTCGCCGCGCGCGACCTTGTAGCTGCGATTCAGCAGGTACCAGGCCGTGAGCCCCTTGAGCATCATCGCCGCGCCCGCGCGATCGTCGATCGCGCGCGGCAGCTTGCACGAGCCAGCGCGCGTCGACGAGCCGCTCCTCGGAGTACGAGCCGAGCGAGCCGGCCGCGTTGTACGCGACGCGGTCGCCGGGCTTCACGTGCGTGACGCCCGCGCCGGTCGCGACGACGACGCCGGCGGCCTCGCTGCCGAGGCCGCTCGGCAACGGCAACGGATAGAGGCCTGTGCGGTGATAGACGTCGATGAAGTTCACGCCGACCGCGGTATGCTTCACGCGCGCTTGGCCCGCGCCCGGCTCGGGAACGGCGACCTCTCGATACTGAAGCACCTCGGGACCGCCGAACCGATCGAATTGAATCGCGCGCACGCTCTTGCGCTCCCTCGCCGGTCACCGCCCGTGATCGACTGTTAAACTTTCTAGTCGCCTCCAGATACTAGCATCCGATGACGGAACACTTGGTCGTCGTCGGCGCCGGTCAGGCGGCCGCGCAGGCCGCGCAGACGCTGCGCCAGCAAAACTACGCCGGCGCGATCACGTTGCTCGGCGAGGAGCCGCTACCCGCCGTATCAGCGACCGCCGCTGTCGAAGAAGTACTTCGCGGGCGAGACGCCGCGCGAAAGGTTGCTGTTGCGGCCGCAGCCCTTCTACGCCGAGAAAGGCATCGCGCTCGAACTCGGCAGCCGAGTCGAGGAGATCGACGCGGCCACGCACGTATTGCGCCTGCATGACGGCCGCGCTCTGCGCTACGACAAGCTCCTGCTCGCGACCGGCAGCCGGCCGCGCACGCTTGACGGTACCGGGCGTCGAGCTCGCCGGGCGTGCACCACGTGCGCACGATCGCGGACATCGACGCGCTCAACGCGAGCCTGTCGCCGGGCGCGCGCGTCGTCGTGATCGGCGGCGGCTACATCGGCCTCGAGATGGCTGTCGGTCGCGCGCCAGCGCGGCTTCGCGGTCACCGTGCTCGAGGCTGCCGACCGCGTGCTCGGCCGCGTGGTCTGCGAGCAGGTGTCTGCGTTCTACGCCGACCTGCACCGCGCGGCCGGAGTCGAGCTTCACGTCGGCGCCGCGGTCCGCGCGCTGCACGGGCGCGCACGCGTCGACGCGGTCGAGACCGCGGACGGCCGGCGCTTTCCCTGCGACGCCGTGATCGTCGGCATCGGCGTCGTGCCGAACGTCGAGCTCGCGGCGGCTGCGGGGCTCGAGTGCTCGAACGGCATCCGTGTCGACGAGCACGCGCGCACCGCGGACCCCGACGTGCTCGCGTGCGGCGACTGCACGAGCCATCCGCTGCCGCTCTACGGGCGCTCGGTTCGGCTCGAATCCGTGCCGAACGCGGTCCACCAAGCCAAGGTCGCGGCCGCGACGTTGCTCGGCGCGTCCGAGCGCGTACTCCGAGATCCCGTGGTTCTGGTCGGACCAGTACGACGTGAAGATGCAGATCGTCGGGCTGTCGCAGGGCTACGACGACGGCCGTGCTGCGCGGCGAACCCGCGCAGAAGAGCTTCGCGGTGTACTACCTCGCGAACCGGCGCCTGATCGCGGCCGACGCCGTGAACAGCCCGCGCGAGTTCGCGCACGCGAAGAAGCTGATCGGCGCGGCATTCACGATCGACGCGGACGTGCTCCGCGATCCGCGGACGGATCCGTTGACGCTGGGCTGATTCGCGAGTGGCCTCGAGTCGGCGCGACCCGCCCCGACGCGCGACGTCGACCGGCGCGCGCGCGGCGATGCTATTCGCTCGTTGCGACTTGGGACGCGCCGAGCTTGAAGTCGATCTCACCGGTGGCGGCCGCGCTGCGTGCCGCGGGGTCGAGATCCGTGAGCCGATACTTCTCGATCGCCGTGCCCTCGAGACCCGCGAAGCGCCCCGTCGCGCCAATCACCACGGCCTCGCCATGCTCGCCGGGTCCGGACGTCGGGCTGTACTCCGCCGGGCCCTTCCAGGGTCTGCCGAGGTACCACACCGGCAGCGTCTCTTTGAGGAACGGCCAGATGTTCGTCGTCCGCGCGCAGGAACAGCGTCCCCTCGCCCGGGATCGTGAGCAGCCAATAGTCGTTCACGCGCACGCCCGATAGCACGAAGTCGGTGCGCGGAGAGACCGCGAGCATCCGGCTCGCGATCGCCGCGGGCTTGTCGTGAGCGTCGTCGAGCACGAGGCTCAGCATCGCGGTACGGTCGATCGTCTCTTCCCAGAGTAGGTCGTCGCGCTTGGGAGTGCCCGGCGGCACGACCTGCTCGCCGAGCGCGAAGCCGAGCACTTCGCTTGGCAGAGAGTAGTGAAGCGCGCGGTCCGCGGGATCCGGCTGCGCGGGCGCCTTCGTCCCGATGAGCGGGTTGTAGTAGATCGCGGCGCCGCCCGCGGCCGCGCCGAGCAGCAATCCGAGCACTGCGACGAGCGAGGTATCTCATGTGCCGTGCCGAGTCACGGTATCGATCTCGATCGTGCCGCGCAGCTCGCCGCCCTCGGTGACGCCCGTGATCGTCCAAGTCTCGCTGTACTTGCCGGCGAGGCCCGCGAACTCGTCGCTGCCGGCGGCGACGATCGCACTGTCCGTGCCCTCGGGCGCGAACGCGACCTTCACGTCGCCGTTCCACGCGGTGCCGGCGTTGTAGCCGGCATTGCGCAGCGCCGTGTCGAGCGCCGCGCGCGGCTCCGCCGGGCGCGGTCAAGAGCAGCGCGCCGCGGCTCGGAATCATCAACGACCAAGCGGTGCCCGCCGCGTGCGTGTCCGCGCTCCAGTGGCGCGCGGCGAGCCCGATCACGTTGCCCGGCCGCGTCGCGAATCTTGAAATGCTCCACGAGCATCGGCTCGGCCGTGAGTTGCGGGCGGGACCGTGCTCATGGTGGCGCGTCGCGCGCAGAGCCCGCCGTCTTCGCGCCAGCGACCTCGAGACGGTCCGCAGGGCAGGCGAATCAGGAATTGCTCGGCGCGGCCGCCGTTCGCGACGACGCGAGTCTGTGAAGGCTAGCCGCACGTGGGCGCCCCACGGGACGAAATGGCCGGCCGCCAGCACGCCGACCAAGCCTAAGAATATCGCCAGGAAAAAGGTCGTCTTCATTCAGTGTCGGGCCGCCCAGGGGCCGCCAGTATCGCGGCGGCGTGGGCTCCGCGCGGTTAACGGAATCACAGATTTCGGGCGCCGACTCACTAGACATCCGCGAAATAACCGCGCAGATAGGCCTCGAACGGCGGCGCCGGCGCGCGCTCGAGGGCCTCCGCCTCGGCGAGCGACTCGACCGCGAGGTCCGCGAGCCGCTGCGCCTGCTCGGCGCCGAGCTCGAGGCGATAGGAAGTATTCGCGATGGGTGCGCGCGAGCCCGAACGCATACTCGAAAAACGTCGCGCGCTCGGCCTTCAAATCCCGCAGCACCGTCGCCGAGGGCGTGCGGTCGGGATCGCGCAGCGCCTCTCGCGCGTGCTCGACGGCGGCGACGTAGCCTTCGCTCTGCGCGTCGAGCAGCTCGGCGAGACCTCGACGACGGAATCCACGACCTCGAGCCCCCACTCCGCGAGCGGCCGCGCACTGCGTGCGACCGGCAACTCGAGCCCCGGCCGGCGCCCTTCTCGCGCGACGACGAGGTCGCGCCGGTCGATCTCGACCTGCTCCGCCGCGTCGATCGGCGGGCTTTCCGAGAACAGGCAATAGAGCAGCAGCGCCTCGACGAAGCGCAGCTGGCCCTGGTTGATCCCAACCGGATCGGTGAGATTCAGGTCGAGCGTGCGGACCTCGACGTACTCGACGCCGGTCAGGCGCAAAGCTCCGAGCGGCCGGTGATGCGACGACTTGCTCGGCTTCGGCCGGATCGAGCTGTAGTACTCGTTCTCTATCTGGAGGATGTTCGCATTGAGCTGCCGCCACTCGCCGTCGACGACGACGCCGATCTCCTCGTAGCGGGGCTCGACCGTCGTGACGGCAGCCGCGAGCGCCGCGATGTACTGCGCGAGCGAGTTCGCGGAGATCACGAGGCGTCCTTGGGTCTTGTTGCGGTAACCGAGGTCGCTCATCCGCAACGAAGTCGCGAACGGCGCATGCCACGTGCCGCGATCGAGCTCCGCCAAGAGCTCGTGCCCGTCCGGCTTGAACGACTTGCAGAGCGCGGGCGACGCGCCGAACAGGTAGCTCAAGAGCCATGCATGGCGCCGATAGTTGCGGACGAGCCCCATGAGCTGCGCGGAACGAAACTCTTCGACCGGCTCCGCTCGTCCTTCGTGCTCGCGGTAGGCAGGCCACAGACCCACCGGCGGCGAATAGTTGAAGTGCACGCCCGCGATCGCCTGCATCGCTCGCCCGTACCGGTAGCCGAGCCCGCGCCGGTAGATGGTCTTGAGTAGCCCGGGGTTCGACGTGCCGTAGTACGCGATCGGGATCTCGTGATCGGCGTCGAGCACGCACGGCATGCTGCCGGGCCACAGCAGCTCGCCGTCGAGCCGTCCATGCGCGAACACGTGCAAGTCGCAGAGGAGCTGCAAGGTCTCCCAATTGCTGTGCTGCGGCGCGGTGACGAACTCGGGCAGCGATTCCGAGTAGTCCGTGGTGAGAAACGGATGCGTCAGCGCCGCGCCGAGCGCGCGCGGATGCGGTCGATGCGACAATCGTCCGCGCTCGTCGACCCGCAAGCTCTCCTTCTCGACGCCGCGCAGGCCGCGGCGCACGAGCGCCGCATTGCCGGGCTCGAGCAACCAACGCAGACGCGACGCGAGTGCGCCGCGCGGCGGATGCCGTCCGGATTGCGAGCGGGTTCGAGCCACGGGGCGACCGATCTGCCATTGCCAGGCGGCATTATAGGGCCGCGTTTGCCGGCGGAGCGGCTTCGGCGTACGGTCGGCCGATGCCGATGCTCCCGCCGAGAGTCTGCAAGACGGCGGTCCCTGGGCGAGCGATCCCGAGTCGCCTCTCGCCGGCGCTGGCCGTGCTCGGGCTACTCGCGGCGGCGCCCGCGCAAGCGATGCATTGCGGCTCCGCGGTCATTTCCAATGGCGACACGGTCGACAAGCTGCTCGAGTTCTGCGGCCAGCCCGAGAGCGTGAAGACCTATCCGATCGTGCGCACGCCGGTCGACCCGAACGGCCGCGTCTACCACGGCTTCAGGGAAGAGCTGCGCGTCGAGGAATGGACCTATAACTTCGGCCCGAGTCAGCTCATGACGAAAGTGCGGCTCGAGTACGGCTACGTGACCGACGTCCGCTATCTAGGCTACGGGCACTGACTCAGGTTGCCGCGCGCAGCAGCGGCACGAGCTCCATCTCGTAGCCGATCACTTCGCGCGTGGCGGGATCGCGGATCGGCTTCCCGCGCCGGAAGCAGCCGCTCGAGCGCGCGATGCGCTCGAATTCCTCCTCCGACGCGACCGGCTCGAGCCCGACGGTGCCATCCGAGCGCCGGACGAGCTGCTGCGCGTCCTTACCGAGCTGTCCAGCGTGCCAACGGTCTTGCG
The DNA here is from genome assembly GCA_963699925.1 of uncultured Gammaproteobacteria bacterium. GTDB lineage: Bacteria > Pseudomonadota > Gammaproteobacteria > Steroidobacterales > Rariloculaceae > FEN-1219. The sequence goes on along the minus strand of CAVOVT010000005.1, from coordinate 218,952 downwards.
ACTCGCTCAACACGACCGCGATGACTTCGTTGCCGGCGTCCATCGGCGCTCCTCGTTCGTCGCAGGATTCAGGAAAACCGTTGTCGACAGGCAAACGGTGTGCCAGCACCGCGGTCCTTGCGAGCCAATGACTTACGCGGATCCTTGACCGCCGTCACAGTGACATAACAGGTGCAAAACTGCCGCGCGGCGGCAACTCGGCGGGGCGCACGAGCGTGAACCGCGTGCTCGCGCGCAGTCGGCGGCTCGGCTACCTTGACCCGGCCCAACGAGGAGACCCGACGATGATTTTCAAGCGCCGCATCCGGGACGTGCCGACGGGTCCGACCACCTTCATCGCGCCGTCGACGAAGATCGTCGGCACGGTCACGGGCCAGGGTCCCTACGTGTTCTGTGGAACGGTCGAGGGCGACTGCGACATCAATGGCCCGCTCACGCTCGCGGAGGGCGGCCGCTGGATAGGCACGCTGAAGGCGAACGACGTCGTGGTCGCAGGCATCGTCGAGGGCGACGTCGTCGCTCGTCAGCGGGTCGAGATCGCGGGCACCGCGCGCGTCACCGGCAGCCTGTCGGGGAACTCGATCGCGGTCGCCGAGGGTGCGGTGATCGAGGGCGAGATCAAGGTGATGAGCGGCGATCCGCCCGTGGCGTTCCACGAGAAACGGGAGGGCTGATCCGGGCGCCGGCGGTAGGATCAGCGAGCCTAGCCGGGCGCGCTAGCCGTCGATCTCGGCGAGCACTGCGCGGTCGACCCAGCTCGCGAGCCCATAGCTCTCGAGAAACGCGCAGTGGCCGCCGCGCGGCAACACGTCGATTTGAAGCGCGCGCGGCGTAGCGAGATCGCGTAAGTCTCGGACCGGAATCACGGGATCGTCGGCTGCCGCGATCAGCCGAGCGGGCACGCGCAGGTTCGCGAGCGCATTGCCGGTCACGGCGTAGCCGCTCAAGTACGCGTCCAGGTCCGGAAAGCCCGTGTAGCGCTTGACGAAGAACTCGGTCGTCGCGGTGAGCGTCGCGAAGCGCCGCAGGTCGCCGAAGTCGTAGAGCTCCGGGAAACATGCCGCTTTCGCGAGCAACGAGCGGCGCCAGCGGCGCAAGAAATATTCGCGGTAGATCCACAATCCGGTCTCGAGCGCGTGCATCGTGCTCTGCGGCTTCAGCACCGGACAGATCGCGACGACTTTGTCGAGCTCGATGCCGGCTGCCGGCGCGCGCGCCGCGACGCGCAGCGCGAAGTTGCCGCCGAGCGAGTGGCCGATCAGGAAAGCGTGCCGCGCCGGATGCGCGGCGATGACCGCGCGCACCGCCGCAACGACCTCGTCGATTCGACACGAATGGAACAGCTCCCGGTTCAGCGCGAACGTGTCGCCATGGTCGCGAAAGTTCAGCCGGAAGACGTCGAAGCCCGCGGCGCTCAAAGTCGCCCCCACGGACAGCACGTACGTCGCCTCCGCGCTGCCCTCCCAGCCGTGGAGCAAGATCGCGAGGCCGCGACTCGCGGCGGCCGCCGGCGTGTGCATGCCGAGCAGCCGCACGCCATCGCCGCAGTCGAGGATCTCGGAATGCGCGGCCGACAGCAGCGCGCGCCCCCGGCGCCGCAAGAGCCCCCGCCGCAGCGGCAATGCCGCGAGCAGCGATTGGACGTGGCGGTGGCGCAGTCCGGGCGGCGCACGGTACGCGCGCGGCGGTGGGTGCGAGACGCTTTGCATCGGAATAGACTTTGGCGGCACTCTTTGGAGGAGGTGTGCGGGGTGAGGTTGCGCCGGATTCTGTCGCATACGGCTGGGCAAGACAGCCGCTCTGTGGTGTGCTCGAAACCCGACGAGCGTCGCAAACCACTATAACAACGAACACTTCCGCATGACCTCAGGACTGTTTTCCCCCCGACTCAAACGTCGCTACATGGCGGCCACGGCCGGCGTGTCGGCTGCCGCGCTGCTGATTGCGGGCGCGCTGCTGTACGCCCATTCGGCGGGAGTGTTGACCGCGCGCGGCTTGGGGCTTGCCCTGCTCGTGACGCTCGCGGTCGCGGGCGTGAGCGCCGTCGCCTTGATCGGCGCGCTCGCCGACCGCTTCGTGCGCCCATTGAGAGCCGTCGTCGCGTCGCTGCAGAGGTCCGCGAGCGGCAACTACGAGGCTGCAACGGACGTCGGCCCGTCGGGCGAGCTCAGCGAGCTCGCGGACGCCGTGAACGCGATGCGGATCAGCCTGCGCTCGAGCGCGATCTCCCGCGACTATCTCGATCGATTGTTGGCGGGCATGGGCGAGGCGTTGCTGATCACCGACGCGGCCGGCCGGATCGAGCGCGCGAATGCAGCGGCGAGCGAGCTCTTCGGCCGATCCGAAGCGGAGCTCGTCGGTAAGCTCGCGGACGACCTGATCGTCTCGAGCGATCGGCGCCGCGCCGACGGAGTCGCCTCGCGGCCGCGAGAAGGCGCCGTGCCGCGGCCCGACGGCACCTCGGTCAGCATCTCCTACACGGTCGCGAAAGTGAACAGCGACCGCGGCGACGAGAGCAAGGTCTACGCCGCGCACAACATCGACGAGCGCAAGCGCGTCGAGCAGCGGATCCGCTATCTCGCGCGGACCGACCCGCTCACGAAGATCGCGAACCGCATGCAGTTCCAGCACGTGCTCCAGCAGGGCATCGCACGCGCCCGCCGCACGCAGCAGTATGTCGCGATCCTCTATCTCGACCTCGACCGCTTCAAGGACATCAACGACACGTTCGGGCACGCGGCCGGCGACACGAGCCTCGAGATCTTCGCGCGGCGCGTGCTCGCCGAGCTGCCGGACAACGCGCACGCGGGTCGCCTTGCGGGCGACGAGTTCGCCGTGCTGCTCACGGGCTACGACCGGCTCGAGACGATCATGAAGCAGCTCAACGAGCTCGCGCCGCGACTGCTCCAGGTCGCGGGGCAAGCCGTTCCAGGTCCACGGCGAGGAGATCTTCCTGACCTCGAGCATGGGGCTCGCGGTCTACCCGCGCGATGGCGACAACGTGATCGACCTGCTTCGCAACGCCGACGCCGCGCTGTATCAGGCCAAGAAGGCCGGCGGCAACTGCTTCGAGTTCTACTCCACCGACATGAACACTGCCGCCGTCGAGCGGTTGATGCTCAAGAGCAAGCTGCGCCGCGCGTTCGAGCGCGACGAGCTCCGCGTCTACTACCAGCCGAAGTACTCGATTGAAGACCGGCCGGCTCGAGGGCGCGGAGGCGCTGCTGCGCTGGGACTTGCCGGAGCGCGGGCTCGTGCTGCCGTCGGACTTCGTGCCGCTCGCGGAAGAGACCAACTTGATCCTCCAGCTCGGCGACTGGGTGCTAAACCGCGTCTGCGCCGACTATCGGACGTGGCAGCGCCTCGTGCCTTCGCCGTCGCGAATCTCGGTGAACCTCTCGCTCCGGCAGCTTCAGCAACGGCGCTTCCTCGACCAGGTGCGCGAGACGTTCCGCACCCATGGCGTGTCGCCGACCTCGCTCGAGCTCGAGATCACGGAGACGACGCTGATGGAAGATCCGGAGCGCACGATCCGGATACTCGACGCGTTGTACGGGATGGGTCTGCACCTTGCGATCGATGACTTCGGCACGGGCTACTCGTCGCTGTCGGCGCTCCAGCAATTTCCGATCAGCACGCTGAAGATCGACCGTTCGCTCGTCCGCGACGTCGCCGTCGACCGCGACGACGCCGCGATCGTCGACGCGATCATTCAGATGGCGCACAGCCTCGAGCTCGAAGTCGTCGCGGAAGGCGTCGAGGACGAGCAGCAGCTCGACTTCCTGCGCAAGCACGGCTGCGACTACGCGCAAGGCCACCTATTCAGCGACCCCATCGACGCGGACCGGTTCGGCGAGGTGCTGCTCGCCGAAGCCGACGGCACCGGCAAGAACCGCGCGCTGTTCGCCTGAGCCCACGCGGTCACCCTCCGTGCTGACGGTCCGCGCGCGCTGCGTTATAGTCGCCCGAACCCTTACGGTACGGTATTCGAGGTAGTGCAAATGAGGTCGTTAACGCTTCCTGGCGCGGCGCTCGTCGCGGCGTTTGCTTTCGTGTCTGTGGCCTCCGCCTGCGAGACGCCGGCGGTCGTCGCGATTCCCGATGGCAAAGCCTCGAGCAAGGAGGTGATGCTCGCGGCGCGAGACCAGGTGAAGGCCTACATGAAGAGCATGGAGGGCTTCATGAAGTGCGTGGACGATGAAGCCGCCGCCAAGGGCGACGGTGCCCCGGCGGAATACAAGGACCAGATGGCCGCGCGCCACAATGCCGCGGTGTCGGAGATGGAAGCCGTGGCCGCCGCGTTCAACGACCAGCTTCACGCCTACAACGCCGCGCATCCGGCGCCACCGAAGTAGGCAATCGCGGGCTTAGCGCGCGAGATCCTTGAACTGTTGCTTCAGCTCGAAGCGGTCGTCCGTGACGATCCGCTCGAGCACCCGCACGCGCTCTTCCAGTTGCTCGAGTCGTTGCTGCATTGCCGCCGCGTTCGCGTTCGCGGACTCGTCATGGCTGCGATACTCGCGGCCTCGCATCCAGGCCGCCAAGAGCTTGTAGATGAAGCCGAGAATGGTGATGACGATGACGAATTCGAACGCGTTCATACAGGCGACCTCCCCGGGCGGCCCTGGCTACCGCTAGTCCTTGAGGCGGCGAAACTCGCTGTCGAGATCGAACCGGCTCGACGTCACGTACTTCTCGAGCCGCTGCAGGCGCGAGTCGAGGTCTCGGAAACGATAGCGCACGCTCGACAGCATGTCGTGCGGATCCGACCGGACCTGTCTTTGCACGGGGTCGTAGACGTCCGCGGACGCCGTGTCGGGCTTGCGCGGCAACATGAAAGCGAGCACCAAGTACGAAATGAAGACCGCGGGAAATCCGAACATCGAGCCGACGACGGTCAACACGCGCACGATCTTGACGTCGAACGCGAAGTACTCGGCGAGGCCGGCGCACACCCCGAAGATCATCCCGCGCCGCGTGTCGCGGTAGAGGCGGTTCGTGCGGCGAGGCTCCGCATAGTGCTGATCGGCGTTCACGCTTTAGCTCCGGCCGCGGCGCGCTCGGCTTGGCGTGGCACCGCTCTCACAGCTTCCTCTTCCAATCGGGGACCTTGTCGTCGAGTATCGTCTCGAGCGCGTTCAAGCGGCTCTGCATTGCCTGGCCGTCCTTCCAGAGATCCTCGATCATCCGCTGCTCGTCGCCCGACAGCCCCTTCGTCGCTTTCCACTTCGTCACGTAGTGCATCACGATCACGATGGGCAGCACGACGGTCATGAAGACCATCACGACGGGCAGGAAAAAGCCGGCGGATGGCATGCGCGCTCAGCCCGCCTCGCTACCGCCGCGCTTCTGCGCCGCGCGCTTCGACTTGAGCTCGCGGAGCTCCTTCGCAACCGCGTCCTCGTTCTCGAGGTCCGTGAACTCGTTCTTGAGGTCCTTCTTCACGCCGAGATCGTAGGACTCCGCGTGCGCCTCGAGGTCGTCGATTCGCTTCTCGAACTGATCGAACTTGATGAACGCGTCGTCGATCCGGTAGCTATGCAAGCGCTTGCGGACCTCGAGCCGGCGAGCCGCGGTCTGTGGCGCGAGGAGATAGCCTGCTGACGCGTCTTCGCGTCGACGAGCTTCTCCTCGAGACGCACGATGTCGTCGTTGAGCTTCTCGAGCCCCTCGCCGATCACTTTCTGTTGCTTGCGCAGCGAATCCGCGGCCGCCATGACACGGGCCTTCTCGGCGAGCGCGGCCTTGGCGAGGTCCTCACGCTCCTTGTCGAGCGCGAGCTCCGCTTTGGCCTGCCAATCGCGCGTCTCTTGCTCGAGCGACGTGAGGGAGCGCGGATCTCCTTGCGGTCGGCGATCGCGCGTGCGGCCGTCGAGCGGACCTCGACGAGCGTGTCCTCCATCTCCTGGATCATGAGGCGCACGAGCTTTTCGGGATCCTCGGCCTTGTCGAGGATCGCGTTGATGTTCGAGTTCACGATGTCGCTGAAGCGCGAGAAGATGCCCATGGCACGGTGTCCTTGTTTGGTGATGGGGCTCCTTTAGCAGCTTCCATGCCAGACCGGCCGGTGCGGCCCAAGTCCCTGAATTTGTTGGGCCTCTGCGGCTCGAGCCTGAATCTGCGGAGGTAGGCGCGGCCTGAACGAATCGACTAAGATTTCGCGCAAATAGTTAGTTCTTGGCGTCTTTGGCAACCGCACCGGCACCCGCGACCGCTCCCCCGCCCACCGCGCTGATCGGCGAGGCGCCGTCGTTCCTCGCGATGCTCGAGCACGTCTCCCGCGCCGCGAAGCTCGCCAAGCCCGTGCTCGTGATCGGCGAGCGCGGCACCGGCAAGGAGCTGATCGCGTCGCGTCTGCACTATCTGTCGCCGCGCTGGGAGCAGCCGATCGTCAAGGTCAACTGCGCCGCGCTCACGGAGACGCTGCTCGAGACCGAGCTCTTCGGCCACCAGGCCGGCGCGTTCACGGGCGCGACGCGCACGCACATCGGCCGCTTCGAGCAGGCGAACGGCGGCACGCTCGTGCTCGACGAGCTCGGCACGATTCCGCTCGCGCATGCAGGAGAAGATCCTGCGCGTGATCGAGTACGGCGAGTTCCAGCGCGTCGGCGGCACGGAGACGATCACGACCGACGTGCGGATCGTCGGCGCGACCAACGAGCATCTGCCGCGGCTCGCAGAGACTCGGCCGCTTCCGCGCGGACCTGCTCGATCGGCTCGCATTCGACGTGATCTACGTGCCGCCGCTGCGCGCGCGCCCCGAGGACATCGACACGCTCGCGTATCACTTCGCGGTCAACGTGACGAGCGAGCTCAAGCGCTCCTTCTTCCCGGGCTTCACGCCCGACGCAAAGGCGGCTCTGCTCGGCTATCGCTGGCCCGGCAACGTCCGCGAGCTCAAGAACGCGGTCGAGCGCAGCGTCTATCGCGCGGCGGAGCCCGACAAGCCGATCGGCCAGATCCTGTTCGACCCGTTCGCGTCGCCGTTCAGCCTCGCAACGATACAGCCCGAGCCGGCGGCGTCGGCGGCCGTCGTGCAGCCGCAACCGGTCGTCACACCGCTGCGCGATCACGAGCTGCCGGACGACTTTCGCGAAGCCGTCGCCGAGTACGAGCAGCAGCGTGCTCAAGCGCGCGCTCGAGCGCGCGCAGTTCAAGCAGACCACCGCGGCGAAACTGCTCGGGCTCAGCTATCACCAGCTCCGGAGCCTGCTGCGCAAGCACGCGCTCACGAAGAGCTCCGACCGGAGACGGACGCGGACGCTGAGGCGGACGACGACGACGCCAGCTGACGCCGCCTGCTAAGATGCCGCTCCGCTAAGCCAGCCAACACCTCCGTCGAGTCAGGGATCTCGAGTCATGAAGCAGAACAGCAAGGCGCCGGTGCGCGTCGCCATTACCGGCGCGGCCGGGCAAATCGGTTATCAGCTCGCCTTTCGGATCGCGTCCGGCCAGCTCTTCGGGCCCGACCAGCCCGTCATCCTGCAGCTGCTCGAGATCACGCCCGCGCTCGGCGCGCTGAACGGCGTCGCGATGGAGCTCGATGACTGCGCGTTCGAGACCCTCGACGGCATCGTCGTGACGGACAAGGCCGAGGTCGCGTTCAAGGACATCCACTATGGCCTGCTGGTCGGCGCGCGGCCGCGCGGCCCGGGCATGGAGCGCAAGGATCTCCTGCTCGCGAACGCGCAGATCTTCTCGGCGCAGGGCAAGGCGCTCGCGGCGGTCGCGAGCCGCAACGTCAAGATCCTCGTCGTCGGCAATCCCGCGAACACGAACGCGCTGATCGCGCGCGAGAACGCGCAGGGCCTCGACCCGCGCAACTTCACCGCGATGACGCGGCTCGATCACAACCGCGCGCGCGCGCAGCTCGCGGCCAAGGCCGGCGTGAAGCTCACGGACGTGCGCGGCGTGACGATCTGGGGCAACCACTCGGCCACGCAGTTCCCGGACCTCGCGCACGCGACGGTCGCGGGCGCAGCCGGCGCTGTCGCGCGTGCCGCAGGCCTGGTACCGCGAGGAGTTCATCCCGACCGTGCAGCAGCGCGGCGCGGCGATCATCAAGGCGCGCGGCGCGTCGTCGGCCGCGTCGGCCGCATCGGCCGCGATCGATCACGTGCGCGACTGGGCGCTCGGCACGAACGGCGACGACTGGGTCAGCATGGGCGTGGCGTCCGACGGCAGCTACGGCATCGCGGAAGGCGTCGTCTACTCGTACCCGGTCCGCTGCGCTCGCGGCGAGTACCGCATCGTGCAGGGACTCTCGATCGACGACTTCGCTCGCGGCAAGCTCGCCGCAACCGACAAGGAGCTCCGCGAGGAGCGCGCCGGGGTCGCCGACTTGATCTGATCCCAGCGGCCGGCGCTTTCGCGCTGCCGCGCGGTCGCACCATGAAGGAGTAGCGATGGAAACGATCGTCTGGCTCGTGCTGTTCCTGGCCGTGCCGGTCGGGCTCGCCTATCGCCGCACCGATCTGCTCATGTCGACGCTCGTGCTCGGCGTGCTGCTCGCGATTTACTCCGTCGTCGGGGCCGGCGGAGTGGTCTTGAAGACCGTGCTCTGGATCGTGTTTGCCGCGTTCGCGTCGCTGAACGCGCGAGATCTGGCGCCGCGAGCAAGTCACGCGCCGGCTTCATCGACGTCTATCGGCGCATGCTGCCGCACGATGTCGCGGACCGAGCAGGACGCGCTCGAGGCCGGCGGCATCTGGTGGGACGGCGAGCTGTTCTCGGGGATCCCCGATTGGCGCAAGCTGCTGCGCCTGCCCGCGCCGCAGCTCACGCCCGAGGAGCAAGCGTTCCTCGACGGGCCCGTCGAAGAGCTCTGCCGGATGCTCGACGACTGGCAGATCACCCACGAGCTGCTCGACATGCCGCCCGAGGTCTGGCAGTTCCTCAAGGAGCAGCAAGTTCTTCGCGATGATCATCCCGCAGAGCTACGGCGGGCTCGGCTTCTCGCCGCTCGCGTGCTCGATGGTGCTCACGAAGGTGTCGTCGCGGAACGCGACCGCGTCGTCGACGATTGGCGTGCCCAATTCGCTCGGCCCGGCCGAGCTCCTACTGCACTACGGCACCGACGAGCAGAAGCAGTATTGGCTGCCGCGGCTCGCGTCGGGCGAAGAGGTGCCGTGCTTCGCGCTGACTTCGCCGCGCGTCGGCTCCGACGCGACCGCGATCGTCGACCACGGCGTCGTCGCGAAGGGCGTCTACGACGGCCGCGAGGTCATCGGGATCAAGCTGAACTGGGACAAGCGCTACATCACACTCGCGCCGATCGCGACCGTGCTCGGCCTCGCCTTCAAGCTCTATGACCCCGAGCACCTGATCGGCGAAGTCGACGACTATGGGATCACGGCCGCGTTGATCCCGGTGACGCTGCCCGGCGTCGAGATCGGGCGCCGGCACTTCCCGATCAACATCCCCTTCCAGAACGGGCCGACGCGCGGCCACGACGTGTTCGTGCCGCTCGACGCGATCATCGGCGGCGCGAAGATGGCCGGCCAGGGCTGGCGGATGCTCGTGCAGCAGCTCGCCGTCGGCCGCAGCATCGTGCTGCCGAGCAACGCGCTCGGCGCCGCGATGGCCGCTGTCTACGCTTCGGGGGCGTACGCGAGGTTGCGCCGCCAGTTCGGCTTGCCGATCGGCAAGTTCCACGGCGTCGGCGAGGCGCTCGCGCGCATGGCGGGCAACGTCTACACGATGGCGGCCGCGTCGCGCGTCACGGTGCACCGCGATCGCAAACGGCGAGAAGCCCGCGGTGCCGTCCGCGATCCTGAAGTATCACAACACCGAGCTCAGCCGACACATCGCGAACGACGCGATGGACGTGCACGGCGGCAAAGCGATCATGCTCGGACCCAAGAACTACATGGCGCGCAACTACGAGTCCGTGCCGATCGCGATTACGGTCGAGGGCGCGAACATCCTGACGCGCAACTTGATCATCTTCGGGCAGGGCGCGATCCGGTGTCACCCGTTCGTGCGCGCCGAGATGGATGCCGCCAAGGACCCGGATCGCGAGAAGGGGCTCGTAGCATTCGACCGGTTGCTCTTCAAGCACATCGGCTACGCGCTCTCCAACGCGGCGCGCTCATTCGTGCAGGCGCTCACGCTCGCGCGCTTCACCGACGTGCCGGTCGACGGCGCGACCCGCCGGTACTACCAGCACATCAACCGCTACAGCGCGTCGTTCGCGTTGATCACGGACGCCGCGATGCTGACGCTCGGCGGCGCGCTCAAACGCCGCGAGCTGATCTCGGCGCGCCTCGGCGACGTGCTGAGCTATCTCTATCTCGCGTCGATGGTGCTCAAGCACTACCAGGATCAGGGCTCGCCGGCCGAGGATCTGCCGCTCGTCGAGTGGTCGTGCCGCAACCTGCTCTACAAGACGCAGGAGCAATTGCACGGACTCATGCGCAACTTCCCGAATCGCTGGGTCGCAGCCCTCTTGAGGATCGCGATCTTCCCGCGCGGCCGCACCTATTCGGCGCCGTCCGACGAGCTCGGCCAGGCGATCGTCGAGCTGCTGATCAACCCGACCCCGACGCGCGAGCGGCTCGCGGCCGGCGCCTATACGACCGCCGAGCCCGGCAACCCGCTCGGTTTGCTCCAGCAGGCACTGGTGCTCGCCGAAGAGGTCAAACCGATCGAGAGGCGCGTGTTCGACGCCCGGCGAAAGGGGGAGATCGGCCACGACGATACCCCGGGCCAGATCGACGAGGCCGAAGCCAAGGGCATCGTGACCGCGGAGGAAGCGGACACGCTGCGGGCGTTCGACCGCAAGGTGCTGGAGCTCACGGGCGTCGACGACTTCGCGGTCGGCGACCTCGTTCGCCATCCCGCGGCCTGACGCCCGGCACGGCGAGGGCCGTGTGCTAGAGTTCAGCGGCGCGTGGCCCCGCGCACAGACCAGGGCGTGAGCGACAGAGAGTCGGCAACGTGTATACCGAGTTCTTCGGACTCAACGAGAAACCCTTCGCGATAACGCCTGACCCGCGTTATCTCTACATGAGCGCCCGGCACGCCGACGCGCTCGCGCATCTTATCTACGGGATCTCGGAGAGCGGCGGGTTCATCCAGCTCACGGGCGAGGTCGGCACCGGCAAGACGACGCTGATTCGCAGCCTGCTCGAGCAGCTGCCGGCGAAGGCCGAAATCGCGCTGATCCTGAATCCGCAGCTCTCGACGCTCGAGTTTCTGCAGGTGATCTGCCAAGAGCTCCGCATTCCGGCGAGCTGCCGAGGACTCCGTCCGCGCGCGCATCGACGCGCTGAACGCCCACCTGCTGCGCGCGTACGCCGAGGCGCGGCGCATCGTGCTGATCGTCGACGAGGCGCAGGCGCTCACGCCCGAGCTGCTCGAGCAGATTCGGCTGCTCACGAATCTCGAGACGCCGAAGAAGAAGCTGCTGCAAATCATCTTGATCGGCCAGCCGGAGCTGCGCGATCTCCTCGGATCGGCCGGAGATGCGCCAAGTCGCGCAGCGAATCACGGGGCGCTACCACCTCGAGCCGCTCGGCAAGGAAGACACGGCGCTCTACGTCCGCCACCGGATGAAGGTCGCGGGCGCGCAGAGCGACGTGTTCACGCCGTCCGCGATCCGCACGCTGTACCGGCGCTCGCGCGGCATCCCGCGGCTCATCAACGTCGTCGCGGACCGCGCGCTGCTCGCGGCTTACACGCGCGATCAGCGGCTCGTGGACCGAGCGCTCGTCGTGCAGCGCGGCGGCCGAGGTGTTCGGTGCGCGCAGGACGAGCTGGCGCTGGTGGCCCGCAGCCGCGATCGCGGCCGGGCTCGCGGCGTTCGTGCTCGCGACGACGAATCTATGGCAGGCGACCGGGCGCCCGCTAGGCGCGCCGGGGGCGACCGCGCTGCCGGCGACGGTCGCGGCGGCGGCCGGCGCGCCGGCGCAGCGCTCGGACGCGCCGAACGAGATCACGGTCGCGGACGCCGCGACGTCGGCGTCGGCGCCGGAATCGGCGCCCGAGTCGCCGGAGCCGAGCACGCTCGCGTCGCTGAGCGCCGAGCCCGAATTCGTGTCGGATCGCGATCAGGCCGTCGCCGAGCTGTTGGCGCTCTGGGGCGGCACGTACGAACGCGAGCGCGGCGACGCATGCGACCAAGCCGCGCGCGAAGGCCTCCAATGCCTCGTGCAGCAGAACGGCTCGCTCGGCGAGCTGCGTCGGCTCAATTGGCCCGCGATCGTGACGCTGATCGATGAGAACGGCGCGCGCGCACTTCGTCGTGATCGCCTCGCTCGATCACGGCGCGGCGCACGTGCGCGCGAATGGCAAGACGTTCGACCTGCCGCTCGCAGAGCTCACCTATCACTGGTTCGGCGAGCATCTTCTGCTCTGGCGTCCCGGGATACCGCAGCCCAAAGACCTCACGCCGGGCATGCGCGACGCGGGCGTGCTCTGGCTCCGCGAGACGCTCGCGCGGATCGGTGGCGAGACTTTGCCGATCGATCCATCGCCGCTCTACGACAACGCTCTCGAAACGCGCGTGCGCGAGTTTCAACGCGACACATGCTCACGGTCGACGGAATCGTCGGCGCGCGCACGCAGGTCGCCATGATCGCGGACCTCAACGTCCCGGGCACGCCGCTGCTCGCGGCGGGGCACTGAGATGTCGTTCATTCTCGACGCGTTGCGCAAATCCGAGCACGAGCGGCAACGCAGCGCGACGCCCGGGATCGCGAACGTGCCGTATGGCGCGCCGCGCAAGGTCTTGCCAGTTTGGGCCGTCTCGTTGATCGTCGTGCTCGTGGTCGCGGTGCTCGCGCTCGGCGGCGCATACCTCCGCAGCGAATGGTCGGCCGGTTCGCGCCAGGCTCGCTCCACGGCTTCGGTCGGCACGTCGGCTGCCCCGCCCGCGAGCGCGCCGCGCAGCCCGACGGCGGAGCGGCCCGCGCCGACATCCGAGCGCCCGGCGCAGCTCGCCGAACGCTCGCTCGCCCGTGAGCGCGCTCGGCCGAACGCTCCCGCGACACAGGGCTCGCCGCGCGGCGCGTCCGCGAGCCCGTCCTCCTCGACGCTCGCCGCAGCGGCCCCGGCCGAGCGCAGCGACGAGCCGCGACCTACGCGCGCCGAGCGCGCGGGCGGGAGTGCCGGCAGCGGCGGCCCGGTCATGCCGAGCGCCGCCTCGCTCGAGGCCGAGGGCATCGCGGTACCGAAGCTCGACCTCCAGCTCATGGCGTTCTACGAGTCGCCGGCCGACCGCTACGTGTTCATCAACGGCGCCAAGTACCCGAAGGCGCGACGCTCGCGGAAGGACCCAAGGTCGTCTCGATCTCGAGCCGAACGGCGCGGTGATGTACTATCTCGGCCGCCGATTCTGCTGTCGCGTAACCGGCGCGTGACTCGCGACGCGCCGTGAGGCCGGCGCGCGATCACCCTCTCGTCGTCGTTGCGCGGGTCGTTCACGGCGGTGCCGACCGGCCAGGCTCTCGAGCTCGGGGCCGCGCGCGGCGAGCTCGGCGATCGCCGCGACGTCGCTCGACGCGGTCGAGCCAGGCTTCTTGCGCCGCGCGCGAGAGCACGACCGGCATCCGGTCGTGGATCGGCGCGAGCGCCGCATTGGCGTCCGTCGTCACGATCACGCAGGTCTCGAGCGGCTCGCCGCCCTGGCCACCCTGCCGCCAGTGCTCCCACAGACCCGCGATCGCGAGCAGCGGCTCGCCGCGCGCGCGGACGAAGAACGGCTGCTTCTTGCCGGAAGCGTCGACGCCCCATTCGTAGAAACCGCTCGCGGGGATCAGGCAGCGCCGCCGCGTGAGCGCGTCGCGAAACGCGGGCTTGCGCCGCGAGGCCGTCGAGCCGCGCGTTGATCAGGCGCCGGCCGATCGTCGCGTCCTTCGCCCAGAACGGCACGAGGCCCCAGCGCAGCGCACGGAGCCGGCGCACGCCGTCGCGGTCGACGCGCACGGCCGCGACGTCCTGGCCCGGCGTGACGTTGTAGTGCGGCGCGAGCGCCGGCGCGTCAGCGAGCGCGAAGTACTCGGCGACCAACTCGGGCGACGCGAACAGCGCGAAGCGCCCGCACACGTCAGGCCCTGACCCCGCTGCCACGGTGCAGCATCAGGAGCACGGCCGCGAACAGCGCCACGGCGAACGCGATCATCAGCGCGTACGCCGACGCCGATCGGGATGTCCGAGGAGCCGAGCATGCCGTAACGGAACGCGTTGATCATGTAGAGGATCGGGTTCGCGAGCGCGACCTTCTGCCAGAACGGCGGCAGCAGTGAGATCGAGAAGAACACGCCGCCGAGATACGTGAGCGGCGTCAGGACGAACGTCGGGATGATCGAGATGTCGTCGAAGCTCTTCGCGAAGATCGCGTTCAACAGGCCCGCGGTCGAGAACACGACGGCGGTCAACAGAATCGTCGTGAACGTGATGAACGGATGCGCGACGTGCAGGTTCGTGAAGAACAGCGCGACGACGGTGACGAGAGCCGCGACCAGCACGCCTCGCACGACGCCGCCGGCCACGAACCCGAGCACGATCGTCGAGTGCGCGAGCGGCGCGACGAGCATCTCCTCGAGATGCAGCATCAGCTTGCTCGAGAAGAACGACGACACGACGTTCGCGAACGAGTTCGTGATCACCGACATCATGATCAGGCCCGGCGCGATGAACGTCATGTACGACACGCCGTCCATCTGGCCGATCCGATTGCCGACGAGGCTGCCGAAGATGATGAAGTAGAGCGTCATCGTGATCGCGGGCGGCACGATCGTCTGCACCCAGATCCGGACGACGCGGCGCGACTCCTTGCGCACGATCGTCGCGAGCCCGACCAGCGTTGATCCTGAGCAGATTCGGCCGCGGCCCAGTCTCCGCGCCGAGCGTCTCGACGCGCGCCACTTCGTTCATCGCCCCTGCTCCGCCTGCTGGTCCTTGTCCTCGACGAGCCGTATGAACAGCTCCTCGAGCCGGTTCGTCTTCGTCCGCATGCTCGACACGTGCAGCGACTGCGCCGACAACGCCTGCGAACACGCCGTTCAAGCCCTGGCCCTTCGCGACGTCGACCTCGATCTCGTGCTCGTTGCGCAAGCCGCACGGCGTAGCCGTCGAGCGCCGGCGCGCTGCTGCGATCGGCTCCTGCAGGCTCAGCACGAACGACTCGAGCTGCAGCTTGCCGATCACGTTCTTCATGCTGTCGTTCTCGATGATCCGGCCCTCGTCGATGATCGCGATGTTGCGGCAGAGGCTCTCGGCCTCCTCGAGGTAGTGCGTCGTCAGGATGATCGTGACGCCCGCCGCGTTGATCTCGCGCATGAAGTCCCACATCGAGCGGCGGATCTCGATGTCGACGCCCGGCCGTCGGCTCGTCGAGGATCAGGAGCCGCGGCTCGTGGACGAGCGCACGCGCGATCATGAGGCGCCGCTTCATGCCGCCGGACAGCGTCCGCGCGACGTCGAGGCGCCGGTCCCAGAGATGCAGCGCCCTCAGGTACTTCTCGGCGCGGCCTTGCGCGACGGCCGCCGGCACGCCGTAGTAGCCGGCCTGGTTGACGAGCGTGTTGTCGTTGCGCTCGAACATGTTGAGGTTGATCTCTTGCGGGCACCACGCCGATGCACGCCTTGGCCGCCTCGCGATCGCGCTCGATGTCGTAGCCGAACACGCTCGACCGAGCCGCTCGGACTTGCGGATCAACGACGTGATGATGCCGATGGCCGTCGTCTTGCCGGCGCCGTTCGGGCCGAGCAGCGCGAAGAAGTCGCCCTCGCGCACGATGAGGTCGATGCCCTTCAGCGCCTCGACGCCGTTCTTGTAGACCTTGCGGAGATTCTTGAGAACTAGTGCGTCCATGGCCGACTCGCCAGCCGCGTCGAGATCCGGCGGCCGGCTATTGTAAAGGACGGCGGCCGCGCGGAGCGCGGCCGACGCGACCGGCTGGGAGCGTCAGTGCGCGCGACGCGCGGCGCGCCGGGCCAGTCGCGCGGCGAGGCCGGGCTGCAGCGCGATCAGCGCGAGCTGCTGGCGCGCTTCGGGGCGCGGGTCGGTCAAGAGCTCGCTCCAGAGCCAATCGCGACCCGCGAACGCGCAACGCACGAGCTGCGGCCGTGCGCGAGCGTGTTGTAGGTCGGCCGAGCTGCATCGCGCGCAGGCGCTGAATCGTGCGCGGCTCGAGCCCGAGCAGCAAGCGCGCCTGATAGCGCTCTGTCGGCTCAACGTCCACGCGCAGAGCAAGATCGTGAGACACAACGCGTGCCGCGCGGCGTCGTCGCGGCTGCGGCAGAGGATCGCGCACCTGCGGCGTCACGCGACTCGTCGAGCTTCAAGTCGAACAACGCCCGCGGGAACTCGGCGACCGCGGCGAGCCGTTCGCTGCTCGTGCGGCGCAGGATCGGCCGCGCGAGCTCGGGCAGGCCGAGGCATTCGCGCATCGGCGCGGACGCGCGTTTGTAGGTACGTGAGGAACAGCCGATTGAGCTCGTGGACCTGCTGGAGCTGGTCGAGGCTCGGGGGCGTCGGCGGCATCGTGGAGGCCCTTTTTAGCGTGTTTTTGCCATATATGGTCCTAAAATACCACTAATGGCAAATGTAGGATAAGCTCACAAATGTTGCCGATCTGGGAGGAAAGGCAGCAATGAGGGCAACCGACGATCGCTATCGGGGTGAGCAGGCGAAGTTCGATCTCGCGATGCGCATGATCAAGCACGAGGCACGGACCGGGACGATCCGTTATTGGACGGGCATCAACGACGATCGAATTCGCAAGCTCTACTCGACGTACTTCAAGTTCGGCGAGATGCCGGTCCGCCGCCGCCGCGGCCGTTCGCCGACCCGCGTCGGGCCGCTCGTGCGCACGCCGACGCGCGCGCTCGAGTCGGGTTTGTTCGCGAACCTGCTGCTCGCGAACGGACTGTTCTCGATCGAGCACCCGCCGGGCCCGAGCCTTAAGGGCAACATCGATCTCGGCCATCGCTTCTGCGAGTGCTTCGAGACGTACGACGTGCTCGTGCCGCGCGGCGTATTGTCGTTCGAGTGGGGCTGGAATCTTGCTCACGAGCATCCGGCGCGGCGAAGAGCTCGGCATCGCGCGCTGCGAGACCTGCTCGATCTGCTATGTGTTCGACCTGCTGTCGCTGCCGCGCTCCGCGTGCCCCGCGTGCCGGTCGTTCGAGCATCGCGCCGAGCTCGCGCTCTCGCTCGCGGCCGCGCCGGGCGTAAGCTCGCGCGATGTGTCTCGTCGTCGCCGCCGTCGACGTGTCCGTCGCGCTACGAGCTCCTGTTCGCCGCGAATCGCGACGAGCGCCATGCGCGGCCGACCGCGGCCGCGCACTGGTGGCCGGACTCGCCCGAACGTGCTCGGCGGCCGCGACCTCGTCGCGCGCGGCACCTGGCTCGCGGTCGATCGCTCGGGCCGGCTCGCCGCCGTCACGAACTTTCGCGACACGGACGCGCCGGCCGCGCCGCTATCGCGCGGCGCGCTGGTCGCGGACTACCTCGCGGCGCGAGACCGCTCGACGAGTTCGCGGCCGCGCTCGACGCGCGCCGCGACGACTACGGCCCGTTCAGCCTGCTGCTGCGCGAGCGCGGCGCGCTGCGCTATCGTGAGCAACCGCGCGCCGCCGCCGAGCTCGGCGCCGGCGTGCACGCGCTCAGCAACGCGGCCTACGGCGTCGAGTGGCCGAAGGTGCGCAGCGCGCGCGCCGGCATGCGAGCGGCTGCTCGAGGCGCCGCGATCCCGTCGACGCGTTGTTCGAGCTGCTCGCCGAGCGCGCGGCCCGCGGCGAGCGCCGAGGAGCGCTACATGAGCTCGCATTTCATCGACGGCCCCGTCTACGGCACGCGCTCGCTCGACCGTGGTCGCTGATCGACCGCGACGCGCGGCTGACATTCGCCGAGCGCTCGTTCGACGCCGAGCGCGCGGCTCACGAGCGAGATCCGCGACGTCGTTCGCGCTCGAGCCGCTCGCGAGCCGCTCAGCGCGCCGAGCCCGTCTAGCCACGCGCCGATCGCGCGCGATCTCGGGCGCGCAGACGGCGTGCGGCATCGGATAGACGTGCCAGTCGACCGCGTAGCCCTCGCGCTCGAGCATCGCGGCGCGAGGTCTCGGCGTAGCGCGAGCGGGATCACGGGATCCGCGCTGCCGTGCGCCATGAAGATCGGCAGCGCGGCGTTCGCGGCGGACTTCTCGCGCGCGAGCGTCGCGGCGAGCGGCAAGTACGTCGACAGCGCGATCACGCCCGCGAGCGCGCCGCGGCTCGCGCAGCGCGAGGTGCAGCGCGATCGCGCCGCCCTGCGAGAATCCCGCGAGCACGATCCGCTCGGCCGCGACGCCACGCTCGATCTCGCGGTCGACGAGCCGAGTGACCGCGGCCGCGCTCGCGCGGATCCCGGCGCGCATCCTCGCCTGCCGGCGTCGAAGCCGACGATGTCGTACCACGCGCGCATCTCGAGGCCGTTGTTGATCGTGACCGGCGCGGATCGGCGCGTGCGGGAACACGAAGCGCACGGGCCGCTCGCAGCCGCAGCTCGGGGACGATCGGCTCGAAATCGTGACCGTCGGCGCCGAGCCCGTGCAGCCAGATCACCGCGAGCTCGCGGCGACCCGCGCGGCGCGACTTCGACGGTCTCGAGGGAGTCGACGCTCATGCCGCGCTCCCGCGCTCGAGCGAGCCGCTTGCAAATTTGCGCATATGCCGTACTATATGCGCAATTTTATTCATCCGCCTCTGTCCCATGCCGAGCGCAACCCTCGAACAACACGAGCGGCGTCGAGCTATTACGCGCTTGCTCGAGGCGCACGCGATCCAGCGTCAAGCGGAGCTCGTCGAGCTGCTGCGCCGGGAAGGGTTTCCGGCGACGCAGTCGAGCGTGAGCAGGGATCTCAGGGATCTCGGCGCGGCCAAGATGAAGAACGGCTACAGCTTGCCGAAACCGACCGAGGTTGACAACGCGCAGGCGCTGCAAGTCGTGGCCGAGTTCGTCCGCGAGATCCGCACGGCCGGCCCGAACCTGCTCGTGATCATGACGCAGGTCGGCGCCGCGCAGCGCGTCGCGGTCACGCTCGACCGCATCGCGTGGCCCGAGATCGTCGGCACGCTGTCGGGCGACGACACGATCTTCGTCGCGACCGTGAGCTCGACCCAACAGCGCCGGCTTCGCGGCCGGCTGCAGACAACACTTGAAGAAGGCAACGCCATGACCTCCGCATCCTCGTCGTCGCAGAGACCGATCGTGCTCGCGTTCTCGGGCGGCCTCGACACGTCGTTCTGCATTCCGTGGCTCAAGGAGACGTACGAGCGCCCCGTCGTCACCGTCACCGTGAACTGCGGCGGCATCGACGCGGCCGCGGCGCGGCAGCTCGACGAGCGCGCGCGCGCGCTCGGCGCGAGCGATCACCGGCTCATCGAGGCGCGGCCCGGAGTTCTTCGACAAGGTGCTCAAGTTCCTGATCATGGGCAACGTGAAGCGCGGCAACATGTACCCGCTGTGCGTCGGCGCCGAGCGCGGCCTGCAGGCGAAGTACCTCGCGCAGCTCGCGAAGGAGCTCGGCTCGGACACCGTCGCGCACGGCTGCACGGCGGCCGGCAACGACCAGGTTCGGTTCGAGATCGTGCTCAAGGCGGTCGCGCCCGAGCTCACGATCCTGGCGCCGGTTCGCGACCACGCGTGGCAGCGGCCCGCGCAGGTGAAGTTCCTCGAGGAGCGCAAGCTGCCCGTGCCGACGCGCGGCTCCGCGTACTCGACGAACCGCGGCCTCTGGGGCGTCACGATCGGCGGCACCGAGACGCTCGACTCGAAGGGCAGCATCCCCGAGTCCGCGTGGGTGCTGTCGGCCGGCGCGCTCGACAAGCCGCAGCCGTTGAGCGAGATCGAGATCGAGTTCGCGCGCGGCGTGCCGGTCGGGGCTCGACGGCGAGACGGCTCGACCCCGTCGCGCTGATCGAGAAGCTCGAGGGCGTCGGCGCGAAGTACGGCATCGGCCGCGGCATCCACCTCGGCGACACGATCATCGGCACGAAGGGCCGCGTCGCGTTCGAGGCGCCGGCCGCCGAGATCCTGATCGCGTCGCACCGCGAGCTCGAGAAGCTCACGCTCACGCTCACGCAGTCGCGCGTGAAGGAGACCGTGAGCCAGGACTACGGCCAGCTGATCCACGAGGGCAAGCAGCTCGACCCCGCGTGCCGCGACATCGAGGCGCTGCTCACGTCGTCGCAGCAGCGCGTGACCGGCAAGGTCCGCGTGCAGCTTCGGCCCGGCAGCCTGTTCGTGCTCGGCGTGACGTCGCCGCACTCGCTGATGGCCGCGAGCCGCGGCAAGTACGGCGAAGCGGCCGGCGAGTGGACGGCCGCCGACGCGCTCGGCTTCTCGAAGATCATGGCGTTGCCCGGGATGTTCCATACCCGGGCCGGAGGGCAGTGAGATGCGCTCGGTCGTCGTCGACAAGATCGCGTCGGTCGCGCTCGCGGCGGATCTCGGCCAAGAGATCCGCGTGAGCGACGAGATCCCGTGCGAGGAAGGCGTGCTCGATCGCGGTCGAAGTGCAGAACAACAAGTCGCGCTACAACACGATCGAGCTCACGAGCGGCCGGATGGCCGAGGTGAAGAAGGGCGACGTCGTCGTCGGCGCGCTCGGCCATCGCAAGGCGCTGTTCGGCTACTCCGGCCATCTGCCGACCGCGCTCAAGCCCGGCGACACCGTGCAGCTGCTGAATCTCGGCGGCGTGATCGGCATCTGCGACTCGATCAACCCGTCGCACGGCGAGCCGTTCAGCTGCAAGGTGCTCGGCTGCGTGCTCGATTTCCCGTACCTCGGGCAGCGCGTCGGCGTGCCCGCGCGCGTCTCGAACGAGCCGCTGAACCTCGACGTGCCGCTCGAGACGCACGGCGTGCCGGTCGTCGCGATCGCGGGCACGTGCATGAACTCGGGCAAGACCGCGGCCGCGTGCGCGATCGTGAGCCGTTTCAGGCACAACGGCCTCGTCGTCGACGCGTTCAAGTCGACCGGCGTCGCGCTGCGCCGCGACATCCTCGCGATGGAAGACTCGGGCGCGCGCCACGTCGCGATGTTCTCGGACTTCGGCATCTGCGCGACGACCTCGAAGAACGCGCCCGGCGCTCACGCGCAGCCTGCTGAACGAGCTCGCCGACGAGAAGCCCGACGCGATCGTGTTCGAGCTCGGCGACGGCCTGCTCGGCGCCTACGGCGTCGAGGCGATCCTGCGCGACAAGGACATCGTCGGCGCGATCACCTCGCTCGTGCTCTGCGCGAACGACCCGGTCGGCGCCTGGGGCGGCGCGAAGCTGCTTGCGCGAGGAGTTCGGCATCGAGCCGACCGTGATCTCCGGACCCGCGACCGACAACCAGGTCGGCATCGACATCATCCGAGACCGCTCGAACGTCGCCGCGGTCAACGCGATGACGCACTCGGCCGAGCTCGGCGACTTGCTCCAGGCGAGCATCGGCCTCGGTAGCCGGCTCGCGAAGGCGGCCGGATGAGCGCCGCGGAGCCGACTTACCCCGCGATCGTGCTCGGTGGGTCCGGGCTACGTTGCCGGCGAGTTCCTGCGCCTGATCGACGCGCACCCGCGCCTCACGCTCGGCGCGCGTCGTGTCGTCGAGCCAGGCCGGCGAGCCGGTCGCGAAGACGTTCGCGCACCTCGCGCCCGCGTATCCCGACGAGCTGTTCGTCTCGATCGACGCCGCGATCGAGCGGCTGCGCACGGCGCCGCACTGGCTCGTGCTCTCGGCCGCGCCGCACGGCGCGTCGGCGCAGCTCGTCGAGCAGCTGCTCGGCGCGGCCGGCCGCGGCCGGCGTCGCGATGACGGTCGTCGACGCGTCGGCCGACTTCCGCTTCGCGGACGCCGACGCGTGGGCGAAGGTCTATGGCCACGAGCACGCGACGCCGCGCGCTCGCCGAGCAATTCACCTGCGCGGTGCCCGAGCAGCTCGCGCGGATCGACACGCCGCACGCGGCGCATCCGGGCTGCTTCGCGACGACGATGCTGCTCGGCGATCGTGCCGCTCGCGGCGGCGGGCCTCGCGGACGAGTTCCACGTGAGCGCCGTCACCGGCAGCACGGGCGCGGGCCGCACGCCGCGCGAGACGACGCATCATCCCGTGCGCCAGAGCAATCTGTTCGCGTATCAGGCGCTCAAGCACCGGCACGATCCCGAGGTCCGCGCGCTCGCGAAGGCCGCGGCGGGCAGCGACATCGACGCTCAAGTTCGTGCCGCACTCGGGCCCGTTCGCGCGCGGCATCCACGCGACGATCTTCGCGCGCGCGAAGGAGCGCGTGACGAGCGCGCAGGTCACCGAAGCGCTCGCCGAGTTACTACCACGGCTCGCGGTTCGTGCGGGTCGAACCCGAGCCGCCGCGCGTGAAGGACATCGCGGCGACGCAACTACTCCGCGCTGCACGCGCTCGCCGACGGCGACACGATCGTCGTCTGCTCGGTGCTCGACAATCTGCTCAAGGGTGCGGCGGGCGGCAGCATCCAGTGGGCCAATCGCTTGCTCGGGCTGCCCGAGGACATGGGATTGACCGCGCCGGCGGCAGGGTGGCTCTGATGAACGTCGCGATGAACGACGGGGTGGTCGCGGTGCACGCGCATCTCGACGAGGTGTACACGATGTTGCCGTTCACGCCGGTGAAGGGCGCCGGCGTGTGGCTCGAGGACGCGCAGGGTCGACGCGTGCTCGATCTCTATGGCGGACACGCGGTGGCCGCGCTCGGCTACGGCCACCCGCGGTTGTCCGACACGATCGCGCGCGCGCGCGCGCGACCTCGTGTTCCAGACGAACGCGCTGCCGCTCAAGATCCGCGACGAGGCGGCCGACGCGCTCGCTGCGTTCGCGCCGCCGGGCGTCGGCCGCGTGTTCTTCGTGAACAGCGGCGCCGAGGCGAACGAGAACGCGCTGCGGATCGCGCTCAAGGTCACCGGGCGACCGAAGATCGTCGCGCTCGAGCAGAGCTTCCACGGCCGCACGGCGGCCGCCGCCGCGGTGACCTGGGGCGCCGAGAACTCGTGGTACGGCTTCCCGCGGGCGCCGTTCGACGTGCAGTTCGTGCCGCGCGAGGACACCGTCGCGCTCAACGCCGCGGTCGATTCGTCCACCGCGGCCGTGATCATCGAGCCCGTGCAGGGCCTCGCGGGCGCGTTCGACTTCTCGACCGAGTTCCTGCACGCCGCGCGCGATGCCTGCGATCGCACCGGCGCGCTGCTTGATCCTGGACGAGGTGCAGACCGGCATCGGCCGGCTCGGCGAGCCGTTCGGCGCGCAGCTGCACCGCGTGCGGCCCGATCTGCTCACGACCGCGAAGGGCCTCGGCGGCGGCTTCCCCTGCGGCGCGTTGCTGCTGCCGCACGAGATCGCGCGCGATCTCAAGCCCGGCTCGCTCGGCACGACGTTCGGCGGCGGCCCGGTTGCGTGCGCCGCGATCAAAACCGTGCTCGAGGTGATCCGCGACGACGAGTTGCTCGCGAACGTGCGCGACGTAAGCGCGGCGGTGCGCTCGAGTTGCGTCGTCGGTCCCGTCGTCGGACGTGCAGGGCCGCGGCTTCCTGCTCGGTCTCGAAACCAAACCGAAGGCCGCCGCGGTGCGCGACGCGCTGCTCGCGCGCGACATCCTGACCGGCACGAGCGCCGACCCGCACGTGCTGCGTCTCCTACCGCCCCTGATCCTGAGCGCGGAGCACGTGAAGCGCTTGCGCGAAGCACTGGAGGACTTGAACGATGCGACGCTTTAACGACCTCGCGGACTTCTCGCGCGAGGAGATCCAGGACCTGATCGCGCTCGCGAGCCGGCTCGATCGGAACCCGGAGCCGCGCGCGCTCGCGGGCAAAGTGCTGTCGCTGCTGTTCTTGAGCCCGTCGCTGCGCACGCTGTCGTCGTTCCAGGCCGCGATGATTCGGCTCGGCGGCGGCGCGTTCGTGATCTCGCCCGAGATGTCGATCCACGGGCTCGAGTCGCGGCAGGGCGTCGTGATGGACGGCGACGCGGCCGAGCACGTGCGCGAGGCGATCCCGGTGATCGCGTCGTATGGCGACGCGATGGGCGTGCGCGCGTTCGCGGGCCGGCGCGAGCTCGCGCGCGACATCGCGGACTCGGACTTCAAAGGCCTGACCGACCTCATCGACAAGCCCTGGATCAACATGGAGTCCGCGATCGACCATCCGTGCCAGAGCCTCGCGGACTGGAAGACGATGGACGAGCTCGGCATTCCCGCGAACGGCGGCAAGTTCGTGCTCACCTGGGCCTATCACCCTAAGGCCCTGCCGCTCGCGGTGCCCTCCGCGACGCTGCACATGGCCGCGATGCGCGGCATGAACGTCGTGCACCTGCGGCCGCCGGGCTTCGAGCTGCCGCCCGCGATCGTCGACAAGGCGCGCCGGGCCGCCGAGAAGTCCGGCGGCAGCGTGACCGAGACGACGGACCGCGCGCGAGGCGATGCGCGGCGCCCACGTCGATCTACGCCAAGTCGTATTCCTCGACGCGCTTCTACGGCGACAAGCTCGGCGACCAGGCGCTGCGCGAGGAGCACGTCGGCACTTGGTGCGTCGACGAGCCGTGGTTCGCCGACGCGCGTCCGGACTGCCGGTTCATGCACTGCCTGCCCGTGCGCCGCGGCGTCGTCGTCGCGGACCGGATTCTCGACGGCCCGCGCAGCGTCGTGATTCAAGAGGCGCGCAACCGGATGGTCGTGCAGATGGCCGTCGTCTATCGAATGATGAAGGACAAAGGATGAGCGCGATGACCCGACTCACGACCAACGAGCGCGCAATCGTCGTGACGCGCGCTGCGGCATGCGGTCGCCCTATCTGCGCGTCTACAAGCGCAAGGTGTTCGTGCTGAAGGCCGGCGGCGACGCGTTCGTATCGGCCGAGACGACGCGCGCGCTGATGGAGCAGATCGGCATCCTGCACCAGGTCGGCATCCGCGTCGTGCTCGTGCACGGCGGCGGCCCGCAGTTGACCGCGCTGTCGAAACGGCTCGGGCTCGAGACGACGATGGTCGAGGGCCGGCGCGTGACCGACGCGCAGACGCTCGAGGTCTCGACGATGGTGCTGAACGGCGAGATCAACACGCGCATCGTCGCGGTGTGCCGCGCGCTAGGCGTGCCCGCGATCGGCGTCAGCGGCGTCGACGGCGGCCTGATCAAGGCGAGCAAGCGGCCGCCCGTGAAGCAGGCGACCGGCGAGACCGTCGACTACGGCTTCGTCGGCGACATCCACGGGATCGACTCGAGCATCATCGCGAAGCAGCTCGAGAACGACCTCGTGCCGATCGTGAGCCCGCTGTCGTCCGACGACCACGGCGTGCTGCTCAACATCAACGCGGACACGGTCGCGGCCGCGATCGCGACGCGAGCTCAAGGCCGAGAAGTTCATGCTCGCGACCGGCGCGCCGGGCATCCTCGAGTCGCTCGAGGACCCGCGCTCGCTGATCTCGTACGTCGACCGCCAGGGCCTGCGCCGCCTGCGCGACGAAGGCAAGATCTCCGGCGGCATGCTGCCGAAGGTCGCCGCGATCGAGCGCGCGCTCGCGGGCGGCGTGCCGCGAGTGCACGTGATCTCGTACTCGCAGCCGGATAGCCTCCTGCTCGAGGTGTTCACGAACGAGGGCACGGGCACGCTCGTCGTCAACGACTCCGAGCGCTTGAGGCCCGAGGAACAAACGAGCTAACGCCAAGCAGAAGCGACATGCCGCGACTCTGGGACAAGGGCCTGCCGCTCGACGAGCGGATCCTGCGCTTCACCGCGGGCGAGGATCACCTGCTCGACGAGCGTCTCGTCGCGTACGACGTGCGCGCCTCGGTCGCGCACGCGCGGATGCTCGCGGCGCAGGGCCTGCTCGCCGCCGACGACTGGCAACGCGATCTGCGCGGGGCTCGAGGCGCTCGGCGCCGCGCACGCGGCCGGCGAGTGGTCGATCGAGCTCGCCGACGAGGACGCGCACGGCGCGCTCGAGCGCCGGCTGATCGAGCGGATCGGCGCGGCCGGCGGCCGCGTGCATCTCGGCCGCTCGCGCAACGACCAGGTGCTCGTCGCGCTGCGGCTCTATCTGCGCGACGCGATCGCGGAGCTCGCGGCCGCGACCGACGGCGTCGTCGCCGCGCTCGAGCGCGTCGCGGCGAGCAGGGCTCGATCGCGCTGCCGGGCTACACGCACATGCAGCCCGCGATGCCGAGCACGGTCGCGCTCTGGGCGCGCGGCTTCGCGGCGGAGCTCGAGGAC
This sequence comes from uncultured Gammaproteobacteria bacterium, assembly GCA_963699925.1. Lineage (GTDB taxonomy): Bacteria > Pseudomonadota > Gammaproteobacteria > Steroidobacterales > Rariloculaceae > FEN-1219. Next base: position 192,750 of record CAVOVT010000005.1, on the reverse strand, counting down.
GACCGCGCAGGCCTCGAGCGCGTGCGCGCGCGTGCCGACCAAAACCCGCTCGGCTCCGCCGCGGGTTACGGCGTCCCGAATCTGCCCGTCGACCGCGAGCGCGACGACGGCCGCGCTCGGCTTCGCGCGCACGCACGAGCCCGTGACGGCCGTGCAGCTGTCGCGCGGCAAGGCGGAAGGCATCGCTGATCTTCGAGATCGCGCTCTTGCTCGGCGATCTCGGCCGGCTCGCGTCCGACTTGCTCCTCTTCTATACGAGCGAGTTCGCGTACGTGACGCTGCCGGACGAGATGACGACCGGCTCCTCGATCATGCCGCAGAAGCGCAACCCCGACGTGTTCGAGCTCGTGCGCGGCTCGCAGGCGACCGCGCTCGGCGCGCTCCAGGAGACGCTCGCGCTGACCGCGAAGCTCACGTCGGGCTACCACCGCGACCTGCAGCGGCTCAAGGCGCCGCTCTTCCGCAGCATCGACCTCGCGGGCGCGGTGCTCGCGATCATGGCGCACGCGCTGCCGGGCGTCCGCTTCCGCGCCGAACGGATCGTGCTCGCTCCGCGAGCTCTACGCGGCCGCGCGCGCGAACGAGCTCGTCGTCAAGGAAGGCGTGCCGTTCCGCGAGGCGTACCGGCGCGTCGCGGCCGAGCTGGCGGCGGCGAAAAGGACATGAGCCGCGCGGCGCGCCTGACGTTGGCTGTGGCGGCCGCACTCGCGGCGTTCGCGTCGCTCGCGGGCTGCGGGCAGCGCGGACCCCTGACGCTGCCGGAATCCCAGCGCCCGATCCAGCGGCTCGACAAAGGCGCCGCTCCCGCGCCGACGTCTGCCGCGCCGACGCCTCCGACCGGAGCGCCCGGGGCCGGCGCGCCGGCGGAGCCGCCGCCCGACGTCGCGCCCGGCGGGACGCCGCGTCCGGAGGATGACGAGCGCCCCAAAGGATGAGTGCGAAGATAATGAGCGCCAAACCGCTCGTTCTCGTCGACGGCTCCGGCTATCTCTATCGAGCGTTTCACGCGATACAGACCAAGCTCGCGACCTCCAGCGGGCAACCGACCTGGGCCGTGCTCGGCGTCGTGAACATGCTCTACAAGCTGCTCGACGACTATGCGCCGACCGAGATGGCCGTCGTGTTCGACGCGCCCGGCAAGACGTTCCGCAAGGATCTCTACAGCGAGTACAAGGCGAATCGCCCGCCGATGCCGGACGAGCTTCGCGCGCAAGTCGAGCCGCTGCTCGAGTCGATCGAAGCGATGGGAATCCCGCTGCTCCGGATCGAGGGCGTCGAGGCCGACGACGTGATCGGCACGCTTGCGCGCGCCGCGTCGCGCGCGGCCCGCCACACCGTGATCTCGACGGGCGACAAGGATCTCGCGCAGCTCGTCGACGACCACGTGACGCTCGTGAACACGATGTACGACACGAAGCTCGACCGCGCGGGCGTGCAGGCAAAGTTCGGCGTGACGCCGGAGCAGATCGCCGACTATCTCGCTCTGATCGGCGATCCGCTCGACAACATCCCGGGGATCGACGGCGTCGGGCCGAAGACCGCCGCGAAGTGGCTCCAGCAGTATCCGGACGTCGCGACGCTCAAAGCGCACGCGGCCGAGGTGCCCGGCAAGATCGGCGAGCGGCTGCGCGCGTCGCTCGACATGCTCGACCTCGCGAAGGAGCTCGCGACGATCCGCTGCGACGTCGAGTTGCCGCTCTCGCTCGACGATCTGCATCTGCGCGCGCCCGACGTCGCACGGCTCGCGGGCGTATTCGAGCGCCTCGAGTTCGGGCGCTTGCTGCGCCGGATCACAGGCGGCGGCGCTCCGGCGCCGCAAAGAGCCGGCACCATCGCCGCCGAGTCGGCTCCGGCGCCGCCGCGCGGCGACGCGCTCGCGGGCCGCTACGTGACGCTCACCACCGCGGTCGAGCTCGATCACTGGATCGCAAAGCTCGAGTCCGCGCCACTCGCGGCGCTCGCCGTCGCGACGACCGGCGACGGCTACGTGCGCGCGGAGCTCACGGGGCTCGCGTTCGCCGTCGCGCCCGGCGAAGCGGCCTACGTGCCGCTCGCGCACCGCTATCCGGGCGCGCCCGAGCAGATCGGACGCGATGCCGCGCTCGCACGCTTGCGCGCATGGCTCTCGGGCGGCCAACCGAAAGTCGGGCACGATCTCAAGTACGCCGCGCACGTGCTCGCAAACCACGGCCTCACGCTCGGCGGTATCGCACACGACACGATGCTCGAGTCGTATGTCCTGAACTCGAACGCGACCAATCACGAGCTGGCCGCGTGCGCGGCGCACTACGTCGGCCTTGCAGCGCCGAAGTACGAGGACATCGCGGGCAAGGGCGCGAAGCAGCTCGCGTTCGATCAGCTCGACGTCGCGGCCGCGACGACGTTCGCGGGCGGCAGCGCCGATCTCGTGCTGCGCCTACACCAAGAGCTCTGGCAGCGGCTCGGCGCGCTGCCCGATCTCGCGCGCGTGTACACGGACATCGAGGTGCCGCTGCTCCTCGTGCTCGAGCGGATGGAACGCGCGGGCGTGCTCGTCGACGCGCAGCGGCTGCGCCAGCAGAGCCAAGAGCTCGCGACGAGCATTGCGGCCGCCGAGCGCGCCGCTTACGACGCGGCCGGAGGCCCGTTCAATCTCGGGTCGCCGAAGCAGCTGCAGGAGATCCTCTACGAACGGTTGCATCTGCCCGTGCTCGGCAAGACCCCGAAAGGTCAGCCGTCGACGGCCGAGAGCGTGCTCGAGCAGCTCGCGGAGTCCTACGACTTGCCGCGGCTCGTGCTCGAATATCGCGCGCTCTCGAAGTTGAAGTCGACCTATACCGACAAGCTGCCGGCCGAGATCGACGGCCGCACCGGCCGCATCCACACGTCGTATCGGCAAGCCGTAGCCGCGACCGGCCGCTTGTCGTCCTCGGATCCGAATCTGCAGAACATCCCGATCCGCACGACCGAGGGACGGCGCATTCGGCAGGCGTTCGTCGCGGCGCCGGGCACGAAGCTGATCGCGGCCGACTACTCGCAGATCGAGCTGCGGATCATGGCGCACTTGTCGGGCGACGCGGGCTTGCTCGCGGCGTTCGCGACCGAGACCGACATCCATCGGGCGACGGCCGCGGAGGTGTTCGTCGACGCCGCTCGAGTCGGTCACGCACGGATCAGCGCCGCTCGGCGAAGGCGATCAACTTCGGCCTGATCTACGGCATGTCGGCGTTCGGGCTCGCGAAGCAGCTCGGGATCGAGCGCGGCCAGGCGCAGACCTACGTCGATCTCTACTTCGAGCGCTATCCCGGCGTGAAGCGCTACATGGACGCGACGCGACAAAGCGCGCGCGAGCTCGGCTATGTGAGCACGGTGTTCGGCCGCCGGCTCTACCTGCCCGACATCAATGCGCGCAATGCGGCGCTGCGTCAGTACGCGGAGCGCAGCGCGATCAACGCGCCGATGCAGGGCACCGCGGCGGACATCATCAAGCGCGCGATGCTCGCACTCGACACGTGGCTCGCGCGCGAGGAAAACGGCGCGCGCCTGCTGCTGCAAGTGCACGACGAGCTCGTCGTCGAAGCGCCGCTCGCGCGCGTCGACGAAGTACGCGCGGTAATCATAAGAATTATGGAGTCCGCCGCGGATCTCGCGGTGCCGCTGCGTGTCGATAGTGGAGTCGGCGCAAATTGGGACGAGGCGCATTAGGGAACTTATCGGGAACGAGCGCGGACTAAAGTCTCGACACTCAGGAAGAGTGTTCCCGCTATCCTCCCTAAGCGGGTCTCACGTCCCGGCCCACCCCGCCGGGATATCCCACCCCGGGTGTGTCCCCTGAATCCCGCACCCGGGGTGTTTTATTTTCGCAGTACGTTTTCTCTCGACCTCTATTGCGCGCCGGTCGCGGACTCCGCGTCGCGCTGCATCCAACCGTCGATCCAACCCCGCGCGACTTCGACACCGGTGCGGTTCAATGCCGAGAAGCGAGTGAGCTGCACGCGCTGCGCGACGGCTGAGGCGATCTCGCGCTCGCGCGCGATGCCGGCGCCATGAGCGAGCTTGTCGGCCTTCGTGAGCAGCAAGCCCACTCGCAGATCCAGCGGCTCGAGCCAGCGCAGCAGCGTGTCGTCGAGCTCCGTGATCCCGCGTCGAATGTCGATCGTGACGATCGTTCCGACGAGCGAGCGGCGCGTGCTCAGATACGCCTCGACGAGCTCTCGCCATTGCTCCTGCGTGCCAGGCGGAACGCGCGCGAAGCCGTAGCCCGGCAAATCGACGAGCCGGCGCTGCTCGCCTACGTCGAAAAAATTCACGAGCTGCGTGCGTCCGGGCGTCTTGCTCACGCGTGCGAGCTTGCGGACGCCCGCGAGCAAATTCAGCGCAGTGGATTTGCCGGAATTCGAGCGGCCGACGAACGCGACCTCGCGGCCGTCGTCTGCCGGAAAATCCGCGGGCGCGGCGGCGCTCTTGATGAAGATCGGTGTGGGCACGTTCGGGACTCGAGCTCGCGTTCGGAGCCGGGTCTTAGTGTACAATCGGCCGCCGGTTTTCGAGCTAAATCAATAGGAATCCTCCAGCGTGAACGGGCAGCCGACGAGCACGAGATCTCCCTGGGCTTCGTTCGCCATCGCACTTTTGACGACGGCCTATGGCGCCGCGTACGGATTTGCCGCGTGCGCACAAGACGCTCCGTCGACGCCACAACCGGCGCCGGCTTCGACTGCGCCGCAAACCGCCGCGCCGCAGGGCTCCGTCGACGCCGGTCGCGCTAAGTCGGCCACGTGCGCGGCGTGCCATGGCGTCGACGGCAACAGCGTGACGCCCGACTGGCCGAGCCTTGCGGGCCAGCACCCGGAGTACATCGCGCGCGAGCTCAAGGCCTTCAAGACCGGCGAGCGCAAGAGCGTGACGATGCAGCCGTTCGCGCAGATGCTCTCCGACCAGGACGTGGCCGACGTCGCGGCCTACTTCGCCGCGCAGAAGCCGACGCCGAAGGGCGCGGACCCCGCGCTCGTGAGTCTCGGCCAGCAAATCTATCGCGGCGGAATCCCGTCGCGCGGCACTCCGGCGTGCATCGCATGTCACGGGCCTACCGGACACGGCAATCCTTTCGCCGCCTATCCGCGAATCAGCTGGCAGCACGCCCCATACGTCACGAAGACGCTGCAGGAGTACAAATCCGGCGAGCGCGCCTCGGACGCGAACCAGATGATGCGCAACGTCGCATCGCTACTGAAGGACGACGAGATTCGCGCGCTCGCGAGCTACGTCCAGGGCCTCGACTAGGCTCGATCGCGGCGAGGGAGCACCGCAGATGGGCCTTCGCAGCTTCTTGATCCTGACGGCGCTCGCGGTCGCGAGCTGCGGCGGCTCCAATCCGCCCGCCGCGAGCAAGTCAGCGCCGCCGGCGCCCGAGGACATCGCGGCCGGCAACACCGTCCCGGACGAAGTCGAGCCGCCGTCCGCCGAGCCGTCCGCGACACCGGCCCCTGCGCCGGCCAGCTCGAGCGAGGTCAGCGTGGCGGCGCAGACGTCGGCGCGTTTCCAGATCGGCAAGCACTACAACCGGTTGTCGCCGACCCAACCTACGAGCTCGCCGCCCGACAAGGTCGAGGTCGCCGAGATCTTCTGGTACGGCTGCCCGCACTGCTACGCGCTCGATCCGTCGCTGAAGAATTGGGTCGCGAGCAAGCCCGAGTACGTGAGCTTCGTGCGCGTGCCGGTCGCCTGGAGCGACGTCGCGAAGACGCACGCGCGCGCGTTCTACACCGCGGAAGCGCTCGGCAAGATCGGCGCGATGCACGACGCGCTGTTCCGCGAGATCCAGGACAATCACGACTCGCTCGATACCGAGGACAAGCTGCGCGCGTTCTTCGGCACGTTCGGCGTCGATGCGGCGACGTTCCAGGCGGCGTACGAGTCGGCCGAGGTGCAGGCGAAGCTGCAGCGCGCCGACGAGCTCGGCCGGCGTTACCGCATCGCGAGCGTCCCGACGATCGTCGTCAACGGCAAGTACACGACGGACGTTGGCATGGCCGGCGGGAACGAGCAGCTGTTCGCACTGATCGGCGAGCTCGCGGCGTCGGAGCACTCCGGCAAATAGCGCGCTCGCGCAGCGCGTCTTCTTCGCATCGGATCTGGGGCCGGAGTCCGCGTGCCTCGCGCGGCGGCTCGGCTCAGAGCGCGCGCAGCCGGCGGGCCGCTTCGTCGAGCGTCGCGTCCTCCTTGGCGAAGCAAAAGCGCACGAGCTTCGCGGCCGGCGGCTCGCGATAGAACACCGAGATCGGAATCGTCGCGACGCCGTGCTCGACCGTGAGCCAGCGCGCGAACTCGACGTCGGGCAAAGCCGAGATGGCGCCGTAGTCCGCGAGCTGGAAGTACGTGCCGGCCGCAGGCCGAAACGTGAGCCTGGTGTCGGCGAGCAGCCGGTTGAAGTAGTCGCGGCGCTCTTCGTAGAACGCAGGCAGGCCGAGATGGTGCTCCGGGTGCTCGCGCATGTAGTCCGCGAGCGCGAGCTGCAGCGGCGACGTCGACGCGAACTGAACGTACTGATGCACGCGCCGCAGCTCGGCCGTGAGCTCCGGCGGCGCGACGCAATAGCCGAGCTTCCATCCCGTCGCGTGGTAGGTCTTGCCGAACGAGAACACGGCGAAGCATTTCGGACGCAGCTCGCGCTGCGCGAGCGCGGTCGCGTGCCGGGCGCCGTCGAACACGACGTGCTCGTAGACCTCGTCGCTCAATAGATAGCAGTCGTACGGCCGCGTGAGCTCCGCGAGCCGATCGAGATCGGAGGCGGAGATCACCGTGCCGGCCGGATTGTGCGGCGTGTTCACGATCACGAGCCGAGTGCGCGGGGACAACGCGCCCTCGAGACGCTCCCAGTCGAGCGCAAAGGTCGGCGGCGGCAGCGCGACGTGCACGGTGCGGCCGCCCGCGAGCGTGACCGACGGCTCGTAAGAGTCGTAGCACGGATCGAGCACGATCACCTCTTCGTCACGCCGCACCACGGCCTGGATCGCGCAGAAGATCGCCTCGGTCGCGCCGCTCGTGATCGTGATCTCCGTGTCCGGATTCGCCGTCACGCCGTAAAGATCGTCGAGCTTCGCGGCGATCGCGGCGCGCAGCGGCGCCGAGCCCGGCATCGGCGCGTACTGGTGACAGCGCGTACCGAGGTAGTGCTCGACGCGCTCGATGAGCCCTGGCGGCGGCTCGAAGTTCGGGAAGCCCTGCGACAGGTTCACCGCGTCGTGCTCGTTCGCGAGCTGCGGTCATCACGGTGAAGATCGTCGTGCCGACCGCCGGCAGCTTGCTCTCGAGGCGCTTCATCGCTCGTCTTGCTGCGGCCGGCTCGAGCGCGCGGCGCGATAGAGCAGCCACGGCGATCACCGGCGAGCAACGCGAGGCCGAGCCATTGGCCCGCAGCGCCAGGCTGCAAGCGCTCCGGCAGCGCGAGCACGTCCGCGCTTGCCCGACGCGACGATCGGGATCGCGATCAGGATGCCCATCAGCGCCTCGCCGGTGATCAGGCCCGCCGCGAACAGCACGCCGCGGCGGTGCAGGCGCTCTTGCGCGTCCGCGTCGTCGGCTCGACGCGCGCGCTTGCGCTCGACGAGATAGGCCAGCAGCCCGCCGAGGAAGATCGGCAGCGGTCAGCTCGAGCGGCAGATAGATGCCGACCGCCGCCGCGAGCACCGGCACGCGGAAGCGCGCGCCGCGGCGCCTTCAGAATCTCGTCGAGCGCGATGATGGCGGCGCCGATCGCGCGCGCCGGTCCAGATCATCCCCCACGGCAGCTCGCCGCCGAACATGCCCTTCGACGACCGACGCCATCAGCGTCGCCTGCGGCGCGAGCAGCGGCTGCGGGTGCGCCGGCCGTCGGCACGCCGATGCCGTACGCCGTCTCGAGCAGGTTCAGCACCGGCGCCATGATCGAGCGCGCACGACACGGCGCCGATCGCGAGCATCACCTGCTGCCGCCACGGCGTCGCGCCGACGAGCTAGCCGGCCTTGAGATCCTGCAGGTTGTCGCCCGCGACCGCGGCCGCGCAGCAGACGACGGCGCCGATCATGATCGCGGCGATCGGGCCGAGCGGCGAGTCGCGGCCGAGCAGCAAGATCGAGCACGAGCGACGCGAACAGGATCGTCGCGATCGTGATGCCCGACACCGGATTGTTCGACGAGCCGACGAGGCCCGCCATGTAGCGCCGACACCGAGCAGAACAGAAAGCCCGCGACGATCATGATGATCGTCATCGGCACGCTGACCGCGAAGCTGTCCGACGATCGCCTGATACAGGAACGAGCAGCGGCAGCGCGAAGAGCACGATGCGCGATCAGCACCGCGCTTCATCGGCAGATCCTGCTCGGTGTGCGCGACGGCCTCGCGCTGCGCCCGGCGCGCGTCGCGGCCAGGCCGCTGCGGATGCCGGACAAGAGCGACTTGCGCAGCGAGACCAGCGTCCACACGCCGCCGATCAGCATCGCGCCGACGCCGAGATAGCGAATCTGCGCCGACCAGATCGCGCCGGCGGCGTCCCCGGCGCTCGCGCCCGCGACGCGCGCGGCGAGCTCCGCGTTGCCGTCGAGGAAGAACGTGGAGTAGATCGGAATCGCGATGTTCCAGGAGATGAGGCCGCCGACCACGACGACGATGCCGATGTTGAGGCCGACGATGTAGCCGACGCCGAGCAGCGCGGGCGACAGATTGGTGCCCGATGTAGGCGATGCGCCTTGCCGACATACGCGGCCGCGGCGGCCGTGTCCGGGATCAGCGCGCAGCCGCTCGCCGCGAGCAGCTTGACGATGCCGCCGAGCGCCGCCGACCCCGCCAGCAGCTTCACGCCGTGCGCCGGATTCGTCGCCGGCCTTGAGCACCTCGGCCGCGCCTTGCCTTCGGGGAACGCGAGGTTCTGCTCGACGATCAGCGCGCGGCGCAGCGGCACCGAGAACAGCACGCCGAGCATTCCGCCGAGGCCCGCGATCGCGAGCACCCACGAGTACTGGAAGTCGCTCCAGTAGCCGAGGATCACGAGCGCGGGGATCGTGAAGATCACGCCGGCCGCGATCGACGCCGCCGGCCGAGGCGCCGGTCTGCACGATGTTGTTCTCGAGGATGTGTCCGCCGCCGAGCAGCCTGCAGCACCGCCATCGAGACGACCGCCGCCGGAATCGCCGACGCGATCGTGAGGCCCGCGAACAGGCCGAGGTAGGTGTTCGCCGCCGCGAGCATCACCGCCAGCACGATCGACGAGCACGATGGCGCGGAGCGTGAGCTGCGGAGCGGTGGCCGCGGTCACGGCCGCGTTCATCGCACGCCCGCCATCAGACGCTTGATCAGCGGCGTCAGCGACCAGCATCACGACGCCGCCGATCACGCCCCACCAGAACAGGTAGATGAACTGACCCGGCATCGTCGCGACGTTCTCCGGGTCGATGTTGCCCGAGAACTGGCCCGCGAGATTCACGCCGATCGCGGTCGCCAGGAACCACACGCCGAGGATCTGGCCGACGAAGCGTGGCGGCGCGAGCTTGGTCATCGAGCTCAAGCCGACCGGGCTCAGGCACAGCTCGCCGAAGGTGTGCAGCAGATAGGTCAGCACGAGCCAGGTCGGCGAGCACTTTCTCGCCGCTGCAATCACGTACCGCGGCCGCCGCGAACATGACGAGGAAGCCCGCGCCCATGAAGATCAGGCCGACGCCGAACTTCGCCGGCGCGGACGGCTCGAGCATTGCGCCGGCCGAGGTTCACCCAGAGCGCCGCGAACACCGGCGCGAACATGATGATGAAGAGCGGATTCACCGCCTGCAGCACGCCGGCCGGCATCGATCCAGCCGAGGACCTCGCAGCTCCGTGTAGCGCTCGGCGAACAGATTGAACGACGCGCCGGCCTGCTCGTAACCGGCCCAGAACATCGCGCAGGCGACGGACAGCGCGAGCATCGCCCATGCGCGGCTGCGCTCCGCGCGATCGAGGCCGGCGAACAACAGCAAGTAGGCGAAGTAGCCGGCGACGCAGCGCGATCATGCCCAGTTCGCGCCGCTGCGAGATCGCCGACCGGGTCGAGCGCGAGCCGGCCCGCGAGCACGAGCGCCGCGAGCAGCGCGACGATCGCGAGAAATACCGCCACCGGCCACCAGCTGGCGCGCCGGCCCGGCGGCGTCAGCGCCGGCTGGCGCCGAGGTAGTGCCTCGTCATACGGAACTGGACGAGCCCGAACGCCATCCCGACCGCCGGCAGCGCGAACCCGGCGGACCAGCCGTAAGCGGCCGCGACGATCGGCACGAGCACGGAGCCGACCAACGCGCCGAGGTTGATGCCCATGTAGAAGATCGAGAAGCCCGCGTCGCGGCGCGCGCCGCCTTCCGGGTAGAGCTGCGCGACGATCGCGCTGATGTTCGGCTTCAGCAGTCCGACGCCGAGCACGATCACCGTGAGCCCGAGGAAGAACACGCGTGGGCTGCCCCAGCGGCCAGCATCGCGTTGCCGACCATGATCAGCATGCCGCCGCACAAAACGGCGCGCTGCTGCCCGATCAGCCGATCCGCGATCCAGCCGCCGAACAGCGAGAGCAGATACGTGGACGCTGTAGAGGCCGTAGATCGCGTTGCGCCGTGCGGTCGTCGAGGCCGAGGCCGCCCTTCGCGATCGCCTCGACCATGAACAGGATCAGGATCGCGCGCATGCCGTAGTAGGTGAAGCGCTCCCGACCTCGGTGAGGAACAGCGTCGCGAGGCCGCGCGGGTGGCCGAAGAGCTGGGGCTGATCGACGGCGGGGGCGGCGCGATTGGCTCATCGATAGCGGCCCGCGCGGCTAACGGCCGGCGCGACGAGCGCGCGTCAGGTTTCGGCTTGTTTTTCGACGACACGGGTCTTCTCGGGCAGCATGAATCGCGCGAGCAACAGGCCGCTTTCGTACAGCAGGTACATCGGCACCGCAAGCAGCGTCTGCGAAAAAACGTCCGGCGCGAGCAGCAGCCGCCACGACGAACGCCACGAGCAGCATGTACGGCCGCGCCTTCGTGAGCGCCTGCAGCGACACGAGCCCGCTCCAGACGAGCATCAACGTCGCGATCGGCACCTCGAACACGAGCCCGAACGCGAGGAACATCTCGAGCACGAAGTCCAGATACGCGTCGATGTCGGGCGTCATCGCGACGCCGGTCGGCGTGACCCTGCGCGAAAAAAGTGAACATCACCTGGAACACGACGAAGTACGCGAACGCGATGCCGACATAGAACAGCACGATGCTCGAGATCAGCAGCGGCATCGCGAAGCGCTTCTCGCGCCGGTAGAGGCCCGGCGCGACGAACTGCCATACCTGGAACAGCACGTACGGCATCGCGATGAACAGTGCGACGAAGAACGTCGTCTTGAACGGCGTGAGGAACGGCGACGCGACCTTCGTGACGATCAGCTTGCCGCCGGGCACGACGCGGCGCATGCGGCTCGGAGACGTACTCGAACACGCGCTGGCTGAACGGCGTGAGCCCGATCAGCACGATGACGATCGCGAACACCGCCTTCATGAGCCGCGAGCGCAGCTCGAGGAGGTGCGACATGAGGGTGCCTTCCGCGAGCTGTTCTTCCTCGGGCTCGTGGTTGTCCGACGACGAGCTCATTACGACGCCGGCGGCTTGTCGGACGACTCTTGAGGCTGCGGCGCCGGGCTACCGCCGGCCGGCGGTAGCGAAGGGCTCGGCGCCGGCTCGGGCTGTGTCGAGTGCGCGGATATCGCGTCGGAAATCTCGCGCGGCGTCGCGGGCGGCAAAGCGGTGGGAGCAACGGCCGAGCTCGGGTCCGGGCCCGCCGGCGGGCCCGCGTGAGAGTCGGCCGGCGAGGGCGTGGCCGGGTTCGGGTCCGCGGGGGACTCAGCGGCAGGTTCAGGGGCGGCGGCGCCTTCTGCTGAGCCTCGAGATCCGCGAGCTCGATCTCGCGCTCGAGCTGGCGGCGCAGCTGCGTCGCCGTGCGCCGCGCGCGTCCGACCCACTTGCCGATCTCCGCGGCCACCTTCGGCAAGCGCTGCGGGCCGAGCACGAGCAGCCCGATCATGAAGACGAGCACGAGCTCACCGAAGCCGAATTCGAACATGCGCCGCTGCGCGCCTTACGCGCGGCCGCCTCGTCGTCGCTCGGGAAATTCGGCGTCGGGCTCGGCGTTGTCGAGCTTCGCCTGGCGTGGAGCGGGTACGTCAGTGGCCGCTTCGCGGAAGCTCTTCGCTGCTCCGCCGAGACCCGCGGCGAGCGCCTTGAGCCGCTTCGTGCCGAAGATCAGCACGAGGATCAGCAAGCACGATGATCAGTTTCCAGAGGCTGACTCCGCCGAGGCCCATGCCCGCGCTCCATCAGAACGGCCGTCGTTTTCGAAGCTGCCCATGATACGCCATTCGCCCCGGGCCTAAGCCTCGCGCGGCTGCACTTCGAGCCAGAATGTGACGGGACCGTCATTCGTCAACGAAACCTGCATGTCGGCGCCGAATCGTCCGCACGCGTATCGGCACGCCGCTTGCGCGGATCTGAGCGACCAAATGCGCGAACAGTGCCGCGCCGATCTCCGGCGGCGCGGCCGTGGAAAAGCTCGGCCGCAATCCGCCGCTCGTGTCGGCCGCGAGCGTGAACTGCGGCACGAGCAGCACCGCGCCGCCAGACATCGCGAACCGACAGGTTCATTCGGCCGTCGGCGTCCGCGAAGACGCGATAGCGCAGCATGCGCTCGGCGAGCTTTTCGGCCTCGCGCTCGGAGTCGCCGCGGGCGACGCCGACGAGCACGAGCAATCCCGCGCCGATCTCCGCGATCACCTCTCCCGCGACCGCGACGTTAGCTTGGCTGACCCGTTGAATGAGCCCGATCAAGTCTTTACCGCCCACATTTCCGACGTATGGGCCGATCCTCAGCTTTCACATGCCACTGCCGTAGATATTCTGCGCCCGGAGAGAGTATGCAGCCATTCGTGTGAAAACAGTCAAGCAGTATCCGACAACGGTTTTCAGGGCGAAATAAGTGGAGTCTATAGACGCCAAATAGCCCCTCATGATCAGACTTGTGGGATTATACTCGTCAAGTCGCGGCCGAGCCCGGGTGGGCGCGGAAGCCCGCCAACGCCGCCGCTCCCGCCTTCCCAGGGTCTCTGCCAGGCCCGGTCGCCGTGCACCCGGCAGCGGCTGTCCGCGCTTGAATTGCCCCACGCGCGTTTCGCCTCGAACCTGCCACGAAAATCTCGCGACCGCTCCTGGTCGAAGTCACGACGGACTTCGCGCCGCGATTCGTCGCGGGCGGCGGGCAGCCATGCCGCCCACCGCGACCTTCTGATACCATCCGTCGCTTCTTAGCACGCCTTGGTCAGGAGTCAAAAGGAAAATGGGACGAAGTTTCTTTGTCGTTGCACTGGTCGGCCTGCTGCTCACCGGCCATGCGTGGAGTCAGGAGTGTTCGCAAACCATCGAAGCGAACGATCAGATCCAATACAACAAGAAGGAAATCAAGGTCGCAAGAGCTGCAAGGAATTCACGTTGACGCTCAAGCACGTCGGCATGCTGGCCGCGAACGTGATGGGCCATAACTGGGTGCTGGCCAAGACGGCGGACTACCAAGCGCTCGCACAGGCCGGCCAAGGCGCTGGACCGCCGAACTATCTGCCGCCGGGCGATGCGCGAGTCCTCGCCATCGACGAATACCATCGGTGGCGGCCAACAGACCTCGGTGAAGGTCGAGATGTCGAAGCTCATGCCGGGCGGCGACTACACATTCTTCTGTTCGTTCCCTGGACACTTTGTATTGATGAACGGGAAGTTCATCATCGAATAAGATCGAACCAGGTCGAACGAGATCCGACAAAGAGATCGTAAGGAGTCGCGCCGCGTGCGTGTTCGTTGACAGGGACGTCTAGCGCCAACGGTCTCTTGCCAAATCTTCGGGGGTAGATGCGGTCATGGTGGCCTTAGCTGTCGTCATAGTCTTGCTTGTCATTGGCTCGCTGATCTTTCACTTCGCGAGCCCGTGGTGACTTCACGCCGATCGCGTCGAACTGGAGCACGATCGACTTCACCGTCGACGTCACGTTCTGGGTTTCCGGCATCGTGTTCGTCGCCGTCAACCTGTTCATGGCCTACTGCGTCTGGCGCTTCCGCGCACCGCAAGGACAAGCACGGCCAAGCCCACTACGAGCCCGAGAGCAAGAAGCTCGAGATCGTCGCTGACGGCGTTCACCTCGGTCGGCGTCGCCGCGATGCTGACGCCCGGGTCTGTTCGTCTGGGCGCAAGTTCGTCAACGTGCCCGAAGGACGCCAAGCGACGTTCGAGGCCGTCGGCAAGCAGTGGCACTGGAGCTTCCGCCTGCCGGGCAAGGACGGCAAGTTCGGCGCACAGCGACGTGCGCTTCATGACCGTCGACAATCCGCTCGGCATCGACCCCGACGATCCGACGGGCAAGGACGACGTCCTGGTCGCCGAGCCCGACGCTGCATCTGCCCGTGGACCAGCCGGTGAAGGTGCTGCTGCGCTCGACCGACGTGCTGCACGACTTCACCGTCACCGCAATTCCGCGTGAAGATGGACCTCGTCCCGGGCATGGTCACGTATCAGTGGTTCACGCCGACGAAGTGCCGGGCACGTACGAGATCCTCTGCGAGGAGCTCTGCGGCGTCGGCCACTTCGCGATGCGCGGCCGGGTCGTCGTCGACGAGCCGGCGGACTACGACAACTGGCTCGCGACGCCAGCCGACGTTCGCGCAGACGCAGGCGCTGCCCGGTCGGCAACGCGACGCGCCGGCGCCGGCGAGCTACGCGCCTGCATCGGCCTGCCACGGGCCGCGCGGCGAGGGCAACCCGCAGCTCAATGCGCCGAAGCTCGCCGGGCCAGACGACTGGTACCTCGCGCCGGCAGCTGCATCAACTTCCAGCACGGCGTCCGCGGCGCGAGAGGGCGACACCTTCGGCGCGCAGATGGCGCCGATGTCGCAGCTCGTGCGTGGACCCGGCCACGCGCGAGAACGTGCTCGCGCTACATCAAGACGCTGCCGGACAACGCCGCGCCGGCGACGGTCGACGGGCGATGTCGAGCGCGGCCGGCGACTCTTCGAGACCTGCGCCGCCTGCCACGGCGACAACGGCGAAGGGCATCTGGGCGCACAACGCGCCGCGGCTCGCGGGCATGAGCGACTGGTACCTCGTGCGGCAGCTCGAGAACTTCAAGGCACGGCGTCCGCGGCGGCCACCGCGAGGACTATCTACGGCGAGCAGATGGACATGATGGCGAACTCGCTCGTGGGGCCGAACGCGCGTCAACGACGTGGTGGCCTACATCAATACGCTCCACTGACGTAAGGTCGGCGGGGAAACGGTCTACGACCAAGTCAGTCGGGCGGCGCGATAGCGCCGCGGAGGCAGTCGAGGGGAAGCTCGGACATGGCATACGTTGCAATTGCGGATCGCGATGCACCATCTGCACGACCCGCAGACGTTCATCGAGAAGTACATCTGGAGCCAGGACCACAAGGTCATCGCGATCCAGTACGCGCATCGTCGCGATCTTCGTCGGGCTCGTCGCGCTCGTGCTGTCGGGCCTGATGCGGCTGCAGCTCGGCTTCCCGGACACGTTCCGCTTCATCACGCCGAGCAACTACTACCAGTTCATCACCATGCACGGCATGATCATGGTGATCTACCTGCTCACGGCGCTGTTCCTCGGCGGCTTCGGCAACTACCTGATCCCGCTCATGTGCGGCGCGCGGGACATGGTGTTCCCTTACATGAACATGCTGAGCTTCTGGGTCTACCTGCTCGCCGTGCTCGTGCTGCTGTCGAGCTTCTTCGTGCCGGGCGGCCCGACGGGCGCCGGCTGGACGCTCTATCCGCCGCAGGCGATCCTGCCCGGGCACGCCGGGCGCGAGCTGGGGCATCATCCTGATGCTCGTCGTCGCTCGCGCATCTTCATCGTCGCGTTCACGATGGGCGGCCTGAACTACGTGACGACGGTGCTGCAGGCGCGCTGCCGCGGCATGACGCTGATGCGCATGCCGCTGTCGGTCTGGGGCATCTTCGTCGCGACGATCCTCGGCCTGCTCGCGTTCCCGGCGCTGCTCGTCGCCGCGATCATGATGACTGCTCGACCGGCTGCTCGGCACGAGCTTCTTCATGCCGGCCGCTGATGTCGCATGGGCGAGCAGCTCGGACCACAACGGCGGCAGCCCGATCCTGTTCCAGCACCTGTTCTGGTTCTTCGGCCACCCGGAGGTCTACATCGTCGCGCTGCCGGCGTTCGGCATCGTCTCGGACCTGCTCTGCGACGCACGCGCGCAAGAACATCTTCGGCTACCGGATGATGGTCTGGGCGATCGTCGCGATCGGCGGCGCTGTCGCTTCGTCGTGTGGGCGCACCACATGTACGTCAGCGGCATGAACCCGTACTTCGGGTTCTTCTTCGCGACGACGACGCTGATCATCGCGGTGCCGACGGCGATCAAGGTCTACAACTGGGTGCTGACGCTCTGGCGCGGCGACATCCACCTGACCGTGCCGATGCTGTTCGCGATCGGCTTCATCTTCACGTTCGTCCACGGCGGGCTGACCGGCCTGTTCCTCGGCAACGTGACCGTCGACCTGCCGCTCTCCGACACGTACTTCGTGGTCGGCCACTTCCACATGGTGATGGGCGTGTCGCCGATCCTGGTGCGTGTTCGGCGCGATCTATCACTGGTACCCGAAGATCACCGGGCCGGATGTCGAACGAGACGCTCGGCAAGCATCCACTTCTGGATGACGTTCCTCGGCACCTACGCGATCTACCTGCCGATGCACTACCTCGGCATCCTCGGCGTGCCGCGGCGCTACTACGCGCTACGGCAACACGGAGTTCATCCCGCAGTCGGCGCACGCGGTGAACGAGGCGATCACGATCGCCGCGATCGTCGTCGCGACGGCGCAGGTGATCTTCCTGTATCAACATGTTCTACGAGCCTGCGCAAGGGCAAGAAGGCGCGGTCCGAATCCCTGGAACGCGACGACGCTCGAGTGGCAGACGCCGCGACACGCCGCCGCATGCACGGCAACTGGGGCCCGAAGCTGCCGGTCGTCTATCGCTGGGCGTACGACTACAGCGTGCCGGGCGAGGCGAAGGACTTCATCCCGCAGAACGAGCCGCCGAAGGGCCATCGAACGCTCGCCGGCGAGCGCGACCACGGAGTCCACGCATTGAGCATCCCGGCGATGATCATCGCGCTCGCTCGACGGCAGTCGCCGTCTGGTGGCTGCTCGTGCAGCGGCTGACGGCCAAGCCGTGGGAGAAGCAGCGCGTCATGCAGACGAGCCAGGACGACGGCGCGCTCACGTCGGCGCCGGCAAGATCGGCCTCTGGGTGTTCCTGGCGGTCGTCATCGCGCTCTGTTCGGCTGTTCATCGTCGGCCTACATCGATGCGCATGCACGACGCGCACGCGACTCGCGACTGGCGCCGCTCGACGAGCCGAGCATCCTCTGGCTCAACACGCTCGTGCTGCGTGCTCGGCGAGCGTCGCGATGCAGATCGCGCGCAACGCGCGTCGACCGCGGACGACGTCGGCAGCGTGACGCGTCGTACTTGATCGTCGGCGGGCGCGCTCGACGCTGTGCTGTTCCTCGCCGGGCCAGCTGCTCGCCTGGCAGGCAGGTCGGCCGCGTCGGGCTACTTCAGCCCGGGCAACCCGGCGATCGCGTTCTTCTATCCTGCTGACGGCCGTGCACGGCCTGCACCTGATCGGCGGCCTGTTCGTGCTCGGGCGCACGATCGCTGCGCGTCTGGCGCGGCGCCGACAGCTCGCAGTCGTCACGCGCAGCAACTGCGCCTGAGCGTGCAGCTCTGCACGATCGTACTGGCACTGCCTGCTGCTCGTCTGGCTCGGCCTGTTCGCCTTGCTGTTGTCGACCTAGAGGAAGGACTCGGAGCCATGGCGCAATGACGCAGTGACGCGCCGAGCCGCGCAGCACCCAGGCCGGCTGCAAGCCGATCGTCGCCGATTGGTCCGCCGACAAGCAGGCGTTCCGGTGCCCTGGGGCAAGGCGATGATGTGGATCTTCCTGCTCAGCGACACGTTCATCTTCACCTGCTTCCTGACGTCCTACATGAACGTGCGGATGTCGACCACGGTGCCGTGGCCGAACCCGAGCGAGGTGTTCGCGCTCGACGTATTCGGCGGGCAGCGTCCCGCTGCTCCTGATCGCGATCATGACCTTCGATCCTGATCACCAGCAGCGGCACGATGGCGCTCGCCGTCAACTTCGGCTATCGGCGCGACCGCGGCCGCACCGCGCCGCTGATGTTCGTCACGGCCGCGCTTCGGCGCGACTCTTCGTCGGCATGCAGGCCTTCGAGTGGACCAAGCTGATCACTGAGAAGGGCGTCCGGCCCTGGGGCAATCCGATGGGCGCGCCGCAGTTCGGCTCGTCGTTCTTCATGATCACGGGCTTCCACGGCCTGCACGTGTCGGCCGGCGTGATCTACCTGCTCGATCGTCGCGATGAAGGTGCTGCGCGGCGACTACGAGCGGAAGGGCAGCTACGAGACCGTCGAGATCGCCGGCCTGTACTGGCACTTCGTCGACCTGGTCTGGGTGTTCATCTTCGCGTTCTTCTATCTCTGGTGAGGGAGCATGTCATGGCAGCAGAAGGCCAACAGCATCCGCTCAAGATCTACTTCTGGATCTGGGTGCTGCTGTTCGTGCTCAGCACGGCGTCCTACCTCGTGGACTACTTCCACCTGCACGGCATGTTCCGCTGGGCGCTGATCATCTGCTGTTCATGCTGCTGAAGGCCGGCTTCATCGTCGCGATCTTCATGCACATGGCCTGGGAGCGGCTCGCGCTGAAGCTACGCGATCCTGGTGCCGCCGCTGTGCCTGCTGGTGCTGATCGGCCTGATGGCCGTCGAGGGCGACTACACGGAGCTCAAGCGGCTCGACTTCTTCTCGAAGCCGCTCGTGCCCGCGGGGCACGACGCGGGACACGAGGCCGAGGCCGCGCACTGACGGGCCGGGCTGACCGGCCAACGGACGGACGCTATGTTGACCTGGTTGATCGGCGTCGCGGTGTTCGTGCTCCTCTGGAGCGGCCTCTGGCGCGTGCAGCCCAAAGCCGGCTTCGGCGTGCTGCTCGGCCTCTTGATCGCATGGATTCTCTCTAGGCTTCTTACTCCTTATGTGACCGGCATGACACCAATACCACTCTGGCTCCCGCCGCTTCCTATCGCGACTCATCGCGCTCACGCTGTTCGTGTTCGGCACCGTCACCTGGCTGCGCGCGGACCGGCTGCCGCCGCCGCGCGAGCAGGGCGACGACCACGACCATGGACACGGGCAAGATCACGCGCACGGCGACCACGGCCACTCGCACGGCGGCGCGAACCACCACCCCTGAGACCGCGCACGCGCGCGAGCGCGCGCGTCTAGCTCGCCGCGCCGCCGTCCGGCGGCGGCTCGCTCCTGCGCTTCTCGATGCGCCGCAGGAAAACCTGCATCTCCTTCGCGGCCTGGCGGTCGCCGCGCGCGTCGGCGACCTCGATCCCGCGCCGAAGCTCTCGGCCGCGCCGCGCTCGTCGCCGGCCGCGGCTCGAGCCTGGCCGAGCACCTTCCAGCCCGCCGAGTACGTCGCGTCGAGCGCGACCGCCGCCTCGGCGTGGCGCACGGCCGCGGCCGCGTCGCCGGCCGCGAGATAGCGCGTCGCGAGCGCGAATCGCAGGCTCGGCGCGTCGTTGCCCTTCGCGAGCAGCGCTTCGAGACTCGCGATCAGATCCTGCGGCACGGCGGCCGACGCTCTGTCCGTACGCGGCGCGCTCAGCCGCGCGCCGCTTCCGGCCGCGCCGCGAGCTCGACGTAGCGCGGCTGCGCCGCGACGCGCACGAGCCACGCGCGCACGCTCGGGTACGGCGCGAGATCGTGCCCGCCCTCGTGCGCCACGTGCGTGTACGCGTAGAGCGCGATGTCGGCGATCGTGTAGCGCTCGGCGACGAAGAAGCTGCCGCGCCGCGAGGTGCGTCTCCATCACGCGCGAGCGCGGCGCGGCCCTTCGCGAGCCGCTCCGGCAGCTCCGCATAGCGCGGTGGCCCGGCGGCAGATGCTTCACGATGAAGCGCGGCGTCGCGACGTACGGCTCGTGGCTGTATTGCTCGAAGAACATCCACTGGAGCACCTGCGCGCGGCCGAGCCGGTCGGTCGGCAGGAACGGCGTGCCCTCGGCGAGGTAGCACAGGATCGCGTTCGACTCCGCGAGGTGGGTGCCGTCGTCGAGCTCGAGCGTCGGGATGCGGCCGTTCGGGTTGCGCTTCAGGAACTCCGGCGTGCGCGTCTCGCCCGCGTCGAGGTCGAGATTCGGTCCACTCGTACGGCTGGCCGAGCTGCGCGAGCAGCAGGCGGACCTTGTAGCCGTTGCCGGAATCGAGGTTGTCGAACAGATGCATCGAGGCCGCTCCAAGAACGTCGGGCGCATAGTATCGAGCCGCGACGCGCGAGTTCGCGATCGAGAAGGCTCTGCGGCTGAGGCTAAGCTATTCTTAGCCATGGCCGCCGTTTGCCCCCTCTGAACGCGTTGCGCGCTTTCGAAGCCTCGGCCCGGCTCGGCAGCTTCGTCGCCGCTGCGCGGGAGTTTGACCGTCGCGCGAGCGCGGGTGTAGCCTCGCGCACCTCTGGAGCCGACGGCGTCCGCCGTGATCGAAGCGCGCCCGAACGAGCATGAACACACCGTCCGCGATCGTCGTCCGAGCGGCCGCGCTGTGCGCGTGCGCGCTCGTCGCGGCCTGCACCAAGCCGCCCGCGTGGTCGGCCGAAGAGCAGCAAAACGCTCGCGAGCTCTGCCTGACGCAGGTCGGCGACGAGTTTCGAGCTCGGCAAGGCGCAGGCCTACTGCGGCTGCCTCGTCGCGAAGACGATCGAGCAGTTCCCGACCTACGCGGAGGCGGACAAGCTCGGCACCGGGAAGGACGGCGACCGGCTCGGCGACGAGTGCGTCGAGGAGCTCCATCTCACCGAGCGCGACGTGGCGCAAAGCGGCGACGCGCCCGGCGGCGCGGAGCCGCGCGGCTCCGCGCCTACGGTCGCCGCGGAGCCGAGGATCTACGGCGAATGGCAAGTCGTCTTCGTCGCGCGCGGATCCGAGCGCGGACGAGGTCGACACGTGGCAGGCCGTCACGTCCGACGCTGCGCGGCGGCTCGCTGCTCGCCTACGTCTGCGAGCCCGGCTCGGGCTGCGGGTTCGTGCTGCGGCCGGACTCGTCGTGCGACGCGGCCGACGGCCAGGCGGCGCCGTTTTCCCTGCTGTTCACGCAGGACCGCTCGCGGACCTCGCTCAATGCCGACGCGCATTGCCTGCCGAACGGCGCTTGGGCCTTCGATTCGCCCGACCCGATCCTGGAGCAGCTCCGCGAGCTGCCCGACACCGTGCGCCTGTCTCTGCGCGGCGCGAGTCTCGATTTCAGCTTGGACGGCGCGGCCGCTGCGCTCGCGTACTCCGAGAGAGCCGCGAGCGAGCACGGCGACGCGGCCGGTCCGGCGCCAGCGCAACCCGGCGCGGCACCGGCACGCTAAGCGCGCGAACCGCTCTCAGAACGACGCGCCGACCTCGAACAGCCGCTCGACCTCGTCGATCTGCCGGCGATCCGCGATGAACAGGATCACGTGGTCGTCGGCCTTGATCTGCGTGTCGTGATGCGCCATCAGCACCTCGTCGCCGCGCACGATCGCGCTGATCGTGGCGCCGCGCGGCAGCCGGATCTCGTCGATGAGCCGGCCGACGACGCGCGACTCGCGCGCGTTGCCGTGCGCGACGGCCTCGATCGCCTCGGCCGCGCCGCGCCGCAGGCTAGTGCACCTTCACGACGTCGCCGCGGCGCACGTGCGCGAGCAGCGTGCCGAGCGTGATCTGCTGCGGCGAGATCGCGATGTCGATCGTGCCGGACTCGACGAGCTCGGCGTACGCGATCTTGTTGATCAGCGCCATCACCTTGCGCGCGCCGAGCCGCTTCGCGAGCATCGCGGAAAGAATGTTCGCCTCCTCGGCGTTCGTGACCGCGACGAACACGTCGGCGCTGTCGATGTTCTCCTCGAGCAGAAGCTCCTCGTCCGCCGAGTCGCCGTGCAGCACGACCGCGCGCGTGAGCTGCTCGGAGATCTGCCGCGCGCGCTGCTAGTCGCGCTCGATGATCTTGACCTGGTTCGTCGCCTCGAGCGCGCGCGCGAGGTCGAGGCCGATGTTGCCGCCGCCCGCGATCACGACCTTGCGGACCGGATCGTCGAGCTTGCGCATCTCGCGCAGCACCGTGCGGATGTCCTTGCGGGCCGCGATGAAGAACACCTCGTCGCCTTCCTCGACGACGGTGTCGCCGTCGGGAATGATGCCGCGGCCGCCGCGGAAGATCGCGACGACGCGGCTCTCGACGTTCGGGATGTGCTCCGACAGCTCGCGCAACGGATGGCCGACGAGCGCGCCGCCGCCGCCCGCGCGCGTCGCGACGAGGCGCACGCGGCCATCGGCGAAATCGAGCACCTGGAGCGCGCCGGGGAAGCGGATCAGCTGCTCGATGTAGTTCGTCACGAGCGACGACGGGCTGATCGCGACGTCGACCGGGATGCCGTCCGGCCCGAACAGCTGCTCGCGGCTCATGAGCTCGCGCGCGCGGATCCGCGCGATCCGGGTCGGCGTTCGGAACAGCGTGAACGCGATCTGGCACGCGACCATGTTGATCGCATCGCTGTTCGTGAGCGCGATGATGATGTCGGCGTCGCGGCCGCCGGCGCGCTCGAGCACGTCGGGATACGACGCGTTGCCGACGACCGTCCGCACGTCGAGGCGGTCTTGGAGCTCGCGCAGCACGTCGGGGTTCTTGTCGACGATCGTGACCTCGTTCGCCTCCTCGCGCGCGAGGCTGAACGCGGCCGTGCTGCCGACCTGGCCGGCGCCGAGGATGAGTATCTTCATTGTTGTAGAACCCTACGCGCGGCTTCGGGATTACATGCTACGCCCGAGGGAGCGAGGTCGGGGCGATACTCCCACTGCACGCTCAGCGACGCCGGCGCCGTGAGGCGCAGCGGGTCCTCGATCGTGAGGTCGTAGCGGAGGTGGAGCCGGTCTGGCGTCGGCGTGAAGCGCTCCACGAGATGTTTCTCGGGACCCGAGGGCACGCCGATCATGATGCCTACGACGTGCGGCTCGAACGCAACGGTGTCCACGACCAGGGATTGCCCCTCCCACCGTCCGATCGAGTGCCCGAGCAGGGACGGCGCGACACCGGGAGGGTGCGTCGTCTGATCGAGATGCACGACCCGCGCGAGGTTTTGGCCCTGCGCCTCGTAGCGGATCACGACGGCCGACGCGCCGATTTCAATTTCGCGGAGATCGGGAAAGAATGACAGCACGGGCGGCGGATAGTCCGCGCAAATCCCGAGCACCGCACTCGGCTCCGTGAACGCGGTCGCGAGCCCGGCGCGCGCCGCCTCGCTCAACGGCCAATTACGCGCGGCGGCGAATGCCGCCTGAAAGTCCGCGATCGTCGGCGCCCAGCGACCGGCAAGTCCCCGTGCCTCGCGCACCCCCGGCGGACCGACTCCGAATCCTGCGTCGGTATTGAGCGGCAGCAGCGTGCCATCGCCGGTTTTCACGTCCAGCCCGACCGCCCGGGCGGTCGAGCCACCGCGGCCCGGATGCGCGCGCACGACGACGTGCGAGCCCTCGGTGATCGCCTCGCGGCGAAGGCCGAGCGCCCGCGCCTCCGACACGGACATCACCTCTATCTCGTGCAGTACCGGCGCACCGTCGGCTCCTTCGGTGGCGACGGTCATCGAGATATGCGGATTCGTCCATTCGAGCTTCGTGACAGTTCCGTCGAAGACCACGTCGGTGGTCATGTCGTAGAGCGCTCGGCTGTGATGCGCGCGCGCGCCACTCGCGGCGCATAGAACGAAGGCTCCCACCGTCACCGAACCTTTGAGATTCATCGATCGACCCTCGGCGGCTCGGAAGAACCGGTTACATCAGCTCGAGATTCGCGTAGGCCACGACGAGCCACTTCGTGCCCTCGTGCTCGAAGTTCACCTGCACGCGCGCGTGCGCGCCGCTGCCCTCGCTGTTGAGCACGATGCCCTCGCCGAACTTGCCGTGCCGCACGCGCTGCCCGAGCCGCACTCCGCCGACTTGCGGCGAGCTCTCCGCGCGCCGGTAGATCGGACGCGACACGATCATCGCGGGCCGGACCTCCTCGATGAGCTCGGCCGGGATCTCGCGCAGGAACCGCGACGGGATCGAGAAGCGCTGCTCGCCGTGCAGCCGGCGCTGCTCGGCGTGCGTGAGATAGAGCTCGTCGCGCGCACGCGTGATGCCGACGTAGCAGAGCCGGCGCTCCTCCTCGAGGCCGACCGGATCGTTGAGCGAGCGTTGGTGCGGGAAGAGCCCGTCCTCGAGGCCGCACAGGAACAGCAGCGAGAACTCGAGGCCTTTCGCCGAGTGCAGCGTCATGAGCTGCACGGCGTCCTGGTAGTTCTCGCGCCTGGCCGGCGCCCGACTCGAGCACCGCGAACGCGAGGAACTCCGCGAGCGGCGGCAGCTCCGACGACTCGTCGCGTGAACACCTCGCGCGCGGCGGTCACGAGCTCCTCGAGGTTCTCGACGCGCGCCTCGCCGCCGGCTTCCGCGTTCTTGCCGTGATGCGCCATGAGCCCGCTCCGCTCGATCACGCGCGCGACCTGCTCGTGCAGCGCCGAAGCTGTTCGTGTCCGCGTCGAGCCGCTCGATGAGCTGCAGGAACGCCCAGAGCGACTCGTTCGCGCGCTTCGGGAGCAGACCTTCGGAGATCACGCTCGCGGCCGCGCGCCAAAGGCTCGTGCCCGCCGCGCGCGCCTGGTCGCGCACGAGCTCGATCGTGCGCGCGCCGATGCCGCGCGGCGGCGTGTTCACGACGCGCTCGAACGACGGGTCGTCGTCGCGGTTCGCGATCAGCCGCAGGTAGGCGAGCGCGTCCTTGATCTCGGCGCGCTCGAAGAACCGCAAGCCGCCGTACACGCGGTACGGGATCCCGGCCGCGAGGAGCCCCTCCTCGAACACGCGCGACTGCGCGTTCGAGCGGTACAGGATCGGCTGCGTCGCTGCGCCGGTTGCCGTGCGCGATGAAGTCCTGGATCCGGTTGATCACGAACTCGGCTTCGTCGCGCTCGTTGAACGCCGAGTAGAGCTTGATCGGCGCGCCGGCGGCCCCGTCGGTCCAGAGCGTCTTGCCGAGCCGCGTCGCGTTGTGCGCGATCACCGCGTTCGCGGCGTTCAGGATGTTGGCGGTCGAGCGGTAGTTCTGCTCGAGCCGCACGAGCTGCGTGCCCGGGAAGTCCTGCTGGAAGCGCTGCAGGTTCTCGACGCGCGCGCCGCGCCAGCGGTAGATCGACTGATCGTCGTCGCCGACGACGAACGGCACGCCGGTCGGGCCCGCGATCAGCTTGAGCCAGCGATACTGGATCGCGTTCGTGTCCTGGAACTCGTCGACGAGCACGTGCTTGAAGCGCTCGCGGTACTGGCGCAGCAGCTCCGGGTTGTCGCGCAGCAGCTCGAGCGAGCGGAGCAGCAGCTCGCCGAAGTCGACGACCGACGCGTCCGCGCAGTGCTTCTCGTAACGCGCGTAGAGGTCGATCATCTGCCGCCGGCCCGCGTTGCCCTCGTCCTTGCAGGTCCTTCGGCCGCAGGCCCTCGTCTTTCTGCGCGTTGATGAACCACTGGATCTCTTTCGGCACCCACTCGTTCTCGTCGAGCTCGAGCGCGCGCAGCATCCGGCGGATCATGCGAGCTGATCGTCGGAGTCCATGATCTGGAACCCTTCGCGCGAGACCCGCCTCGGCCGAGTGGATCCGCAGCAAGCCGGTGCGCGAGCCCGTGGAACGTGCCGATCCAGAGGTTGCGCGTCGGGAAGCCGAGCAGCCGCTCGATCCGCTCGCGCATCTCGGCCGCGGCCTTGTTCGTGAACGTGACCGCGAGCACGTGCTGCGCGGCGACGCCGTTCACGCGGATCACCCATGCGATCCGGTGCACGAGCACGCGCGTCTTGCCGCTGCCCGCGCCCGCGAGCACGAGCGTCGGCCGGTCGGGCGCGGTCACGGCCGCGCGCTGCGCATCGTTCAAAGGATCGATGATGTCGGTGACGTCCATCGCGTAACAGCGCCGGCGAAAAGGGTCGGCGGGCGCGGGTCCTATTATTCGGGCCAGAAGGCCGGAATGTAATGGTCGACGAGCAGGAAGCTGAAGAGCGCGATCAGATAAGTGATCGAGTAGCCGAACGTCGGCATCGCGAGCGCCGTGCCGGGCCGCCGTTTGAGCTGCGATCGCGTAGTAGAGGAAACCGGCGCCGAGCAGCAGCGCGCCGAACAGATAGAGCAGGCCGCTCATGCCCGTGAGGTACGGCAGCACGGTCACGACGAGCAGCAGGATCGTGTAGTACACGACGAACGACTTAGTGACCTCCTCGCCGTGCGTCACCGGCAGCATCGGAATCCCGGCGCGCTCGTAGTCCGCCTTGCGGGCGATCGCGAGCGCCCAGAAGTGCGGCGGCGTCCACGTGAAGATGATCAGCAGCAGCAACAAAGCGTTGCCGGTGACCGTTCCGTTCAGCGCGGCCCAGCCGAGAACGGGCGGCGCGGCGCCCGCGGCGCCGCCGATCACGATGTTCTGCGGCGTCGCGCGCTTCAGGAACACCGTGTAGATCACGGCATAGCCGATCAGCGACACGAACGTGAGCGCCGGCCGTCAGCGGGTTCACGAGCAGCGCGAGCACCGCTATCCCCAGGAGGCCGAGCGCGAGCGCGAACGCGAGCGCGTCGCGCTCGTTGAGGCGGCCGGTCGGCAGCGGCCGGTCTTCGCGTCCGCGCCATTTGCGCGTCGAGGCGCTGGTCCGAGATGTGATTCACGACGGCGCCCGACGCGGCCGCGAGCCCGATCCCGAGGCTGCCGAAGATCAGCACGTCCCAGCGGCACCATGCCGGCGGCGGTCGCGAGAAACATCCCGACGATCGCCGTGAACACGAGCAGCTGCACGACGCCCGGCTTCGTGAGCGCGTAGTAGTCGCGCCAGCGCGTCGCCGGCGCCGTCAGCTTTGCCTAATTCTCTGGTTAGCATTCAGCACCGCGAGCAATAGGAGCGCGGCGACGCCGTTGTGCGCGACCGCGATGGACAACGGGACGTGGAACACGACGATACTGATCACCGAGCGAGAGCTGCAGCGCGAGCGCGGCGAGCACCGCGACGCCGTCCGCGCGCGTGGCGCGGCTCGCGATCAGGCCGAGCCCGAGCGCCGCGATCAGGAGCGCCGCGACGAGCGCGCCGAGCCGATGCGTGAAGTGCACCGCGACGCGCGCGGGATGATCGAGAACGCCGCCCTCGTAGTCGGTCCCGAGACCCCGCCAGAGCACGAAGCCGTCCTTGAAGTCGGCGATCTGCAGGCCACCATTGGGTCTGGCAGGTCGGGAAGTCGGGACACGCAACGGCCGCGTAGTTGGAGCTCGTCCACCCGCCGAGGAAGATCTGGAGCACGAGCACCGCGGCGGCCGTGATGCCGAGCATTTTGACGCCCTGGGTCGCCGCCGCGGGCGGCGCGGCCTTGCGCCACTCGGCGAGCGACGAGAGCAGAGCGAGCGTCGCGAGGCCGCCGAACAGATGCGCAACGACGATTAGCGGGTTCAGCAGCAGCGTCACGGTCCACATTCCAAGGAGCGCCTGGAACACGATGACGCCGACGAGCGCGAATACCCGGCGCCACGGCTGGGTAGGATCGCGCCGATTCAGCATGGCAACCGCGACGAGCGCGACACAGGTAATGCCGAGCGCGAGCGACGAGCGTAGCGATGGATCATTTCGCGCCAAGCCTTGGCGGCGACGAGCGGCCGCGCCGCGAAGCCGGGATCTCGCGCCGCGGTCGCCGTGTCGGGCACGACGAGCTTGCCGTAGCACCCGGCCAATCGGGGCAGCCGAGCCCTGCGTCGTGCAGACGCACCCACGCGCCGAGCATCACGACGGCGAGCGCGAGCACGGTGCCGAACCGCGCGAGGCGTACGAAGATCACGTTCATCAATTCGATCCGGATGCCGAGAGCAGGCGCTTCAAATCGCGCAATAGTTCTTTCTGTTCGACGTCGGCGGGGTAGCTCACGACGATGAGCCCGCGCGGGTCGGCGACGTAAACTCGCCCGACTTCGAGCCGGTCCACCCCAAGCGCGCGCACCGTGCTCTCGCCGGCCGCGCCATCGATCCCGCGCAGCGAGAGGCCACCGTCCGCGGTAACGTCCGGCGCTAAACCGGCATACCAAAAGACCCGCTGCACCCGGTCGGCGTCGCCCGCGAGCGCCGCGTGCACTTGTCTCAGTCGCTCGAGGGTCGCGGCGCAAGGCCGATCGCAAGCCGTCATTTTTGCATAGATCAGGAACCACCGGTATCGACCGTCCGCCGCGCTCGAGGGCGCCTCGAGCCACGCGGGCGGCGCAGGCAGCGGCGGCTTCAAGAGCTCGCGGGAGCCCGGCAGCCGCGGCAGCCAGTCGAGATCGGCCGGCAGATAGTAGAGGAGGAGTGCCGCGAGGAACGGCCCGAACACGGCCAGCGCGACGAGCCATGGCACGACCGCGGCGCGCTTCACGACGCGGGGTCCTCCGGCGTGCGGCTCGCGCGCGCCGAGCGCGCGACCGCGACCGCAGCCGCGATCGAGCCGAGCCCGAACAGTAGCCACTGGCCCGCGTACGCGAGATGCCGCTCCGGGCTCATCACGGGCGCCTGCCAATCGCGGACGTACCCGTCGTTCGCGTCGGCATCGAGCAGCAGCTCGTAGTCCTGGACCGGCGCATGGAGCCAGCGGGCGATGTCGGCCGCCGTCGGGTAGAGCGCGACGATCACCGGACCGCCGGAGTGCCCGCCCGCCATGGGTGCGCCGAGCCTGAGGCCGGCACGCGGCAGGCGCTCGAGCCGCCCGCGGACCTCGCGCTGCTCGCCGTCGACGCTCACGTCGGGCAGCACGCGCCGGTCCGGATCGGCGCGGATCCAGCCGCGGTTCACGAGCACGTTGCGTCCGTCCGCGAGCTCGAGCGCCGTGAGCACTTCGTAGCCCGCGGCGTCGTCGTGGACGCGGCCGTCGAGCAGGATTTGCGGCTCGGCCACGTAGCGGCCGGCGAGCGCGACGCGCGTGAAGCGCAGCTCCTCGGTCAGCGCGTCGGGAGCGGCGTCGAGCGCGGACGCCTGCGCCGCGGCCGCGAAGCGGGCCGAAACCTCGCGGCTCTCGGCCGCTCGCCGCAGCTGCCACGCAGAGAGCCAGCCGCAGGCGCCCGCGAGCGCGAGCAGGCCGGCGATCGCGACGACCGTGCGGACGAGCCCCGCGCGCGCGCTCACGTTAGAATTTTCGCCGTAGGCTCAAACATGGGAGTCCGATGATAGCGACGGTGTTCTTCGCCGCCATGCTCGCGGCGCTGCTGGCGGCCGTGCTCGCGTTCCGGCGCGGCCGCTCCGACTCCGTGCTGCGCGCGCTCACGCTGCGCGTCGGGATCTCCGTGCTGTTCTTCGCGCTGCTGATGCTCGCGTGGTGGGCGGGTTGGCTTCAGCCGCATGGGCTCGGTGGCTGATCGCGGCGCGCAGCCTTTGGCCGGCGCCTATACCCAATAGACGAAGAAGAACAGCCCGAGCCAGACCACGTCGACGAAGTGCCAATACCAGGCGACCGCCTCGAACGCGAAGTGATGGTCGGGCCTGAAGTGCCCGCGCAGCACGCGCAGCCAGATCACGACGAGCATGATCGCGCCGAGCGTGACGTGCAGGCCGTGAAAGCCGGTCAGCATGAAGAACGTCGCGCCGTAGATTCCGGTGTCGAGCTTGAGGCCGAGCTCGGTGTACGCGTGGATGTACTCGCGAGCCTGTAGGCCGAGGAACACGAAGCCGAGGATGAACGTGGCCGCGAGCCAGAACGCGAGTGCGCCGCGCTTGCCGTGGCGCAGCATGTGATGCGCGATCGTGATCGTGACGCCGCTCGAGAGCAGCAGAGCGGTATTGATCGTCGGGATGCCCCAGGCGGCCATCCGCTCGACGTGCGGACCCGCCGGGCCCGCCGACGGCCACGTGTTCTCGAAACCGGGCCAGATCAATAGGTTCGTCAGGAAGTTATCGCCTTCGCCCGCGAGCCACGGCACCACGAGCTCGCGCGCATAGAACAGCGTGCCGAAGAACACGCCGAAGAAGATGACCTCGGAGAAGATGAACCAGCTCATGCCCCAACGGAACGAGGAATCGACCTGCTTGTTGTAGAGGCCCCCCTCGCTCTCGCCGATCACGTTGCCGAACCACGCGAACAGCATGAAGACCACGAATCCGAACCCGACGAGCATGAGCCACGGCCCGACCTTGAAGTCGTTGAGCCAGAGCGCCGTGCCCGTCATCAGCGTGAACAGCCCGATCGACCCGAAGATCGGCCAGCGTGTGCCGTGCGGCACGTAATAGTGGTCGTGAGCGTGGGCGGTCGTGGCCGGGGTAGTCACAACGTCGGTCCTTCTACTGCGGTGCGGTGAAAAAAGTGTACGAAAGGGTGAGCGCGTCGACGTCTGCCGGCAAATCGGGCGCGACCATGAACGCAACCTTGAGCTCGCGGCTCTCGTGCGGCGCGAACGCCTGCTGCGTGAAGCAGAAGCATTCTGTCTTGCGGAAGTGACGAGCGGCTGTGCCCGGCGCGATGCTCGGCACGGCCTGCGCGACGAGCGCGCGGCCCGTGAGATTTGTTGCGTGGAAGTGCGTCACGTAGAGCTCGCCGGGGTGCACGTCGAGATGCGTCTCGTCCGGAGCGAATTCCCACGGCGCGCCGCGCGGCAGCGACCCGACGAATTCCACGCGCACCGTGCGGGTCGGATCGGGCTCGACGTCGAGCTGCGCGGCCGACGCGGCTCCCGCGGTCTTGCCGCCGAAGCCCGTGAGCGAGCAGAACGCGCCATAGAGCGGCACGAGCGCGAAACCGAACGCGAACATCGCGGCGACGATGGCCGCTAGCTTCAGCCCCAGGCTGCGATCGGCTGCGCGGCGCATGCCCTCAGCCTCCGCCGCTGCGCAAGAAGTAATAGGCGATGTAGCCGACGTAGAACACGACCGCGAACGTCGCGAGCAGCCACGCGGTTCGCTTGATCCGCGCGTGGGACGCGCCGCCGCGCCCGTCCGAGCTTCGCGCCTGGCCGGGCTGCGAGGTAGACCGCGCGCTCGTCACTTGATCTCCGGCGGATCTTCGAACGTGTGGTGCGGCGCGGGCGAGGGCACCGTCCACTCGAGACCGTGCGCGCCTTCCCAAACTTGTGCCGTCGCTTTCGGCCCGCCGCGCGCGCACTTGATGATCACGTAGACGAATATCAGCTGCGAGAGCCCGAGGCCGAAGGCGCCGATGCTCGAGATGAAGTTGAAGTCGGCGAATTGCGGCGAGTAGTCCGGGATCCGGCGCGGCATGCCCGCGAGACCGAGGAAGTGCTGCGGGAAGAACGTGACGTTCACGAAGATCACGGTGAGCCAGAAGTGCAGCTTGCCGAGCTTCTCGTCGTACATGTGGCCGGTCCACTTCGGCAGCCAGTAGTAGGTTCCCGCGAAGGCCCCGAACAGCGCCCCCGGCACGAGCACGTAGTGGAAGTGTGCGACGACGAAGTAGGTGTCGTGATACTGGATGTCGGCCGGCACGATCGCGAGCATCAGTCCCGAAAAGCCGCCGAGCGTGAACAGGAACAAGAACGCGAGCGCGAACAGCATCGGCGTCTCGAACGACAGCGAGCCCTTCCACAGCGTCGCGGTCCAGTTGAACACCTTCACGCCGGTCGGTACCGCAATGATCATCGTCGTGAGCATGAAGAACAGCTGCCCCGCGAGCGGCATGCCGACCGTGAACATGTGGTGTGCCCAGACGACGAGCGACAAGAACGCGATGCTCGCAGTCGCGTAGACCATCGCCGCATAGCCGAACAGCGGCTTGCGCGAGAACGTCGGGATCACCTCGGAGATGATGCCGAACGCCGGCAGGATGATGACGTACACCTCGGGGTGGCCGAAGAACCAGAAGACGTGCTGGAACAGCACCGGGTCGCCGCCGCCGGCCGCCGAGAAAAAGCTCGTGCCGAAGAAGCGGTCCGTGAGCAGCATCGTCACACCGCCCGCGAGCACCGGCATCGCGAGCAACAGCAAGTACGCCGTGATCAGCCACGTCCAGGTGAACATCGGCATCTTGAGCAGCGACATGCCGGGCGCGCGCAGGTTCATGATCGTCACGATGATGTTGATCGCGGCGAGGATCGACGACACGCCGAGCAAGTGCACGGCGAAGATCAGGAACGGGAACGCGTCGCCAGTTTGCAGCACGAGCGGCGGATACATCGTCCAGCCGCCCGCGGGCGCCGCCGCCCGGCAGGAACAGCGTGAGGAGCAGCAGCGTGCTCGCGAACGGCAGCAGCCAGAACGACCAGTTGTTGAGACGCGGCAGCGCCATGTCGGGCGCGCCGATCTGCAGCGGCACCATCCAATTCGCGAAGCCCGCGAACGCCGGCATGATCATGCCGAAGATCATCACGAGCGCGTGGACCGTGGTCATCTGGTTGAAGCGCACCGGGTTCAGGAACTGAAGCCCCGGCTGGAGCAGCTCGGCACGGATCATCATCGCCATGCCGCCGCCGACGAACAGCATCAGCAAGCTGAAACAGAGGTACAGCGTGCCGATGTCCTTGTGATTGGTCGTCGTGACCCAGCGCAGGAGCCACGGAACCAAGCCGGTCGGCTTGTGGCCGTGCGTGCCGTGCGTGTGATCTTGGCCGTGGCCGTGGGTGTCGAATGCGGTGCTGCTCATGGCTGTTCCCTGTGCTTGCGCGCGCGCTCCGTTGCGCCGTTTACCTGTCCGCTCATTGCCCTAAGTTCTGCGAGGTCTGCGCCGCGGCTTTCTGCGACGCGAGCCACTTGTCGTAATCGGTGCGGCTCGAGCACGTTCACGACGATCGGCATGAAGCCATGGTCCATGCCGCAGAGCTCGACGCACTGGCCGCGGTACGTGCCTTCCTCGCGGGCGGTGAACCAGACTTCGTTGATGTAGCCCGGGATCGCGTCCTGCTTGACGGCGAACACCGGCACCCACCACGAGTGGATCACGTCGGCCGCCGTCACGAGCAGGCGGACCTTCGTGTTCACCGGCACGACCATCGGCTTGTCGACCTCGAGCAGATAGTTCTCGACGGTCTTCGGGTCGATGCCCGAGTGCAGCTGACGCGCGGCGTTGCTCTTGCGGTCGAGCACGCTGAAGAACTTCACGCCGTCGTCGAGGTAGTCGTATTGCCAGCGCCACTGGATAGCCCGTGACCTTGATCGTGAGTTGCGCGTTCGCGCGTGTCGTTCATCCGGATCAGCGTCTCGGCTGCCGGCACCGCGAGCGCGACGAGGATCACGGCCGGGATCACGGTCCAGACCACCTCGATCGTCGTGTTGTGCGAGAACTTGGCCGGCTTGGCTCCGGCCGACTTCCGGAACTTCACGATCGCGTAGACCATGGCGCCATAGACGCCGAGCGCGATCAGCGCGCAAACCCAGAACACGAGCATGTGGAGATCGTAGATCTCGCGGCTCGTCGTCGTGACGCCTTCCGGCATGTTGAGCTTGTAGTCGGCCCAGGCGGGCGACCCGGCGAGGCTGGCCAGCGTCCCCAATAGCCATTGGGCGCGGCCACGTGCGCGGTCAGCGCTGAAACCAATAATCGTCATGCATCCTGCAGAGTTGTTGATCCGGCGGAGCACCGCGCGCTCCGCGCGCGTGCGGCGCGCATTCTAGCAGAGTCGACGCGAGCGCCGGTTGTGCAGGCGACCTAGTTGCCTATGCGCGCCTCCGCAAAGTCGCGAGCGGGACGGCGATCTCGGCGGACCCCTCGCCACGGCGCATCTGACGCGGTCCGCTCCCCCACGCTTGGCCCAGCACGAGCTCGAGCGTGATCGCGAAGCGGGCACCGCCGCCACTGCCCGCGAGCGAGCGCTCGAACGCATGCCAGCGCCGAGGGCCGGTTAGCCCGCGGCGCCGGCCGGCCGCGACGTTCACGGCCGCGCATGAGCGCAAGTCAGCCACGAGCCTCGCGACGCTCGAATAGGTGACCTCGAGCCGGTCGACGTCGATCACGGGCTCGGCGAGCCCCGCCGCGAGCGCGAGGTCGCCCACGTCCTGCAAGTCGAAAGCCGCGTGCACGTGCAGCGCGGAGTCGACGGCGCCCCAGGCCGCTCGGAGCTCGCGCAGCGAGTCCGGGCCGAGCGTAGCGAAGAGCAGCAGGCCACCCTCCGCGAGCACGCGCGCGGCCTCCGCGAACAGCGCCGGCGGCCGGCACCAGGGCAACACGAGGTTCGCGAGGATCAGCTGCACGCACTGATCGCGCAGCGGCAGCCGTTGCGCGTCGCCGCCGAGCGCCGCGACCGACGGCGCGGCGCCGGCGCGCACACGCGCGGCGCGCAGCATGGCCGCACTCGAGTCGACCGCGAGCACGCGGGCGCCGGGATACCGGCTTGCGAGCGCGAGCGCGCCGCGACCCGTCGCACAGCCGAGGTCGACGGCGACGCGCGGTGCGAGATCGAAGAGATCGAGGCGCTCGAGCAGCCGCCGCCGCGTCTCGTCGTGAACGAAGCTCGCGTCGTCGAAGCTCGTGGCTCGGTCGAACGCGCGCCGGGTCGCGCCCGCTTCGGGAAGCGCGCTGTCGAGGCTCACGCTCATCGCGGGCTTCGCTCGCGGGCGTCGACGCGCGCTCGCGCGCGGGCGTGCTCAGCCGGCTCGCGGCTCGGGCGCGAGCCCCAAGCGGCCGAACAGGCGCCGGTCGGCCTCGGTATCGGGATTGCCGGTCGTGAGCAGCTTCTCGCCATAGAAGATGGAGTTTGCGCCTGCGAGGAAGCAAAGCGCCTGTAGCTCGTCGCTGAAGCTCGCTCGGCCCGCGGACAGGCGCACGTGCGAGCGCGGCATCAGGATTCGCGCGACCGCGACCGTGCGCACGAACTCGAACGGATCGAGCGCTTCGGAGCCCGCGAGCGGCGTGCCGGGCACGGGCACGAGGTCGTTGATCGGCACGCTCTCGGGCTGCGGATCGAGCGTCGCGAGCGTCCGGAGCAGCGCGGCGCGATCGCTACGCGTCTCGCCCATGCCGAGGATGCCGCCGCAGCAGACCTTGATCCCGGCCGCGCGCACGCGCGCGAGCGTCTCGAGCCGGTCGCGATAGGTCCGCGTGCTGATGATCTTCGAGTAAAACTGCTCCGACGAGTCGAGGTTGTGGTTGTAGTAGTCGAGCCCGGCCTCCGCGAGCCGCTCGGCCTGCCCGGGCTTCAGAAGCCCGAGCGTCGCGCAGGTTTCGAGCCCCAGCTCCTTGACGGTCGCGATCATCTCGGCGATCGGCTCGAGCTGCGAGTCCTTCGGCCCCCGGTAGGACGCGCCCATACAAAACCGCGTGGCGCCCGAGTCCTTCGCTCGCTGTGCGGCCGCGCGGACCTCCTCGAGCGACAGCAGCGGATGTGTGTCGACGTCGGTCGCGAAGCGGATGCTTTGCGGGCAGTAGGCGCAATCCTCCGGGCACGCGCCGGTCTTGATCGACAACAGCGTGGATACCTGCACCGTGTTCGGGTCGAAGTGCTGGCGGTGCACCCACTGAGCCGCATAGAGCAGATCGTTCAGCGGCAGCGCGTACAGCGCCTCGACTTGCTCCTGCGTCCAATCGCCGCGGGGCCCGGCGCCCACGCGCGCGTCACCCAGGATTTCCCGCTCGAGTGCAGACATTGTGTGCTCGTGCCCGGCCGTCGACGCGGGCCAGCATCATGGCCCGCCGGGAGGCTGTCAACTTCCGGCGCCCCTCCTGGTTGACGATGGGCGGGCGGCGACGGAATGCTCGAGCAGCTGTTCTTGGAGGTGTGCCCCGGCTGCGCCGAGGCGTCGCGCGCCGGCCTCTGCGCCGTTTGTCGCGCAGCCCTACGGCGCGTTGCCGACGCGTGCGAGCGCTGCGGTCTCGAGCGGCCGGTCGCGAGCTGCCCGCGCCGCGGGCGGACGTGGCACGTCGAGCGCGTGCGGGCGCCGTTCGCGTATGCAGCCCCGCTCGACGGCTACGTGCATGCGCTGAAGTACCGCGGGGCCCGCCGACTCGGGCGCACGCTCGCGCTCGCGGTCATCGATGACCTGCGCGACGCGGCGCGCGACGTCGACGCGCTCGTGCCGGTGCCGCTGCACGCGCGACGCTTTCGCGAGCGCGGCTTCAACCAGGCGGCGGAGATCGCACGCACGCTCGGCCGGGCGCTCGAGCGGCCGGTGCTGCTCGCGGGGATCCATCGGCGGGGCACGCAAGTGGCGCAGGCCGGTCGCGGCGCAGCAGAGAGGCTCGCGAACGTCGCGACGGCTTTCGCGGTCGACCGCGATCTCGAAGGCGCGCGGCTCGCAGTCGTCGATGACGTCGTGACGACCGGTGCGACCGTGAACGCGTTCGCGGCCGCGCTGCGGGGCGCCGGCGCCGGGCGCTGCGACGTCTGGGCGGTCGCGCGCACGCTCGAGCGCGGGCAATGAGAGCCCGTCAGCCGCGGAAGAGATAGTCGAGCACGATCCCGCAGAACACGCTCGCTCCGAACCACGCGTTGTTCGCGAACGCGCGGAAGCAGAAGCCCGGCTCGCGATCCTTGAGCAGATACTGCTGATGGAAAGCGCAAGCCGAGCCGGCCACGAGCCCGCCCCAGTACCACGCGCCGAGCTGCGCGTCGCGGCCGACGAGCACGAGCGTCACGAGCAGCAATACCTGCAACGCGCCGACGACGATCCGGTCGAGGTCGCCGAACAGGATCGCGGTCGAGCGCACGCCTATCGCCAAGTCTTCGTCTCGGTCGGCCATCGCGTACTGCGTGTCGTACACGACGACCCATATCACGGCCGCGAGGAACAAGAGCCAGCCGAGCCTCGGCACCCTCCCGAGCTCGGCCGCGAACGCCATCGGCACGCCCCACGCGAACGCGATGCCGAGCACGAACTGCGGCGCCGAAAAGAAGCGCTTCATGAATGGGTACACGACCGTGACCGCCGCGCCCGACGATCG
This sequence comes from uncultured Gammaproteobacteria bacterium, assembly GCA_963699925.1. GTDB lineage: Bacteria > Pseudomonadota > Gammaproteobacteria > Steroidobacterales > Rariloculaceae > FEN-1219. Next base: position 155,731 of record CAVOVT010000005.1, on the reverse strand, counting down.
CGAGCAGCACGGTGAGCCTGTTCAGCGTGAGCACGAGGCCGAGCGCGATCAGCATCAACGCGGCGAACAGCAACAACGCCTCGATCGGCGCGACCTCGCCGGTCGCCAGCGGCCGGTCGGCGGTGCGCTCGACGTGCGCGTCGATCCGCCGGTCGGCGAAGTCGTTGATCACGCAGCCCGCCGAGCGCGCGACGATCGTGCCGACGACGAGGATCAGGAACACGTGCTGCTGGGGCTTGCCCGCGGCCGCGATCCACTCGGCCCACAACGTCGGGAACAGCAGCAGCCAGATGCCGATCGGCCGGTGCAGGCGCATGAGGCGCCCGTAGCGGGAATAGTGGCTCGCGAGGATTCGCGCGAGCTCCCAAGGCGACAATCGCTTCGGCGCGGGCGCAATGCCGATGCGCACGGTGCGTGTGAACGCCGTGGCGCTCGCCGGTGCCTCGCCGGTGCCTCGCTCTCCGTACTTTCGTTCAACGCCGCTCCGCGACTCCGCAATCTCGATGCTCGCGCGATTCTAGGGGCGCGCGCGCGTGGGCGGCAATTCGCGACCCGCGCTAGACCTTCGCGAACTCGGCCTGCACCGCGGCTCCAACGCCGGATCAACGGCGCGACGCGCTCGGGATGGCTCTCGAGCAGGGCGTCGGAAATCTCGATCACGCGCGGCAAGAGATCCGCATCGCGCACGAGATCGGCGACGCGCAGCTGCAGCACGCCGGTCTGCCGCGTCCCGAGCACCTCGCCCGGGCCGCGGAGCTCGAGATCCTTTTGCGCGACCGCGAAGCCGTCGGTGGTCGCCCGCAGCACGCCGAGCCGCTCGCGAGCGAGCGGGCCCAAGGGCGGTTTGTAGAGCAGCACGCAGTGCGAGGCCGCGGTGCCGCGGCCGACGCGACCGCGCAGTTGATGCAGCTGCGCGAGGCCCATCCGCTCGGCGTTCTCCACGATCATCAGCGAGGCGTTCGGCACGTCGACGCCGACCTCGATCACCGTCGTCGCGACGAGGAGATCGAGCTCGGCGGCCTTGAACGCGCGCATCGTCGCTTCCTTGTCCGCCGCGCGCATGCGGCCGTGAATCAGGCCGACGCGCGCTTTCGGCAAAGCAGCGCGCAGCTCCTCGACGAGCGCGCTCGCGGCGCTCGACTCCACGGCCTCGGACTCGTCGATCAACGGACACACCCAGTACGCCTGCTTCGCCGTGGCGCAATGCGCCGCGACACGCTCGACGAGCTCGGAGCGCCGGCTCTCGGGCAACACCGAGGTCAGCACGGGCTGGCGGCCCGGCGGCAGCTCGTCGATCACCGAGCAATCGAGATCCGCGTACGCGGTCATCGCGAGCGTCCGCGGGATCGGCGTCGCGGTCATGATCAGCTGGTGCGGCGTGCGCGCCTCGCGCTCGCCCTTCCGCTTGAGCCTCAGGCGCTGCTGTACGCCGAAGCGGTGCTGCTCGTCGACGATCACGAGCGCGAGCCGATCGAACGCGACGCCTTCCTGGAACAGCGCGTGCGTGCCGATCGCGACGGCAGCGCGGCCGGCGGCGATCGCGTCGAGCGACGCCGCACGCTCGCGCGCGCTCTGCGAGCCGAGCAGTGTCGCGACGCCGCAGCCTGAGCGCGCCGAGCCAGCGCCCGAAGCTCGCGGCGTGCTGCTCGGCGAGCAGCTCGGTCGGCGCCATCACAGCGGTCTGCTTGCCGGCGGCCGCCGCGACGAGAGCAGCGAGCGCCGCGACCACGGTCTTGCCCGAGCCTACGTCGCCTTGCAGCAGCCGGTTCATCGGCGTCTGCGCGGCCGAGGTCCGCGAGGATCTCCGCGAACGCCCGCTCCTGCGCGCGCGTGAGCGGAAACGGAAGACCGCCCCGAAGGCGCGCGAGCGCCTCGCGCGGCTCGGGAAGCGGCCACGAGCGCTCGCTCCGAATCGCGTCCGCCGAAGCCCTGAGCGATAACCGCTGCGCGACCAGCTCCTCGAGCGCGATCCGGCGCTGGGCCGGATGACGGCCCGTCGTGAGCAGCGCGGTCGGCGCGTCCTGCGGCGGACGATGGAGCAGCTCGAGCGCGGCGGACAGCGCGGGCGCGTCGGCGTCGGCCGCGGCCGGTGAGCGTGCAGACCGCGTCCCGCCCGCTCCGCGCCGCCCGTCGAGCAAGTCGCCGAGGTAGTCGACGAGCGGCTGACGCTCGAGCACGGCCAGTGCCCGCCCGACGAGCCGGCGCAGCAATGCTTGATGCAGCCCTTCGGTGCTCGGATAGATCGGCGTGAGCGTCGAGTCGGGCGCGGGCTCCGCCGCGGTCAGCGCGCGCGTCTCGGGATGGACCATCTCGAGACCGGTCGGGCCCGCACGCACCTCGCCGTAGCAGCGCACGCGCGCGCCGCGGACCAGCGTGTCCTGCTGCGAGCGCGTGAAGTGGAAGAAGCGCAACGTGACCGCGCCGGTGCCGTCGGCGACGCGGCAAAGCAGCGAGCGGCGGCGCCGAATCGCGACTTCCGCCAGCTCGATCGTGCCCTCGACCAGCGCCTTCTCGCCCGGCACGAGTGCGCCGATCGCCGCGATCGCCGTGCGGTCCTCGTAGCGCTGCGGAAGCAGGCAGAGCAGGTCGCCGATCGTGCGCACGCCGAGCTTCGCGAGGCGCTCGGCGACCTTCGGCCCGACGCCCGCGAGGCTGTCGACCGGACGTTCGAACGCAGATTCCGGCTGTGGCGCGATACGCGACTGCCCGGCGGGGAGCCTCAGACGACGAGCACGGCGTCGACCTCGACGGCCGCGCCGCGCGGCAGCGCGGCGACGCCGATTGCGGCGCGCGCTGGATACGGCTCCTTGAAGTACTCCGCCATGACCTCGTTGACGAGCGAGAAGTTCTTGAGGTCCGTGAGGTAGACGGTGATCCGCACTGCGTTCGCGAGCGAGCCGCCCGCCGCCGAGGCGACCGCCGCGAGGTTGTCGAACACGCGCGCGATCTCCGCGCGAGTGTCGCCAGTCACGAGCTGCATCGACTTCGGGTCGAGCGGGATCTGGCCCGACAGATAGATCGTGTTGCCCGCGCGGATCGCCTGGCTGTACGTGCCGATCGCGGCCGGCGCGTCCTTCGTCTGGATCGCTTGCTTCGCCATCTCGTTCTCGTTCGTCGAGTGATTAGCCGGTGCTGCGCGTGACGCGCACCGACGCCCGGTATCGAGCGGATGCTGCGAACGACCTGCGCGAGCTGGCGGCGGTCGCGGACCTTGAGCCGAAGTACAGCGCCGACGCGTCGCCTTCGGTGTCGACGCGCACGTGCTCGATGTTCGTGTGCGTCGCGGAAATCCGCCCCGCGACCTCGGCCAGCAGGCCGACGCGGTCGAGCGTGCGGACCTGGATCTCGGTGTCGAACTCGCCCTTGACGCCCTTCGTCCAGTTCACCGGAATCCACTTCGCGGGCTGCTTGCGGTACTCCGCGAGATTGCGGCAGTTGTCGCGGTGGATCACGATGCCGCGGCCGCTCGACATGAAGCCGATGATCTCGTCGCCCGGGATCGGGTAGCAGCAGCGCGCATAGTTCACGACCATGCCTTCGGTGCCCGCGATCTCGAGCGGCTTGCGCGAGGCCGCGTGCGATTCCGTCTCTTCGGTCTGCTGCGCGAGCATGCCCGCGATGACCGGCGCGAGCCGTTCGCCCAGACCCACCTGCTCGAAGAGTGCCTCGTCGTCCTTGAGCTCGAGCTCGGCGCGCAGCGACTCGAGCCGCGCCTTCGGCAGCTTCCGCAGGCTCAGCGAGTACGGCATGAGCTCCTGGTTCAACAGACGCCGGCCGAGCTCCTGCGCCTCGTCGCGCTTCAAGTTCTTGAGATAGCCGCGGATCGCGTTGCGCGCCTTCGCGGTCGAGACGAAGTTCACCCAGTTCGGATTCGGCCGCGCGCCGCGCGCGGTCACGATCTCGACGGTCTCGCCGTTGTGCAGCATCGTCTTCAGCGGCACGAGCCGGCGGTCGATCTTGGCCGCGACGCAGCGGTCGCCGATGTCGGTGTGCACCGCGTAGGCGAAGTCCACGGCGGTCGCGCCGCGCGGCAGCCGCATGATGTCGCCCTTCGGCGTGAACACGTAGACCTTGTCGGGGAAGAGGTCGGCCTTGACCGTCTCGAGGAACTCCTCCGAGTTCGCCGCGCGCTCCATCTCCATGAGCCCCGAGAGCCATTCGCGCGCGCGCTCTTCCGTGCTGTAGGTGTGCTTGTCGATGGCCTTGTACGACCAATGCGCCGCGACGCCGCGCTCGGCGACCTTGTCCATCTCCTCGGTGCGGAGCTGGACCTCGAGCGGGATGCCGTTCGGCCCGAACAGCGTCGTGTGCAGCGACTGGTAGCCGTTCACGCGCGGGATGGAAATGTAGTCCTTGAAGCGGCCCGGCATCGGCTTGAACAGCTGATGCGTCACGCCGAGCGCGCGGTAGCAAGATGTCGACGTCCGGCACGATGACCCGCACGCCGTAGACGTCGACGATGTCCGACAAGTGCGCCTGCTTGCGGTGCATCTTGAGGTAGATGCTGTACAAATGCTTCTCGCGCGCGTGCACGCGCGCCGGGATCTTCGCCTCGGCGAGGCCCTTCGTGAGCTTGCCCTCGATCTTGCGCAGCAGCTGGCGCTGATTGCCCTTCGCGCGGCGCAGCGAGCGCTGCAGCACTCGGTAGCGGAACGGGTAGAACGTCTTGAAGCCGAGGTCCTCGAGCTCGACCTTCAGCGTGTAGACACCGAGCCGGTTCGCGATCGGCGCGTAGACGTCGAGCGTCTCACGCGCGATCCGGCGCTGCTTCTCGAGCGGCAGCGACTGGATCGTGCGCATGTTGTGCGTGCGGTCGGCGAGCTTCACGAGGATCACGCGCAAGTCTTTCGCCATCGCGAGCAGCATCTTGCGGAAGCTCTCGGCCTGCGCCTCGGCCGCGCTGTCGAAGCGCAGGTGATCGATCTTGCTCACGCCGTCCACGAGCAGCGCAACGTCTTTGCCGAAGCGGCTCTCGATGTCCGCGAGCGTGCTCGAGGTGTCCTCGAGCACGTCGTGCAGTAGCGCGGCTTTGATCGAGCCCGAGTCGAGGTGTAGCCCCGCGAGGATCTCCGCGACGGCTATCGGGATGAGTGATGTACGCGTCGCCGCTGCGCCGCTGTTGGCCCTCGTGGGCCTTCGCGCTGTACTCGTACGCGGCCTGGATGCCGGGCAAATCCGCGCTCGGCAGGTACGTCTCGAGCTGGCCGACCAGGCGGCCAAAATCGTCGGTGCGCCACACCGACGAGAAGGTTCGTTCGATGGCGGCACCATAATCCATGGCGGCTAGCTAATGACCGGCGTTGGCCGGCGCCTCTTGCGGATGGCGCTCAGTCGCCGATCGAGATCGGTCTCGATCCCAGCAAGTCGTCCGGGCATCGGCGGGCGACACCGCGCTCAGGTCGAGCAGGTCTTCGACGGGCTGGTCGCGTTGCGTGAGGATCTCTTCGTTCACATAGCCGTCGGCGATCTCCCGGAGCGCGACGACCGTCGGCTTGTCGTTCTCCCAATCGACCATAGGATGGGCGCCGTTCGCGAGCTGGCGCGCGCGCTTCGCCGCGACGAGCACGAGCTGGAACATGTTCGGGATCTTCTCGAGGCAATCTTCTACGGTGATTCGGGCCATCCGGGCTGCCCTCCTTGGGCGCAGGATCTGTCAGTGTACTGCAAGACGGCCTCGACGGACCAATTCTCAAGCCTTGTCGCCGCTGCGAAGGATCGCCTCGGCCGCAGCTCGGACCGCGGGTAACGCCGTACGATGGCTCCGGTCCGCGCCGCCGATCACGGCCGCGAGCCGCGCGAGCGCCGCCTCGAAGTCGTCGTTCACGATCAGATGCTCGAATTCGTCCCAGTGCGTCATGTCGCCGAGCGAGTCGCGCAGCCGGCGCTGGATCGTCGCCTCGGCGTCCGTGCCCCGGGCGCGCAAGCGCCGTTCGAGCTCCGCGGCGTTCGGCGGCAGGATGAAGATCGTCTGCGCATCCGGCGCGCGCTTGCGGACCTGTTGTGCGCCCTGCCAGTCGATCTCGAGCAGCACGGTATGGCCCGCGTCGCGCAGCTCGTCGACGTGCTCGCCGCTCGTGCCGTACCAGTTGTCGAATACCCGCGCGTGCTCGAGGAACGCGCCGCGCTTCACGCGCTTTCGGAACTCGGCCTTGTCCACGAAGAAGTAATCGCGGCCGTGCTTCTCCGACTTGCGTGGGTTGCGCGTCGTGTACGAGATCGAAAAGCGGAGCCGCGGGTCGCGCTCGAGCAGCTTGCGCACGAGCGAAGTCTTGCCTGCGCCGGATGGCGCGGCGATCACCCAGAGCCCCCCGCGCGCCGGCGGGTGAGCGGCCGTCGACCTCGGTCGGCCGCGCCGCGCCTGCGCGGCGCGCTTTCTCGCCTTGGCGCCGCCTATCGCGCGCTTACGTTCGTTCATGCACGAGGACGCTTCGAGGCACTCGAGAACCTGAACCGCTGCATGCTCGGATCGTCAAACGTGAGACAGGTATCCACATAGGCATTCCCAGGACGGGAGGAACGAAGTGCGTATCGCAGGCTTGGCAATAGCGTGGATAGTCGCGCTCGGTATCGTTGCGATCGGATTGGCTTACACAGCCGGATCGGAGCGGAACGCGGCCGGATTCGGCCTGCCACGGCTCTTGGAACGCGACGCGCGTGGCTGGTGGCAAGTCAAAGGAGTCCGCGACATCGTTTCCGGTGTGCTGGTCATCGTCGCGATCCTCGCTGGGGCTCCGGGACTCTGGTGGTTGATCCTGGTTCTCTCGCTGATCCCGCTCGGCGACGCCATTGTCGTCCTGACAAATGGGGGTCGGAAGAACGCGGCGTTCGGCATTCATGGAGCAACCGCGGTGGGCATGATACTCGCTGCGGTACTCCTAGCGGCGCACGGTTGAGATCCGCTGACCCATGTAATCGCGGGCGAACGAGCGTGTCGACGACCGCCGCCGCAGGACAGCGCACAGCAGTGGCAATCGTCATTCGAGGTTTTGCACCTGCTCGCGCATCTGCTCGATCAGAACCTTGAGCTCGACGGCCGTGCGAGTGAGCGCCTCGTCCTGAACCTTCGACGCGAACGTGTTCGCCTCGCGGTTCAGCTCTTGGATCAGGAAATCGAGGCGCCGGCCGATCGGCTCGCTGCGCGCGAGCGTCGCGCGGATTTCGGCGACGTGGCCGTCGAGCCGGTCCACCTCCTCGGCGACGTCGATGCGCTGGGCGATCAGCGCAAGCTCCTGCTCGAGCCGCTCGGGCTCGGCCTGCACGTCGAGCCGCTCGAGCCGCTCGCGGAGCTTGTCGCGATAACGGTTCTGCGCGCCGTCGAGCAGCGGCCGCGCAGCATCGAGCAACGCCGTGATCCCCACGGCGCGCTTCTCGAGCAGCTCCGCGATCCGCTCGCCCTCGCGCCGTCGAGCGCGCGCGAACGCCGCGAGCGCGGCGCCGAGGCAGCGCAGCAACGCGGGGCCGCCGAGCGCGGCGACGTCCTGCTCCGGGCCCCTTGACGACGCCGGGCCACCGCAGGATCTCCCCGACGGACAGCCGCTCCGCGCCGGGAAAAGCCGCGTGCACTTCGGCTTCGAGCGCCTTGACTGCGGCGAGCGCGTCGCCGACGAGCGCGCCGCGCTCGAGCGCTGCGCGTCCGCGGCGACGACCTTGAGCGTGCAGTCGACCTTGCCGCGACTCACGGACGCGCCGATCAGGCTCCTGCATTCCGGCTCGATCGCGCGCAGCTCGTCCGGCATCCTGAACGACAGCTCGAGGAAACGATGGTTGACGCTGCGGATCTCCCAAACGACGCGAAACGGCGGAATCGTTTCCTCCGCCGTCGAAAATCCCGTCATGCTGTGAGGCATTCGATTGAGTCCGCCCAATGTTTGAGCCAATCTGTGCGCCGCATTGCGGCAAGCGAGTTTACAACAGCGGCGTCGGGCAATCCGCGCTCGCACGCGCGGCGTCAGGGCGAGGGTCGAGGGATAGCGGAGGCCGGTCGGGAATTCGTGCGCGTCGAGCATTGCAAAGTTGAGCCTGGCCGGCAATCGGCCGGAGAACCAAGATCGAGTCGACGTCATTGCGCACGACGACGCGCTGTTGATGGTCGTCGTCGACGGCATGGGCGGCCACGCGCACGGCGCGCGCGCGGCCGAGGTCACCGTCGCGACGCTCAAGGAATGCTTCGCCGAGTCGCCGACCCCGGTCTTCGATCCACAGGGCTTTCTCACGCTCGCGCTCGCGCGCGCGCACGACCGGGTCGTGAAGCTCGGCAAGGACGTCGCGCTCGATCACAAGCCGCGCGCGACGTGCGCGGTGTGCCTCGTGCAAGACGCGGGCTCCTACTGGGCGCACGTCGGCGATAGCCGCGTGTACCAGCTGCGCGAGGGCACGATCCGCGAGCGCACGCGCGACCACAGCCATGTCGAGCTCTTGCTGCGCGAAGGGCTGATCCACGAGCACGAGCTGCGCGGGCATCCGATGCGCAACTTCGTCGAATGCTGCCTTGGCGGCGACGCGCCGCTGCCCGACATGAGCGTGACGGGTCGAAAGCAAGCTGTCGCCCGGCGACGTGCTGCTCGTCTGCACCGACGGCGTGTGGTCCGGAGTCGATGACGCCGACATCGCGGCGCTCAGCGCGCACGGCCAGGAATCGCTCGACCGCTCCGTGCGTTCACTCGCCGAGCGCGCGGTCGCGCGCAACTCGCCGTACAGCGACAACACGAGCGTCGCCGCCGTGCGCTGGCTCGGCGACTAGCCCGAGCGCGGCGCCGCCGCGTCGAGCTGCTAAGCTGTTCCAACCTCGAAAGCCCAAGGAGTCAACGATGCGCCCGAGCGGACGCCGTCCCGACGAGCTGCGTGCGGTGCGCTTCACGCCGCGCTACACGCGCCACGCCGAGGGCTCGGTGCTCGCGGAATTCGGCGACACGCGCGTGCTCTGCACCGCGTCGATCGAGCCTAAGGTGCCGCCGTTCCTCAAGGGCAAGCAGCAGGGCTGGGTCACCGCGGAGTACGGAATGTTGCCGCGCGCGACGCACACGCGCACGCAGCGCGAGGCGAGCAAGGGCAAGCAAGGCCGGCCGAACGCTCGAGATCCAACGGCTGATCGGCCGCAGCTTGCGCTCGGTGGTCGATCGCGAAGCGCTCGGCGAGAACACGATCACCGTCGATTGCGACGTGCTTCAGGCCGACGGCGGCACGCGAACCGCGGCCATTTCCGGCGGCTACATTGCGCTCGCGCTCGCGGCGGACCATCTCGTGAAGACGCGGAAGATCCCGCGCAATCCGATCCACGGCCAGGTCGCGGCGATCTCGGTCGGCGTCTATCAAGGCGTTCCAATCCTCGATCTCGACTACCAAGAAGACTCCGAGGCCGAGACCGACATGAACGTCGTGATGAACGACGCCGGCGGCTACGTCGAGATTCAGGGCACGGCCGAGGGTCACGCGCTGCAGCGCACGGAGCTCGACGCGCTGCTCGCGCTCGCGGGACGCGGAATCGAGCAGCTGATCGCGGCTCAAGCCGAGATCCTCGCGAAGTGAGCGCCGGGCGGCGCTGGGTTCTCGCCACCGGCAACCGCGGCAAGCTCGTCGAGCTTCGCTCGCTCTTTCGCGACGCGGGGCTCGACCTCGAGCTCGTCCCGCAAACCGAGCTCGGCATCGGCCGCGGCCAGCGAAGAGGGCACGACGTTCGTCGAGAACGCGCTCGCGAAAGCGCGGCACGCTGCCCGCGCGAGCGGGCCTGCCCGCGATCGCCGACGATTCCGGCCTCTGCGTCGACGCGCTCGGCGGCGAGCCCGGCGTGCGCTCCGCGCGGTATGCGGGCGAGGCGGCCGACGAGCGCGCGAACATCGCGAAGCTGCTCGATGCGCTACGCTCCGTGCCCGACGGCCGGCGTGGCGCCCGTTTCTACTGCGTGCTGGTCGCGCTCGGCTCGGCCGACGACCCGGCGCCCGCTGATCGCGTCCGGCGAGTGGCGAGGACGTATCGCGCTGCAGCCGCGCGGGACGGGAGGCTTCGGCTACGACCCCGTATTCGTGGATCCCGCCACCGGGTTGACCGCGGCGGAGCTCGGCCCGGCCGCCAAGAATCTCGTGAGCCACCGTGGGCAGGCGCTCGTCGCGCTAGCCAGCCGCTCTTCGCGGCGACTAGCCGGCCGGCGACTTTCAGAACGTCGGCCGGGCGGCTTTTATGCACACCGGCTTGACGTATCTCTAGAAACAAGTGCTTTGCGCCGTTTTCCTGCCCGCCGAGGTCTGATTGAAACGTCTAAGTAATTGAAAATACTCACGTCGGCATCGGTGGTTGTTTTTTGATCAAACGCGACAAAACTGTTTCGGGACGGCGCTCGGCGCGCCGCGCACAAGCGATCTGCACAGAGTTACTCACAGATTCTGTGGATAAAGCCGGCGGCGGGGCGCAGCCGCTGCGCGGCCTTGTTTTCGGGGGTCTCGGGCCTTATTCTTGCGCGCCCGCTCGGAGCACCGCTCATGAAAGCCGAGATCCATCCGAATTACGCCGAGATCAAAGTCGTCTGCAGCTGCGGCAACGAGTTCACGACTCGTTCGACGCTCGGCCAAGACCTGCACGTCGAGGTTTGCTCCTCGTGCCATCCGTTCTACACGGGCAAGCAAAAGATCGTCGACAGCGGCGGGCGCGTCGACAAGTTCCGCAAGCGCTACGCCAAGGCCGCGAGCTGACCTCGCTCGTCGTTTGAACCGCTGCTCGGGGCTGCTATAGACTCCGGCGGCTCGGCTCGCTTCGCGTTCTCGCTTGTCAGGGATGTTGCATGGCCAACAGCAAAAGCTACACGCTGATTGCCCCGGATGGCACCAAGATCGAATTGCCGGTCCTGACCGGGACGCTGGGGCCCGAGGTGCTCAAGGTCGGGCACCTCTACGGCGACCGTGGCGTGTTCACGTTCGACCCCGGATTCGCGGCGACCGCAAGCTGCGAGAGCTCGGTCACGTACATCGACGGCGAAGAGGGCGTGCTGCTCTATCGCGGCTATCCGATCGAGCAGCTGGCCGAAGTCTCGAGCTTCATCGAGGTCGCGTACCTCCTGCTGCACGGCGAGCTGCCGTCGCAGCCGCAGCTGAGCGCGTTCGACCGCTCGATCCGCACGCATACGATGATCAACGAGTCGTTGCTGCGCTTCTTCAACGGCTTCCACCACAACGCGCACCCGATGGCGATGCTGAGCGGCGTGGTCGCCTCGATGTCGGCCTTCTATCACGACAGCACGGACATCCGAAACCCCGCGGACCGCGACACGTTCGCGCACCGGATCATCGCCAAGCTGCCGACGATCGCCGCGGCGGCTTACAAGCACTCGCTCGGCCAGCCGTTCGTCTATCCGCAGAACCGGCTCGACTATTGCAGCAACCTGCTGCACATGTTTTTCGCCGTGCCGTCCGACGAATACACGATCAATCCGGTCGCGGCCGAAGCGCTCGATCTGCTGTTCATCCTGCACGCGGACCACGAGCAAAACTGCAGCACGTCGACCGTGCGCCTCGCGGGCAGCTCCGGCACGAACCCGTATTCGGCGATCGCCGCCGGGATGTCGGCGCTCTGGGGCCCTGCGCACGGCGGCGCGAACGAAGCCGTGATCAACATGCTCGAGCAGATCGGCACCGTCGAGCAGATCGGCAAGTACATCGCCAAGGCGAAGGACAAGAACGACTCGTTCCGGCTCATGGGCTTCGGCCACCGGGTCTACAAGAGCTACGATCCGCGCGCCGCGATCATTCGCAAGATGTGTCATCGCGTGCTCGAGAAGCTCGGCCAGCGCAACGACCAGCCGCTGTTCGAGCTCGCGCTGAAGCTCGAGGAGATCGCGCTCAAGGACGAGTACTTCGTCGAGAAGAACCTGTACCCGAACGTCGACTTCTACTCGGGGATCATCTACCGCGCGCTCGGCATCCCGAAGTCGATGTTCACCGTGATGTTCGCGATCGCGCGCACGGTCGGCTGGGTGACGCATTGGCGCGAGATGGTGTCCGATCCCGAGACGCGCATCGGGCGGCCGCGCCAGCTCTACGTCGGGCGCGGCAGGCGCGACTACCTCCCGGTCAGCAAGCGCTAGGGCTGAAGCAGCGCGAGCACCGCGCCGCGCGCGCGCGCGGCGCATCGGTTTCTGATCGACGGGGCTCAGCGGCGCTTGATGAGCGCTGCGCTCCGGAAACACGAACACCTCGATCTCCTCCCCGTCGCGCTCGAAGCAAAAGCCCGGCCTCTGAACGGTCGTCGCGGCGTCGAGTCGGTAGCGGCGCTGGCAGTCGCGCACCGGCGTGCCGTTGCGCTCGAGCTCCGCCGCGACGAGCTCCGGCGCGTCGGCGAACACGTGCAGCTCCACGCCGGACGCGATCGTCACGGTTCCCTCGAGCACCGCGCCGACGAGACGCGGCGCGAAGGGCTCGAGATCGAGCATCACATCGGCGGCGACGCGCCGCAAACTCTCGAGCCGTCCTTGGGTGTCGTCCGGCTCGAAGATTCGCAGCCGCTCCGCCAGGCAGATCTGAATCTCGGCGTTCGTCGGTAACGCGCCCGCGCCGCGCGACGCCGAGCCGCTCCGCGGCCTTGCGCTTCGCGAGCCCGAAGTCCTCGATGCCGCTCTCGGCCATCACACGCGCCGCCTCGTGCGCGAGCCGCTCTCGCATCCCATGGGTGGCGTGCGCAGGGCTACGCGATCTTCGGCCGGGCATCGGTCCGCCTCCTCGGGCGCGCGCCGCGCGCGATCGTCACTCGAACAGCGGATCGCCCGCGCGCGCGGGCGTCGTCGGCGTCGTCGAATCGGGCGCGACGAACCCCTGAGCCGGCTCACGCGCCGGGACGTTGTCGATGTCGAATTTCTCGAACACCGTGTCGCGCGCGGCGTCGTTCGCGATCAGGCCGCTGGTCGGATTGATTCGGTACTCGACGATTCCGACCGGCCGCGGGAGCGTGTGCTCGGGCTCGTTCGCGAGCGCGTCGCGCATGTAATCGATCCACATCGGGATTGCCGTGAGGCCGCCCTGCTCTTTGCCGCCGAGCGACCGGTCCTGATCGAAGCCCACCCACGCGGCCGCGACGACGTCCGAGTTGAAGCCGACGAACCACGTGTCGTGACCCTCGTTCGTCGTGCCGGTCTTGCCGGCGAGATCCGTCCGCTCGGGGAACGCCGTGTGCGCCCTCGCGGCCGTGCCCGCACGCACTACGTCTTTGAGCAGGTCGGTCATCAGAAACGCGTTCTGAGGCGTGATGATCTGCGGCGCGACGGCGTTGAGGTTCGTCAGGCCCGCGCCCGGCGCGGCGGTCTCCGGCTGCGCGCTCGGCAACGGCGCCGGCGGCCTCGAGCAGCTGTCCGCCACTGCAACCGGCGTCGGCTGCCCGCAATCCGGGCACACGAAGGCGGGCCTCGCTTCGTAGACCACCTCGCCCGCCGCGCTCGCGATTCTCTGGATGAAATAATGCTCGACGCGGTAGCCGCCGTTCGCGAACGCCGCGTATCCCGTCACGAGATCGAGCGGCGCGACGCCGCCCGCACCGAGCGCGATCGAGAGATTGTTCGGGATCGCCGTGTCGTCGAAGCCGAACTTGCGTATGTAGCGGGCAACGGTCGGCACGCCCATCGCTTTCGCGATCCGAATCGACACTGCGTTCAACGAATGCTGGAGCGCGAAGCGCAAGCTCACGAACCCGAAGTACTCGTTGTTGAAGTTCTCGGGCCGCCAGACGCGCTCGAGCTCCGCCTGATATTCGCCCTCCGGCGGCGAGTCGTTCACGATCGTGGCCGGCGTGAACCCGTTTTGCAGCGCGGCCGAATAGACGAACGGCTTGAACGACGAGCCGGGCTGGCGCTTCGCCTGAGTCGCTCGATTGTAGTTGCTCAGGAAGAAATCGAAGCCGCCGGTCAGCGCGACGAGACCGCCGTCGAGCGGATCGACCGACGCGAACGCGCCCTCGACCTCGGGGATCTGCGCGAGCCGCCAATGGCCGGCCGCATCCTGACGGAAGCGAACGATATCGCCGACCTTCAGGACCTCGGTAACCGACGTCGGGCGCGTGCCGACCGCGTCGTCGTTCACGAACGGCGCGGCCCAGGACATCGCGTCGAAGCCGATGGTTTGCTCGCCGCGGTCCGCGAAGAATACGCGCGCGCTTTGCGGCTCGACCGCGAGCACGACCGCGGTCTCGTAGTCGACGACGTTCGGGTGGTCCTCGAGCAGCGCGCGCAGCTCGTTGGCCGCGGCGCCCTTGTCTCCGGCTCCGGCCGGCAGATCGACGTGCGCGAGCGGACCTCGATAGCCGTGCCGCTCGTCGTACGCGAGCAGCGTGTTGTGCATCGCGCGGTTCGCGGCCTTTTGCAGCCGGCTGTCGAGCGTCGTCGTGACTTTGAAGCCCGAGGTGTAGGCCTCCGCGCCGAAGCGCCGGACCATTTCGGCGCGCACCATCTCGCCGACGTATGGCGCGTCGACCTGGGTCTCGGTGCCGTAGCGCTTGCCGATGACCGGCTCGGCGAGCGCCGCTTGGTATTGAGCATCGGTGATCGCGCCGGTCTCGTTCATCCGGCGCAGCACGTAAGCGCGCCGCGCGGCGGCGCGTTCGGGGCTCGCGATCGGATTCAGGTCCGCGGGCCTCTGCGGAATGCCCGCGAGGATCGCCGTCTCGGACACCGTCAGCTCGTCGAGGTCTTTGCCGAAGTAGGTGCGCGCCGCGGTCACGACGCCGTAGGAACGTTGCCCGAAGAAATAGGTGTTCAGATAGAGCTCGAGAATCTCCTGCTTCGTGAACTCGCGCTCGATCCGAAACGCGAGAATCCACTCCTTGAACTTATTGACGAAGCGCTGCAGGCCCGAGCTCAGGCCGGACCGCGAGAGCACGTTCAGCGTGCGGGTGACCTGCTGGGTGATCGTGCTGCCGCCCACGCTACGGCCGTTCGGGCTGATTTCGTTGACGATGCCGCGCAGCACGCCGCGATAGTCGACGCCGGGATGCTCGAAGAAGTGCTCGTCCTCGGCGGCGAGAACGGCTTTGATCGAGCAGCGGCGGGATATCGGCGTAGGACACCGGCGTCCGTTTGATCTCGCCGTACTCGGCGATCAGCCGGCCGTCGCGGGTGAACACCTGTAACGGCACCGCGATCTTCACGTGCCGCAGGTCTTCGGCCTTGGGCAGGCTCGGCGCGACGTAGTAATAGGCCCCGACTCCGATCGCGCCGACCCCGACCGCGGCCAGTGCCGCAAGGGTCAAAATCGTCAACAGAATCTTGAGGTAAAGCGCTCATTTCTAAACTTGGATTCTACGCCCTTGCCAGGACCTAAGGCTTTGTGCATAGTCCGCGGGCGTTAGGCAAACCCATTGAAAGGTGGGGACGCAAAGCCTCCGGTCTACGGACTAGCCACGACTCGTGGCGTGTCTAGGATAGCGGGGCTGCCGAAGCAGTTGAACCGGCCATTGGGGGGTCCGGTCGCTTCGCCAGCATTCCTCCCTGCTCGCCTATTAAAGACCGCGCAGCCCGTCCCGCCCGAATCGAGTGTTTGCGGGGGCTTTCTAAACAAGCGGCCTAGTTGAGGCGGGACTAACCTCACAAGACCGAGAGCCGGTTCACACCGGTATTTATCTGCCGTGAGTTATAGTTAAATAGCGCGTTTGAGAAAAGTCTAGGATTCACTCCCAACTTCCCGAGTTGGAAAGGAAAAGTTGTGTTTGCGAGCCGTCGGAAAGGATCCCTTGTCGGCCTGGACATCACGACCTCCTCCGTCAAGCTGATCGAGCTCACGGCCAGCGGAAGGGGCTACCGGGTCGACTCCTACGCAGCCGAACCCACGCCGCCGAACGCGATCAACGAGAAGGCCATCGTCGACGCCGACGCCGTCGGCGAAGCGATTCGGCGCGCGCACAAGCGCGCGGGCACGAAGACGCGCGAGGCCGCGATCGCGATCAGCGGCGACGCGGCGATCACGAAAGTCATCCAGATGCCGAAGTCTCTGAGCTCGACCGACCTCGAGGGTCAAGTCGAGCTCCAGGCGGATCAATACATCCCGTTCCCGATGGAAGAAGTCAGCTTCGACTTCGAGGTGATCGGCGACAGCGATCGGGATCCCGACATGGTCGACGTGCTGCTCGTCGCGACCCGCACCGAGAACGTCGAGCAGCGCCAGGTCGCCGTCGAGGCGGCCGGCTTGAGCGCGCGGGTCGTCGACGTCGAAGCTTTCGCAGTCGAGAACGCCTGCCAGTTGCTGACTCATCAGATGCCGGACGCGGGTTCCGACAAGTTCGTTGCGATCGTGGACTTCGGCGCGAGCACGACGACGTTCAGCGTGCTCAAGGATCTGAAGGTCATCTATACGCGCGACTTCGCCTTCGGCGGCCAGCAGCTGACGGAGGAGATCATGCGGACCTACGGCCTGAGCATGGAAGACGCCGGGCGCGCGAAGAAGGAAGGCGGTCTGCCGAGCAACTATCAACCCGAAGTGCTCGACGCGTTCATCGACGACATGTCGCAGCAGGTGAGCCGGTCGCTTCAGTTCTTCCTCGCCTCGGGCAGCGGCCGCGAGCAACCGGATCAGATCCTCGTCTGCGGCGGTTGCGCGAACATCCCGGGCGTCGCGGACGTGATCGGCAGCCGCGTCGGCATCCAGACACAGATCGGCGACCCGCTCGGGCAAATGAAGATCTCGTCGCGCGCCAAGTCGCAAGGCGTGGACCGCGACGCAACCGCGTTGTTGACCGCGTGCGGTCTCGCGTTGAGGAGCTTCGACTGACATGCCACGAATAAATCTACTGCCCTGGCGCGCAGAGCTCCGCCAGCAGCGCAAGAAAGAGTTCTTCGTCGCACTGCTCGGCGCCGCAGTGATCGGTTTGCGGGCTCGTCTACTTGTCGAAGCTGACGGTGGAGGGCTGGATCAGCAATCAGCGGGACCGCAACACGATCCTGCAGAACGAGATCGCCGCGCTCGACAAGCAGATCGACGAGATCAAGGGTCTCGAGAACCAGCGCGAGCGGTTGATCGCACGCATGAAGGTGATCGGCGAGTTGCAGCGCGTCACGGCCCGAGGTCGTGCACCTGTTCGACGAGATCGTCAAAGCCATCCCGGAAGGCGTTCACCTCACGGAGGTCAAGCAGACCGGCGGCCGAATCGAGCTGCAGGGCATGGCGCAATCGAGCACACGCGTCTCGACGCTGATGCGCAACATCGACGCGTCCGATTGGCTCAGCGATCCGGGACTCGACGTGCGTTCAGACCGTGCCGGGCAACGGCCCGGAGCATCAGTCCCAGTTCAAGGTGTTCGCGCAGCAGGTCGCGACTACGAGCGACGACGATGCGAAGGGCGACGCCAAAGCGGGCAAGGCGAAGGCGGCCAATGCCAAGCCGGCAGACGCGAAGGCCGGCAACGCGAAGGCGAATAAAGGGGGCGCGAAATGAGCATCATCGACGATCTCCGCGCACTCGACACGAACGACCCCGGTCGTTGGCCGTTGCCGTTCAGAATCGTCGCGGTGGCGATCGCATTCGTCGCCGTGATCGCGTTCGGCATCTATTTCTTCGTGTGGAGCTCCGACAAGCCGACGCTCGACCATGAGAAACAGCGAGAGACGGAGCTGAAGCTCGCGTTCGAGGATCGCCAGCGCAAAGCCGCGAACTTCGACGCGTATCGCACGCAGCTCGCCGAGATCGAGCGCGACTTCGGCGCGATGCTGCGCCAACTCCCGGGCAAGACCGAAGTGCCGAGCCTGCTCGTCGACATCTCGCAGACGGGACTCGGCGCCGGCCTCGAGGAGAAGCTCTTTCAGCCGACCGGCGAAGTGCAGAAGGACTTCTACGCGGAGCTGCCGATCAAGCTGCGCTACACCGGCAGCTACCACGAGCTCGGCAAATTTGTGAGCGGCATCGCTGCACTGCCGCGCATTGTGACTTTACATGACATCGACATTAAGCCGGCCGACAAGGACTCGACGAGCACCCTCACGCTGGACGTGACGGCCAAGACTTATCGTTATCTGGACGAGGGGACGGAGGCGAAGTGATGGTCGGGCGCAAGGCTGTTTTCACGCGCGCGGTCGCAGCGACTGCCGTTTTGCTCGCGCTGAGCGCGTGCAGCCGCGGCAACGAAGATCTGCGCACTTACATCGACGAGGTCAAGGCTCGCCCGGGCGGTCGCATCGAGGCGTTGCCGACCGTGCATCCGGCGCCGACGTTCGCGTACGTGCCGGGCGATCGGCGCTCGCCGTTCGTTGCCGACGCGCCGCAACGCCGAGTCAGCGTCGATCCGAACGCGGTCGCGGGCCCGGATCCGAACCGGCCGCGCGAGTTCCTCGAGCAATTTCCGCTCGACACGATGCACATGGTCGGCACCTTGGCCGACAAACGCGCGAGCTTCGGTCTCGTGCAGACGGCCGACGGTCTCGTGCACCGCGTGACGGTCGGCAATCACCTCGGCCAGAACTACGGCCGCGTCGTCGCGATCACCGATTCCGAGATCCGCTTGGTGGAAATCATCTCCGACGGTCTGGGCGGGTATTTGGAAAGACCCGCGAAGATCGCTCTGGCCGCCGGCAAGTAAAGGCCGCAGGGGAGTTTTAGGGAGTGAATCGTATGCTCAAGTCAGCGCCCGTTCGAAGCGGGAAGATCTCATCGTGGCTCGGCCATTTCGCGGCCGCCGCGGCGTGGGCTCTCGCGCTCGCCCTGTCGACGTCCGCTGTGCGCGCGCAAGACCTGCGGCTCGAGGCGATCGACGTGCAGCCTCTGCCCGGCCAGCAGCTCGAGCTGCGCCTGCGCACGAACGGCACGGCACCGGAGCCGATGGCCTTCACGATCGACAACCCGGCGCGGATCTCGCTCGACTTGCCGAACACGGCGCTCGGCCTCGCCAATCGGCGCCGCGACGTGAACGCGGGACCGCTCACGTCGATTCTCGCGCGCCGAGGCCAACGGCCGCACGCGCATCGTCCTGAACTTGAGCAACATGGTGCCGTATCAGACCCGCGTCGAGGGCGACAGCGTCTACGTGACGCTCGGTCAAGCGCCGGGCGGCGCGCCGCAGCCTTCGTTCGCGGCGCAACCTGCGCCCAGCGCGGCCAGCGCCGGCGGCGGCGCCAGCGCGCAACCGGCCCAGCGCGCGATTCGCAACATCGATTTCCGGCGCGGCAGCCGACGGCGCGGGTCAAGTCGTCGTCGAGCTCAACGACCCGCATACGACCGTCGACGTGCGCGAGGAAGGCGGCCGCAGTCGTCGTCGACTTCCAAGACACCGCGATCCCGAACGAGCTCATGAAGCGGCTCGACGTCACCGACTTCGCGACACCCGTGCTCACGGTCGACGCGCTGCGCGCGAATCGTGATGCGCGGCTCGTCGTGAGCGCCGCGACCGAGTACGACCAGGTCGCGTATCAGACGGACAACCTGTTCACTCTCGAGCTCAAGCCGCCGGCGGCAAAGGCCGCCGCGGCGACCGCGGGCGTTTACAACCAGAACCGCGAGTACACGGGCGACCGTCTCACGCTCAACTTCCAGGACCTCGAGACGCGCGCCGTTCTCCAGCTGATCGCCGACTTCAGCGGCCTCAACATCGTGGTCAGCGACACGGTCATGGGCAGCGTCACGCTGCGCCTGCAGAACGTGCCATGGGACCAGGCGCTCGACATCGTGATGACGACCAAGGGCCTCGACATGCGCCGCAACGGCAACGTGATCATCGTCGCGCCGGCCGAGGAAATCGCCGCGCGCGAACAGGCCGACTTGCAAGCTCAGAAGGCGCTGCAGACGCTCGAGCCGATCCGCTCCGAGTTCATCCAGGTCAACTACGCGAAGGCGTCGGAGCTCGCGACGCTGATTCGCGGTGGCAGCGCCACCGGCGGCAGCGCGTCGGGAGCCGCGGGTGGCGGGGCCGCTGCGTCGAGCTCGAAAGCCGCATTGCTCTCCGAGCGCGGCAGCGTCGCGATCGACGTTCGCACGAACACGCTGCTCGTGAGCGACACGTCGCGTAACCTCGAGAACATCCGCCGGCTCGTGCAGACGCTCGACATTCCGGTGCGCCAGGTCTCGATCGAGACGCGCGTCGTGATCGTCAACGACGACTACGAGCGCGATCTCGGCGTGCGCTTCGGCGCGACGGTGGTCAAGAACAACACGGCGAACGGCCTGCTGTCGATGACCGGCACGAGCGCAGGCTCCGACACGATCGTGAGCTCGGGGATCAACAACCTCAACACCACCGGCTCGGCCACTCCCGGTCACGATTCCGCCGATCGGGCAGCGCTACAACGTGAACCTGCCGGTCGCGAATCCGGCCGGCTCGTTCGCGCTCGCGATCCTCGACTCCGACTACCTCGTCGACCTCGAGCTGTCGGCGCTGCAGGCGGAAGGCAACGGCAAGATCGTGTCCACGCCGCGCGTGATCGCGACCAACCAGCACGAGGCTCGCATCCGCCAGGGCGTCGAGATTCCGTACCAGGAATCGTCGTCGAGCGGCGCGACCACGACGCAGTTCAAGGAGGCCGTGCTGAGCCTCACGGTCACGCCGCAGATCACGCCGGACGACCGGATCATCATGGACTTGCTCGTCACCAAGGACTAACGTCGGCCAAGTCGTGCAGAGCGCGACCGGCGGCCAGGTACCGAGCATCGACACCCGCTCCGTCACGACGTCAGTGGTCGTCAACGACGGCCAGACGGTGGTGCTCGGCGGCATCTACGAGACAGAGGTCCGCGAGACGATCAACAAGGTCCCGGTGCTCGGCGACATTCCGGGATTGGGGTATCTGTTCCGCAGCCGCAGCAACATCAACAACAATGCCGAACTGCTGATCTTCGTCACGCCGAAGATCCTGCGCGACGGCGCGCGGATCGAGTGACGCCACGGGAATACGGACGTCTGTAGCTTTAAAGGATCAGGGACTATGCAAACGTTGAAGCATTGGCTGTTGGCAGCCGCGACACTCGCGCTCGTCGCGTGCAGCGGCAGCGACAATACGATCGTGAGCCCCCCCGGCTCGAGCACGGGCACCGGCTCGGCCGCGACGCTCACGCTGCTGACGTCGAGCCCGCAGATTCCTTCTGACGGGTCGGCGAACGCGACGATCACCGCCCTCGTCCGTGACGCGAGCAATAACGTGGTCCCCGGTCAAGCCGTGCAGTTCACAGCGACCTCGGGCGCGCTCGTCACCTCGCAGCCCGCGACGACGGACGACAATGGCGTGCTGACGGCCACGCTGAGCACCGCGGGCGACCCGACGAATCGCACGATCACGGTCACGGGCATGAGCGGTAACGCGCAGAGCACCGTCAGCGTGGGCGTCACCGGAACCGCGCTCTCGCTCAATGGGCCGGCATCGCTGCCGACCGGCAGCAGCGGCAAATACAACGTGGTGCTCACGAGCGCCGGCGGCGCAGGCATCGCGAACAAGGCTGTGACGATCACGTCGTCGAAGAGTAACGGCATCTCGCAGACACCGGTCTTCACGAATGCGACCGGCAACGCGTCGTTCGACTTGACCGCGAACAACAACGGCGTCGACACGCTGACCGCGAGCGCGCTCGGCGTCCAGGCCAGCACCAACGTCAATGTCTCGGCGGACGCGTTCGTGTTCACGGCGCCGGCGGCCAATACGGAAGTCGCGCTCGGCGCTCCGGTGCTCGTCACCGTCAATTGGAAGAAGAGCAACGCGCCCGTCGCGGGCTCGCCGGTCACGTTCTCGACGACGCGCGGAGCGCTTAGCGCGGCGCCGGGCTTCACTTTGGTCGGCAACGCGGTCGTTACCGACGCCGCGGGCAACGCGAGCGTCAACGTCACGGCGACGAACGCGGGTCCCGCTGTCGTCACCGCGACGAACACCGACGGCACGAGCGCTCAGTTGAACGTCGAGTTCGTTGCGATCACACCCGCTGCGCTCGACTTGCAGGCGTCGCCGTTCACGATCGCAGCCAACGCCCAGAGTGCGTTGACGGCGACGGTTCGCGACGCGGCCGGCAACTTCGTGAAGAACCAGACCGTGAATTTCGTGCTGACCGACGTGACCGGCGGACAGCTATCCGTCGCGCAGGCCGTCACGAACAGCCAAGGTCAGGCGAAGACCTTCTACAACGCGAGCAACGCGACGAGCGCCGCCAACGGCGTACGCGTGGACGCGACCGTGCAGGGCACGGCCGTGACCGGCTTCGTACAGCTCACGGTCGCGCAGCGCCAGGCGTTCATCAGCTTCGGCACCGGCAACGAGATCGAAGAGCCGAACCAAGCTCAGTACAAGACGCAATGGGTCATTCAGGTCACCGACTCACAGGGCAACGGCGTGGGCGGTGCCGATGTGTCGCTGAGCGTGCTGTCGAGGCGCTACTGGGAAGGCACGCGCGTATTCTCCGCCGGTCCACCGGCGTTTTGGGCTACGCCGCACGTTCCTGCCGCCGGCTGCCCCGACGAGGACGTGAACCACAATGGCGTGCTCGACGCGGGCGAGGACCTGAACGGCAACGGCAAGATCGAGGCCGGCAACATCTTGACGGTCGTGCCCGAGACCGGCACGGCCGATACGGCTACGACGGACAAGAACGGCTTCGCACTGTTCGACGTCTTCTACCCGCAAGCGTACGCGTATTGGCTCGAGGTCGCGCTCACGGCCAAGCTGACGGTGCAAGGCACGGAGTTCTCGGAAACGACCGTGTTCGTCCCAGACGGCTCGACGACCGATTTCACGAGCCAGAACAGCACGCCGCCCGGCGTGGTCAGTCCGTTCGGCAGCGATCAGAATTGCGCGACGCCGCCGCCGCCGGACGGCCCGTAATCGGCACCTGCTCCAGCGCAGCGACGAAGGCCGGCCGAAGTGCCGGCCTTCTCCTTTTTGGGCCCGCTGCGGGGGCGCGCCGGCAACCGCTAGACTGTCGCCCGTGGCGACCCAGCGCACCAACGTCTATCTGATCGGGCCGATGGGCTCGGGCAAGACGGCGGTCGGCAAGCGGCTCGCAGCACTGCTCGACAAGCAGTTCTTCGACAGCGACGCGGAGATCGAGCGCCGCTGCGGCGTCGACATCCCCTATATCTTCGAGAAGGAAGGCGAGGCGCGCTTTCGGCGAGCGCGAGCGCGACGTGATCGCGGCGCTCACCGCGCTCGACGGCGTCGTCGTCGCGACGGGCGGCGGCGCGGTGCTCGATCCGGAGAACCGCGAGCGGCTTTCGGCCACGGGCACGGTCATTTATCTCGAGGCGACCGTCGACGCGCAGCTCAGGCGCACGCAACCGTCGCGCAGTCGCCCGCTGCTCAAGGGCGGCGATCCGCGCGCGATTCTCGAGCGCCTGATGTCGATTCGTCGCCCGCTCTACGAATCGATCGCCGACATCCGCATCGACACGACCGGGCGCCAGGTGCGGCGCCGTCGCATCGGACGTGCGGGCCGCTCTGAACGCAAGCGACTAGCGCAATTACAAAAACCGGGCCGTTGCAAAAACCGGGAACGCCTGCGAACCTTCGCGCCGTGGACAGCCTCACGGTCGCGCTCGGAGCGCGCAGCTATCCGATTCATATCGGACCCGGCCTGATCGCCGACTCGGCGCTGTACTCGACCGCCGCGAGACAGATCCTGATCGTCAGCAACGAGGTCGTCGCGCCGCTCTATCTCGATGCCGTGCGCGCCGCGCTCGGCGCGTAGAGACGTGCAGACCGTCGTGCTGCCGGACGGCGAGCGGCACAAGACGCTCGCGACGTTCGCGTCGATCATCGACCGCCTCGTCGACTCGCGCTTCCACCGCGACTGCTGCCTCGTCGCGCTCGGCGGCGGCGTGGTCGGGGACGTCACCGGATACGCGGCCGCGAGCTTCCAACGCGGCGTCGACTTCGTGCAGGTGCCGACGACGCTGCTCGCGCAAGTCGACTCGTCGGTCGGCGGCAAGACGGCCGTCAACCATCCGCGCGCGAAGAACATGATCGGCGCGTTTCACCAGCCGATCGCGCGTGCTCGCCGACACGGACACGCTCGCGACGCTGCCGCCGCGCGAGCTCTCGGCCGGCCTCGCCGAGGTGATCAAGTACGGCGTGATCGTCGACGCGGAGTTCTTCGCGTGGCTCGAGAGCGCATATGGCCAAGCTCCGCGCGCTCGACGCGGCGGCGCTCGCATACGCGATCCGCCGCAGCTGCGAGATCAAGGCCGCGATCGTCGCCGAGGACGAGCGCGAGCATGGCACGCGCGCGCTGCTGAATCTCGGCCACACGTTCGGCCACGCGCTCGAGGCGATCGGCGGGTACGAGCGCTGGCTGCACGGCGAGGCCGTCGCGCTCGGCATCGTGCTCGCCGCGCGAACCTCGGCGGCCATGGGCTGGATCGGCGCGGCCGATTGCGAGCGCATCGAGGCGTTGCTCGCGAGCGCCGGCTTGCCCGTAGCCGCGACGGGTGTCGATCCGGACCAAGTGCTCGATCGCATGCAGCTCGACAAGAAGGCCGACCGCCAAGGCGTCAAGCTGATCCTGGTCGAGCGGCTTGGCCGTGCGGTCGTCGCGCGGGCCCCGGATCGTTCCTTGCTGCGCGCGGTGATCGCGGCCGCGTCGCGATGATCGCGACGCCGCTCGAGTCCGGCCGCGAGCTCGCGCCGTACGCGGCGCATTCGTCGAGCTCGCGCGGCCGGCGCCACGCCGAAGAGCCGCCGGCGTACCGCACCGAATTCCAGCGCGACCGCGACCGCGTGATCCATTCGACCGCGTTCCGCCGCCTCGTCTACAAGACGCAGGTGTTCGTGAACTACGAGGGCGACCTCTATCGCACGCGGCTCACGCACTCGCTCGAGGTCGCGCAGATCGCGCGCACGGTCGCGCGCGCGCTGGCGCTGAACGAAGACCTCGTCGAGGCCATCAGCCTCGCGCACGACCTCGGTCACACGCCGTTCGGCCACGCGGGACAGGACGCGCTCGACGCCTGCATGCGCGACTTCGGCGGCTTCGAGCACAACCTGCAGTCGCTGCGCGTGGTCGACGAGCTCGAGGAGCGCTACGCGAGCTTCCGCGGCTTGAACCTCACGTTCGAGACGCGCGAGGGAATCCTGAAGCACTGCTCGCTCAAGAACGCGCGCGAGCTCGGCGACGTCGGCGCGCGCTTCCTCGACGCGCCGCCAGCCGGGCCTCGAAGCGCAGCTCGCGAACCTCGCCGACGAGATCGCGTACAACAACCACGACGTCGACGACGGTCTGCGCTCGGGCTTGATCACGCTCGAGCAGCTCGAGAGGCTGCCGTTCTTCGCGGAGCACATGCGCTGGGTCGAGCAGCGCCATTCGGGACTCAAGCCGCAGCGGCTCGGCGGCGAGACCGTGCGGCGGATGATCAGCGATCTCGTCTCGGGCCTGATCGAGTCGAGCGCCGCCGCGATCGCGGCGGCCGCGCCGCACGACATCGACGAGGTGCGCTCGGCCTCGCAGCCGCTGATCCGCTTCCCGCCCGAGCTGCGGGACGCCCAGCACACGCTCAAGAGTTTTCTGCGCGCGGAGCTCTACGCGCATCCGCGCGTCCGCACGATGACGGAGCAGGCGCAAGAGACGGTAAGCGGGGCTGTTCGAGAGCGCTGTCGGCCGACTACGCGCTGATGCCCGAGGAGCACGCGGAGCGCGCGCGCGCCGCGGCCGAGCGCGGCGACGAGGACGCCGCCGCGCGCGTCGTCGCCGACTACATCGCGGGCATGACGGATCGGTTCGCGCTGCAGACGCGCGACGCGCTGCGCGCGAGGCTCTGACGAGCGCCGCTCGGTCAAGGAAGGCCGAGGCGTCGATCACCGGGGCGAAGCGCAGCGCTCTGCTAGAATTCTCGCGTGCCCGCCGCAGCCCACCCCAAGATCCCGACGCGCGAACGGTTGATCTTCGCGCTCGACGTGCCGGACCTCGGCGCCGCGAAGAAGCTCGTCGGCACGCTCGGCGACGCGGTTTCGTTCTACAAGCTCGGCCTCGAGCTCGCGGCCTCGGCCGCACTACTTCGAGCTGCTCTCGTGGCTCGTCGAGCGCGGCGACAAAGTGTTCGCGGACTGGAAGCTCTACGACATCCCGGCGACCGTCGGCGCCGCCGTGCGCCAGCTCGCGCGCTCGGGCGCGTCGTTCCTCACGGTGCACGGCGATCGAGGCGTCGTCGAGGCCGCGGCAGCCGAGAAGGGCGAGCGGCTCAAGGTTCTCGCGGTCACGGTGCTCACGAGCGTCAGCCCGGCCGACCTCAAGGACATGGGCGTCGAGGTGCCGCTCGACGCATTCGTCGAGCAGCGCGCGAAGCGCGCGGTCGCCGCGGGCGCCGATGGCGTGATCGCATCCGGGCTCGAGGCCGCGCGTCTGCGCTCGGCGCTCGGCGCGGGGCCGTTGATCGTGACGCCCGGCATCCGGCCGGCGGATGCGAAGGGCGGCGACGACCAGCGCCGCGTCGTTACGCCGACGCGCGCGTTCTCGGCCGGCGCCGACCACATCGTCGTCGGCCGCCCGATCCGCGACGCGGCCGACCCGCGCGGGGCCGCTCTCTCGATCCAAGAAGAGATCGCCGCCCTGTTCGGATGAACGAGCCCGCGCTCGGACCCGCACCCTCTCCGGACCTCGAGGCGCGAGCCCGGCTCCGGCGCATGCGCGTGTTCGCGACCGCGCTGCTCGTCGCGATGGCCGTCGCGCTGCTCGCCGCGAACGCGCTGCAGGGTCGCTGGCCGTGGCTCGGCGCCGTGCGCGCGTTCGCCGAGGCCGCGCTGATCGGCGGGCTCGCGGACTGGTTCGCCGTGACCGCGCTCTTTCGCCGGCCGCTCGGCCTACCGATCCCGCACACCGCGATCGTGCCGGCGCGCAAGGACGAGATCGGCCGCGCGCTCGCGCGCTTCATCCGCGACAACTTCCTCGTGCGCGAGGCGATCGAGCGGCGTCTCGCGCGCACGGACCTCGCGGCGCGGCTCGGCGCGTGGCTCGCGAAGAACGACAACGCCGCGCGCGTGACGCGCGACCTCGGCGCAGCGCTCGACTGGCTGCTGCGCGCGAGCGACGGCAACGAGCTTCGCAACGGGCTCGGCACGATCCTGCGCGGCGCGTTCGACGCGGTGCCGGTGAGCTCGGGCCTCGCCGCGCTGCTCGAGGTGCTCCTGTCCGGCGCGCACGCCGCACACGCTGATCGACAAGCTCGTCGAGCTCGCCCGCGCGCAGCTCGAGAGTCAGCGCGTGATCATCCGGGTACGAATCCACGAGCGCAGCCCGTGGTGGCTACCGAAGTTCGTCGATCAGCAGATCTTCGACGAGCTCGTCGGCGGGCTCGAGCAAATCCTCGATGCGATCGCCGGCGATCCGCGCCATCCGGCGCGCGCCGAGATCGCCGCGGCGCTGAAGTCTCTGAAGGACTCGCTCGCGCACGACCCCGCGCTCGCGGCGCGCAGCCGCGCGCTGCAGACGGAGGTGATCGAGCATCCCGCGGTTCGTGCTTACGCGCACGACCTCTGGCAGCGGCTCGACGCCGATCTGCACGCCGCGCTCGCGGACCCGCGCTCGCACGCTACGGCTCGGCGTCGAGCGCGAGATCCGCGGGATCGGCACGGCGCTCGCGAGCGAGCCCGCGGTCGCCGCCAAGCTCAACGCGTGGCTCGAGCAAGTGTTGCTCTATCTCGTCGAGAACTACCGCGACCCTTTGAGCGAGATCGTGTCGGAGACCATCGAGCAATGGGACCCGCGCGCGACGTCGCGCAGGATCGAGCTCGCGATCGGCACCGACCTGCAGTTCATCCGCGTGAACGGCACGGTCGTCGGCGGTCTCGTCGGCTTGCTCCTCTATCTCGGCTGGCACCTGCTCGGCTGAGCGCCGGTCGAGCACCCGGCACTTCGCTCGATACCCGGCGTTGGGCGGTGCGGTGGATCGTCCGAGGCCGTCGAGCGTCCTTCCCGAGACACGCCAAGACGCCGTCTCTGGGGCTCTGTTCGCACATCCCTGGTGCTCACAAGGTCTCGGAAAGGACGCTCGGCGGCCTCGGACGATCAGCCGATCGGTATCGGCCGGGAATCGAGCGAAAGCCGTGGGCACCCCACTTCCCGGCCCGAGCGGCGGTCAGGCGCGGGCTTTGAGAGCGCGGCGCAGGACCTTGCCGACGTTGCTCTTCGGCAGCTCGTCGAGGAACTCGACGTGGCGCGGTATCTTGTAGCCCGTGAGGTTCGCGCGCGCGTGCGCGATCACGTCGGCCTCGGTGAGCTTCGGGTCGCTGCGCACGACGAAGAGCTTCACGGCCTCGCCCGATTGCTTGTCCGGCACGCCGACCGCCGCGACCTCGCGCACGCCGGGCTGCGTCGCCGCGACGTCCTCGATCTCGTTCGGATAGACCTTGAAGCCCGACACGACGATCACGTCCTTCTTGCGGTCCTCGATGAAGATGTAGCCGTCGCGCGTCCATGCGGCCGACGTCGCCGGTGCGCAGCCAGCCGCCGTCGAGCATCACGAGCGCCGTCTCGTCGGGCCGGCCCCAGTAGCCCGCCATCACCTGCGGGCCGCGCACGCAGATCTCGCCGACCTCGCCCGAGCCGAGCGCGCTGGCCCGCCTCGTCGCAGATCTCGACCTCGGTCGACGGAAACGGCACGCCGACCGAGCCGTTGAAGCTCTTGAGATTCAGCGGATTGCCCGACACGACCGGCGACGCCTCGGTGAGCCCGTAGCCCTGCGCGATCGGCGACGCCGGTCACCGCCTGCCAGCGCTGCGCGACCTCGCGCTGCACGGCCATGCCGCCGCCCATGCAGACGCGCAGCGAGTCGAAGTCGAGCTCGGCGAAGCCCGGCGTGTTGCAGCAGCACGTTGAACAGCGTGTTGACCGCAGTCATGTAACGCGACAGCGCGTCCTGCGCCAGAGCTTCACGAACGCCGCGCATGTCGCGCGGATCGGTGATCAGCACGTTGTGACGCGCCGACCTCGACGAAGCAGAGCACGTTCGCGGTCAGCGAGTAGACGTGATAGATCGGCAACGGCGTGATCGACGACGCCGCGCAGCTCGGGTCGTAGAACGGCGCGACCCAGGCCGCGCATTGCAGCGTGTTCGCGACCAGATTGCGGTGCGTGAGCATCGCGCCCTTCGCGCGCCCGGTCGTGCCGCCGGTGTACTGCAGGAACGCGATGTCCGCGCCGCGGATCTCGGGGCGCCGAAACGGCAGCCGAGCGCCGCAGCGCGAGCGCGTCGCGGTACGCGACCGCGTCCGGTGATGCCGCGCGCGCGGCACGCGTCTCTGCACGTGCTTCACGACGAAGTTCACGACCGCGCGCTTCGGCCACGGCAGGTGATCGCCGATCCTCGAGACGATCACGTGTCGCACCTGCGTGTTCGGCAGCGCGTGCTCGCACGGTAGCCGCGAAATTCTCGAGCACGACGATCACGCGCGCGCCGCTGTCCGCGAGCTGATGCTCGAGCTCCGGCATCGTGTACTGCGGATTCACGTTCACGACGACGAGCCCTGCGCGCAGCGCGCCGAAGAGCGCCACCGGCGACTGCAACGTGTTCGGCAGCATGACCGCGATGCGCTCGCCCTTCTCGACGCCCGGAAGCGACTGCAGGTACGCGGCGAACGCGCGGCTCTGCCGATCGACCTCGGCGAAGCTCAGCGTCAGTGCCGAGATTCGAGAACGCCGGCGCGGCGGCGTAGCGCGCGAAGCTCGCGTCGAGCAGGTCGCAGAGCGACGCATAGCGATCGGGATCGATCTCGGCTGGCACTCCGGGCGGATATGCGCGGAGCCAAGGCTTGTCCGTCATTGCGCGCGCAAGACGCCGGGAAGCACGCGCCAGACGTTGTCGAACACGATCTTTTGCCCGGCGGCGTTCGCATGGATCCCGTCGGGCTGCATGAGCTCCGGATGCAGCGCGACGCCCGTCGAGCAGGAAGTCGACGAGCGCGACGTGGTAGCGCATCGACGAGCTCCGGATACACGGCCGCGAACGCCCGCGTGTACGCCGGGCCGTAGTTCGGCGGGATCTGCATGCCCGCGAGCAGCACGCGAGCGCCGCTCTGCTGACTGAGCTCGATCATCTTCGCGAGATTCGAGCGCAGCGTGTCCACGGGCTGGCCGCGGAGCCCGTCGTTTCCGCCGAGCTCGATCACGACGACGGCGGGCGAGTGCGCCGCAAGCAGACGCGGCAACCGCGCGAGCCCGCCCGCCGACGTGTCGCCCGCGATGCTGGCGTTCACGACCTCGTAACCGTACGCTTCCGATCCGAGGCGTTCTCTAAGCATCGAGACCCACGATTGCTCGGCGGTGAGCCCATAGCCGCTGCTCAAAGAATCGCCCACGACGACGATCGTCTGCGCGGCAGACGCGCTCGCCGACACGAATAGTACGGCGAGCGTCACGAGCAGTTTGAGGCGTTCGAGCATGAGCGGCGGCGATTTTGTATTACGAGCCCAAGGGCTAACGAAAAAGGTTAGCAGCCCCGAGGGCGAGCTGACCATCCTCGACGACGTGACCTTCGACGTCGCGCGCGGCTCGACCGCCGCGATCGTCGGCCCGTCCGGCGCGGGCAAGTCCACGCTGCTCGCGCTGCTCGCGGGGCTGGACGAGCCTAGCTCGGGACGGGTCTGGTTGAACGGCGCCGAGCTCACGGCGCTCGACGAGGACGGCCGCGCGAGCATGCGCAATCGCGAGGTCGGCTTCGTTTTCCAGTCGTTCCATCTGCTGCCCGCGCTCACCGCGATCGAGAACGTGATGTTGCCGCTCGAGCTCAGCGGCTCGCCGAATGCGGCCGCGCGCGCGCGCGAAGCGCTGAGCGACGTCGGGCTCGAGCAGCGCCTGCGTCACTATCCGAGGCAGCTGTCGGGCGGCGAGAAGCAGCGAGTCGCGATCGCACGCGCGTTCGTCGCCGGCCCGTCGTTGCTCTTCGCCGACGAGCCCACCGGCAACTTGGACAACAAGACCGGCGCGCGAATCCTGAATCTCCTGTTCGACCTGAACACGGCGAAGGGCACGACGCTCGTGCTCGTGACGCATGACTTGGACGCCGCGCGCCGCTGCAATCGGTTGATCGAGCTCGAGGGCGGGCATCTCGTAGCGGGGGACGAGGCGGCGCACGACTAACGGCTTGCGTGCGCGTTGCCGCGCTCAGCCCGTCGTCTGCATCGCGTGCGCGATGCCGTGGATGCTCGCGGTCAGCGCCTGGAGCACCGCGTCGTTCTGTCGGCCGCCGGCGCGCCAGCGCTCGAGCAGGTCGACTTGCAGGAAGCTGATCGGATCGACGTACGGGTTGCGCAAGCGAATCGCGCGCCGCAGGATCCGCGACGCCTCGAGCAGCTCGCGCTGGCGCGTGAGCCTGAGCACGAGATCGACGCAGCTCTTGTACTCGCCGCGGATCACCGGGAAGAACCGCTCGTGCAACGGACCCGCGAGCTGCGAGTACAGCGCGGCGATGTCGAGATCGGCCTTAGCGAGCGCGATGCTGACGTCGGCCAGGAGCACGCGGAAGAACGGCCACTGCTCGAACATCTCGATCAACGCCGGCTCACCGTGCTTCTCGAACGCCGCCTTGAGTCCCGTTGCGACGCCGAACCAACTCGGCAAGAGACAGCGGTTCAGCGTCCAGGCGAAGATCCAGAGCGCCGCGCTCGGCTCCTCCGTCGACTCCCCGAGATGCTCCGCGCGCTCCGACGTGCTGCCGATCCGCTCGATCACGTCGATCGGCGTTGCGGCGCGGAAGTAGCTCATGAAGTCGCCCGATTCGTACAGCAGGCCTTGGTACGCGCTGCGGCTCGCGCGCGAGATGTCGTTCATGATCGCGTGCCATCGCGGCTCGGCGGGGCTCGGCGGCGGCGGCCGCGCGGTCACGAGCAGCACCGACGACACGGTTTGCTCGAGGCTGCGCATCGCGATGCCGCGCAGCCCGTACTTCGCGTTGATCGACTCGCCCTGCTCGGTCATTCGCAGCCGTCCCGCGATCGCGCCGTGCGGCGCCGCGAGCACGGCTTCGCTCAAATGCCCCGCATTGCGGCTCAGCGTCGCGCCGCGACCGTGGAACAGCGTGAGCTCGACGCCGTGGCGCGCGGCGGTCTTCGCGAGCGCCTGCTGCGCCTCGTGCAAGCTCCAGCGCGCGGCCGCGAAGCCGCCGTCGCGATGGCTGTCCGCGTAGCCGAGCATCACGACTTGGCAGTTCGCCGCGGCCGCGCAGGTGCTCGCGATAACGCGGATCGGCGAGCAGCTTGTCCATGATCTGCGGCGCGCGGGCGACGTCCTCGACGGTCTCGAACAGCGGCGCGATGTCGAGCGGCACGGTCGCGCCCTTCGGCCCGAGGTGCCCCCACTTCGCGAGCAGCAGCACCGAGAGCACGTCGTCGGCGCCGTGCGCCATGCTCACGATGTACGCGCCGATCGCGTCACGCCCGTACTTGCGCCGGCAATGCGCGATCGTCTGGAAGATCGCGAGCGTGCGGCGCCCTTCGGTCGACAGCGCGCCGAGCGGCGACTCGCGCCGCTCGAGCGCCTCCGTCGAGCCGGCGCGCGCGCTCCGCGTCGTCGAATGCGAGCCAGCCGCTCTCTTGCAAGCGCCTCGCCGATCACGCGCCGATGCACGAGCGCGTTCTGACGGATGTCGAGCGCAGCGATGCAGAAGCCGAACGTCCGCACGCGGCGCAGCAGCCGCCGTACGCCGAACAGGCCCGCGTGCCGGCCCTTGTTCGCGCGCAGGCTGTCGGCGATCAGCTCGAGGTCGGCGACGAGCTCGTCGGCCGACTCGTACGGGAACGCCGCATCGTGATAGGTCGCTCGCAAACGCGCGCCGACGAGCCGCAAGAACGCGCGATAAGGCATGCGGCGGTGTCGCGCGGGCAGCGAGCTCGCGGCCTCTTGGAAATGGCCCGCGTAGAGCTCGCTCCGCCGCTCGAGCTCTTCGGCGACACGCCACGCGGCTGGCGCCCTGGCTCAGGTGGCCGGCGAGATCCTGGCATTCGCGATGGTAGAGCTCGAGCACGAGCGCGCGATGGCGCGCGAGCGTCTCGCGGATGCTCTTCGCGGTCACGTGCGGGATTGCCGTCCATGTCGCCGCCGACCCAGCTGCCGAACTTCACGATCGTCGGCACGCGGACGTGCGCGCCGCGGTCCGGGAACGTCGCGGCGAGCGCGCTCTCGAGGTTCTCGTAGAACGGCGGCACCATCCGGTAGAGCACGTCGGTCAAGAAGAACAGCACGTGCTCGGCCTCGTCGCGCAAGGCGAATGCCTTCGTCCGGGTGCTCGGCGGTCTGCCAGCCGGTCGTCATGTCTTGGCGAATCTGGCCGAGCATCGCGCCGAGCTCGTCGGGCGTGAGATACGGATCCATCATCCGCACGAGGCGTCGCGCGATGCTCTGCTCCTTGCGCAGCAGCGTGCGCCGCGTGACCTCGGTCGGCAGCGCGGTGAACACCGGCTCGACGAGGATGCGCTCGAGCAGCCGCTCGACCTCGTCGGCGTCGACGCCTTCGCGCCTTCAGCTTCTGGAGAATGTCGAGGAAGCTATACGGCTGCGGCGTCTTCGAGTCGCGCAGGTACGCGCGGCGCCGGCGCAGGCGATGCACCTTCTCGGCCGTGTTGACCATCTGGAAGTACGTCGAGAACGCGCGGATGAAGTCGCGCGCCGTGCTCGGCGCGAGCGCCGAGAGCAGCGTCTTCAATTCCGCGTAAGCGCTCGGATCGCCCTCGCGGCGCGCGATCGCCGCGCGGCGCGCGGTCTCGACGAGGTCGAACAGCGCCTCGCCGCCCTGCTCGCGAACGATCTCGCCGACGAGCTGCGCCGAGCCGATGCACGTCCTCGCGCAGCGCCTGATCCTTCTCGGCGAAGACGATGTTGGCGCGAACGGTGCGTGAGGTGGATGACATCGAGGTTGGCGGCTTGCGCCCCCGGCGCGCGGCCAGTCCGAGCGCGAATTGTAGCGCAGCGCCGGCGGCGACGATCCTGTGTTAGCGGCTGGCCGGGGGCCCCGGGCGAGCTGTGTGGTAGCCTTTCGGCACTTTTGGCCTCGAGCCTTCAATGCCCGGCCGTCACGACGAGACCGACGTGCACGATTTAGCTCGACCGGACGATCCGGGCCTCGAGCCCGGGACATTGCTCGGGCCCTATCGAGTCGAAAGCCGGCTTGGGGCCGGCGGCATGGGCGTCGTCTATCGCGCGACCGACACGCGCTTGCAGCGCACGGTTGCGATCAAGTTCGTCTCGACGCAGCTGTTCGACGCCGACGGGCGCGCGCGCTTCAAGCGCGAGGCGCAGCTCGCGTCCGCGCTCAACCATCCGAACATTTTGACCGTCTACGACGTCGGCGAGCACACGGGCCGAGACTACCTCGTGACCGAGGTCGTCGAAGACGGCACGCTCGAGGATTGGATGCGCCGCCACGAGCGCCGCGACTGGCGCAGCGCGGTCGAGCTGCTCGGGGGTGTCGCGGATGGGCTCGCCGAAGCGCACGCCGCGGGCATCCTGCATCGCGACATCAAGCCGAGCAACGTGCTCGTGAGCCGCACCGGTCACGCGAAGCTCGCGGACTTCGGCCTCGCGAAGCGCACCGACGACGCGGGCACTTCGGCACACGCGACGGCCGCGGGCATCACGATCGGCACCGTCGCGTACATGTCGCCGGAGCAAGCGACCGGCCAACCCGTCGACGAGCGCAGCGACGTCTTTTCTTTCGGAATGCTCCTCTACGAGATTCTCGCAGGGCACTCCGCGTTTCCGGGCCGGACCGATCTCGAGGTGATGCGCGCGATTCTCGATGCGACGCCGCAACCGCTGCCGAGCGACATCCCCGACGGGCTGCGCGACGTCGTCGAGAAGATGCTCGAGAAGAAGCCGGCCGAGCGCTACCAGAGCATGCGCGACGTCGCCGTCGATCTTCGCCGCGTGCTGCGCAAGACGACGGGCGCGCCACCGATCGTCGCGCGCTCCGGCACCGGGCTCGGCCGCACGCTCGGGTGGTCGCTTGCGGCGGCGGCGCTGCTGCTCGTCGCCGCGGTCGTGGCTTGGTACGTCTCGCGGCCGGCGCAGCAGGCGACACCGCGCATCGCCGTGCTGCCGTTCGTCGATTTGAATCACGAGGCGAACAATCAGCTGCTAGTCGACGGTCTTCACGAAGAGATCCTCACTGCGCTCACCGATCGCGGCGGCAACGCAGTCCAAGTAATCCCGCGCACCACCATGATGCTTTACCGCGGCGGCGCAAAGCCGCTGTCCACGGTGGCGACCGAGCTGCGCGCAACGCACGTGCTCGAGAGCACCGTGCGCCGCGACGGCGACTCCGTGCGGCTCTCCTTGCGGCTCTTCGACGCGCGCACCGAGCGACCAGTCTGGGACAAGGTCTACACGCGCAGCACTCAGGTGAGTGCGCTCCAGCTGCAGAGCGAAGTCGCGGGCGACGTCGCCGCACAGCTGTCGGCACAGCTCGGCGGCAGCGAGCGCGTCGCGTCCAAGCTCTCGACCGACCCCGAGGCGGCCGAGACGTTCGTGCGCGCGACGCTGATGCAGGGCAACTTGACCGGCGCGTATCCCGCGGAGCCCTGGCGCGAGGTCGAGGCGCTGTTCACCCGCGCGATCGAGCGAGACCCCGCGTTCGTGCGCGCGTACCTCGCCCGCGCGACCGTGCGCAGGGGCCTGTTCAGCGAGGGCTACGACTTGTCCGAAGCGCCCTTAGCGCTCGCGCGCGAGGACCTCGCCGCCGCGCAGCGGCTCGCTCCACGCGATCCGCAAGTGCTCGCCGCCGAAGCGTATATGGCTTCTTTCGAGCTCGATCTGCCGCGCGCAAATCGGCTCGTCGCGGAGGCCGAGGCCGCCGGGTTGAGTGGACCGCAGCTTCTGCTGCTGAAGGGCACCGTTTCGGACGACGTTCACGGGACGATCGGCGCTCTGTCGAGCCTCCTCGACCTCGATCCCGGGAATCTCGCCATATCCGCCCAGCTATGGTTCGCGCTGGTGCTCGCTCGCAAGCCGGTCGAGGCCGTGCGGGTGCTTGACGACGCGCGCATCGCGTCAAAGGGGCGGAAGGCCTGACCGACATGCTTCGCGCGAACACGATCTTCTCGTTCACGGGCGACCTCGGGCCGCTCGCGCCCTTCAGCAAGAGGGAGAGCGTGTTTGCCCGGCGCGACGCACAGTTCGATCCGGACGATGCGTTGCGAATCATGTTCGAGCGGTTGGTTCTCCGGGGCGAGTATGCCGAGGCGCGCGACCTCATCGACGAGTTCGGCCGCGATTCGATTCGGGTGTCGCTGATCAGCTATTTCCACGTCGGCGGCATCGGACGCCAGCCCACTGCGGACTTCCGCGGTTGGGCGGACCTGCTGCTCGGCGACCGTGACGCCGCGCGCGAGGACGGCCGCAAGCTGCTCGCGATCGTCGACGGCACCGCAGTGACGCGCTGGAACGCGTGGTTCTTCGCCGCGCTTCGGGCCGACGCGCAACTGTTCATGGGACGTCCGGACGAGGCGGCCGAGACCGCGCGCACGATGCTCGATCTCACCAAGAACACTTGGACAGGCGCAGTGCTCTGCGGCGAGCTCCTCGCCGGTCGCGTGCTCGCGTGGGCCGGCAAGCAAGACGCCGCCGTCGATCTATTGACGCGACTCGCGACCGACGTCCCGGGCTTGCCGCCGGCCGACATCGCGCGCCAGCCGTATTATACGACGCCGCTGCGCGCCAACGCGCGCTCCGCGGCGCTCGTGCAGCGGCTCGAGGCCGAGATGGCGGCGACCGACCTGCACTAGCGTCGCGATGAGCCCGCAATGCGCCCAAGCGTGGGCGTCGCAGCATGGGTTCGTCCTTTCGTTGCGCTTCTCGTAACGGTCGCATATGCCCAGCCCATTCGGCGTGCTGGCGGGCTGTGGGATCTCGCTAAGACGCAACCGTGAAGCTCACAGGCGTCTCATGCTCATCGCGACGTTCGCACTCATTGGACGCGCCAATCTGGCGCGTCCTGGATGATTTCGGATGGCCGATTAGAGTCGGTGCGTTCGGCTTCGAGGCGCGGACCGGGCCGTTTCATACCGTGATCGCGCCGCTGCTCTATCTGGCTGGCTGGGACCACGTCGACGTGCCGCTGTTCGCCGCGCTAGCACTCCACGACATCGCGAGAAACCGACGGCTGCACCCGGTCACGCTTTATGGCGCGCTCGCTTTTTTCGGAACGCCGACGTACGGGCGCGCGGCTTCGAGGCTCGCGATTGAGCTGCGCGCGACCTCGAGGCGCGGCGCCTTGCCCTGCGCGACAGCGGGCCGCCGCGGTAGAACCACTCGAGCGCCGCATCGTCCTTCAGTATCTCGCGGCCGATCCGCGCGATGTCGGCCGAGATCTCGGGCGTCACGCCGTCGTCATTCGCGGCACCGACGCTTCCCCTGCGCATCATCGCGCCCGAGTCGAGGATCGGGACCGGCGCAACCGTACGCAGCTCGAACTTGTCCTCGTGCGCCTTCATCCACCGAACGACGTGTACTCGAGAATCTTCGGCCATTGCTTCGCCGTCGGCCGTGAAGCCGAGGAAGCGCGCGATCTTGCGCACCGAGCCCTCGTGGTCGGCCTTCATGTCCGAGAAATGCAGCAGCAGCACGTTCTTCGCGTGACGCAGCGGCCACCACGCGGCGATGAAACCGAACAGCGCGGGCGGGAACAACCCTTTAGCAACGTCATTGTAAAAACTCGCAAAGTCGGGCCTGCAGAACGCCTCGCGCGGCAACTTCCAGAGGTCGAACCACGCGTGCGTGTGCGCATGGGCGAACGGATGCATCGACGCGATGGCCTCGTCAGGGTTGCGCGCGACGACGACGTAGCGCACGTCCTTCCGCCGCGCCCGGCTTTTGATACGGCAGCAGGCCGGGCGGCGAGTGCGTCTTGAACGCGCGTCGGCGGCTGCGCCGGCATCGCGGCGAACTTCGCGAGCCGCTGCTCGCGCGTGACGCCGGGCGACGGCACGAGCTCGAGCCACGGCACCTCGACGTAGACGTCTTGAAGATCCGGATCTCCGCCGGAGCGCAGCTGATGGACGATGTTCATCGTCCACGTCGTGCCACTCTTCACCGGCACCGAGACGACGATGTCGCCGTCGCGCCATTGCATGCGACTTTGGATCTCGGGATCGATCCAACCGGGCCCTCGCGGGCCGTCGGGCGGCGGCACAGCGGATCGCGACGCCGCGGAGGGTGACGAAGTGGACGATGACGCAGATGCTTTCGCCATGGCGGCCGTTTCCCCTCGCGGCAACGCGGCGGACTATAGAGCGCGCTTATCGCTTCTGCCTACTGCCTCGCGTCGACGAACGGTGTCTTCGCTCAGCGGTACGCGCGCGCCTGCAAGTCGAATAGCCGCGCGTAGCGGCCGCCGAGCTTCATGAGCTCGTCGTGATTGCCCTGCTCGATCACGCGGCCCTGGTCGAGAACGATGATCGTGTCGGCGTGGCGCACGGTCGAGAAGCGATGCGAGATCAAGATCGACATCTTGTTCGCGGTCAGCAAGCGGAAGTGGTCGAAGATCTGCGCTTCGGTCTCGGCGTCCATCGACGCGGTCGGCTCGTCGAGCACGAGGATCTCCGCACCGCCGCGCATGAACGCGCGCGCGAGCGCGATTCGCTGCCATTGTCCGCCGGATAGCTCCTGGCCGTTGTTGAACCAGCGCCCGAGCTGCGTGTCGTACTCGGCGGGCAGCGCGGCGATGAACTCGCTCGCCTGACCCTTACGAGCCGCCTCGCTCCAGCGCTCGCGGTCCTCGAACGCGAGCACGTCGCCTGCGCCGATGTTCTCGCCGACCGTGAGCTGGTAGCGGTTGAAGTCCTGGAAGATCACGCCGATCTTCGCGCGCAGCGCGACCGGGTCCCAATCGCTCAAGTTCCGGCCCTGGAAGCGGATGGTCCCCGCGTTGAGGCGCGTAGAGTCCCGCGAGCAGCTTCACGAGCGTCGTCTTGCCCGAGCCGTTGAGACCGACGAGCGCGACGCTCTGGCCCGGCGCGATCTTGAGCGTGAGGTCCTCGATCGCAGGCGTCTCGGCGCCCGGATACGTGAAGCGCACGTGCTCGAACTCGATGCCGGCCTTTGGATCGGGCCCGCTCGCGGCGGCGCCGCCGAGCACCAACGGCCGGCTGCTCGAGGTAGTCGTAGAGATTCGAGAGATAGAGATTGTCCTCGTACATGCCGCCGATCGCGGACAGCATCGCGCTGACCGCGGATTGGCCTTGACGGAACAGCGTGAGGTACATCGTCATCTCGCCGAGCGTGATCGCGCCGCGCACGGTCTCGATCGCGATCCACGCGTACGCGCCGTAGAACGCCGCGTCGCTCACCAAGCCCGAGCGCGAATCCCCAGCCCGTGCGCCGCAGCGTGAGCTTGCGCTCCTCTTCGTAGATCCGTTTGAAGATCTCGCGGTAGCGGGCCATGAGCCGCGGCCCGAGATCGAAGAGCTTCACCTCCTTCGCGTGGTCCTCGCGCGCGAGCACGATCTCGAGATACGCGAGCATGCGCCGATCCGGGCTTCGCCATTGGAACGCGCGGAAGCGCTCGCCCGAGAACTTCGTCTCGGCGATGAAGGCGGGCAGCCCCGCGATCGCGAGAATCGCGACGGCCCACCCCGAGAAGTGCAGCAAGAGGCCCGCGTAGCTCACGATCGCGATGCCGTTTTGCGCGAGCGCGAACGTGCGGTTCACGAGCGACAGCGGTCTCACCGACGCCTCTTGGCGCGCGCGATTCAGCTTGTCGTAGAACTCGGAGTCCTCGAACTGCGCGAGCTCGAGCGTGAGCGCCTTGTCGAGGATCAGGAGATGCACGCGCTGCGACAGCAGCACGCGCAGCAGCGACTGGCAGAAGTCGATGCCGCGCTGCACGGCCGCGATCAGCGCCGCGAGCACGCCGAGTACCAGCACGAGCTCGAGCGGGCGCGCGTACGCCGCCATGCCCGTCGTGCGATAGACGTCGAGCGCGGCGACGACCGCATCGACGATCAGCTTGCCGACATAGGCCATGCCAGCGGGCAGCAGGCCGGCCGCGCAGGTCAAGAGCGCGAGCGCGACCGTGAGCCCGCGATGCGTCGTCCAGACGAGCGCGAGCGCCCGCCTTCCATAACGCCATAGCCCCAAGTAGCCTTCGAATTTCGCCGCCATCGCTTGACCGCCGCCACTCCGCGCGGCAATACTCCCGCCCCTATGACCGGACTGGGAACGCATCGTGCCTACGATCACCGCTGGTGGCGAGAAGCCAGAGCGGAGCGGGTAGTGCGCGCGTAAAGACAGTTCAGTCCGTCTCGACCCATGCAGACCCATCTTCGCGAGCCCGAAGATGGGTTTTTCGTTTCTGGGGCCCGAGAAATGGGGTGTGCGGGCGGCTCCTGCAAGTTCGAAGCAGACCGTCGCTAACCAGAGGAACAAGGCAGGCCAGTCATGGAGTCACCGTTCGACATCGCGGCCGATCTCGATACGCCCGTATCGGCCTACATGAAGCTCGGCGCGTTCAAGCCGCGCTTCTTGCTCGAGAGCGTCGAGAGCGGCGAGCGTCTCGCGCGCTACTCGTTCATCGGCCTCGGCGAAGCGCTCACGCTCGAGCTCTATCCGGATCGCCTGAAGATCGACGGCAAGGCCGAGAAGCGGCCGGCGAGCGTCGACGAGTGGCTCGCGCTGATGCGCCGCACGCTCGAGCGCGCGCCGCTGCTGAAGCCGCAGATCGATGACATCCCATTCGACGGCGGCCTCGTAGGCACGACCGGTTACGACGTCGTGCGCTTCTTCGAGCGCCTGCCGCCGAACCATGCGGAGCTCGAAGGCCTGCCGCAAGCGGTGTACGTCGCGCCCGAGTCGATGCTCGTGTTCGATCACCTGACGCGTCGCGTCGCGTTGCTGCACGCAGGCAGCGAGCGCGACCGCCAGGCGCTGCGCGCGCAGGTCGTCAAAGCACTGCGCGGCGGCCTCGACGCGCCGCGGCGCGGCAGCAAGTTCGGCTCCGCCGACGCGAGCATGACGCAGCAAGAGCACAGCGCCGCCGTGCAGAAAGGCAAAGCGCATATCAAAGCCGGCGACATCTATCAGATCGTGCTGTCGGTGCGCTTCTCGGGCCGCACCGACCTCGATCCGTTTCAGGTCTACCGCGGCTTACGACTGCTGAACCCTTCGCCCTACATGTATTTCCTCGAGCTCGGCGCACTGCGCGTCGCGGGCTCCTCGCCCGAGGCGCTCGTGCGGCTCTCCGGCCGCACCGCAAGCCTGCGGCCGATTGCGGGCACGCGGCCGCGCGGGCTCACGCCCGAGCACGACGCCGCGCTCGAGACCGAGCTGCTCGCGGATCCGAAGGAGAACGCCGAGCACGTGATGCTCGTCGACCTTGCGCGCAACGACTTGGGACGGGTTGCGGCTTCGGGCTCCGTGCACGTCGATCCGTACCGCAAGATCGAGCGGTACAGCCACGTGATGCACATCGTGAGCGGCGTGCAGGGACTGGTCGCGCCGGACAAGGACGCGTTCGATCTGTTCGCGGCCGCGTTCCCGGCCGGTACGCTCGTCGGCGCGCCGAAGGTGCGCGCGATGCAGCTGATCGCCGAGCTCGAGCCGGTGGGACGCGGCCTCTACGGCGGCACGGTCGGCTACTTCGCGAAGAACGGCAACATGGATCAAGCGATCACGATCCGGACGATGGTGTTCGACGGCGACGAGTACAGCTTCCAGGCGGGCGGCGGCATCGTCGCGGACAGCGTGCCCGAGACGGAGTACCAAGAAGTGCTCGCGAAGAGCGCGATCTTGCGGCGGGCGCTCGAGCTCGCGAAGGAGGGCCTGTGAGCGCGCGACTGCTGTTGATCGACAACTACGATTCGTTCACCTACAACCTCGTGCAGGCGTTCCTCGTGCTCGAGGCCGAGGTGCTCGTCTATCGCAACGACGCGCTCGACGGTCGCCGACGGCGAACGAAGCTCGCGCCGACCCATCTCGTGATCTCGCCGGGCCCGGGCCGGCCCGACGACGCGGGCGTGTCGCTCGCGATGATCGGCGCGTTCGCGGGCAAAATCCCGGTGCTCGGCGTGTGCTTGGGCCACCAGAGCATCGTGCAGCACTTCGGCGGCGAGATCATCGGCGCGGCCGCGCTGATGCACGGCAAGACGTCGCTCGTGCAGCACGACGGCGAGAAGATCTATCGCGGCATCGGCAACCCGTTCGAGGTCGGTCGCTACCACTCGCTCGCGGCGAACCGCGAGAAGATGCCGGCCGATCTCGTCGTGACGGCGCGCACGACCGACGGCGAGATCATGGGCGTGCGTCATCGCACGCTGCAGGTCGAAGGCGTGCAGTTCCACCCCGAAAGCGTGCTCACGCCCGACGGCCCGAAGCTGCTCGAGAACTTCCTGCACCGCTGATTCGACCGATGAAGCATCCACTCCAAGCTCGCGCGAGCCGCCGATGAGCACTAGCCCCACGCAGCTGCTCGAGCGCGTGCTCGCGGGCGAGAGCCTCGACGAGCCGACCGCGGCCGCGCTCGTCACGACGATGGGCACCGGCGAGCTGCCGCCCGCGCTCGCGGGCGCGCTGCTCGTGGCGCTGCGCGCGAAGGGCGAGACGGCCGCGGAGATCCGCGGCTTCGCGCGCGGAATGCGCGAGCTAGCGCTGAAGCCGAACATCGCGGCGGGTCCCTACGTTGACATCGTCGGCACCGGCGGCGACGGCTCGCACAGTCTCAATCTCTCGACCGGCAGCGCGCTGCTCGCGGCGGCGTGCGGCGTGCCCGTCGTGAAGCACGGCAACCGCTCCGTGTCGAGCCGCTGCGGCAGCGCCGACGTGCTCGGCGCGCTCGGTTTGCCGATCCCGCTCGACGAGCGCGCCGCCGGCGAGTGCCTCGCGCGCGTCGGCTTCACGTTCTTGTTCGCGCCGCACTATCACCCCGCGATGAAGCACATCGCGCCGGTGCGCCAGGCGCTCGGCGTGCGGACCGTGTTCAACATCTTGGGGCCGCTCGTGAACCCGGCGGCGCCGCCGTACCACGTGATCGGCGCGTTCAGCGACGAAGTCGCCGCGCTGATGGCCGAGACGCTCGCCGGCATGGACATCGGCCGCGTGCTCGTGATCCACGGCTACTCGGGCTGGGACGAGGCGACGCCGGCCGGGCCGTTCATCTGCTACGACGTGCGCCCAGGGTCGATCGAGCGCGAGCTCCGCGATTCGCGCGACTACGGCTTGCCCGAGTGCTCGCTCGAGGACTTGCGCGGCGGCGACGCGGGAACGAATGCGGCGCGGCTGCGCGCGGCGCTCGAGGGCGGCGACACGGAGGCGCACCGGAACGCGTTGATCTTGGGGGCCGCGCTCGCGCTCGAGGTCACGGGGCACGTGCTCGACGCGCACGCGGGCGTCACACGCGCGCGCGAGGCGCTCGCGAGCGGCGC
The DNA here is from genome assembly GCA_963699925.1 of uncultured Gammaproteobacteria bacterium. Classification (GTDB taxonomy): domain Bacteria; phylum Pseudomonadota; class Gammaproteobacteria; order Steroidobacterales; family Rariloculaceae; genus FEN-1219. The sequence goes on along the minus strand of CAVOVT010000005.1, from coordinate 112,480 downwards.
GGGCCGCGAGCTCATGGCGCGGGTCGTCGCGTTCGGCCGGGAGCACGCGGCATGACGTTCCTCGAGCGGATGGCCGCCGCGAGCCGCGAGCGCGTCAAGGCCGCGCGCGCCGCCGAGAGCGACGCGAAGCTCGCGCGCCGCGCGGAGCGCACGGCACGCCCGCCGCGCCTCGTGCTCGATCGCTTCGACGTGATCGCGGAGCTCAAGCGACGCTCGCCGGCGGCCGGCGGCCTCGCCGACGGCGGCTTCGATCAAGATGCGCAGCTCGCGGCGTACGCCCGCGGCGGCGCGTGCGCGGTGTCGGTGCTCACGGAGCCCAACGAGTTCAAGGGCGAGCTCGCGCATCTGCAGGACGCCGCGGCGCAGTTGAAGCCGGCCGCGATTCCGGGGATGCGCAAGGACTTCGTGACCGACCCGTATCAGGTGCTCGAGGCGCGCGCCGCGGGCGCGGGCGGCATACTCGTGATCGTCACGATGCTCGACGACGCGACGGTGCGCTCGCTCGTCGAGAGCGCGCGCGAGTGCGGCCTGTTCGTGCTGCTCGAGGCGTTCGACCCGGCGGACCTCGAGCGACTCGCGCCGTACGATCGCGCGCCGCGCGCGGACGATCCGGCGCCGATCCTCGCGGGCGTGAACTGCCGCGATCTGCGCAGTCTCGAGGTGCGCTTCGCACGCTTCGCCGAGCTCGCCCCGCATCTGCCGAAGCACCTGCCAGCGGTCGCCGAGAGCGGAATCGCGACGCCGGCCGACGTCGCGGCGGTCGCGAAGCTCGGCTTCCGGCTCGCGCTCGTCGGCTCGTCGCTGATGCGCTCGGCCGACCCGGCGGCGGCACTCGCGGCGCTGATCGGCGCCGGCCGCGCCGCGCGCGAGGCCGCATGAACGCGCGCGCGCCGGGCGGCGACTCGAGCGCGGCCACCGGCCGCGTGTTCGTGAAGATCTGCGGAATCAACAGCGAAGCGGCGGCGGCCGCGGCGGTCGAGGCCGGCGCCGACGCGCTCGGCTTCGTGTTCGCCGAGTCCCCGCGCGAGGTGACGCCCGAGCGCGCGCTCGAGCTCGCGGCCGGCGTGCCCACGAGCGTGAAGCGAGTCGCCGTGCTGCGGCATCCGCCGCGCGACCTCTGGGAGCGTGTGCTCGACGTGTTCGCGCCCGACTGGTTGCAGACCGACGCCGAGGATCTCGCCGCGATCGAGCTTCGAGACCCCTGCGTCGCACTGCCGGTCTATCGCGACGGTCGCGCGCCGTCGTCGCCGCCCGCGCGGCTCTTGTTCGAGGGCGCGAGGAGCGGCAGCGGGCGCCCGGCGGATTGGAGCCAAGCGCGCGCGCTCGCGTCGCGAACGCAGTTGATACTCGCGGGGGGCCTCGACGCGAGCAACGTTGCGGACGCACTCCGTCGCGTGCGGCCCTGGGGCGTGGACGTCTCGAGCGGCGTCGAGAAGCGCCGCGGCGAGAAGGACCCGCAGATGATTCACGAGTTCGTCGCGCGCGTGCGCGCGCTCGACGCCGACGCCGCGCCGCGCGCGCGCGAGGAGAACGACCGATGATCACCGACATCGCCGAACGCGAGCGTTTGCTCTGCGCGCTGCTCGAGCGGCGCCTGCCCGACAGCAACGGCCGCTTTGGTCCGTTCGGCGGACGCTACGTGCCCGAGACGCTGATGCCCGCGCTCGCGCGGCTCGAGCACGGCGTCGCGAATATTCTGCCGTCGGCCGAGTTCCAGACGGGCCTCGAGCGCGAGCTCACGACCTGGGTCGGCCGGCCGACGGCGCTGACGCACGCGCGCACGCTGTCGGAGAGCTGGGGCGCCGAGGTGTGGCTCAAGCGCGAGGACCTCGCGCACACGGGCGCGCACAAGATCAACAACGGGATCGGCCAGGCGCTGCTCGCGAAGGCCCTCGGCGCGAAGCGCGTCGTCGCCGAGACCGGCGCGGGTCAGCACGGCGTCGCGGCTGCGGCCGCGTGCGCGCGCGTCGGTTTGCCGTGCACCGTGTACATGGGCGAGATCGACGTCGCGAGGCAGGCACCGAACGTCGATCGGATGCGGCGCTTCGGCACGACCGTCGTGCCGGTGAAGTCGGGCGACCGGACGTTGCGCTCGGCCATCGACGAGGCCATCCGCGATTGGGTCTCCGACCCGGTCGGCACGTACTACATGCTCGGCTCCGCGATCGGGCCGCACCCGTACCCGGTGCTGGTTCGCGATTTGCAAGCCGTGATCGGCCGCGAGGCGCGCGCACAACTGATCGAGCAAGGCGGTCTTCCGGACGCCGCGTTCGCGTGCGTCGGGGGCGGCAGCAACGCGATCGGCCTGTTCCACGGCTTCCTCGCCGATCGCGGCGTCCAGCTCTACGGGGTCGAGGCAGGCGGCCGAGGCTCCGCGCTCGGCGAGCACTCCGCCACGCTGACCCACGGCAAGCCCGGAGTGCTGCACGGCACGCACACGATGCTGCTCTACGACGGGAACGGGCAAATTCAGGAAACGCATTCGGTCTCCGCCGGGCTCGACTACCCGGGCGTGGGCCCCGAGCACGCGTTGCTGCAGTCGATCGGACGCGTCCGGTACGTGACCGCGAGCGACGACGAGGCGCTCGCGGCGCTCAGCGAGTGCTGCGCGGCGGAGGGCATCCTGCCCGCGCTCGAGAGCTCGCACGCGCTCGCGGGCGCGAAGCGCTGGGCTGCCGCGAATCGCGGCAAGCGGATCCTGATCGGGCTCTCGGGCCGCGGCGACAAGGACATGCCGATCCTCGCGCAATACGCGAACGACACGGAGGTGCGGCGCCATGCTGCCGCGTGAGCGGATTCGCTCGGCGCTCGCACGCACGACCGGCGCGAACGATCGGCCGGCGATCGTCGGGTTCATCACGGCCGGCTATCCCGAGCCACGCGAGTTTCTGAGCGTGCTGCGCGCGGTCGCGGGCGCGGCCGACGCGGTCGAGATCGGCGTGCCGTTCAGCGACCCGATGGCGGACGGCGTTACGATCCAGCGCTCGAGCCAGCACGCGATCGAGCACGGTGTGAGCCTCAAATGGATTCTCGACGAGCTCGCGCGCCGCGACTACGAGCTCGCGTCGCCCGTGCTGCTGATGAGCTATCTGAACCCGCTGCTGGCGTTCGGCCTCGAGCAGCTCGCCGCGCGCGCGGCGGAGGTGGGCGTGAGCGGCGTGATCGTGCCGGACCTGCCCTACGAAGAGAGCGCCCCGTTGCGCGCGGCGCTCGACGGGCGAGGGCTCGCGCTCGTGCAGCTCGTGACGCCCGCGACGCCGCCCGAGCGGCTGCGCATGCTCTGCGCGGGATCCCAAGGCTTCGTCTATGCGGTGACGCGCACCGGGATCACCGGCGGCGAATCGACGTTGCCGGCCGAGACCGCGCAGTACCTCGCGGCCGTGAAGGCGGCGTCGCAACTGCCGGTGTGCGCGGGTTTCGGCGTGCGCCGTCCGGATCAAGTCGCGACCATCGCGCGCCATGCCGATGGCGTCATCGTCGGCTCGGCGCTCGTGGAGGCGCTCGAGCGGCGCGAGGATCCCGCCCGATTCTTGCTTTCGTTGCGCGGTTGAACGAGATGCGATCGCGGACGATCCGAAACTCGATCCCCGATCTCGCGGTGCGGCGATGAAGCGCGTCTTCAGCGGCATCAATCTCGCCGACACGACCCACTTGAAGAACCTGCTCGAGCATTCGGGCATCGGCAGCTTCATCAAGCACGCGTATCTCGGCTCGGCCGTCGGCGAGCTGCCCGTGTTCGACGTTTCGCCCGAGCTCTGGGTCTTCGCCGATGCGGATGCGGCGCGCGCCGAGGCCGTTATCCGCGATGCGCTGCGGCCGCAACTCGCAACGGGCGCCGAGCCTTGGCGCTGCGCGCACTGCGACGAGATCAACGAGGCTCAATTTGCCGCCTGTTGGCGCTGCAGCTCGACGGACGTGCGGAGCTGACGCTTGGCGACACTCCTCGACAGACTCGTGAGCTGCGTCGCCGCGGCTGCGGTGATCGTGAATCTCATGCCGCTCGCCGCGCGGCATGGCTGGGTATTCGAGCTCGCGACGCACTTCCGCGTGCAATACGTCGTGGTCGACGCGCTGCTCTTGCTTGCGTGCGCGCTCCTGCGCAAGCCGATTTGGTGCCTCGCGCTAGCGGGCTGCGCGGCCTTCAGCGTTCGGCCTGTGCTGCCGTATGTCGCGTTCGGCCACGCTTCCGCGGCGACTGCGGTCGCGCACGAGCCGACGATCAAGCTGTTGTCGGCGAACGTGCTCTTCAAGAATCACTCCGCGACCCGGCTGCTCGAGATCGTGCGCGAAGAGTCTCCCGACGTGGTCCTGCTGCTCGAGTACACGCCCGAGTGGGAGCGGATGGTCGGCGAGCTGCGAACCGCGTATCCGCATCGTCTCGAAGTGCCGAGCGGGAGCCCGTACGGGCTCGCACTGTTCTCGCGCTACGAGCTCGACGGCGTCGCGGCGTTCGCGCTCGGCGAAAAAACCGCGATCGAAGCGCGCGTGCGCACTCCGAACGGCGCGCTCGATGTGATCGGCGTCCACCTGTTCGCGCCGACGTCGTCGTGGCGCAGCGAGAGGCGCAACCGGCAGCTCGACGACCTCGCCGCGCGCGTGGCGCGCGTGAGTGGGCCGCTCGCGGTCATCGGCGACTTCAACATCACGCCCTATTCGCCGTTCTTCGAGGAGTGGCTCGCGCAGACGGGACTGACCGATACGCGCCGCGGCCGCGAGCTGAGCCCGAGCTGGCCGACGCAGTTGCCGCTGGTCGCGATCCCGATCGATCATTGCGCGGTGAGCCGCGAGGTCACGATCGTCGGGCATCGCGAGCTGCCCGCGTTCGGCTCGGACCACTATCCGATCCTCGTCGAGCTCGCGCTCGCGCCGTCCGCGCTGCCGGTTTCGGCAACGCCTTCGGATAACAAGGAAGGAGCCGTTCGAGAATGAACGAACCGACCGCCTGCATCTTGATCATCGGCAACGAGATCCTGTCGGGCAAGACGCAGGACGCGAACATCCAGTTCCTCGGCTTCGAGCTCGCGAAGCTCGGCATCCGGCTCGAGGAAGCGCGCGTCGTGCGCGACGTGCCCGAGGCGATCGTGAGGCACCTGAACGAATGCCGCGCGAAGTTCACGTACGTGTTCACGACCGGCGGCATCGGTCCGACGCACGACGACATCACGGCCGAGTGCGTCGCGCTCGCATTCGGCGTGGAGCTCGTGCTCGACGCCGATGCGGTCGAGATCCTGAAGCGCGGCGGCCGCCCGTGAACGAGGCGCGCCTGAAGATGGCGCGCGTGCCGCGCGGCGCGGAGCTCGTCGCGAACCCGGTCAGCGGCGCGCCGGGGTTCCGGATGGACAACGTGTTCGTGTTCGCGGGCATCCCGAGCATCGCGCGCGCGATGTTCGCGAGCGCCGTGCCGATGCTCGTGAAGGGCTCGCCGATCTTGTCCGCGAGCATCGACGTCTACTTGCGCGAGGGCGATTTCGCGGTTGAGCTCACGCAGATCCAGAACGCCAACGCGGCCGTCGAGATCGGCAGCTATCCGTTCAACCGCGACGGGCGGCTCGGTGCGACGCTCGTGGTGCGCGGCACGGATCGAGCGCTGATCGACCGCGTCGTCGAGAAGGTCGTCGCCGCGATGACGGCGCTCGGCGCAGAGACGAAAGTCGTCTGACTTGCTAGCCGTCCCGCGGCTGGCCGGCCCCCGTAGGCCGGTTGCGCGTCACGAACACGTGGTACGAGATGCTGTCCCACGAGTTGTGGATGCCCGCGAAGAGCATCAGCACGGTAGCGGCGCCCACGGCAAACACGGCCTCGCGCTGGTGAGAGGCCACCGCGAACGGGGAGCCCGCGAGCAGCAGGTACGGGGCGAACGGCAGCACGACATAGAACAGCCAATCCTCGAATCCCGGCTCGTAGGCCGCCTGCCTGCGCAGACGGCGCACGACCACGCACTGATAGGCGAAGCCGATGACGCCGACCGCGCCCCAGATGATCGAGATCGGCGTGATCGAATGCCACGGTGCGAGCAGCAATGCCGACAAGAGCAGCACGATCTCGTAGTGCACGATCATCGGCGTAATGAACGCGGCGCCGGCCTCGGCGATGCGCATGGACGGCCGATCGCCGATCAGCGTCAGCACGACGAACTGCAGGCCGATCAGCGCGCCCGCCGCCGGGCCGACGATGAGGTAGAAGCTTTCCCACTCGGCGAGCTCGGTCATAGCGATCCTCGCAGAAGCGCCTACTTGATGCTGAGCTTGTGCAGCGCACCGAAGTCGCCGCGCACGTAGACGTTGAACGCGAGCGAGACGCGCTCCTCGTCGGACCCGTTCGGATCGACGGAGTGATTGACGACCGACGGGAACAGGCAGATGTCGTTCGTCTTCGGCGTGTACGCCCAACTCTTGCAGTTGTAGAGATTGAACGAGTCGACATCGAGGTCGAGCGCGGGCGGAAACGGCACGAGGCTCAGCACGTCGCGATGGAACACGATGTCGCCGCTCGCGTCGTTGGTCTTCAGATACAGAACGCCGGAGATCAACGAGTTGTGATGCATGTGCGCGCCGGCCGAATGTCCGCGCCGGTGGACGTTGATCCAAGAGTTCGTCAAATAGAACTCGATGCTCTTGTTGACCGCGAGCAGCTCGCGCGTGTAGCGCTCGAGCTCGCGCACGACGACGTCGCGCACGTTCTTGAACTCCGGCCGCTCGAGCACGTTCTTGTCCACCGTGCTCAGGAAGTTGTACGGCGTGCCGTCGGCCATCGTCGACGTGAGCTCCAGGCTCTTGAAGCTCGGCTTGTCGAACTCCCCAACGTTGTTGACGTAGACCGGCGCCGAGAACAGCGGATAGATCGTGGGCATGGTGCGGAATGATCGGCGGACTCGGACTGCCGATCAATGGCCTAGATCGCGAGGCAGGCGAGCACGGCGTCGCGATCGCTGTAGTCGTCGAAGCGCGGCTCGTGCTCGAGCGCGCGGCCGATCGCGATGAACCGATAGCCGAGCGCGGCGCTCGCACGCTGGTCCCAGGCGCCGTCGCCGAGATACGTGCGCGTCGCCGGCAGGATCCCGCGGAGCGCTCGCTCCGCGGCGAGCTCCATGATCTTCGTCCGCGCGTGCGCATCCGAGCTGCTTGCGAAGCCGATCTCGTCGACGCTCACGCCGATCGCGGCGAGCTTCATGAGTGTAGACGTCCCCGCCGAGGGTCTCGCGCACCGCGCGCGCGTAGAGGTGCGAGTCGATGCGCGCGGAATCGACGAGCGTGCCGTCGATGTCGAACATCACGAGGCGCGTCATCCGTTGGCGGGCGAGCCGGCGCTATTTCCGCTTTCTTCCGCGCTCGCGCTTCTTCGCGCCGATCTCTCGCGCGGCGCCCGCGAGCAGATCTCGGAGCGAGGCGCGGCTGATCCGCGATAGCCGGACCAGAATCGCGGGGTAACCGACATAGTGCTGCGTGATGTAGTAGGTGCTTGGCTCCGTCGCGAGCAAGCGTTCGCGCAGCTCGTCGCTCACTCTGACCATCAACGAGCTCGGCTCCGCCGAGCCGTGAATCGCGGCACACGCCAAGAGGCGCCCGCCGAATTTCAGCGCCATGCCGCGCGCCGTCGTGCTGTCCTCGATGCCGGGCAGCGCAAGGGCTAAGTCGCGCACGGCGTCGAAATCGATCGAAACACCCTTCTTCGCCATCAGCTAGGGCTCGCGGCGTTTGGCTACGAGCAACACGATCCCGACCACCGATGCGACCCACCCGATCCACTGCGGCTCCGAGAGCCCGCTCCAGACGACGCCCGCGAGCAATAGCGAAGCGCCCACGATCGTGCGCTCGAGTCGCCGCGCGCTCGCCGGCGCGTGCGCGTGGGCGCGCGCGGGCGGGTTCGCGTGCGCGCGCCGCTCGTCGGCTTCGCGCGCCTCGGCGCGTCGGATCGCGCGATGGAACAGCCGCGGCAGCAAGCTCAGGTCCTCGCTGATCTCGGGCCACGCCTCGATCAGCCGCTTGAGCTGCGTGCGCGGGTCGCGGCGCTCGCGCATCCACTCCTCGAGCACCGGCTTCGCCGTCTTCCAGAGGTCGAGCTCGGGATAGAGCTGCCGGCCGAGCCCCTCGATCGCGAGCAGCGTCTTCTGCAGCAGCACGAGCTGGGGCTGCACTTCCATGTTGAACTGGCGCGCCGTTTGAAACAGACGCAGCAGCACCATGCCGAACGAGATGTCCTTGAGCGGCTTGTTGAAGATCGGCTCGCAGACCGACCGCACCGCGGCCTCGAGCTCGTCGAGCCGCGTGCCGGGCGGCACCCAGCCCGAGTCGATGTGCAACGCGGCGACGCGCCGATAGTCGCGCCGGAAGAACGCGAGGAAGTTCTCGGCGAGATAGTTCTGATCGCGCTCGTCGAGCGTGCCGACGATCCCGAAGTCGACCGCGACGTATTTCGGCGCGAGCGGATCCGTCACGTCGACGAAGATGTTGCCGGGATGCATGTCGGCGTGAAAGAAGTTGTGCCGGAATACCTGCGTGAAGAAGATCTCGACGCCGTTCTCGGCGAGCCGGCGGATGTCCGTTCCAGCGGCGCGCAGCGCGGGCAGGTCGTCGACCTGTACGCCGAAGATCCGCTCGAGCGTGAGCACGTTCGGCCGGCAGTAGTCCCAATAGACCTTCGGCACGTAGAGCAAATCGGAGCCCGCGAAGTTGCGCTCGAGCTGCGCGGCGTTCGCGGCCTCGCGCATGAGGTCGAGCTCATTGCCGAGCGTCTTCTCGAACTCCGCGACGATCTCGCGCGGATGCAGGCGCCGCGCTTCCGGCCAATACGCCTCGGCAAGCCGCGCGATCGCGTACAGCACTTCGACGTCGCGCGCGATCAGCGCTGCGACGTTCGGCCGCAGCACCTTCACGACGACGGCCTGGCCGTCGTGCAGCTTCGCGGTGTGCACCTGCGCGATCGACGCCGCCGCGAGCGGCGTCGTGTCGAATTCCGCGAACAGATCCGCGACCGGGCGGCCGAACGCACGCTCGAGCGCCGCGACCGCGAGCGCGCCCGCGAACGGCGGCACCTGATCCTGGAGCTTCGCGAGCTCGGCTGCGACCTCGGGGTCGAGCAGATCGGGCCGCACGGACAGCATCTGGCCGAACTTCACGAAGATCGGGCCGAGCTCCTCGAGTGCGAGCCGGAGCCGCAGGCCGAGCGGCTGCGCGGGCTTGCGCCGTGGCAGGATCTTGCGCACCCACGCGATCGGGCGCAGCAGATGTGCGCGCCAAACGACCTCGTCGAGCCCGTGGCGCACGAGCGCGCGCTGGATCGCGAGCATCCGGAGCAGCAGTCGCAGACGGCGGCGCAGGTTCGTCATCGCCGTTCGAGCCGCGCGAGCCGCGCCGCGGCGCGCTCGACGTCGTCGCGCAGCCGCTCGACGTCGGCGTAGAAGGCCTGCGCCTCGAGCGCCGCCGGCAGCACTCGGCTCTCCTCTTGCAGGAATTCGGCGGTGTCCGCGCGCAAAGCGCGAGCGGCACGCCCGAGCCATGCGCCCGCCGCGCGAGCCGCCTCGCCGAGCGCGTGCGCGGGCACGTCGCCGAGCCAGCGCGCCGCATGCTCCTCGAGGTCCGGCCGCGCGAGCTTCAGCAGCTTCGCGAAGCGCTCCGCGACCTCGGGCGAGCCTCGTGATCTCGGCGCCCGTGCCGCGCAGCGTCGACAGATCGGCCGCGCGCGCGAGGCGCAGCAGATCGATCGGCGTCGCGCTCAGCGTCGCGATGCGCCGGGCGGGCCTGCTGACTCGGTGGCAGGCGGCCGCGCAGAGTCGTTCCCGAGACCTTGTGAGCACAGGGATGTGCGAACAGAGCCCCAGGGACGGACTTCCGGCGTGTCTCGGGAACGGCTCTGCGCGGCCGCCTGCCACCGAGCCTCGACGGTCACCCGACCATTCTTCGCGCGCAGTACACCAGTCACGCCGGTGCCGCGCACGTGGACCGCAAAGCTCTCGCCGTCGAGGTCCACGAGCAGATCCTTCGCGGGCGTCGACTCCGAGATCTCGCGGTTCAGCGCGCGCTCGAGCATGGCCGCGAGCTCGCGCGCGAGCGGGAGTTGAGGGCCGCTGGTCATGGCTTGGGGCTCAGAGCTTGAAGCCGACGTGCAACGCGACGATGCCGCCGCTCAAGTTGTAGTACGAGCAGCGCTCGAACCCTGCGCGTTCCATCATGCCCTTCAGCGTGTCTTGATCGGGATGACGGCGAATCGACTCCGCGAGATAGCGGTAGCTCGACGAGTCGTTCGCGAGCAGCGCGCCGAGCCGAGGCAATACCTGCAGCGAGTAGAGCTCGTAGAGCGGCGCGAGAGGCCCAAGATCGGCCTTCGAGAATTCGAGCACGAGCAGCCGCCCGCCCGGCTTGAGCACCTCGAAGAGGCTCGCGAGCGCGCGCTCCTTGTCGGTGACGTTGCGCAATCCGAAGCCGATCGTCACGCAGTGGAACGACGACGTCGCGAACGGCAGAGACTCGGCATCGCAAAGCACGTAGTCGACGTTGCCCGCGTGGCCGGCGTCGAGCAGCCGATCGCGGCCGACCGCGAGCATCTTCGCGTTGACGTCGGTCACGACCACGCGGCCGCTGCGGCCGACTCGCTGCGCGAGCCCGACGGCGAGGTCGCCGCTGCCGGCCGCGACGTCGAGCGCCGCTTGACCTTTGAGCAAGCCGGTCCTCGCGATCGTGAAGCGCTTCCAGAGCCGGTGCAGCCCGGCGGACATCACGTCGTTCATGAGGTCGTAGCGCGTCGCGACCGAGTCGAAAACGCCGCGGACGCGGAGCTTCTTCTCGCTCCACGGCACGCGCTCAAAGCCGAAGTCCGCCTCGCGGGCTTCGCGTTCGTCGGGATGCATGGGCGCAGAGTATAGGCGAAGCAAGCCGCCGGGCGCCGCGTGGTCGCGACGCCGCTGGCCCGCACGAAGCGAACCGGTCAGTACGTGAAGTAGTAGCGCAGCGCGACGCGGTCTTCGGGCGCCCAGCCGTCGGCCTCGAACCTCGGCCGAAAGCGGGCTTCGGCCACGTAGTGCTTGAGGCGCCGGACGATCTCCTCCGGAATCCCCTCGGATCTGCCGGTGACTTCGAATCGAGTGCTCTTGCCCACGCCGTTCAGCGTGAGCGCGACGTCGATAAAACCGCGGTAAGCCGCGGCCTGATCGGCTCCGACGAAGCCGGCCGTGAACGTCGGCAGCACGGTCGGCGTCATTGGCGAAAAGAACCTCTGCATCTCCTCCGGCGTCGCGCCATTGCGCTCGAGCAGGAGCCGCGCGTTGCGGTAGGTCGCAAACGCGAGCTCGTTTTCGTCGAACAACAGGTGCCAGTCGCCGAGCTCGAGCTGCTCGGCTGCGATCTGGGTCTCGGACTGCCCGGCCTTCATGCCGAAGCGCATCCTGCGCCAGTAGCTCTCGACGCCACGCTCGTGCAGTGCCGAGCGAATGCCGAGCTGGTACCGCGGCTTGCCGAGCCTGCTATCGGTCTGCGCGGCGAGCGGCGACAGTCGGTCGACGTTCTGGGCTTCGATGTAGTAGCTCCGGATGAGCGCGACCTCGACGTCGCCGAGGCTCGGGCCGTCGGGACTCCGGTGGCGTACGACGGAACGGATCGCCTCGGCGTAGTTGTCGCGCACGTCGTCCAGCGTCGACAACGCGGTCTCCTCGGGTGTCTCGCGGTGCGGGGCGAGGCCGTCGACGTTCAGCGTCACCGTGAGCTCTTGCTGGGACGGATCGGTCAGGTAGCGCTCGACATTGCCGAGATGCCGGTTCGCGAGCTCGTAATAAATATCCGCTACGCGCGCGTCGCTCGGATTGCGGCGAGCGAGCTCGAGCAGCGTGTCTTCTTCCGGCGGTTGGACGCCGCCGGCCGCGTGCAGCGCGTCGCGGCTCGCGAGCGAACGCTCGACCATCGGAACTTGGTCGAGGGAATAGAGACCCTCGTTGTAGCGGATGATCTGCCGCGCGCGCTCGAGGGCCGGGATGGCGAGCAGATGGTCATCGCGCTGTTGATAGAGAACCGCGAGCGACAGCAGCTCGGGCGCGAGGTCCTTCGAAAACGAGCCGTTGCTGACCTCCTCGGCGTGGATCACGTCGAGCTGCTCCGTGATCGCGCGGTCGAGCTGCGTGCGGTCGATTCTTGCGGGCTGCGGAGCGGCGCGAGCTGCGTGCACGGCAGCGGCCCCGTCGGGCAGAGCGGGCACGAACACGAGATGGGAGAGATCGAGCGGCGGGTCCGACGGCGGATAAGCGCCTGCGTTGCCGCCGATCGCGAGCACGATTGCCCCCGCGATGGCCGCTAGTTGGGTTACGCGTCGTACCCGACGAGTCATGGCTCTGAGTCCATCCTACGGCCGGAAACGTTCACGCACCAGCCGCGGTCCGGCGCGGTCTGATCCAGGCGTAGACGCTCGGGAGCCGCGTCGCGCGACGCGGCCTTCAGATGCCGAAGTCCCAGGTGAAATACAGAATCTGCGTCGTACCGCCGAGCAGATCGCCGAGCGACGCCTCGCCCTTGCGGCGCTTGCGGCGGCCGCGCTCGTCCTTGTCGACCGGGCGCAGCACGAGAGCGTACTCGCCGCTCGGCAGCATCGTGGCGGTCGCGCGATAGTGACCGCGGCCGAGCTGCTTGAGCTGCGTGACGACGGGCTCCTCGATGATCGGGCCGTCGGGCGGCGCGCTCGACTTCGTGGCCGTGGTCTTCGCGGCCGCGATGAGCCGGTAGTTGTCCTTGGTCGGCACGAGCCGCACGATCGAGGGCTGATATTGGTCGGGGTCGACGCCCGGGATGTGGTCGAACTCGACCTCGAAGGCCGGCGACACGCCGAGGTCGCGCGGCGCCGCGGTGCCGGTGAGCGCCCAGATCGCGGTGTGCTCCTGGCTGCCCGGATGGAACAGGCCACCGAGCGTGGTCGCGATGCCGCCGACCGCGGGGTTCACGAATACGAGCGCGGTGCCGGCGAGGCTCCCGAGCGTCTTGAGCCGCTCGGCGCTCTTGTCGTCCGTGAATGCGACCTGAGCGATCGTGGGCGGCAACGGCATCCGACTATCGTCCTTGAGCACCCAGGCATGCGGCGTCGGATCCGCGTTCTTCGGCGGCTCGGGCGCCTTCTGTGCGGCCGCTGCCGCGTCCTGCTTCGCCGCGAGCTGCTCGATCATCTTCGAGAGCCGAACGATCTCGGCCGGCGGCGGCGAGTTGGCGCCCTCCGCGGCGGCCTTCTGCGCGATCGCCGCCGCCTTCTTGTTCGCGGCCTCGGTTGTGAGCATCGCTTCGAGCACGGGCTGCGATACGCCTTCGTCCTTGAGAGCCATCAGCGCGTGCGGCGAGACGTCGAAGTGGCTGTCGTTCGCGGCGATCGCCGCGAGGATCGTGCTCTGGGCGAACCCGGCCTTGGTCATGTCCACGACGTCGTCGTTCGCGATGATCGCTGGCTCGCTCGACTCGGTCGACTCGGTCGAATCTTCGGGCGACGTGGGCGAGCTAGGCGCGTCGGCCGCGGGCACCGCCGAGCCGGATGCGTCGGGGCCGGCGCCTGTGTCTCCGGTGGATCTACCGCCGGCGCCCCGGGGTCGCCGGGCTCGGGCGTCGCGGCCGGGGCGATCTGAGCGTCTTGTGCTCTACAACGTCCGTGCGGGATCGCTACCGCCAGCGCGGCGGTTCCGGCAAAAAGCAAATCTCGAAGCCGTGGTCCTTGGCGCGACACGTCTCGTTCCTTCGAGGGGTTGGGCCCGAATGCTAACGACCGGACCTCCCCCGCCGCAACCCGCAAGGTCCTCCGCGTCGCCAAAATGCGACCTGTTCGAACAAATTCGGCGAAGACGTCCAGGCGGCCAGCTCGTAGCACGGCGAGATCTACGGAGCGGCGCGCCGAGATCGAGAGACGTAGCAGCGGCCTTATTTCGCGGCCCGCGTCTTCCCGGCCTGCGCGAGCCGCTCGAGATAGCGCGCCCACTTGCGGTCGCGCTCGCTCAGAGCTCGTAGAGCAGGGCCCAGGTATAGAGCCCGGTGTCGTGGCCGTCGTCGAACACGAGCTTCACCGCGTAGCGGCCGACGGGCTCGATCCGCGCGATGCCGACGAGCTCCTTGCCGGTCACGAGCATGCCTTCGCCGGCCGCGTGGCCTTTTACCTCGGCCGACGGCGAGTGCACGCGCAAGTACTCGGCCGACAGCGCGGCCGGTCATGCCGTCGGCGAATCGCACCTCGAGCTCGCGCGAGCGCTTGTGGTGCTTGATCTCGGTCGGCGGCGGGATCGAGAGCTCGGTCATCGGGGCGATCGGCGCGGCGTCGCTAGAGGATGTAGCGGCTCAGGTCTTCGTCCTGCACGAGCGCGGCGACATGGGCGTCGACGTACGCCGCGTCGACGACGACGGTCTGACCGCCGCGGTCCGCCGCCTCGAACGACACGGTCTCGAGCAGCCGCTCGAGCACGGTGTGCAAGCGTCGCGCGCCGATGTTCTCGCTGCGATCGTTGACCTGATGCGCGACCTCGGCGAGCCGGCGCACGCCGCGCCGGCTCGAATTTCAGATCGACGCGCTCGGTTGCGAGCAGGCTCCGGTACTGCTCGGTCAGCGACGCGGACGGCTCGGTCAGAATCCGCACGAAGTCGTCGATGCCGAGCGCGTCGAGCTCGACGCGGATCGGGAAGCGGCCTTGCAGCTCCGGGATCAGGTCCGACGGCTTCGCGACGCTGAACGCGCCCGATGCGATGAACAGGACGTGATCGGTGCGGACCATTCCGTAGCGCGTGCTCACGGTGCACCCCTCGACGAGCGGCAACAGGTCCCGTTGCACGCCCTCGCGCGACACGTCCGCTCCGTGGGCCTCCGCGCGGCGCGCGATCTTGTCGATCTCGTCGATGAATACGATGCCGTTCTCCTCGACCGCCCGGACCGCCTGCAGCTTCACGTCCTCCTGGTTGATCAGCTTCGCGGCCTCTTCTTCCTTGAGCAGCCTCGAGCGGCGTCCTTGACCTTGAGCTTGCGCCGCCGCGTCCGGCCGTGCGACATGTTCTGGAACAGGCTCTGGAGCTGGTTCGTCATGTCCTCCATGCCCGGCGGCGCCATGATCTCGACGCCGAGCGGCGAGGCCTGGACCTCGAGCTCGACCTCGCGGTCGTCGAGCGCGCTCTCGCGCAGCATCTTGCGGAAGCGCTGGCGCGTGTCGCGCACCTCGCCGCCGGGCGCGGGCACGGCGGTGTGGAAGCCGATGTTGCCGGGTGGCGCGCCGGTGCCCGGCAGCAGCGCGTCGAGCAGACGCTCCTCGGCCGCGTCGACCGCGCGGTCGGCGACGCGCGTCATCGCGTTCTCGCGCTCCATCTTCACGGCCATGTCGACGAGGTCGCGAACGATGGAGTCGACGTCGCGGCCGACGTAGCCGACCTCCGTGAACTTCGTCGCCTCGACCTTGATGAACGGCGCGTTCGCGAGCCTCGCCAGCCGGCGCGCGATCTCGGTCTTGCCGACGCCGGTCGGGCCGATCATCAGGATGTTCTTCGGCGTGATCTCGCCGCGCAGCGGCTCCGCGATCTGCGCGCGCCGCCAGCGGTTGCGCAGCGCGATCGCGACCGCGCGCTTTGCGTCGGACTGGCCGATGATGTGCTTGTCCAGCTCCTCGACGATCTCGCGCGGCGTCATCGACATGGCGTCAGAGCTCTTCGATCGAGATCTCGCGATTCGTGTAGATGCAGATGTCGGCCGCGATTTCGAGCCCCTTCGCGACGATCGAGCGCGCGTCGAGCTTCGTCTCCTCGAGCAGCGCACGCGCCGCGGCCTGCGCGTATGCGCCGCCGGAGCCGATCGCGAGCAGCTCGTGCTCGGGCTCGATCACGTCGCCGGTGCCCGAGATCAGGAGCGATTGCGTCTTGTCCGCGACGATCAGGAGCGCCTCGAGCCGGCGCAGCATGCGATCCGTGCGCCAGTCCTTCGCGAGCTCGATCGCGGCGCGCGTGAGGTTGCCGTGCTTCTGGAGCTTGGCCTCGAAGTACTCGAACAGCGTGAAGGCGTCCGCCGTGCCGCCCGCGAAGCCGGCGAGCACCTTGCCGTCGTGCAGCCGCCGCACCTTGCGCGCGTTGCCCTTCATCACTTGGTTGCCGAGCGTGACTTGGCCGTCGCCGCCGAGCGCGACGCGGCCGTCGCGCCGGACGCAAAGGATCGTCGTGCCGTGAAACGTCGGGGTCGTCATCGGTTGCTCGTCATCGGAGCGGAAGCTCGAGGAACGCGCGGACGCGCGTCGTCAGTCTGGGCGCTTCTTTGCGCGCGGATGAGCCTGGTCGTAGACGTGCGCGAGGTGCTGGAAGTCGAGATGCGTGTAGATCTGCGTCGTCGACAAGCTCGCGTGGCCGAGCATCTCCTGGACCGCGCGCAGATCGTTGCTCGACTCGAGCATGTGCGTAGCAAACGAGTGGCGCAGCATGTGCGGATGCACGCCGGTGGCGGCGCCCTGGCGGCGCGCCCAGTGGTTCACGCGCGCCTGCACGGCGCGATGGCTGATCCGTCGGCCCGTGCGGCTCACGAACAGTGCCGACTCGCCGTGCGGCGCGAGCTCCGGCCGCACTTTGAGCCAGTCCGCGAGCGCCGTGAGCGCATGCCGGCCGACCGGCACGATCCGCGTCTTCGAGCCCTTGCCCAGTACCCGCACGGTGCGGTCGTTCGAGTCGACGTCGCCGAGGTTCAAGCCGACGAGCTCGGCCAGCCGTAGGCCCGAGGAGTAGAAGAGCTCGAGCATCGCGCGGTCGCGTACCGCGAGAGGCAATGTCGCCGTCGATCGCGAGCAGGCTCGCGACCTGATCCGTGTCGAGCGTCGCGGGCAGGCGCCGCGACGGCTTGGGCGCCTGCACGTGCACGGCCGCGTTGGATTTCAGGGCGCCGATCTCGACGAGGAAGTGCAAGAACGTCCGCACCGCGGACAAGCGCCGCGCGATGCTGCGCGCGTTCAAGCCGCGGCGATGGCTCTCGGCCGCGAAGCGGCGCACTTGGTACGAATCGAGCCCCTCGAACGTCTCGATTCGCTCGCGCTCGCAGAAGCCGATCAGCGCGTTCAAGTCGCGCTGGTAGCCCGAGACGGTATGCGGCGAGAGCCTGCGCTCCGCCTTCAGGCGCTGTAGGAACTCGGCGAGCTCTCTATGAAACACGCGCCGCGCGCTCGTCGACCAATGCGACGGATAGGAGCTCGCCGAGGCGCGCGAGGAAGTCCATCCGCTTGCCCGGATGGAAGTGATCCGGATCGCGGCTACCGATGATCAAGAACCCGAGGCCCGCGTCGGCGCCGAGCGGCACGAGCGCGGCGGAGCTCACGGTGTCCGCGTCGCGCTCGAAGATGTACTTCTGCCGGTCACGCAGGGGGCCGCAGCGCGGCTTCGCGGCGCGCAAGAACGCGGCGAACGGCTTCACGTCGGGGTCGTCGGCGGACAGCCGTCTAACGAAGCCCTCGCGCAGCGCGGCGGCGGGAGCCTTGTCGTCGAACAGCACGAGCACCGCGCGCTCGGCGCCGAAGTCCTCGCGCAGCCCCGTCTCGAGCCCCTCGAGGCGCGCGGGCAAGTCCCTCGCGCGCATGAGCTTGAGCCCGAGCTGGTGAATCTTCTCCACCAGTGCGTCGTTGGTCTTCGCGACCGAGACGAGATCCTTGAACTGGCGCTCGAGCTGCGCGTTGCGCTGGCGGAGCATCGAGACTTGGCGCTCGACGAGCGACACGGCGGAGCCGCCGGTGCGATGTGGAAGCTTGAGCCCGAGCATGATCAGCGGGTGACGCTCGAAGAAGTCGGGATGGCTCTTGAGGTAGTCGGCGATCGCGCTTTCCGGAAACTCTTCGCCGTGAGTCGTGGCAGCCCCGCTCTTCTGTTGGCTCATAGATCGATTTGTCCCTCGTATACCGCGCTGGTCGCCCCAGTTTGCCACAGGGTCGACCCGGGTCCACGCCAGCTCACCTCGAGTTTCCCGCCCGGGAGACTCACCTCGACCTCGTCCTCGAGCTCGCCCCAGAGACGCCCGACCGCGACAGCGGCCGCCGCGCCCGTACCGCACGCGAGCGTCTCGCCGACGCCGCGCTCGAACACGCGCAGCTTGATGTGCCGGTCGTCGACGCGCTGCATGAAGCCGACGTTCACACGCTGCGGGAAGCTTGGGTGCCGTTCGAGCACGGGCCCCAGTATACCGACCGGCGCGCGTTCCACCGAGTCCACCGGAATCACGATGTGCGGGTTGCCCATCGATACCGCGCCGAACTCGACGGTTTGGTCCGGCAGCTGCAGGCGATAACGATCGCGGCGCTCGGGCGCGGCGAAGGGCAGTGCCTCGGGATCGAAGCTCGGCTCGCCGAGGTCGACGCTCACGCGCTCAGCCGACACGACCTTCGCGAGCGTGTCCCCTGCCGGGCCGACGAGCGTCAGCTCGGGACCTGAAGCGCGGCGCGAGGAAGCTCGCGAGGCAGCGCACGCCGTTGCCGCACTGCTCGACCTCGCCTCCGTCGGCGTTGAAGATCCGATAGCTCGCGTCGCCGTTCTCCGGGCGCTCCGCGCCGATCAGGAGCAACTGATCGAAGCCGACGCCGAGCCGGCGGTCGCTCCAGCGGCGCACCCGCTCCGCGTCGGGCGCTGCGCGGCCCTTCGGCCATTCCACGATCATGAAGTCGTTGCCGAGCCCATTCATCTTGACGAACCGGAGCTTCATCGCGCGCGAGTCTAATCGATTCGCCTCGAGGTCGCGCCGTGATTGGACATTTGTCATAAGCCTGGCTAATTTAGGCGCCCGCACGAGCCCCGTCATCCACAACCAACAACAACTCATCTTTCGGAGATCTCATGCGCCACATCCTGGTCACCAACGCGAAAGGCGGTTGCGGCAAGAGCACGATCGCGACGAGCCTCGCGGCGTATTTCGCTTCGGAGGGATATGCGACCGCGCTCGCCGATTTCGATCCCCAGGGCTCGGCGCTGAGCTGGCTCGAGCAGCGGCCCGCGGACTATGCGCCGATCGCGGCCGTGCCTGCCCACGAGAGCGGTCTCACGAAAGTGCCGCGCAATACCGAGTTCGTCGTGATCGACTCGCCCGCCGGCTCTTATGGCAAAGATCTCACCGAGCTCGTGCGCAAGGCCGAGACCATCATCGTCCCGGTGCTGCCGTCGCCGATCGACATCAAGGCCGCTGACCGCTTCATCGACGAGCTGCTCGGCATCGCGAAAGTCGCCGACAAGAAAGCGAAGGCCGCGCTCGTCGCGAACCGCGTCAAGGAGAACACGCTGATCTTCGAGGAGCTCGACGGCGCGCTGTCGCGCCTCAAGGTGCCCTACGTCACGAGCTTCCGCGAGGCGCAGAACTACATCCGCGCATACCAGCGCGGCCTCGGCATCCACGAGCTGCCGCCGTATCTCGCCTGGCCCGACTGGGAGCAGTGGGATCCGCTGATCGAATGGCTCGACTCGAAGCGCTCCCAGCCCAAAGCATCCTAGCGAAAAAGGGGCGCGAAAAAGGGGACATTCCGCATTTTGTGGGGACCCCCGGCGCCAGGTTGGTCGCAACGCGAAATGCGGAATGTCCCCTTTTTCGCGTCAGCGCGCCGCCGCCTCGGCCGCCGGGGGCTCGAGCTGCGGCGGATCCGGCTCGAGCGTCTCGGCTGCGGTCGGGCTCGCGAGCGCGAGGCCGGAGCGGAACGCAACCGCGGCGCGCTCGCCGTCGCCGAGCTTCGCGAGCAGCTTCCCATAGAGCGCATAGGCCTCGGGCACCGGAGCGAGCGCGAGGCTCGACTCGAGGTAGCTGCGCGCCTTGCCCCAGAGCTCGCCTTGGATGCAGAGCCGCGCCGCGGTCAGGAGCAGCGCCGGGTCTTCGGGGTATGTCTTGAGCCAGGTCTCGGCTTGCTTGAGCTGCTTCGTGCCGTCCGCGCCGTGCACCTCGCCGTACGCGAGCACGAGGTCGCGATGCCAGTCCTTTCTTGAGCGCGGCCTTGAGCTCGCGTTCCGCTTCCTGACCGCGTCCGAGCCGCTCGAGCGCGCGCGCGCGCAGCGCGATCAGCGGCGGCGACGCGCGCAAGTCCTTCGCGAGCCCGCGCCAAATCTCGTCGAGCCGCGGGTCGCGCAAGTCCGCGCTCGCGAGCTCCATGCGCAGCGCCTCGGCGGCGAGCGCCTCGCGCTCCGTCGCGGGCATGTGCGCGCGGCCGAGCCGCGGCAGCAACGCGGCGAGCGCCGGCGCGTCTTCGCGCGCACGATAGACACGTGCGAGCAAGCCGACCGCGCCCGGATGATCAGGCTTGAGCTCCTCGAGCTGCTCGAGTGTCGCCTGTGCCGCGTCGAGCTCGCCCGCGTCGAGCTCGAGCTCCGCCTGCGCGAGCAGGACGGCGGGCCGCGATTCCGGCGAAGAGTCGTACGCGAGCTTGAGCCAGTCGTCGCGCCGCACGATCGCGCCCTGCGACTGTGCGGCCCGGGCCGCGAGCAAGTAGCCCGCGAGCGGCGCGTCGGTCGAGCGCGTGAGAAGGCGCTCCGCGCGCGCGAAATCCCCCTCGATCAAATGCATCAGGCCGCGGCCGATGTTTTCGCCGCCGCGCCGCGCGCGCCGCTGTGCCACATTGGCTCGAACCGAGCGCGGCAACCGGACGAGCGCGACCAGCCCACGCACGGCGAGATACAACGCGACGAGGATCAGCACGAGACCGGGCACCGACATTTCGACGACGTAGCCGCGGAAATTCACGAGCACGTAGCCGCGGTCCTCGAGCACGAAGTGCGCGACGAACGCGCCGAGCAGCACCGCGAGCAAGGCCCAGAGGCCGACACGCATCTAGCGACCCTTCGCGGCGAGCTCGCGGAGCTTGACGAGCGACGCGCCGATGTCGGGCCGCTTCGGATCGATGTCGAGGCCGCGCATCTCGCGTAGCAGCGCGAGAGCGCTGTCCACCTCGCCGGAGCTCGTGTCGAAGTCACGCTGGAGCAGCCCAATGCCCGCGTCGAGCGCGCTCCGGAAAGTCTGCTGCTGGCCGCGCAACGCCGCGGTTCGTGCGACCTCGAGCTCGATCTCGATCTCGCGTCGGCCGAGCTCGCGCTCGGCGGCGGACAGCGCGTGCGCGACCGGCTCGTCGCGGCGCTCGATCCGCACGAGCCCGAGGAGCATGTTCTTGATCGACTCCCACAGTCGCGCGAGGCCGGGCTCCGTCTCGGCGGACGGCACTGCGGTGATCGAACGCGCGGCGGGAACGTCGGCGCGCATCGGCCAGTCGCCCGCGCGCGCCGCGAGCTGGCCGAGAACGAGCATCGTCCCCTCGATGTCGGGCAGCTTGACCGCGCGCAGCGCAAGCAGCTCGCTCGCAATCTCGTCGCGCACGGGCGAGAGCTCCGGCGAGCCGAGCTCCGCGAGCCGCCCGTCCGCGAGGTTGAGCGCGGTGATCGCGTTCTCCCAGCGGCGGCCGAGCGCGAGCTCGGTATTCGCCACGCCCAGGTAGTACTCGGCCTCGGTGCGCAGCAGCGCGCTGCGCGCCTCGAACGACCCGCCCTGCACGGCGTCGAGCCGACGCTCGAGCTCGGCGAAGCGGCCCGGCAGTAGATCGATGCGGTCGCCGAGCGTCGCCGCGCGCTGGCGCAGCGTCTCGACGTCGTCATGGGCGCTCTTGAGCCCGTCCTGCAACACGCGCTGCTCGGCACGCACGCGGTCGAGTTGCTGCGCCGTCACGACGTCGGTCTGGTCGAGCGACACGTAGAACGCGCGATATTGCCACCAGAGCATGCCGGTCACGAGTATCGCGACGAGCGCGAGCACGAGCGCGAGCCCGCCTGCGAACGACGCGCGCGCCGGCGGCGGCGCGCTGCGCGGAGCTTCGGCCGGCGGCGCGTCCGGCGGCGCGGGGCGCGAAGCTTTCGCGGCCGCGAGCGAGGCCGCGAGCTCGGCCCAGTCCGTGTCGGCCGGGGGCGTCGGCGTGGGTGTTTCGGTGGCCGCCATCGGCGCAGTGTAGCGTTAGCGGCCCGCGAGCCGCTTGCGCAAGTCCGCGATCTGCCGCCGGCTCACGGGCAGCGTCTCGTCATCGCCGCGTAGCTTGAGCTCGTAGCCGCCTTCCTGCGTGCGTTCGAGCGCCGCGACGTGCGCCGACCGCGACGAGCAGGCTCCGATGGATCCGGACGAAGTCGCTCGCGAACTCGTCCTCGAGCTGGCGCAGCGATTCGTCGATGAGGTCCTCGCCGTGCGTATGACGCACGGTCACGTATTTCTGATCGGCGCGGAAGTAGCGGATGTCCTTCACCGGAATCAGCTTGAGCTCGTCGCGCACGCGCACCGCGATGTGCTGGCGCACGGCCAGAGGCTGCTCCGGCGCCGCGAGCTTCAGCAGCTGCGGCGCGCTCAAGCGCGACGCGTGCTTCAGCGCCTCCTCGAGCCGCTCGCGACGCACGGGCTTCAGCAGGTAGCCGACGGCCTGCGAATCGAACGCCTCGAGCGCATATTCGTCGTAGGCGGTCGTGAACACGATCGCGGGCGGCTGCTCGAGCGTGCCGAGGTGGCGCGCGAGCTCGATGCCGGTCATGCCCGGCATCCGGATGTCGAGCAGCGCGACCGCAGGCCGCAGCTTGCTGACGAGCGGCAGCGCGTCGACGCCGGTCGCGCACTCGCCGGCGACTGCCCAGCCGGGCAATTCCTCGACGAGACGGCGCAAGCGCTCGCGGGCGGGCTGCTCGTCGTCGACGATCAGAACCTTGAGGGACTCCGCGCTCATTCGGTGTACGGGAAACGGATCGTCACGCGGTACTCGCCCGGCGGCTCGTCGACCGTGAGCGTCGCGGCCTGCTCGTAGGCGAGCGCGAGGCGCTGCCGAATGTTGTCGAGCGCGAGCCGGTTGCCGGGCCGCTCGTGGCCGTTGCCGCGCGCCGCGGCGACCGGATTCGCCACGACGATCTCGATGCTCCGCGCGACCACGCGACCGGAGACCGTCACGGTTCCGCCGCGGTCGAGCGGCTCGATGCCGTGATAGATCGCGTTCTCGAGCAGCGGCTGAATCGTGAGACCCGGCACGAACGCGCGCATCGGCAGCGCGGCGACGTCCCAGCGCACCTTGAGCCGCGCGCCGAGGCGCGCCTCCTCGATCCGTTGATAGACGCGCGTGAGCTCGAACTCCTCCTTGAGGCGCAGCGGGCTATGCGAATCGCGCAGCGTCGCGCGAAACAGATCGGCGAGATCCTCGACCGCTTCCTCCGCGCGCAGCGGATCGCTGCGCGTGAGTGAGGCGATCGTATTCAAGCTGTTGAACAGAAAATGCGGCCGGATCCGCGCCTGGAGCGCCTCGATCCGCGCCCGCGCCTCGGCGCGCACGTGACGCTGCCACTCGTGCGTCACGTAGAAGTAGCGCAGCAGCATCGACGCTACGATCACGCAAATACCTTCGTTGCGCAGAAGGAACGGCCAATACTCGCGCGGGAACAAGATCGCCGGCAGATCGATGGCGCCGAAAGTGCCGCCGACGAAGAGCGCCGCCTCCGAGACGAACGCGGTATTGAGCATCAACAGCGCGAACGCGCCTAGCGACGCGCGCGGCACCGACGTCCGCGCGAGCACCGGCCGCGCATAACAGAGCAGCGCCGCGCTCGTCAGCCCGAGCCACTGCAGGAACATCGAGATCCGCGCGAGCTCCATGAGGAAACTCGCGCTCGGTCGAGCGAGGCTCAGCGTGACGGCGATGAGCTCGGCGGTCAGCACGACCTCGAAGACTCTGCGGTTCGCGCAGAGGTCGGGGATGAAGAAGTCGTCGAGCGCGCCGTTGCGGGCGTCGCGTTCGGGGTGAGCTCGTGCCTGCGGCCCGCCGCGCGCGGTCTCGGCCGCCGGGGCTACGGGGATGACGGCCGGTCCGCTCTCGGTCTTGGCCGTGCGTTCAGCCGCACCAGGTCGCGACATCGGCCGCTGCTTTCGCTCGAGCTTCGTCGATTTCGGCGGCGTTCAGGTAGTCGCGCTCTCCGTTCGGGCCCGCCTTGTAGAGCCGATGCGACTCGTCGTAGCGCGACTTGCGCTCCTGAGCGGTCGCGCAGTTCTTCGCACGCTCGGCCTCCTTCTCTGCCGGCGTCTTTTCTTTCTGTTTCTTCTGGTCACCCGCGGCGTTCGCCTGGGTAGCGCCGGGCTGCGCATTGCCCGCGGCCGTCTTCGCGTCGGGCGGCGTGATCGGGTTGCCGGGTCTGCCCGCGGTGGGCACGGTGACGTTGATGGGCTCCGAGTTTTCGGTGGGCCGATCGGCGTAGACCACGTTGCCATTCGCGTCCGTCGATCGATACACCTGACCGCCGTAAGCGGCGGTCGCGAGCATCGCGAGGAGTAGGGGCCACCGAACGGTTTTCACTCTATTGCTCCGGTGTCCGGCGAGAAGGGATCCGGCGAGTCTAGCAAACGCGCCCCGAGTCGCCGTGTGAACGCCATCGCCTTTTGGGTCCGCTCGCTTTTGGAGCACGCGGAACATTAAGTCAAATCGGGCGCGGCGCCTAGTCCGCGCTATGATCTCGAGCCCAAGTCGGATGCTGGACGGCCGAATGAACGAGAAGAGACCCCCACGCTTCGGGCTGGACGAGCTCGCGCGCCAGCTGGCCGAATCGGTGCCGCAGAATCTGCGCGCCTTTGGCCAGGACCTCGAGCGCAACTTCAAAGCGCTGCTTCACACCGGGCTCGAGCGGATGGAGCTCGTGACGCGTGAGGAGTTCGACGTGCAACGTTCCGTGCTCGAGCGCACGCGCACGAAGCTCGAGCAGATGGAGGCGCGGCTGGCAGATCTCGAAAAATCCCGCTAGCACGGCCGACGGGGCACGCCGCCCGAAGGAAGGCTTCGTGCGCTCCGCGCGGCGCGGCAAACTCGCCGCAATCTCCAGATTCACAGAGTCGTCGTGGGCCGCCGCGCGCGGTCCAATCGCCGCATGTCGCTCGCGAGGCTGTTGAGCCGCGGCCAATCCGGACTCGAATCCTACGTCGTGACCGTCGAGGTGCACCTCGGCGGCGGGCTGCCGAGCTTCGCGATCACGGGCCTCGCGGCGGCTGCGGTGCGCGAGAGCCGCGACCGCGTGCGCGCGGCTCTGCAGACCTCGGGCTACGACTTCCCCGTGAGCCGAATCACGGCGCACCTGGGGCCGGCCGACGTCCCAAAGCAGGGCGGACGCTTCGACCTCGCGATCGCGCTCGGCGTGCTGCGCGCGCACGCCGGCCGCGTGTGGGCCACCGAGCGGCTCGAGTTCCTAGGCGAGCTCGCACTCAACGGCGAGCTGCGCCCGATCACGGGCGCGCTACCGTCCGTGCTCGCGGCGAGCCGCGACCGACGCGCGGTCGTGCTGCCGGCCGCGAACGCGCGGGAAGCCGCGCTCGCGCGCGACGCGGAGGTCTACGCCGCGGCACATATAAATGAGGTCGTGCGGCACCTCGACGGCCTCGCGCCGCTCGCTCGGGTCGAGCACTGCGACCCGCCGGCGCCCGAGGAGATGCCGCCGCTCGATCTCGCCGACGTGCGCGGTCAGCCGTTCGCGAAGCGCGCGCTGATCGTGGCCGCGGCCGGGCAGCACAATCTCCTGATGACCGGGCCGCCCGGCAGCGGCAAGAGCATGCTTGCCGAGCGGCTCGGCGGCTTGCTGCCGCCGCTGCCGCGCGAGGACATGTTGCGCGTCGCGAGCATCGCGTCGATCGCGGGCGATGCGAGCGCCGCCAATCCGACGCAATGGCCGCCGTTTCGCGCACCGCACCACACGAGCTCGGCCGCCGCGCTCGTCGGCGGCGGAAGTCGGCCGCGGCCCGGCGAAATTTCGCTCGCGCACCGCGGCGTGCTGTTTCTCGACGAGCTGCCCGAGTTCGGCCGCGACGCGCTCGAGGCGCTGCGCGAGCCGCTCGAGAGCGGCGTCGCGAGGATCTCGCGCGTCCACGAGCAAATCACGTTCCCCGCCGAGTTCCAGCTCGTGGCCGCGATGAATCCGTGCCCATGCGGCTATCGCGGCGACGGCAGCGATCGCTGTCGATGCACCCCGACGCGGCTCGAGCATTACGGCGCGCGGATCTCCGGCCCGTTGCTCGATCGCTTCGATCTGCACATCGACGTGCCGCGCGTGAGCTTCGACGACATCGCCGAGCCCGCGACGCCTGGCGAATCGGCCGCGCTTCGAGCGGCCGTCACGCGCGCGCGCGAGCAGCAGATCGCGCGCGCCGGCAAACTCAACGCGCGTCTCGACGCGCGCGCGCTCTGGCGCGTCGTCGTGCTCGGACGCGCCGAGCGCGCGCTGCTGAAGCGCGCGGCGGATCGCTTCCGGTTGAGCGCACGCGGCACGCTGCGCGTGCTCAAGGTCGCGCGCACGATCGCAGATCTCGCCGCAAGCGACGGCGTCGCGGGCGAGCACGTCGCCGAGGCGTTGCACCTACGCTGCCGCGAGCGGACGTGAGGCAGCCTATTCAGAGGGCAGCGCTTTATCTCTCTGCCTGACACGACGTGCGCTGACTCGCGCCGCCTGGATCTTCCACGGAATAGGTTGCTTCGAAATCAAGGTTCGCTGGGCCCGGAAGGACCCACTCGGGATCTATGGCAATGCTCGGGTCGCCGACGACCGCGGCTTCGCGGGTCAGCGGAACGTCGCGATCGACAGCCGCTATTCGGACGTCGTCGATCCAACCGCCCTGACTATGCGGCTTGAAGTCCCGCGTTGGCAGAACGCTGCCACAGCAACGAATACGACGGCACGCGGGCGACGTGTGCGCCTAATGCCCCACGCGCCGAGGATCGCCGTAAAGCGTACTTGACATCTAGTCGATCGGCGAATACCATTAGTAAAGTATACTTTACTATATGACAAACGAGGCCGACATCATGAAAGCGCCTGAATCCCCCTACCAGTCCAGAGTTACGCGCAGCACCCATAGACTCTTCCTCTGGGTCGCGATCTGGGTAGCGTCCTTCGCGATGGCTACCTTTGGACCCAAATTCATCTGGGACAAAGCCATCCCCATCACCTGGATTGCCTGCGCCGTGACGATCCTCATCGGCATCGGCGCGATCGTCGCCAATCGCAACCAAATCCGGGACCAGGATGAAATGCTCCAGCGCGTCTCGCTCGGATCCTATGCCATCACCCTCGGCGCGGTGATCATTGTCGGCTGCCCCTATGCGATCCTGCAGCAGAACCAGCTGGTCCCCGCCGCCGGTGGCATCCCCACCCTGATGGTCGTCATCAGCGTCACGCTCGCGGCCTCGATGCTCGTCGGCTTGCGGCGCTATCGATGAAGAACCGCCTCAAAGTGCTCCGCGCCGAACGCGACTGGACGCAGCAGCAACTCGCCGACGCGCTCGAAGTCTCGCGCCAGACCGTCAACGCCCTCGAAACCGGAAAGTTCGACCCGAGCCTGCCGCTCGCCTTCCGCGCCGCGCGCCTCTTCGGCCGCCCGATCGAAGAGATCTTCTTCGAAGAGGCCGCGCCCACCGGCAATGCACCCGCGCATTGATCGAGGACTTCGAGGAGCGCGGGCGCGGACGCCCGCCCGCCCTCAGTCGCTGCGCAGAGCGGTGAGCGGATCGACGCGCAACGCGCGGCGCGCAGCGGGCACGCAGGCGAGCAGCGCGACCGCGGCGAGCAGCAGCGACACGGTGCCGAGCGTGCGGAAGTCCGTCGCCTGTACCCCAAACAGAAAACCGGACAGGAAACGCGAGAGCGCAAGGGCACCCGCTAGCCCGAGCAGCACGCCGCCGAGCGTGAGCGCGAGCCCGCAGCCGAGCACCGTGCGCAGCACGGCGCCGGCCGGAGCGCCGAGCGCGATTCGAATTCCGAGCTCGCGCGTGCGCTGCGCAACGGAATAGGCAATCACACCATAGATCCCAACGGCAGCCAGCAGCAGCGAAACGCCTCCGAACAGCGTGAGCACGAGCGCGACGAACCGCGAGCGCGACTCGGAGGCGGACACGACCTCGTCGAGCGATCGGATCTCGGCGATCGGCAGCGAAGGATCGATCTCGCGCAGCGCACCGCGCACCTCCGCGGCGACCGCGTCTGGCGCACTCGCCGAGCGAACGGCGAGGAACGGCGCGCGGAGCAAGCCCGTGGTCGCCGGCACCTGCGTGTACGGCAGATAAAGCGCCGTGTCCGCCGGCTTGTCGACGCCGCCGTTCTTCACGTCCGCGATCACGCCGACCACCGTGTACGGATCGAGCGCGAGCGCGGGCACGATTCGCCGCCCGAGCGCGCTCGCGTCGCCCCAGACCGCGCGCGCGAGCGTCTCGTTCACGATCACGGCGCGCGGCGCCTGCGCGTCGTCGCGCGTATCGAACAGCCGGCCCGCGACGAGATCGATCTTCAGCGTAGCGAAGTAGCCCGGCGTCACGACTTGGTAGTGATCGACGCGCGCGGCGGCTTGGCCGTCCGGCAAGCGCGTGCTCATGAGCCCGCCCTCGCGCGGCTCGAAGCCCTCGATCACGGTGCCCCAGCCGAAGTCCGGCGACAGCGGCGGCAACGCCGAGCTCAGCGACGCGCTCTGGATGCCGGGCAACGTCGCGACACGCTCGCCGAAACGCGACCAGAAGGAGCGCGCGGCCTCGCCGTCGTAAGCAGACTGCCGCAGCCACAGCGACATCGTCGTGACGTGCCGCGTATCGAATCCCGGATCGACGCGCGCGAGGTTCCAGAACGTCCGGATCATGAGCCCGGTACCGGCCAGCAAGATCAACGCCAGTGCGAGCTGGCCGACGATCAACGCGTGCCGCAGGCGCTGCCGCATCGCGCCGGCCGTCGTCGCCGCGGCCGCCGCGCGGATCACGTCGTGCAGGTTGCGCTTCACGACGTGCGCGAGCGGCGCGAGCCCGAACAGCGCGCCGGTCGCGAGGCCCGTCGCGACCGCAAACAACAGCACCCGGCCGTCGAGGCCCGCGGCCTCCGCACGCGGCAGCGGCAGGCTGCCGGCGCGCTCGAGCAACGATAACGCGACACGCGCGAGCGGCACGCCGAGCGCCGCGCCCGCGAGCGACAACACCACGCCCTCCGTCGCGAACTGGCGCGCGAGCCGCTTGAGATCGGCCCCGAGCGCGCTGCGCACCGCGATCTCGCGTTGCCGAGCCTCCGCGCGAGTGAGCAGCAAATTCGCCACGTTCACGCACGCGATCAGCAAGAGGAAGCAGACGGCGCCGAACAACATTCGCAGCGCCGGCCGCGCGTTCAGCACGACCTCGTCGTGCAGCGCATACGCGACCGCCCGATGTTCGCGCGGGTCGAGGTGATGATCGGTCGGCGCCGAGGTCTGCGCCATGCGCGCGACGAGCGTGTCGAGCTCCGCTTGCGCCTGCTGCAGCGACACGCCGCGATTTAGGCGGCCGAGCATGGACACGTTGTGGTCGTTGACCGGTACCGCGGGATCGATTCGGATCGGCACCCAAACATCGGACGCGTCGGCTTCGCCGATCGGAAAGGCGAAGCCGTCGGGCATTACGCCGACGATGCTGTAGCGCGCGCCATTCAATAAGAGATCGCGGCCGACGACCGCGCGATCGCCGCCGAACGCGTTCTGCCAGAGACGATACGAGATCACGGCAACGAGCGGGGCGCCGAGAGTGTCGTCCTCGGCGACGAGCGGACGGCCGAGCGCCGGCGCGGTGCGGAGACTCTCGAGCAGGCCGCCCGTGACGGACGCGGCGTTGATTCGCAGCGGCTCCGCCGCCGTGACGACGTTCGCCGGACCGGCGCGCCACGCGTCGAGCGCAGCCCAAGAGAGCGCTTCGCGGCGCAGGTACAGGAACTCGCCCGGCGTCGCGCCAAAGCGCGGCAGAAGACCCTCCGGGTTCGGGATCTCGGTGTAGATTCGTGCGAGGCGTTCCGGCTCGGAATACGGCAACGGGCGCAGCAGCACCGTGTTCACGAGGCTGAAGATCGCTGTCGCGGCACCGATGCCGACCGCGAGCGTGAGCGCCGCGATCAACGTGAAGCCCGGCGTCTTCAGCAGCGAGCGCACCGCGAACTTGAGGTCGGACAGCATCGAGTCACCTACGACGACGGCGATCTCCTGCCGCTAGCACGTCGCATGCCAACGGCCGGCCCATTGCGCAACACCCTGATCCGAAAAGCTTAGCGAGCACGCGCGGCCTTCGCCGAGCGGTCCGTGCATCTCGACTCCGGGACGCGAGCACCGGCGCGCGCGCGGTTCCGGGACGCGCCCGCTCGCACCGTCGACGACGTGCGCGGACGGGCCGCGCGCGAGGGCGCCTGGGCTATAATCGCGCCGGCGTTTTGGGAGGGCCACGGCTTTGCGTCAAGCGGACTCGCAGTTCTTCGATAGCTTCATGCTCGTAATCGGCATCCTCATGGGTGCCGCGGTCGGGCTGTTCTTCCTCGTTCGCGCGGTCGCGATCGACACTCAGGGCAAGTACATCAAGGCCGATCCCGAGGTGCTCGCGGAGATCTCGAAGCGCCTCGAGCCGGTCGGCCATGTGATGAAGCTCGGCGACGCGGAGCTCGCAGCCGCGGCAGCTGCGGCGGTGAGCACTCCGAAGCCCGTCGCGGCACCGATGACCGGCCCGCAGGTTTACAACGCGGTCTGTGTCGTCTGCCACGCGCCGCCCGGCAACGCGGGCGCGCCGCCGCTCGGCGACGTCGACGCGTGGTCGCCGCGCATCGCGAAGGGCATCGACACGTTGCACATGCACGCGCTCGAAGGCTTCAAAGGCGACAAGGGCTTCATGCCGCCGAAAGGCGGCCGCGTCGATTTGTCCGATGCCGAGATCAGCTCGGCCGTCGACTACATCGTGAGCCAGGCGAAGAAGTAGCCGCGCTCTCCCGACATTCCGCAGCGAATACGCCGCGCGCAGCGCGCGCGGCGACCTACTCGTGCCGACCTCGCTCGCCGCATTTTGCGCGGCGAGCGCGCGTGCGGCGCGTCACCATTCTCCATAACGTGACCGGAAAAAATTTGCGCGATCGCTGGGATCTCGGAAACGCTTAGGTTTGCTAAGCATGTCGCCGTTCACAGACATTGTGTCTGGCGACACTTTGGCGTTAACTCGATCACATCGCGCTTAGGCAAACCCATCGCGAGGTGGGGACGCAAAGCCTCCGGTCCGGGAACGGATAGCGGGGTTGCTGGCGGGGCCACGCTAGCGAAGAAATGGCCGCCCGCCGTCATCCCCGACATCTCTGTCCGCCGGTTGCTCTGCGCCGAAGTGCGGTTCGCGCTCGAGAACGAGCACGAAAGGAGCTCGACGCACGACCGCACGAGCGGCCGAGGCGTATGAGCGGTAAAAAAACCGGTGCACACTGAACCGCGTGCACGCTAGGGGAGTGACCATGCAGAAGCGAAACCTTGTCTCGTCGATCAAAGTTTGGAGCCTGTGCCTCGCTCTCGCGGCAGCGGGCTCCGCGAACGCGAAGACGATCGATCTCGGGGCGCTCGCCACCGGCGGCAGCTACACCTTCACCGATGTAGTTGGCCTCGGTAAGTTCAGCGAGGACGTCCGCTTCAGCCTCAGCGACACCGTCAGCGTGTCGGCGTTCATCAAGTCTTTCGATCTCTCGATCTTCTCGTTCGACGTGCTGGGCATCCAGAACTTCTCCGCCACCCTCCAACATCTCGGCCAAGGCGGCTTTCAGACGCTCGCGACGAGCTCGACGTCTCCGATCTCGTTCGACGACATGCTCGGTCCGGGCACTTACCGGATCGGGTTGAGCGGCATCGGCTCGGGCTTCCTCGGCGGCATCTATCGCGGCTCGCTGCAAGTCGCGGCCGTCCCCGAGGCGGACGTCTGGGTGATGTTGCTCGTCGGCTTCGCCGTCGTGCTCTACCAGCTGCGCCGCAAGCAGCGCTCGCTCGACCGAGAGCCCGTGGCGGCCTAAAGCCCAGCTCTAGAGCTTTCCAAGAACGTTCCTTGCCTGATCCGCGCCGCTCACGAAGCGGGCGGCGCGGATCTCCTTTCGGAGCGAAGAGGGATGAACAGCGCGACGATTGCGCGAACGCGCGCGCCCGAGCACCTGCACCGCGGCGTCACGCCGTGGGATCCGTCCTCCGTCTTCCTCGTGAAGTCGCTGCTCTATCCGCTCGTCGCGACCGGCTGCCTAGGCCTCGCGCTCGTTGTGAGCGGCGTACCGTTCCGCCACGAGTACTTCCTGCTCGCGGTGCTCTCGTTCGTGACGACGTCCGACGTGCTCGATACCGCGCCGCTCCAATACACGGCGTCGCGCTCCGCGCTGCACCGCGGCCTCGTCGAGATCACGATGCAATGGCTGATCGTCGTCGGCTTCATCTGGACGCTGATCGTGCTGTCGGATCTGCGCGAGCGCTTCGACTCGCGGGTCGTGCTGACCTGGGCCGCGATCACGCCGCTTGCGCTTTGGGCGAGCCGGCTCGGCGCGCAGCTCGCGTTCCAGTCGATCGGTATGCGGCGGCTGCCGCCGCGCGGCGCCGTGATCATCGGCCGCAACGAGCTCGGTGCGCTGCTCGAACAACGCCTGCGCGACGACCCGTCGCTGCGCATCCGCGTTCTCGGGTTCTTCGACGATCAACACGCGGAGAGCGGGACACTGCTCGGCGAGCCGGCGCAGCTGCCGCGCTTCATCCTCGAGAACGGCGTGCGTCTCGTCTACATCACGTGGCCGATGACCCGCGAGTCGCGGATCCTCGACCTGCTCGAGTCGCTGCGCGACTCGACCGTATCGATCTATTTCGTGCCGGACGTTTCGGTCGCGAGCTTGATCCAGGGCCGCGTCGACCTCGTGAACGGCATTCCGGTAGTCGGAGTCTGCGAATCGCCGTTCTACGGCATTCGCGGCCTCGCGAAGCGGCTCTGCGACATCTTGATCGCGAGCGCCGCGCTCGTCGCGACGTCGCCGATCCTGCTCATCGGCGCGATCGGCGTGCGGCTCACGACGCCGGGCGGCGTGATATTCAAACAGCGCCGCTACGGGCTCGATGGTCAGGAGATCGTCGTCTACAAGTTGCGCTCGATGACCGTGAGCGAGGACGGCGATCACACCTATACGCAGGTGATTCCGAACGACAGCCGCG
Source organism: uncultured Gammaproteobacteria bacterium (assembly GCA_963699925.1). GTDB lineage: Bacteria > Pseudomonadota > Gammaproteobacteria > Steroidobacterales > Rariloculaceae > FEN-1219. The sequence continues at coordinate 79,561 of CAVOVT010000005.1, read as the reverse complement.
TCACGCGCTTCGGAGCGTTCCTCCGGAAAACGTCGATCGACGAGCTGCCTCAGCTCTTCAATGTGCTCGAGGGCAGCATGAGCCTCGTCGGCCCGCGGCCCCACGCCATCGCGGTGAACGAGCAATACCGGCGGCTGATCTCCGGCTACATGGTGCGGCACAAGGTGAAGCCCGGCATCACCGGCTGGGCGCAAGTGAATGGAATGCGCGGCGGCGACGATCTCGAGCACATGCGCCGGCGCGTCGAGCTCGATCTCGAGTACCTGCGCAACTGGTCGCTCGGCCTCGACATCGCGATTCTGTTGAAGACCGCGGCGCTGATCTTCCTCGATCGGCGCGCGTATTGAGGGAACGCAAAGCATGCGCACAACGAGAGCTCTCTGGCTCATGACCGCTGCCGCCGTCGCGGCGACGCCGCTCGCCTCGTGCAAGTCCGGGCACGCAACGGACAAGACGCAAGTCGTCGCGCACGTGAACGACGCGGAGATCACCGTGTCGCAGCTGCGCGCCGCGCTCGCGGCAAAGGGCGACCCGCGTCCGAGCCCGCAGGCGACGCAGGCGGCGCTCGACGGGCTCGTGAACGAGCAGCTGCTCGTCGACGCGGCGCTGCGCGAGCGGCTCGACCGCGACCCGGCGGTCGTCCAGGCGGTCGAGTCCGCACGCCGCCAATTGCTCGCGCGCGCCTATCTCGAGCGTGCCGTGCTCCCGAAGCAGGAGATCGGCGCGAGCGAGCAGGCGGCGTACTACAAGAGCCATCCCGAGCTGTTCGCGCAGCGGCGCGTCTATCAGCTGGCAGCGTTCACGTTTGCGCGCGAGAAGCTCGACGCCAAGCTACTCGAGACGCTCGGCACGACGCACTCGCTCGACGCCGTCGCAACGGCGCTCGCCGCGCGCAAGATCGAGGCCGAGACGCAGTCCCTGACGCGTGCGTCCGAGCAGCTGCCGCTCGACGATCTGCCGCATTTCTCGGCGGCCGCGGTCGGCGACGTGATCGTGCAGACCTTCCCCGAGCGCGCGACGTTGATGCTCGTGACCGCGATCCAAGGGAGCCCGCTGACCTTCGAGAGCGCACAGCCGATCATCCAGCAATACCTGTCGAACATGCGCAATGCGCAGGCGCTCGACGCGCACCTGAAGCAGGCGCGCGCCGCCGCGAAGATCACGACGGCCGATCTCTCGGCGCTCGCGCGAATCGCCGCCGCGTCGCCGGAGCCGACCGCGCCAGTGCGCGAGAGCCGGGCGGACAGCGGCGCCGGCGTGTTGAACTGACGGGCCGGACCGATGCGAAAGAAATCGACCTTGGTCGCAGCCCGGTTTCTCGGCGAGCTGCTCGTTGCCAGCGCGATCGCGCTCGCCGCGATCGCGGGCACCGGCGACTACCTGCTCGGCGCCGGCGACCTCGTGCGCGTGAGCGTGTTCGGCTATCCCGACATGACCGCGGACGTGCGCGTCGATGACGCCGGCGCGATCCGCTACGCGCTCGTCGGCACGCTGCAAGTCGCCGGGCATTCGACGCGCGAGGTCGAGACGACGATCGCGCAGCGGCTCACCGACGGCGGCTACCTCCGCTCGCCGCAAGTCGCCGTGCTGATCACCGAATACCTGAGCCAGAAGGTCGCGGTGATGGGGCAGGTCGCGAAGCCGGGGCAGTACGCGCTCACGCAGCGCAGCAAGGTGCTCGACTTGCTCGCCGAGGCGGGCGGCGCCGTGACCGGCATCGCGGCCGACACCGCGACGTTGCTGCGCGCCGACGGCAGCAAGACGGAGATCAGCCTGTTCGATTTGTTCCAGGGCAGCCCGGAGCAGAACGCCGTCATGAGCCCCGGGGACACGCTCTACGTGCCGCGCGCGCCGCAGTTCTATATCTACGGCGAGGTGCAGCGCCCGGGCGCGTACCGCCTCGAGCGCAGGATGACGGTCTCGCAAGCGATCTCGGCCGGCGGCGGGCTCACGGCGCGCGGCACCGAGCGCCATACGACCGTCAAGCGGCGCGACGTGCAGGGCAACGAGGTCGTCGTCTCGGTGCGCGGCGCGGACGTCTTGAAGCCGGACGACGTGCTGCTCGTGAAGGAGGCGCTGTTCTGATGAAGCTCGGGCAAATCTTCGTCGTCCTGCGCGCGCGCTTCGGTCTCGTGCTCGGTGTGCTGTGCTTGGGTCTAGCGGTGGTGGGCACGCTGAGCGTCGTGCTGCCGAAGCGCTATGTCGCGGCGGTGTCGCTCGTCGTCGATACCAAGGCGACCGACCCCGTCACCGGCGCGCTGCTGCCGCTGCAGATGCTGCCGGGCTACCTCGCGACCCAGCTCGACATCATCAAGAGCCACAGCGTCGCGCTGAAAGTCGTCGACCGGCTGAAGCTCACCGAGCTGCCCGCGGTCGTCGAGCAGTACCGCGAGGACACCGACGGCGCGGGCTCCATTCGGGACTGGCTCGCCGATCGGCTACTGCTGCAGCTCGACGTGCGCCCATCGCGCGAGAGCAGCGTGATCGACGTCGCGTACACGAGCGTCGACCCGCGCGTCGCGGCCGACATGGCGAACGCGTTCGGCGACGCTTACGTGCAGACGAGCCTCGAGCTCAAGGTCGATCCCGCACGCCGCCAGACCGGCTGGTTCGAAGATCAGGTCGCCGACCTGCGCAAGGCGCTCGAAGCCGCGCAGCAGAAACTATCGGACTACCAGAGCGAGCACGAGATCGTCGCGAGCGCGCCCGACCGGATCGACATCGAGAGCGCGCGGCTCGCGGAGCTCGCGAGCCAGCTCGTGGCCGCGCAGAGCTCGATGTACGCGGCGACGACGCGGCAGAAGCAGATGGGCGACGCGGTGCGCCGCGACCGCGTCGACGAGCAGCCCGACGTGCTCGGCAATCAGCTCGTGCAGAGCCTGAAGGCCGAGCTCGTGCGTGCGGAGGCGAAGCTCGCGGACCTGAGCAGCCGTTACGGCACGAACCATCCGGCGTACCTCAGCGCGGCGGCGGAGCGCGACTCGCTCAAGGCCAAGCTCGACGTCGAGCTCGCGACCGCGCGCGGAGTCGATCGACCAGTCCGCCGAGATCGCGAGCCGCCAGGTCTTCGACACTGCAGGACGCAGTCGAGCGGCAGAAGGCGCGGGTGCTCGAGCTCAACGAGCAACGCGACAAGCTCGCGGTGCTGACGCGCGACGTCGACAGTGCACGATCGGCCTACGACGCGGCGCTCGATCGCAAGGCGCACGTGCGGCTCGAGAGCGAGATCGACCAGACGGACATCGCGGTGCTGAACCCGGCCGTGCCGCCACTGAAGCCCGCGTATCCGCTGCTCGCGCTGAATCTAGCGCTCGCGGCCGTGCTCGGGCTCGCGCTCGGCTCGGGCGCCGCGCTGCTCGCCGAGACGTCGAGCCGGCGCGTGCGCGCGCGCGCCGACTTGACCGAGCTCTGCGGAGTGCCGGTGCTCGCGGAGCTGCGCCGTCCGACGCGCCGCGAGCGCCGCGTACAGGCGCGCACGCCGGCCCAGGTCGCGGTGACCTGAGCGTCGGGGACAAGGAGATCGAAACGCCATGAACGCCGCGGTAGAACAACCGGCCACGCTCGACACGCGCCCGCCGGAGCGCCGTGCGCGCCCGCGCGGCACGCACCCGCTTGCGGCGCTGAGCCCGGCGCTCGTCGCGGCGCACTCGCCCGCGAGCACCTCGGCCGAGTCGTTCCGCGAGCTCCGGAGCCAGCTCTTGCTGCGCTGGTTCAACGAGCACCGCACGCTCGCGGTGATCGGCGCGCACGACGAGGACGGGGCCGACGTCGTCGCCGCGAACATCGCGATCGCGATGGCGCAGCTCGGAGAGTCCACGCTTCTGATCGACGCGAACTTGCGCGACCCGCGGCAGCACCGGCTGTTCGGCCTGCGGCCGATCGCGGGCCTGTCGGCGCTGCTCCAGAACCGCGACGTGCATAGCGAGGCCGTGGTGAGCGTGCCGGCGGTCGAGCACCTGCACGTGATCTGCGCCGGCAACCTGCCCACGAACCCGCAGGAGCTCGTGAGCCGCACGCCGCTGATCTATCTGCTCAAGACGTTGCCGGATCGGTTCCGCGCCGTGATCGTCGCGACGCCGCCCGCGCTCGTCTATGCCGACGCGCAGATCATTGCGGCGCGCGCGCGCGGCTGCGTGCTCGTGACGCGACGCCACCGGACCCGCGTCGCGGACGTCGCGCGCGTGAAGAGCCAGCTCGAGCCCGCGCAAGCGGTGCTGCTCGGAGCGGTGATCCGCGAATGAATCACGCGCGAGCTTTGACGTTGCCCGCGCCCGCGACGCGCTCGGCGCCGGTATGGGTGCCCGTCGCGCTCGGCTTGCTGCTGCTGTACGTGCCGACGTACCGCGACCTCGCGGCCGTCTTCTCCGACGGCGAGCGCGGCTCGCAGGGACTGGTCGTGCTCGTGATGTGGGCGTGGCTGCTATGGCGCGAACGCCCGGCGCTGCGCGCGGACCGGCGCGCGGCGGACGGCTCGGCGCTCGGCTGGGTACTGCTCGCGGTCGGCGCGGCGCTGTACGCGCTCGGCCGCTCGCAGCGCATGCTCCAGCTCGAAGTGGGCTCGCAGCTGGTCGTGCTGCCCGGGATCGCTCTCGTGCTGCTCGGGCCCGCAAGCACGCGCCGGCTCTGGTTCGTCTTCGCGTTTCTCGTGTTCACGGTGCCGCTGCCGGGCTCGCTCGTCGACGCCGTGCTCGTGCCGCTCAAGGAGCTCGTGTCCGCGGCGGTGACCGAGATCCTGTTCTTCGCCGGCCTGCCGATCGCGCGCGACGGCGTCGTGATCTACGTCGGCCCGTATCAGCTCTTCATCGCCGACGCGTGCTCGGGCTTGAACCAGCTCGTCGCGCTCGCGGCCGTCGGCGCTCTGTACGTGCGCGTCGCGGGCCACCGATCGTTCGCGCTGAACTCGCTCCTGCTCGTCGCGATCTTGCCGGTCGCGCTCGCCGCGAACCTCGCGCGCGTGCTCGCGCTCGTGCTCGCGACTTACTACGGCGGCGACGGGCTCGGCCGCGACTTGCACGACTACATGGGCTACGCGGAGATCGGCATCGCGTTCGGCGCGTTCTTCCTTCTCGATCGACGTCGCGCGGCTCGCAGCGCCGCGAGGGCACCGATGAGCCCGCTCGCGCGCGGCGTGCTCGTGGCGGCCGTGCTGATCGCGCGCGTCCTATGCGGCGGCAGCGCTCACGCCGCGCACCGAGGCCGCGACCGCCCGCGCCGCTCGCCGCGCGAATTCCCGAGCGCTTCGGCGACTTGGACGGCGGAGCCGCAGTCCGCTGGACCCGGTCTTGCTCGTGCCGGGTGCGGCGCCGAAGCCGACGCCGCGCAGATCGCGGCATACGACGACGTGCTGATGCGCACGTACCGCCGCGCCGACGGCGCGCGCGTGATGGCCGCGTTCGCGTATGGGCGAAGCCAGACGCAGGAGCTCAAGATCCATCGTCCGGAGCTCTGCTACTCGCGCGCAGGGCTTCGACGTGAGCGGCGCTCGGGCCACGCGCGGTGCGGCTCGACCGCGGACGCACCGTCGAGTCGGCGCGCTGCTCACGCGCAATCGCGCGCGGATCGAGGTGGTCACGTACTGGATCCGCGTCGGCGAGCGCGTCGCGAACGGCCCGTGGGACATCCGCTGGACGATCTTCAGCGACGGGCTCGACGGGCGCGTGCCGGACGGCTGCTCGTTCGCGCGTCGTCGCTCGCCGAGTCTCGCGCGGGCGCCGAGCATGAGCTCGCGCTCGCAGCACGAGTTCCTCGCCGATCTGTATCGCGGCGTGCCGACGCGACGCGCGCGGTTCCTCGTCGGCGCCGCCGGAGGCGGCGTCTGTGATGCCGCGCGTGCGCACGCGCAACGCGGGTCGCGATCGTGCTCGCGGCGTCGCTGTTCGCGCGTCGCCGGCCGCGCGCGCGGCAGACGAGCTCGCCGTTCGTCGTCGGGGTCGGCCGCTCGATCCACGACTCCGACGGCGTGACGCAGGCCGGCGTCGCGTCGGCGCTCGACTGGCTCGGCGTCGGCTCCGTGCGGCTCGACGCGCCGTGGAAGGCGATCGAGACCACGCCGGGCCAGTACGCGATCCCGGCGCTGGCTCGACGAGGCGGTCGACACCGTGCGCGCGCGCTGCATCGAGCCGCTGTTGATCCTCGCGTACGGCCATCCGCGCTACGGCAGGGACAAGCCGCGCACGCGCGAGGCGATCGACGCGTTCAGCCGCTACGCGGCGTTCGTCGTCGCGCACTTCCGAGGCCGCGTGCGGTTGTTCGACCTCTGGAACGAGTGGGACGCGCACACGGGCGGCACGACGGAGGGCAGCGCCGAGGACTACGTCGCGCTCGCGCGCGTCGCCTATCCCGCGATCAAGGCCGCGAACCGCGACGCAATCGTGTTGTCGGGCGGCATCTCGAGCCTCGGGCTCGGCCAGGGTTGGGTCGAGCGCTTCGTCGCGCTCGGGGGCCTGAGCTATGTCGACGGTGTCTCGGTGCACCCGTACAACTTCGACCGCGCCGGCGCGAGCACGCCCGAAGCCGCCATCGCGACGCTCGAGCGCGTGCACGCCGCGCTCGGGGCCGCGCCAAAGCCGATCTACGTCACCGAGATGGGCTATCCCGCGCACACGGGCAAGGGCGGCGTGAGCCCGGAAGTTGCCGCGCTCGATCTGACGCGCTTCGTTCTGCTCGCGTCGACGCGGCCATACGTCGCGGGCGTCTGGTGGTACTGCTCTGCGCGACCAGGGCAAGGATCGCGCGAACAAGGAGCACAACTTCGGCGTGCTCGACACTGCGTTCGCGCCGAAGCCCGCGGGCGAGGCGCTGCGCGCGGCCGCGCTGCTGATCAAGGAAACCGGCCGGTTCCGCGACGATAGCCGCGGCGCCGATCGCGCGTCGCCGCGACGCGCGCCGCGGCGGCACACTCGAGCTTCGCTGGCGCGAAGATGCCGCCGACGCGCGCCTCTTGGGCGAGCTGAGCTCGCTCGTCGCGCCGGCGACCGCGCCGCCGCTCGCGCAGGCCCAGGTGACGCGCGATGTGGCTCACGCTCGGACTGCTGCTGTCCACGTTGCTCGGCGTCGCGCGCTCTTGACCGCGCTCGCGCCGGCGCGTGCGGCGGCGGCGCTCGCGGCCGCGACGAACGTGATCCAGCTGTATACGGTGCCGCTGCTCGGCATCTATCCGTCGCTCGCGCTGCTCGCCTCCCTCGCGTGCTGGCCTTCGTCGCTCGGCAGCGCGCTCTGGAAGTGGGCTTGGATGCGCGCATTGCTCGTGCTCGCGCTGCTCCAAGCGGCGAGCCTCTACTGGTCGCCGAGCCCGATGCTCGGCGTTAGGTATCTGATCTATCTCGTGCCACTGCCGCTCGCGGCGCACGCGTTCTATCGGCTCGAGCGGGAGGAGCCCAACGTCGCGCGGCGCTGTCTGTACCTGCTGCTCGTGAGCTCCGCCCTCGAAGCCGTGCTCGTGATCGCGTTTCGCGTGCTGCCCGCCGTCGAGATCGCGTTCTTGACGCGGCCGCTCGCGCGCTTGTTCGTCTCGCCGAACACGCTCGACGCGCTGTTCTACGAAGGCCGGAACAACGTGCTCGACGCGGCGAAGGCCGGCGGACTGTTCGTGAACGCGAACATCGCCGCAGCGTACCTCGGGATGTCGGCGATCGCGTCGTGGTACTTGGGCCGCGAGCGCGGCTCGGCAACGCTGCGCGCCGTCGCGCTGCTCGACTGGGCCGCGGTGTTCTTCACGGGCTCGAAGGCGGGGCTGCTCTGCGGGCTCGGCATCCCGGCGCTGCTCGGCGTCGTGGGCGTGATGCGCTCGCGGCGCGTGAACCCGCTCGTCGTGCTCGCCGGCGCGCTCGCTGTCGCGATCGCCGGCGCGAGCTTCGTCTCGCCTCTCGGGCTCGAGCTCCTCGATGACTACCGTTACGACGCGGTCGCGACGCTCGGCTCGCGCGAGCAGATCTGGAGCTACGCGACGCGAATGGTCGCGGAGCATCCGCTCGCGGGCCTCGGCTTCGGCGGCTGGGAGCAGCGCTTCACGCTCAATGCGTTCGCGCCGGGCGCGCCGACGACCGTGCCGCCGCACAACTCGCTGTTCATTCTTTGGCTTCAGAGCGGTCTGCCGGGCGTGCTCGGCGGTCTCGCGCTGATCGCGGCCGTGTACACGGCGGCTGCGCGCGCGGCGGGATCGCGCGACGCCGACACACGCACGCTCGCGGTCGGCCTGGCCGGCGCCTTCACTTGGTACCTCGTGCAGGGCCTCGGCGAGAACTTCGGCCTGATCGGCGAAGCCCACATGACGCCGCTGCTCGGCGCCTTGCTCGGAACTCTTTGCGCGCGCTTCGACCGCGCATCGGTAATACATGAGCACAGCATCCAATCCGTGCGTAGCCTTGCTGCGCCATCAGCTGTTCCTGCCCTCTGAGGTGTTCATCTCGGAGCAGGCGCGGGCGCTGCGCAAATTCGCGCCGCTGCTCGTCGGGCGCGTGCTCGCGGGGAGCCCAAGCGACGGCCTCCGGTATTGCGTGCCGGAAGGCGGCCGGCTCGCGCAGCTTCGCTACGTGCTGGGCCGCGATCCCGGGCTGTTCGTGCGCGAGCTCGCCGAGCATCGGCCCGTGCTGATCCACGCTCACTTCGGCGTCGAAGCCGTCTATGCGATGGAGCTCGCGGACCGGCTCGACGTTCCGCTCGTGACGACCTTCCACGGGTTCGACGCGACGATGCGCGCGCGCGAGCTGCTCGCGTCGCGCAAGCCGAGCTGGATCCAATACCTCGCGAAGCGCGCCGAGCTCGCACGCCGTGGCGCTTTGTTCATCGGCGTGTCGCGCTTCATCGTCGAGCGGCTCGAGCGGCTCGGCTTTCCGGCCGAGCGCACGCAGCTGCACTACATCGGCGTCGACCCGGCCGCGTTCTCGCGACCCGCGGAGCCGGCCGCCGAGCTCGTCGTGCTGCACGTCGCGCGGCTCGTCGAGAAGAAGGGCACGACTTATTTGCTCGACGCGTTCGCACGGATCGCGGCCAAGCACCCGACCGCGCGGCTCGTCGTGATCGGTGCCGGGCCGCTGCGCGAGAGGCTCGCGCGCCGCGCCGCGGAGCTGGGGCTGGCGGCGCGCGTGCGCTGGCTCGGCGCGGCCGCGCACGCGGACGTCCGCGCCTGGCTCGGCCGTGCCGCGGTGCTCTGCTTGCCGAGCTGTAGCGCCGCGAACGGCGATGCCGAGGGCCTCGGGCAGGTGCTGCTCGAGGCCGCCGCGAGCGGCGTGCCGGTCGTCGCGACCCGGCACGGCGGGATCCCTGAAGCCGTCGAGGACGGCCGCACCGGCTATCTCGTGCCCGAGCGCGACGCGGCGAGCCTCGCGGGCGCGCTCGACGTTCTGCTCGCGTCCGATTCGCTGCGCGCAAGCTTCGGCGAGGCCGCGCGCCGCTTCGCGCACGCGCGCTTCGATCTGCACCGCCAGACGCGCAGCCTCGAGCGGCTCTACGAGGGCGTGCTGTGAGCACGGCCGTCGCGAGCGCGAGCACCGGCGCGCAGAGACGATCTCGCCGTGCTCGCGGCCGCGCGTAGCTTGCCGTTTCACGGCATCGGCGGAATGCAGGCCATCGCGTGGGACGTGCTCGCGGGTCTTGCGCGGCGCGGCCATCGCGTAACCGTGCTCACGACCTCCATTCCCAAGCGCGCGTGCGCAGAGTTCGAGCACGACGGCGTGGCCGTGCTGCCGCTCGAAGGCACGACGCCTGGCCGCTACTCGAGCGCCTGGTGGCTCGGCTCGCGGCGCATCGCGGGGCAGCTCGGCAAGCGCGTCGATGCGGTGCTGAGCGTGAGCTCCGCCGCGGCCGGGCTCTTGCCGCTCAAGCGGACGGCGATGCGCGTGCCATTCGTCTTCCAAGCGCACGGCTCGTCCTGGGCCGAGGCGCTCGCGAAGTGGCGTTCGGCGCGGCCGATCGATTGGGCCAAATCGGCACGCAACGTCTATTGGCTCGCACAAGACGCGCGGCTTTACCGCGGCTTCGACGAGCTCGTGTTCGTCGGCGACGCGCTGCGCCGCCACTTCGAGGAGCCGCCGCTGCGCTGGATGACGCGCGGCATCGCGCGCACGACGATCGTGAACGGCGTCGACACGGACCGTTTCCGCTTCGACGCCGCCGCGCGAGAGCGCGCGCGGCTGCGCTTCGCGTTCGCCGCCGAGGACCGCGTGCTCGTTTTCGCGGCTCGCCTGCATCCACACAAGGGCGCGGCCGAGACGCTACACGCGCTCGCGGTGCTGCGTGCGCGAGATAGCGCGCACAAGCTCCTCGTCATCGGCGACGGCGCCGAATCCGCCGCGCTGCGCCGGCTCGCGGAGCAGCTCGGCTGCGGCGGCGCCGTTGCGTTCGCGGGCTCCGTGCCCCGCGACGACGTGCCGTCCCTGCTCGCCGCGGGCGACGTGTTCGTGTTTCCGGCCGTCGGACGCGAGGGGCTGCCGCTCAACGTGCTCGAGGCGCTCAGCGTCGGGCTGCCGTGCGTCTGCTCCGAATCCCTGCGCGAGATCTTCGGCGAGCTGCACGGCGTCGAGTACGCGCCCGCTCGCGACGCGCGCGCGCTCGCGGCTGCGATCGCGCGCACGGAGCTGGACGCGCCGCCGGGCGCGACGCTGCTGCCGCAGGAGTACGCGCTGAGCCGCTGCATCGACGCGTACGAAGCGGTCTTGCGCCGCACGGTGAGACGCTGACGTGTTCGCGGCGGCGAGAACCTTGCTCTTCGGCGGGCTCCTCGGCAAGGCGCTCGGCGTCGCGCGCGAGCTCGTGACCGCGGCGCTGTTCGGCACGGGGCCGATCGCTATTGCGTATCGGCTCGCGCAGGCCGCGTTCCTGATCCCGCTCAACGGTCTTTTGTCGGACGCGTTCGGCGCGGGCTTCACGCCGGCCTATGCGCGCGCACGCGCCGGCGACGCCGACAAGGCGCGCGCGTTGTTCGCCGCAACCCATGCGGTCGTGCTCGGCGTCTCGATCGCGGTCGGCGCGCTGCTCTGCCTCTTCGCACGCGCCTGGGTGCATGCGCTTGCGCCGGGCCTCGATCCCAAGACGGCGCAGGTGGCCGCGCGGATGGTGACGGTGCTCGCGTTCGCGATGCCGTGCTACGCGCTCACGAGCCTGTACGCGTCGGCGGAGCTCGCGGCCGGCGACGCGCGCACGACTGCTACGCGAGCATCCGCGCAGAACGTCGGCCTGCTCGCGGGCGCGCTCGGCGCATGGTGGAGCGGCGACGCGGTCGCAATTGCTGCGGGTTTCCTCGCCGCCTACGCGCTGCTCGCGGCGCGGGGCCTACGCGCCGCGCTCGCGCTCGGGCTCGAGCCTTGGCCGCGGCGCGGGGAGTGGCGCGCGGCCGCGCGCTTGCTCGACGGCGTCTGGCGCGCGGTGCGCTGGCTCCTGCTCGTGCCCGTGCTGCTGCAGCTGCACTTCGTCGTCGAGCGCCGCGTCGCGTCGCTCGTGAGCGGCGAGGCGGTCGCGGCGCTCGACTATGCGCGCTTCGTATCCGACACGGCAGTGCTGCTGCTGGCGATGCCGCTTGGGCTGGCGGGCCTCGGCGCAATGGCCGCGATGAGCGACGCTCGCTTCCGCGCCGCAGCGCTGCGTTCATTCCGCATGCTGCTGTACGCGGGTGCGCCGCTGTCGCTCGCGATCGCGGTGCACGGGGAGGCGATCGTGCGCCTCGTGTTCGCGCGCGGCGCGTTCGGTGAGGATTCCGTCGCCGCGACGGCCGCGATCTTACGCTGGCTCAGCGTCGGCCTCTGGGCGCAGTTGATCGGCTACGCGGGCGCGAAGTTCTTGAGCGCGCGCGGCCGCAACGTGCGCCTGATCGCGATCTACGCGCTCGGCATCGGCGCGAACATCGGGTTGAATCTCGCGCTCTACCCGTACTTCGGCGCCGCGGCGCTAGGCATCGCGGCCGCGGCGAACAGCGTCGTATTCGGCGTGCTGATCCTCGCCCACCTCGAGCTGCTCGCGCCGCTCAAGCGCGACCTCGCGACGGTTGGCGCTCTGGCCGTGGCGTACGCGCTGCCGTGGACGCTCGTGCCGGTGAACGCCGACGCGCGCGGCTGGCTGCCGCTCGTCGTGTGCGCGGCTTACTGGTGCGCCGCCGCGACGCTCGTGCCGCGTTGCCGCGAGGTCGTGCACGAAGCCTGGCTCTCGTTGAGGGCCGCGGCATGAGCCCCCGCGCCGACGTCGTGATGCTGTCGACCGCGGATTGGGACAATCCGTTCTGGACGAACAAGCAGCACGTCGCGGTCGAGCTCGCGCGCCGCGGCCACCGCGTGCTCTACGTCGACTCGCTCGGCCTGCGCCGGCCGTCGGCGTCGGCGCAGGATTTCGGCCGGATCGGCGGCCGGCTCGCCCGCGGCGTGCGCGCGCCCCGCCGGGTTCGCGAGCGGCTCTGGGTCTGGTCGCCGCTCACGATTCCGCTCCAGCGGCGCGCGCTCGTGCGCGCGCTGAACCGCGCGTCGCTCGCCGCCGGCCTCGCGATCTGGACGCGCCGTTTGGGCCTGAGACGCGACCTGCTCTGGACCTACAACCCGATGACCACGCGGCTATTCCCGACGCACGGCTTCGGCACGGTCGTCTATCACTGCGTCGACGAGATCGATGCGCAGCGTGGGATGCCCGCGGTTCAGATCCGCGACGCCGAGCGCGAGCTGCTTGCGGCGGCCGATTGCTGCTTCGTGACGGCCGAGCACTTGCTCGACACGCGCCGGCCGCACTGCGCGAACATCCATTACCTGCCGAACGTCGCGGACTTCGAGCACTTCGCGCGTGCGCGCCTCGCGGACACCGCGATCCCTGACGACCTTGCGCGGCTGCCCGCGCCGCGCGTCGGCTTCGTCGGCGCGATCAGCGACCGGAAGATCGACGTCGCGCTGCTGCGCCGGCTCGCGGATGCCCACCCGGAATGGTCCATCGTGCTGATCGGCAAGATCGGCGAGGGCGATCCCTGGGCCGACGTCGCGGCGCTCCGCGGACTCGCGAACGTGCATCTGCTAGGACCGCGTCCGTACGCGACGCTGCCCGCGTATCTCAAGGGCTTCGCCGCGGCGCTCTTGCCGAGCGCGCTGAACGACTACACGCGCGGCATGTTCCCGATGAAGTTCTTCGAGTATCTCGCGGCCGGATGCCCAGTCGTGAGCACGGCGCTGCCGGCGCTGCGTGCGTACGCGCACGTCGCGTCGCTCGCAGCGTCCCACGACGAGTTCGTGGCCGCGCTCGAGGCTGCGCTGCGCGGCGGCGGCCCGCCGCTCGAGGTGCGGCTCGCCAGCGCGCGCGAGCACACCTACGAGCGACGGACCGCGCGGATGCTGGAGCTGCTGGAGGCGCGATGACGACGACACTGTCCTTGAACACCGACGTGCTCGGCTCGGCGCGTGTAGCGCTCGTGCACGACTGGCTGACCACTTACGTCGGCGGCGAGCGCGTGCTCGAGCAGATGATCGCGCTGAACCCCGCAGCCGACGTGCTGACCTCGATCGACGTGCTGCCGGAGCAGCAGCGCGGCTTCTTGCAAGGCAAGCGGCCGATCACGACGTTCGCGCAGCGCTGGCCGCTCATGCGCACGCACTATCGACACTATCTGCCGCTATTGATGCTCGCGATCGAGCAGCTCGATGTCGGCGGGTACGACGTCGTGCTGTCGAGCAGCGCGTCGATCGGCAAGGGCGTTCTCACGCGGCCTGGCCAGCTGCACATCGCGTACGTGCACTCGCCGATGCGCTACGCGTGGGACATGCAGCACGAATATCTGCGCGACGCCGGGCTCGAACGCGGCGCGCGCGGATTGGTCGCACGCTGGCTGCTGCACAAAGCGCGGCTCTGGGACTCGAGGACCGCGAACGGGGTCGATCATTTCGTCGCGAACTCGCGCTTCATCGCCGACCGTATCTGGCGCGTCTATCGCCGTGACGCGGACGTGATCTATCCGCCTGTCGACGTGCATGCGTTCGCGCTCCGCGAGCACAAGGACGATTTCTACCTCACCGCCTCGCGGCTCGTGCCCTATAAGAAGGTGCCCGCGATCGTCGAGGCGTTCCGCGCGTTTCCGGACCGGCGGCTCGTCGTCGTCGGCGAAGGTGGAGATCTGAAGCGCGTGAAGGCACTCGCGGGGCCGAACGTCGAGATCCTCGGTTATCAGTCGCCGGCCGCGCTGCGCGACCTCATGCAACGCGCGAAGGCTTTCGTGTTCGCGGCCGAGGAGGACTTCGGCATCGCGCCCGTCGAGGCGCAGGCCTGCGGCACGCCGGTGATCGCGTATGCACGCGGCGGCGCACTCGAGACGATCCGCGGCAACGAGCACGCGCGGCCGAGCGGCGTGTTCTTCCACTCGCAGCATCCGGCCGCGATCGTGGCGGCCGTGCGCGACTTCGAGCGCCGTCTCGACCGCATCGAGCCGCGCGCGTGCCGCGAGAGCGCGCTGCGATTCTCGGTCGAGACGTTCAGGGAACAGTACGCGCGCTACGTGCGCGCACGCTGGGACGAGTTTCGCTTGGGCCGCGCAGCGCGCGCCGAGCGCGAGGCAGGGAGGGCGAGGGCGCATGGATGAGAGACGGGCTTCGAGTTGGGCGCTCGCGACGCTCGGCGTCGCGGCCGCGCTCGCGCCACGCGACGCGCCCGCGCAGGCGGCCACGGCGGGGCCGTCGGCCTCATCAGGGAACGGCGACGGCCGTGGCGTCACCGTGCGGCTCGGCGAGCAGCTCAGCCGCGAGGACAATCTGTACCGGTTGCCCGACGGCACCGATCCGTCGCTCGTGCTCGGCCCCGGCGCCACCCGCGACGACTCGATCAACACGACCTCGCTCGCGCTCGATGGCCGCTGGATGCAGGCGCGGCAGGACGTCGCGCTCGACGCGGCGCTCGCGGCGAACCGCTTCGCGGAGAACTCGGATCTCAACTACACGTCGGGCCATGCGGCGCTCGACTGGAGCTGGCGTGCGGGCGGCAAGCTCTCGGGCCTCCTCGAGGCGCGGCACGAGCAAACGCTCGCAAGCTTCGCGAACACGCGCTCGCTCGAAAAGGATGTGTTCACGACGAGCGGGTATCGCGGGGAGCTCCGCTTCGACGTCGGCCCGCGCTGGCGCGTGATCGGCGGCGAGCGCACCGCGAGCACGGAGCACGAGAACGAGGAACGGCGCGGCGACGACGCGGAGCTTTCAGACACGAGCCTTGGCGTCGAGTACCACACGCCGCGACAAAGCAGTCTGGCCTGGGAGCTCAAGCGCTCGCGCGCGACGTATCCGCTCGCCGCGACCGTCGCCGGCGGAGGCTCGGCGAGTGACTACGAGGACCGGCGCGCGACGATGAGCCTCGGCTACGAGCCGGCGCCGAAGGTCGTGCTCGAGGCGAGCGGCGGCTATGTCGAGAGGACTTACTTGCATTCGCAAGGGGGCGACTTCTCGGGCGGCGTTTGGAGCGTCGCGGTGCGGTGGACGCCGACGACGAAGGTGCAGCTCTCGCTCGAAGGCTGGCGCGACCTCAAGGCGTATCTCGACGCCGAGTCGAATCACTTCGTCGCGACCGGCGAGGCGCTCGCCGCCGCCTGGCTGCCGACGGATTCGATCGCGGTGTCGGTGCAGATCTCGCGCGAGGATCAAGACTATATCGGCGCCGCGCAAGATCCCTTGCTCCAGCTCTTCGGCGCGCGAGAGGACAAGCCGACGACCGCGAGCGCAACGCTGACCTACAAGCTCCGGGACCGCGCGACGTTCAACGTGTCGTTCCGCAGCGAGTCGCGCGAGTCGAACGCGTTGCGCTTCGACTACGACGCAGCCACGGCGACCGTCGGGGCCGAAGTGAAGTTCTAGCCGACTTCGACCGCGTCGGCCGCAGCCGCCTGCAAACCCCAAGATCTGCAACCGCGTTCGCGAAATCGCGCGCCCGGGCCCGTACCCGCGGTGCGCGGGAGGGGTGTCGGCGCAACGTGCAACTCCTTGTTAGGGCGCGGCTTTTGTCTTTGGACCGGAGACGGCATGGACCTTGCTGTTAGAGCACAAACTGCCCGCCGGGCAAGGAGGACGTCATGTTCAAGCAAGGAGCGATTTTCGGTGTGCTCGCGTCTGGGCTAGCGCTTTGCGCGGCGCCCGCTTTCGCGGCGAGCGACGATATCGATACCGGGTTCTATCTCGGCGCCGCTCTCGGCGACTTTTCGGCCGACTACCACAGGCCCGGCGACGCGCAAGACACTCATCTCCACTTCAATCGCAACGACGCCGAGCGGATCTTTGGTGGCTGGCGGTTCAGCAAGTACCTTTCCGCGCAGCTCGACTGGACGGACTTCGGCCGGTCGCAGGCGGCGCAAAACGAGCTCGGCCTGACCGCGAAGAGCGATGCGTGGACCCCGGAGGTCAGAGGCACGCTGCCGCTAGGACCCGTCGAGCTCTTCGCGAAGGTCGGGGAGATGTTCTCGAATGTGACCGTCAACGACAACAGCGGCCGGCTGGTCGACAGCAGCAGTCACGACCCGGCTTACGGGGTCGGCATCGGCTTCACGGTGCTCAAACGCTTGAACCTCAACGCCGAGTACGAGCGGATCCACTTCGCGCAGCTCGACAACGCGGACGCGGTGTGGGTCAACGCGAGCTGGCGGTTCTAGTCCGTCTCGCGCTCGAGCCCAGGGCAGCCATGTAGAGCAGCCGTGCGGCGACGTCGGGAGATCGACGTCGCCGCCGCTCGAGAGACCGGCGCGCGGCGCTAACGTCGCTTGCGCTTGCCCGCCTTGGTCTTCTTCTTCGCGGCGCTCTTCTTCTTAGCCTTCTTCTTAGCCTTCTTGGCGGTTTTCCGCGCGACCCGCGGCGCCTCGAGCTTCACCACGACGTCGCCCGAAACCGGGTCGGTGAGGCCGAGCCCGCCACCCAAGTCCTCGAGCAGATCGCGCAGCTTGTCGAGCATGCCGATCATCTCGGGGCGGGCCGCGGCGAGAGCGTCGAAGGTCCGCCACTCGGCGATGACGCAGAATGTCCGGTCGCCCGTCTTGATGAGTCGGCCGCCCAGGAATCCGTTGAAGCTCGGTCCCGCGCCGCGATGCGCGTCAATAAACTTTTGCTCGCATCCCGGCTTCACACGAAACCGGACCACGTTCATCGCTGTCATTGGTTTCCCCTTGTTCTTGTCGATGCGGTGCCCGAGGTCGATGGCGCGCCCGGCGGGATTCGAACCCACGACCCTTGGCTTCGGAGGCCAATACTCTATCCACTGAGCTACGGGCGCGACGAAGACCAGTATACGCGACGCTCACGGCGCCGCTGACGCTGGCTCCGCTCCGGCAGCCCAACGCGCGTGGCGGTCGTTGCCGTCGAGTTCGATCGATTCGCTCGATGGCGGCAATAGAGAAAAACGACTTCGCGCGGATTCTCCTGAAGAGAATAGTATCCGTAGACGACGCCGAGGACCCTTCACGTTAGGAGACGCGCATGACACCCGAAAAAGAAAGCACGGAGTCGAAGATGAAATGTCCGGTGACGGGCGGCGGCAGGTCGCGAGCCAACCGCGATTGGTGGCCGAATCAGCTCGACGTGCAGGTCCTCAATCAGCATTCGCCGCGCTCGAACCCGCTAGGCGGCTCGTTCGACTACGCGAAGGAATTCAAGAGGCTCGATCTCGATGCGGTGATCAAGGACCTGAACGCGGTGATGACGGATTCGCAGCCGTGGTGGCCCGCGGACTTCGGTCACTACGGCGGCCTATTCATTCGCATGGCTTGGCATAGCGCCGGCACCTACCGAATCGCGGACGGACGCGGCGGCGCCGGGGGCGGACAGCAACGGTTCGCGCCGCTCAACAGCTGGCCGGACAACGCCAACCTCGACAAGGCTCGGCGCCTACTTTGGCCCATCAAGCAGAAATACGGGCGCAAGATCTCCTGGGCCGATCTGATTATTCTCGCGGGCAACGTCGCGCTCGAGTCGATGGGCTTCAAGACTTTCGGCTTCGGCGGCGGCCGCGCGGATACGTGGGAGCCTGAGCAGCTCTACTGGGGGCCGGAAGGTACGTGGCTCGGCGACGAGCGGTACAGCGGCGAACGACAATTGCAGAATCCGCTCGGCGCGGTGCAGATGGGCCTGATCTACGTCAATCCCGAGGGACCCAACGGCAAGCCGGATCCGATCGCAGCCGCGCGCGACATCCGCGAGACGTTCGGGCGCATGGCGATGAACGACGAGGAGACGGTCGCGTTGATTGCGGGCGGCCATAGCTTCGGCAAGACCCACGGCGCCGGCGATCCCTCCTTCGTCGGCCCCGAGCCGGAAGGCGCGGCCATCGAGGATCAGGGCCTCGGCTGGAGAAGCAAGCATCGCAGCGGCATCGGCGCCGATGCGATCACCGGCGGTCCGGAGGTCACGTGGACACAGACGCCGACGAAGTGGAGCAACCATTTCTTCCAGAATCTCTTCGAATACGAGTGGGAGCTCGCCAAGAGCCCGGCGGGCGCGCAGCAGTGGAAAGCCAAGAATGCGCCCGCCGTCATCCCGGACGCGCACGACAAGTCGAAGAAGCATGTGCCGACCATGCTGACGACGGACCTCTCGCTGCGCTTCGACCGAGCCTACGAGAAGATTTCGCGGCGCTTCCTCGAGCACCCCGAGGAGTTCGCGGACGCGTTCGCGCGCGCGTGGTTCAAGCTCACCCATCGCGACATGGGGCCGAGAGTGCGTTACCTCGGCCCGCTCGTGCCGAGGGAAGCGCTGATCTGGCAGGACCCGATTCCCGCCGTCGATCATCCGCTGATCGGAGAGCCGGAGATCGCGGCGCTCAAGACCAAAATCCTCGCGTCGGGCCTGCCGGTGTCGGCGCTCGTCTCGGCGGCCTGGGCGTCGGCATCGACGTTCCGCGGCTCGGACAGGCGTGGCGGCGCCAACGGAGCGCGCATTCGACTTGCGCCGCAAAAGGACTGGGACGTCAACCAGCCGGCCCAGCTGAAAACCGTGCTCCAGAAGCTCGAAGCGATTCAGAAGGAGTTCGATTCCTCCGCCTCGGGCGGCAAAAAGGTTTCGCTCGCCGATCTCATCGTGCTCGGCAGCGGCGCCGCGATCGAGAAAGCCGCGAAGGACGGTGGCACGCACGTCGAGGTCGCCTTCACGCCGGGCCGCATGGACGCGTCGCAGGAGCAGACCGACGCCCAGTCCTTCGCGCCGCTCGAGCCGGTCGCCGACGGGTTCCGCAACTATCTACACGGGCCGCAGCTCATGACACCCGAAGAGGCTCTCGTGGATCGCGCGCAATTGCTGAAGCTCAGCGCGCCCGAGATGACGGTGCTCGTCGGCGGCCTGCGCGTGCTCGGCGCCAACGCGGGCAATTCCAAGCACGGCGTGCTCACGCAGAAGCCAGGCACGTTGACGAACGACTTCTTCGTCAACCTGCTCGACATGAGCACGGAATGGCAGGCGCCGAGCTCGGAAGGTGTTTACGAGGGGCGCGACCGCAACACGAAGCGACCACGCTGGACCGGCACGCGCGTCGACCTCATTTTCGGCTCGCACTCGCAGCTACGCGCGATCACCGAAGTCTACGCGTCTCCCGACGCGAGGCAGGAGTTCGTGCAGGACTTCGCCGCGGCTTGGAGCAAAGTCATGAACCTCGACCGGTTCGAGCTCGCCAAGCCCTGACGTCGAGATTCGCGCGTGCGCGAGGGCAATCGGCGCGCGTGGCTACTTCTTCTCCGGCAACGCGAACACGTAGAGCGCGTTGCCGGTCGCGGGATGGTGAATCTCGGGCGCGATCAGCGACGGCACCTGCGCGCGGGCTGCCGCCGCCGACGCCGGTCGGCACCGCGACGATATTGCCGGCCGCCGACGCTGAACGTGATCGGGAAGCCCTGCACCGACGTCGCGAGCCGCGTCCGCCACAGCACTTTGCCGGTCGCGACGTCGACGGCCTTGAACTCGCGATCGAGGTCGCCGACGAACGCGACGCCGCCGCGCGTCGACAGCACGGCCGTCAGGAACGGCGCGCGCTGCTGGACCGACCACAGCTCCTTGAGCGTCGCGCGTGTCGTAGGCCGCGAGCTTGCCGATGTTGCCGTTCGTGCCCGGCATCTCGTAGAAGCGCCGGTCCGCGCCCGCGCCGCCGCCGCCTTCGACCTGCTCGACGTGCGGCGCGCGCATCTCGATGCAGCTCTGCGAGAGCGGGATGATCAGCCTGCTGCGTCGGCGGGTTGTAGCTCATCGCCTGCCAGTTGTGGCCGCCCTCGGTGCTCGGGCACGCGTGCGATCCACTCGCCCTTCTTGCATCGCGACGATGTCGGCGCGGTAGTGCGGCTCGCCCGGTCTCGGGATCGATCTTGTCCCAGACGTTCTGGAACACGGTCTCGTGATGCGCGAGGTACTTGCCGGTCGTGCGGTCGAGCTTCCAGAGGACACCGGGCTTGCCGATCGTGAACAGCGCCTTCTCGCCGCCGACGTCGACGAGCACGCGCTCGAAGACCTCGTCGAGGTCGAGCGACTCGCCCGGCGCGTGCTGGAAGTACCACTTGAGCGCGCCGGTGTCGGGATCCAGTGCGAGCGTCGAGCTCGTGTAGAGCGCGCGGTCGAGCGAGGAGTTGCCGCGGCTCGCG
Organism: uncultured Gammaproteobacteria bacterium; assembly: GCA_963699925.1. GTDB lineage: Bacteria > Pseudomonadota > Gammaproteobacteria > Steroidobacterales > Rariloculaceae > FEN-1219. Next base: position 59,025 of record CAVOVT010000005.1, on the reverse strand, counting down.
GGCATCCAGGGCTTCGCCTGCGCGACGCCCCAGTAAGTCGTGTCGAGATCGGGATCGTAGCTGCCCGTGATCCACGTGTCGCCGCCCGCGCGGAAATCGTCCTTCACGTCGCCCCAGGTGTCGGCGCCGCGCTCGTTTCCGGTCGCGACGGTGCGGAACCGCCAGAGCTCGTGGCCGTCCTTCGCGTCGTACGCGCTGATGAAGCATTTCTCCTTGCGGTAGCGCGTGCAGTTGCCGAGCCCCTGGACGACTTTCCCCTTGATGACGATCGGGCCGCTCTGGCCCCAGAACTCGCCCTCGGTCCGGTCGCCGATGGTCGTCTCCCAGACCGTTTGGCCGGTGCGCGCGTCGAGCGCGACGAGCCGCGCGTCGCTCGTCGCGACGAAGACCTTGTCTCGTAGATCGCGAGCCCGCGCAGTGCGGTGTTCGCGACGTTCGGGCCGACGCGGTTCTCCCAGAGCAGCTCGCCGGTCGCGGCATTGAGCGCCTGGATCACGTTGCCCTGGTTGTCGACATAGAGCACGCCGCCGTGCACGATCGGCGCGGGCTCGTTCCAGCCGCCGTCGGTCATCGACCAGACCCACTGGAGCGTGAGCCCTGCGACGTTCTCGCGCGTGATCTGATCGAGCTCGCTGTAATTCCAGGCGCGATACCCGCCGCGGATCATCAGCCAATCGGCCGATGCCGGCGCGCGCAGGTCCGCGTCCGTCACGGCCTTGAAGCCCTCGATATGGCCCGGGAGCGTGAGCCCGGTGCGCCCCGCGCCGACCGACGACGCGGGAGCCGCGCTCGCGAGCGCCTCCTTGAAGCCGGCGGGCATCTCGCCGTTCGCGACGCTGCCGATCGCGACACTCGTCGTTGCGGCGAGCGGGGCCGTGCCGGGCTTCGCGCCGTTCGCCTCGAGCAAGAAGGCCGCGAGGTTGAGATAGGTCTGGCCGCCGAGGCCGCCCGGAGACGCGGGCGGAGGCGGCATCGCGGCGCTCAAGAACGCGACGAGATCCTGCGTCGTGCGCGCGCCCCAGTTGCGCATGAAGTCCGCGCCGACGAGCGGACGCGCCTCGTTCGAGCCGCGCAGATCGGGCAGGTGGCAGCCCGCGCAATTCGCGACGTACGACGAGCGGCCCGCGGCCACCTGCCGCTCGGTGTACGGGCCGCCCTGCCCGAGCGCCGCGAGTGGCGCGAGCGCCGCGAGCGCCGCGAGCGCCGCGAGCGCCGCGAGCACCGTGAGCCTAAGCGAAGCACGCATCAGCAACTCCTCGCACGTTGGATCCGAAGCGCATGACGGGCTCAGGGCAACAGCCAACCCCAGAGGTTACCGTCGGGCGCCGCAGCGCTGTGGATCTGAAGATAGAGCCGCCCCCGGTGCAGGCTCTCGACCTGCGTCGGCGTGAGCTTGAACTGTGCGTTGAACGAGCCGCTCGCGGACTGCGGCACCGCGAATTCTGCGACCGATGGGCCGCGCACGCCGAGCACGGGACCTTCGTGCAACCCGGCGACCGTCGCGGGGCCCTGCAGCCCCGTGAACGAGCCCGTCACCCTCAACGTCGAGCCATCGAGCGACGCGCTCGCGTTGCCGCTGCCCTTCGTCTTCGCGGCGGTCGACGCCTCGATCGGAACCGGCGTGAGGCGGACCTTGAAGGTCTCCGCCGCGTGCGCGGCGAATATCGCGAGGACCGCGGCCACGGTCGCCGCGACGCACGACGGCGCTCGCGGCGCAGATGCGCTCGAAGGCTCGCCAACCATTTCATCCCCCCGGAAGACGCGGAAGCGGTCGAGTTGCGCTGCGGATTGTACTGGAGGTCGCGGCCGAATGAGGACAGCTCAAGGCTGCTCGGCCGAGCGGGCCGAGCCCGCGTGCCAGAGCGACTCGAACTCGGCCTTCGTCACGTTGCTCGTGAGCATGACCAGCGACAGCCGCGCGAGCCCGAACCAGCCGGGCCGCGCGTCACAGGGCACGAGCTGATGCGTGACCAGGCCGTCGTCGCCGATCCCGAGCTCGCGCTGCACCCACCCGTCCTCGTCGATCTCCGTGTACAGAGCGCCGGCGCGCAATGTGGCGAGCTCGCTCGGTGTCCATTTGAGGTAAATCATCGCGTGGAACGGACCGTCCTTAGCGCCTGGTTCTTGTTTGTGTCGAGTATAGCGGTCCGCGCAGATCATCCGTCGCAGCCGGACATAACGCGGTGATCCGAACGCACGAGGCCCCGGGCTGAGCGCGGCGCGCTCAACGTGTCGATTCGACGGGCTCGGCGCCGATGCGCCCGCCCGTACTTTGCTCGCCGGTCGACCGCCTTTCGACCGGACGGAGTCAGCCGCTCAGCGCCGCTCTCGCGGCCGTGCCTCGTTGATGCGTAACGCGCGACCGCCGAGGTCTTTGCCGTTGAGCTGCGTGATCGCGGTCTCGGCTTCGCCCTGATTCGGCATTTCGACGAAGCCGAAGCCCCGCGATCGGCCTGTCTCACGATCCATCAGGATCTTGGCCGACGAAACTTCCCCGAAGGCAGCGAAGGCATCGCGAAGCTCGCTTTCGCTCATGCCGTACGACAGATTTCCGACGTAGATATTCATCACCGACATTCTCACGTCGCCCCGCACACCACCAGCAACTCGATCGGCGACGTGGGATCAAGCGCTAGATAGAGCGGCGATCGACTTTTTTGGAGTTGTTATGAGCGCCTGTTTTCGAGGAGTCCCTTTGCTCGGCACCGTTGATCGACTCGCAACCGATTTAGACTCTACGGCGGCCCTTGGGGAGCGGTCAATCCCGAATCCATAGCTCCATCGGCGCCCATGTCGAGCGCCAGCGCGCCGCTCAGCGCGCGAGTGGAGTGACGGTCGTCAGCACGACATCGAGCTCGTCGCCAATCGCGTTCTTGTCGTAGTCGATGTGAATCTCGTTCGGGAATCCGCGCTCGGGATCGTAGCTCGCTCGCACGGCGGCGCCGCGACGCTGCGCGGAGTCGATCAGCTCGAACAACTCGTCGATCGTCCAGTAGTACTGGAGGCTCCCGGGCCTCGCGGGCACTTCATTCGTCGAGTCGACGGGGCGGTGACGCACGTCGACGACCGCGCCGCCGCGCACCGTGACGATCGTTTCGGGCGGCGAGTCGGGGTGGCAGGCGCAGTACTTGCGGTAGCCGTATTCGTAGTCGGTCAGAGCCGCACGGCGCCACAGATTGCGTGCGGCCGCGAGGTCCTTCGGCTGCGCGGCGGCCGCGAGTGCGACGCACGCGGCGGCCACGAGCCAGAGTACGGCGCGCGCGCTCACTGGGGCTTGTTCGTATCGGTGCCGGGCAGCACGCAATGCTTGGCGAAGTCGGCCGCCTCGTTGGCAGTCCAGTCCCCTTTCGGCTTCGCTTTCATATTGGCGCACCATCGCCCCGAGCCGACCGGAGCGCAGCCCGCGAGCAGCGCGCCCGCCGCGAGCACCGCGAGCGGCAGCTTCTTCCACGACGACCGTTCGAGCCTCGGCATTGCGACACTCCGTGAGGCGGTGCGGGCCATTCTAGCTAATCGGCTGCCTCGGCTGCGGGCGGGCCCGGTAGCCGCGTGAGCCACAGTAGGGCAGACGCCACCAGCAGACCCAGGTCGAGCCAACCGACGATCCGGAGCCAGTGGTCGATCCGAATCAACGAGGCCCCGACGGGGAAAAACGACGCCAGGAACAGCAGCACGACGACGGTCGCGTGGCCGCGGACCGACGCGATGACTGCGAACAGCGCGAACGCCGCGAACATCAGCGCGCCGACGGCGCTGGTGCCCGGCAGCGTCAAGCCCACCGCCGGCACCCAGAACGTAGACGCCCAGATCACCGCGAGCGCCGCGCCGCAGAGCGCGCCGAGCGCGCGAGCGATCCTGTTCACCGCGTTTCGCACAGGCTTCCTCGCGGCATGTCTAAAGGTTGGCCGAAGCGACGACGACCGCGGCCGCGAACAGAGCGAGCCCGATCCCGACGCCGAGTCCTGCGCCGATCGCGACGCCGATCAGCACGTTGCCGAGCAGCAGGCCGACGAGGATGCCGAGCGCCGTTCCCCAGAGGATGCCCGCGGGGATCGCAAGGGTGCCCCAGATCGGGAAGCCGCCTCGGGGTTTCGAACCGCCATCGTCCGTCATCGCGAGCGCTGCGGCGGACGCACGTTAGCCCGTGCGCCGCGTGACCTCGATCAGGTGATACCCGAATTGCGTCTTCACCGGGCCCTGCACGACATTCAGCGGCGCGCTGAAAACGACGGTGTCGAACTCGCGGACCATCTCGCCTGGCGAGAATTCCCCGAGCTCGCCGCCGCGGCGCGAGGACGGGCAAGTCGAATGCTCGCGCGCGAGGACCGCGAAGTCGGCGCCTGCGTCGATGTCTTTCTTCAATTGCGCGCAGGTCTTCTCGTCGGAAACGAGGATGTGGCGCGCGGCAGCTTTCTTGTCAGTCAATGCCGTACTCCCAATAAAGACAAGAAGGACAGCTTACTACCCTGGTGTACGGCGTGGCTCGTGGATCAGAGGCGCTGAATGACCAGCTTGCCTTTTGGCGGGTCGCGGAGCTCTTTGTCTTTGTACATCATCCGGTCCGCGGCCGTCATCACGGCCTGGAGCGAGTTGCCGCCCTCCGGGAAGCTCGCGGCGCCGACGTTCACTTTGAGCCGCACCATCTTCACGTCGACCTCGAGCGTCGTCGCGAACACGACGTTGCGGATCCGCTGCGCGACTTCCTCGGCGGCCGCCTTGTCGGCGTTCGCGAGCAGCACGATGAACTCGTCGCCGCCGAAGCGCGCGACCACGTCGGTCGAGCGCGTAAGCCGCTGGAGCGCCTCGGAGACGAGCTTCACGGCGCGGTTGCCCGCCTCGTGCCCATAGGTATCGTTGAGCGCCTTCAGGTGCTCGATGTCGACCATCAGGACCGAGTAAAAGCGCTCGGTGCGGCTTGCGATCTCGTGCTCCTGCTCGGCGAGCCGCGCGAACGCTCGCATGTTGTAGATGCCGGTGAGCTCGTCGCGGTCCGACAGGGCGCGGATCCGCTGCTTCGCCGTGTTGATGTTCTCGACGAGCAGCGTCGTGCAGAACGCGACGAGCAGAAACGGCGCGAGCACGCCGACCGCGGTCACTGCAAAATCGGCTGTGAACCGATCCGTGCCCTCGGTCAGCACCTCGACCAGCGGGTAGCACGCGCAGACGAGCACGACGACGAGTGCCGTCGCACGCTTGCCGAGCGCGAGCGCGGCCGTGACGATCGGCAAGAGATAGAGGTTGATCAGCGGGCTTCGCACACCGCCCGCGAACGCGAGCACCGCGGTCAGGAACGCGAACATCCCGAGGATCTCGATCGTGAGCTTGACGTGCGTTCGTGCCGCGAACGGCCGCGCGTAGCGGAACACGAGCACGAACGCCGCGAAACCCAGCAGCACGCCGAGCACGCTGGCGCTGCGCGCGAGCGCCGGATTGACGAAAAAGAGATATAGGACGACGAGGATCAGCAGCAGCCACTCGATCTCGGACACGCTGCGCGCGAATCCGCGCAGCTGCGCCTTCTCGATCTCGAGGCCCCGCTCGAGCGGGTCGCCGTTCATGGTGGCTCCGGGCGTCCTGCGAGGGCCGCAGGCCAGGTCAGGATAGCGCGCCGCGAGTCGCCCGTCTCACCGCGCCGCGCTGAGCGCGGCCGAGCCGTAGCTCACGAGGCGTAAAGCTTCGAGCAGTTGTTGGTCGTCCGCCATCGGCACCGGGCTCCCGGGGCCGCGATACTGACGCTGCGGGTCCACGTTGTGGACGACGACGTCCGGATCGATGCCGACCCCGTTGATGGAGCGCCCCGACGGGGTCAGATAGAGCGACGTCGTGAGCTTCAGCGCACTGCCCTCGCCGAGCGGCATCACGGTTTGCACGGAGCCCTTGCCGTAGGTGCGTTCCCCGACGATTCGAGCTCGCTCGTGGTCCTTGAGCGCGCCCGCGACGATCTCCGACGCCGACGCCGAGCCGCCGTTCACGAGCAGCACGACGGGCACGTTCTCGAGCTCGTCGCCCGGCGATGCGTACTGCTCGAAGCGCGCCTGCTTCACGCGGCCCGTGCCGCTGACGATCACGCCGTCGGCGAGAAACTCGTCCGCCACTTGCACGGCCGCGTCGAGCACTCCGCCCGGGTTGTTGCGCAGATCGACCACGACGCCGCGCAACTTGCCGTTCGCCTTCTCGATCGCCGCATGCGCCGCCGCGGCGAGGTCGCGCGGCGTGCTCTCGGCGAACGCTGACAGACGGAAATACGCGAGCCCGTTGCCGAGATACTCGCTCGTCACCGTTTTCACCTGTACCGGCGCGCGCGTGAGCGCAAAGCGCAGCGGCTTGTCGCTGCCTCCGCGCATGACGTCGACCGTCACCGGCGTGCCGGCGGCTCCGCGCATCCGATTCACGGTCTCCGCGACGTTACCCTGCTCGACCGGCATGTCGTCGACGGACACGACCACGTCGCCCGGCAGGATTCCGGCGACGGCGGCGGGCGCGCCGGCGAGCGGCTCTACGACCGTGACCTTGCCTGCGTCGACGCTCACGTCGAGGCCGACACCCGTGTAGTTGCCCGAAGTGCTGATCCGGATCTCCTCGTACTGGGCCGGATCGAGGTAGCTCGAATGCGGATCGAGCTCCTTCACGATGCCGCGGATCGCGCCCTCGACGAGCTGGCGATCGTCGATGCGGGTCACGTACTCGCGCCGCACGCGGTCCATGACTTCGGCGACGAGAGCGGTGGAATCCGGCGCGGCGGCGTCAGCGGTCTTGGGTTTCGCTGGATGCTCGACGCCAAGCGCCGTCCAGACCGTGGCGCTCACGGCCAAACCCAAACCCAGCACGATACCGATCGAGAGAATCAGGAGAGAGCGCAGGGCGAGCATAGAGTTGTTGTTATTCGACTTCCCTCTAGTGCATGGAACCTTAGCACGGTCCGATCTGCGCGCGATATGCCGCGGCTTATGTCACTCGCCGTCGAGGTCGCGCTCGACTCAGCGGCCGATCGGCTTCTTGATCCAGTCGTGCGGATTCACGGGCTCGCCCTTCGCGCGGATCTCGAAATACAGCGCGGGGCGAGGCTGACCGCCGGTGTCGCCGACCTGCGCGATGGTCTCGCCGGGCGACACCCAGTCGCCCGGCTCTTTGAGCAGCGATTGGTTGTGTGCGTAGAGGCTCATGTAGCCGTCGCCGTGGTCGAGCACGAGCAGGAGGCCGAGGCCCGGCAGCCAGTCCGCGAACGCGACGCGGCCGCGATAGATCGCGCGCACGGGCGTGCCCTGGCTCGCCTCGATCAGCACCCCGGTCCACTTGACGGTCCCGCCCTCGCGCGGCTGCCCAAAGTCGCCTGCAAGGCGGCCCATGACCGGCCACGCGAGCTTGGCCTTAAGGCGCCCGAAAGGCTGCGCGCCGTCGACCGGGAAGCCGGCCATCAGTTGCGTGAGCTCGGCGACGAGATCCGCGAGGCGCTTCTCGTCGGCGCGCGCCCTCCCGATCTTCTCGTTCGAATCCGCGATGCCGGCGTCGAGCTTCGCGAGGAGCGCGCGACGCTCGTCGCGAGCGTGCTCCAACGAGGCGACCTGGGCGGACTCGGCCGACTCGAGCGACGCGAGATCCGCGGCCGCTCGCTCCGTTTGCGAGCCGAGGTCCGAGAGCTCCGCGACCTCGGCGGTCACCGCGCTGATTCGCGCGCTGCGCGCGCGGTTGAAATAGTCGAAGTAGACGAGCATCCGTCCAAGGCTCGCCGGGCTCTGCTGCGAGAGGATCAGCTTGAAGAGCTCCGCGCGGCCGTTCATGTAGCTCGTGCGCACCTGGCCTGCGAGCGTGGCGCGCTCCGTGGCGAGCCGGCGCGTCGCGTGCGTCGTGCGCTCGCCGAGCGCTCGCCGCTCGGACTGCTCGCGCCGCGCGCCGGCCGCGCACGTCCGCGAGCTTGCGCGCCTCCGCGGCCGCGTCGAGCTCGGCGGCGCGCAGCGCGCGCGCGCTTTCGTCGCGCTCGGCGGTTTGGCTCGCGACCCGGGCCTCGAGCGCCTTGATTTCCTTGCGCACGGCTTCAAGCTGAGCGTCGCGCTCGCGGACGGTCTGGGCGAGCGCGAGCGCCGCGCCGAACGCCGCGACGAGCGCGAGCCCGAACGAGACCGCGAGCCTCGCGCGTCGTACCGCGACCCGTTCGACGTCATCCATACGGGGCCGCAGTGTAGTCCGTTCGTTCCGCGGATTTCACGCGCACGCCACGGGCCGCGGCCCTCGCGCTGCTATACTTGCGCGTCCTGCATCCAGCCGCCGAGAGCTTCGTGAGTCAGCTGATCGAGTTCGTGGGTCACCATCCGTACCTCATCGGGGCGTTGGTCGTCTCGCTGGCGGCCGTGATGTTCTACGAGCTTCGTCTCCGGGCGGGCGGCGTCACGCACGTGTCGTCGGCGGATGCCGTGCGGCTCATCAACAAGGGCGCGCTCGTGATCGACGTGCGCAAGTCCCGCGGAATTCGAGGCGGGCCATATCGTCAATGCGCGCAACATCGAGCTCGACCGCCTCCAGCAGGAGCGAAGACGCGATCGCGAAGAAGAAGGACAAGATCCTGCTCGCCGTCTGCGAGAACGGCGGGCTCTCGGGCAAGGCCGCGAGCCTGTTGCGCAAGGCCGGCTACACGAACTCGTTCAGCCTGCGCGGCGGGATCCTCGGCTGGCGCGCCGACAATCTGCCGCTCGTGAAGTGACCATGGCCGACGCGGACCGAATTCTCGTTTACTCGACGCCGTTTCTGCGGCTATTGCGGCGCGGCGAAGCGCTTGCTAGCGGGCAAGGGCGTCGAAGTCACGGAGATCGACGTGATGTTCGATCCCGAGCAGCGCCGGCAAATGGTGGAAAAGAGCGGCGGCCGGCGGACCGTGCCGCAGATCTTCATCGACGGCCGGCATATCGGCGGCTTCGACGAGTTGAGCGCGCTCGAGGCGAGCGGCGAGCTCGATCGCCTGCTCGCTGCGAAGCCGCAGAACCAACCCTAGGCAACTCACCAAGAAAAATCGGACTCGGACTCACTATGGCAGACGAACAACCCCAGACCGCGGCTGCGAAGCAGCTGCTTCTCCAAAAGATTTACGTCAAGGATTTATCGTTCGAGTCGCCGAAGGCGCCGGCGGTGTTCACGACGAACGTTCAGCCGCAGACTCAGATCAACATCCGCACCGGCTCGCAGACGATCGCGCCGAACACTTTCGAGGTCACGCTCACGCTGACCGTCGAAGCCAAGGAGCAGGACGTCACGATCTTCTTGGTCGAGATCGCGCAGGCCGGAATCTTCTATATCGAAGGCTACAACGCCGAGGAGCAGGGGGTGCTGATCGGCACGTTCTGCCCGAATACGCTGTACCCGTTCGCGCGCGAGGCGATCGCCGACGTGATCGGCCGCGGCGGCTTCCCGCAGTTCCTGCTCCAGCCGATCAACTTCGACGGCCTGTACGCGCAGGCCATGCGTGAGCGCGCGGCCCGCGGCGATGGGCAGACCGAGGACGCCGCGCCGAGTCGCCGGGGAGACGCATTAGCCCCGACCGTATCGCGGTGCTAGGCGCCGGCTCCTGGGGTACGGCGCTCGCCATACAGTTCGCGCGTGCCGGCCATTCGGCCGTGCTCTGGGCACGCGATCTCGGCCAAGTCGAAGCGCTCGCGGCCGCTCGGCGCAACGTGCGCTACCTTCCCGATGCGCCATTTCCGCCGCAGCTCGAGGTCACGGGCGACCTGCTCGTCGCGATCGAGCGCGCCGAGATCGCGCTCGTTGCGGTGCCGAGCCAGGGATTCCGCACGCTGCTCGACGCGCTCCGGCCGCTGCCCGTGAGGAGGCTCGCCTGGGCGACGAAGGGCTTCGAGCTCGACACGGGCCTGCTGCCGTATCAAGTCGTCGCAGAGCTGTTCCCATCAGGCACGCCGACGGCCGTGCTTTCCGGTCCGACCTTCGCACGCGAGGTCGGCGCGGGGCTCCCGAGCGCGATGACCGTCGCGTCGACGAACCGCGCCTATGCGCAGCAGCTCGCGGAGTCGCTCAGCACGGATACGTTTCGAGCCTACACGTCGGACGACGTGATCGGCGTCGAGGTCGGCGGCGCGACCAAGAACGTCTATGCGATCGGCGCGGGTATCTGCGACGGGCTCGGTTTCGGCGCGAACACGCGAATCGCGTTGATCGCGCGCGGGCTCGCCGAGATGACGCGGCTCGGGCTCGCGCTCGGCGCGCGCGCGCAGACCTTCATGGGGCTCGCCGGGATGGGCGACCTCGTGCTGACCTCCACCGACGATCAATCGCGCAACCGGCGCTTCGGGCTCGCGCTCGCGCGCGGCGCCAGCGTCGCGGACGCGCTGCGCGCGATCGGCCAGGTCGTCGAGGGGTACAACGGCGCGCTCGCGGTCCACCGCGTCGCGCAACGGCTCGGCGTCGCGATGCCGATCGTCGAGCAGCTGTACCAGGTCCTGCATGAAGGCCTCGACCCGCGCGCCGCCGCGACGGCACTGATGCGTCGGCCGCTCGCCCACGAGCTGGTCTGACGCACAGCCGTCGGTCCGGCGTCGTGATTAGGCGCCGCCGGCGAAGCCGAGCCGGCGCCAGGCTTCGAACACCGTGACGGCGACGGCATTCGACAGGTTCAGGCTGCGGTTGCCGGCGCGCATCGGCAGACGCAAGCGCACCTCCGGCGCGAAGGTCGCGAGCACGTCGTCGGGCAGGCCGCTCGTCTCGGGGCCGAACACGAACGCGTCGCCGGCCGCGAATCGCTCCGCGTAGACCGAGCGCGTCGCGCGCGTCGTGATCGCGAAGACGCGAGCCGCGCCGAGCGCCGCGAGGCACGCCGCGAGGTCCGGGTGCTCGCGCACGCACGCAAGCTCGTGATAGTCGAGGCCCGCGCGTCGCACGCGCGGCTCGTCGAGCGCAAACCCGAGCGGGTGCACGAGGTGCAGCGTCGCGCCGACATTGGCGCAGAGCCGGATCACGTTGCCCGTGTTCGGCGGTATCTCTGGCTGGAACAAGACGACGTGAAACATGCTCGGGATCATAGAGCCAGGCACGCGACGAGTGGAGTTCGCGGCGGCGCTCGCGGATAATTCGCCCGCAATCCGGAACCCCGCATGACGGACGACTCCCCGACGCCTAAGCACAGCACGAGCCGGCTCGCGCTCGAGTTCTGCGGCCTCGCGCTCAACTCGCCGATCGTGCTGCTGTCGGGCTGCGTCGGCTTCGGCGAGGAGTACACGCGGATCGAGGGCTTCTCGAACAGCGGCCGTCGGCGCGATCGTGCTCAAGGGCACGACGCTCGCGCCGCGGCTCGGCAACCCGGCGCACCGCGTCTGGGAGACGCCGGCCGGCATGCTGAACGCGATCGGCCTGCAGAACCCCGGCGTCGACTACGTCGTGGGGAACATCCTGCCCGAGCTCGACTTCACGGAGACGCGCTTCATCGCGAACGTCTGCGGCTCGACGATCGAGGAGTACGCCGAGGTCACGCGCCGCTTCGACGATTCGCCGATCGACGCGATGGAGATCAACATCTCCTGCCCGAACGTGAAGGAAGGCGGCGTCGCGTTCGGCAACTATCCCGACATGTCGGCGCGCGTGGTCGCGGCCTGCCGCAAGGCGACGAAGAAGCCGCTGATCACGAAGCTGTCGCCGAACCAGACCGACATCGCGGCCAACGCGCGCGCGTGCATCGACGCGGGCACGGACGCGTTCGCCGTGATCAATACGCTGATGGGCATGGCGATCGACGTCGACTCGCGGCGACCGATCATCGGCAACGTCCAGGGCGGGCTCTCGGGACCCGCGATCAAGCCGATCGCGCTGCTCAAGGTGCATCAGGTCTACCAGGAATGCCGCGAGCGCGGCATCCCGATCATCGGCCAGGGCGGCATCGAGACCGCGCGCGACGCGCTCGAGTTCGTGCTCGCGGGCGCGACGACGGTCGGGCTCGGCACCGCGCTCTTCTACGATCCGCTCGCGCCGCAGAAGGTGAACGCCGGGCTCGACGAGTACCTGCGCAAGTGCGGGCTCGAGTCGATCACCGACCTCGTCGGCGGCGTCGAGACCGCCAAGATCGCGAACCAGGCCGCGAGCGGCTGAGCGCAATGAGCATCCATCCGAGCGCGACGGTCGGCAGCCGCGCGAACATCGCGGCCGACGCCGAGATCGGCCCGTATTGCGTGATCGACGGCGAGGTCGAGATCGGCGCCGGCACCGTGGTCGAGTCGCACGCGCGGATCGGCAGCCGCTACGGGCGCGTGAAGATCGGCGCGCACAACCACATCCAGCACGGCGCCGTGCTCGGCGGCCCGCCGCAGGACCTCGGCTACCAGGCCGGCGCGTACACGGCGCTCGAGATCGGCGATCACAACCGGATCGGCGAGTTCGTGAGCATCAACCTCGGCACGCAGAAGGGCGGCGGCGTCACGCGGCTCGGCGACCACAACTTCGTGATGGCATACACGCACGTCGGCCACGACTGCCAGATCGCCGAGCACGTCGTGATCGTGAACGGCGCGCAGTTCGCGGGCCACGTGACGATCGAGCATCACGCGCTCGTGAGCGGCCTCACGGGCGTCACGCAGTTCACGCGCATCGGCGCGTACGCGTTCCTCGCGGCCGGCGCGTTCGCGAACAAGGACATCGCCGCCGTTCACGATCGCCGAAGGCCACTGGGCCGTCGCCGCGCGCGGTGAACCGCGTGGGGCTCAAGCGCGCGGGCTTCGACGCGGCCGAGCGGCGCAACATCGAGCGCGCGGTGCGCGCTGCTGCTCGACCGCGCGCTCACGATCGACGAGGTGCTCGCGCAGATCGAGCGCGACTGCGCGCCGAGCCCGCAGATCGCGCACCTCGTCGAGCTTCCTGAAGACCTCCGAGCGCGGCATCGCGCGCGCCATGACAAGCTGCGCGCAGCGGTCGTCGGCGTCGGCTACCTCGGCCGGTTCCACGCGCAGAAGTACCGCGCGCTCGACGACGTCGAGCTCGTCGGCGTCTGCGACCTCGACGCGGAGGCCGGACGCGCGGTCGCCGATAGCGTCGCGACGCGCTACTTACGCCGACTACCGCGAGCTCGCGGGGCGCGTCGACGCGGTCACGATCGCGGCCAGCACGACGGCGCATTTCGCGCTCGCGAAGTTCTTCCTGGAGCACGGCGTGCACGTGCTCGTCGAGAAGCCGATGACGCGCACGAGCCGCGAGGCGGCCGAGCTCAACGAGCTCGCGGCGCGCCGCGGCCTCAAGCTCCAGGTCGGCCACGTCGAGCGCTTCAACACGGCGTTGTTGTCGGCGCGCGAGGGGCTCACGGCCGTGCGCTTCATCGAGTGCCACCGGCTCGCGCCGTTCAAGGGCCGCGGCGCCGACGTGAACGTGATCCTCGACCTGATGATTCACGACCTCGACGTGATCCTGTCGCTCGTCGGCGCGCGGCCCGTGAACGTCTCGGCGGTCGGCATCCCCGTGCTGACCGACGACGTCGACATCGCGAACGCGCGGATCGAGTTCGCGAACAGCGCGATCGCGAACGTGACGGCGTCGCGCGCCTCGACGAGCGCGCAGCGCATGGTCCGCGTGTTCCAGCCGAATCAATACGTCGCGATCGACTTCGGCGGCGGCGAGGTGCGGCGCGTCACGCGCACCGGCGAGCCGAACCGAAGGAATGGCGGCACTGAAGTCCGAGAGCTGGAACCTCGAGAAGGGCGACGCGTTGCTCGCCGAGACGCGCTCGTTCGTCGACGCGATCGTCGAGGACAAGCCGTGCGAGGTCTCGGGCGAGGACGGGTTCGCGGCGCTCGAGCTCGCCGAGCAGATCGTCGCCGAGATCGAGAAACGCTCCGGCGAGCGCTTGGGGCTCCTAGACGCGGCCCTCGAGGCCGAGCTCCTTGATCTTGCGCGTGAGCGTGTTGCGGCCCCAGCCGAGCAGCTTCGCGGCCTCGAGCCGCTTGCCGCGCGCGCGGCGCAGTGCGGTCACGATCAGCGTGCGCTCGAACGCGGGCAGCGCTTCCTCGAGCAGCGGCGCCGCGGCCGTGACCGCGAGCTGGCCCTCGGCCCACTGCGCGAGGCCCATCGTCCAGTCCGCGCTCGCGCTGCGTCGCGCTGCCGCCGAGCTCGTGCGGCAAGTCCTGCACCGCGATCTCGCGGCCCGCGGCCGTGACCGTGAGCCGCCGGCAAACGTTCACGAGCTCGCGCACGTTGCCGGGCCAGTCGTACTTCTAGCAGCACCTCGGCGCCCTCGGGGCTCAGCGTCTTCGGCGCGACTCCGAGCTCGTTCGCGGCTTGCTCGAGATAGAAGCGCGTGAGCTCCCGGATGTCCTCGCGGCGCTGGCGCAGCGGCGGCACCTCGATCCGCATGACGTTCAGGCGGTGATAGAGGTCCTCGCGGAAGCGGCTCGCGCCGACGGCCTGGGCGAGATCCTGATGCGTCGCCGCGATTACGCGGACGTCGACCCGGATCGCCGTCTGACCGCCGACGCGGAAGAACTCGCTCTCCGCGAGCACGCGCAGCAAGCGCGTCTGCAGCGCGAGCGACATGTCGCCGATCTCGTCGAGGAACAGCGTGCCGCCGTTCGCCTGCTCGAAGCGGCCGATCCGCCGCTCCGTCGCGCCCGTGAACGCGCCCTTCTCGTGACCGAAGAGCTCCGACTCGAGGAGCTCCGCGGCGATCGCCGACGTGTTCAGCGCGATGAACGGCGCCGTCGCGCGCGGCGAGTTGTCGTGCAACGCGCGCGCGACGAGCTCCTTGCCGGTGCCCGACTCGCCGGTGATCAGCACCGTCATGCTCGAGCGCGACAGGCGGCCGATCGCCTTGAACACGTCCTGCATCGCGGGCGCCTGGCCGATGATCCGCGGCGTCGGCTTGGCTTGGGCCTGCTCGGTCGCGCCGCGGGTTCGCTGCCGCGCGGCGCGCGACACGAGCTCCATCGCCTCGTCGATATCGAAGGGCTTCGGCAGGTACTCGAACGCGCCGCCCTGGTACGCCGACACCGCGCTGTCCAAATCGGAGTGCGCCGTGATCACGATGACCGGTATGTCGGGCTCGGACTGTGCGAGCCGCTCCATGAGCTCGAGGCCGCTCATGTCGGGCATCCTGATATCGGTGACGAGCACGTCGGGTCGATCGCGCTCGAGCGCCGCGAAGAATTGCCGGCCCGACTCGAACGCGCGCGGAATCATGTGCGCCTGCTTCAGCGCTTGCTCGAGCACCCAGCGCACCGACTCGTCGTCGTCGACCACCCAAACGCTCAAGCCCGGCGTCGCCATCAGCCGCGCCCCACCGAATGGCCCGAGTGACCATGAGTCGTCGGGACGGGCAAGCGCAACTGGAACACCGTTCGACCCGGCTGGCTCGTGAACTCGATGAGGCCGCCGTGGCGGCCGACGAGATCCTGCGCGATCGTGAGGCCGAGCCCGGTGCCGGTCGGCTTACCGGTCACGAGCGGATAGAAGATCGTTTCCTTGAGCTCCGTCGGGAATTCCGGGGCCGTTGTCCTCGACCTCTGCCGACAGCACGAGCCGATGCTGCTCCATGCCGAGCGTGAAGTTCGACAGCGCACGCGTCCTGAAGATCACTCGGCCTCGCGCGCCGACGGCCTGCATCGCGTTGCGCGCGATGTTCAAGAACGCTTGGATCAGCTGATTTCGGTCCGCTTGCAGCGGCGGCAGGCTCGGATCGTAATCGCGCACGAGCTCGATGCCGGCGGGCTTCTCGGCCTCGATGAGCTGGGCGACGTGCTCGGTGATGCGGTGCAGGTTCACCTCCTCGAGCTTCGGCGCGCCGCCCGCATGCAAGATCCCGTCGACGAGCGAGGCGAGGCGGTCCGCTTCCTCGATGATCACCCGCGTGTACGCGCGCAGCTCGGGATCGGGCAGCTGTCGC
Source organism: uncultured Gammaproteobacteria bacterium (assembly GCA_963699925.1). Lineage (GTDB taxonomy): Bacteria > Pseudomonadota > Gammaproteobacteria > Steroidobacterales > Rariloculaceae > FEN-1219. Next base: position 43,175 of record CAVOVT010000005.1, on the reverse strand, counting down.
TCGAGCAGCTGCGCGGCTCCGCGCAAACCGCCGAGCGGATTCTTCACCTCGTGCGCGAGCTGGCGGATGATCCGTCGCGACAGCTGCTGCTGCGAGACGAGCGCCTCCTCGCGGCGAACCTTGCGGTCGCGCCCGGTGTCGAAGAGCTCCAGCAGGACGAAGCGCTCGTTCTCGAGCGGCGCTGCACGGCAGTCGAGCACGACCTCGTGATCGCCGACGCGCGCCGTGAGCTCGCGAAGCCCGAACGTGAGCCCGGTCGCGAGCGCGCGGCGGCACAGCGCGACGAGCTCCGCGGACGGGTGCACGAGCTCGCCGATCGCACGGCCGGTCACGCGGCGAACGCTGACGCCGAGCAACGTCTCGGCGGCCGGGTTCATCTGCGCGATCAGCAGCGTGTCGTCGAGCACGACGAGCGCCGTCGTGAGACCTTGGAGTATCTGGCCCGGGGCCGGAGCCGGCCGCGGTCTGCGCAATCCGCCGACCGAATCGGCCCCGGCTGACGGCGCGCGCGGAGCCTCCGCCGACGCCGCGATTACGGCTTCGCTTTGCGGCTGCGGGCTCGGCGGCTTGACGGGGGAATTGTTGTTCGGGTTCTGGATGCTCGATTGCTGGACCATGAACGTGGTCGCGAGCGAGCGCACCACTTCCGCGCCGCTCTGGTCCACGACCACCGCCTGAATCGTGTGTACGCCGCGGATAGATGTCCTCGAGCGTGAGGTCCGTGCTCGTCGTGTTCAAATTGCGCCGCTGGCCGTCGACGTAGACGTCGAGCAGGTGGTTCGACCGCAGCGGAGGATCGAGCTCGACCTGCACGTTCACCACCGTGCCCACGTTCCACAGCGTTTCTTGCTGCTTCGGGCTCACGATGTTGAACGTGCGATAGGCGCTCCGCGGTGGCCGGCGACTTCTGCGGTGACGATTGACCCGCGGTCGTGGCGGGCGCCGAGGACGGCTGACGCTGAGTCGTGCCGAACGGCTGCGCGCCCGGCAGATCGATTTGCTTGGCGCCGGGCACGGGCGTGTCCGAGTAGTGAACCTGACCGTTCGCGTCGACCCACCTCCAAGCCGGGGCCGCGTGCACCGCACCCGTCGTTAACGCAAAGAGTAAGATCAGGCACTTACGCATGCTCCAAGCTTAGCGCCGTACGGCATTCCGTGCCAACAGCGTGGCGGGATTCTGAGAACCCCGCCACGGTTCGGTATTTGACAAAACGCCTGAAGATCGAGCCCCGGTCAGAGGCTGTAGTACATGTCGAACTCGACCGGATGCGGGGTCATCGAGAAGCGCGTGATCTCCTGCTCCTTGAGGCCGATGTAGGCATCGATCAACGAGTCGGTCAGCACGCCGCCTGCCTTCAAGAAACCGCGGTCCTTGTCGAGCGCCTCGAGCGACTGCATCAGCGAGTAGGACACGGTCGGGATCTTCTTCTCCTCCTCGGGCTCGAGGTCGTAGAGATCCTTGTCCGACGGCGGGCCGGGGTTGAGCTTGTTCTGGATGCCGTCGAGGCCCGCCATCATCATCGCGATGAAGCCGAAGTACGGATTCGCCGTGCTGTCCGGGAAGCGCACCTCGATGCGACGCCCCTTCGGGTTCTGCACGTACGGGACGCGGATCGACGCCGACCGGTTGCGCGCGGAGTAGGCGAGCAGCGTCGGCGCCTCGAAGCCCTTCACCAAGCGCTTGTAGCTATTGGTCGAAGCATTCGTGAACGCGTTGATCGCGTGCGCGTGCTTCATGATGCCGCCGATGTAGTTCAGCGCGAGCTGCGATAGCCCGCCGTAGCCGTCGCCCGTGAACAGGTTCTTGCCGCCCTTCGCGAGCGACTGGTGCACGTGCATGCCGCTGCCGTTGTCGCCGACGAGCGGCTTCGGCATGAACGTCGCGGTCTTGCCGTAGCTATGCGCGACGTTCTGCACGACGTACTTCAGCATCAGCACGTCGTCGGCCTTCTTGACGAGCCCGCCGAACTTCACGCCGATCTCGCATTGGCCCGGCGTTCGCGACCTCGTGGTGGTGCACCTCGACGGTGAGGCCCATCTCCTCGAGCGCGAGGCACATCGCCGCGCGGATGTCGTTCAGCGAGTCGACCGGCTGCACCGGGAAGTAGCCGCCCTTGATGCCCGGACGGTGGCCCATGTTGCCTTCGGGCATTTCCTTGCCCGTCTGCCAATAGCCTTCGCTCGACTCGATCGCGTAGAACGCGCCGCGCATCTCGGACGCCCAGCGGACGTCGTCGAAGACGAAGAATTCGTTCTCGGGGCCGAAGAAACGCCTGGTCGGCGATGCCGGTGCTCTTCAGGTATGCCTCGGCGCGCTTCGCGGCCGAGCGCGGGTCGCGCTCGTAGCCCTGCATCGTCGAGGGCTCGATCACGTCGCAGCGCAGGATCATCGTCGGCTCTTCGGTGAACACGTCGATGACCGCCGTCTCGGCGTCCGGCATCAGGATCATGTCCGAGTCGTTGATGCCCTTCCAACCGGCGATCGACGAGCCGTCGAACATCTTGCCGTCCGTGAAGAACGCTTCGTCGACGACGTGGGCAGGCACGCTCACGTGCTGCTCTTTGCCGCGCGTGTCCGTGAGACGGAGGTCGACGAACTTGACCCCCTTTTCCTTCATGAGCTTGAGAGCGTCGGCTACCGACATTTGATTTCCTCCGTTTTCTTTATCCGCAAGTCGTTCTAGCTGCCGGAGTCATCGTCGGATGGCCACGGACAGTCGTTTTCGTTCGAGCCGCCTACTGTGCACTTCTTGTGCCAGAGCCGCGCGCGTCGTTAGTCATTGTTATTGCTAGGACTAACGGAAATTCGCGGCGGCGTACGCTCCAAGACAGTGCGCATCGCCGCGCATGATGCATCATCGCGGTGCGCGAATGAAAGACTGGGGCGCCCCGCGCCGCAGCGTCTTGCCGCGCACGGCCGCCATTGGGAGCACTGCGTCGCGTCGCTATACTGCGCGCCTCTTTTTTGACGGACCGCGTCGCCGGAGAAGCCAGTGGAGTCGATGGACAAGGTCGTGTCGCTGTGCAAACGGCGGGGATTCATCTTTCCGTCGAGCGAGATCTACGGCGGCCTGAACGGTGCCTGGGATTACGGCCCGCTCGGCGTCGAGCTCAAGCGCAACCTGAAGCAAGCGTGGTGGGAAGACATGCTTCGAACCACGACGAGACCGCCGCGCCAACGGCGCGCCGAGCGCCTACGGCATGGTCGGCCTCGACTGCGCTCTGCTGATGAACCCGAAGGTCTGGGAAGCGAGCGGGCATGTCGGCGGCTTCAGCGACCCGATGGTCGACGATCGCGAGACTCGAGCGCGCTATCGCGCCGACCAGCTCGCGGTCTTCGCGCTCGAGTTCGTCGCGAGCGACGGCTCGATCGAGCGAATCGACGACGTGCTGTTCGCCTCTCCGGGCGAGATCGGCAAGACCGAGCTCGCCGAGCTGCTCGAGCCGCACAAGAAGCGGATCGCGTCGCTGCAGAAGGCGCGCGCCGGCCAAGACGCTGCGCATCGCGGAAGTGCCGAACGCGCTGCGCGACGAGGCGCTGCGCGCGAAGACGCTCGCGCCCGGCGCGTCGGCCGCCGGGCACGCTGACCGAGCCGCGCGCGTTCAACCTGATGTTCAAGACCTACGTCGGCGCGCTCGAGGACAACGTCGAACGTCGACCTACCTGCGGCCCGAGACGGCGCAGGGCATCTTCGCCAACTTCAAGAACGTCGTCGACACCGGCGCGCGTGCAAGCGTCCCGTTCGGCATCGGCCAGATCGGCAAGAGCTTCCGCAACGAGATCAACCCGCGCAACTTCACGTTCCGGTCCCGCGAGTTCGAGCAGATGGAGATCGAGTTCTTCTGCCGGCCCGACGAGGCGCCGAAGTGGTACGAGTACTGGCGCGAGCGCGCGTTTCAGCTGGTACGTCGACCTCGGGCTTGCAGTCGCGACAAGCTCCATCTTCGCGACCACGACAAGTCGGAGCTGGCGTTCTACTCGACCGGCTCCGCCGACATCGAGTACGACTTCCCGTTCGGCCTCAGCGAGCTCGAGGGGATCGCGCACCGCAGCGACTTCGACCTGCGCCAGCACATGCAGTTCAGCGGCAAGGACCTGAGCTACTTCGACGAGCAAGACAGCGACCGGATACGCGTCGCTATCTGCCCCACGTGATCGAGCCCTCGGCCGGCGCCGACCGCGCGACGCTCGCGTTCCTGTGCGAGGCGTACACCGAGGACGAGGTCGGCGGCGAGCCGCGCACCGTGCTGAAGCTCCACCCGCGCTTGGCGCCGATCAAGGCGGCCGTCTTCCCGCTCGTCAAGAAGGACGGCATGCCCGAGAAGGCGCTCGAGATCTATCGCGACGCTGAAGCGGCGCTTCAACGTCTTCTACGACGAGAAGGGCGCGATCGGCCGGCGCTATCGCCGCCAGGACGAGGCCGGAACGCCGTTCTGCATCACGGTCGACGGCGACACGCTGAGCGCGGGCTCGGTGACCTTGCGCGAGCGCGACAGCTGCGAGCAAGTCCGGGTCGGCGTCGCCGAGCTCGCGGACTCCCTCGGCGAGCGCCTCGGCCTCTAGCGATGGCGCGAGCGCGGCTCGTCGTCCTCGACCGCGACGGCGTCATCAACGAGGACTCGGGCGAGTTCATCAAGTCGGTCGCGGAGTGGCGGCCGATTCCCGGCAGCCTCGAAGCGATTGCGGCGTTGACGCGGGCCGGCTTTCGCGTCGCGGTCGTGACGAACCAATCGGGCGTGGGTCGCGGATTGTTCAGCGAGCACACGCTCGAGGCGATCCATGCGCAGATGAGCGAGGCGGTGCGTGCCGCGGGCGGGGAGCTCGCGGGCATCTACTACTGTCCGCACCATCCGGACGCGGACTGCGACTGCCGAAAGCCGAAGACGGCGCTGCTGCGCAGGCTCGAGCGCGATCTCGGCGTCTCGCTCGAAGGGCGTGCCGTTCGTCGGCGACCGAATCAGCGACGTCGGCGCGGCCGATGCGGTCGGCGCGCGCCCGATGCTCGTGCGCACGGGCACGGGGGCCGCCACGGCTCGTGCGCTCGGCGCGCGCAACATCGAAGTGTTCGACGACCTCGCGGCCGCCGCGCGCGCGATTCTCGCCGAGCGCCCATAGGCCGGGTCGCCCATGAGGCAATGGCTCGGCTCGTTCGCTTTCAGCCTGTTCTTTTTGGTGTCCGTGCCCGTGTACGCGTCGCTGCTGTTCGTGACGCTGCCGTTTCCCAACAACGATCCCTATCGATGGGCGGTCGCGTGGGCGGGAACCGTCATGCGCGCGCTGCGCACCCTCTGCGGGCTCGATTACCACGTCTCGGGCCGCGAGCACGTGCCGCAAGGCAGCGCCATCGTGCTCATGAAGCACTCGTCCACCTGGGAAACGATCGCGCAGATCCTGATATTTCCGAAACAGAGCTGGGTGCTGAAGCAGGAGCTGCTCTGGATTCCGATGTTCGGCTCGGCGTTGCGCAAGCTCAAGCCGATCGCGATCGACCGGAAAGGCGGCGCGACGGCCGTTCAACAGGTTCTCTCGCAAGGCCAAAGTCGGCTCGCGGAAGGACTCTGCGTGATGATCTTCCCCGAGGGCACCCGGATGCCCGTCGGTCAAACCCGCCGCTATGGCCTAAGCGGCGCGCTGCTCGCGAGCACGGTCGGTAAACCGATCGTGCCGGTCGCCCACAATGCAGGGTACTTCTGGCCGCGGCGCGGAGTGCTTAAGCGCGCCGGGACCGTGCGCGTCGTGATCGGCGCACCGATCGCGACTGCCGGCCGCGAGCCGCGCGAGATCAACGACGAGGTCCAGCGTTGGATCGAGGCGCAGGTCGCCCAGCTCGCGCCGCAGAGCTCCTGAGCACATGCCTCAGATGTCGAGGTTTGCGACCGCGAGCGCGTTGCGCTCGATGAACTCGCGCCGCGGCTCGACCTGATCGCCCATCAGCGTCGTAAAAATCTCGTCGGCCGCGACGGCGTCCTCGATTCGCACCTGCATCAGGCGTCGCGTATCCGGATTCACCGTCGTGTCCCAAAGCTGCTCGGGATTCATCTCGCCGAGACCTTTGTAGCGTTGGATCGTCTGGCCCTGCTTCGCTTGCGTCATCAGCCAGTCTATCGCCTCGGCGAACGTCGCGATTTCGCGCCGGTCCTTGCCGCGCTCGACGGCCGCCCCGTCGCCAATCACGCCTTTGAGCGCCGTGCCGATCGCCGCAAGGCGCCGGTACTCCGGCGAACGGAAGAAGCTCGGATGGATCGTCTTCGTCGTGAGCGTTCCGTGGTGCTCTCGAGTGACGAGCACACTGGGGTCGATACCCTCGGCGCCCGGCTGCGAGTGAACGCGATAACCTTGCCCGATGCCGTTCAGCTGTTTCAGATGCTGCTCGAGCTCGGCGCTCCAGCGGCGGCGGAAGTCGGCGTCCTCGAATTGGGCCGCGGTGATCTCGGGTAAGGACATCAACGCGCGCAGCACGTTTGCGTCGTAGCGTTTGCTCCAACGCTGGATGATCGAGTTCGCCTCCATGTGTTGGAGCGCGAGCCTGTCGAGCTGCTCGCCCTGGATCGGCGCGGCGCCGCTGCGTGGATGGAGCTGTGCGTCGGCCATCGCGCTCGTGAGCAGCAGCGAGTTGAGCTCCGTGTCGTCCTTCACGTAGTGCTCTTGTTTGCCCCGCTTGAGCTTGTAGAGCGGCGGCTGCGCGATGTAGACGTGCCCGCGCTCGATGAGCTCCGGCATTTGCCGGTAGAAGAACGTGAGCAGCAACGTGCGGATGTGCGAGCCGTCGACGTCGGCGTCCGTCATGATGATGATGCGGTGATAGCGCAGGTTCGCGACGTCGAACTCGTCGCGGCCGATGCCGCAGCCGAGCGCGGTGATCAACGTGCCGACCTCGTTCGACTGCAACATCTTGTCGAACCGCGCTTTCTCGACGTTCAGAATCTTGCCGCGCAGCGGCAGCACGGCCTGCGTGCGCCGATCGCGGCCCTGCTTCGCCGAACCGCCGGCCGAGTCGCCCTCGACGAGGAACAGCTCCGAGAGCGCGGGATCTTTCTCCTGACAATCCGCGAGCTTACCGGGCAGACCCGCGACGTCGAGCGCGCCCTTGCGGCGAGTGAGCTCGCGCGCCTTGCGTGCGGCTTCGCGCGCGCGCGCCGCTTCGATGATCTTGCCGACGATCGACTTGGCCTCGGCCGGGCGCTCGAGTAGGAACGCCTCGAAGTGACCGGCGACGACGGACTCGACGGCGCTCTTCACTTCCGAAGACACGAGCTTGTCTTTCGTCTGCGACGAGAACTTCGGGTCGGGGAGCTTGACCGACAACACGGCCGTGAGCCCTTCGCGCGCGTCGTCGCCCGATGTCGCGATCTTCTCGCGTTTGGCGATTCCCTCGTTATCGATGTAGGCGTTCATCGTGCGCGTGAGCGCGGCGCGAAAGCCGACGAGATGCGTGCCGCCGTCCCTTTGAGGAATGTTGTTCGTGTAGCAAAACATTCCTTCTTGGTAGCCATCGTTCCACTGCAAGGCGACCTCGACCTGGATCGAGCCGCGCGCGTCGGAGAAGTAGAGAACGCTCGGGTGGATCGGGGTCTTGTTGCGGTTCAGGTGCTTGACGAACGCCTCGATCCCGCCTTCGAACTCGAAGACGTCGCTGCGTTCCTCGCGCTCGTCCGCGAGCTTGATGCGGACGCCGGAGTTCAAGAAGGACAGCTCGCGGAGTCGCTTCGCGAGTGTGTCGTAGTCGAACTCGATGTTCGTAAACACACTCGCGCTCGGCTTGAAGTGAATCATCGTGCCGCGGCGATCGGTCTTCCCGACCACGGCGAGCGGCGCGTCCGGCTCGCCCATCCGGTAGACCTGCTGGTAGGTCTGCCCGCCCCTGAAGATCGTGAGCGTCAGCACCTCGGACAATGCGTTAACGACGGACACGCCGACACCGTGTAAGCCGCCGGAGACCTTGTACGAATCATCGTCGAACTTTCCGCCCGCGTGGAGCACGGTCATGATGACCTCGGCCGCCGAGCGCCCTTCCTCGGGATGAATATCGACGGGAACGCCGCGGCCATCGTCGACCACGGTGATCGATTCATCCGAGTGAATGGTGACCGAGATCTCTTTGCAGAACCCGGCTAAGGCTTCGTCGACCGAGTTGTCGACGACCTCGAAAACCATGTGATGCAAGCCGGTGCCGTCATCGGTATCGCCGATGTACATTCCGGGGCGTTTGCGGACGGCTTCGAGGCCCTTTAATACCTTGATATTCTTGGAAGTATAGTCGCTCTGGGCCATCCAGAAATTCTCTTGCGTTGCGGTGGGCGATTATAGCGCGCGGACCTGTCCACGTTCCACGTGGAACACCGCGGCCGGCCGATGTTTTTCTAGCGGCGTGAGACCCGTGAACAGCAGTTGACTGCGCACCGTCGCAAGCTGCTCGAGCATGCGCCCAAACGCGTCCGCGTCGAGTTCCGCGGCGGGGTCATCGACAAGCAACACGCCACGCGCCGCGCCTTCTGCCGCGAGCACGCTCTCCTGGGCGAGAATCAACGCTGCGGCCGCGAGCTTCTGCTGGCCGCGCGACGCTTCCTCATGGACCTTCCGACCGGCCACCTGTAGCAGCAGGTCGGCGCGGTGAGGGCCGGGCTCCGTGTGCCCGACCGACCGATCGCGAGGAGCAGCGGACTCGAGAGCCTCCGCGAGACTGAGATCCGCGCGCCAGCCGCGCCGATACTCGATCGACAGGGCTTGGCCGAGCAGCGCCAGCGCATGCGCACTCACGCTCGGCGCGAGCCGCTCGACATAGCTCCTGCGCAGGCGATCGACTTCTTCGCCCGCGTCCGCGAGCACGTCCGTCCAGACACGCAATTCGCTCGCGGAATCGACAGCGCGCAGCAACGCGGCGTTTCGCTGCCCGAGCACACGGCGATACCGTTGCCAAGCTTGAAGGTACGAATGTTCCACGTGGAACACTCCCCAATCGAGGTAGCGCCGTCGCTCGCTCGGGCCCCCCTCGATGAGCCTATGGCTGTCGGGGCCGATCGCCTGGACCGGCAGGATCTGCGCAATCTCAGACCCGCGCACCGATGCCGCGTCAACGCGTCGTTCCAGGCGTCCATCGCGCAAGGCCGCGCCGATTCGGCGCGTCCGGACCTCGTCGTCGACGTCGCCATAGACCGCGAGGCCGTGCTCGCCATAACTCACGAGCGCTCGGGCTTGCCGGGTCCTGAACGACCGCCCGCGGCCCAGAAAGAAAACGGCCTCGAGAAGGCTCGTCTTGCCGGCGCCATTCGCACCAAAGAAGTAGTTCCGTGCGGGATCGAGGTCGAGCTCGACCTCCTTCAGACACCGAAGCGAGCTGACCCGTAGATGCCGGAGTGGCAAGCTGGAAGCGACGCGCCTAGAGGCGCATGGGCATTACGACGAACTTAGTTCGCTCGACACCGGGCTCTCGGATCAGGCAGCTCGAGTTGCCGTCCGTCACGCAGAGCTCGACTTGCTCGGTCTCGACGGCCGCGAGCGCGTCGAGCAGGTAATTCACGTTGAAACCGATTTCCATGCCATCGCCGCCATACTCGACTTCGAGCGTCTCGACGGCTTCTTCCTGCTCCGGATTGTTCGCCTGCAACACGACCGTGTTGGCACTCAGCTCGAGTCGTACGCCGCGATACTTCTCGTTCGAGAGAATGGCCGTGCGTTGCAAAGCCTCGCGCAACAAGCTGCGGTTTGCGCTCACGATGTTTCGCGGCTGATTCGGGATCACGCGTGCATATTCCGGGAAACGGCCGTCAATTAGCTTCGAAGTGAGCCGAACATCGTCGATCTGGACGCGAACGTGATTACTCCCTAGCGCTACGGCGACATCGCCATCCCCCTCGAGCAATCGATTGAGCTCGAGCACGCCCTTGCGTGGGACGATCACCTGCTCGTCGCGGGAGGCGGCAGCCTCGAGATCGACCTCGGACAATGCGAGCCGGTGCCCATCCGTCGCGACGGCGCGCAGCTTTTTCCGCTCCGTTTCGAGCAACAGCCCGTTCAAGTAGTAGCGGACGTCTTGCTGCGCCATCGAGAAATGCGTCTTGTGAATCAGCGCGCGCAAATCGCTTCGCGCCAACCGCAGGGTCTGCTTGGCCGCGATCTCCTCCACGACCGGGAAATCCGCCGCGCGCAATGTCGATAGCGTGAACCGGCTTCGTCCTGCTTTGACGGTGAGCCTCTCGCCGTTGAGTCCGACCTCCACCGCCGCACCGTCCGGCACGGCCCGGCAAATCTCGTGAAGCTTCCGGCCCGGCACTGTCACCTCGCCGTCCGCCGTCGCGTCCACCGCGGTCTCCGCCACCATCTCCACTTCCAAGTCCGTCGCAGTCACCCGCAGCCGCCCTTTCTCCACGACCAGTAGCACGTTGCTCAGGATCGGCATCGTTTGCCGTCGCTCGACTACGCCTACCACTGTCTGCAGAGGCTTCAGAATCGCTTCGCGAGTTGCACTGAACTTCATTGTTATTACTGCCTATGCTTTAAAACTGTTATAGCTATTGATCGCGCGTATAAGTCGAACAAGCGCGATTTCTCTCCATCTTTCAATTCGTTGTGCGTTCATCGAGGTGGACGAAAACGGCTCCGATCCCTGTGCAACGTCTGTGCATGAAATCGGCCGTCCGTCGGTCCTCAGGCTATGCACATCATGCCGTGAGCGTTCTTAACAGGTTGTTGTAGTCCTCGGCAACGCGCGTTTCCGAGTCCCTCAAAGCCTTCACTCGGCGACACGCGTGCAAGACGGTCGTATGGTCCCGGCCCCCGAACGCGTCCCCGATCTCCGGCAAGCTATGCGAGGTGAGCTCTTTCGCGAGCGCCATCGCGATCTGTCGCGGGCGCGCGATCGAGCGGCTGCGCCGCTTCGACAGCAAGTCCGCGATGCGGATCTTGAAATACTCCCCGACGGTCTTCTGAATGTTCTCGACCGTCACGAGCTTGTCTTGTAACGCGAGCACGTCGCGCAAGGCTTCCTTCGCGAATGCGAGCGTGATCGGCTGGCCGGTGAATCGAGCGTTCGCGAGCACCCGACGCAACGCGCCTTCGAGCTCGCGCACGTTCGACCGAATGCGCTGCGCGATGAAGAACGCAACCTCCTCGGGCAGCCCGTCGCCTTCGGCGGCGGCCTTGCTGATCAAGATTGCGACGCTCGTCTCGAGCTCCGGAGGCTCGATCGCGACCGTCAGCCCCCAGCCGAACCGCGACTTCAGTCGCTCCTCGAGCCCCGTGACCTCCTTCGGGTAGCGGTCGCAGGTCAAGATGATCTGGCGTTGGCCTTCGAGTAACGTGTTGAATGTATGAAAGAATTCTTCTTGGGACCGGTCCTTGTTCGCGAAGAATTGAATGTCGTCGATCAGCAGCGCGTCGAGCGAGCGATACGCGCGCTTGAACTCGGCGATCGTGTTGTGCCGTAAGCCCCGCACCATGTCGCTGACGAATCGCTCCGAGTGGACGTACGCGACCTTCGCGCCGGGATTCGCAGTCGCGATCATGTTGCCGACCGCCTGCATCAGATGCGTCTTGCCGAGGCCGACGCCCCCGTAGATGAACAGCGGGTTGTAAGCGCTGCCGGGATTGCGCGCGACCTGGAACGCCGCGGCGCGCGCGAGCTGGTTGCTCTTGCCCTCGACGAAAGTATCGAACGTGAAAGCCGGGTTGAGTCGGCTGCCGAGCACGGGGCCTGCCACGCGGACTTCCGTATCCGCTGGCGCCGGCACGTCGCGCTTGATCACCGCCCTCGTGCCGACCTCGACGACCACCTCGCTGCCCTGATCGCTATGAGTGCTCCACCATGAGCGGATCTTCTCGAGGCAGTGTCCCTTCACCCAGTCGACGACGAAGCGGTTGGGTGCGAGGAGCCGCACGAGCGACCCATCCTCGACGGGCTGCAGCGGGCGTATCCAGGTGTTGAACTGCTGCTCGGAGAGGTCCGCCTCGAGGCTGCGAACGCATTGACTCCAAAGCGACAAGCAAACCGCCGAGTTCTCTGCCACGGAAGTCTCTTCGAATAAGTGTGAATAGGCGCGGACGGGGAATTTTCGTGAGTCTAATCTGGCCCCGCTCCGTTTATCCACAGCTTAACGAGCGCGCGTCGGCGCAACAATCACCCGCCACGACTATGCCCCCAGTATTGACGCGCCGGAGCACGCCGCGTACAGTTCGCGGCTCTCGAACGGCCCCACATCCTTTTGTTTTCCCTGGAACTCTTCCCCGCTTCGTGACGTCGCCATGAAACGAACTTTTCAGCCGAGCAACCTGCATCGCAAGCGCACTCACGGATTCCGTGCGCGCATGGCCACGAACGGCGGTCGAAAGGTGCTGTCGAGCAGACGCCAGAAAGGTCGTGCTCGGTTGTCTCCCTAACCCTGCGGGATCAGCGGTCGCCGCGCGCTCCGCAAGATTCTCGCCCCGGCAGCGTCTCCACACCGCGAAGGACTTCGGCCGGGTGTTTGGCGACGCCGTCCGCTCGAGCGATCGATACTTCACCGTGCTCGCGCGCTCTAGCGGCGGCAACGTTCCACGTCTCGGCCTCACGATCTCGCGCCGCATCGCGAAGAACGCCGTGGACCGCAATCGCTTGAAGCGGCTCGCACGCGAGTCGTTCCGCTTGCAGGGCTCACTCCCCGCGTGCGACTTCGTGGTTCTCGCGAAGGCCGGCGCCGGTGAAGCCGAGCGGGGTCCGCTGCGCGAGAGCCTCGATCGGCACTTCGCGCGCTTGACGGCGCAGATCTCGGCAGTCGGCCATGGATAACCTTCGCCTCTTTCTTTGGGCCGCGTTCCTCGCGCTCGCATGGCTCGTCTACACGACCTGGACGACCGAGCATGCGCCGCCGCTCGAGCCCGCGCCGCCGCCCGCGGCGAACCAGCCCGCAGCCGCCGGGAACGACGCTGAATCGCTGCCACCTCTCGACTCAGCGCCCAACACGACGCAGCCGACGACCACGACGACCGAGGCCGCGCCGCACCCGGTTCAGCTCGTGCACGTGCAAACCGACGTGCTCGACGCGTGGATCGACCTGCACGGCGGCGACCTCGTGCGCGTCGATCTGCCGACCTATCCCGTCGACAAGACAGACCGCACGAAAGTCGTGCGCCTGCTCGACTACGAGCCCGACACGCGCTGGGTGTTTCAGACGGGCTTGCGCGGCACCGACAACGCGGTGGAGCCAGACCACGTCGCAACGTATCGCTCGGCGAGCCCGAGCTATCAGCTCATGGCCGGGGAGAATGCGCTCGTCGTGACGCTCGATTGGGCTCAAGACGGCGCGCTGAAGGCGCAGAAGGTCTATACCTTTCACCGCGGCGAGTACGAGGTGGATCTCGAGCTGAAGGCGACCGCGGATTCGCCGTGGCGCGGCGCGCCGTACGTGCAGATGACGCGCCTCTATCATGCCGTCAAGCGATCCTACAGCTTGTTCCGCGCCAACGTAGACTCCTATTCGTTCTCGGGACCGGTGCTGTTCGACGGCAGCGAATATAAGAAGCTCAAGTTCGACGATCTCGCGAAAAACCCGGTTACACAGACGGAAATGGGCGGATGGTTCGCGGCGATCCAACACCATTTCCTCGCGGCCGCCGTGCCGCCGCTCGACGACAACGTGCGCTACACCGCCGCGACGCGCGGCGAGGACTTCGTCTTGAGCGCGCTTGGCTCTTTGAGGACGGTCGATGCCGCGATGCCGCTCGACTATCGAATCACGCTGTTCGTCGGTCCGAAGCTGCAAGATCAGCTTGCCGCCGCCGGCCCGAAGCTCGAGCGCGCGGTCGACTACGGCGCGACGCTCGGCTGGATTGCGCGGCCGCTGTTTTGGCTGCTGTCTTTCGTCGACCGCTACGTCGGCAATTGGGGCTGGGCGATCGTGATCGTTACGTTCCTGATCAAGCTCGCGTTCTACCCGCTCACGGCGGCGAGCGGCCGGTCGATGGCGAAGATGCGCCGCGTCCAGCCGCGCATGAAGGCGATCCAGGAGCGCTACAAGGACGACCGCCAGGCGCAGAGCCAGGCGATGATCGAGCTCTACAAGAAGGAGAAGGTCAACCCGGCCGCGGGCTGCGTGCCGATGCTGATCCAGATGCCGTTCTTCTTCGCGTTCTATTGGGTGCTGGTCGAGAGCGTCGAGATGCGCCAGGCGCCGTTCATGCTTTGGATCAACGACCTCTCGTCGCGCGATCCTTATTTCGTGCTGCCGCTCTTGATGGGCGTCGCGATGTTCCTCCAGACCCGACTCCAGCCGCCTCCGCCCGATCCGATGCAGGCGCGCGTGATGCAGATCATGCCGGTCGTGTTCACGGGACTCTTCCTGTTGTTCCCGTCGGGACTGTCTCTCTACTACCTCACGAACACGGTGCTCGGAATGCTTCAGCAGTGGCGGATCAACCAGATCGTTTCGCGGGAGGCGACGCCGAATTAGCCACTCGGCGAGCGCGTGGAGAGGCATGCGCGAGCAGCGTGACGACACGATCGCGGCACTCGCCACGGCGCCCGGCGTGGGCGCCGTCGCTATCGTGCGGCTCTCGGGCCCTAAGGCGCGCGCGATCGGACAAGCCCTGACCGGTATCGAAGCGCGGCCGCGCTACGCGGAGCTCTGCACGTTTCACGGCCCGGCCGGCGGTGAGCTCGATCGCGGCCTCTGTCTCTATTTCCCCGGACCGCGCTCCTACACCGGCGAGGACGTCGTCGAGCTGCACGGCCACGGCGGTCGCGTCGTGACCGACGCGCTGCTCGCGCACGCGTATACGCTCGGCGCGCGCCCGGCGCAGCCCGGTGAGTTCACGCTGCGCGCCTTCCTGAACGACAAGCTCGATCTGCTGCAAGCGGAAGCCGTCGCAGACCTCGTCGCCAGCGGCTCGCTCGCTGCCGCGCGCGCCGCGCTGCGCTCGCTCGACGGGCAGTTCTCTGCGCAGGTCGCGGCGCTGCAAGCGGCGCTCACGCATCTGCGCGTGAAAATCGAAGCCTGGCTCGACTTTCCGGACGAGGAGATTCGCTTCGACGCGGCCGACGAGTGCGCGACGGCGATCGACGCGCTGCTCGGCGATCTCGCGGTGCTCGCGCGCGCGGCGCGCTCCGGCGCGGTGCTTCGCGACGGGCTCAGCGTCGCGATCGCCGGGCCCCCGAACGCGGGCAAGTCGAGCCTGCTGAACCGGCTCGCGGGCTACGACGCCGCGATCGTCACCGACATCCCCGGCACGACCCGCGATCCGCTGCGCGAGCATCTCACGCTCGACGGCTTGGCCGTCACTCTCGTCGATACGGCGGGACTGCGCGAAGCGGGCGACAAGATCGAGCAAGAGGGGCTGCGCCGCGCGCGGATCGAAGTCGGACGCGCGGACCGCGTGCTCTGGGTCGTCGACGTGCGCGAGCCGCTCGAGGCCGCCCTAGCGGCAGCGCGCGCGAACGTCGGCGACGCGCCGTTCACGCTGCTCCGCAACAAGATCGATCTCGCGCCAGAGGCGGCCACCGGGCCCGATCGACCGAGCGACCCGCCGGCAACGGATATGACTCGCCGAGACTCCGCCGTGGTACTTTCGATCTCCGCGCTGACCGGAGCGGGGATCGAGGCGCTGGTCGCGCATTTGCACTCGGTCGCCGGCTACAACGCCGCGTCGCCCGGCACGTTCAGCGCACGGCGCCGCCATCTCGCGTCGCTCGAGCGCGCGCGGATCCATCTCGCGGCGGCGCGCCGGGAGCTCGACGGCGCGCTCGAGCTCGCGGCCGAGGAGCTGCGCGGCGCGCAAAACGCGCTCGGCGAGCTCACCGGCGAGCTTACGAGCGACGCTCTGCTTGGCGAAATCTTCGCGACGTTCTGTATCGGCAAGTAGCCGCTCTTCTGCGCCGTATCCCGGCGCTCGGCTTCGCTCCAGGCGTGACTTGGCGTGCCGCCGCACGCACGAACGGGCCGAGCAGTTTGTCCCAGACACGCCGGCCCGGCGGTTAGTCGCGAATACCGACGACCTTCGCCCGTTCGACGCGGCTCGGCGGCGTCGGCGATACCTCGACGCGGTCGCGGCCGAACTGCTTCGCCAGATACATCGTGCGCTCGGTGCGAGCGAGCAGGGAATCGATCGACTCGCCGACGCGGTGCTGCGCGACACCGATCGAGACGGTCGCGCTATGGCGGTCCGCGAGCGGCGACTCCGCGACGCCGAAGCGCAGCGCCTCGGCTACGGTCTCTCCCTGATGAACGCTGCACGGCCGTGCGATCACGAGCAGCGCGCCGCCGTCGTAACGGCCGAGCGTGTACTCGGAGCGATGCCAGGCAGGTTGCTCGAGCACGCTGCGCAAGCGTGACGCGAGTCCTGCGATCATCGCATCGCCGGCTGTGACGCCGCGGCTGTCGTTGAGGGTCCGAAGTCGGTCGATGTCGACGAGGCAGAGGCAGAACACGTTGCCGGTTCGCTGCGCATTCGCGGCGAGCGCCTGCAGCAGCGAGAGCACGCCCGGACGCGTGAGCGCGCCGGTGAGCGGATCGAGCGCTAAGAGCTTCGCGGCATCGACGGACGGTTGCGACATTCGAATTCGTTGCAGACGATGTTCGAACGCACTCTGCCAGCGCGATATCGACGGCTGCGTGACCGCGCTCGCAGAAGCGGGCCGCGCGCGTTTACATAAGCCTGCTTGCTTCGCTAACCGAGAATTGCTTCGCGTCGATACAGCCTCACGGCCAGCCAACCGAGCAGCGCGGCGAATCCGAGGGAGCTACCGGCCGACAGGGCGACCTGAAGCGGGTCGAGCGGTTGTGCCTTGATCAAGGCGGTCACGAGTAGATGCTGGCTCAGGCTCGGGATCCACATGAGCTTCAGCGACGCCTCGACGTTCGTGATCGCGGCGAAGAGCACGGGGAACGTCGGCACGAGCAACATGAACGAGATGTAGGTCTGCGCCTCGCGGTAGGTGCGGGTAAACGACGCGATCAACGTCATCAGCGCCGCGCCGAGCGGAGCGATGGGCAACAGCACGAAAAACGCCGCGACGGCCGACCCGAGGCCGAAGCTCGAAGTCATCGCAAGGCGCTCGAGCGGCAATTGGCGCATCACGAAAATGTAGGCCACGAGCGTGATCGCAAGCGCAACAAGCATGTAGACGACGGTGGCGATCATCTTACCGATCAGCAAGCGCGCGCGCGGCACCGGCAACGTGAGCAGCGGTTCGAGCGACTTGCGCTCGCGCTCGCCCGCGGTGGTGTCGATCGCGAGATGCATGCCGCCGCTCAGCGTTGCGAACAGCAGGAAGTAGGTGAGCATCCCGAGCATGAGCACCGAGCGGCCCGTGGAAGTCGAGACGTCGCGATCGTCGACGATCAGCGGCCGCGCCAGGGTCGGATCCACGCCGTGCGCGACGAGCCGCAATGCCCCGATCTGCTGTGCGTACGCGTTGATCGCTCCGCGCACGCGCGCGACGCGTCCCTGCGCGCGTTGTTTCGAACCGTCGAAAATCACGGTCACGTGCGCCAGGCGCGCCGTGCCGAAGTCTTCGCCGTAACGATCGTCGATCGCGAGCACGAGATCGAGCCGTCCCGCGGCGACTGCATCGGCCGCCTCGTCGGCGCTCTCGATCTTGGGTGTGTTGATCTCGGGAGACACGAGCGGATAGATCTCGCGCGCGCGCAGATACGCGACCAGGTTCGGAGCGCGCTCCGCGCCGACCATCGCGACGTCGAGCCGATCCTCGGCCGAGGACACCGTCTGCGAGACCATCACGTTCATCATGACGACGAACAGCAGCGGGCCGACGAGCGGACCGATCAGAAGCGAGCCGAGCGTGCGCCGCTCGCGCGCCGTCTCGAGGATCTCCTTCATGCAGACGATGAAGACGGGCGATCTCATTGCGCTTCCGAAACGGGCGCGGCCCCTTTCACGGCCTCGACGAAAATCTCCTCGAGCGTGCGCCCGGGAAAGCGCTGCGCGAGCTCGCCTGGGCTGCCGGTCAGCGTCACACGGCCCGCGGCAATGATCACGAGATCGTCTACGAGCGCCTCGACCTCCTGCATCACGTGGCTCGAGAGCAGCACGCAGCGGCCTTGTTTGCGCAGCTCGCGGAGCCAATCGCGCAAGTGCCGCGCCGCCATCACGTCGAGCCCGTTGGTCGGCTCGTCGAGCATCACGTGTTGCGGGTCGTGAACGAGCGCGCGCGCGAGCGCGACTTTCGTGCGCTCGCCCTGCGAGTAACCCTTCGCTTTGCGGCTCGCGACCGCGCCGAGCTCGAGCCGCGCGATCAGCTCGTCGGCGCGCTGCGCGATGCGCTGCTCGGACAAGCCCTGCAAGCGCCCGTAGTACTCGATGTTCTCGCGCCCCGTCAGCTGCGGATACAGGCCGGAATTGTGTGGCAGCACGCCGAACACGCGCCGCGCCGCGAGCGCCGACGTCGACAGGTCGATGCCGCCGATCCGCGCACGGCCCCGATCGGGCGCGAGCACCGTCGACAGGATTCGTAGACACGTCGACTTGCCGGCGCCGTTCGGTCCGAGCAGGCCGGTGATCTTGCCGTCGGCGGCCGCGAAGCTCACGCCGTCGAGCGCGCGAACCGCGCCGAACTGCTTGCCGAGCGTGTCGACCTCGATCATCGGCGCGTAACCCGTAGAGCTCGCGCGCGCGTGCTCATGGCCCGGGTCCGAGCAGCGACAGGAAGAACGGCGTCGGCGGCTCGGCCGCGAGGCACGCCGCATCGAGCGTTTGCTCCGGATGCTCGAGGAACGAGCGCAACAGACGCGGCACGCAGCCGACGGCGATCAGCCCGTGGCCTTGATCCGCGCCGACGAGCTGCGTCGCGTGCGCGAGCTTCGCGGCCGCGCGCGCGGCGTATTCCGGAGGCGTGATCGGGTCGTTGCTGCCGGACAAGAGCAGCACGGGCCGGTCGGACACGAGCGGCATCTTGAGGTCCGAGTCCATCGCGCCCGCCGGCCATTTGGCGCAAATCTCCGCGAGCGCGTCGACGATCGTCGTGCCGAGGTACGTCGCGCCGAGGCCGTTGCGTGAACCGGCCGGGGCGAACGGCGCGTCCTCCGTGCAGATGACCGCGTTGCTCATCGGGAAGCTCAGCGATTCGGGCAAGCGGCGCAGCGTCGTCGACGTCTGGTTCGCGAGCGGCGCGTAGTCGCCCTCGTGGGCCTCGTGCAGCATCGCCGGCAGCAGCGCAACCGTCGCCGAGCTATAGCTCAGCAGGCGCACGAGGGCGCGCAGCTGCGGCGCGCCGAACTTCCCTGCGTCGCCCGTGGCTCCGGCGTCGGTGTCGGTGTCGGTCGCGTACGGCGACGTGGTCGCGACCGGCTCCTTGTCGAGGCGCGCGAGCAGCTCGCGAAACTCCGCCGGCAAGCTCGGAAAGTAGGCATGGCAGCGTTCGTCGGCCGCGCAACGCGCGAAGATCCGGTCGAGCGCGCGCTGCGCCTCGCGCGCGATGTCGGGCCCGAGCGCGAGCTCCGGCGGCACGACGCCGTCGAGGACGACGCTGCGCGAGCGCTCCGGGAAGCGCCGCAAGTAGTGCTGCGCAACGCGCGTGCCGTACGAGACGCCATAGACGTTCCATCGCTCGATCCCGAGTGCCGCGCGCACGCGATCGAGGTCCTGCACCGCAACCGACGTCGTGTAGAACCGCGGATCGTGCTCGAGGTCGCGCAAGCACTGGTCGATGTACTTGGCGAGCCGCGCGTCGCCCTGCGTCTCGAGGGATAGGTCGTCGGGGACGCCGCATTCGAAGCCCGCGGCCGACCGACCGGTTCCGCGCTGGTCGACGAGGATCACGTCGCGCTCGCGGCGTACCGGCTCGAACGCGCCTTTGAGCTGCAGATACATGTCGACGGTGCTCTCGCCGGGGCCTCCCGCGATCAGCACGAGCGGGTCCGGGCGCGGCGCGGAGCTCAAGGAGGGCACCCGCGCCACGAAGAGATCCACGGTGCGGCCGCCGGGCGCGGACGGGTCCTCGGGAACCGCGAGCTTCCCGCAGCTCGCAAACGCCGCCGGCATCAGCTCGGCCGTGAGCCGACAGCGCTCGAGCGCGAGATCGCCGGCCTGCGCGAGCCGAGGCGGCAGGAGCGCCGCCGCACCGAACGCGAGAGCGAGCGAAACGAGACGCAGCATGGCGGCGCATGTTCGCCGAGCGCTTCCAAGTTTGCCAGTGCGCGCCCTGTCGGATGGCCGCCATTCGCGGCCGTGTGCGACCCGCGGGTCGAGGGGCTGTCGCGGGCGCTCATCTTCACTGGCATAGGAAGTGCATTCCCTCTGTCGTTCCACAGGAGGGACAAAGAATGAATAGGCAACCGGATTCCGAGGCGGTCCGCGATCTCGCGTACTCGCTTTGGGAACAGCGCGGCAAGCCGGAAGGCGACGCCGAGAGACATTGGTTCGAGGCGGAGCGCCTGCTCGGCGCGCAACCGCGGACCGACAATCAGCGCGTCGACGAGTCGGTGCGCGAGTCGTTCCCCGCGAGCGACGCGCCGGCGAGCGGCCTGCCCGATAAGCCGCCCGTCAATGCCGACAGCAAGTGGGCCGCGGCGGATGCCGCAAAGCCGCGCAAGGGCCGCGGACGATCGAGCACGACGAGCGGCGGTTCGGACGGTAGCGGGAAGCGAAAGTCGGGCGAGATGCCGAAGCTCGGCTCACGCGACGCGCCGGGCGGCTGAGCGAGCGTCTTCGACGACGCGGGTCGGCGAAAGGCCGATCCGCCGCGGCAGGTAAGCAGAGGACGATCGCCCCGACCGTGGGCGAACGGGCGGCTTTGCAAATTCCAAAAACGGTCGAAAAAGTGTGAGACCGCTCGTGGCGAGGCGCCCGGCGCTGGCCAGCCCCGCGGCGCTGACCCTAAAATCGGTCGCGCAATGGACTACCCCACGCGATACGACTGCCTCGTGGTCGGCGGCGGCCACGCCGGCACGGAGGCCGCGCTCGCCGCCGCCCGCCTAGGCTGCCGGACGCTTCTGCTCACGCAGAATCTCGAGACGCTCGGCGCGATGAGCTGCAATCCCGCGATCGGCGGGATCGGCAAGGGCCACCTCGTGAAGGAGATCGACGCGCTCGGCGGCGCGATGGCGCGCGCGATCGACCGCGCCGGTATCCACTTCCGGATCCTGAACGCGAGCAAAGGCCCCGCGGTGCGCGCGACGCGCGCGCAGGCCGATCGCGCGCGGTACAAGCGCGCGATCCGCGAGCTGCTCGACGCCGAGCCTAATCTCACGCTGCTACAGCAGAACGTCGACGGGCTGCTGCTCGAGGGCGCGCGCGCGCGCGGCGTCGTGACGCAGACCGGGATCAAGATCGCGGCACGCGCGGTCGTGCTGACCGTCGGCACGTTCCTCGACGGCAAGATCCACGTCGGTCAGACGAATTACTCGGGCGGACGCGCAGGCGACCCCGCATCGATCGGGCTCGCGCGCAGCCTCCGCGATCTCGGCCTCGCGGTCGGCAGGCTCAAGACCGGCACGCCGCCGCGGATCGACGGCCGCACGATCGACTACACGAGCCTCGCGGCGCAGCCCGGCGACGAGCCGACGCCGGTATTCTCGTTCCTCGGCCGCCGAGCGCAGCACCCTCGTCAGGTGTCGTGCCATATCACGCACACCACCGAGCGCACGCACGAAATCATCCGCGCGGGGCTCGACCGCTCGCCGCTCTACACCGGCGTGATCGAGGGCGTCGGTCCGCGCTACTGTCCGTCGATCGAGGACAAGGTCGTCCGCTTCGCGGACCGCACGCGTCATCAGATCTTCATCGAGCCCGAGGGCCTCGACACGTTCGAGATCTACCCGAACGGGATCTCCACGTCGCTGCCGTTCGACGTGCAGCTCGACCTCGTGCGCTCGATCCCCGGATTCGAGCACGCGCACGTGACGCGGCCGGGCTACGCGATCGAGTACGACTTCTTCGACCCGCGCGACCTCAAGAGCTCGCTCGAGACGAAGGCCATCGAGGGCCTGTATTTCGCGGGTCAGATCAACGGCACGACGGGTTACGAGGAGGCGGCGGCGCAAGGCATCGTCGCAGGGTTAAACGCGGGCCTCGCGGTCCGCGAGCGAGAGCCGTGGCATCCGCGCCGCGAGGACGCGTACATCGGCGTGCTGATCGACGACCTCGTGACGCGCGGCGCGAGCGAGCCGTACCGAATGTTCACGAGCCGCGCCGAGTATCGCTTGAGCCTGCGCGAGGACAACGCGGACCTGAGGCTCACGCCAAAAGGGCGCGAGCTCGGCGTCGTCGACGACGAGCGCTGGCGTGCATTCGAGGCGCGGCGCGAATGGCTTGCCGTCGAGGCCGCGCGCTTGAGCGGCATCGTCGTGCGGCCCGTGGACGCCGGCGCGGGAACCGCTCTCGCGCCGCTCGCGCGGGACGCTAGCGCGTATGCGCTCCTGCGCCGGCCCGAGCTCGAGTACCGCGACATCGCGGCTCTGCCTCGCGTCGGGGCCTCCGCCGTGCTCGCGTCTCTCGACCCCGAGGCCGTGGAGCAATGGGTCGGCAGCCTCGAGATCGAGGCCCACTACGCGGGCTATGTCGCACGCCAGCGCGACGAGATCGAGCAGCAGCGCCGCCACGACACGACGCCGCTGCCGGCCGACCTCGACTACGCGTGCGTGCAGGGCCTGTCCAACGAGATCCGCGAGAAGCTCTGCCGGATCCGGCCGCACGACGTCGGCCAGGCTGCGCGGATCTCGGGCATGACGCCGGCCGCGATCTCGCTGTTGCTCGTGCACTTGAAAAAGTCCCGGCGCGCGCCGACGCAAGTGCGCGCGAGCGGCTGACGCGCGCGCGTCGATCCAGCCGGAATTCGAGCTTGCGCCAGCGAGACACCCCGAATCGCGATCCGATGAGCCGGGCGGCCCTGCGCCAGCTGCTCGTGCTCGGCGGCGGCGGCGTGTTGGGGCTCGTGCTGCTCCTGAATCTGCTCGGCTGGGCGTCGTCGCTCACGAGCAACGGGG
The DNA here is from genome assembly GCA_963699925.1 of uncultured Gammaproteobacteria bacterium. Taxonomy (GTDB): domain Bacteria; phylum Pseudomonadota; class Gammaproteobacteria; order Steroidobacterales; family Rariloculaceae; genus FEN-1219. Next base: position 20,267 of record CAVOVT010000005.1, on the reverse strand, counting down.
CCGCGGCCCTGCCGGCCGTCGACTTCGCGTCGCGCACGATCACGACCTCGATCCGCGACGAGCCGCCGAATCTCGATTCGACGCGGATGAAAGATCAATACAGCATCATGATCGCGGACCACGTGCTCGAGGGCCTGCTGCGTTATGGCCCGAGCGGCGATCTGCAGCCGGGCGTCGCCGAGCGTTGGGACGTACGCACGACCGGCGCGACGTTTTGGCTGCGCGCCGACGCGCTCTGGAGCGACGGCAAGCCGGTCACCGCTCACGACTTCGTGTTCGCATGGCGCACGGCCGTGGACCCCAAGACGGCGTCTCCGTACGCATTCATCTTGTATTTCGTGAAGAACGGCGAGGCGATCAATCGCGGCGAGCGTCCGGTCGAATACCTCGGCGTCAGAGCCGTCGGCGATCGCATGCTCGAGGTCGAGTTCGAGAATCCGATCGCGTTCTTCGACAAGCTGGTCGCGTCGCAGACGTACCTGCCCGTGCGCGAGGACTTCTATCGAAGCCTCGACGGCCGTTATGCGGCCGACGCCGACGACCTTCTCTACAACGGCCCCTTCAAGATCACGCGCTGGGCGCATGGCGCGAACCTCAGAATGGAGAAGAACCCAACCTATTGGGACCGCGACCGAGTCTGGCTCAACGTGATCGACATCGCATATATCACGCGAGACGCGGTCGCGCGCTTGAATTTGTTTCAGGACGGCCGGGTCGTCGACGTCGACTATCTGCCGGGAGAGTCGCTCGATGGCGTGCTGAAGCACCGCTGGCCGCTGCATCGCTACAACGACGGTAGCATCTGGTTCCTAGAGCTGAATTTCCGCCCCGGCCACCCGACGGCGAACTACCATTTCCGCCGCGCATTGCAGCTCGCGAACGACCCGGCCGAGCTCGTCTACAAGGTGCTGAAGACGCCGAGCTACACGGTGGCCGAGTCGCTGTTTCCGTCGTTCCTGAAGGGCGAGCACGGGCTGTTCCGGCAGGAATACCCGCCGCCGCCGGTCAAGACCGACATCGCCGCGGCGCGCGCGGAGCTCGAGCTCGCGAAACGCGAGCTCGGCGTCGACGAGCTGCCGCCGATCGTGCTGCTCATCGACGATACACCGACCGCGATCTCGCACTCCGAGTACACGCAGGAATATCTGCACCGCACGCTCGGGCTCGATGTCCGCATCGACCGACAGAACTTCAAGCAGCGGCTCGCGAAGCAAGAAGAGGGCGACTTCGACATCACGCTGTTCGGTTGGAGCGCCGACTACGACGACCTGCTGTCGTTCGGCGATCTGTTCGCATCCTGGAATTTGAACAACAACGGCGCGTACAAGAATCCGAAGCTCGACGCGCAGGTCAGGATCGCGCAGCAATCGCTCGACAGCCACGTCCGCTTTGCCGCGTTCGGCGAGATCCAGCGGATCCTGATCGAGGACGCCGTGATCATCATGGCCTACGAGCGCGGCGTGATGTACGTGCAGGACCGCACGCTTGAAAGGCGTCGGGCGCCGCTCGATAGGCGCTTCGACGGACTATACGTACGCGTATCTGACCGAAGGCCGTTAACAAAGCGTGCTGGCCTACATACTCAAGCGGCTGGTGCAGGGAGCGATCACGGTTTGGTTCATCGCGACCGCGACGTTCGTCGCGATGCACGCGGTGCCGGGCGATCCGCTACGCGGGGAGAGACTCGCCAACGACGCAGATCCGCGCGAACCTCGAGGCCCGCTACGGCCTCGACAAACCCGTGCTCGAGCAATACGTGATCTACATCGGCAGCATGCTGCGTGGCGACTTCGGCATCTCGTTCACGCAGCAGAATCGCCGCGTCAACGACATCATCCGCGAGCACTTCCCTGTCTCCGCGACGCTCGGCATCCTCGCGATCGCGATTCGCGACGCTCGGCGGCATTCTGTGGGGCGCGCTGACGGCGCTGTACCGCAACCGTCTGCCCGACGTCGTGATCATGTTCCTCGTGATCGTCGGCATCTCGGTGCCGAGCTTCGTGGTCGCGGCGCTGAGCCAGCTCGCGCTCGTCACGATCAACTCGACGTTCGGCCGCTCGCTGCTGCCGGTCGCGGGTGGGGAACCGTCTGGCACATGCTCGTGCCGTCGCTCGTGCTCGGCCTGGGCACGATGGCGTTCCTCACGCGGCTCATGCGCTCCTCGATGCTCGAGATCATCGACTCGGACTTCGTTCGCACCGCGCGCGCCAAGGGTCTGCCGCCGACGCGGATCTTCCTGAAGCACCAGCTGCGCAACGCGATCCTGCCGGTCATCACCGTGCTCGGCCCGCAGATCGCGCTGATCACGACGGGCGGTTTCGTCGTCGAGCTCGTGTTCGCGATCCCGGGCCTCGGCCGCTACTTCGTCGAGGCGGTACAGCAGCTCGACTACACCGTGATCATGGGCACGACGGTGTTCTACGGCGCGTTCCTCGTGCTCATGGTGATCCTCGTCGACATCTTGTACGGCTTCATCGACCCGCGCGTGACGCTCGAATGAGCGCCGACCGAGTTCCAGCCGACGCGCGATCGACTTCGGAAGCCGGCGCGGTGCGCGAGCGACACGCGTTGCCGCGGCCGTCGTTGTCGTATTGGCAGGACGCGTGGCAGCGGCTCAAGCGCAATCGCGCGCGCGCTGGCGTCGCTCTGCATCATCGTCGCGCTCGCGTTGTTCGCGGTCGCGGGTCCCTGGATCTGGCGCAGTCGATCCGGCCGCCCAGGACGTCGACCAGATCAGCCAGGCCCCGCGTGGCCGGCGCGCGCGCGGATCGTCGAGCCGTATCGTCGCATGGCCCGGCGTGACCGTCGCGACGCTGCCGACCGACGGACCCGTCGTGCCGCAGAGGCTGCGGCTTGCCGAACCGGCGACGACGCAAGCCGTGCGGCTGGTCTGGGAGCCCGCCGCCGGTGCGGCGGGCTATCACGTCTATCGCAACGTCTACGATCCGAGCCCCGACGCGCGCGCTCGGACTGCCGCTGGCCGAGATCTTCGACCCGACGGCGCGTGAGTTTCGAAGACCGGTTCGATCTGCACGCCGACGCGCTACTGGTACTCCGTCGTCGCGTCGACGCCGACGGCGCCGAGTCGAAGGGCTACGCCTTGCTCGTCGTCGAACCCGCGCTCGTGATCAGCGCGGCCGACGCGCAGCAGCGCGGCTGGCTCGCCGACGCGGCCCTCGCACGCGTGGGCGATAGCGTCGCGCTGCCCTACCATCCGCTCGGCACCGACTATCTCGGCCGCGACATGCTTGCGCGGCTGATGCACGGCGCGCGCGATCTCGTTATTCATCGGCGTCGCTCGCGCCGCTCTTGTTCGTGCTTGTCGGGATCGTGTACGGCAGCGCGGCCGGCTTCGCCGGCGGGCGCGTCGACCAGGTGCTGATGCGGTTCGCCGACTTCGTCATCGCATTGCCGTTCCTGCTGTTCATGATCCTGTTCAAGATCGCGTTCGGTATCGGTCCCGGCGAGAGCGGCATCTTTCCGATGCTCGTCGCGCTCGTGCTGCTCGAGCTGGCCGTCCGACGGCGCGGCTCGTGCGGGGGCAGATCTTGCAGATCCGCAACGAAGGGTACATCGGCGCGTCGCGGCTGCTCGGCGCAAAGACCGGCTACCTCGTGTTCCGGCACATGATTCCGAACACGATCGGCGTGATCCTCGTGACGCTGACGTTCGAAGTGCCGCGCGTGATCTTCACGGAGGCGTTTCTGTCGTTCATCGGCATGGGCGTTGCGCCGCCGACGCCGTCGTGGGGCAGCATGAGCAACGAGGGCATCAAGACCATGCTCGCGCATCCGCACGAGCTGATGTTCCCCGCGTTGTTCATCAGCGTGACGGTGCTCGCGTTCAACCTGCTCGGCGACGGGCTTGCGCGACGCGCTCGACGTGCGAATGCGGGGGCGCGAATGAGCGCGCGCGCCGACGCCGCCGCGCGACCCGTGCTCGAGGTGGCGGACCTGCACGTCGAGTTCGACACGCTACGGCGGCATCGTGAAGGCCGTGCGCGGCGCGAGCTTCGCGTGCGGCCGGCAAGACGCTCGCGATCGTCGGCGAGTCGGGCTGCGGCAAATCCGTCACGCGTGCAGAGCATCATGGGCCTGATCCCGATGCCGCCCGGGCGGATCACGCGCGGCACCGCGCTGTTCGCGGGCGTCGACATCCTGCGGCGCAAGATCATCGACGGCGACGACGTGCGCGGCAACCGGATCGGCATGATCTTCCAGGATCCGATGAGCTCGCTGAACCCGACGATGACGGGTCGGCGATCAGATCGCCGAGACGCTGCGCGTGCACCGCGGCTATTCGCGAAGCCAGTGCGTTCGCGCGCGCCGTCGAGCTGCTCGCGCTGGTGCACATTCCGGAGCCGCGAGCGACGCGCGCGGCAATATCCGTTCTCGTTCTCCGGCGGCATGCTGCAGCGCGCGATGATTGCGATGGCGATCGCGTGCGAGCCCGACATCCTGATTGCCGACGAGCCGACGACCGCGCTCGACGTGACGATCCAGGCGCAGATCCTGGACCTGCTGCAGGAGCTGCAGCGCAAGAACGGCATGGCGATCGTGCTGATCACGCACGATCTCGGCGTCGTCGCGCGGATGGCCGACGACGTCGCGGTGATGTATGCGGGGGAGATCGTCGAGACGGGCGAGCGCCGAGGACATGTTCTACCGATCGGCGCATCCCTACACGCTCGGCCTGCGCGCCGCGATGCCGAGCCGCAGCACGTCGCGGACGGCAGGGGCTGCGGCCGATCGAAGGCGCGCCGCCGGATCTGTTTTCGCCGCCGGTCGGCTGCGGCTACTTCGCGCGCTGTCCGCATGCGATGCGGGTCTGCGAGGCGCACCGACCCGCCGCTCTTCGCCGTCGACCCGGGTCACGGGGCCCGCTGCTGGCTGCACCGATCCGGCGCGCGCCCGCGCATCGTGCCCGAGTATCCAGCGCGGGGCGGACGCGCATGAGCGCGTTGATCGAGGCACGAGGGCTCACGAAGCACTTCGCGCTCGGCCACGGCCAGACCGTGCACGCGGTGGACGACGTGTCGCTCGCGATCGCACGACCGCGAGATCGTCGGCCTCGTCGGCGAGAGCGGCTCCGGCAAATCGACGTTCGGCAAGCACGCTCGTCGGGTTGCACGACAAGACGGCCGGCGAGGTTTACTTCGCGGGCGAACGGCTGCCGCAGCGATACCGGCCCGCGGACTTCCAGCGCTACGCGCAGCCGGATGCAGATGATCTTTCAGGATCCATACTCGAGCCTGAACCCGCGGATGACGGTCGGCGAGATCATCGGCGAGGGCTTGCGGCTCACAGCCGGACCGCACGAGCCGCGCAGATTCGCGAGCGAGGTCGGCGACTGGCTCGTCCGCGTCGGGCTCGAGCGCAGACCACGCGTCGCGCTACCCGCACGAGTTCTCGGGCGGCCAACGGCAACGCGTCGGCATCGCGCGGGCACTGATCGTGCGAGCCGCGACTTCGTCGTCTGCGACGAGCCGATCTCCGCGCTCGACGTCTCGGTCCAGGCGCAGATCGTTCGCTTGCTCGGCGAGCTGAAGTCGTCGCTGGGTCTCACGATGCTGTTCATCGCGCACGATCTGTCGATGGTGCGCTACGTGTCGGACCGGATGGCCGTGATGTATCTCGGCTCGCTCGTCGAGATCGGGCCGGCGGACGAAGTCTTTTCGCGGCCGCTAGCACCCGTACACGCAGATCCTGATCGGCTCCAATCCCGCAGCCCGACCCGCGCAGCGGAGAGGCGTCGGACCGCGACCACGATCGAAGGCGAGATCGCCTCGCCGATCAACGTCGGCGTCGGCTGCCGCTTCGCAGCTCGTTGCCCGAAGGTCATGGACGTGTGCCGGACCGTGACGCCCGCGTTGCAGACCGTCGAGCGCACGTCGGCGCGCCGCGTCGCGTGCCATCTCTATCCTCCCGTCTAGCGCGCGGGCGAGCCAGGCAAGGCCGCGAGTCCGGCGGCTTGTGTTCCGTTCGCTTGCGCACCCGTCGCATGTCATCGAGCTGAGGAATTGGCTAACATGCGCGCCTGAGAAGGGAGTCTCCGAGGTCCCGCCCGCTTGTTCCGTACCAAAACCGTCCTCTTTCTAGCTGCCGTGAGCGCGCTCTCGGCGTCCTCCGTTACGCTCGACGCGGCCGCGCAGCAGGCCGCCGCCAAAGCGCCGGCGGTGCCGCCGCCGCCGCTCGCCCCGCTCACGATTCAGGGCGACGCAAAGCGCGGCGCCGTGATCGGGGAGACCTGCAAGGGTTGCCACGGCGTGCCGGGATCGCACAACGCGTATCCCTCGTACTACGTGCCGAAGCTCGGCGGGCAGAACCTCGAGTACATCGAGATCGCGCTGCAAGGCTACCGGCGCGGCACGCGCAGCCATCCGACGATGCAGGCGCAGGCGTCGTCGCTCAGCGACCAAGACATCGCGGACCTCGCGACGTTCTTCTCCACCTGGGCCGGCGAGCCCGAGACCGGCAAGTCCGACGCGAGCGCGCGCGAGGTCGACGAGGGCAAGAAGAAGGCGGCCGTCGTGTCAGCAATGCCACGGCGAGGCCGGCGTCGCGTCGGCGAAACAGTGGCCGAATCTCGCGGGCCAACATTTTTCCTATCTCGAGCAGGCGCTCAATCAATACAAGAGCGGCCAGCGCGCCGACTTGCTGATGGCACAGCAGGTCTCGATGCTCGACGAGGCGGCGATCGAAGAGCTCGCGGCGTACTTCTCGGCGCAGCCCTACCTGCACCAGACGCCGGTCGACTAGCGCGGCGCGGGCGGCGCGCCCCGATCACCGCGGCACGCCAGCGCGCACATAACCGATAACGATTCGAGCGCGCGCGGCGGCATACTGCGCCGATGGCGCGCGCCGAATCGTCCTCGGCCTCCGCCGACGTCGGGCGGCGCTTCGACGCGCGCGGGTCTCGAGCTGCCGGAGGCGCAGAGCGAGGCGCTCGCGCAGTTCCTCGACCTCCTGATCCGCTGGAACCGCGTCTACAACCTCACGGGCATTCGCGATGCGAAGAGCTCGTCGACCGGCATCTCGTCGAGAGCCTCGCGCTGCGGCCGCTGCTGCGCGGCGAGCGGATCGCCGACGTCGGCACGGGCGCCGGGCTGCCGGGTGTGCCGCTCGCGATCGCCGACCCCGAGCGCGCGTTCACGCTGATCGAGAGCCGCGCGAAGCGCGTCCGCTTCCTGCGCCACGTCGATCGTCGAGCTCGGCCTGCGCAACGCGGTCGTCGCGCACGGCCGGGCCGAGCACTTACGTCCCGAGCGGCCGTTTGCTACCGTGCTCGCGCGCGCGGTCGCGCCGCCGGTCGAGCTGCTCGAGATCTGTCGGAGTCTGACTGCGCCGGGCAGCGTCCTGCTGTTGCTCACCGCCGCGCATTTGCAAACGCAATTCGCGGGGCTCGCGCCCGACTTCGTGCAGCGCGCCGTCGAGCTCGTCCGCGCGGCGCAGCTCGATCGTGCTGGCTAGAGCAGGCTCGATCGCCTGTTGGTTGCGAACGGACGGAGATGACGCACGGTCATCGCAGTCGCGAACCAGAAGGGCGGCGTCGGCAAGACGACGACCTGCGTGAATCTCGCGGCGTCGCTCGCCGCGACGCAGCGCCGCGTGCTGCTCGTCGACCTCGATCCGCAGGCGAACGCGACGATGGGCTCCGGCGTCGACAAGAACGCGCTCGAGCACACGATCTGCGACGTGCTGCTCGACGATTTGCCCGCCGAGCAAGTGCTCCAGACCCCGCCCGAGGGCGGCTTCACGATCCTGCCGAGCAATCAGGAGCTCACGGCCGCCGAGATCGAGCTCGCGACGCGGCCCGAGCGCGAGTTTCGGCTCAAGCGCGCGCTCGACGCCGCTGCTCGAGCGGTTCGACTACGTGCTGATCGACTGCCCGCCCGCGCTCAACATGCTCACGGTCAACGCGCTGACGGCCACGGACTACGTGCTGATCCCGATGCAGTGCGAGTACTTCGCGCTCGAGGGCTTGAGCGCGCTCGTCGGCACGATCGACAAGATCCGCGCGACCGCGAATCCGAAGCTCGAGATGCACGGGATCCTGCGCACGATGTTCGACCCGCGCAACAACCTCGCCAACGAGGTGTCGTCGCAGCTGATCAGCCACTTCGGCGACCGGGTCTACCGCACCGTGATCCCGCGCAACGTGCGGCTCGCGGAGGCGCCGAGCTTCGGCCGCCCGGTGCTGTTCCACGACAAGTACTCGCGCGGCGCGCTCGCGTACCTCGCGCTCGCGGGCGAGGTGAACCGCCGCTCGGGCGCGCCGCTGCCGCGCACGTAGCGGCGCCGCGCCGGCGGCTTCCGCGCCGCGCGCCGTTTCGCTGCTACAATCCGGCGCACCTTTCCGCTCTGGCGGCCAACTCGGTGAACAAAAGAAAGAGCCTCGGGCGCGGTCTCGACGCGCTTGCTCAGCAGCGCGGCCGGCGCGGCGGTCGCGCGCCCCGAGCGGCCGCGCGGTCGAGGCGGGCTCGGCGACCGCCGACGTTGCGCTGCGCGAGGTGCCCCGTCGACCTGCTCCAACGCGGCCGCTACCAACCGCGCGTCGACATGCGCGACGACTCGCTCGCCGAGCTCGCGGAGTCGATCAAGGCGCAGGGCGTCGTGCAGCCGATCGTCGTGCGGCCGCTGCCTGCTCGCGGCGACGGCGAAGACGCGCTACGAGATCGTCGCGGGCGAGCGCCGCTGGCGCGCCGCGCAGCTCGCGGGGCTGCACGCGATTCCGGCCGTCGTGCGCGACATCCCGGACGAGTCGGCCGTCGCGGTCGCGCTGATCGAGAACATCCAGCGCGAGAACTTGAACCCGATCGAGGAGGCCCGCGCGCTCTCGCGGCTCGTCGAGGAGTTCGGGCTCACGCACGAAGACGCAGCGTACGCCGTCGGCCGTTCGCGTGCGACGGTTTCGAACCTGCTCCGGCTGCTCGAGCTGCCGCGCCCGGTCCGCGAGTTCCTCGAGCGCCGCGAGCTCGACATGGGCCACGCGCGCGCGCTGCTCGGGCTGCCGACGCCCGAGATGCAGTTCGAGATCGCGGAGCGGATCGTGAAGCAGCGGCTGGAGCGTCCGCGAAGCCGAGCAGGCGGTGCGCCGGATCGCGGGTGCTTCGACCGCCGAAGCACGCACCGGCCGCGCGAGGCGCCGAGCGATCCGAACGTGCGCCGCCTCGAGACCGACCTCGCCGAGACGCTCGGCGCTACGGTGAAGATCGAGCACGGCCCGAAGGGCGGCCGCGTCGTGATCCGCTATCACGGTCTCGAGGAGCTCGAAGGCATCCTCGCGCACATCAAGTAGTTGCCGCAATTTCGACGGCGGCGCGCGGCGTTACCGTTGAATCGGTGTATGCGACTCCCTTAGAATGCCGCCCGGCTGCGGCACCGCCGCGGCTGTTGCCGATCCGACTGAGCCCGCGCGGGCGTTCGCTCGCCTCGATAGGGCTCGGCGCAATAAGAGGCCACGTGTCGATCGCCGTTGAACGCGTCGTGCCCTTCACGTTGCTCGCGCAAGCGGGCGTGAGCATGGTCCTCGCAGCGGTGCTTTGGCTGAGTTATGGCGACACGGTCGCGGCGTCGACGCTGCTCGGCGGCGCGGCGGCCGTGGTCCCGAACGGCTTCTTGGCGGCGCGGATGCTGACGCCGAGCCGCGATCCGAGGGGGGTCGCGATCATGCGCGCGGCCTGGATCGGCGAGATCGGCAAGATCCTCCTGACGGCGTTGGCTGTTCGGGGTGATCTTCGGATTCGTGCGGCCGATCTCGCCGCCGGCGGTGTTCGCGGGCTTCATCGCCGCGCAGCTGGTGGTGTTCGGAGCGCTGCTCGTCGGGGATACGGGGGGCAACGTCGAAAAGATGACGAAGAGCTGAGGAATGGCGGAAGAACACACTGGCGGCCACGGGGAAACTGCCGGCGAATACATCCAGCACCATCTCACGAACCTTCAGGTTGCCGCATCGAGGGTCAGTGGGTTTGGAATAGCGCCGAGAACCCGCGCGTCTGCAAGGGCAACTTCTGGACCGTGAACGTCGACTCGATGGGCTGGTCCATCGTGCTCGGCCTCGTGTTCTGCGTATCTGTTCAGGAAGAGTCGCGAAGGGCTTCACGACCGGCCGGCCCGGCAAGCTGCAAGCCATGCGTCGAGATGGTCGTGGCCTTCGTCGACGACTCGGTCCGCGGCACCTTCAACGGCCCCCCGAGCAAGATGGTCGCGCCGCTCGCGCTCACGATCGTCGCGTGGGTCTTCCTGATGAACCTCATGGACCTGATCCCGGTCGACTGGCTGCCGCTCGCAGCCGGCGCCGCAGGCGTGCCTTATCTTCAAGGTCGTGCCCACCACCGACGTCAACATCACGTTCGGCATGTCGATCACGGTGTTCCTGCTCACGATCTTCTACTCGATCAAGATCAAGGGCGGCCATCGGGTTCGGCAAAGAGTTCACGTTCCACCCGATCGCGCCGCCGACGAAGGGCTTGGGCGTCATCTGCGCACCGCTCGTGATCGCGTTCAATCTCATCCTCGAGCTGGTCTCGTTCATCTCGAAGCCGCTGTCGCTGTCGCTGCGGCTCTTCGGCAACATGTACGCGGGCGAGCTCATCTTCATCCTCATCGGGCTGATCGGGCTGTATCAGCTGCCGCTGCATTTCATGTGGGCGGTCTTCCACATCCTTGTGATCGTGCTGCAGGCCTACATCTTCATGATGTTGACGATCGTGTACTTGAGCCAAGCGCACGACACGGGCGAGGCGCACTGAGTTTTTCGAACCCCGAGTTTTTTCGAACGAATGGCGATCCTTCTCGACTGGAGACATAGATGAATATCGTGATTGGAATGACCGCTATCGCGGTGGCGATCCTGATCGGTTTCGGCGCGCTCGGCGTCGGCATCGGCATGGGACTTCTCGGCGGCCGCTGGCTCGAAGGCTCGGCGCGCCAGCCCGAGCTCGCGGGCATGTTGCGGACCCAGATGTTCCTCGTCGTCGCGTTGCTCGACGCGGTCGCGATGATCGGCGTCGGCATCGCGCTGTACTTCGCGTTCGCCAATCCGTTCATCGCGCAGCTGCAGCAGGCGGGCGGCGGCTGACGACGCGCGCCGGCGCCTCAGCGCGCCGGTGCACTGCGAGCACGAGGAGGATTCCGCGTGGACATCAACATGACGCTGATCGGCCAGGTGATCGCGATGGCCGTCTTCGTCTGGTTCTGCATGAAGTTCGTCTGGCCGTTCGTCATGGGCGCGATCGAGCAGCGTCAGACCGAGATCGCGAACGGCCTCGCGGCTCGGCCGAGAAGGCGCAGGCCGATCTCGCGAGCGCGAAGACCGAGGTCGAGAAGCTGATCACCGCGGCGCGCGAGCAGGCGCGCGGCATCGTCGAGCAGGCGAACACGCGCGCGAGCGGCATCGTCGAGCAGGCCAAGACCGACAGCGAGGCCGAGCGCAAGCGCCAGCTCGAGGCCGCGCGCACCGAGATCGGCGCCGAGACGAATCGCGCGCGCGAGGAGCTCCGCGGCACAGGTCGCGAGGATCGCGGTCGCGGGCGCCGAGAAGGTGCTCGGCGCGCGAGATCGACGCGAAGGCTCACGGCGACATCCTGAGCAAGCTCGCGAGCGAGCTGTAAGCAAATGGCCGACCAGAGCACGATCGCCCGGCCGTACGCGAAAGCGCTGTTCGACGTCGCGAACGGCGAGCAGAAGCTCGGCGCCTGGTCGGACGCGCTGAACGCGGCGGCCGCCGTGCTCGGCGACGCGAACGCGAAGCGCGTGCTCGCGAATCCCGGCGCTCGATCAGCCGAGGCGCGCCGACTTCATCCGCGCGGTCAGCGTCGGGCTCAAGGGCGCGGACGTGTTCGACACGCTCGCGAAGGCAAGGCGCTGCTCGCTTTGCTCGCCGAGAACGATCGGCTCGCGCACGCTGCCCGAGATCGCGGCGCAGTTCGACGCGCTGAAGGCCGAGGCCGAGAACAAGGTCAAGGCCACGCTGGTCTCGGCGACCGCGGTGGACGCAGCCGTCGCGGAGCGCGTGAAGCAGGCGCTCAAGAAGCGGCTCGGCCGCGAGGTCGAGCTCTCGCTCGAGGTCGATCCGTCGCTGATCGGCGGCGCGATCGTGCGAGCGGAGGACATGGTCATCGATGGCTCCGTGCGCACGAGGCTCGAGCAGCTCGCACGCGCGATGGTGAGCTGACGGATCGGTTGACGAACGGGCGGCCGCCGAACGGCCGACGAATATTCGAGGACGACAAACATGGCGATCAAGGCATCCGAGATCAGCGACCTGATCCGGCAACGGATCCAGAACTTCGAGGCGAAGGCGGAAGCGCGCGACGTCGGCACGATCATCGCGCTGACGGACGGCATCTGCCGGATCCACGGCCTCGCCGACGTGCAGTACGGCGAGATGATCGAGTTCCCGGGCGGCAGCTACGGCTTCGCGCTGAACCTCGAGCAGGACTCGGTCGGCGCGGTCGTGCTCGGCGACTACAAGCACATCTCGGAAGGCGACACCGTGAAGACCACGGGCCGCATCCTCGAGGTGCCGGTCGGCGAGGGGCTGCTCGGCCGCGTCGTGAACGCGCTCGGCGCGCCGATCGACGGCAAGGGCCCGATCAAGACGACCGAGTCGTCGCCGGTCGAGAAGGTCGCGCCGGGCGTCATCGATCGCCAGTCCGTGAGCCAGCCCGTGCAGACGGGACTCAAGGCCATCGACTCGATGGTGCCGATCGGCCGCGGCCAGCGCGAGCTCATCATCGGCGACCGCCAGACCGGCAAGAGCGCGGTCGCGATCGACACGATCATCAACCAGAAGGGCGGCGACCTTAAGTGCATCTACGTCGCGATCGGCCAGAAGAACTCGACCGTCGCGAACTCGTGCGCAAGCTCGAGGAGAGCGGCGCGCTCGCGCACACGATCATCGTCGCGGCGACGGCGTCGGAGTCCGCCGCGATGCAGTACATCGCGCCGTACTCGGGCTGCGCGATGGGCGAGTACTTCCGCGACAAGGGCGAGGACGCGCTGATCATCTACGACGACCTCACGAAGCAGGCGTGGGCGTATCGCCAGGTGTCGCTGCTCCTGCGCCGCCCGCCGGGCCGCGAGGCGTATCCGGGCGACGTGTTCTACCTGCACTCGCGCCTGCTCGAGCGCGCGGCGCGCGTGAACGCCGCGTACGTCGAGAAGGTGACGAAGGGCAAGGTCAAGGGCAAGACGGGCTCGCTCACGGCGCTGCCGATCATCGAGACGCAGGCCGGCGACGTGTCGGCGTTCGTGCCGACGAACGTGATCTCGATCACCGACGGCCAGATCTTCCTCGAGACGGATCTCTTCAACGCGGGCATCCGGCCCGCGATCAACGCGGGCATCTCCGTGTCGCGCGTCGGCGGCTCGGCGCAGACGAAGGTCATCCGCAAGCTCGGCGGCGGCGTGCGCATCGCGCTCGCGCAGTACCGCGAGCTCGCCGCGTTCGCGCAGTTCGCGTCCGATCTCGACGCCGCGACGCGCAAGCAGCTCGAGCGCGGCCGCCGCGTCATGGAGCTCATGAAGCAGAAGCAGTACCAGCCGCTCTCGGTCGCCGAGATGGCGCTGTCGCTGTACGCGGTGAACGAGGGCTACATCGACGACGTGCCGGTCGAGAAGGTGGTCGAGTTCGAGACCGAGATGCACGCGTTCGCGCGCCAGAGCCACAAGGCGGAGCTCGACGCGATCAACGCGAAGCCCGACTACAACGACGACGTCGTCGCGACCCTGAAGAAGATCGTCGAGGCGCTACAAGAAGAACTCGGGCTACGGCGGCGCGAGCGCCGGCGGCGAGGCGGCGAAGGCTTCGGCCAAGAAGTAGCGCATGGCGAGCGGCAAAGAAATCCGGACCAAGATCGCGAGCGTCAAGAGCACGCAGAAGATCACGAAGGCGATGCAGATGGTCGCCGCGTCGAAGCTGCGCCGCACGCAGGTGCGGATGGCCGGCCGCGCGCCCGTATGCCGAGCGGATCAGGACCGTGATCGGCCACCTGTCGGAGGCGAACCCGGACTATCGGCATCCGTACCTCGTCTCGCGCGAAGTGAAACGCGTCGGCTACATCGTGATCAGCACGGACAAGGGCCTCTGCGGCGGCGTGAACGTGAACACGTTCCGCGAGGTGATCCGCGACATGCGCAAGTGGCAGGAGAAGGGCGTCGAGGCCGATCTTTGCCTGATCGGCGCGAAGGGCATCGCCTACTTCCGGCGCCTGAAGGTCAACGTCGTCGCGGCGACGAGCAACCTCGGCGAGATGCCGAAGCTCCAGGACCTCGTCGGCGCGATCGTAGCGATGACCGACGCGTATCGGCACGGGAAGATCGATCGGCTGTTCCTCGTGCACAGCGTGTTCGTGAACACGATGAGCCAGACAGCCGGATGATCTCGACGCTGCTGCCGGTCGAGGCGATCGACAAGGAAGCGCTGCAGACGCACTGGGACTACATCTACGAGCCCGACGCGGCCGCGACTGCTCGACGACGTGCTCGACCGCTACATCGAGTCGCAGGTGTTCCGCGGCGCGATCGAGAACGTCGCCTGCGAGATGGCGTCGAAGATGGTCGCGATGAAGGCCGCGACCGACAACGCGGGCAAATTCATCGAGGGCCTGCAGCTGCAATACAACAAGGCGCGGCAAGCCGCGATCACGCGCGAGATCGCGGAGATCGTCGGCGGCGCGGCGGCCGTCTAGGTTATGGGGACATTCCGATATTCGCCGTGACGCCAACATCCGGCACCTGGACGAATAGAGTGTGATGCGGGCGAGTAATTCGGAATGCCCCAAGATCGGAATGAAGTCAGCATGAGCACCGGCACGATTGTTCAAGTCATTGGCGCGGTCGTCGACGTCGAGTTCCCGCGCGACTCGATCCCGAAGATCTACGACGCGCTGAAGCTCAAGGACCGTAACCTCACGCTCGAGGTGCAGCAGCAGCTCGGCGACGGCGTCGTGCGCACGATCGCGATGGGCACATCCGAGGGGCTGCGTCGCGGCCTCGACGTCACGAACACGGGCAAGGCGATCTCGGTGCCGGTCGGCCCGAAGACGCTCGGCCGGATCATGAACGTGCTCGGCGAGCCGATCGACGATGCGGGCGAATCGGGGCCGCGGAATCCTGGCCGATCCACCGCCAGGCGCCGTCGTACGAGGACCAGGCCGCGTCGACGGAGCTGCTCGAGACCGGCATCAAGGTCATCGACCTCATCATGCCGATCTCGAAGGGCGGCAAGGTCGGGCTCTTCGGCGGCGCAGGCGTCGGCAAGACGGTCACGCTGCTCGAGCTCATCAACAACATCGCGAAAGCGCACGGCGGCACTCTCGGTGTTCGCGGGCGTCGGCGAGCGCACGCGCGAGGGCAACGACTTCTACCACGAGATGAAAGACGCGGGCGTGCTCGACAAGGTCGCGCTCGTGTTCGGCCAGATGAACGAGCCGCCGGGCAACCGCCTGCGCGTCGCGCTGACCGGCCTCACGATGGCCGAGTACTTCCGCGACGACGGCCAGGACGTGCTGCTGTTCATCGACAACATCTACCGCTACACGCTCGCGGGCACCGAGGTGTCGGCGCTGCTCGGCCGCATGCCGAGCGCGGTCGGCTACCAGCCGACGCTCGCGGAAGAGATGGGCGTGCTCCAGGAGCGGATCACGTCGACGAAGAAGGGCTCGATCACTTCGTTCCAGGCGATCTACGTGCCGGCCGACGACTTGACCGACCCGTCGCCGGCGACGACCTTCGCGCACCTCGACGCGACGCTCGTGCTGTCGCGCAAGATCGCGGAGCTCGGCATCTACCCCGCGGTCGACCCGCTCGACTCGACGAGCCGCCTGCTCGACCCGCTCGTCGATCGGCCAGGAGCACTACGACGTCGCGCGCGCGACGCAGGCGACGCTGCAGCGGTTCAAGGAGCTCCAGGACATCATCGCGATCCTCGGCATGGACGAGCTCTCCGAGGACGACAAGCTCGTCGTGCAGCGCGCGCGCAAGATCCGCAACTTCTTGTCGCAGCCGTTCTCGGTCGCGCAGGCGTTCACGGGCATGGAAGGCAAGTACGTGTCGCTCAAGGACACGATCCGAAGCTTCAAGGCGATCGTGAACGGCGAGTACGACCACCTGCCCGAGCAGGCGTTCATGATGATCGGCGGCATCGAAGAGGCCGTCGAGAAGGCCAAGAAGGTCCAGTAACCTCCGCAGCGCGAGTCGCAAGCATGACGATCCACGTCGACATCGTGAGCGCCGAAGGCTCGATCTACTCGGGCGAGGCCGAGCGCGTGTTCGTGCCGGGCAAGATGGGCGACCTCGGCATCGCGCCGCGGCATGCGCCGCTCCTGACCACGCTCAGGCCCGGCGCCGTGCGCGTGCAGACGAGCGACGGCGAGAAGGCGTTCTACATCACGGGCGGGATCCTCGAGATACAGCCGCACCTCGTCAACGTGCTGGCCGACAGCGCGCTGCATGCGCACGACCTCGACGAATCCGAGGCGCTCGCGGCGCGCGAGCGCGCACGCGAGGTGCTCGCGGGCAAGCATGGTGACGTCGATCTCACGCGCGCGCAGGAAGAGCTCGTGCAGGCCGAGGCGCGCTATCGAGCGTCGCAGCAGCTCAAAGGTCACAGCGGCTAGCCCGCCGCCGCGTCCGGAACGGCTACGCCGCCGACTTCCAAGCCTCGACGAACCCGTCGAGCTCGCGCGCGCTCAAGTCGGAAACCGCCCAAGCGCCGAGCTCGCCGTTTTCGAACCGGCGCACGTTGAATCCGCGTAGCTCCGCCGGCGCGAACCGGAGCCGAGTACTTGGCGCGAAACTTGCTCTCCCTTCGCATTAACCCTCAACGAGCGGAAGGAAAACATGCCAAGCGCCCTATGGACCGGGACGTTGGCGATCACGGTCGCCGTCTCGATTTTGCTGGATC
This sequence comes from uncultured Gammaproteobacteria bacterium, assembly GCA_963699925.1. Taxonomy (GTDB): domain Bacteria; phylum Pseudomonadota; class Gammaproteobacteria; order Steroidobacterales; family Rariloculaceae; genus FEN-1219. The sequence continues at coordinate 3,359 of CAVOVT010000005.1, read as the reverse complement.
TCTTCTCGGCCGGCTCCGGCCCCGTGGCCGCGGTGGCCGGCTTCGGCCTTGTGTGCTGCGGCACGCTGCTGATGGCGCGATTGAGCCACGCGGGCTCCGCGCTGCGCTCCCTCGTAGCGTCTCTGCGCGAGGTGCGCCGTGGGCGCGACCCCGTCGCGGCCGAGGAGCAGCCGCTGCACTGGTTCCTGACGGCGGCAAACCTATTCCGCTACGGCAACATTCGGCCGGCAGAGGATGCCGCGCGCGAGATCTCGCGGCCGGTCCTGCGTCGTGGAACGCAGCTCGTCCTCGACGGGCTCGAAAGGCAGCAGCTCACGGTCGCGCTGCAGCGCACGATCGCCGAGGAACGAGACCGGCTCGTGGCTCCGGTCGACGTGCTGCGCGCCATGGCCACGTACTCGCCGACGCTGGGCATGCTCGGCACCCTGCTCGGGCTGTCACAGATGCTGTTCGGCGTCGGCACGGGGAACGTCGCGAGCATGGGCGCGGCAATGGGCTTCGCGATGACGACCACGGTGTACGGGCTCGTTTTCGCGAATCTCTTGTTCAAGCCGCTCGCCGCAAAGATCGAGCAGCACAATCGTCACGAGCTCACGCGCTGCGTCGTCGACTTGCAGGCCGTGCTGCTGCTCTACGATCGGCGGCACCCGTCCTATATCCGCGACGTGATTCTCGGCCACAGCGCTCGCCCGGCACCGGTCTCCGGGCTCATGCGCGCCGCGGGCTGAGGCGATGCTGCGGCCGAGCGAGGGAAGATCTTCCGCACCCGACGACGACGTCGTGCGCGGTGCGCTCGCCGCGGTCGAATGGAGCGCCGACGACCGCGAGGACAACTGGCTGATCTCGTACGCCGACCTGCTCAGCGTAATCTTCACGATGGTCGTGCTGCTGTTCGGGCGTATGACCGTCGTGGCCCAGACGCCCGCGGCCGAGCAGCCCGCGCCGGAGACTCCCGTGGCCAGCGCGGCGGCGGCGCCCGAAGCGGTGCCCGTCGCGCCGCTCGCCGCCGCCGCCGCTCCGGCGCCCGAGCGGCCCCCTCGCGCCGCTCGCCGCCGCCGCCGCTCCGGCGCCCGAGCCTGCCGACGAGCCCACAGCGGAGAGCGGTCCGGTGCCGCCGCCGCCCGTGTCCGCGGCGGCCGATTCCTCGCCCGCGGAGCTCGCGCAAGACGAATCCCTGCCGCTTCCGCCGACGCTGAGTCGCGAAGACCGCGTCGCGGATCTCATCGAGCAGCGCTTTCGCGGGCAAATCGCCGCGACGCGCCGCGAGCACGGGCTCGAGATCACGATTCCCGACGTCGCGCTGTTCGCCTCGGCGCGTGCTGCGCTCCAGGAGTCGGCGCGGCCGGTCCTCGCCGAGCTCGCCGCGACACTGCGCGAGGGCGGCGAGGCGCGGATATCCGTCGAGGGCCACACGGACAACGTGCCGGTCGAGGGCGGGCAGTTCGCTTCGAACTGGGACCTCGCGTCCGCGCGCGCGAACGCGGTCGCGCGCTATCTGCTCGAGCAGGGCTTCGAGCCCTCGCGGCTACAGTCGGTGAGCTACGCCGACACGCGGCCGGTCGCGAGCAACGACAGCGACGAGGGACGCGCCGCCAATCGTCGCGTCGAGCTTCAGATCGGCTTCATCGATGGAACCGAGCAGCGTGTGGTGGTGCAGTAGCTCCGCCTTCTTCGCGCGCGACCGGCATCACTTGAACGTGAAGATGTCCTCTTTGGGCTTCGGCCTGTCCATGCCCTGCTCGAAGTTGTCTTCCCAGATCTGCGCCCACGGCCTGCCGTACATGTCCGGGATCTTGTATTCGATCGTCTCGCCCGGCACGACGGCCGACGGCACGCCCTTGACCGGGTAGATCGTCGGCACGCACTCGATGAAAACGTACGGATCGCCGGCCGTGACCGTGCTCGTCTTCATGAGATTGCGGACGACGCGCACGGGCTGAACGAGCGCTTCGGGATCGTAGAAGATCGCCTCGTGATTGAGGCCGATGAACTTGCCGCTCGCGTCTCGGATCGGCGAGTAGATTTCGATGCTCTGCATCTTGTTCGAATATTCGAACGCGCCGTGAACCATCCAGCCTTGGATGTTCGACGTCCACGTGATCAGCGAGCCCGAATCCCAGAACCCGATCGTCTCGCCATACCACCGCGGCACGTCCGCGCCGAGACGCGGCACCGCGCCGTCCGTCCTGAATTGCTTGCCGACGTAAATGTCGGTGATGAAGTTGCGTGCGACCCCGGCCAGGATCTGGACGATGTCGGGCGTCGCGATCACCTGATGCTCCCAGACGGCGGCCTCGTGCCAGCGGCGCATGAAGCCTTCGGGCCAGCAATACTGCGACGGCCATTGCGCTTGGCCATGGGCTTCGTGATAAGTCTGCTGAACGAGGCGCTTCTGATACTCGGGCGTGAGCAACGAGAGCCACGTCGGGATCTGATTGTTGTGGCCGCGGTACCAATCCATGTTGTTCGGCGTCCTGCCCGGGTGCGCGTAGCGGCCCGTCCAGTCCGCGATCGCTTCGAAGGTCGGCTTCGTCGGGCCGCCGCGCTTTTTGGTCTCGGCGAGCAACGCGTCGTAGTGCTCTTGGGCCGTCTTGAACGGGTACGGGCTCACGATCGACTCGCGCGGATAGTCGCGCTCGCAATGGCCCCAGGCCGCCGTGGACATGTCTTTGTTCACGATCAGCGGCGCGCCGACCGCGCCCGACTCGGCTTCGATGCCGATCGTGCTGTTGCAGCGGTAGTAGCGGGGGTCGTTCCAGAGAGCTTTGTCCTTGTAGAAGTCCTTGGTCGTGAAGACGTCGACCGGCAGCGGCTTCACGCCCTTCGGCGCTTCTCCGCCGCGTGCCGCGGCGCCGACGTCGTTGTTTCGAAACGAGAACGTCGGGCCGACTTCGGGGTACTTCTTCGTGTCGTTCGCGTCCGCCGCGAGCGGCCAACCTCGGCCGACGCTCTTGAACCCGGGATCGACGACCTTCTGCGCTTGAACCGACGTCGCCGCCGCCAGCAAGAAACCGGCCGCGACCCATGAGACCCGTGACTTCATCGTCCGCATTTCTTCAACTCCATTCTCCAACCGATCGTGTGCAACCTAGCCTGACCGGCTACGACCACGCTCACTCGAACTCGTAGAAATTGAACATCGTCGCGGGCGCCGCGCCGACGACGAGCGTGCAGCCGGTCCATCCTTGCGGGACGGTCCAGTCGACGCCCTCCTGGTACTGGATCGGCCGCTCGCCCTGCGCGCATTGAAGATCGAGGTTGCGAACCTCGCCCGCAACGTCCGCGATCGTGAACGTACTCTGCGTCAGCGGGTGACTCCAAGGCTCCTTGCCCGCGCGCACCACGAACATCGAGCGCGC
>CAVOVT010000004.1:97500-151939 GCA_963699925.1 uncultured Gammaproteobacteria bacterium | reverse complement strand
CAATACCGTCGCCAGGCCGATGCCGATCAGGAACGCCGAGTACGCGATTTGCAGATAGCGATACTTTCGGCTCAGGGACTCGCCCATGTGATAGAGCTGCCGCGCAAGATGGTCGTAGAGCAACGCCGGTTCCTTCATCAAGACCCGCACGGACTCTTGGAATTGCGGCAGCGACATGCTCGTGAATTGCGCAAAGAACAGGAGATTGCCCGTGTTGTTACGGATATCGTCGACGTCGACGTGAGAGCGACGGACGCGCGGACGCGCGGCGGTTACCGCGAATACCAACGACACGAGGCAACCTGCGAGCAGCACGAGCACCGGCGCGAAATGCTGGGCGACCGTCGCCGTCTTCGTCACGACCACGAGCACCGCGGAAATGATGCCGCTGTTGGCGGCGATCAGCATGCTGATCTTGCTGTCCGCGAGCCGGCTCAAAGCGATGTGGTTCGAATAGGTTACGCGGAACATCGTCTCGACGCCCCGGCTCTGCTCCTTTTTCTTTTTCTTCTTGTCCTTGTCCTTCTTGGGTGTGTCGGGCGCGGCCGCGCCGACCGGCGGCGGTTCTGCGGGCACGAGCTCCGGTGCCCCGGTGGGCACGAGCTGCACCGTCTGCTCTGTCATAGCCGAATCCCCTTCAACGAACGATATCAGGCTCTGCGTGCCGTCTCGATCAGCCCGGCGGCGTAGAGACCCGACGTGCGGCTCTGCACGACGGCCGGCTGGTCCGTCAGCACGCCCATGAGCCCTACATAGTATGCGGGTCTCATGAGCGGGTTGCGGGCGAGGGATTGCTCGAGCACGGCACGCGCGGCGTCCGTGCGCCCGAGCCGACCGAGCACGTTCGCGTAGTGCATCCAGCCGATCGAGAACCGCGGCATCTCGCTCGTACACTCCTCGGCCGGCGCGAGCGCGCGCTCGCACTCGCCCGCGCAGGTGAACGCGACCGAATTGTGGAACAGCCAATAAGAGCGGCCGGGATGGGCCGAGGACGTCGCGAGCAGTCGGTCGACGATCTCGTGCAGCTCCTTGAGGTCATTCGGATCGCCCGTGGCGACGAGCGGCCAGCCGAGATAGCCCCAGGTGCCGAGGTCGTATGGCGCGAGCTTCACGGCGCGGCGTATGAGCTCCAGCGAGCGGCGGTACGAGCCGGTATAGGCGTATACGCAGCCCGCGGCGCGCAGCACGACCGGGTCGCGTGGCGCGAGCTGCTCCGCCCGCGCGATGGTGTCGATCGCTGCGCGGCGATCCGCCTCGACGTCGGTGCTGAGGGCGTTCAGCGTTTTCTCGGCCGTAACCTGACCGAGCGTCGCGTAGGCGACCGCGTATTGCGGGTCCAGCTCGACCGCGCGCCGCAGCATCTCAAGCGACTCGGAGATCGAGCTCGGCGTGTAATCGATGAGGTACGAGCGCGCCTTCTGCACGAGCTGCCAAGCCTTCGCATCGGCCGTCGCCGCCTCGTTCGCGCGTCGGATCTCGACACGCATCCGCTCGCCGCCGAACGTCGCGACGACCTTCTCGCTAATCTCGCGCTGCAGGCGTTCGACGTCCTTGGCCGCGACGTCGTATCGCTCGGACCAGAGCAGCGTGTCCTCGACCGCATCGTCGAGCTGAATGTTGATTTGGAGCCGCTCGCCGAGATCGGCAACGCTGCCGGAGATCACGTACTGCACCGACAGGTCGCGCGCGATCGTCCGCAAGCCGGTGTGCGCCGTGGAGCGCGCGACGGCAGACTGGCGCGAGACGACGCGCAGATCGTGCACGCGCGACAGCAGGGACTGAAGCTCTATCGGGATCGCGTCCGCGAGGTACGCGTGCGGCGTGCTCGGCGTGAGATTCTCGAACGGCAGCACGACGACCGCCGCGACGGCCGAATCGACGCGCGGACGCGCGGGCTCGACGGGCTCCGCCGACCGCTCCCCTCGAAACGCCGCCGTGAACCGCACGCCGAGCGGCGTTATGTCGTAGACCCAGCTCAACGCGAAAACGATCGGAACGCCCGCAAAGACGGCAACGAGCACCCAGAAGTTCACGCCGTGAGGCCAATCCATCGCGTCGACGACGGTCGGCGCGACTTGCATCAGGCCGAAGCAGATGACGCCGTAGGCGGCGAGGACGCGAAGGACCTTGCGCCGCCTCAGCTCGCTCAAGACGTAATAGAGCTTGCTACGCGTAAACGAAGGCCTCCCCGCAGCGGCGCTAAGTATCACACAAGGCCACTGGGCCGACACGTTGCGCGCGGCAGGCGCGGAACGAGTACCCCGACTGCGATGCTGCTACGATTCGAGCTGCGGGGTTGGGGACTCCGCGAGGGGACCGTCGAATGTTCGAGACTATCGAGATTGGCCGCTCGCCGGACGGTTTTGCCGCGCTTGCCGACCAAGATCTCTTTCGGGTCCACTTCGAGAATCTCCCGCGGCCCGCTTACATCTGGCGGCGCGAGGGCAACGACTTCGCACTCGTCGCGTACAACCGCGCCGCGGGCGACGTTCCATACAGCGACGTCGCGTCCCTTCTGGGCAAGACTGCGAGCGATTTGCGTGCGGAGAGCGCGCACGACCTGTTCGGCGACCTCGAGCACTGTGCGCGACAGCGCGTGATCTTGAAGCGCGAGGCGGAGTTCCGGTACATCGCGACCGGCGCGCATCGCAACCTCGAGATCACCATGGTCCCGCTGTCCGACGACCTCGTCGTGCTGCACACGGAAGACATCACCGAGAGCCGGCAGACGGAGCAAGTGCTCCGCGACAGCGACAAGAAGTACCGCACGATCGTCGACACGGCCCACGAGGGCATCATCGCGGCCAATCTCGAAAGCGTGATTACGTACGCGAATCGCCGGGTTGCAGAGATCTGCGGCTACACGGTCGAGCAGATGCTCGGCCACAGCTCGCTCGACTTCTGCCATCCGGCGCACCTCGACTACGCGATTCGCCTGCGCGACGCGTTTCGACGAGGCGAGGGCTCGCGAGGCGACTTCTGCTTGCTCCACCGCTCGGGCGCCGAGGTCTGGGTCAGCGCCGCCGTGTCCCAGGTGCGCGACCAGACCGGCAAGCTCACCGGCCTCATCTACATGGTCGTCGACATAACGGAGCGCCGGCGCGCCGAGCAGGCGCTACGCGACTCCGAGACGAGAATGCGCGCGCTCCTCGACGCGAATCCAGACCTCATCGTGAGACTCGCGCGCGACGGAACCTATCTCGACGTGCACACCACGGACCCGCGCGTCAACTACCACTTGCCCCTCACGATGCATGATTTCATCGGGCGCAACGTGGCCGAGCTGTTCGAGCCGGAATTCGCGCGCGAGCACGCGCGTTACCGGAACGCGGCGCTCGCGACCGGGCAAATGCAGCGCTGGGAATACGTCCGCAAAGACCCGCGGGGCAGCCCTCGTCACATCGAGGCGCGCTTCGTGAAGAGCGGCGATGACGAGGTCGTCGTGACGGTGCGCGATTTCACGGACCGCGTAGAGCTCGAGCGCGAGGTGATCGCGAGCGGCGAGCGCGAGCGAACGCGAATCGGCCAAGACCTGCACGACGGTCTCGCGCAGCTCTTGATCGGTGTGCGGCTGTTGCTGTCCGCGTTGCGCGACAAGCTGACGCTATCGGGCTCGCCGCATCGCGACGACGCCGACCGCGCGGTCGACCTCGTCAGCCGCGCGATCGCTCAGACGTCCGAGCTCGCGCACGGGTTGAGCCCGATCCCGAAGCGCGGCCGCCTCAGCGACGCGTTGCGTCAACTCGGGCAAGAATCCGAGAAGCTGCTCGGCGTTCGCTGCGAAGTCGCTTGCCAATGCCTCGGCACGCCGCCGACGCTGAGCGAGACGACCGCGACGCACCTGTACCGAATCGCGCAAGAGGCCATCACGAACGCCGTCAAGCACGGCAAAGCGATGCGGATCGACGTCAAATGTACGATCGAGCAAGGACTGCTCGAGCTCACGGTCGAGGACGACGGCACCGGGATCCCGCCCGACGCGACGGAAGGCGACGGGCTCGGGTTGCACATCATGAGCTACCGCGCGCGCGCGATCGGCGGCGATCTCAGCGTCGTTGCCTGCCCCAACGGCGGAACGCTCGTGCGCTGCCAAGCCCCGCTACCGCCGGAGAGCGAGGTCTGAGCCGCGACGCGTTACTCAGAGAATGCGATCGGGCCGGCTGTAGACGTTGAATCGTCTCGCCTTCAAGAACCCGACGAGCGTGATGCCGAACTGCACCGCGAGCTCGACCGCGAGCGAGGACGGTGCGCCGACGGCCGCGACGAGCGCGCAGCCCGCCATCTTCGCCTTCTGCATCAGCTCGAAGCTCGCGCGGCCGCTCACGACGATCCCGAAGTCCGTCAGCGGCACCCGATCGTGGATGAGCGCGTCGCCGATCAGCTTGTCGAGCGCGTTGTGGCGGCCCACGTCCTCGCGCACCGCCACGATCGCGCCGGTCGCATCGAATAAGCCCGACGCGTGAAGGCCGCCCGTCTGCTCGAAAACTTCTTGGACGGACGAGAGCGCCGACGGCAGCCGTCCGAGCGCGTCGGCGTCGATGCGAAACGGTGCAGCATGCAAGTCGAACTGGCCTTGCACGGCGACCGAATCGAGCGACGCCTTGCCGCAGACGCCGCAGCTCGACGACGTATAGAAGTGCCGTTCGAGGCGCTTGAAGTCGACCGTGACGCCCGGCGCGAGATCGACGCGAACGGAGTTGAAGAGCCCGTTGGCGTCCGCTTGACCGCGAGGCACCACGCCTTCCACTTCGGCGCGTGAATGGATGATGCCCTCGGTGAACAGGAACCCGACCGCGAGGTCGGCGTCGTGACCCGGAGTGCGCATCGTGATCGAGACGTCTTCTTCGGCGCGGCTGCCGTCGGGCCTCGAGTAACCGAGACGGATGCCTAGCGGCTCCTCGGCCGCGACGACGTCCGCCGTCGCGGGCGCTCCCGCTCCCTCGGTGACGCGCCGAATCTCGACGCGCCTCACACCATGCTTGCGGGCGTCTTCCGAAGCCGTGCTCATCGTGCACCGCCGACGCGCCGGATGAGGCTCGAATCGATCTCGCGCGCGCTCGCTATGCCGAGCAGCGCCATGTCGCGCGCAAGCTCGGTCTTCAGGATGCTCAATCGCCTTCGTGACGCCAGCCTCACCGCCGGCGCCGAGCCCATAGAGATGCGGCCGACCGGCGGAGCAAGCGCGCGCGCCGAGCGCGAGAGCTTTCAATATGTGCGTGCCTCGGCGTACGCCACCGTCCAGGATCACTTCGAGCGCGGTCGCCGACCGTTTGCACGATCTCGTCGAGCACGTCGAACGGCGCCGGCGAGAAGTCGAGCTGCCTGCCGCCATGATTCGAGACCATCACCGCGGTCGCGCCGATGTCAGCGGCGCGCTGCGCATCCGCCGCCGTCATGATGCCCTTGATTGCGAACGGGCCGCCCCATTCCTTGATCATCCACTCGGCGTCCTTCCATGTCACGCTGCGGTCGATCTGGGAGTTCAAGTATTGAATGACGCCGCCGAGGCTCTCGCTGCCGGCCGGAGGGCGGTGCGCGACGTTCGCGACTTCGATCTTCGGCGTCGTGAGATGCTTGTAGACCCACTTCGGCTTCATCGCGATGTCGATGAGGCTCATGAGCGCGAGCTTCGGCGGCACCGTCATTCCGGTGACGATGTCGCGCTCGCGATTACCGGACACAGTGACATCGACCGTGAGCTGGAGCGCGACGTAGCCGCTCGCTTTCGCGCGCTGCACGAACTCGCGGCTCAGGCTTCGGTCCTTGAACATGTAGACCTGAAACGCCTTGGGACCCGGACTGAGCTTCGCCGCGTCCTCGATGTTCGTCGATGAGAGGCTCGACAGCGAGAAGATGGTGCCGCTCGCGTGCGCGGCGCGGGCCGTGGCGCCCTCGCCTTCGTGATGGAACATCCGCTGCAGCGCGGTCGGCGAGCAGAAATACGGCCAATCGATGCGCTGGCCGAAGAGCGTCGTCGACATGTCGATTCTCGAGACGTCTACGAGCGCGCGCGGCATGAACTCGTAGGCGTCGAACGCCGCGGTGTTGCGCTCGAGCGTCCACTCGTCGTCGGCCGCGCCGTCGATGTAGTGAAACATCGGCGCCGGCATGTTCTTCTTCGCGAGCTTGCGGAGCTCCGAGATGTTGTAGCAACGATCTACCCTGCGGGGGACGGGCGTAGGTGACGACACTTTCGATTACTCACTCACCGGCTTCGATTTTTGCTCTTCGACGGCCGCCAAGTCGTCGCGCGTGTTGAGATTCGCGAACGCCTCGGGCGGGTCGAAGCGAACTTTCCTCGCGCCGAGGCTTTCGAGCACTCGCCAAGTCGGCGGGTGCGCGCCTCCTTGCAACGCCGCGCTTACGGACGACAAGGCCGCAATCGGCCACACGGCGCACAGGGGCTGGCGCCCCTCGAGCGTTTCCGCCATTGCGGCGCCGCCCGCAGCCTCGGCGATCAAGCGCGGGAACAGGTCATCGGGAAGGAGCGGAGCATCGCACGGGCTCACGGCCAGCAAGTGCGCGCCGATGCTCGCCGCCCAGGTCAAACCGGCCTTCACACCCGAAAGCGGCCCCGCGGCATCACCGGGAGAGTCGTAGAGCGTCGGCAGCCCATTCGCTCTGGCCAATGCCTCGGCCGCTGTGTCCCTGCGCACGCTGATGGCAACGCTCGAGCTAGCCCTCCGCAGCCTTTGGACGGCCCAGAGAAGCAGCGGCGTGCCATGAAACGTCGCGACCGCTTTCTCGCCGCCGAATCGCACCGAGCGCCCACCGGCCAGTACGAGTCCGGCAACCGACTCGGCACGCTCGGTAGAGCGCCGCGACTCGCTCATGCCGTGAACGGCCGCGCGAGCCTAGCGACGAGATTCGCGATCGCTTCGATGTCGTCGAGATTGGCCGTGGGAAGTTGCGTGTCCTTCGGCGCTGAGTCGCTGACGATTGCGACGATGTTCGGATCGTCCGGATAGAGGAAGGGCTTCCCCACCTCGCTCCGATGCACTTCGATCTTGCGGTGCGGCGCGGTCTTGAATCCTTCAACGATCACGAAGTCGACCTGCGCCAAGTGCGACACGAGCTCGCCGAGCGTGTGCTCTGCCTCATTTCGCAGCTCGTGCATCAAGGCCCAGCGGCGCGCACTGGACACGAGCACTTCGCGAGCGCCGGCGAGCCGGTGCTCGTAAGAGTCCTTACCCGGCTTATCGATGTCGAAATCGTGGTGTGCGTGCTTCACGGTAGAGACCGACCCGCCGCGCGCGATTAAAACGGGAATCAGCTTCTTGAGCAGAGTTGTCTTCCCACTGCCGCTCCAACCCGCGAGCCCGATCACACGCACTCTATTCCGCGACCTCTGACGCGGGCTCGCGCGCTTCGCTGCTCGTCCGCGTGCGAACGCCCTCGACGCGCGCGGCGCAATACTTGAACTCGGGGATCTTGCCGAACGGATCGAGCTTCGGATTGGTCAGCCTATTGGCCGGACTCTCCGCGAAACAGAACGGCATGAAAATCATGCCATCCGCAACTTCCCAATCGGCGCGCAACACTGCTTCGACTCGGCCGCGCCGCGTTTCCACCGCGATCGTGTCACCGTGGCGGAACCCATGCCTCTCGATCTCGCGTGGATTCATGGCCGCGATGCCTTGGGGCTCGATGGCGTCGAGCACTTCCGCGCGCCGCGTCATCGCGCCCGTGTGCCAATGCTCGAGTAGGCGGCCCGTGGTCAGCACCATGGGGAACTCCTCGTCGGGGAGCTCGTCGGGCGGCAACAGATCCGCAGGCACGATGCGGCCGCGGCCGTCGGCCGTGGGGAACCCGTCGGTGAATACGATCTCGTCGCCGGGTTTGTCGGGAGCCTTGGCGGGATAGATGACTGACTCCTCGCGCTCGATTCGCTCCCACGAGATATTGCCCAACGACGGCATTGCCGCCGACATTTCGGCGTAGACGTCGGATACTTCGTCGTACTTCCAGCCGAGACCGATTCGGTTGGCGAGCTCGACGATCAGCTCCCAGTCCTGCCGCGCCTCGCCTGGCAGATCGAGTGCCGGCCGACCCATTTGGATTTGGCGGTTCGTGTTCGTGAACGTGCCGCGCTTTTCGGCGTGCGCGGACGCCGGCAGGACGACATCGGCGAACCACGCAGTCTCCGTCAGGAAGATGTCCTGCACGACGAGATGCTCGAGCATCGCGAGTGCTTCGCGCGCGTGCTCCTGATCCGGATCGGACATCGCCGGGTTCTCGCCCATGATGTACATACCCGTGATCTCACCGGCGTGCACTGCGTCCATGATCTCCACGACCGTGAGACCGCGCTTCGGATCGAGCGCTTGGCCCCAGAAGTTCTCGTACCAGCCGCGGACGTCCGGCTTGTCGACGGACTTGTAGTCCGGGAAGTACATCGGAATGAGCCCCGCGTCGGACGCGCCCTGAACGTTGTTTTGGCCGCGCAGCGGATGGAGCCCCGTCCCCGGCCGACCGATCTGCCCGGTAATCAGCGCGAGCGCGATCAAGCAGCGGCTGTTGTCCGTGCCATGGGTGTGCTGCGATATGCCCATGCCCCAGAAAATGATCGAAGCCTTCGACGTGGCGTAGATTCGCGCAACCTCGCGCAGCATGGACGCGTCGATTCCGACGACTTCCGCCATCGATTCCGGTGAAAAGTCCTTGACCTTGGTCTTGAGCGCTTCGAATCCGGAGACATGCGCGCGAATGTATTCCTCGTCGTATAGCTTTTCGTCGATGATCGTGTGCAGCAGCGAGTTGAGCAGCGCGACGTCACTGCCGGCGCGGAATTTCAAAGCATGCGTTGCGTGCCGCATCAAATCCTGTCCGCGAGGGTCGATGACGATGAGCTTCTTGCCGCGCTTTGCAGCCTGCTTGAAAAACGTTGCCGCGACCGGATGGTTCACGGTCGGTCGAGCCCCGATGACGACGATGCACTCGGCGTCCTCGACGGCGTTGAAGGGGGCCGACACCGCCCCCGAGCCCACGCCTTCCATCAAGGCCGCGACGGAGGAGGCGTGGCACAACCGCGTGCAATGATCGACATTGTTCGTCTCGAAGCCCGTGCGCACGAGCTTCTGGAACAAGTACGCTTCCTCGTTCGAGCCTTTGGCCGAACCGAAGCCCGACAGCGCCTTCCCCCCGCGCTCGTCGAGGATCTTCTTGAGACCTGCCGCGGCCCTCGCCAGCGCCTCCTCCCACGTAGCCTCGCGGAAGACGTCGAGACGATCGGCAAATAGGAGCGCCATGTCGCCGCGCTTCGGCGCGTCGTCCCGGCGGATCAGCGGCTTCAACAGGCGCTCGGGCGAGGCGACGTAGTCGAATCCAAAGCGGCCCTTGACGCACAATCGGTTCTCGTTCGCATAGCCGTCGCGACCATCGACTTGCACGATGCGGTTGTCTTTCACGGCCACCGAGGTCTGGCATCCCACTCCGCAGAACGGACAGAGCGTGTTGACGACTTTGTCGAACTTCTGCACCACGCGTCGCGCGCCCGTCTTGTCCATCAGGGACTTCTCGTAGAGCGCCCCGGTGGGACAAGCCTGCACGCACTCGCCGCAGGTGACGCAAGTCGAGCGGCCCATGGGGTCGTGGATGTCGAACACCGGAATCGAGTGTGCGCCGCGCAACCCCATGCCGATCACGTCGTTCACTTGCACCTCACGGCACGCGCGTACGCACGCACCGCACGCGATGCACGCGTCGAGATTCACGGCGATCGCCGGATTCGACAGATCCGTCTCCGCGATCTGGTGCTGGCCGTCGAATTTCGACGAGTAGCGCTCGCTGCTCGTGATGCCCATCGACGACGCCCACTGCCAAAACGGAGCCTGGTCGTCGGGACTCTGCGCCCGCGGGCGCATGTTGCTCACCAGCAGCTCGAAAACCATTTCGCGCGACTTGACGGCGCGCGGCGTCTGCGTGTGAACGTCCATGTTCGCAGTCGGCTTGCGGATGCACGACGCCGCGAGCACGCGCTCGCCTTTGACCTCGACCATGCACGCCCGGCAATTGCCGTCGGTGCGGTATCCCGGCAAGTCGACGTGGCAAAGGTGTGGGATTTCGAGGCCCTCGCGCTTGGCCACGTCCCAAATCGTCTCGCCGGGCGCCGCGGTTACCGCCTTGCCGTCGAGGGTGAAAGCGATTCGCTCGGCCATGTCAGAGATCCTCTCGGAATAGCTTGAGCAGATGATCCACCGGGTTTGGGGCGGCTTGCCCCAAGCCGCAAATCGACGCGTCGCGCATCACGACTTCGAGATCGCGGATCGCCGGCTCGTCGAGCTTCCGGTCGCTCTCGAGCAGCGTGACCATCTTGCCGGTGCCTTCCCGGCAGGGCGTGCACTGCCCGCAACTCTCATGCCGGAAGAACTTCAGCAGATTGAGCACGGCGGCCTTCGCACTGTCGTGGCTCGAGAAGACGACGATGGCATGCGAGCCCACGAATGCACCGAGCTTCGCCAGCTCGCCGCCGAAGTCGAGCGGGATATCGCCCATCGACGCCGGCAGAATTCCTCCCGAGGCCCCGCCGGGCAGATAGGCCTTGAACTCGTGCCCGTCGAGCATGCCGCCACACTTTGCGATCAGCTCGCGCACGGTCACGCCCGCGGGTGCCAGCACGACACCCGGGCTCTTCACGCGCCCGGAGACCGACCACGAGCGGGGGCCCGGATGCCCTTCTTTACCTTGCTTGCTGAACCAATCGGCTCCTTGCTGCACGATGTCTCGGATCCACCAGAGCGTCTCGACATTGTGGTTCAGAGTCGGACGGCCGAAGACACCGACTTCGGCGATATAGGGTGGGCGGTTGCGCGGGAGCCCGCGCTTGCCCTCGATGCTCTCGATCATCGCGCTCTCTTCGCCGCAGATGTACGCGCCCGCGCCACGGCGCAGCTCGATGAAGCCGGGCTTCGCGATGCCGGCCGCCTCCAAGGCGGCGATCTCGCGCCGCAGAATCTCGAGCACGGCCGGGTACTCGTCGCGCATATAGAAGTAGATGCGCTGGGCGTCGACTGCGTGCGCCGCGATCATGGCTCCTTCGAGCGTGCGATGCGGGTCGCGTTCCAAATACCAGCGGTCCTTGAACGTGCCGGGCTCCCCTTCGTCACCGTTGATCGTCATGAAACGAGGCCCGGCATAGGAGCGCACGAACTCCCATTTCTTGCCCGCCGGGAAGCCCGCGCCGCCGAGCCCACGCAATCCCGCGGCTTGGAGCGCTGCCATGATCTCCGGTGCGGTCGGCGCGCCCGATCGGACGCGGCTCAAGAGCTCGTATCCGCCCTTCTCGACGTAGCGGTCGAGCGAAACGTAGCGGGGAACGACGGCCGCAGTGCGCCCTTCGGCGACGAGCCGTATCAACTGCTCGGCAGTTGCGTTGTCGACCTCGCGATCGCCGACTCGGGCAGCCGGCGCGCCGTCGCAGCGGCCCACGCACGGCGCTCGGAGCACTCTGACCTGGCCGGGGTCGACTCCCGCTTGCACCTCTTCGAGCAGACGCTCCGCGCCCGCGATCATGCAACTGATGGATTCACAGACGCGAATCGTCAAGGGCGCGGGGCGAGCCTCGCCGTCGGGTATGACGTCGAAGTGGTCGTAGAACGAGGCAACTTCGTAGACCTCGGCTTGCGACAAACGCATCTCATTGGCCAACGCCTGCATGTGGCGCGCCTGGATGCAGCCGTAGTGATCCTGGATCAAGTGCAGATGCTCGATCAGCAAGTCGCGGCGCCGTTCACGATCGGCGAGCAGCGCGCGGACCTCTGCGATCGCGGTCGGATCAATCGCACGCCCCTTCGGCCCGCGATCGCGGCGCCCGCGAGTCGACTCAGGCGCCATGGGAACCTCTGCACGACGCTAGGAGGACTTCTTCGCTAAAGCAGTGCTGCATACGGCAAAAAATCGAGGGTCTGACCTGGTTCGATACCTGTAGCGGCTTCCGGAAGCTCGACGAGCCCGTCGGTGTCGACTAACGAGGATAGCAGCCCGGCACCCTCTCGCGGGAATTTGATCGCTTCGAGCGCGCCGTCTGCCGCCGTTCGCAGATGCACGCGCACGTACTCGCGGCGCTTCGGTTTCTTTCGATAGGAAAACGCGGCCCGGACGGGTACGGCGCGAATCGGCGTCGGTTGCGCGCCGGCGAGTGCGAAAATCGCGGGCCGCGCTACGAACGCGAAGGTGACGAAGCTCGCGACGGGGTTCCCCGGCAGTCCGATCAGCGGCGTTCCATCGATCATGCCTACGGCGACGGGGCGTCCCGGTTTGATCGCGACACGCCAAAAAACGAGAGTTCCGACGGTCTCCACCGCCGTCTTGACGTAGTCGCCTTCGCCGGTCGAAACGCCGCCCGACGACAAAATCAGGTC
Organism: uncultured Gammaproteobacteria bacterium; assembly: GCA_963699925.1. Taxonomy (GTDB): domain Bacteria; phylum Pseudomonadota; class Gammaproteobacteria; order Steroidobacterales; family Rariloculaceae; genus FEN-1219. The sequence continues at coordinate 139,580 of CAVOVT010000004.1, read as the reverse complement.
GTGCGAGCGAGCGGCCGCTCGCAAGCCGGTCGCGATCTGTCCGGGCTCGTCGCGCCGAATGCCGAGATCGGTGACCTCGCAACCGAGCCGACGGAGCATCGCGGCCAGCATGATGCGGTTCGAGTCGAATAGTTGGGTATCGTCTTTCGCCGAGCCGGGTTCGACGATCTCGTCGCCGGTGGACAGCACGGCGACTCTCACTCGCCTGCGCACTTTGACTTGCGTCAGGCCGAGCGCCGCAAGAACGGCGACGTCTTGCGGGCGCATCCAGCGGCGCGCCGGAAGAACCACGCGCCCGGCGGCAAGGTCCTCGCCGGCCGCACGCACGTTTGCACCGCGCTTGAGACCGCCGGGCAAGTGCACGCGGCCGGCGCCGTCGACGCGAACATCCTCTTGCATGAACACCGTGTCGGCGCCGGGCGGCAACGGAGCGCCGGTGAATACGCGGATCGCGTGACCAGGCTCGATCGAGCCCACGGGACGGGCGCCCGCTTGAAGACGGCCTGCGACCGGGAACGCGCGCTCGGAATCACCGGGTAAGTCGTCCCCGCGCAGCGCGTAGCCATCGACGGCGGAGTTCGTGAACGACGGCACCTGCAGCGAAGCAACCAGATCTTGCGCGAGGACACGGCCATCGGCCTCGTGCAGCGCGACGGTTTCCAAACCATCGACCACGCTCAACCGCGCCACGATTGCCGCAACGGCGTCCGGCAGCGACTGAATCGGCTCGCCGCGCGCGAAGGAATCTTCCGAGAGTTGAGCCAATCCGGTTCCTATCCGTCGAGCGCCGCATTGGAGAACGGCGCGCCGCGGTTGGGAGCCCGGCGTCGGTCTCGCAAGCCTCGCGCTTCGGCGAGCCGGCGAATGTCGGCATTCCTTTGCGGGTCGACGCTCATGGGTGTAAACGGTCGACGTCCGAGTCTCGGACGTGATCGCCCATTATACAGCCCACGGCCGCGAGCGGGGCGGCGGCCCCCAGCCTACAATGTGCGCCGCATCGGCCCTGGCCACCGTAAGGCGAACTTGACCACACCCGCCGCCACGCTGATCACCCCCCATGCGGCCCAGCAGGCCATCGAGGCCCGCGTGAGTCGCCTGCCGGTCGAATCTCGTGCGCTCGAGCTTTGCGTGGGCCGGACGCTGCGCGAGGACGTCTACGCCGAACGCGACAATCCCCCGTTCGACCGCGTTTGCATGGACGGCATCGCGATCGCCGGCGCGTCCCTCGCCGATGGCTTGCGCGAGTTCCGGATTCAAGGAGCTCAACCCGCCGGCGCGCCGGCGCTGACGCTCGCAACCGCAGGCGACGCGATCGAAGTCGCGACGGGTTCGGTGCTGCCCCGAGGTGCCGACACGGTGATCCCGCTCGAAGAGTACGAGCGGCTCGATGACGTGGCGGTCATCCGGGACAACGCATCGGGCAAGCTCCACCGAAACGTCGCGCGCCGCGGCTCCGACAGCCGACGCGACGTACCGATGCTCGCGGCAGGACTCCGGCTCGGCCCACCCGAGATCGCGGTCGCGGCGGCGGCGGGGCGCGAGCGTGTCAACGTGTCTCGACCGCCGCGCGTCGCCGTGATCTCCACGGGCAACGAGCTCGTCCCGCCGGGCCGGCCGATCGCCGACCATCAGGTCCGCGACTCCAATGGATACGCCTTGCGGGCTGCGCTGCAGGAGCACGGGGTGGCCGACACCGACGGCGAGCACGTCGCCGACGACGAAGCCCTGATCGTGCGGAGCCTGCGGCGGCACCTCGGCGAGCGGGACCTGATCGTGCTGACCGGCGGCGTTTCGTACGGCAAGCTCGACTTGGTCCGTGCTGCGCTGGCCGCCGCTGGCATCGAGCGCGTCGTTCACCAAGTCGCACAGAAGCCCGGCAAGCCGATGTGGTTTGGAGTCGGGCCTGACGGGCAGCCCGTGTTCGCACTGCCCGGAAATCCCATCGCGACGCTGATGTGTCTGCGCCGCTACGTCGTGCCCGCGATCGATCGAGCGCTCGACGCCGCGCGTCGCCCGCCGGAGCGCATCGCGCTCGCGTCCGCCGCACCGACCGCGCGGCGTCTCGCGCACTTTATTCCGGTGCAGTTGCGCCTGAGCGAGGCTGGGCGCACGGTGGCCGCGCCACGCGTGCCGCACGGATCGGGCGACTTGCTGGCTTTGGCGGGCACCGACGGCTTCGTCGAGCTGCCGCCGAGCGCCGACGACCGGCCGGCCGGATTCGTCGCGGACTTGTATCGCTGGTAATCGAGCGGCGTCCAACCCGATCTTGGACGCGCTTCACGGGCGATTCGGTCACGATCATTAATATGGCGCGCTGGCCGCCCATGCCGTTCGGCTCATCGGGTCGCGGCGGGCGGCGAGGCTCTCACGCGCCCGATTGCTGCTCGGCGCAGCGCGGCGCCTAGATCTGCGGCCCGTGTGCACTTTTCGGTTACGGCCAGATTCTAAATAGGTGATTCGTAAGCATTTGTCATATAATGCCGCGCCGTGACGGCCCAGGCCGTGGGAAACGTGGGCGTGGGGGAGTTTTCGGGAGTTCTATGACCCAGCAAGTTGGTCTCAGCGGCTTTGCCGTATACGTTCCTCCTTATCGCGTAGACCTCGAAGACTGGTGTCAATGGACCGGTAACCCGTGGGACAAGACCCGGGCGGTCGTCGGTCACAGCTTCCGGATGCGCGGCCCCGCGCAGAGCGTCTATACGATGGCGGCCACGGCCGTCATGCGGCTCATCGAGCGCTACGAGATCGACCCGGCCAAGGTTGGCTTTCTGGCGCTCGGCACCGAGTCGAGCACCGACAACTCCGCCGGCGCCGTCATCGTCAAAGGCATGCTGGACGAAGGGCTCCGAAGGCCCGCGGCTTGCCTACGCTGAGCCGGCACTGCGAGGTGCCGGAGGTCAAGCACGCGTGCCTCGGCGGCGTGTATGCGCTCAAGCACGCGTTGCGCTACCTCGCGCTCGAGACCGAAGATCGCTGCGCGATCGTCGTGAGCGCCGACATCGCCGAATACGCGCGCGGCAGCTCGGGCGAGCCGACGCAAGGCGCCGGCGCCGTCGCGATGCTCGTCGAGCGCAACCCGAAGCTGCTCGACGTGCACCTCGACGCAGATCGGCAGCGCGTCTTCGTATCGCGCGGTCGACTTCCGCAAGCCCGTGCTGCGTAACATCCTGCGCGGCAAGCTCAACGGCCATTTCCAGGATTTGCCGGTGTTCAACGGCAAATATTCGACCACCTGCTACGTCGACGAGACGCTGCACGCGCTCAACGACATGACGCGCCGGATGGGCCGCGACGCGGCCGAGTACTATCGCGAGCTCGCGGCGACGTTCATGCATCGCCCCTATCACCGGATGCCCGAGACTTCGTTCGCGATGAGCTATCTGTTCGCGCTCGTCGCAGGACGGCGCTAGCGGCCTCGCGGAGCTCGAGCAAGCTCTGCGCGCGCGCGAAGGTATCGTTGGACGCCGTGCTCGACCGAGATGCGCTCGAAGCCCGAGATCCTCGATTTCGTGAAGGACGGCAACATCGACGCCGACGCGTACCCGCTCACGATCCAGATCGCGAAGGAGTTCCGCGGCAGCCCCGAGTTCACGCGCGCTCGTCGCCGCGAAGATGTCGCTCGGCTCGGAGGCGATGAAGGACATCGGCAACGTCTACTGCGCCGCGCTGCCGGCGTGGATCGCGGCCGGGCTCGAGGACGCGTACGAGCGCAATCTCGACCTCGCGGGCGGCAAGGTGCTCGCGATCGGCTACGGCAGCGGCGACGCGGCCGAGGCGATTCCGATGACCGTGGCGCGCGGTTGGCAGAAAGCGGCCGCGAAGATCGGCTTCCAGGCGGCGCTCGAGCCGCACCAGGACCTCACGCAGGTCCAATACGAGAACCTGCACGACACCGGCAGCGCGCGCGGCCTCATGGAGCCCGAGGACGGCTTCGTGATCCAGTCGATCGGCAGCAGCGCGAACCCGAACTTCAGCGACGAGGGCGTCGAGTACTACCGCTTCGTGCGCTGACTACGGCTGCTCGAGGCGGGCGGTCTGCGCTTCGAGCTCTTTGATCAAGTCGTCGATCGAGCCCGATCGCGAGGATCCGCTGATACTCGGCGCGCTTGAGCGCGAGATCGCTGACGCCGTCGGCGATGATATTGATGATCCGCCACGACCCGTCCTTCTGCTCGAGCATATAGTCGAGCGAGACATCCGGCTGGCCTTGCGCGCGCGATCGACGGTGAGCACGTGCGCTCGACCCGACTCGATCGTGCGCCGGCCCGCCGCTCTTGAACGTGTCGGCGGTGACGTTCTTGAAGCGGCTCGCATAGGTCATCACGCTGAGCTTGCTCGAACGCCGCGACGAAGCGCTGCCGGTCGGCCTCGCTCAGCATCGGCCACTGCTTGCGCAACGCGAACTCCGCGATGTACGCCAAGTCGTGCGTCTGCTCGATCAGCGGCTCGAGCGCCTTGATAGCGCGCGTCGACGCTCGCTTGCCCGGATGCGCTTGGCGAGCCGCGACCAGCCCTCGATGCAGCGACGCGACCGTCGCCTCGGGCGTGTCCGTCGCAATCGGGATATCGGCAGCGGTCGCGCCGGCGGCGGCGAGCACGGCGGCGGCAGCGAGCGCGACGACCGTGGCGCCGCGCGCATCGCGCGCGCTGGGAGAGCGCTCATCGGTTGCGTGCATAGCTTCGATTCTTCCACGTCGCCCGCGTGCCTCGCCAGTAGGCGAACGCGGAATCCCAGGTCATCGCGAGGAACAGCGCGCTCGCGGCGGCAACGCGAGCGCCCACAGGCCGGGCAAGCGGTAGAAGCGCACGACGGGCCAATAGGCCGCGCCCATCGCAAGCCAGGCGAGCGCGGCGAGCGCGCCGGCGCGAGAACCGGCGGCGCGGCCCGGCCGTGACCGACCGCGCTCGCGAGCGCCGACCGGCGGGCGACCAGCAACGTGACGAGCATCAACAGCGTCGTCGCCACGAGCCAAGACGCGCGAGTAGCGGAGCTGCGTGAACGCGCTGCGGCTCACCATGCGCCAGAAGTCGCGCAGCCCAGTACGCGCGCAGGCTGCGCACGGAGTGGCTCATGCCGAGCCAGATCGCGCCGCCGCGCGCGCTTCAGCGCCGCCGCGAGCGAGCAGTCGTCGATCAGCGCGCCGCGGATCGCGCGCGAAGCCGCCGATCGCGCGCAGCGCGTCGGTACGCACGAGCATGCAGCCGCCGGCGGCCGCGGCCGTGCGCCGCCGCGGATCGTTCGCGAGCGCGAACGGATACAGCAGCTTGAAGAAGAACACGAACGCGGGCGTCAGCAGCTTCTCCCGAGAAATGCGCAGCGCAGCTCGGCCATGATCGACACGAGCGCCGCGCGCCGCTCGCTCGCGCGATGCGGCAGCAGCGCGGGCACGCGTCGCGCGGCGCGAGCTCGATGTCGGCGTCGAGCAGCAGCATGAACGGCCGGTCGACGAGCGCGAGCCCCTGCTCGAGCGCCCAGAGCTTGCCGGCCCAACCGCGCCGGCAGCGGCCGGCCCGCGACGACGCGCACCGTGCACCGACGCCGCCGTCTCGCGCGGCGACGCGCGCGCAACGTCGGCCGTGCCGTCGCTCGACTGATCGTCGACGACGATCGACCTCGAGCCCGCGCCCTGCAGCGCGCAGCGCCGCGAGCGTGCGCGCGATCACCGCCGCCTCGTCGCGCGCCGGAATCAGCACGGTCACGTCGGAGAGATCGGCGCGGCGCCGCCGGATCGGCCTCGAGCCGCTCGCGCGTGCGATGCGGCTTGCCACGGCGCGAGCAGCACGCGAGCCACGCGAGCAGCGCGGCCGCGTCGACGAACGTGAGGAACATCGGGCGGCGGCCCGATCAGGCCGCGATCAGTCCCTGCGGTTCAGCCTGCCGATCTGGTCGATCGGGACCGCGACGCCGGGCGCTTGGCCGCCGTGCAGCACCGGCAGCTCCGGCGCCATCTCGCCGTCGAGCCGCGGGCCGAACAGGAACACGTTGAGCGCGGTCAGCGGGCTCGCGATCGTGTGCTCGACCGCCGTGCCCTCGTAGCCGCAGTGCGCCATGCAGTTGTCGCACTTCGGGTTGCGGCCGACGCCGTACTTGTCCCAGTCCGTGGTCTCCATGAGCTCCTTGAAGCTCGGCGCGTAGCCCTCGTCGACGAGCAGGTAGCAGGGCTTCTGCCAGCCGAACACGTTGTAGGTCGGGTTCGCCCACGGCGTGCACTGATAGCTCTGGTTGCCGGCGAGGAAGTCGAGGAACAGGCTCGACTGGTTGAAGTGCCACTTGCTGCTTGCGCTTCTTGCCGATCTTGAAGATCTCGCGGAACAGCTCCTTCGACTTGCGGCGGCCGAGGAACACGTCCTGCCGCGGCGCGTGCTGGTAGCTGTAGCCCGGCGACATCATCACGCCCTCGACGCCGAGGGTCATCGCGTAGTCGAAGAAGTTCGCGACGTCCTCGGGATCCTCGCCCGCGAAGAGCGTGCAGTTCGCGGTCACGCGGAAGCCGCGCGCGCGCGCGGCCTTGATCGCGGCCACGGCCTTGTCGAACGTGCCCTCGCGATCAACGGCCGTGTCGTGCCGCTCGCGGTTGCCGTCCAGGTGGATCGAGAACGTCAGGTACGGCGACGGCGTGTATTGGTCGAGCTTCTGCTCGAGCAGCAGCGCGTTCGTGCAGAGGTAGACGAACTTCTTGCGCGCGACGATGCCCTCGACGATCTGCGGCATCTCCTTGTGGATCAGCGGCTCGCCGCCCGGGATCGACACGACGGGCGCGCCGCACTCGTCGACGGCCTTCAGCGCATCCTCGACGGACATGCGCTTGCGCAGTATCTCGTCCGGATACTCGATCTTGCCGCAGCCCGCGCACGCGAGGTTGCACTGGAACAGCGGCTCGAGCATCAGCACGAGCGGATAGCGCTTGTTGCCCTTGAGCTTCTGCTCGAGGATGTAGCGCGCGATGCGGTAGGTCTGTACCAGCGGGATACTCATCGACTCTCCTGATTATTGTCCTGTCGCCTCAGCCGTCCGTGCCCGTGCCCGCAAGCATACCATCGAGGAAATGGGTCTTGATGTGCACCCATTCCATCTTGAACCACGGCGTGAAGCGTCTCGGGGGCGGCCGCGAGCTCGCGCTCGAGCGCGTCGACGCCGACGAAGCGCCAGTCGGCGATCTCGTTCACGTTGACGTCCACCGGCGCCGTCGTAGCGGCCGTAGTAGACCCAGCAGAGCTCGTGCTCGGCGCCGATCGCGCCGAACTGCGGCGTGGTACTTGAACTTGTAGAGGTACTCGAGCGGGCATTCGAAGCCGAGCTCCTGCTCGAGCCGCCGCGTCGACCGCGTCGCTCCATCGACTCGCCGCGGCGCGGATGCGAGCAGCAGGTGTTCGACCAGTAGCTCGGCCACAGCAGCTTCGTGCCGCTGCGCTTTTGCAGCAGCAGCTCGTTGTCGCTGTTGAACACGAAGATCGAGAACGCGCGGTGCAGCATGCCGGCGCCCGCGTGGCAATCGCCCTTCGACTTGAAGCCGAGCTCGCGATCCTGGTCGTCGACCAGGATCAGCTGCTCGTTCACGTTGGAGACGACTCTCCTCACGCGCCATTGAGCTCGGCTCCGAGCCGCACCGGCATCGCCTGGAAGCCGGCCGCGCGAATCGCGCTCACGACGCGGCTCCGTGTCGCCGTCGCAGATCGCGATGATCGAGCCGCCGCCGCCGCCGCCCGTGAGCTTGGCGCCGAGCGCGCCGTTCTCGCGCGCGATGTCGCAGAGCTTCTCGAGCTCGGGCGTGGAGACCTGCAGAGCGTTCAGCATGCCCTGGCAGATATTCATGAGCTCGCCGAGCGTTGGCAAGTCGTTGTCTTGAATCGCCTGAATCCCGCGCAGCGTCAGAGCGTCGATCTGGTCGAAGATTCGCTCGTAGAGCTTCTTGTCCTGCTGCCACGCCTCGCGCACGCGGCCGACGGTCTTGGCCGTGAGCCCCTCGTAGCCCGTCATGCCGATCACGGCCGGGATCGGCTCGCGGATGTTCAGCGGCTCGACGAGCGGCGGGTCGCCGGGCCGGAACACGAGCGCCTTGCCGTAGCACGCGAGCGTGTTGTCGAGCCCGCTCGGGCTGCCGTGCGCCACCTTCTCGGACTCGAACGCGAGGCTGTTGACCTGCGCATCGGTCAGAGCGCAGCCTGAAGTGCTTGTCGAGCGCGCGCACGATCGCGACCGCCATCGCGGCCGAGCCGCCGAGCCCCATGCTGCGCGGCACGTCGGGGAACACCTCGATGCGCATCGCGCGCTTGCTCAAGCCGAGCTGATCGAGCACGACGCCGGCCGGCCGCTCGAACGAGCGCCGCTCGCTCGGGTTGCTCGCGAGCCGGTACTCGACGCCCCAGCGCGGAATCAGGAGATGAATGCCCTCGTCGCAGTCCTCGACGAGCGCACTTGATCGTGAGCGGAATCGGCGCCGCGATCGCGTGGCGGCCGTAGACGACCGCGTGCTCGCCGAGCAGGATCACCTTGCCGTAGCCGACGCCCATCGCGGCTTCTTGGCTGCGCTTGCGCTTGCGGCGCCGGCTTCGCGCGCTGCCGCTCGTCCTGCATCTCGGCGACGATCTCCTGCGCCTTCCAAACCTTGATGACGCCGCTCTGGATCAGCCGTTCGAGCACCTCGTCGAAGATCTCCTTCGGCGCGCCGGCCGCCGTCACGACGCTGCGCGCGTGCAGCGTCATGTGGCCCTTCTGGATGCCTTCGGTCGCGAGCGCGCGGATCGCGGCGAAGTTCTGCGCGAGGCCGACGGCCGCCATGACCTGCGCGAGCTCGCGTCGCCGACTCGACGCCGAGCAGGCGCAGATTCAGCGCGACGGTCGGGTTCGACTCGAGCGGCGCGCCGACGATGCCGACCTTGATCGGCATCTCGATGCGCCCGCAGAGGTTGCCCTGCTCGTCCGCCCACCAATCGCGTGAGCGACGAGTAGCGCCCGCCGCGCGCGGCGTAGGCGTGCGCGCCGGCTTCGATCGCGCGCCAGTCGTTGCCGGTCGCGATCGCGACCGCGTCGATGCCGTTCATGATGCCCTTGTTGTGCGTCGCGGCGCGGTACGGATCGACGCGCGCGAAGTCGGCCGCGACGATGATGCCGTCGCGCACCTGCTCGCCGGTGTAGCCCTTGCCGGCGAGCTGCTCGACCGGGATCTTGCAGTGCGCGCGCAGCGAGCGAGCGGTCGGTGAGGTTCGACAGGATCCGCAGGAACACCTCGCCGCCCGTGATCGACTCGACCAGCGGCGCGACGCCTTCGCACATGCCGTTGACGAGATTCGCGCCCATCGCGTCGCGCGTGTCGACGAGCAGATGCACGACGAGCATCTGCTTGCCGCGCTCGACGGCAGCGGATGCACGAACAGCTCGATGTCGCGCGCGCCGCCGCCGCGCGCCACCATGTTCGGATGCAAGCTGTTCGCGAGGTTGATGATCTCGCTGCGCCGATCGCGCAGCGCGCTGCTTGCGCGCGTCTCCATGTCGGGCAGGTTCACGACCTGGATCTGGCCGATCAGGATCGGGTCCGTCGCCTCGGCGCGGAAGCCGCCGTTCGCGCGGACCAGCTTGCACGCGGAGCCGAGCGCCGCGACGACCGACGGCTCCTCGACGACCATCGGCACGACGTATTGCTTGTCGTTGACGAGGAAGTTCATGCCGAGCCCGAGCGGCAGGCCCATCACGCCGACGACGTTCTCGATCATCTTGTCGGCGGCGTCGAGCTCGAGCGTGTGCTTGCCCGTCGCGAGCGCGCGGAAGTCGGCGCTGTTGATCAGGCCGCGCTCGTGAACGACACGAACGCGCTCCTCGACGCTCAGCTTGTAGAAATCCGGAATCCGCAACCGGTCGCGCTCACGCCCACTGCTCCCCGACGCTCGCGTCGGCCAACTCGTTGACTGTCAGGCCGCGCTCGGCCAAGCCGAGCTCGATCACTCGAAATCCTCGGTCGCGTACCGACGCCTTGAACGCGTCGAGCGCATCCGCGATCGAGCGCGCACGCGAGACCGAGGTCGCCGCCGCCGGCGCCGCTGACCTTGTAAGCCACGCCGTGCCGCCGAGCATGCTCGCCGATCTGCCGATGCTCGGCCGTGACGATATCCGCACCGATGGCTTCCCCAAGATCCTGCAAGGCCGCGGCCGTAATCCGCGACCGCTTCGACGAACGCGTCTGCCGCATCCCCACGTGCGGCCGCGCACCCGGCCTCCGCCGTCGCGCTCAACCGGCGGAGCAAGCCGCCGCCTCGGCCGGCCGAGCCGCCTGGAAAGCCCGAAAGTGCGCAACGAATTCGGGCGTCGAGGCCGATCGGCCGGCAAAAATACCGGCGAATCCTACACTGTTCGGCAGCCGGACTGAACCGACCTGGGGCGCGCGCGCGACGTCCAGCCGGAACTCGACGACCCCGCCCGTGAAGCTCGCCGCGACGTCGATTCCGCTGCCGCGGCCACCCTGGAATGCTCGATGCAAGCCGACCAGCTCCGCGAGACCCGGCTGCGGCTCGCGCCGAACCCTGCGCCGGCGTACGCGGCCCACGCGCCGGCCCAGGCGCACAGCGCGGCGGCGCTCGAGCCCGAGGCCGAGCTTGCGGCCGCCGCGAAGAATGCAGACGAGTCGAGCAGGCCGCGCCAGGGCCGCGCGGGCGGCGCGGACGCCGTCACCGATGTCGATCAGCGCGACGCCGCTCGAGCGCGCCCGCGGCGAACGAGCGGTCTCCTGGCTCGGCCATCCGCGTCCGCAGATGGCAGTCGCCGTCGCGGCTCGGCTCGAGCGTCGCGACGGCATAGCGGTCGATCGCGAGCACGAGCGCGGGCGCGCCGTCGAGCACCGCGTACTCACCGAGCGCGACGAGCTTGCCCGGTGCGCGCGCGTGGAACCGCACTCAGCGCAGCTCCGCGCCGGGCCCGAGCCGGCTCGACAGCACGTCGAGCACGCCGGGCACGTCGCGCAACGCGGCCTCGACGCGCGGTCGCGCCTCGGCGAGGCAAACCGCCTTCACCTGCGGGCCGGCGTCGATCGTGAAGAACACGGGCACGCCCGACGCGCGCAAACGGCGGATCGCGTGCACGCACTCGACCGTCGCGCCGTTCCAGTAGAGCAGCGGCGGCGACGCGGCGAGCGCGGCGGCGTGCATCTTGAAACAGTTGTGCTCGGCGACCTCGGCGAGCGCGGCGAAGTCGCGCGCAGCGATAGCGTCGCGCGCCGCGGCGCAGATCGTCGCCCTGAGTCGCGACCCAGGCCGAATAGTAAGGAGAGGAATCCGCCGAGCGCTCCATCCCGCTGCGCGAGCCGACCTCCTTCTCGCCTTCGCGGTCATCGCGATCGCGACCTCGAGCGGCCAATCGTCGGCGCCGAGCAGCGGCTCCGCGAAGCTGTCGGCGCCGTCGGCGGCGCATGCCCGCATGCATCTCGACGAAGCCGCCGAACATCGACCGCGCGGCGGAGCCCGAGCCGCGGCGCGCGAGCACGCTGAGCTCGCGCGGCGCGAGCTTCGAGACCGAGCGCGCGCGGCCGCGGCCGTCACGAGCGCGGCGAAACCCGAGGCCGACGACGCGAGGCCCGCGCCGGTCGGGAAGTTGTTCGAGCTCGTGACGCGCGCGCGAGTACGCGACGCCGGCGCGCTCACGGAGCAGATCGAGGCACGCGGACACCTTCGCGAGCTGATCCGCGCGGCGCTGGCCGTCGAGCGACGAGCTCGTCGGCGCGCGAGCCGCTCGTCGAACTCGACGTCCGTATCGGACCACAGCGCGTCGAGCGTGATCGAGATCGAGCCGACCGCGGGCACGTTGAGCCGCGAGTCGGCCTTGCCCCAGTACTTCACGAGCGCGAAGTTCGCGCGCGCCCGCGCGCTCGCGCGCCGCGCCGCGTACCATCGCTTAGAAGTAACCATGGCTCTTGAACCAATCGATCGCGTCCGCGATCGCCTGCTCCGCCGGGCGCCAGCGATACGCCGAGCTCGCGCTCGGCTTTCGCGCTCGAGAAATACATGTGCTTCTTCGCCATGCGCACGCCGTCGAGCGTCGCGCGCGGCTCGCGCTTCGTGACGAGCGCGACGGCCTCCGGCCGACGGCGGCGATCGGATAGACGGACCAGTGCGGCAACCGCAGGGTGGTCGCGGGGCGGCCCGTGTGCTCGCCGACGAGCTGCAGGATCTCGCGCAGACTCAAATCCTCGGCCGCCCAAGATGTAGCGCTCGCCGCGCCGGCCGAACCTTAGCGCCAGCAGGTGCCCGCGAGCAACGTCGTCGACGTGCACGACGTTGAGCCCCGTATCGACGTACGCCGGCATCCGGCCGGCGGCGGCATCGAGGATCACGCGCCCGGTCGGCGTCGGCTTGACGTCGCCGGGGCCGATCGGCGTCGAGGGATTCACGATCACGACGTCGAGATCGAGCTCTTTCGCTCGCCGCGCGACGGCCTGCTCGGCGAGAAATTTCGAACGCTTGTACACGCCGATCATTTGCCCGAGCGCCACCGGCGTCGTCTCGTCGGCCGGCGTCCTGTCGGGATTGATGCCCAGCACCGCGACGCTCGACGTGTAGACGACGCGCTCGACGCGAGCCTGCGCGGCGGCCTCGAGCACGCTCACCGAGCCGTCGACGTTCGTCTTGTACATCGGCGCGGGATCGGCGACCCAGAGACGATAGTCGGCCGCGACGTGAAACACCGCGGCGCAGCCGCGCGCCGCCGCGCGCAACGACGCGGCGTCGTTCAGATCCCCTTCCGCGATCTCGACGTCGAGGCCGGCGAGATTGCGCGCGGTCGCTGCGCGGACGCACGAAAGCGCGCACGCGTCGTCCTTCCGCGAGCAGCGCCCGCGCTACCGCGGCGCCGAGGAAGCCGTTCGCGCCGGTGACGAGATTCGGCGGGGCCGCGCTCACGCGCGCGCCGCCGACGCACGCTCCGCGCGCACCTTCAACCAGGCCGGCAGCGCGATCAGCGTAAACGCCATGCTGACGCAGAGACCGATCGTGAGCATGACGCCCATGCTCGCCGTGCCGACGTGCGACGAGAACGCGAGAATGCCGAAGCTCGCGACGATCGTGAGGCCGCTGGCGAGCACCGCTCGCATCGAGCTCGTGCCGAAGAGCTGCTCGGCCGTTTCCGTGCGCATCCGATGCACGACGTGAATACCGCTGTCGACGCCGAAACCGACGAGCAGCGGCAGCGCGATGATGTTCGCGTAGTTGAACGGCATGCCAATCGCGACGGCGGCGCCCGCGGTCACCAGTTTGGAAAGCGCGATCGGCACGATCACGAGCAGCGTTTCTCGCCACCGGCGCAGCACGAGGAAGATGATCACGCTGACCATCGAGAACGCATACACGAGCGCGAGCTCGAACGCGCGTACGACCGTGCGCGACGCCTCCTGGTAGACGACGGGCGGGCCGGTCACTTTCGAGACGACGCCGCGCACGGCCGCGATGAACCGCCGCGCCGCCGCGTTATCGCTCACGTCCTCGGCGGGCGTGATCTCGACGAGCTCGCGGCCGTCGGAGCTCGACGTAGCGCGACGCGAGCTCCTCGGGCAGCGCGTCGCGGCCGAACGGTCGTGCCGTAAGACCCGCCGCCAGCCGGGCGAGCTCGGGCGGCAGCCCTTCGGTCAGCGCCGTATCGAGTGCCGCGAGCAGCCGAGTCGCATCGGCCGAGGGCTCGCCCGCGAGCCTCGCCCGCAGCTTCGTGACGGCCGCGTGCAGCGTGGCCGCTTCGGGGCGACCGCCCGACGCGTTCTCGAGCGCCGCGAGCGACGCCGCGAGACGGTCGGGATCCGCCGGCGCGCGATTCAGCTGCGCGAACGACGGGCCCATGGCGAGCTTCAGGTCGTCGAGCGCCGCGATCTTCTCGTCCTGGTCTTTCGGCACGAGGGAATCGATCGTGATCACGTTGCGCACCTGCGGCAGCCCACGCAGACCCGCGGCCCACCGGGTCGCCGTCGCGTGATCGGGCGCGACCGCCTCGAGATTCAGCAGCTGAGCGTCGCCGCTCGCCGCGAGCTCGAGCAGAGTCTTGACCGACTCGCTGTTCGGGTCGCGCAAGTGAATCGGATTGCTGTCGAACGTGACCCACCGCAGCGCGATGCCGGAAGCGACGATGACGACCGCCGCGACCGCGAGCACCGCGCGCGCATGCCGGTTGAAGGGCACGAAGATGCGCGGGTCGAGCACAGTCCGAGTGCTCTGCACGCGCAGCGAAGACGCGAATTGCGCCACCAGTGCCGGCAACAGCGTCGCGCGCGGCGAGAAAGCCGAAGAAGATGCCGGTGCCCGCGATCCAGCCGAGCTCCGCGACGCCTTGGAACTGCGTCGGGATGAACGCGTAAAAGCCCGCGGCCGTCGTAAAGGCGCACGAGCAAGAGCGACGAGCCCACGCCGCGCATCGTCGTGAGCAGCGCAGGTTCGGCCGCGTAGCCCTCCGCGATGAGCTCGCGATAACGGAGCAGGACGTGGATCACGTAGTCGGCTGCCGAGGCCGACGTTGAGCACGACGAACATGATCGACAGCAGATTCAAGTGGCCGACGGTCGCCGCGGCGAACGCGGCGGTGTACGCCAATCCCGCGAACAGCGCGATCACCGAAATCGCGAGCAGGCGCCACGAGCGCAGCGCGACGTAGAGGATTCCACACACCAGGAGCAGCGCTACGAGGCCGCCGATGCCCGCGGACGCGCTCACGCTCGCGAGCTCGTCGTGCTCCATCGCCACGCTGCCGGTAAGCCGCACGGTGACCGGCTCGGGCTCGGCGGCATTGAGCCGCGCGACAATCGCGCGAACGCCATTGATCGCGGTCGCGGCGGGCTGAATCTTGCCGAAGTCGAGCGCGGGCTGGAGCACGATGAGGCGCCGCGTGCCCTGCTGCTGCGCCGCGCCGGTCGAGATCAGGTTGCCCCAGGCGAGCGGCTCGAGCGCCGTCCGGCCCGCGCTCGCCTCGTCGAGCACCCGCGCGAGCTCTGCATAGAGCGGCGCGGCTGCCGACGTGTCGCCGACCTCCGCGCCCGCCGGCGGCGACGAGCGTCCGACGCGCGACGTCGAGCACTGCGGCGCCATCGAAGCGCGCGTGCAATAGCCCCAGCAACGGCTGAGCCGCGGTGAGCCGGTCCGCCGAGTTGCTCGAGCTGCGCGAGCGGCAGATAGAGGAGACCGTTACGCGCGAAGAACTCGCCCTCCCCTTGCAGCAAGATCGAGTGATAGAGATCGGGCTCGCGGCGCAGCTCGGCGAGCACCTTCGCCGCGAACGCATCGGCGTGCGCCGGCGTCCGCGCGTCGATCACGATCAGAAGGTTCCGGTCGCGCGAGGGGAACGCCTCGCGGTACTCGTTGAAGTTCTGCCGCCAGGCGAGCTTGGGCGACATCATGTTCGTCGTGTCGGTGTTCACGCCGAGATGATGGGCCGCATACCAAACGCACAAGAACGCCGCTCCGAGCAGCGCGACGATCGTGAGCTTGCGCCAACGCAACATCGCGCCGACTACGCGCGCGAGGCGATCGCCGATTCGATCTGCGAGATTGGACACGCGTCGGCCTCAGGCCGCGCCGCTGCGCTCGCCCGACGCCAGCGAGCCGAAGCGAGCGGCCGCTACGATCGGAGCAAGCCGCGCGAGCGTGCGCCGCGCCGCTCGATAGCGCTGCGCGAGCGTCCAGAGTCCGCGCCACTGGTTCGGATGCAGCGCGGCGGAAAGCGCCGGCGCCGATCCGCCGTTCGCCCCGCTCGTCGATCCAACGTTCTACGTCCGCCGGCAGCTCGTCGGCGGCCGCGTCGACGACGACGCGCAACGCGACGAAACGCGCTCCGGCGCGGGCAGCGACGGCGGCGATCGCTGCGGACTCCATATCCGCCGCCGCGGCGCCGTTCGCGGCGGCCGCGACCTTATCGGCCACCCTTGTAATGGCCGACGGAACGCTGAGCAAGTCGTCGAGCGCGGGCGCCGAGACCCAGCGCACGCACGGCCGCCGCGAGCTTTGCGTGCCACTCCGGATCCGCGTCGAACGAGTCTCCCGCGGCCGAGCGAACGCGCCGCGGCAGGAGCACGGCTCCGGGCTCGAGCTCCGCGCGCAGCGCGCCCGCGAGCCCGAACGAGACGAGCCCGCCCGCGCCCGACGCGAGCGCGGCGGTTGCGGCGCTCGCGGCGCGCTCGGGCCCCGGTCCGCTTTGAATGACGCCGAGCGGCGGATCGCGGTCGACGAGCGCGCGCAGCGCCGCCCGCTCGACGCC
Organism: uncultured Gammaproteobacteria bacterium; assembly: GCA_963699925.1. Taxonomy (GTDB): domain Bacteria; phylum Pseudomonadota; class Gammaproteobacteria; order Steroidobacterales; family Rariloculaceae; genus FEN-1219. Next base: position 123,370 of record CAVOVT010000004.1, on the reverse strand, counting down.
GAGCGCGACGATCACCGCGAAGGTAGCAGCTGGGGCGGCCGCCTCGCGGCCGCTAGCCGACATCGATACGGCCGCCCGGCAGAGCCGCGACGAACTCGACGCTCGTCGCCGCGCGGCTCGCGAGCGGCAAGCCGTCGGCCGCGCGCGCGAAGATCATGCGCAACGCCCGATTGCTCATCAGCGTGAGATTGGTCGCGAACACGGTCGCCTTGACGGTGCGCCGCGACACTTTGACTTCGTTGCCCGAGTGGAACGTGGGATTGCGATGGATCTTGCGCAGCGTCAGCACCGCGAGGCCGATCGCCCAGAGGCAGAATCGCCGGATGCCCGTCTCGCGCTTCGGAATCATCGTCGTGTATTCGAGCGCGTTGCGCAGGTGCGCGTGCGCGAGGCCGACGAGCTCGTCGAGGCCTTCCTTGAACGCGCCGGTCGTGTGCAGCTGCTCGAGGTGCTCGAAATCGAAATCGCCGCCCGGGAACACCGAGCGCGGCAGCCAGCACGCGTTCGCCTGCCGGTCGTCCCAGATGTCCTTCAAGATGTTGGTCATCTGCAGACCCTGACCGAACGAGACGGCGAGTCGCATCATCGAGTCGCGATGCTTCTCGATGTCCGGGCAGTACTGGCAGAAGAGCTCGGTGCACATCTCGCCGACGACGCCCGCGACGAAATAGCAGTAAGAAGCGAGCTCGCTGAGATTGGCGAGCCCTCGGAGGCTCTTGCTGCGTTGGAACTCGGGCATCCCGCGGCACATCACGCCGACGCAGCGGTCGAGCGCGTCGCGTTCAGCGCGCGAGAAGCTGTGGGTCACCCGCATCACCGCCGGGGCGTTCGCGACGAGGTCGCGCTCGGCCGGCAGCACGCGATCGGAAAGCAGCGGCAGCAGCGCGGCCGCGAATGGCTCCGCGGGCTCGTCGCCTTTCACGACGGCGACGAACCGACGTGAAACGCCGACTTCTGCGCCGCGTCGAGGCCGACGTCGTCCTCGATCGTGTCGGCGAGGCGGCAGAGCAGATAGGCGTTGGTCATCACCGGCGCGAGCCGCTCCGGCAACACCGGAATCGTCAACGCGAACGTGCGCGAGACTCCCGGAAGAATATGCGCCTGATAGGCGAGATCGTCGTGGCTGAAGCTTGGGGGATCGGCTCGATTCGGTGTTCACGGATGCCTGCGCCGTGCGCGCCGCTTCGGTGTTACGATGGCCCGTTATGATAGCACGGGCCTCGAGCGGCGAGTTTGCGGCACGGCTCGATCACTACCGCAAGCGCGTCGACGCGGAGCTGGCCAAGATCCTGCGCAGCGCCGCCCACGTTCCCGAACGACTCCGCGCCGCGATGGAATACTCGGTGCTCGGCGGCGGAAAGCGAGTGCGGCCGTTGCTCGCGTATGCGAGCGGCGAGCTATGCGGCGTCGGCGAAGAGCAGCTCGACGTCATAGCGGCCTCGATCGAGCTCGTCCACGCGTACTCCCTCGTGCACGACGACTTGCCCGCGATGGACGACGACGACCTGCGGCGCGGCCGCCCGACGACGCACATCCGCTTCGACGAAGCCACCGCGATCCTTGCCGGGCGACGCGCTCCAGGCGCTCGCGTTCGAGATCCTGTGCGATGACCCCGGCCTCGTCGCCCGGCCCGAGCGGCAGATCAAGGTGATCTCGTGGCTCGCTCGGGCGGTCGGCCCGGCGGGAATGGTCGGCGGCCAGATGCTCGACCTCGAGGCCGAGGGCAAGAAGCTCGACGAGCGCGCGCTCGAGGACATCCACCGCCGCAAGACCGGCCAGCTGATCCGCGCTGCGATCATGATGCCGAGCGAGCTCGGCGAGCTCACCGACGCGGAGCGCGCGAACCTCGACGCGTTCGCGAACGACATCGGGCTCGTGTTCCAGATCCGCGACGACTTGCTCGAGGTGGAGCAAGACACGGCCACGCTCGGCAAGAACGCCGGCAGCGATGCGAGCAACGACAAGTCGACCTACCCTTCCACGCTCGGGGTCGAAGGCGCGCGCAAGCGCGCCGCCGAGACTCAACAGCGCGCGACCGATGCGTTGCGCTCGCTGCGCCTGAGACTCGCGTCCGCTGCTCTGGCTGTCGGACTTCATCCTCACGCGCTCGTACTGAGCGCCTGCTCAAGTAGCAGGATCAGGCTGATCACGTCGTGACCGTCGAGCCGGCCGCGGCCGTTCAGGAACGTGAGCTCGATCAGGAACACGCACGCCGCGACGGCCGCGCGCTGCTGCGCGACGAGCTTCGCGACCGCGGCTGCGGTGCCGCCGGTCGCGATCACGTCGTCGACGATCGAGATAGCGGCCGCCCGCGCGCACGGCGTCCTTGTGCATCTCGAGATGATCGACGCCGTACTCGAGCTCGTACTCGACGCTGAACGACTCGCGCGGCAGCTTGCCGCGCTTGCGCACGAGCTGCAGCGGCAACCCGGCGCGATTCGCGAGCGCCGCGCCGAAGATGAAGCCGCGCGACTCGATCGCGAGGATCGCCGTCCGCGCGCAGCGGCGCGACGCGCTCGGCGAGCACGTCGATCGTCGCGCGAAACGCCGCCGGAGTCGGCGAGCAGCGGCGTGATGTCCTTGAACACGATCCCGGGCTTCGGAAAATCCGGGACGTCGCGGATCGAACGAGCGGATTTCCTCGAGGGTCATTTGCTGCGCCGAAGCCCCGTAGGCGAGAATACCGCGCGACGAATACTAGCAAACCCGTGATCCCCTTACCGATGAGCTTTTCCGCACGCTGCGTGCGCGGCGCGGTGACGCGCCTTGAACACCGGCGGCCGAGCGCTGCGCCGGCTCGGCGCCGATCCGCCCTCGCTCGATCTCGACGACTTGCTGCGCGCCGCCGAGCGGCGCGCGGGCGTCGAGCCGCGCTCGGCGCGTGGCCGATCGAGGAGCCGCTCGAACGGCTGCTCGAGTCCTATCGCGACGAGGCGCGATCTCACGACGCTCGGCCGGATCACCGTGCGCGAGCTCGTCGTGAGCCTGCTCGAGAACCTGTTGCGGCTCGAGGAGCAGAGCGCCGCGCAATCCCGCGATCGAGCGCTTAGCGCGTCGCCGACCCCGTGTTCATCATCGGCCTGCCGCGGACCGGCACGACGCATCTGCACGGGCTCATGAGTCAGGATCCGGCGAACCGCGCGCCGTTCACCTGGGAAGTGATGTACCCCGCCGCGCGCGGCGCGACGCCGGCCGAGATCGATCCCGTGCGCGCGCGCACGCAGTCGCCGCCTCGACTGGGCGAACCGGCTCGCGCCCGAGTTCATGCGCATTCATCCGATCGCGCCCGACCTGCCGCAGGAATGCATCGCGATCCACGCGCAAGTCTTCATGGGCATTCAGTTCCACACGACGCACAACGTGCCGTCGTTCCAGGATTGGTTCGAGCGCGACGCGGCAGGATCTCGCCTACGACTTTCATCGCCGGCTGCTACAGCACCTGCAGGCCCATCGCCCCGGCGACCGCTGGGTGCTCAAGGCGCCCGGACACCTGTTCAGCTTGGGCGCGCTGCTGCGCCGTTATCCGAACGCGCGGATCGTGCAGACGCATCGCGATCCGCTGCGCGTGATGGCGTCGATGGCGAGCCACGCGACCGTGCTGCGACGCGCGTTCAGCGACAGCGCCGATCCGTTCGAGATCGCGGCGGACTGGACGGAGCGCTGGGCGCGCGCGCTCGACGACTTCCTCGCCGTCCGCGAGCGCGCGAACCCCGCGCAGTTCCTCGACGTCGCGCTACGAGTCGATCGAGCGCGCGCCGCTCGAGACGATCGAGCGCGTCTACGGCTTCCTCGGCTGGCCGCTCTTAGGAGGCGCGCGCGCGGCGATCGAACGCTTTCTCGCCGCGAATCCGAAGGACAAGCACGGCGTGCACCGCTACACGCTCGAGCAGTACGGGCTCGATCCCGCCGTGCTGACGCGGCGTTTCGCGCGCTTACTGCGAGCGCTTCGAGATCCCGGTGCGAACGGCGTCCTGAGGCGTTGCCGGATCCGCCGCGGCGGCTCCGACTATCGTCAGCGCGCGGTAACGGCGTTGCGAAACGCGAGCGGGGAGTCGATGCCGCGCAACGGCTCGATGCCTGCGCCGGTGCCGCGAATCACGACGTCGCCGTAGTCGAAGAGTCGGCCGAACAGCGACTGATCGACGTCCACGCTCTCGACCTTGTCCATGTTGATCTCGACCGTATGGCGGCGTATGAAGCCGCGCTTATAGACGACGCGCCGGTCGGTCACGTCGACTTCGGTCGTCCAGCGCCTGAACCAGGCCTTCAGGCCCGAGGTTGCGGCGAGAGCGCCACGACGAGCGCCGACCACAGCCAGACATTGCCCCGTTGGAGCGCGCCGCCCGCGACCGCGAGCGCCAACGCCGCCAACCAGAGCAAGACGCTCGGGAAGTAGACCGCCCAGCTCAACGTGGAGGAGAAGACGATCTTCTCGCCAGGCTGGAGGACTTTCTCAATGTACTTCATCGCCGCTCATCGCCGCTGCCATTCTGGGAAGAGGCCAAAGGTGCGGTGCTGTCGTGAGGGTTGCTTTATCGAGTGCATGCGGTGGCTGGGTTCGGTGCGCTGTCGACTAGGCGGCCTCTAGTCATTGCTGCTCTGTAGAAGTCTCTGGCGCCCCATGGGTAGTTTCATCAATCCAGTGAGCGAAGAACGATAAGCGCGTGTTGGCGAATGTTTGGCCACACACTCCCTGACGAAAATGTCCCGCACGTAGGTGTAAGAGATCCTCCAACGAGCCATCCAACCCGTGCGCAAGTCCCGCCAAGACCCACCTACCGTCGCTCTTGATGAGTAACGGGCCACCGCCGTCGCCACCCCCAATCGCGCCTTCGAGAGGCGAAGCAGATGCGTCGCAGTCAAAGACATAGCGCAGCCAGGGTCCGCTAGCATTAGTTATGCGATTTTCTCCACGGCGCAGGACACCCCGATGCGGCGCCGACTCCGGCGCGCCGGTGACATCTGTGCCAGTCGCACCTGCACCATAAATTTCTGCAAGCTGTCCGCTCTCGGCCGTTCCTCTATAAATGGGAATCGGCGATACGTCATCAACGGGATATTTGAGCTCAATTAGCGCGATGTCGTGCATTGAAGCCATGGCATTGTCGTACCGCTTTTTCCACTCTGCTGCATCTCCAGTTTTGACTTGCTCAAACATCTTCTTCCATGCCTCACTCGAGGATTCGTAGTCCGGATAGAGGACTATTCTCACGACTTCTCGTCGCTTGTTATTGATCATTACGTACTGATCGCTAGGCGGTCGTACCCTCATGTCGATTACAGCGTGGGCCACTGTCACGACCCAGCGAGGGGCTATCAGCGCACCATGCCCTTCAGAGGGCAGATTTGCCAGAGATGGGATGGATTGTTCGGGGACAACATAACGAGAGTCGGCGACGTCGTGTCTTATCACGACGGCATATGCCGCGTGATTGCTTGGGATGAGGCAAAGAATTGGAGACGCTGTTGCAACGCATATTGCTACAATGAGCCGGACCTCTTACTGCGGGCTCCTTCTGCCGTAGTTATCTACACCTCAAGTCCGCGCGGCTAAACCGGTCGTAACACCCTAATAAGAGTTAGAAAACACGCAGATAGCTGTATATAATACCAGTCTGCTATAGCCTGGAGGTATCAGCTGATGTCCACCTATTCGTCCCGCTCCGCAGCCGCCAACGTGCCGGCCGCCAACCGATCCATCGACGACCTCGACGCCGAGATCTGCACCCTCGCGCGCCAGATGAATGCGCAGACCTATCGCTTGCTCGTGCTCGTGCGCGAGTTCGACGATCGCTTCGGTTGGGCGAAGTGGGGCTTACGTAATTGCGCCGAATGGCTGGCGTGGCGCTGCGGCCTGTCGCTCTCCGCGGCGCGCGAGAAGGTGCGTACGGCGCAAGCGCTGCGCGCGATGCCGGCCATGTCAGAGGCGTTCGCGGACGGGCGGCTGTCGTACTCCAAAGTGCGGGCTCTCACGCGGGTCGCGGAGCTGCACGACGAGGATTCGCTGCTCGCGTACGCGCTGAGCGCAACGGCGCCGCAGGTCGAGGAGCGCTGCAGGCAGATTCGCAACGTCGCGCCGGAGTCGACGCCGGCTGCGTGGCGTGCGTGGGAGCGGCGGTCGTGCACTCTCTGGCGTGACAAAGCACGCGGAGTCATGAAGATCAGCGTCGAGGTGCCGATCGAGCAGGGCGAAGTGATCGCTCAGGCCCTCGAGCGCGCGGCGGAGACGGGCGACTCGACCGTCGGGATCGAGTTCACGGCGTTTCCGAGGTCCAAGATGGAGGTCCGCGATTCCGTAGAGGCGCTCGGGTCCGCGGCGAATGGCTGGTGCGCGCAACAAGCGGATGCACTCGTCGCGATGGCGAAAGCGTATCTCACGGGAGGCGACGCGCGAGAGACGTCGAGCTCCGCGGCCGATCACTATCAAGTCGTCTTGCACTCGGACCGTTCAGCCCTCCACGGAGGCGTCGGGCGGTCCGATCTGCCGATCGAGACGGTGAGGCGGCTCACCTGCGACGGCAGCTTCGTCACGTTGGTGGAGGACGAGAACGGCACGCCGCTCGACGTCGGGCGCAAGCGGCGCACGATCTCGACGGCGCTGCGGCGAGCTTTGTGGGCACGCGACAGTCACTGCTCATTCCCCGGTTGCCACAATCGTTGCTACGTCGATGCGCATCACATCGAGCACTGGGCAGACGGCGGCGACACGAGCCTCGAGAACCTCACGTTGCTCTGCACTCAGCACCACACGCTGCTGCACGAGGGCGGCTTCGGCTCCGGCGAGATGCCGCCGGCGAGCTCTACTTCCAGCGCCCGGACGGGCGCGCGATCCCGCGTTTCGGCTACCGGCTCGATGACCTGCGCGACGACGATATGTCGCCGGAGAATCCCTCCATGGAGGTGCGCGAGCAGCGAGCGGTCTACCGCGCTCGCGCGGCTTAGCCGCTCCGGCGCGCCGCGCTCAGATCCAGAGCGCGCCGAGATCGAGGGCTTGGCCGGCGAACGGCGCCGCGCGGACGGTGGCGGCACCTTCGTGTTGGGCGATGGCCGCCCAATCTCCCGAGTCGAGCGCCAGCACTTCGAGCGTTCGGTGCAGCGGGTCCACGAGCCAGACATGTCCAACGCGCTCGCGCGAATAGATCCGCAGCTTCTTGCCGCGATCGATGCCTTCGGTGGACACGGACAACACCTCGCACACCCAATCCGGCGCGAGCGTCATGTATGCGTCCGCCGGCACCTCGGGCAACCGCTCGCGGCGCCAGCCGGCGAGATCAGGCACGAGCACGTCGTTGCCGAAGTGCAACTCGGGCTCATCGAGTATTGCCCAACCCGTCGGAGTGCGGCGATGAAACGCGCTCATGAGCCAGCCGCCCAACACCGAAGTCGCGTGAGCATGCGGCAGCGCGGGCCGCGGCGACGCGTAGAGATCGCCGTCGAACATCTCGGCCACCAAGTGGTCCGGGACCTCGCGGAGGTCATCGTAGGTCGCCCTTCTCTTCAGCGGTTTCGTCACGACGCAGCAGCTCCGATCGATGCCCGGGAGTCTACCGCTCCAGTTACTTCGCGAGTCAATCCCGAATTCGCTCTAAGCCGTAAGGAACGGGGTGTCCTCACTTCGCGAGACGCCGCTGGAGCGCATCGATCGCCGCGAGCATGTCGATCGACTCGGTGAGCACGCCCGCGAGCGGATCGCCGCGCTCGAGCATCCGTTTGCGCGCCGTTTTGATGTTGTAGCGCTCGAGCTTGAGCCGCGCAGTCACGTCTTTCCACTCGAGCGGCATCGACACGGGCGCTGCGGGCAGCGGCCGCACGCTGAACGGCGCGACGAGCAACCGGCCGTGGCCGTTCTGCAGATAGTCGAGATAGACCTTGCCGCCGCGGTCGCCGACCGCGCGCGTGATCGTCGCGATCTCGGGCAACGACTTGGCGGTGAAGCGCGCGAGCAGCTCGGCGAGCGTGCGCGACTGCTCGTACGTGTAGCGCGCGCCGAGCGGGATCAGCACGTGCAGGCCGGTCGATCCGCTCGTCTTCACGAAGTTCGTGAGGCCGATGTCGGTGCAGAGCTCGTGGATCGAGCGCGCGATCGTCACGACGTCCGTGAGCGGCGCGCCCTTCGGGTCGAGATCGAGGATGCACCAGTCGGGCCGCTCGAGCGCCGCGACGCGGCTCGACCACACGTGCAGCGGGATCGACGCCATGTTCGCGACGTAGACGAGCGACTCGACGTCGTCGAGCACGAAGTAGCGGATCTCGCGCTCGGCCTGCTCGCTCCACATCGTCTCGAGCCTGAGCCACTTCGGCGCGTAGACCGGCGCGTCCTTCTGGAAGAACGACTTGCCGTCGATGCCGTCGGGGAAGCGCGTGAGCACGACGGGCCGGTCGCGCAAGTAAGGCAACAGCCAGTCCGCGATGCCGCGGTAGTACTCGATCATGTCGCCCTTGGTGTAGCCGTCGGCAGGCCAGAACACCTTGTCGAGATTCGTGAGATCGACCGTGCGCGGCGGACCCGCCGACGCCGGCTCATCCGCTTCGGGCGGCGCGTCGGCCGCGGGCTCGGTCTCCCCGCCCGCGTCGAGGGCGCCCGGCCAGACGCACTGCGCCGCGGACTTGTCGTCGCGCACGCGCATGAAGGTCGGCTGGCGCAGCGAGCCGTCCGGCGTCCGCTGCTTGAACTTCACCTGGATCACGGGACCGGGCGCGAGCCAGATCGGCGCCGCGTTCCTCGGGCGCCGCCGCGGGCGCCTCGGCCGCGCTCGAGCGCCTCGAGCTTCGGCTCGATCGCCTTGAAGTCGCGCTGGCCGAAGCCGCCCCCGACTCGGCCCGCATAGGTGAGCTCGCCGTCGCGGTACTGCGCGAGCAGCAGCGCGCTGAATCCCGTGCCGCCGTTCTTCGCAGGCAAGAGGCCCACGACGACGAAGTCGTCGGACTTCGCGGCGTTGACCTTGATCCAATCCTGCGAGCGCTTGCTCACGTACGGCGACGCGGCGCGCTTGCCGACGACGCCCTCGAGCCCGAGCCGCTCGGCCTCGACGAACATCGCCTCGCCGTGCTCTTCGACGTGCTCGGAATAGCGCAGCGGGCCGATCGTCGGCAGCAGAGCGCGGAGCGCCTCTTTGCGCTCCGTGAGCGGCAGCGCGCGCAGATCGAGATCGGCGAACGCGAGCAGATCGAACGCGTAGAAGGTGCACGGCAGCTCGAGCGCCGCGCGCTCGGCATCCACGCGGCGCGAGAGACGTCCGCGTTTTTGGAGCAGCGCGAAGCTCGGGATCCCGCGCGCGTCGTTGACGATCACCTCGCCGTCGATGATGAAGCGCTCGTACGGCAGCGCCGCGACGATCTCCTCGACGTCCGGGAAGGTCGCGGTGAGGTCGTTGCCGGCGCGCGAGTAGCAGCGTCACGCGGCCGTCGTGCTTCTCGGCGAGCAGTCGATAGCCGTCGTACTTGAGCTCGAATACCCAGCCCGCGCGAGTGAACGGCTTGCCCGGCGTCGCGAGCATCGGCGACAGGTCCGAGCCACGCAGCGTGCGCGACTTCGCGCCGCGCTTGCGCAAGCGCGCCGCGAGCGCGGCGCCGCGGTCCTCCGCCGCGCCGACCTGCTCGACCGTGCGCCCCGAGAGCACCGAGTCGTGCGGATAGTCGTCCGTGCCCGCTTGAGTCGCGTAGCGCGTCGCGCTCCTTGATCAGGAGCCACTCGTCCTTGCCGCGCTTCGTCTTCACGAGCGTCCACTTGCCGCGCAGCTTGTAGCCGCGCAGCTCGAACAGCAGCTTGCCTTTGACGAAGCCCTCGTCGATGTCGTTGAGCGGGACCCAGCGGCCGCGGTCCCAGACGATCACGGCGCCGGCGCCGTAGTTGCCGGGTGGGATCATGCCCTCGAAGTTCGCGTACTCGACCGGGTGGTCCTCGACGTGGACCGCGAGCCGTTTGTCGGCCGGATTCGGCGACGGGCCCTTCGGCACGGCCCAGGACTTCAGCACGCCGTCGAGCTCGAGCCGGAAGTCGTAGTGCATGCGCCGCGCCGCGTGCTGCTGGACGACGAAGCGCGAGCCTCCTACGCGGGCGGGACCGAACGGCTCCGGAGTTTGATCTGCCTTTCGCTTTGCGCGATAAGTCTCTAACTTGCCGGTATTTTTTGTTGTCACGGCGGGGCCGAGCATATATGATCCGCGCATGCCAGCGCGAGCGTTGTCGACCGCCACCATCTCGTTCGGGCTCGTCTCGATTCCGGTCAAGCTTTACTCGGGCGCGGAACCAAAGAGCGCGCTCTCCTTCAACCAGATCGACAAGAAGGACGGCTCGCGAATCAAGCAACAGCTCGTGAACTCGCGCAGCGGCGAGGTCGTGGCGCGCGAGGAGATCGTCAAAGGCTACGAGTTCGCGAAAGGTCAGTACGTGCTGTTCGAGCCGGACGAGCTCAAGGCGCTCGAGGCCGCCGCGACCCACACGATCGACATCGTCGAATTCCTGCAGGCCGACCAGATCGACCGGCAGTATCTCGACAAGGTGTACTACCTCGGCACGGACAAGGGCGGCGCGCGCGCCTACAAGCTGCTCGCGCAGGCGCTCAACGAGACCGGCCGCATCGGCATCGGCAAGTACGCCGCGCGCGGCAAGCAGTACCTCGTGATGGTGCGGCCGATGGGCGAGAAAGGTCTCGTCATGGAGCAGCTCCACTACCCCGACGAGCTGCGCTCGTTCGCCGAGGTGCCGATCGAGGACGCGACCGTTAAGCCCGCCGAGCTCAAGCTCGCTACGCAGCTCATCGAGCAGGCCGCGAGCGACAAATTCGCGCCGGAGAACTATCGCGACGAGGTGCGCGACCGGATGCTCGAGCTCATCAATCGCAAGGTCGAAGGCGAGGACATCACGATCGCGCCGACCGCGGAGCCCGAGCACAAGATCATCGATATCATGGAGGCGCTCAAAGCGAGCCTCGCCGCCGGCCATGCGCGCAAGCCCGCGCAGCAGGCGGAGCCACCTGCGGAAAAGAAAGCTGCCAAATCCAAGCCCGTCGCGAAGAAGCGCGTCGCTGCCAAGTAACTTGCACGCCATGAAGGCGTATTCCACGCGCGAGGTAGCTGACCTGCTCGGCATCGCCGCGCAGCGCGTGCGTTCCCTCGTGCGCTCGGGCGTCGTCGCGCCGCGTTCCGGTCCGAGCGGGCGTTTCGAGTTCTCGTTCCAGGATCTCGTATTGCTGCGCACCGCCAAGGGACTCGAGGACGCGAAGCTCAAACCGCGCCGGATCCTGAGCGCGCTGCGCGCGCTCGCCGAGCAACTGCCCGCCGATCGGCCATTGAGCGCCGTGCGCGTGCAGATCGACGGCAATCGCGTGATCGTCCGCGATAACAGCACGAGCTGGGAGCCCGAGTCGAAGCAGACGCTGTTCGACTTCAACGTGCGCGAGCTCGGCGAGAAGGTCGCACCGCTCGCGCGCGACTCGGTGCAGCGCGCGCTGCACTCGGCGGGAAATGCCGATGAGCTCTTCGAAGCCGCGCTCGAGAGCGAGCAGATCGGCGCGAACGGCGAAGCCGAGCTCGCATACCGCCGCGTGCTCGAGACCGACTTCGATCACGTCGCGGCCCGGATCAACCTCGGGCGGCTGCGCCATCAGGCGCGCGCGCTCGATGACGCGGAGCGGCTCTATCGCGAGGCGCTCGCGCTCGATCCGAATCACCCCACCGCGCGCTTCAATCTCGGCGTGGTGCTCGAAGATCGGGGCGCGACCAAGGAAGCGATCGCCGAGTACGTCGAGGCGGTGCGGCTCGATCCGCGGGTGGCCGACGTGCACTTCAATCTCGCGCGGCTTTACCAGCAGACCGGCGACGAGCAGGCGGCGCTCCGGCACTTCTCGCGGTTCCGCGCTTTGACCCGCGATCGCGACTGATAAGGTGTCGCTTCGCGCGTGCCGTCGGCGGCAGCTACCGAAGACCGCTCCCGAGACACGCCAAGAAACCATCCCTGGGGCTCGGCGCCGCACATCCCTGTGCGGCGACGGTCTCGGGAGCGGCCTTCGGTAGCTGCCGCCGACGGCACGCGCGAAGCGACGCATTGTTATTTGCGCAAGGGCGCGCGGAATCGCTCGCTAGCCGGCGAGGCGCTGGAATTGCTCGGCGAGCAGCGGGCCGGTTGCTTGGTCCTCGTGCTTGAAGAAGACGTGCGCCTCGGTGAGCTTGGCTGCGCGCAGGCGCGCGAGCCACACGTCGAGGTCGGCGGGCGTGTAGACGACTCGGCGCAGGCGCAAGTACGCCCAGTCCGCGGTCCACGGGAGATCCCCCTCGAGCGGTTCGTCGACCTCGCTTTGGACGAGCGCGAGATTGCGAGCGCTCGAGCACGGCGTAGACGTCGGGCGCGAGCCACGAGGCGTTGCGGAACTCGAACGCTGCGCGGCAACCCTGCGGCAACTGCTCGACGAACGACGAGAGCGCCGCGACGTCGACTTTCGCGAACGGCGGCAGTTGAAACAGGATCGAGCCGAGGCAAGGCTTCAGTGCCTCGAGCGCCGCGAACAGATAATCGAGCTCGCCCTTGCAGTCCTTGAGCCGCTTCACGTGCGTGATCCGACGCGGCGCTTTTATGGCGAAGCGAAAAGAATCGGGTACTTGCGCGCGCCATACGCCGATCGCGTCGGCGTTCGGCATCCGATAGAACGTGTTGTTGATCTCGACGACGGGCAGCCGCGTCGCGTAGTACGCGAGCATCGCCTTCGCGGCCGTCTTCTCGGGGTAGAACGGGCCGACCCACTCCTTGTACGAAAACCCGCTCGTCCCCGCCAGTATCTTCATAAGGTCGTTTCCGGGACCGTCGCCGTAAATGGGGACATTCCGGTTTTCGCGGACAGCGCATACGTTTGGGTCGGTGTAGCACCCGCGAAATGCGGAATGTCCCCATTTACGGCGTGTCCCGGGAACGATCTCTCGGTGATGCAGTCGGAAATCACATCTTCCCTCGTTTGGGTCGAAGCGAGAACGGAGCTATGCTTGACGTTAATGCGAGCGAGCCGCGCCGGGGGGACGATCCTAGACGGGCGCGCGCCGCGGCAGCAAGTCGAGCCTCGGTTGTGCCGCTTTTCAGCGGGCCGCCAAGCGCAATGAACAAATCGGCAGACGCCGGCGGTCGCGCCACCGCGATCGACGATGAAAGTGGGACCGAGATGAGCCAGTACGCACAGATCCACGAGCAGCTGCTTGCGAAACAGGCGGAGCTGACGCGCCGACTCGAGCGGCTCAAGGAGAACCTCACCGCGGGCCGGAGCGCGGACTCGCAAGAGCAGGCCCAAGAGCTCGAGAACGCCGAGGTCGTCGACGCGCTCGGGAACGAGGCGCGCACTGAAATCAGCAAGATCGCCAAGGCGCTCGATCAGATCAAGAACGAAACGTACGGGATTTGTGTGGACTGCGGCGAGACGATTCCGATGGCGCGGCTCGTCGCACACCCGTTCGCCGACCGTTGCATCCGCTGCGCGACCGCGGCGGAGTCGGGGCGCAAGCGCCGCTAGCTAGGCCGCGCTCGCGCGCTCCGGCGCTTCGGCGCAGAGTGCCGGCGTTTCCCACGTCTCGAGCAAACGCTGCTCGCGCTCCGCAGCGCGGGCCGCAGCTTCCCGCTTGATCGGACCATAGCCGCGAATCGCGCTCGGGCCTCGCGCAAGCTCGAGTGCGAGCTCGTAACGACGGTCGTCGAGCTCGGCCACGATCCGTTCGATCAGCCGCTCGTAGCGAACGATCAGCGCGCGCTCGAGCCGACGGTCCTCGCCATAGCCGAACGGGTCGAGCTTGGTGCCCCGCAAGAACTTGAGCTTCGCGAGCACCCGGAGCACGCGGCAGCACCCACGGCCCGAGCTCGTACTTCTTCGGTCGACCGGTCGCGGGATCGGTGCCCGCGAACAGCGGCGGCGAGAAGTGGAACGTCGGCCGTGCATCGGCGCCGAAGTTGCGGCGCAGGCTCGCGAGAAAATCGGTCGCGGTGTGCAGACGCGCGACCTCGTATTCGTCCTTGTACGCGAGCAGCGCGAAGTAGTTGCGCGCGACGGCATCGAGGAGCTCGTTGGCTCCCCGGCCGCACGCGCTGCTCCGCCGCCGCGACGCGATCGACGAGCTTGCGGTACCGGTCCGCGTACGCGCGATTTTGGTACTGCACGAGAAACGCCTCGCGCCTCGCGATCGCCTCGGCGGGCGTCTTCGACGGCTGATCGTCGTCCTCTCTCGCGGTCGCGAGGCGCTCGACCTGCTCCGGGCTCTCGGCGGCGAATCGGCCCCAGTCGAACGCGAGCTTGTTCTCCTCGACGTTGCGACCGTAGAGCTCGAGCGCGCGATAGAGCGCCGCGCCCGACACGGGCAACTGGCCGCGTTGGAACGCGAAGCCGAGCATCAGCACGTTCGCGCCGATGCTGTCGCCGAGAAGATCGGAAGCGAGCCGCGTCGCGTCGAGCGTCGCGACGCCGTTCGCGCGGCTCGCCGTGCGCAGCGCGTCGAGCATCTTCTTGCCCGGGAAGACGAAATCGGGGTCGCGGATGAAGCTCGGCGGCAGCTCCTCGTGAACGTTGACGATCACCGCCGAGCGGTTCGACGAGAGCATCGACAGCGGCTCGCGCCCGGCCGCGACGACGAGATCCGCGCCGAGCAGGAGATCCACCTGCCCGGCCGGGATTCGCATCCCGTGCAGACGGCTGCGGTCCGTCGAGATCCGCACGTGCGACAGCACCGCGCCGTACTTCTGCGCGAGCCCCGTCTGATCGAGCTGCACGACGTGCTTGCCTTCGAGATGCGCCGCGAGCCCGAGCAGGCCGCTCGCCGTCACGACGCCCGTGCCGCCGATGCCGGCGATCAGGATGTTGTGCACGGCACCGTTCTCCGCCCGCGGCGGCTCGGGCAAGCTCGGCAGCACCTCGGAGGCGAGCGGGCGCGGCGGATTGCGCTTTGCGCCGCGCAGCGTGACGAAGCTCGGACAAAAGCCTTCGAGGCAGCTGAAGTCCTGATTGCAGGACGACTGGTTGATCCGGCGTTTGCGCCCGAACTCGGTCTCGAGCGGCATCACGGACAGACAGTTCGACTGAACGTTGCAGTCGCCGCAGCCCTCGCAGACGAGCTCGTTGATCACGACGCGCTTGTCGGGCGCCTCGATCGTGCCGCGCTTGCGCTTGCGATGCAGCTCCGCGGCGCAGGTCTGGTCGTAGATCAGCGCGGAAACGCCCTTGACCTCGCGCAGCTCGCGCTGCAAACGGTCGAGATAGCGCCGATCGTGCACGGTGACGCCGGCCGGCAGCGACGAGCGCGCGTACTTCTCCGGGCTGGTCGCTCACGACCATCACGGGCTGCACGCCCTCGGCCGCGAGCTGCTGCGCGACGCCGGCCACCGTGAGGTGTCCCTCGACGGGCTGACCGCCGGTCATCGCGACCGCGTCGTTGAACAGGATCTTGTAGGTCATGTTCACGCCCGCGGCGACGGCCGCGCGGATCGCGAGCACGCCCGAGTGCGCGTAGGTGCCGTCGCCGAGGTTCTGGAACACGTGCTGCGTGTCCGTGAACGGCGCCTGGCCGATCCAGGTCGCGCCCTCGCCGCCCATCTGCGTGTAGGTCACCGTGCCGCGGTCCATCCACGCGGCCATGTAATGGCAGCCGATGCCGCCGACCGCGCGGCTGCCGTCCGGCACCCGCGTCGACGTGTTGTGCGGGCAGCCCGAGCAGAAGTGCGGCTCGCGCTGCACGTCGGTCGTGAGCTCCGCCAGGTGCGCCTCTTGCTGCTCGAGGAAGCGCACGCGCTCCTCGATGTCGGAGCTCGAATAGAACCGAAGCATGCGCTTCGCGAGCACGCGTGCGATCAGCGCCGGCGTGAGCTCGCCGTTCGACGGCAACAGCCACTCGCCGCGCTCGTCGCGCTTGCCGACGATCAGCGGCCGCGTGCGCGCCTGCCAGTTGTAGAGCTGCTCCTTGAGCTGGCTCTCGACGACGCTGCGCTTCTCCTCGACGACGATGATTTCCTCGAGCCCGTCCGCGAAGCGGCGGATCGTCTCGGGCTCGAGCGGCCAGCTCATCCCGACCTTGAACAGCTTGATGCCGATCTCCGCCGCGCGCGCTTGGTCGATGCCGAGATCGTCGAGCGCCTGGAGCGTGTCGAGATGAGCCTTGCCGGTCGTCACGATGCCGAGCCGCGACGTGCGGCCTTCGATCACCGTGCGGTTCAGCGCGTTCGCGCGCGCGAACGCGAGCGCCGCGCGCAGCTTGTGCCGCTGGAGACGGTACTCCTGATCGTTCGGCGGATCGGGCCAGCGGATGTTGAGCCCGCCCGGCGGCATGTCGAAGACCGGCGTCACGATGCGCATCTCTTGCGGCAACAGCTCGAACGACTGCGTCGCGTCGGCCGTCTCCTGGGTGACCTTGAGGCCGATCCAGCAGCCGCTGAAACGCGACAGCGCGAAGCCGTAGAGGCCGAGCTCGACGATCTCGCTCACGTCGGCCGGGTTGAGCACCGGGATCAACGCGTCGATGAAGTTGTATTCGCTCTGATGCGGCAGCGACGACGATTTGCAGGTGTGATCGTCGCCCGCGACGACGAGCACGCCGCCGTGCGCCGACGTGCCGGCCGCGTTGCCGTGCTTGAGCGCGTCGCCCGAGCGGTCGACGCCGGGCCCTTTGCCGTACCAGAGCGAGAACACGCCGTCGTAGCGTGCACCCGCGAACAGATTGGTTTGCTGCGAGCCCCAGATCGAGGTGGCAGCGAGGTCCTCGTTCAGCCCGGGCTGGAAGCGAATGTCCGCGGCGTCGAGAAACTTGCCCGCGCGCCAGAGCTCCCGATCGAGGCCGCCGAGCGGCGAGCCGCGATAACCGGATACGAAGCCCGCGGTGTGCAGGCCGGCGGCCCGGTCGCGGTAGCCCTGCGCGAGCAACAGCCGCACCAGCGCTTGCAGACCCGGTGATGAACAAGGTGCCCGGCTCGAACCGATACCAGTCATCCAACCGTGCAATCTGGCGCAGCTGCATACGGTGCCCGACGCTCTCCTCCCCTGCTCGCGACGCGGCATTATGGTCCATCGCGCAGGTGCTGTCTCACTTTCCCTTCGCCAACGAAAGCGAGACGACATGGGTCTGATTGCGACGCCGCGTCAGCGTGCCCGCGCGGCGCGTCACGGCGTTCGACAATAATTCCGCGTCGACGTTGCCGCCCGAGAGGATCACGGCGACGCAGGCTCCCCGTGGCGGGTTGCGCAGCAGAGCGGCGAGCGCCGGCGGCGCCCGACGGCTCCAACACGACCTTGAGGTGCTCGGCAGCGAGCGCCATCGCCTCGAGCACGGCGTCATCGTCGACGGCAACGGCGCCCGCGAGCTCGCGCCGATTGATCGCGAACGTGATCGCGCCGGCCGCGGGCGCACGCAGGCCGTCGCAAAGCGTCGGCGGATGCGCGCTCAGCACGCTGCCGCTCGCCCGGCCCGCAGCGAATCCGCGAGCCTCGTGTATCCGACGGGCTCGACCGCATAGACGGCGCAGCCGGCAAACACGCGACTTGATCGCGAGCGCCGAGCCCGCCACGAGACCGCCGCCGCTGCACGGGGTGTAGAGCGCGTCGAGGGTCACGTGCTTCAGCGCGAGCGCCCGGCCGAGCTCGAGCGCCGCGGTGCCCTGCCCCGCGATCACGTGGGCATGGTCGAACGGCGGCACGAGCGCGGCGCCTCGCTCGGCGGCGAGCCGCGCCGCGATCGCCTCGCGGTCGTCGCGCTCGCGATCGTAGAGAACGATCTCGGCGCCGTAGGCGCGTGTGCCGTCGAGCTTCGCGCGCGGCGCGTCGCGCGGCATGACGATCGTCGCGCGACACCCGAGCCAACGAGCCGCGATCGCGACCGCCTGCGCGTGATTCCCCGACGAGAACGCGACCACGCCCGCGCTGCGCTCGTCGTGACTCAGTTGCAGGATGCCGGTTGAGCGCGCCGCGAATTTTGAAGCTGCCGCCGCGCTGCAAGCACTCGGCCTTGAGCAGCACGCGCGTGCCGATGCGGCGGCTCAGCGCGTCCGACTCGAGCACGGGAGTCTCGACGATCCAGTCGCGGATGCGCAGGTGCGCTTCGGCGACGTCGGCGGCGGTCGGCAGACGTTCTGCATCGTTCGCAAGCCCCGTCCGCTAGTCTAGCTCAGGTAAACTCGCGCTCGCCGCACGACAGCCGAGCCGATCGAGCGCATGAATCCCGCACCGCTAGTCATCCTCGATCGAGTCGACGTCGACATCGCCGGCGTACCGGTGCTGCGCGACATCACGTGGCGGCTCGAGCGCGGCGAGCGCTGGGGCGTCGTCGGCGCGAACGGCAGCGGCAAGACCACGTTCCTCGGTCTCATCGCGGGAACGGTCTGGCCCGCCCCGGAGCGCGGCGACCGGCGCTACGACTTCGGCCGCGGCGCGTCCAGCACGACGCGGTCGCGGCCCGCAGGAGATCGTCGTCGTGAGCCACGAGCTCCAGGATCGCTACGCGCGCTTGAGCTGGAACTTCACCGCGCTCGACGTCGTGCTGTCGGGCATCTATCGAACCGACGTGCCACGCCGGCATCCCGAGGCGCGAGAGCGCAAGCTCGCGCTCGCGACGATGGGCGAGCTCGGCGTGGCGCTTCTCGCGCCGCGGCGTTTCCTCGAGCTGTCGCGCGGCGAGCAGCGCCGCGTGCTGATCGCGCGCGGCGTCGCATTCGCGCCGAGCGTGCTGCTGCTCGACGAGCCGGCGAGCGGCCTCGACCGCGCCGCGCGAATCGAGCTCGGCGGGCTGCTCGAGCGCGTGCCGGAACGCGTCGCGCTCGTCTGCGCGGCCCATGTCGAGGCCGACCTGCCGAGCGCGATCGACCGCATCGTGCGGCTCGAGCACGGCCGGATCGTCGCGAGCGGCGCGCGGTCGGAGGTCGACGTACCGGCCATGCGCGACACGCGCGGCACGACGCGAGCGGCCGGCGCGGCGGCGAAGCCGATGCCCACCCGTGCACGCGGCGCGGAGCGCGCGCCGACCGCGGTCGGCGGTCGGAGCCGGCGGACCGCGAGCGTGCCCCGCTCGTCGAGCTCGAGAACGCGAGCGTCTGGCTCGGCCCGCGGCGCGTGCTCCGCGATCTCGACTGGCGAATCGACGCCGAACCAACAGTGGCTCGTGACCGGAGCCAACGGCTCCGGCAAGAGCACGTTGCTGCGCATGCTGCACGGACAGCTGCGTCCGGCGCAGGGGCGGCGCGATCCGCTGGCCCGGCGCTTGGGCTATCCGCGCAGCGTCTGGACGCTGCGCCGGCAAGTCGCATGGGTATCGCCCGAGCTCCAAGCGGCCTATCGCTATCCGACGACGGTACGCGAGCTGCGTCGCGTCGGGCTTCGATTCGAGCTTCGGTCTCACGCGCGCGCCCACCGCGCGCGAGAACGCAGCGCGTCGACGAGCTGCTCGCGGAGTTCACGCTCGACGCGCTCGCGGCGCGGCCGCTCACGACGCTCTCCTACGGCCAAGCGCGCCGCGCGCTGATCGCGCGCGCGCTCGTGAACAGGCCGCGGCTGCTGCTGCTCGACGAGCCATGGGAAGGTCTCGACGAGGACGCGTCGGCGGCGCTGAACCGCGCGCTCGCCGCGACGGTGGCGCACGGCACGCAGCTCGTCTGCGCGTCCCATCTCACGGCGCATCGCGAGCTGTTCACGCACGAGCTCGCGCTCGAACCGGGCGGCTCGGCACCGCCGGCGATCGCGGCCAGCCGTCGTAGGTGGCGGTGCAGCGCGGACCTCGCGGAAGTTCCGCCAGTGCGCGATCGCGAGCAGATGCTCGCGGCCACGTTCACGGTGACTTCGAACGTCGGGTCCCAGTGGTCGTGGCCCCAGAGCGCGACGAGCGCGAGCACGGCCACGGCCACGGCGCCGCCACGACGACGCCGTTGTGGTGCACGCGATAGCCGAGGGAGAAGCCGATCGCGCTCGTCGGCACGACGAGCCAGAGCATCAGCGCGTGGAAATGGCCGTCGCTCCGAACGTGAGCGCCGCGACCGGCAAAGCGCGACGACGAACGGCATCGCGAGGCAATGCACGATGCAGATCGTCGACAAGAGATCGCGATGCGGTCGAGATATCTCGATGCGGCCATGGGGACTGAGCGGCGGCGTCTTCGGGCCGGCGAGCATACCGCAGATCGGCCGCGCCGCTTGCCGATGGCGCGGCGCGGGCGGAACCGCTAACATCGGCGAGCTGGAGCCCCATGCAGATCGAAGGCAAGACCGTATTGATCACCGGCGCGGGGCGCGGGCTCGGCGCCGCGATGGCCCGCCGCTTCGCGGAGCTCGGCGCGATCTCGCGCTCGTCGACCTCGACGCCGCGGGTCTCGACGCCGTCGCGCGAGCGTGCCGGCGCTCGGCCGGCGCGCCGAGACCTACAGCGCGAGCGTTGCGGACGAGGGCGAGATCAGCGCCGCGTTCGACCGCGTCGTGGCCGACTTCGGGCGGCTCGATTGCATGATCGCGAACGCCGGCATTCTGCGCGACGGCCTGCTCGTGAAGGTCAAGGACGGCGCGGTCGTCGGCAAGCTGCCGCTCGCGCAATGGCAGGCCGTGATCGACGTGAATCTCACGGGCGTGTTCCTCTGCGGACGCGAGGCCGCCGAGCGGATGATCCGGCTCGGCAACCCGGGCTGCATCATCAACATCTCGAGCCTTTCGCGCGCCGGCAATTTCGGGCAGAGCAACTACTCCGCGGCGAAGGCGGGCGTATCCGCGCTCACGGTCGTCTGGGCGAAAGAGCTCGCTCGACTACCGCATTCGCGTGAACGCGATCGCGCCCGGCTTCATCAAGACCGAGATGGTCGCGAGCATGAAGCCCGAGATCCTCGAGAAGATGGCCGCCGGGATCCCCGTCCAGCGCCTCGGCGAGCCGAGCGAGATCGCGGACACGGCCGCGTTCATCGTGCAGAACGACTACGTGAACGGCCGCGTGCTCGAGATCGACGGCGGCCAGCGCCTCTAGCCGGCGCGGCGCGCGTCACGCACTCTCGAAAAAAAATCGGGTAGGGGGCGGGGTTACCCCCGCCGCCCTCCCACACCACCGGACGTGCGGTTCCGCATCCGGCGGTTCAACGAACACGCTGAAGTCGCTGCCACTCGTGCCAGCAGCGAGACCAGCCCCAGACGCGTGAAGCAGGCCGTCGGAAAGCCTGGTGCATGTGAGACGCTCCGGCGTTCCACCACGGACCATGACCGTTGCCGCTGCTGATCGCCAAGCACGCATCCGCGTCGAGCCCGAGCGCACGCAGCTTGCGCGCGCGGGTCGTCGGCCGCTTCCACTGCCGCCACAGCAGGCAGCGCAGCTCGTCGCCGCATCCAACCGTCCAGTTCCTCCAACGCCGTCTTGCTTTCAGTCAGCCGGAAGTAATTGATCCAGCCGCGCAGCAGCGGGTTGAGCGTCTCGATCGTGTGCCGCAACGATCGACCGCGCCCGCTCGCAGCTTCTCGCGGACTCGCTGCATCAGTCGTTGCACGCTCGGCTTGGCGATCCGCAGACGCGCCTCGCGCTGCGCGGTCACGCTGTAACCCCAGGAACTTCCGCTCCCACGGCCGCGCCACCGCGCTCTTGGCCGCGTTGACTCGCAGCTTCAAGTCGTCCTCGCAGGAACACCCTGATTCCGCTCATCACCCGCTCACCCGCCCGCTCGACTGCCGACATAGATGTTGCAGTCGTCCGCGTAGCGGCAGAACGCTAGCCCGCGTCCTTCCAGTTCCCGGTCCAGGTCGTCGAGCAGGATGTTGGATAACAGCGGCGACAGCGGCCCGCCTTGCGGCGTGCCTTCCGTGCGCGCTTCTACCACGCCCTCTCGCATCATCCCCGCTTCCAAGAACCGGCGGATCAGCTTCAGCACTCGTGCATCGCTCGACTCTTCGCGCCACCCGCGCCATCAGCACGTCGTGGTTGACTCGGTCGAAGAACTTCTCCAGATCGATGTCCACCACCCAGCGCTTACCCTCGCGGATGTACGCTTGCGCCCTGCGCACCGCTTGATGCGCGCCTCGTCCCGGACGAAAGCCGTAGCTGTGCTCCGAGAACCTCGGCTCGAACAGCGGTTGCAGAGACCTGATGCAGCGCCTGCTGGATCAGCCGATCCACCACCGTCGGCATGCCCAGTGTCCGTACCCCGCCCGTCGGCTTCGGTATGTCCACCCTGCGCACCGGCTGCGGCAGATATCGCCTTCCAGCAGCGCTCTCTTCACGCTCGGCCAGTGCACCGCAAGCCAGTCTTTGAGCTCGGACACCGGCATCCCATCGACTCCCGCCGCGCCCTTGTTCTCGACCACTCGCTGGTACGCCAGCCTCAGGTTGCTGCGTTCAACCACTCGCTCCATGAGCTTCGCTCACGCGGCTCGCGGCTCTCCGATTTCGTTCGCCCGGATGTCGCCGTGCCGGCCTCAGCACCGAGGGGCGCCGCGCCGGCAGTTCCGCTCCGCACCTCGCGCCTCGGCCGCCCTTGCGGGCGCTTCTGCTTCCTCAGTCGGCATCGAGATCATCCGTCCTACTCTCGGTGTCGTCGTTCGGCCCTTCGGCATCGCTGCCTACTATGGCCTCTGCTGACTTCTGACAGCGCCTCCGCAGACCTCTCGATCGCGTAGCACAGCGGCACGCCGTCAGATCTCCCCGGGTATTGCGCACTCACCTTCACGCTTATGCGCGTCGGATCTACGTCACCGCGTTCCGTACACGTATCGGGCTTTGCATCTCTTTGCCTGCTCACCCCGCGGTGCCGCCTCTATCCGCTTCCTGTTCGTCGCGCCAGCGCTTTGCTTCCGGCTTCCTTCAGACTTGAGTCGCCCGCAAGACACCCTTGCCTTCCGCTAACACTTCCCCTTGTCGGGTGTGTAGAGGACTTCCACCTCCAAGTGAGTGCGCCCTGCCGGGCGCACAAATGAAAAACCCCGGCGCGCGGAACGCGCCGGGGTTTGCATTAAGAGCCTGGCGATAACCTACTCTCGCGTGGCATAGCGCCACACTACCATCGGCGCGGGACGTTTTCACTTCCGAGTTCGGAATGGGATCGGGTGGTTCCCGTCCGCTATTGCCGCCAGGCAAACCGGTATGCGTCTCTCACCGACGATGACGAGACACGCAATTTGGGATGATCCGTCCCGTCGCACTCTCTACGATCAGCATCGATCGGAGAGAAAACCCAAACCGTTTGGGTGTTATATGGTCAAGCCTCACGGTCAATTAGTACAGGTTAGCTCCACACATTACTGCGCTTCCACACCCAGCCTATCAACGTCGTAGTCTTCAACGGACCTTTAGGAGACATCGAGTCCTCAGGGAGATCTCATCTTGAGGGGGCTTCCCGCTTAGATGCTTTCAGCGGTTATCCCTTCCGTACATAGCTACCCGGCAATGCCACTGGCGTGACAACCGGAACACCAGAGGTACGTCCACTCCGGTCCTCTCGTACTAGGAGCAGCTCCTCTCAAATCTCCAACGCCCACGGCAGATAGGGACCGAACTGTCTCACGACGTTCTAAACCCAGCTCGCGTACCACTTTAAATGGCGAACAGCCATACCCTTGGGACCTGCTTCAGCCCCAGGATGTGATGAGCCGACATCGAGGTGCCAAACACCGCCGTCGATATGAACTCTTGGGCGGTATCAGCCTGTTATCCCCGGAGTACCTTTTATCCGTTGAGCGATGGCCCTTCCATACAGAACCACCGGATCACTAAGACCTACTTTCGTACCTGCTCGACCTGTCAGTCTCGCAGTCAAGCACCCTTTTGCCTTTACACTCACTGCGCGATTTCCGACCGCGCTGAGGGTACCTTTGTGCTCCTCCGTTACTCTTTGGGAGGAGACCGCCCCAGTCAAACTACCCACCATACACTGTCCCCAACCCGGATTACGGGCCTAGGTTAGAACCTCAAACTTATCAGGGTGGTATTTCAAGGTTGGCTCCACGACGACTAGCGTCACCGCTTCATAGCCTCCCACCTATCCTACACAGACAAACTCAAAGTCCAGTGCAAAGCTATAGTAAAGGTGCACGGGGTCTTTCCGTCTTGCCGCGGGTACACTGCATCTTCACAGCGATTTCAATTTCACTGAGTCTCGGGTGGAGACAGTGTGGCCATCGTTACGCCATTCGTGCAGGTCGGAACTTACCCGACAAGGAATTTCGCTACCTTAGGACCGTTATAGTTACGGCCGCCGTTTACCGGGGCTTCGATCAAGAGCTTCGCCTTGCGGCTAACCCCATCAATTAACCTTCCGGCACCGGGCAGGCGTCACACCCTATACTTCCTCTTTCGAGTTTGCAGAGTGCTGTGTTTTTAATAAACAGTCGCAGCCACCTGTTTTCTGCGACCTCTCATCAGCTCCAGACGCAGGTCCTTCACCATCAGAGGGCGCACCTTCTCCCGAAGTTACGGTGCCATTTTGCCTAGTTCCTTCACCCGAGTTCTCTCAAGCGCCTTAGTATTCTCTACCTGTCCACCTGTGTCGGTTTGCGGTACGGTTCAATGATATCTGAAGCTTAGAGGCTTTTCCTGGAAGCTTGGCATCAACTACTTCGTCTGCCCTAAGGCAGACTCGTCATCACGTCTCGGAATATGAGTTCCCGGATTTGCCTAAGAACTCTTCCTACACGCTTAAACCGGGACAACCAACGCCCGGCTAGCCTAGCCTTCTCCGTCCCCCCATCGCAGTAACAAGCAAGTACAGGAATATTAACCTGTTTCCCATCGACTACGCTTTTCTGCCTCGCCTTAGGGGCCGACTCACCCTGCGCCGATTAACGTTGCGCAGGAAACCTTGGACTTTCGGCGTGCGGGTTTTTCACCCGCATTATCGTTACTCATGTCAGCATTCGCACTTCTGATACCTCCAGCAAACTTCTCAATTCACCTTCACAGGCTTACAGAACGCTCCTCTACCACTCACACTATAACGTGTGAATCCGCAGCTTCGGTGGATAGTTTTAGCCCCGTTACATCTTCCGCGCAGGCCGACTCGACCAGTGAGCTATTACGCTTTCTTTAAAGGATGGCTGCTTCTAAGCCAACCTCCTGGCTGTCTATGCCTTCCCACATCGTTTCCCACTTAACCATCACTTTGGGACCTTAGCTGGCGGTCTGGGTTGTTTCCCTCTTCACGACGGACGTTAGCACCCGCCGTGTGTCTCCCGTGATTACACTTCTCGGTATTCGGAGTTTGCATCGGTTTGGTAAGCCGGGATGGCCCCCTAGCCGAAACAGTGCTCTACCCCCGAGAGTGATACACGAGGCGCTACCTAAATAGCTTTCGAGGAGAACCAGCTATCTCCGAGCTTGATTAGCCTTTCACTCCTATCCACAACTCATCCCCTCCTTTTCAACAGTAGTGGGTTCGGGCCTCCAGTAAGTGTTACCCTACCTTCACCCTGGCCATGGATAGATCGCCCGGTTTCGGGTCTACTCACAGCGACTTGACGCCCTATTTAAGACTCGGTTTCCCTTCGCCTCCCCTATTCGGTTAAGCTTGCCACTGACAAGTAACTCGCTGACCCATTATACAAAAGGTACGCAGTCACCCAGCTTAAGTCAGGCTCCCACTGCTTGTACGCACACGGTTTCAGGTTCTATTTCACTCCCCTCTCCGGGGTTCTTTTCGCCTTTCCCTCACGGTACTGGTTCACTATCGGTCAGTAAGGAGTATTTAGCCTTGGAGGATGGTCCCCCCATCTTCAATCAGGATTTCTCGTGTCCCGACCTACTCGTCGTTACCCACTCATCTATCACCTTTCGCGTACGGGGCTATCACCCTCTATGGCTGGACTTTCCAGACCATTCTGCTAGAATACACTAGACTTATCAGTGACTGGGCTCTTCCCCGTTCGCTCGCCACTACTAAGGGAATCTCGGTTGATTTCTTTTCCTCTGGGTACTTAGAT